>NZ_JAIVKY010000001.1 GCF_020524325.1 Sutcliffiella horikoshii
CAAACGCTTAAAAGAAAAAGAAGTAGAATCGGCTTCTCTTCTTAGAGTTGCACAAAAACAAAACAAAAACACCTAGAAGAGTGGGGGCCTTGACAGTTTCGTTCATATCAGGAGGCTCAAGCACCGCACCGCGGAAAGGGAACACCTGGAACGAAATCGACAGGAAGTGATAGGCAAAACAAATAATAAGCCTAATCCTTTATCTCATTTACTTATCTTCTTCTTGTCTATTATAATAGAGAGGTTGTAAACTATCTAGGTCTTGGAGGTTCATCATGTTAAAAGGCTTGAAAATAAAAAATATTATCTACATACTCATCGGTTCTGCCATTTTCGCATTTGGTCTTGTCAACTTCAACATGCAAAACAATCTAGCAGAGGGCGGCTTTACCGGTATAACCTTGCTTTTATATTTTCTTTTCCGGTTTGATCCTTCCTATACCAACCTTCTACTGAATATCCCTATCTTTTTCATCGGTTGGAAGTTGCTAGGAAGAAACACGTTCTTTTATACATTAATTGGGACGTTCAGCTTGTCCTTGTTTTTATGGATATTCCAAAGGGTCCCTTTAATGTTCCCTCCTCTTGAAGATGATTTAACATTGGCAGCGTTGTTTGCAGGGGTGTTCATCGGAATTGGTTTGGGGATTATCTTCCGTTACGGAGGAACAACAGGTGGCGTGGACATTATTGCTCGTCTTGCCCATAAGTATATTGGCTGGAGTATGGGAAAAGCGATGTTCATGTTTGATGCTGTGGTAATCGTCCTCTCCTTGATCATGTACTTAACCTACCAGGAAGCGATGTATACGCTTGTTGCTGTGTTTGTTGCAGCTCGTGTGATTGATTTCATGCAAGAAGGAGCTTATGCAGCTAAAGGGGCGACCATTATTTCTGAGAAGAATGAAGAAATTGCTTCGAAGGTTCATGCGGAAATGGACCGTGGTGTGACAATATTGCGAGGACAAGGTTCTTTTTCAAAGGTCGAACGCAATGTACTGTATTGCGTTGTCGCAAAAAATGAGCTGGTAAAGTTGAAAAACGTTATCACTTCTGTTGATCCGCATGCGTTTGTAGCGGTCAGTGATGTACACGATGTACTCGGGGAAGGCTTTACATTGGATGAGAATAAGAATCCGATGGAGCGATAATTCTTCTTTTATAAGGTTGGCTGTGAAATTGTCTTACATTCATTATGAAGACAGTTCCACAGCCTTTTTTCTGTTCAGAGTGTCTTCATCTCCCTTATGAAGACAGTTTCACGCCATTTTTTCTGTCAAAACTGCCTTCATCCAAATCATGAAGGCAATTCCACCAAAATTTCCGGCTCAAAAGTGTCTTCATTGCGCAAATATCGAAAGGAGCAGCCACTAAAATGGCTGCTCCCAAACAATCTAACTATTCCCTACTACCCAAATAAATCAATATAAATCTCACCAGTTCCGCTACCGCAACAGCTGCCGCTGCCACATAGGTCAATGCCGCGGCATTCAATACCTTCTTCGTTTCACGCTCTTCATTATTATTAATGATACCAAGCGACACAACTTGATCCATCGCCCTATTAGAAGCGTCAAACTCAACTGGGAGCGTGACTAGCTGAAACAGCACCGCCGCTGCCATAAAGATAATTCCTACAAGAATCAGGTTACTGGCACCAAAGATAATCCCAGCGAAAATCAAGAAAAACGACATATTCGATCCAAGACTCGCTACCGGTACTAACGAATGACGAAACCGTAAAAATGCGTAATCTTGATTGTCCTGAATGGCATGCCCTACTTCGTGTGCTGCAATGGCCGCACCTGCTATGGAATTCCCATGATAATTATGAGATGACAGTCTGATCGTTTTCGAGCGGGGATCATAGTGGTCAGTCAAATGACCCCTGGTTTCTTCCACACTCACGTCGTGAATGCCGTTATCGTGTAAAATTCTTCTGGCAACCTCTGCCCCCGGCATTCCAGATGAGGAAGCAACTTTAGAATATTTTTTATATGCGCTTTTCACTCTTGACTGCGCCCATAATGGGACAATCAGTAAGAAAGCAAAGTAGATTAGATACATTCCCAATCCCATTAGTAAGTCCCTCCTTAGCCTAATATCACCAAGCTAACTGTAGTCTTCCTATTAGGATTATTTTATTTCCTATATTTTATCCATGTCAATCTTTAAGCTTTTTCCGCATCTCGAGCTTTTTAGCCCCAAGGTATTTACGGAAGGCAACATAGGACAGTGTTAATAAAATAAAACTCCCTGTTGAAATCATGACCCATAAAAACGACGGATCTGTTTCATCTTCCTTAAGCTCTTTAAAAAGTGCTTTAAGGTCGGCTTCAATTACCTGCATATCGTCAAATTCCTCTGAATGAGATAGCAGAGCCTCCCTGTTTTTATCTAAATAATCGATATGTGCATCGACTTTTTGTATATACTCCGGCTTAACATCCATCCTAACACTAGGATGGATCATATCGTATTCCAATAAAAGTCTTCGATATAATGCTTCATAAGAATCGCTGTCTCTGGTATCAACAGAATCCTTCAATTGTTGAAAGGTCATGATTAAAGGATCTTCCATCTCGACCCACATCGGCTGGTGTTCAGATGTCATGGCATCTACAGCCAATCGCAGTCTGATGATCGCCCTGACTTTTTCTTCGTGTGGAAGGAGTGTATCACTCAGGGAGGCCATTGATTGTTGATGAACGACAGATATAATTCTTACTTCATCTGAAGGAATCTGCTGGTTCGTCACCATCAGTTTTGTAAATTCGTCTGAAAAAATGTCAAGCAGGTTGTGTGCTTCTACATATCTTTCCGTTTTTACAAGCTGAAGAGCATCATCCATAATAAAATTCAAAGCAAATGGCTCCAATGATTCATGAGAGTGCGCTTTTATACCTGTCGGGAAAATATGTAAAAATAATAGAATGGCTACTATAAGTTTTTTTGCTTTCATCGCTTGTCCCTCCCATATTCTCTACTACATGTTATGAGAGGGTGGACAAGGTTAGAACATTAATCCAAGCTCAGCTTCATTCTACTTTTCCGTAAAGAGAAATAATACGCGACGCCAATGGAAAATATACTTAACCAAAAAGTGAAATAGCCAATCTGAGGCAAATATTTCATCAAGCTTCCATACCAAGGCATCATTTTAAATACATAGTCAATAACATCATTATGTAAAGTCCAAATACCCGCTGCAACAAGGTGCCATAGTTTAAAGCGATAATACGGACTATACAGCACTCCTTGGACGGCCATTGCACCATGAGAAACGATCAGCATATACCCCTCTATCGGCAAATAGCCAGTTTCCATAAGCGTTAAGATATTCATTACCACTGCCCATATTCCGTATTTCACCAGCGTAATGATTGCTAACGCCTCAAACAGTTTAAAATTTTTATTAAAAATAAATCCTAACAACACAAAACAGAAAAAAAGACTTGCCGTAGGACTGTCCGGGACAAAAATAAGAAAAATAGCTGGGGTTTCTGCCAGCTGATAACCATACCATATGTACCCATAGATGGTCCCAAGAAGGTTGATGATCAAAACCAACCACAGCATCACCGGTGTCTTCAATAAATGTATAAACCAAGTTAGCATCCTATTTCCTCACTTTATATATTGATGTTTCCATTATACAAAAAAGCTGGCTAAATTAGCCAGCTTCTTTGTTATTCTGCTTCCGCAGCTTTTTTGTTCATTTCAACTAGGTAGTCACCTAGGATTTTAAGTTCTTCGTCTGAACCTTTGAAAATCCCAGCTCCCATATCACCTTGACCTTCTACTGCAATCTTCTGATAATCTTCAGATGCATAGTCAGGGTTGTCTAGTAGGGATGGAGCTACACCAGGGCTACCTTGCAGGTTGTTAGCATGGCAAGAAAGACAGGTGTTTTCTTGAAGAATCAAGTAACCTTCTGCATTCTCATCAATTTCAACCGCAAGTTCGTCTCTGATCTCACCTTGTTCTGCCGCAGCTTCCCAGTCATGAGAATCTACAGACTGCCAAGTTAAGAAGAAGATTGATGCAATACCAAGTAGCATTAAACCAGTAGCAACCGGACGCTTACTTGGGCGACGCTCAGGACCACGATCTAAGAATGGAGCAAGTAATAATGCACCAAACGCAAGACCTGGCATGATCATTGCACCAATAACCGTGTATGGTCCAGCTGCATATTGATATTTAAGTAGTTCGTATAAGAATAAAAAGTACCAGTCTGGCAACGGGATATACGCAGTATCAGTTGGATCTGCGATACGCTCTAATGGTGATTGGTGAGCGACAGTCA
Source organism: Sutcliffiella horikoshii (assembly GCF_020524325.1). Lineage (GTDB taxonomy): Bacteria > Bacillota > Bacilli > Bacillales > Bacillaceae_I > Sutcliffiella_A > Sutcliffiella_A horikoshii_D. Next base: position 4,310 of record NZ_JAIVKY010000001.1, read on the forward strand.
GGCATAGGAATGCGATTAGGAAAACCGCACCAACCATCCATTCTTTTAGCAAGAAGTTTGGCCAGAATGCTTCCGTTTTACCAGGAAACTCGGAATAATCTTTTGGAATATTAGGTTTGCGTACTGCCGGGACACGCGAGTCACCAACAAACTTCATACCTTTTCCTCTATGCATATAGGTTCCCCTCCTTTGTTATCAAAAATAATGAATCTTATAGCGGTCCAGAAATACCTTGCTTACGAATCATGACAAAGTGAGCACCCATCAAACCGAATAGAGCTGCAGGTAAGAAGAATACATGAATCGCAAAGAATCGAGTCAGTGTTTGCGCACCAACAATTTCAGGATGTCCAGCAAGTAACGTTTTCACCATATCCCCTATTAATGGAGTTGCAGCGGCGATCTCTAATCCTACTTTTGTAGCAAACAATGCTTTCATATCCCAAGGTAATAGGTAACCTGTAAAACCAAGACCTAACATAATGAAGAAGATAAGTACTCCTACCACCCAGTTAAGTTCACGTGGTTTTTTATATGCACCTTGGAAGAAAACACGTAGTGTATGTAAAAACATCATTACGATAACTAAACTCGCTCCCCAGTGGTGCATACCGCGTACGATTTGACCGAACGCAACTTCATTTTGTAAGTAATAGACGGATTCCCACGCATTTTTAATGTCCGGAACATAGTACATAGTCAGGAACATACCTGAAAGTACTTGAATAACTGTTACGAAGAACGTTAATCCACCAAAGCAATAAACGAATGCGGAGAAGTGATGTGCTGGGTTTACGTGCTCAGGTACCTCGTGGTCCGCGATATCGCGCCACATCGGCGTAATATCTAATCGTTCGTCAACCCAGTCATAAATCTTATTTAACAATTATTACGCCTCCCCTTTAGGTTTTGCGCTACCTAGATATACTTTTCCATCTTCCACTTTATGTTCGTAAACATCTAGTGGAGCAAGTGGAGGAGTATTAGGTACGTTGTCACCATTTTTTTCATACAAACCATAGTGGCATGGACAGAAGAATCTGTTGGGATTCGCTTTATCAGAAGCCCAGTTCACCGTACAGCCAAGATGTTTACAAACAGGAGATAAAGCAATTACATCTCCACTTTCGGATTTAAAAATCCAGGCAGATCTCGGTTCTTCAGATTCATACCATGCATCAACTTGATCAATTTTAAAATCAAATCGTTGTGGTTCAGTTGTTAATTCGCTTTCATCACATACAGGAACCATATCTTGCTCTGCACCAGCTTTAAGTACAGGATCAATTGCAAAACGGACCATTGGCATCAGCATACCTGCTGCCATGAAACCGCCTACACCAGTAAGGGTATAGTTTAAAAATTGACGTCTAGACACGCGATGGTTTTTCTCACTCATTGTTTTCCCCCCTCTATAGAAAGAACTAAGTCCATACGGACAGTAGATTATAACACATAGAAAACTAGGACATTCTCATGATATATCAATCTTGTCCCAAGGTCAATAATCTCCTGCCTTGAAAAAATGGCAAGGTTGTGACTTATTTTCAATCCTTTTAAAATATTTTCTTTTTTTTATTGCTTTTTTAATATCATTTTGCTAGCAGTTTGCCTTTTGGGATATTTTGCACCATTTTCTATACTTTTAATCCTGCCATTTTTGAATAAACATCGGTAATAATTGATTCATCTGATCTTGAATGATTTTCTGCTTGTATTTATCTTCCATATCCTCTAAAGGAATCGCTGGTAGCCATACAAGCTTTCCTTCTAATTGCTGCTCTTGCTGACTCCAAGAACTGTCGGAAGTCATTAGAAAAACGTGTTTAATATTGTTTTCTTTAATATGTAGAGAAAGATTATTAAGCTGCGCTACTTTGCTTTCTGCTTGATCTGATTCGATATAGCTGAATGGCGGCAACAGAATAACTCTTCCTTTAAACTGTCTTTCCAATTCGTAACTCAATATGTTTATGTATTCTCCATGAGAGGCAATCGTTTTGATATTGTCACCGAAACTAATCGGCATCAGGGGAATGATAACGGTATCTATGTATTCTTTTGCTTGAACGTACTGGGAGATATCTTTGCTTGTCCATTTCATGGTTTGATTTCATCTCTTTCTATTATGGATTTAGTGTCGTTCTTTAAATATAAGTTTTGTGGTTGGTGAGGTCAAATGTTTTGGGCAGTACACGTGCCATGAGGACCTCTCTCCTCTTTTTTCCTCGTCACTGAGGTCTTCATAACTGCCATGAGGACTTCTCTCCCCCTTTTTCCTCGTTACTGAGGTCTTCATAACTGCCATGAGGACTTCTCTCCCCCTTTTTCCTCGCCACTGAGGTCTTCATAACTGCCATGAGGACTTCTCTCCCCCTTTTTCCTCGCCACTGAGGTCTTCATAATTGCCATGAGGACTTCTCTCCTCCTTTTTCCTCTTCACTCATGTCTTCATCCTGACAATAATTTTCCAATCAACAAAAACCCCCGCAACATTTAGTTGAGGGGATACAATTTCTTATAGTCTTTTTAACTGGCCTGTCAGTTTACGAAACGCCTCTTCATCCTGACGGTCCAACGCATCGTCGATCAATTTCAATAGCTTCTCTTTTTGAAAGGTGTAAATGGATTCTTCTAGCATTCGCTCTGCTAAGATCCGGTCCTTTTCATTGATTTGGGGCTGCTTCGGCATAAACGGATTATCTTCCAGCACCGCTGCGTATTGCGGCGAATGATAGACAGACCGGAAATTTAATTGAATATAAATATCCTCATCACGATTAAGCCTTATGTCATGGAAGGACTTTTCGGCGTCCGTCGTCATCACATTTTCCTTATAAAACCTGAATGGCACTTCCTCTACACAATGGGTTGACATGATAATTCCCCGTGGACAGAACTGGGCTTGCTCGACAAAGTGAACTTTCTTCATCAACTGGTCATGACTCATCAAATAGTTTAAAATCCATACACATTCACGTCTTTTTAACTGATAGTTTCCTAAGAACCACCTTATAAAGTCCTTCTTCTCGTTGACAGATACAGGGGTAGCCACAACTATCGTCCCTCCTCTGCGTAGAATATTCCCTACTCTTGTAAATTTAGATACAGATCTTGCAATTCTATGTTGGTTGGGTCAAGTTGTATTAGTTTTTCAAAAAGCGGCTTTGCTTCTTCTCGTTTTCCTTCTTCCAATAAGAAGTGTGCGTAATCGTAAAGGAAGCTGCTGTCATCTTTAAAAGAAGTATATGCTTGACGGTAATGATTTAATGCATCAGAATATTTTTCGGTTTGTTGAAAGGCAACAGCTAGGTCCCAATCATATTGCGGGTCTGACTCTTCAAAATTAATGAGTTCATTTAGGCAGTCTATAACATCTTCATAGCGCTCTTCCTGCAAGAAGATTTTCGTTAAAGTTAAGGCTGCTTCCACATATCCAGGGTCGATGGCAATGGCTTCCCTCAGTAACTTTTCCGCCTCAGGCACATTCTGCTGTTTCATTGCCACTTTCGCTCCGTAAACCTGCAATTCTTTGTTATATTCATTAACCGCTAATCCTTCTTTTGCAACACGCAAGCTGTCTTCTAATAATCCTTCGTGTTCGTAAGCTTTTGCAAGATATAAGTAAAGAGAGGAGTATTCATAATCCATTTCTTTTACCTGATTAAGTTTTTCGATACTGGTCTTAAAATATCCTGCCTGAAAAGCGGTAAATCCGTATTGAAATAATACGTCAATTTTCAACTCTTTCTGCAACGCCTGGTCGAAATAAGGCATCGCTTCCTCAAATTGACCTGTAGCACTGTAGCATTCAGCGAGTCTTTCTTGCAAGGAGAATTCAATATCTTCAGCATGCGGAAGAACAGCTTCATAATATGGAATGGCTTTTTTATAATCACCTTGAGACAAATATACTTCTCCTAAAGCAAGGCTGATGATCGGTTCCTTTGGTGCAAGCTTTTTGGCAGTAAGCAGTTTTTGCTCGCTGACCTCAAATAGTCCTTGTGCCTGGTAAAGGTCTGCAAGAAGAAGCAGAGACTGTATATAGACCTCATCATCTTCCGCTATGTTCTCTAATAAACCCATCGCTTCATCTTCTTCATCAAGGTCAATGTGGACTTCAGCCAGTGAAATAATGAGGTCAGACTCATTTGGAAATTGGTATAGGAGGTTTTGGTAAAGTTGTTTGGCGTCTTCAAGCATGCCAAGTTGCTGATAAATCTGGGCAGTCTGAAACAAATCCTCTTCTCCAAATTTTGATTCGTTTTCTTTTAGGATAGTAAGACCCTGTTCTATGTCCCCGTTATCTATTAGTTCTAGAGCTTTATCAATTACTGTGTAAGACAAAATACTACTTCCCTTCGTTTTTAAAATCCGCAGTCACACGTTCTTCAAATCTGTTCAGTGAGTAAGAAGTGCCCTGGAATGGTTACTGTACATTCTTTTCCAAAGCCCGGACGAAATAAAACCTCATCTCCCGCTTTGATAACCGTTCCTTGATGAACCGTAACTTCTGGAATATGACTATCATAATCCAGATTTTCAATAGTTTCAATAATATGGCCTTCTGGTGACAAATAGAGATTATAGTCTAATTCTCCACCGACCCTCAAATCTCCTTTAGTGGGGTAGATACCAATTTTCATTAATAGATCCAAATCAAGAGGTTTCCCCTGTTCTGGGCACTCGGTGGAATGTGTTAATTTTTCTTCTTTCATGATTAGTTTCCACTCTTTTTTCTTCCTATTTTTTTTGGATGGAGAAATGTTTTGCCAGCACGGCAGAAATGTTACCGGAAATTGATACAAGGCATCTTTAATCCACCCCCATGGGACGGAAGAGAGTTCTGTTGCATCATCCATCTGCAAAAAGATAGCAGATATCTTATAGCGCCTACATTGTCGTACAAAAGAAGGTGTGAGTTTATGGAAGGGAATTCTTACCGCAAAATAATAATCAATCGGACTATTTAATAAGAAAGATCTCGCTCTCTTTAATGTTTGCAATAATTCTTTTTCGCGTTGAACGGTAATGAGAGAAAGAAGGGTTGTACATCCTTTTTTTAAATAGTTCTCGGTGATGAACTGTTTGAACTCCGGAAAGGGCATTTGATTAAGGTTATCGACCAGCATAACATGTCCGGGTGTCAGCACATAGGGGGAAGTATCCATTCTCATGGATTTTGAATTGACAAAAGGGCCTTCTTTCATGTAATGGATTTTGCTATCTTTCACTAGCAAATTGGTATGGAGGAGTGTTGATTTGTTCTTGACCACATTGGCAGCTTCTATAATATATTCCATAGCATCCCCCTCTTGTATTGTCCTTAAGACAAGCTATGCGAGGGAAGGGGGAAATATGCTTTGGACGTAATAATTGGGGTGTACGGAAATTGGGGTAACGTTTGGGCTCGCGCTGACACCGGCGCGTACCATAGTGTTCACATACCCCCTAGTGGTACTTAGTTAGAAAACGGGCGATAATCAGAAATTACGGGCTATTTTTTGGGTGAATCGGGCGAAAATTTCATTTTACGGGCGATTTATAAGACTAATCTGGCGATAATCTCAATTTACGGGCGAAATGCCGATTATCACCCGCCCAAAACGTTAGATATACCCCCACCCCTCCCTAGGCAATCATACGACCTTAGTCAAAGCTATTAAAAATAGCAAACTAAATGAAAAAGTGGCCCATCCCCATGGATGGACCACCTTCTCTAAATTCAACCTCTTCTCAAACTCTCCATATGCTCAAAAAAGCTCGGATAGGAGACATTGATTGCCCCATCATTATGAAGAACTGTTTCTCCATGCGCAATTAAGCTCGCAATGGCACCCATCATCCCGATACGGTGATCCCCGTAGCTGTCAAGGGTGCCGCCATGCAACTTTGTTTTGCCTTTAATGATCATCCCGTCCTCGGTTGCCTCAATGTCAGCTCCAAGCTTCTTCAGCTCGTCCACAACTGTGTCAATACGGTTTGTTTCTTTCACCTTCAGCTCTTCTGCGTCCTTAATGACTGTTGTCCCCTCAGCCTGGGTTGCCATCAAAGCGATGATAGGCACTTCATCAATCAGGCGTGGGATGATATCTCCGCCAATTTCAACACCTTTAAGCACAGAAGATTCAACGGTAATATCAGCATAAGGTTCCGGTCCATCCTCTACTACATTAGAATAAGAAAGACTTGCCCCCATATTTTTCAAAACTTCTAATATCCCAGTTCGAGTAGGATTTAACCCGACCCTTTGCAGTGTAATCCTGCTTCCAGGCACAATCGCCCCAGCCACAAGGAAAAACGCTGCAGAAGAGATATCTCCAGGAACGACAATATGCAGATCAGACACAAGCTTCTGTCCACCAACTACGCTTACCTTGCAGCCTTCCTCTTCTTTTACTTCCACTCCAAACGCACGCAGCATTCTCTCTGTATGGTCACGGGATTTAAAAGGTTCACTTACAGTGGTAACCCCTTCAGCCTGCAACCCTGCCAAAAGAATAGCAGATTTCACTTGAGCACTTGCGACAGGTGACACGTAATCAAGTCCAGTCAAGCCACCTCCCTGAATAGAGATCGGCGTGAAATTGCCATCCTGGTTCCCTTGTATTCTTGCTCCCATATCACGTAACGGAACAGTCACCCGTTTCATCGGCCTTTTCGCGATAGACTCGTCCCCAATTAGGACAGAGTGTATTGGCAAGCCGGAAAGGATCCCCATCATTAGTCGTGCTGTTGTTCCAGAATTCCCGACATCCAATATTTCTGTTGACTCTCGAAGTCCCTTCAATCCGTTTCCATATACCGTCACATTGGAGCCATCTTGTTCTATCTTCACTCCAAGCTTGGAGAAACAACTGATTGTACTTAGGCAGTCATCACCCGGGAGGAAATTCTCCACTGTCGTTTTACCTTCCGCCATAGAGCCGAACATGACGGAACGATGGGAAATGGATTTATCTCCAGGGATTTGAATGGTTCCTTCTAATCCACTTGCAGTAACTGTAAGCTTTTTCATTTTCTCTCTCTCCTAACTAGACAATATAAGTTTCATACATGGTGTGTTTGTGTAAGCAATCTTCGGCTGATTGACGATCATCCTCTGATTGGAAGCTTAGTCTCAGCACTCCATAGATTTCTTCTCTTGTTTCCATGATACGGATATTGGTGATGCTTATTTTTTCTTTTGCAAGGATTCCTGTAATCTCAGAAATGATCCCAGGGTAGTCAGGCACATCCACATATAAATCGTAGAATGACGGAATAGCACCTTTGGATTTTACCGGAAGGCCGTCACGGAACTCTTTTGCTTTGCTGAAATACTCAAGCAAGAAAGCTTCGTTATCTTGTGACAAATGATCGCGTACCACTTCCATTTGCTTCATCCATTGATCTAAAAGTGTTAGGATGGTCGCTTTATTATGTATTAAGATGTCTTTCCACATGGTCGGGTTGCTCGAGGCAATCCTAGTGATATCTCGAAACCCTCCGGCTGCAAGTCTTGAGACAAACGGGTTGGTAGATTGCATGTCCTCTGCCTGGTGAACTAAACCTGCTGCGACCACATGAGGAAAATGACTAATGACTCCAGCTACCAAATCATGTTCTGCAGCAGACATGGTGATAAAGTTTGCCTTTGTCCCGGCAAGCCACATTTTCGTTAAGGCTACTTCTTTTGGATTGGCATCCTCTTTAAATGGAGTAAGCACATAAAAAGCATTTTCAAAAAGGTGGCTTTTGGCAGCAATCACACCGCTCTTATGGGAACCTGCCATCGGATGCCCCCCTATGAATGTAACATTTTCCTGAGGGAAAAGGGTAGCCGCCAGAGTTGTGATGCTGTTCTTAGTACTTCCTACATCGGTAATCACAACTTGTGGTTTCGTGAATGTTATCCTACTTAAATGTTTTAATACTTCATTTGCCTGCATAACCGGTACAGATATGACAATAAAATCTGCATCTTTTGCTTCCGCATCGTAATTCTCACAGAACTCATCAATGACTTTTAATGACGTTGCTAATTTTGCCTGCTGGGTATTTATATCGTATCCTATTATACTCGCGTTAGGGTGTTCTTTTTTTATCGCAAGGGCAATGGACCCGCCGATCAGCCCAAGTCCGATGACCAATACTTTCCCGTTCACTACACTTCACCGCCTGATGTCTTTATATATGTAAATAGAGAGGATATCTCCTCTCTATTAGATGGCTTGCTTCATTTTATATTCTTTCAAGTAAGAGATGATCTCTGCGTTTTGATCTTTTGTTCCGACTGTAATACGTAAACAAGTCGGGTAACCTAATGCTTTTCCAGAACGCACAATATAGCCTTTTTTCATCAAGTATTGAAACAATACATCGGAGTCCGTTTGGAAATCAATCAAAATGAAATTCCCTTCAGATGGGTAATAGGCAAGCTTCATTTCCTCGCAGAACACGTAATATTGCTCTAAACCTTCTTTATTCTTTGTCACACAATCTTTTATAAAAGATTGGTCTCTTACTGCAGCCTTGGCAGCAACCTGAGCCAGGGAGTTCGTATTAAAAGGTTCCCTTGCCGGTTCGATGAGGCGGATTAGCTTTTCATTGGCAATACCATATCCGATTCGAAAACTTGCAAGGCCGTAAGCTTTCGAGAAAGTACGCGTAATCATAAGGTTTGGATAGTCTTTTAACAGTTTCACCGTTTCAGGGTAGTCGTCTGACGTGACATACTCCTTGTATGCTTCATCCACAACTACTAACGTACTAGCAGGGACTTTCTCAAGAAAAGAAAGAAGTAGCTCTTCCTTAATATACGTTCCTGTAGGATTATTTGGACTGCATAACCAAACGATTGCTGTATTCTCATCTATCGAATTAAGCATTTCGTCAAGCTGGTGGTAACCATCTTTTAATGGAATTTCTCGAACTTCTGCCCCTTCAATAATGGCGTTATGCTTGTATTGTGGGAAAGAAGGAGTTGGCATGACCGTATTCTTTCCAGGTCTCAATAGTGCCCGGCAAACAATTTGAATGACCTCATCAGAGCCGTTTCCGAAAATAAGCTCTTTTTCGCCTACACCTGTTTGGGCTGCAAGTACATCTCGCAAGTCTCTTGCATAACCATCAGGGTATGTTGCGGACTTGCTTAGCTCCGCGATCAATGCCTGTTGAACAGACGGGGAGCACCCATAAGGATTCTCATTAGATGCTAGTTTCACTATTTTTTCAAGTCCTAATTCCCTCTTCACTTCTTCCATTGTTTTCCCAGGTTGATATGGGGTCAAGTTAAGCAGTTGTTCTTTAATATCCATCTTCAACAATCACCTTTCTGCCAAAAGTGGAGAAATAAGCTCCTCTATTTGTTGTTTTAATTCATGCAATGTTTTTTCTTCATCAACTCTAAATTGTTTTTCTTTTTGTTCAATCATTTTTATGAGTGCACTTCCCACCACAAAGCCATCACAATATGGTTTTAAGGTTTGTATGTGTTCACTCTCTGAGATTCCGAATCCTACTGCAGTCGGGACGTTGCTTTTCTTTTTCACTTCTTCAAGAAAAGCATACAACTCCTCGGAAAATTCCTTACGCACCCCTGTCACGCCAAGCGATGAGATACAATATAAAAATCCTTGGGCATGCTCTGTGATCGTATTCATCCGGTCTTTGGAAGTTGGGGCAACAAGAGAGATATACGTTATAGCGTGTTCGCTGCATTTCTCTCGTATTCGCCCGCTCTCTTCAAACGGAAGATCAGGAATGAGGAGCCCGTCGACCTGATTTTGCTTCGCTAAAGCGAAAAAGGATTCTTCCCCTAATTGTAACACAGGATTGAAATACGTAAAGAGGATGATCGGAATTTTCAGTCCTCTTCTTCTCATTTCTCCAGCAAGCTCCATCGTGCTAGTTATGGTTGTTTTATGAGCCAAAGCCCGCTTAGAAGCACGTTGTATAACCGGGCCATCTGCTAGCGGATCAGAGTAAGGTACTCCAAGCTCTAGTACAGATGCACCTGCTTCCTCTAAAAGAAGGGCCAGTTTTATTGTCAATTCCGGTGTAGGGTCCCCAGACATGATAAATGGAATAAACAGCTTGTCATGTTTTGGTAATCTCTCTAGATACGTTGTCATTCTACTGTCCCCTCCATTCTATTCATTAATGTATGCACGTCTTTGTCCCCGCGCCCCGATAAACATACGAGGACCGTTTTATCACTTGGCATTTTTGCTGCTTCTTTATAGGCGGTTGCAAGTGCGTGAGCCGACTCTATCGCGGGAATGATGCCCTCTTCTTTTGCAAGAATATGAAGGGCCTCCAACGCTTCCTCATCTGTCACACTTTGATATTCCACTCTGTTGCTGTCTTTTAAATAGGCATGCTCTGGTCCAATACCAGGATAATCCAAGCCAGCTGAAATGGAATAGGGTTCAATGATCTGACCGTGTTCATCTTGAATCAGATACGTTAAAGATCCATGGATAACTCCTTTGGTCCCTTTCGTTAACGTTGCAGCATGAAGAGGAGTATCAATGCCTTTTCCGGCAGCTTCCACACCAATAAGTTTCACATCGTCGTCAACAAATGGTGCAAACATTCCAATTGCATTGGAGCCTCCGCCTACACAGGCTACAATTTTGTCTGGCAAACCGCCTTCTCGTTCTTGGAACTGTCTTTTGGACTCCTCACCAATCACCCGTTGAAATTCACGCACCATATATGGATATGGGTGTGGACCCACAACAGAACCAATCATATAGAAGTGGTCTTCACAATGCTGCACCCAGTAGCGAATGGCTTCATTTGTAGCATCTTTAAGCGTTTTATTGCCGCTTGTAGCAGGTATTACTTCTGCTCCTAGTAATTTCATACGAAAAACGTTTAATGCCTGGCGCTCAATGTCTTCCTCGCCCATGAACACCTTACACTCGAGTCCAAACTTGGCAGCAACGGTTGCGGCTGCCACCCCATGTTGCCCTGCACCAGTTTCGGCGATGATCTTCTTTTTGCCCAAGCGCTTTGCAAGCAATGCCTGACCGATAGCGTTATTAATCTTATGTGCGCCAGTATGATTCAAGTCTTCTCTCTTTAAGTAGATTTTTGCTCCACCGATACGGCTTGAAAGTTTTTCGGCGTATGTTAACGCTGTAGGTCTCCCAGAATACTCCTTTAAATAATAATGATAGTCTTCTAGAAAGGTTGGATCTTTTAAGGCCTCTTGTAAGCCTTGTTCTAATTCTTCCAACGGCAGCATCAATGTTTCAGGCACATACTTGCCCCCGAATTCCCCAAATCTACCGAAGCTATCTGGTGTTTGTACGTTTGTCATGTTCCCTCACCATTCTTTCTATCAGATTCATTTTTTCTTTACTTTTAGCAAAATTCTCTTCTATTCCACTTGATAGATCGATTCCTTGTGGTGAATAAGGTAACAGTTCTTGTAATGTCTCTACATTAATTCCGCCCGCAATCATATAAGGGATACCATATTGTTTCGAAAGCTTGTCATAAAGAGGGATATGCTCCCAGTTGAAGCTTGTTCCCGTCCCTCCATACTGATTGCCGACTTTTTTATCTACCACAAAACCATCTATTGTACCAATGAAGGGGGTTAATTTATTTAAGGTGGTTTCATCTTCGTGATGAATTACCTTCCAAATATCCACATTACATTGTGACTTCAACTCTTTAATAAAAGTCAGGCCCTCATCTCCGTGGCACTGAACGACATCAAGCGGAACAGTGCGGACAGCATGAAGGATGAACTCTTTACTTTGATTGACAAAGATTCCTACGAGCCGCTTGTTCCGAGGAGGAACGGCTACTACCCATTCTGCCACCTGTTCGGGTTTTACCTGGCGCTTACTCCTCGCAAAAACGAAGCCTAGATAGTCTGCGTCCGACGATACTGTTGCCTCATAATCTTCCAAACTTTTGTTGCCGCAGAATTTCACCTTCGTTCTAGACATGCTCCAACTCTCCGAATAATCTCTTCACCCCTGTACTTGGTGTTTGATCTTTCATAAACGCTTCCCCAACAAGCACGGCTTTTGCACCAAACTCTTTTACTTGGCGCAGGTCATCAGCAGTTAATATGCCGCTTTCACTCACAAGTAAGGAAGAGCTAGGGATGTAATTTGCCAGGTCCTTGGTTGTTTGAATATCTGTTTCAAAGGTTGCAAGATTTCTATTATTTACTCCGATTATCTTTGGCGTGATTGTTTGCAGTAGTTGCATTAGCCTATTCAAGCTGTGCACTTCCACCAGTACATCCAAACCTAAACCTGTCGCTTGTTTATATAAGGCAGCTAATTTTTGGTCGGTAAGAATTTCAGCAATTAACAAAATCGCATCTGCACCAATTCTTGCACTCTCCTCCACCTGAATCGGGTCTATAATAAAATCTTTTCTCAGTACAGGAAGGCTTGTTGTTTCCTTTACCATCATCAAATCATGCTTTGATCCTTTGAAATATGTCTGATCTGTGAGAACAGATATCGCATCCACCCCGACTTTTTCATATTCCGCTCCAATATCGATAGGAGCAAAGCTTTCTTTTAAGATCCCCTTTGACGGGGAGGCCTTTTTCATTTCTGCTATCACGCCTAAATGACGATTGGGATTGGCAAGTGCATCATAAAAGGAGTAACGCTCTACTTGTTTTTGGGAAGGAAGTGTTAGATTTTTCACTTCCATCTTTTTTGTCTCGACAATGTTAGTTAACATGTTCCGTCACCCCTGCCTTCTTTAGTTGCTGTAATAGTTCGTACGGTTTATTTTCCTTAATCAATTGAAGGGCAAGCTCTACACCCTTATGGATTGTTTCGGTAATTCCTGATACATACAGAGCAGCACCAGCATTTAAACAAACGATATTTCGTGCACTTTCATTGCTTTTGTTTTGGAAAATTTGCTTGATAAGATGGGAACTCTGTAAACTGTTAGACACCTGAATGTCCTCCAGGCGGCCTCGTTCAAACCCAAAGTCCTCAGGAGCTATCGTATAGGATGTTATTTTCCCATTTTTCACTTCCACCACATGCGTCCTTGCGGTAATCGTAATTTCATCCAACCCATCTTCCCCTGCTACAATCAATACATGTTCGGAACCAAGCTCATTCAATACTTCCGCCATTTTATAAGCATAGTCTGCTGAAAACACACCGATCACCTGCTTTTTACAACGAACAGGATTGGCCAAAGGACCAAGCAGATTGAAAATAGTCCGAAATCCGATTTCTTTTCTAGGAGCGACCGCATGCTTCATTGCCTCGTGGTAAATAGGGGCAAAAAGAAAGCTCATTCCATTGACTTTAAGGTTTTCTGTCGCTTCTTCAAGTGTTTGCTGAACGGGAAGTTGCAGCTGCTCCAACACATCTGCACTTCCACTGGAAGAAGAAACTGCCCGATTTCCATGTTTGGCTACTTTTGCCCCACCACTTGCCGCCACAATGGCAGAAGCAGTAGAAATATTGAAGGTAGAGGCTCCATCCCCTCCTGTACCGCATGTGTCGATTAAATGAGGATGCGCAAAAGATATCGGCTTCATATGACCTCGCATCGCTTTTGTGAAACCCAACATTTCCTCCGAAGTCTCCCCGCGGAATCTGAGAATAGAGATAAAACTTGCAATCTGACTGGAGGTTACCTCCCCATTCATCATTAGATCCATCGCACTTTCGGCTTCTTCTGTTGTAAGGTTCGCCCCATCTATTAATTTCGTTAAATAAGCTTTAAACATAGCTTGCAGACCCTCCCGACTTTTTGGCAAAATATTTATTCGCTAGTTGGATCGTTTCTATTAATGCCGAGGCTTTGTTTACTGTTTCTTTATATTCCAGTTCCGGTACAGAATCTGCTACCACACCTGCTCCTGCCTGAACATAAAAGCTGTTGCCGCGTTTTTGAATGGTCCTGATAGTAATACAAGAATCAATATTTCCGTCAAAACCGATATAACAAATGGCTCCAGCGTAGGTGTTTCTTACTGTCGGCTCGAGTTCTTGCAAGATCTGCATCGCCCTTACCTTTGGTGCGCCGGAAACCGTTCCAGCGGGAAATGCTGCAAGCAAGGCTTCTACAGGTGTGTAGCTTGGAGCAAGTTCGGCCTTCACGATGGAAATAAGGTGCATCACCCTTGAAAAATACACAAGCTCTTTCATGACCGGCGTATGGACAGTTCCATATTTGGCGACTCTTCCTAAATCGTTTCTGGCAAGATCGACAAGCATATAATGTTCGGCCTGTTCTTTTTCATCTTGCATTAGGTCCTCCGCAAGCTGCTGGTCTGCCTCTTGTGTTTTTCCTCTTTTCCTTGTTCCAGCTATCGGATGAATCTCTAACTTCTTATCTTGAATTTGTATCAGCCTCTCTGGAGAGCTCCCTATCAGTTCCATTTCGTCATATTTGAGATAAAACAGGTATGGAGAGGGGTTTTGTCTTCTTAACACTCGGTAAACGTCAAATCCTTCCATGTCTGCTTCTAACTCAAAACGCTGGGAAAGGACACATTGAAAGATGTCACCAGTCTGGATATATTTCTTAATCTTTTCTACATGTTCAATGAATCTCTCTTTTGTATAATTGGATTGAACAGTTAGTTCTTTTTTTCCGTTATCCACTTCCACAAGCGGGTCGCTTTCTTGGCGTTTTCTTATCAGAGAAACTTTATCAAGTATTGATTGTTTTGCCTGACTAAATCTATTCTTCAGCTCTTTTTCATCTTCATTTCCATCTAAACGGATATAATGAATAAAATGTAATTCATTTTCCTTATGATCACATACCACTATATCTTCGCAATACAATAGATTTGCTGTGTGTTCTCCTCCATAGGATGGGTGCATGGGCACTTTTTCGATCGTCGGGATAAAATCATAACTTAGATATCCGACTGCTCCCCCTGTAAACCCTATCTTTTTTTCCAGGAGCTTTACTTGAAGTAGGTTATTAGCTTGTTTGATGACCTCATTCAATTCTTTAGATTGAAATAGGATGTGGTTTGTCTTTTCGTCCCGTAAAGATATGGTGGTATTCTCGGCTATTATCTTTAGAAATGGATTTAATCCAATAAAAGAATACCTCGCCCAATCTGATTTAGGCTCTTTACTTTCTAAAAGATAAACCGCTTCATTTCTTAAAGCCTGAAAGATGGAAACGGGTGTTAATGTGTCTTCAAAAAAACTTTCCATAATGGGAATGGTTTTGTAATGTTTGCTTGCATGCAGAAAGTCTGCAAACTGATGCATGTGATCTCCTCCATTTTCACGAAATGGAGAATGAGTTTGTAACGAGGCGTTACAGAATGAGGAAAAACAAAAACCCAAAGACAGAGGATAGTCTTTGGGTAGATTTATAGGATACATTCTAACCTCAGCTAATCTCGACTCATTCTCAGCTATTCTCTTCTCAACTCGGCTCAATAATTAATATATTGGGTTGGGTATTACTCTTGGCTCTTTAGCCCTCAACTTAAATCTCTAAACTAATCTCTAAACTGTTTTACTACTTGTTAGTACTATATGATAGAAGATTGCTAATTGTCAACCGATAAAGCTTTTGCTAGGTCCGGTCGTAAACTTACTGCTTCATGTAAATAAATATGCTGAATGTTCTTTTGCGCGACTTCTGTGTTGACAGTCATCATTACTCTAATACAGGAAGGCAGTGAGTTAGGCACAGCAATCTCTTTTGTACACATGACAGGGACATAATCCCAGCCTTCAAGATTTCGAAGCGCTTTGGCAGGAAAACATGCCGTGATATCTGCTGTTACAGAAATAAGTACTTGCGCGACATCTTCGGCCACAATGTTGTTCGCATCAATCATGCTTGTTAATAATTCTTCTGTTTTACAAATGATTTCTTTTTCTGAATTCTCAAGTATGGTTGTTGCGCCTCTTACACCACGAATCACCGAATTCCCCCTTTTCAATAAAATTCTTGTAACGTTTCTAGTATGAACTCATCTGATACGGTACGCAGTTCTACATTTCCTACTGACTGTATCAATACCATATGTATATGACTGTTCTGTGTTTTTTTGTCTTTTTTCATCCAACCTAACAGTTCTTCAGGGGAAACGGAAGGTCTAATCTTAGTTGGAAAGCCGTAACGTTCCCACGCTCCTAACAAGTCCGTTGTTAGTTTCAGTTCCGAATGTAACTTTTCGCTTAGTCTTGTTGCAAAAAGCATACCGAGCGCTACTCCGTCTCCATGCGTTATTTTTCCATAACCGTAAGCTGCCTCAAGAGCATGACCTAATGTATGGCCAAAGTTTAAAATCGCCCGCAAACCTGTCTCTTTTTCATCATTTGATACGACTTCCGTTTTGATTTTTATTCCGTTTTCCAAGGACACAAGCAGTCTGTCTTCCGTTAAATCGTCCAGGCTTTTAATATTTTCTCTAATCCATTGATAGAACTCGTCGTCCCAGATAAGTGAATGTTTCACCACTTCGGCAAAGCCTGAGCGCATTTCTTTTTCGGGAAGGCTTTTTAAGAAATCTACATCATATATGACCGCTTCGGGTTGATAAAAGGAACCAATCATATTTTTTCCAAGCGGATGATTAATTGCGACCTTCCCGCCTACTGCACTGTCATGCGCGAGAAGTGTAGTTGGCACTTGAATGAATTTGATTCCCCTCATAAATGTAGAGGCAACAAACCCTGCAATATCTCCTATCACTCCACCACCAAGAGCAATAATGACAGAATGGCGGTCCATTCCTTTTTCTAGCGCGAATGTTTGAATGGCATGATAGTTTTCGAATGACTTTGCTTCTTCCCCATTAGGAAGTACATAAGAATGCACGATAAATTTTTGTGTTAAACTTGAAACTATTTCAGAAAGGTACAGGTCAGCAACTACATCATCTGTCACTATTAGCACCTTACTCGGTTTCTTTTGAAATGAACCCAGAAATGGTGACAATTGCTTTACCGCGCCTTTTCCTAAAAATACAGGATACTCCTTTGATTCAGTCTGAATGGGAATTTCCTTCCAGTTAGAACTTTGCGGCATGTTCTCGCATCCTTTGGACATTTTCCTTGATAAGGTCCATTCTGTCCTGTCCGAACTGTTCTACGATCGCTTGAGCGATTTCCCACGCGACCACCGCTTCTGCCACCACGCTTGCTGCTGGTACCGCACAACTGTCGGAACGTTCTATGCTTGCCTGGAACGGCTCTTTTGTATCAATATCAACGCTTTGAAGCGGCTTGTAAAGGGTAGGAATTGGTTTCATGACACCTCTTACCACAATCGGCATACCCGTCGTCATGCCGCCTTCAAAACCTCCAAGGTTATTGGATAATCTGTAATACCCTCTATCTTCACTCCAAGCAATCTCATCATGAACCTTGCTACCAGGAAGGCTCGCTGCTTGGAACCCAACCCCAAACTCCACACCTTTAAAGGCATTGATGCTCATAATGGATGCGGCAACCTTCGCATCTAACTTTCGATCATAATGCACGTAACTGCCTACTCCAGCAGGAACTCCCTCGACTATGACTTCCACAATACCGCCAATAGAATCTCCATTCTCTTTGGCTGTGTCAATCGCATCCATCATCTCTTGCTCTACTTTTTTATCATAGCAACGAACTGGAGAAGCTTCGGTTTGCACTTTTAAGTCATCAAGATTCTTGATTGGTTGAGGTTCTGCTTTCACCCCTCCTATTTCTGTTACATGTCCTGCTACTTTAATGCCTAGTTCAGCGAGGAATTTTCGTGCAACAGCACCTGCTGCTACCCTTACGGTCGTTTCCCTTGCGGAAGAACGCTCTAAGACATTCCTCATATCACGATGACCGTATTTGATGGCACCATTAAGGTCTGCATGTCCAGGACGAGGCTTTGTAACTTTTCGTTTTACCTCTTCTTGATCTTCTTGAGAAAGGGGTTCTATCCCCATAATTTTTGTCCAATGCTTCCAATCATCATTTGTTACCGCTAAGGTTATGGGAGAACCTAACGTTTGACCATGACGAACTCCACTTAGAATATCTACAGTATCCTTTTCAATCTGCATTCTTCGGCCACGGCCATGCCCTTTCTGTCTTCTTGCAAGATCATCATTAATATCCTCGACAGTCAGTGGCAGCCCAGCTGGGACACCTTCTAATATGGTTGTCAATTGCGGTCCATGCGACTCGCCAGCAGTCAAATATCTCATCGTCATCAGCCTCTCCTTTATCTCTTTAAAGCTTTTAAGCGTGTAAGTGAAATTAATTATGTAATACTATAACACAAGTGTAGCGAATTGTTCTAGTAAAAAAAATGTGCAGCTATATAGTTTGTACGTTAGATCTTCCTGTAAAAAAATGTGTCTACTACTTCAAAACCGTACTTTGCCGGCTGAAAAATTTGTTCGGTACTTCCTACAAAAAGAATACCGCCTTTTTTTAGAGAATTACTGAATTTGTAGTAAAGCTGCTCCTTTGCTTCCTCTGTAAAATATATCAATACGTTCCGGCAGACAATCAAATCGTGGCCAGTTTCAAAAGGATCCGATAGTAGATTAAGTCTTTTATAAATAACTGTATTCTTTATTTCATCTTTAACCTTATAGAAAGCATCTTGCTTGGTGAAATACTTATTTTTGATTTCGGTGGGAACCTCCTGTAGGGATCGTTCCTGGTACGTTGCTAGCTTTGCCCTTGCAATGACATTTGAGTCAATATCGGTAGCTTTGATTTTTATTTCTTTCAGTGGCAGGAAGTTACTTAGCACCATGGAAAGTGTATAAGGCTCCTCTCCTGTGGAACATGCAGCACTCCAAACTTTTGGACTCTTGTTTTCCTTTATCAATTCAGGGAGAATTTTCTTCTCTAAGATCTCCCAACGCTTATAATTTCGATAGAACTCAGAAACATTTATGGTCATTCGATCGAGAAATTCAAAAAGTTCTTCCCGATTCTTTTCTAGAAGACGGTAATATTCATTAAAATTTTTCAGGCCCTTTTTTTCGTACAGAGAGGTCAGCCTTCTTTTCATCTGCCCTTCTTTATAAAGTGCCAGGTCAATACCTGTCTTCCTTTTTATCTGTTCAATAAACTGATTGTAATCGTCCCTCATGCCATTCATCTACTTTCTCTCTATATCTGTAATTTCAGTATAGCTGATTTGAGATTGGAGATGGGACGTAGCTTCAAAAATTTTTCCGAATTAGCTTCTACACTTAAATTTCAACCTTCTACCGTTTGGCCCCCCACCTTCTACATTTCCCGGCATACCTTAATACATTTCCCAAACGACCTTCTACCTCTTAGCTTAAATATTCTACACTTTACCCTTCTCCACCTAAAAACAGTCTCCGTAATTCGTCCCCACCATCAAAAAATCAACAAAAAAACCCCTCTCAAACTGAGAAGGGTTTTTTAGATAAAGCGTTTTCAATTTATCTTAAATATTAGTAGATCCAGTTGTTTACGTCTCTTTTGTACTCAACAAGACCTTCGCCATTAAAGAAAAGACCGATTTCGCGCTCTGCACTCTCGGAAGAATCAGAACCGTGAATGATGTTCTTTCCTACAGTTACGCCGTACTCTCCGCGGATAGTTCCAGGAGCTGCATCTTTAGGGTTTGTAGCACCCATCATGTGGCGCGCGGTAGCGATTACATTTTCACCTTGCCAAACCATTGCGAATACAGGACCAGAAGTGATGAAGTCTACAAGCTCTCCAAAGAAAGGACGCTCTTTATGTTCACCGTAGTGCTCTTCTGCCAATTCAGTAGGAATTTGCATTAATTTTGCACCAACAAGTTGGAAACCCTTTTTTTCAAAACGAGAAACGATTTCACCGATAAGGTTACGTTGTACGCCATCAGGCTTTACCATTAAAAATGTTTTTTCCATAATAATTTCTCCACCCCATTACGATTATGTAAGGTTAGGTAAACCCTAACCTACCAAAATATATCACGGTTTTTATAGTTTCGCAACAGAAGATGGAGAATTATCGTAATATTTTACAAAGTTTGCGAAATTTGGCCTAGTATTTACGTTTTCCAATATATTTTGCCACATTGCTGAAGGTGCGTTTAGCAAGTCCATTTGGAAGTTTTTCAAGTTCCTTGAATGCCCTCTCCAAATAACGGTCACTAAGTGCAAAGGAACGTTCAATCGCATCAGACCTTTTGATCAACTCAATTATTTCCTTTATTTCCACTGAACTGCTATGTTCGTGAATCGTACGGATCTTCTCGTTCAATCCAGGCGATTCCATGGCATATAGAACAGGTAAGGTAATATTACCCTGCAGAAGATCACTTCCGGCAGGCTTCCCTAGCTGTTCTTCGGTAGAAGTAAAGTCAAGAATGTCATCTGTAATTTGGAAAGACATTCCGACATAATAACCAAACCAATAAAGGCTCTGATGAACCGATGCAGAGACACCGGAAGTGATGGCTCCAAGCTGACAACTGACGGCAATAAGGATTGCGGTCTTTCTTTTAATTCTTCGCAAATATGTCCGCAGGTTTTGATCGTAGTTATACTTATCTCGGATCTGTTCGATTTCGCCTTTACAGAGTTCTACAAGCGTATTAGAGAGGATGCGGTGCGCTTCGATGTCTTCTACTCTAGTCATCATTTCAAGGGACCTTGCAAAAATATAATCGCCCGTGTACATTGCAATGCGGTTATCCCATTTTGCTTTAATCGTAGCTTTTCCCCGCCTTAATTCCGCGTCATCAATAACATCGTCGTGAACAAGAGATGCCATATGCATGAGTTCCAGGGCGACCGCAACATTCTTGACTTTATGTATGTCGTACGTTCCTAGTTTTGCGGCCAACAGAACAAAGACTGGTCGAATTCTTTTCCCTCCAGCCTGAAGTAAATGTAACGATGCCTCTTGTAACAAAGCTCGTTCTGTTTGAATGGTAGCTTCTAATTCATTTTCAATTATTTGCAAATCATTATTTAAAAAGGAATACATCATCTTTAATTTCATGTAGGTCACCTTTACAAACTATTTTCTAGGTTTAACTCCTAAATGCATGGCAGCGACTCCACCTGTATATGCCTTTACCTCAACTGGTTGGAAACCTACTTTTTCATACATCTTTTTTAGTTCTTTCATTCCCGGGAAGTCCTTAGCTGATTCATGTAACCAAGCGTACTCATTATAGCTTTTGGCGAAAACCTTCCCTAGCATCGGCATTACGTATTGAAAATAAAGAAAATACACTTGACGGAAACCTGGCATGGTAGGTTGTGAAGTTTCTAAACAAACAACCTTTCCGCCCGGCTTGACTACTCTGTACATCTCTTTCAACACTTGAAAATAGTCAGGCACATTACGTAACCCGAAACCAATCGTCACATAATCAAACGTATTATCTTCAAAAGGAAGTGCCATCGCATTTCCATGAAGCAGTTCAATATTCTTCTTTCCAAGGTTTTTCACTTTTTCTTTGCCGATAGAAAGCATGTTTTCACTAAAGTCGAGGCCAACCACTTTCCCACTTGGGCCGACTGCCTCTGCCATAGAGATGGTCCAATCCGCTGTTCCGCAGCAAACGTCCAATGCTTTGGCGCCATCTGCCACATTCATTCTTTTCATCGTATCCTTACGCCAAGCTACATGACGTTGGAAACTGATGACTGAATTCATTTTGTCATAGTTTTTATATATTTTTTCAAAAACATTATGAACACGCTCTTCTTTAGATGGATGTTGCATGGCTTACCCTTCTTCCGCATACTTTTTCGATGAAAATGGGATTTCATAGAAAAGTTCTTGTATTCTTGTTTCTAATAGTTTGTTCATTGTTGGAATAGAATGCGTCAATTGTTCTATTCTTTGTTTGATATGATCGATATACCTGTCAATAAGGTATAACATATAGGTTTCCTGTTCTTTGGATGCTACATCCTTTTCTCCTTTTGAGAAGGCTATTCTTCGCAAAGTGTCAAAAAGAAAGGTAGATCTTTCGTGACAGAAAAGTTTCCGTTCTTGAATTAAGCGCTTTAATAAAAGAAAGTTGCCGCTTAATTCTTTGAGAATTGAATTGGAGAAAAAGTCAGAAACGGACTGAATAAGTGAAGATTCTATCTTTCCCAGACTGTCCATCAATGGTTCGATTCCTTCGAGTTCTTGATGATAATAGGCAATCTTATGCTCATTTATTTGTTTTATGGAATGTGCGAGTGTTTTAATCATCGATATGTCATTCACATCTGCCAAGAGACTGTAATAAAGGCCACTATAAAAATCACCAGCCAAAACAGTCAATTGACGACTCTTTTCATCGCCGTCTTTCATTTGATCTGCTTTCGCATTTGTCACCATATCATGGGTATCAAGGGCAATCTGGACAAGCATGGTTGATAATATGTATTGTTCTTTTTTTTCATCAGATATATCGATGGATTCCAAGATGGAATATAGCAACAATAACTTATCCTCATCAATGGCAGGGTATTCAATATGTTTAATTAAATATGGATGTGTAATCAGATTATGTAATTTCTCTTTTATAATGGATATATGTATATGACTCACTAAAGACCACCCTTGTTCCCTTTTCTTGACTGACATCGTCCGTTTCACCAAAACTATACAGACAATAGAGTCGAACTAAAATAGACAAAGTTAATTATAGCACATTAGTGAAGCATATTGTTAAAATGGGCTATCTTTCTTTAGTTTAACCCGCTATTGAATAGATAATAAGAAAAGCAGAGAAATATTTATTCTTCTGCTTTCTTACTCAAGATTTATTGTATCTTTTAGTCTGTTTCCATTTCTCCATGGGAAGATTGGATGGTCGCTTTGCCTCTTATCTTGATCGCGGAGGTGTGCTCGGTGAACTGGGCAATCATCACTTCTCCTCTGTCAAGCTTTTCGGAATGATGGAACCGTGTGTCTGTTCCACGTGTAAGTCCAATGACACTTACGCCATCTTCCTTCGCTTTGATTACAATAAAGTCGTTCGAGTTTGTTTGACTCATGACAATCCTCCTTATCGTTTACAGTGTTGACTTATCCTTTAATTAAAGATAAAACTTCCGCTCTAGCTGCTGGGTCATTTTCTAGTACACCGCGAACTGCAGATGTAATGGTCATTGCACCGGGCTTTTTGACACCACGCATGGTCATACACATGTGCTCTGCCTCCACTACTACCATTACACCGTGTGGATCAAGTGATTCTACAATGGATTCTGCTATGGTTGAAGTAATTCTTTCTTGGAGTTGTGGTCTTTTTGCAACCGCCTCCACCGCACGGGCAAGTTTACTAAGACCAGTAACTTTTCCTCCTCTAGGTATGTATGCTACATGGGCTTTTCCGAAGAAAGGAACTAAGTGATGTTCACACATGGAGAAGAACGAGATGTCTTTAACAAGTACCAATTCTTCATGTGCTTCCCCGAAGACTGTCTTAAAATGCTCTTTAGGATCTTCATTTAGGCCAGCAAAAACTTCTGTATACATTTTTGCTACACGTTTAGGTGTATCTAGTAGTCCCTCGCGATTAGGATCTTCCCCGATTGCTTCCAAAATCATTCTTACTGCTTCTTCTATTTGAGCCTTATTAACTTCTGTCATTTCTTTATCCTCCTACATTACCGTAAAATAGCTGTAATGTGATTCTAGCATAAGTTTTTTTAAAAAAGCAAAAATAAAGAGGCGCAAACTATGCGCCTCTTTAAGATGACATTCATTTGACTATGTAGCTGTCAATTATTTCACAGCATCCTTAAGTGCTTTACCAGGTTTGAAAGCTGGTACTTTGCTTGCAGCGATTTCGATCTCTTCCCCAGTTTGTGGGTTACGACCTTTACGCGCAGCACGCTCACGTACTTCAAAGTTACCAAAACCGATTAATTGTACTTTGTCACCGTTTTTAAGTGCGTCAAGAATTGTATCGAAAACAGCATCAACTGCTTTAGTAGCATCCTTTTTGGAAAGTTCACTAGCTTCAGCAACTGCATTGATTAAATCTGTCTTGTTCATGCCATTCACCTCCTCCCAAAGGAGTTATCGCTATTCTAAACCAAAATAGCATTTTAGTCTAGCAAAAGCCTTTAGTACTAACATTTGTTCACAATTTTGATTGATTCTATACATAGTAGAATCGCTTAATCTTGTAACTAGGCTAATATTAACCCATTAAACACTAGATTTCAACAAATTTCTCACAAAAAAGTGCTTCTAGAGGAATATTTCGCCAATTAAGAGAAGATTTTCTGTATGTAGATTAACATAAGAATCCCTTTATATCAAGCGTTTCTCTGTTTTAATACACAAAAAACAGCTTCCCATCTGTGTTATTTCCACAGTCGGGAAGCTCTTAAACATTTTCGACAGTTTTTTTAACGCTGCTGTTGATTTCCGCAAACGGCTTCGCTTTCCCAGGGGCTGACGTGAGCCTCCTCGGCAACCTGCAGGGTCTCCACCTAGCGCTATCTCCCTCAGGAGTGTTCACCTTTTGCTTCAATCAACAGCTAGAAGTTTTATAGAATTATCGCGATTAGGCCGCCGGAGCCTTCGTTGATGATTCGCTCTAGTGTTTCTTTTAGCTTGTATCTGGCGTTTTCAGGCATTAATGATATTTTGGCATGGATACCTTCTCTAACAATGGAGCTCAGGGAGCGTCCGAAGATATCGGAATTCCAGATAGATAGTGGGTCATCCTCAAAGTCTTGCATCAAGTAGCGAACAAGTTCCTCGCTTTGTTTTTCAGTACCGATAATCGGTGCGAATTCACTTTCTACATCCACCTTAATCATGTGAATGGATGGCGCCACTGCTTTTAATCTGACCCCAAAGCGAGATCCTTGGCGAATAATTTCTGGTTCTTCTAGACTCATATCTGTAAGAGCAGGAGAGGCAATGCCGTATCCTGTCTGCTTCACCATTTTCAATGCGTCGGAGACCTGGTCATACTCCGCTTTTGCATATGCAAAGTCTTGCATTAATTGCAACAAGTGATCTTTTCCTCGAATCTCCACTCCCACTACTTCTTTGAGAATGTGATCGTATAGATCGTCTGGAGCATATAGGTCGATTTCCGCGATACCCTGCCCCATCTCTATTCCTGCAAGGCCAGCCCTGTCGATAAATTCATACTCGCTGAATTGACCCACCACACGGTCCACGTCACGAAGACGCTTAATATCCTTCACCGTGTCTTTTACAGCCTCTTGGTAGCTTTCACGCAGCCAGTGGTTATCTTTAAGGACCATTACCCAGCTTGGAAGGTTCACATTCACTTCTAGTACCGGGAATTCGAATAATGCCTCTCTTAACACGTTGTACACATCTGACTCCCTCATGCTCTCCACACTCATTGCAATAACAGGGATGTCATACTTTTCGGACAGCTCGCGTTTTAAGGCTTCTGTTTCAGGGTGATGTGGTTGTACTGTGTTGATTACCATGATGAATGGTTTACCAACTTCTTTTAATTCTTCCACAACCCTTTCCTCTGCTTCAATATAATCTCTGCGAGGAATTTCTCCGATTGAGCCATCTGTAGCAATGACCACACCAATAGTGGAATGCTCTTGAATTACTTTTCTCGTACCTATCTCCGCTGCCTCGTGGAATGGGATTGGTTCTTCATACCAAGGAGTATTGATCATTCTTGGACCATTTTCATCCTCATACCCTTTCGCCCCAGGTACAGTGTAGCCTACACAGTCTACAAGACGGATATTTACATCAAGGCCCTCATCTACTTTAACCTTTACTGCCTGGTTAGGAACAAATTTAGGCTCTGTTGTCATAATCGTTTTACCAGCTGCACTTTGCGGCAGCTCATCTTGAGCACGAGCTTTATCAGACTCGTTTCCTATATTCGGCAGAACCACTAACTCCATGAACCTTTTAATGAATGTTGATTTCCCTGTACGAACAGCTCCTACGACCCCTAAATATATATCGCCGCCCGTACGTTCAGCGATATCTTTGAAAATATCTACTTTTTCCAAGTGATTCCCTCCCGACATTTATCTTGGGATTTTCATTTTCTAGTAAGGATATAATCTATGACACTATATGTGTATGATGTTGTCCTAATTAAATATGACTACTTTAATAGAAAATTCATCCCTTTTCCCTCTTTATTTTTATATATGGTTAATAAGCAAGAATTAGTGGGGCATTATGTTTCATGTAAATAAAACAAAAAACCCTTCTTTAGAATGTATTCTCTAAAAAAGGGTTCATGACAACTATTCTATTCTTTATTTAAAAACACTGGTTCATTGTTCTCATCTACCGTGTAGGGAAGCGAGAAAGCAGGTACAAACACGGAATGATCCACGATAATGTCACGGATGTCATCCCCTGATTTGTAATTATGTTCATGTTCTTTCAGAAAATCGTACAAGTCAATAGAATAATCCAATTGAGCTTGTCCTGCGTTATTTAAGACAAATGGCAAGTTTTTACCAGAGATTGGACTCTCTGCAAAAGGCTCTGATTCATAGCCGAGTTTTTCCCAATCCAATTTGAATGCTTGATCATTGATTACTTCTTTGATCGGGGCATATCCATTATTCGAGCGCTTGTACATATCTATTCTGATATTAATATCGCGGATTTGTTCGGCCACCCGAAGGTCAATCAGCTTCACTTTAGGATCTTCTTCAACATCTACAAGAACATAAAGATAGACTCCACCGCTCTCAAAAGCCGTTCCAGGAGGTTCTTGTATGTATCGTGGAGAAAGTTTATTAAAATCAATCGGATACTTTTGATAGATCGGTGTCTCCATATCCCTGTCTTTGATAGGCAACAAGCCGCCAGATGCCTCGCGGTATTGATCGACTGAGGACTGTACCGCTTCTAGTTGATCTAAATAAGGTACTTGGTTTTCCGCTAAACGATCTTGGGGGTATAAACAACCTGAAAGGACGCTGCTTACCACCATAAGTCCTACTAGTAGAAAGAACCTATTTAATTTCATAAATTATTCCTTCCTTCATCATTATTGCTCCGGTACAGGGCCACTGAATACAACATAAAAAATAATTAGACCGGCAAGTAGAATCAATAAAAAAGCAACCGTATTCAAAATACCTCTGATAATGTTGTTTTTCACCTTGAATCTAGTAAAATAAACCGTTAACACGGAAATAATCATGAATCCCATCGCTACAAACGATATCCACATCTTCATTAATGCAGGTGACATCCTCATCTCTCCTTTTCCGTGAAACATTATAGCATAAGATATACATGAAATGAAACAACAAAAAAGCTGAAGTAAAAGGGGCCCTTTTTACTTCAGCATTAATAGAAAGACTAAATAATCCAATCCCACAGCTCAACCAGTGATATCCTCATACACATCTTATGCGGCACTTTACATACATGCATCGCCAAATGCCTATTTATCGCAAAAAAGCTTGTAAAAATTATGGATTTCTTTCCTGAGCACCCTCCTATGGTTTCTTCTTTATAAGTTATGCACTGATGAGGGATGGGTGTTTGTATATTTTATGTATAGATTTATAAGAAAGATTGGATTTTGGTTGATCGCCGCTGTTCCTTTCCGCAAATGGCTTCGCTTTCCGCGGGACGGTGCTTGAGCCTCCTCGCAACACTTCAGGGGTCTCAAGCTACCGTTACTCCCCTGCTGGAGTCTTCGCAATTTGCTCCAATCCACAGCTAGAAATTACATTGAGATACGTCAATGCTTTTCAAGGTATCTCCATTAGATGGTTTTCTTTAACCTAAATTAAATGAAGTAACCTAGTTGATTGCAGTGGAAGGCGCGCAGACGCCCGCGGGAGGAAGGGACAGGTGAGACCCCGGAGGCGTAGCCGAGGAGGCTCACGGACCGCCCGCAGGCAAGCGAAGCGCCTGGAACGAAAATCAATCGAAATATCAAATTTCTAACTCTTTTAAAATTGCCCTTAAACGAACAAAAGCCCCTTCGTAACACAAAGGGGCTTCTTAATTCACTGGACTCTGTCGCCTAGAAGCTGCGCTAGATCATCCAATTCGGTTGTCTTGGAACGGCTCATCAGTTCATCCACCGCATCTTTAGGATCCACTCCATCAAACAATACATGATAAAGTGCAGATGTTAGCGGCATTTTCACTTCAAGCTTTTGTGAGAGCTGGTAGGCAGCCTTAGTTGTGCGTACACCTTCTACCACCATTCCCATGTTATCTAATACCTCTTCAAGCTTCATGCCTTTCCCCAACATGTTTCCTGCTCTCCAGTTTCTACTGTGAACACTTGTACATGTAACGATAAGGTCCCCCATCCCTGTCAAACCAAGGAAAGTGAGTGGATTGGCACCAAGGCAGCTCCCAAGGCGCGCAATTTCAGCCAGCCCCCTTGTAATTAAAGCTGCTTTTGCGTTGTCCCCATATCCAAGTCCATCTGTAATACCGGCAGCCAACGCAATGATGTTCTTAAGAGATCCACCGATTTCTACTCCTACAACATCCGTATTTGTATATACACGGAAATGCTGGTTGATAAATAGGTCCTGTACCTTTTCAGCAGCCTCAGCATTAAGTGAAGCAGCTGTAACCGTGGTAGGCTGTCTCATACTTACTTCTTCTGCATGGCTAGGTCCTGAAAGAACGACAACGGCTTCGCGGATAGATTCAGGTATTTCATCTTCTATCACTTCCGATACCCTTAAATGTGTATCTGGTTCAATTCCTTTACTAACGTGAACAAATAATGCAGGTGCCTTTAAATAACCTTTTAGTTGTTGGCACACTTCCCTCATTGCCTTGGTAGGTACTGCAAGCACTATGGCTTCTACAGATTCAACCGCCTCTTCCATAGACGTGAACCCTACAATCTTTTCGGATAGCTTAATATTCTTTAAGTATTTTTCATTCGTATGGGATTGATTGATTTCATCAATTTGAGCTTGTTTATGCCCCCATAGACGAACTTCATGATTATTGTCGGCAAGTACCATTGCAAGGGCAGTTCCCCAGCTTCCCGCTCCCAATACAGCAACCTTTTTCACTGACTCACTCCTCCCTTTTACTTTCGTGGACGTGCGATTAGTTTAATAGGTGTTCCCTCGAAGCCAAATGCATCTCTGATACGATTTTCTAAGAAACGTTTGTAGGAGAAGTGCAGAAGCTCTGGATCATTAACGAAAATAACAAAGGTAGGCGGCTTTACTGCAACCTGTGTCGCATAGTAAATTTTCAAGCGCTGGCCTTTATCGGTTGGCGTAGGATTCATTGCCACTGCATCCATGATAACATCATTCAACACAGTTGTTACCACACGCATGGCGTGATTTTCACTTGCCATGTCGATTTTAGGAATAAGTGTATGGACTCGCTTTTTAGTTTTAGCAGATAAGAAGACAATCGGTGCATAATCCAAGAACAAGAAGTGATCTCTGATTTTTTGCTCAAATTCCTTCATAGTCTTTTCATCTTTTTCCACAGCATCCCACTTGTTTACTACTATAACAATGGCTCTTCCTGCTTCATGTGCATATCCTGCGATCTTTTTGTCTTGCTCAATGATTCCTTCTTCCCCGTTGATTACAACCAAAACAACGTCAGAACGCTCAATGGCACGTAAGGCACGTAGTACACTGTATTTCTCTGTTGTCTCGTAAACTTTTCCTTTTTTACGCATACCTGCTGTATCAATGATAACGTAATCTTTCCCGTCATAAGAATAAGGAGTGTCAATAGCATCTCTAGTTGTACCTGCAATGTCACTTACAATAACGCGGTCTTCACCAAGCAAAGCGTTCACAAGGGATGATTTCCCAACGTTTGGACGGCCGATTAATGAGAATTTAATAATATCCTCATCATATTCCTCTTCTTCGTCTTTCGGGAAGTTCTCTATGACAAAATCAA
The DNA here is from genome assembly GCF_020524325.1 of Sutcliffiella horikoshii. Classification (GTDB taxonomy): domain Bacteria; phylum Bacillota; class Bacilli; order Bacillales; family Bacillaceae_I; genus Sutcliffiella_A; species Sutcliffiella_A horikoshii_D. The sequence continues at coordinate 34,121 of NZ_JAIVKY010000001.1, forward strand.
GCAGGTCTCCAAGTCCTAAGCCATGTGATCCTGAGATTGGAATCGGCTCACCAAAACCTAGAGCGTAAAAGTCATATAATGTATCTCTCATGTCAGGGTTGTCTACTTTATTAACAGCAACTACCACAGGCTTTTTAGAACGATAAAGAATTTTTGCTACCTCTTCATCGGCTGTTGTCAACCCTTCACGGCCGTTAGTCATAAAAATGATGACATCCGCTTCGTCAATAGCGATTTCTGCCTGTTCACGAATTTGAGTCATGAACGGTGCATCACTAATTTCTATTCCACCTGTATCAATAATATTAAAATATTGGTTTAACCATTCTCCGGAGCTGTATATTCTATCTCTAGTTACTCCTGGTACATCTTCTACGATGGAAATTCTCTCTCCGACGATTCTGTTAAATATTGTGGATTTCCCCACGTTTGGTCTTCCAACGATCGCTACGGTTGGTTTTGGCATGGTGACCACCCTCCCATTTTTCTATAAAATGTATGTAATATTTCTTTCATACTAATCCATTGATTCTCTTAGTCTTTACTAAAGAATGTTTTAGGATACTTTGTTGTATCTTCTAATAAAAGAAACCCTCCTGCATAGGAAGGTCTAACTTGAATAGTTTAACATTATTCCCCGCAATAAGGAAGTCTGACTTTTTGCAAAGTGATAAAGTTAAATCTTAATGTTTGACAATAACATATAATTCTTCACCTAACCCGTGTGCAATTCCGTCTAGTATCGCCTCAAGGTTTGCTGCTACAAATTCCATTTCCTCTTTTGTTTCACAGGTGAAAATAGGAGCTCCTCCGGCTACTTTACTGGCATTGGTCGTAATTACAGCAAGTATATATTTCTCAACTTCCATCCTTCTTGTTCACCTTTTCCTTCAAGTTTTTCGTAGGCATTCTTATTGCATTTTCCAATGTTGGTACCCGTTCAAGAATTGCCATCCCTATTTCCAAATCCTGCTCTTGTGGTAGTAGAAACACTCCTACACGTCCATCATCTAAATCCCTTTTAGCCAATGGGACAAGCGCTGGCGTTCCAGAATCACGATACACTCCAAGTGCTGTGGACATGTCATGCAGAATTGCTTGTCTCTGCCCCAGGTTCGCTATCGTCGTTCTCGCATTGAAGTTCTTCGGCTTTAAAATAAAGCCCATCCCATATTGCAATACTTCTTTTTGGCGATCAGGTAATCCAATATTCATGATGTAGATATTATCAACATACAGGCCTGCTCCATCAAAATGGGGCTTCACGTACTCAATATCTACAATATCCTTCAATTGCCCACCAGTCATCAATTTATGAGATAGGAGTGCCGCAGAAATACCAACAACTAATCCTACCCAAATGTTCGCTGCCAAATAGGCAAGTGTGGCCAAAAAAGCTGTAATCATGACAAGATAGTTTCTTCCTTCAAAGGCAATGGCAATTCCTTCAATATATGTACTCCCTCTTGGTACCAATTCAAAAGCATCCAGTTCGGTAAGTGTGTTTCTTTCCATATTTCTAACATCTCGAAATTGAGATGCCGCCAGAGCTAGAAATGTAATAGCTGCAAACTCTTCTTCCATGATGGCAGGAACTGCAATTGTCCCTAAACCTGATGCGATAAAAGCGAGTGATAAGTGTATGATTTTACCATGCAAATAGGTAGGATACTGACGATAATCCGTCACAAGCATATATAGCCTTGTCGCTAACCCTATTAATACCCCAAAAATAATGGGTAATGTATACTCATTCATCCTTGTCTCTCCCTTACGCGCTTTTGTATTAAGGAATCTAGCTGTATTGTCAACGTTTCAAACATCATCCATGTCGCCATCCCAGCAGAAGATAATGCAAGAACCGCCAAAAACTCAAATGAACCAATATTCGAATAGGAAAAGATGCGATCCGTTACTATACTGCGTAAAATCTCACCAAGTAAGACTCCCGTCAGCATGAACACGAACCTTTCTCTTTTTGTTTTAAAAAGCAACAATGATAAATATAAAATAATAACAGATAGCAACCATGTCCTATCTAGAAAAATCCAGACCGGATCATATATTTCAAAAATGATAAAACACACATACGCCAATGCAACCGTACAAATGGAAAAGTAATGCAACATGTATTTTTGCTTTAGTGAATTCACTAACATAATAAGAGCAGTAATGGCCAGTACAAGAAAAGAGGCAGTTATGGTGAAACCGAAGATTTGTACAGTAGTGCCAGAGCCGGCTATTACAAGTAACAAAAGGATAGACAAAAAAGTTCTAGTTGCAGATTTCGGAAAGAAAAATGTAATAATAATCCAACCCATCCAACTTATAAAATAAAAGTACTGACCTGTTATTTCCATTTTTCTCCCTCCTCTCACCAAATCATTATGCCTAAAAATAGAGCATACTAATCATTCACCACAGTATGTTTTTACCGATTAAGCAAATAATATGAAACAGATTCTTAGAAAAGAGGTGATCATATGGGAAAAGATAGACAAGAACGAAAACTGAAAGCCCAAAAAAGAACGGAATCAGACCGCGATCAATCTCTAAAGTATCCGGGAGCAACAACTATGGAAGGCCCTGAAGGAGCAAGAGAGCGAAATAAATAAGAAAATCGCTAACGCAACCTAAACCCACGTCCCAAAATCTTTTGGGGCGTTTCTCGCTTTTCGTATTGCTTTGAAAAGTTGGATCGGATCTTTCCTTTGCGCTCATCTTTAACTAATCACCATTAGCTCCATATAGGCGATGAGGACATCTCTTCCTCTTATTTCTCGTCACTAAGGTCTTCATAACCACGATGAGGACATCTCTTCCCCTTATTTCTCGTCACTAAGGTCTTCATAACCACGATGAAGACACCTCTCCCCCTTATTTCTCGTCACTAAGGTCTTCATAACCACGATGAAGACACCTCTCCCCCTTATTTCTCGTCACTAAGGTCTTCATATCGACGATGGAGACACCTCTCCCCCTTATTTCTCGTCACCGAGGTCTTCATATCGACGATGAAGAATTACTCTGAACATCCATTTTAAGTTGATTGGTTAAACTCCGCTGTTCCTTTCCGCAAATGGCTTCGCTTTCCGCGGGACGGTGCTTGAGCCTCCTCGCTGCGCTGCGGGGTCTCAATCTACCGTTACTCCCCCGCTGGAGTCTCCGCCATTTGCTCCAATCCACAGCTAGAAATTAAGAGGAACGAAATGTTAGTGCTTTTACAGATAACTCAGTTAGATGAATGCTTACAAGCCCTTAAGTAAATAAAGTCACCTTGTTGATTGAAGTAGAAGGCGCGAAGACGCCCGCGGGAGGAAGGGACAGGTGAGACCCAGAAGACACGCGAAGCCACTGAAAACTGAAATCTAATGTTAATTGTGATTTCTAGCTGGTGATTGGAGCAAAAGGCGAAGACTCCTGAGGGAGATAGCGCTAGGTGGAGACCCCACAGGCGCAGCCGAGGAGGCTCCAGCAGTGCCCCTAGGAAAGCGAAGCCGTTTGTGGAAATCAACAGCGGTGGAACAATAATATCTAAAATCAATGACTTCTTCAGTCGCTTCGATACAAGCCGAGGATGCACACGGAACGCCCTCAGGCAAGCTAAGCGCCTGGAACGGAAATCAAACCGGTTTATAAACTTTCCCTCAAAAAAAAAACGCCTTCTTTCTATTAATCAGAAAGAAGGCGTTGATTTGTGCATGTTAATTGTTCAATATTCTGTTGCTGTAAACGGAGCAATCTACACCACGCTGAGACAGCCAATGATACGTTTCACCTTTAATCACGACAGGAGCTTGTTGTAATTCTTCTATGGTAGAGGCTCCAAGTGCAGTCATCATCCATCTTAATTCTTCATGTGTTTGCTGAATTAATTGAATCAAACCTTCTTGCCCTTCTTCCATAAATACTTTCAAAAAGTATCCTGCCATGCCAACAGCTGAAGCACCTAAAGCTACGGCTTTGGCAATATCCATTGGTTTTTGTATGCCACCAGAGCCGATAATGGAGGTGTCAGGTAAAGCATGTTTCACTTCTGCAATGGAAGCTGCGGTAGGAATTCCCCAATCATTGAAAAACTCCAACCTTTGTGTACGGCGCTCATTTTCTATTTTTGAGAAGTTAGTCCCACCGTAACCACTAACATCAATAACCGAAACTCCTGCATCTACTAATTTCTTAGCAGTCTCGCGACTAATTCCAAAACCTGTTTCTTTTACTATTACTGGTACGTTTAAGGATTCTACAATTCGCTCGATTCTTCCAAGGGCACCGGAAAAATCACGATCACCTTCAGGCATGACAAGTTCCTGGATTACATTTAAGTGAATTTGAAGAGCATCCGCTTCTAGCATGTCAACTGCCTTTTTGGCTTGGTCAAGAGTGGCCTCACTTCCCAAATTCGCAAAGATCAGACCATTAGGATTCGCTTTTCTTACTATCTCGTACGTAGCTGCCTCATCCCGATCCTTAATTGCTGACATTTGAGATCCTACCGCCAAGCCTACTTTGCAATTCTTCGCCACTTCAGCCAGTGCTTTATTGATCTCCCACGTTTTTTCGCCGCCCCCACCTGTCATTGCGTTGATAAAAATAGGCGAACTTAGTGTAAGTTCGCCTATTTTTGTATTCAATTGAATGTCAGTGGTGGAGAGGTTTGGCAAGCTTTGATGAACAAACATTACATCGTCAAATCCAGTTTGCCTTACTTGTCCTGTTGTTAATGCATGTTGTATATGGTCCATTTTCCTTTGAGCTCTACTCACCAGTTATCACCTTGACATCATCATTATTTGTATATCGTTTATTATTTCTTAAGCTTGCTTAGTTTATCCCCGATCATTTCGCCCAATTGGAAACCGCCAGTGTCCTCTGATTGGTTATACTGACTGTAATCCTCTTCTTGTTCAGGCTCTTCTAACTCACGGATGCTTAAGGAAATTCTTTGATCTGATTCGTTTACATCCAACACTTTTACTTGTACTTTATCGCCTTCTGTTAAAACTTCATGCGGAGTACCGATGTGCTTGTTGGAGATTTGAGAGATATGAACCAAGCCTTCCACGCCAGGTAGTACTTCAACAAAAGCTCCGAAGGAAACCAGGCGTTTTACAACACCTTCTGTTACACTGCCTGCGGATAGCTTTTCTGATACTTGGGACCAAGGTCCAGGCAATGTTTCTTTAATTGATAGTGAAATTCTTTCATTATCACGATCTACAGAAAGAACTTTGACATTTACCTTTTGGCCTTCCGTCACAACATCTGAAGGTTTCCCTACATGTTCATAGGACAATTGAGAAATATGAACTAATCCATCTACTCCACCTATATCAACAAATGCTCCAAAGTCAGTAATTCGTTGTACGGTACCTTCAAGCACTTGACCTGTTTCAATGGTATCTAACAATTGATGTTTTTTATTTTGCATCTCTTCCTCTACTACTGCACGGTGAGAGAGGATTACACGATTTTTCTCTTTTTCAAGTTCTACCACTTTAAACGTTAATGTTTTCCCTTTATAATCGGAAAAGTCATCAACAAAGTAATTTTCAACTAGGGAAGCAGGAACAAATCCTCGTACGCCAAGGTCGACCACAAGTCCACCTTTGACTACATCCTTAATTTCAGCTTCAAATACTTCTTTGGATTCGAATTTCTTTTGCAGATCTTCCCAAGCCAAGTCAGCATCCACCGCTTTTTTAGATAATACTAGTAATTCTTCTTCTACTTTTGTAACTTTAAGTTGAAGTTCCTGACCTTCTGAAACGACATCCGTCGCTTTTTCTACATGAAGGCTGGATAATTCACTTATTGGGATAATACCATCTAGCTTGCTGCCCTCAATCGAAACAAGGACCTGTTTTTCTTCTACCTTTGTAACTGTTCCAGTCACTGTGTTGCCAACTTCTAAATTGTTAACTTCTACTTGATTCATGTCTTCCACCATCATTATTACCTCCTCCATACAAACCAGCTAATCCATTATTTATGTAAGTAACGGTAGACGTTACGTAAGCATGTCGGCTTATGCCGGTACATGCGAACTTAACAAAAGTTGCATTTGTTTCGTGTAATAATTCATAAATTAACGGATGTTAACTTACTTGATTGATCGGACAGATCAATTAGAACTGCCAGGTGATAAATTAGCAGAAATAATCTAAACAAATTCCTACATAATTTAGCTTCCTTCTACTAACTTCTAATAAATAGGACATTTTGTCAAGTCAAAACTCTTAAACTATCTGTTTTTTTCGATAAGTTCTTTTATGGAATCCATTACCACTAAAGTAGCCTCTTCTGCAGAGATTTTCTCCAAACGGTGTTGGGTGAAATCAATTGGCTTTCCATACACCACTTTTAGAGGCTGGAACTTTTTATAAGGTCCGATAATCGCACACGGAATTACCGTTGCTTCAGAACGGAGTGCAAAAAAACCTGCACCTGCCAAGCCCTTGCCTAACTCTCCTGTTTTACTTCTAGTTCCCTCTGGGAAAAGGCCTAAAACATTCCCCTCTTTCAACACTTTCAAAGCTTTTCGCAATGCTTCCCGATCACTCATTCCTCTTTTTACTGGAAAAGCATGAAGCTTTGGCAGAATCGTTTTCAAAATTGGTACATGAAAGATTTCTTCCTTTGCCATAAAGTGTACAGTTCTAGGTGAAGTAATTCCGACTACCGGAGGATCCAAATTATCTATATGGTTGGAGCATATTAGTACGGACCCTTCTTTAGGTATATTTTCACTGCCCACCACCTTAATCCGGTATAGTGGCTTAAGTACAACAGAAACGATAAACTTGGCAAATGAGTAAAATGTCATGGTTACCTAGTCTCCTCATATTGATGAACCAAATCCATTATTTTTCCTACAACTTGTTGAATGTTCAAGGAAGTGGTATCAATTTCTTTAGCATCTTCTGCCTTTTGTAATGGGGCAATTTCGCGCTCGGAATCAAGCTTATCTCTTCTCGCTATTTCTTCTTTCAATTTTTCAAGGTCTGATTCAAAACCCTTGGAAAGATTTTCAGCATGTCTTCTATCTGCTCTTTCGTCAACGGAAGCCAAAAGGAAGACTTTAACTTCAGCATCAGGAAGTACATGCGTCCCGATATCTCTTCCGTCCATTACCACTCCGCCTCTTTTAGCTAGTATTCTTTGTCTTGCAACCATTTCTTCACGAACATGTTTATGCTTGGCAACAATGGATACATTATTTGTCACCTCATGTGTGCGGATTTGCTCTGTAACATCCTCATCGTTTATGAAAACATGTTGCGTCTGGTTGTTTGCAATGCGAAGGTCGATATCCATCTTTTCTACTAGTTGTTGTAAAGAAGCCTCATCTTCTAGGTTAACATCTTCTCTAATTGCTTGGAATGTTACCGCTCTGTACATGGCGCCTGTATCAATGTAAATATACCCTAATTTGTCTGCTACAATTTTTGCAACCGTACTTTTACCTGCTGCTGCAGGGCCATCAATTGCTATAGATAATTGTTGTTTCATAGTTCCTCCTGTATGTACCTTTTATCATTTTTCGCATGAAAAAAGCAGGTTTCCCTGCATGTTTTCTTAGACTTATTGCCTATTATATTTTATCATACTCATCTACTTTGGTCGAATGTTTCTATATGTTCTATTATCTTCATGCCACCTACTCCCTCATACTGAATGACCTTGCTTAAAAAAGGGGCCGTATCGGTATATAACAAGAGTCCTTGTGCGCAAATAAGACAAACTAATTGAATAACGATCAGTTTGATGATTATTCGTTCCACTCTTTTCATATTATTCACCTTCTATTACTAATCTCTCTACTACTATCAGTATGGATGAATATGGAATTAATTATGCTAAAGAATGCGTTTTTCTTAACAAGAGTTGCTGTTCAAAGCAGTACTTCATAATGATTTGCCGTTGAATTTCATTGATGGGATCAAATTGCAATGATGCTTTCCACCTATTCTTGACTTGCTCCTCCACTAACCTGATTATTTTACTTTTTAGTTTTAAATAGTGCGTCTCTCCATTGTTTAAATGAATGACAAATGTGGTTAAAATGTGACCCTTTTCAGGAAGACTAGCTTTATCAGGCAAAACAAGTGCAGCCCCCCCTGCACTAATATCGTGTGTGACTGTAATAAAGGGAGTAAAATGATGTGTCAGCGGATGAACCGACACATCCATATTACTTTCGACCCTCACATACTGTCTTCTTTGAACTTTCAACACCTGGTTGTATCCAGGAAACGACAATTGTACCATTGGAATTGCCTGTTTCATTCTTCCAAGGACTTCGCTTTCAAATGTATATGCTACTCCTTCATCTGTCACATAGGTAATGAGTAATTGTGTACCGTTTAATATGTAGGTTGTTCTTCCATTCTCAATATGTGATGGGTAATCCACATAAAATTCTTTCTCTTTAACTTCCTGTACTTTACATCTATATTTTTCCACTTTATCATCGTTTATCACTTGCAGCGTTAATATGACCCCTGGCTTTAACAAAAAACTGCCTCCCTTAAAAAACCGTTCTCTCTATATACTTATTAAACCATTTAACGAAAAAAAGGAAAAGCCAATTTTGACTTTTCCTCCATATAATTACAAATCATATAACAGTTCCGGATTTTTTAATTTTTCCACCTTTTCTTCCCGTCCATCGTTGGCATTGATGAAGATCTGATAGGTGTCATTATCGATTGTCCCTAAAAACTCATAACACAGTACTTCTTCACCGAGATCATTGTTAATGATGGCAAGGGAATCTTCCATGATCATTACTTTATCATTAATCTTCTGGGTTGCTTCCTCAAATGAGATGCCCGGCTCCGGTATTTCTCTTAAATGGTGGGACATTAAATAGTCTTTTGCAGAAAAGCCTACGATCTCACCGGTCTCAAGGCTTACTTTCATTTTGATGGAATCTGGATATATCCTTACCCCATCCACATTTGACACAAATGTGAAGATACCAAGTTTGTTGTATTCTACGCTCTCATATAAATCCAACGTGTCAAATTTATTCTGTTTCAAAAAGTTTCTAGCTTTCTCTGTTGCTTCGTTTAAGCTGATGTTTTTCTTTTTTGATTCTTTATTTTGGACCAAGTATATTGGTATACCGCCCTTTTTGGCAATATCCATGTAAGTGTCCTGTTGATTTTTATCAACAATTTTCAAGCTGTAGAAACCAAACTTTGAGCCTTCGCCATTTTCAGTAATGCTTATTTTTTCGTTTCCTTCAAGTTCTAAGTATTTATCAGCAATCTTTTTTGCTTCTTTTTCTGTAATTGTTTTTCCAGATAACTGACTGAAATTCTTATCTTTTTGATTCATAGAGGTAAACGTCGGGCCGAAGTCTGCTTCATCATAACCTTCCACGTTCTTCTCAACCGTTTTAAAACCATCAATGATCGTATTATCCTGCGGCTGGTCTTTAGCAGAAAGTGCAAGTTCTACATCCATCCACCGCAAATTATTGCTCATAACCATACTTTGAACTCTTCTCAACTCTTGTTTAATTTCATCTGACTTTTGGTAGAGGGCTTGAAGAGTACTATATTCTTCATCTGTTAGAGGATTTTTGTCCAAATCCCTAATTGCCACTTGATACGTATAGTCCCCTGTATTCGTCAAGAACTCTTCCGTTTTGTTAAAAGGCAGAAGTGTCAATGGCAACTGACCTACATCGTTCTGTGCTTCAGATGTGATTCTCCATACCTCCGCAAAGGATGGGGAAAGTTGCTCTCTTGAACTCATAGCCAATGTCGTTCCGATTTTGTCATGTAACAAATCTACATGATAGACAAGGTCATGAAAAGCACGCTGATAATTGTTTTCCGCATTAATGAGGACTGCGTTTTTATCTTGATGCTCTTGATAACCCCAATAGCCTGTTCCTGCTACTGCAATTGCTAAAACAGCGATGATAACAAGTCTCAACATAATTCTTCACCCTCTTCTTTAGTCACAGAAAATGTGCTTTCCTATTCGCTTAATTTGCGGACGTCCCCAAATCCAACCACTTGTTGCCGTATTTGGATTAAAATAATACGTTGCTCCTTCTGATGGATCCATTCCGTTGATCGCATCAATGACCGCTCTTTTTGCTGTTTCATTTGGAGTTAGCCAAATTTGACCGTCAGCAACTGCTGTGAACGCAAGTGGTTCAAAGATTACCCCGGATACTGTATTTGGAAAGGTCGGTGAGTTGATACGATTTAAGATTACGGCAGCTACCGCTATCTGACCTTCATACGGTTCTCCACGCGCTTCTCCATAAACGGCATTTGCCATCAATTGGATATCATTTTCCGAAAACCCACCAGGCATATTGGTTGCACTCTGAGCTTCTCCTTCATCTTCTGCTGGTTGATCTTCAGGAGCTGCCTGTTCTTCAGGAGCCGGGGCAGGTTGTTCCTGTACCGGCGCTGGCTGCTGCTCCGGGGCAGGTTGTTCTTGTTGTTGTCCTGGAGCAGGTTGTTGTTGACTTGGTGCAGGCTTCGCTTGATCCTTTTGCGGTGCAGGAGTTTGCTTTTGATATTGCGTTTTTTGCTTAGCCCACTGATTTGTTGCTCCTTGCTTTGCCTTTTCAACCGTCGCTGGCGATGGTTCTACCTGATACTTCAGTTCCATACCACCATAATGCGTAAATTTCTTACCAGAATTGATTTGTTGGTGGACCCATTCTTTATTGAATTTCGTAGCCTTATGAAGCATTTCTTTCGTTTTTGGCCCAACTAATCCATCCACATGATCTAGGCCAAATTCCTGCTGAAAATTTTTCACAGCCCAGTATGTGCTCCATCCATATACTCCATCAATTCTTGCATGGTAATAACCGTTATATTGGAGGCGGGCTTGCAATTCGACAACATCATTCCCTGTTGCACCTTTTTGAATGATTTGTTCAGAAAAGGCACTGACTGAGTTTTGATTTATCGAAAATAACATACATGCGCTTAAAAGAAACATACATGAAATTATTAGTAACCGTTTCACCTTACATTTCCTCCTTTGTCTTCTTTAAACAATTGTTACAATGTATTTTCTGTAGATATTGGTATTTTATACAGATACATTTGGAGAAAAGAGGTATTCCATAATATGGATTACTCCCACCTAAAAAAATAGCCCACACAAACGTTTTTGTACTTAACGTTTATGCGGGCTAAATTTCTACTGTATTTGCAAGCTTTACTTTTCTTAAACCAAGCCACCATAAAAAAATCATAAATGGAACCATATATAATCCCCAATATTTCTGAGAGAGGATAATCATGTCATACATTCCGTGTAAGAAGATTGGAATAGACAAAGACATTGTAAGGCATATCCGCTTATGCTTTGTGTTCGTGTTAAATTTCCCTTTTCCAAGATAATAGCCCATTATTACGCCAAATAAGGCATGACTGGAGACAGGGAGAATGGCTCTGCCCAAGGCGAGTTCCACTCCATTTGCAATCAAGAAGAGAATATTCTCAGCTGTAGCGAAGCCTAAAGACACGGCTACACCATAAACGATTCCGTCATAATGCTCATCAAAATGGAGATTCTGATAGACAAGATAAACGAGGATAAACCACTTAAAGAATTCTTCAAGAAGACCGGACATAAGAAAAGCTTTTACTATATGGGAGGTGACTCCAAGCTCAAGTTCAATTACGTATTGCATGAACATGAGCGGAAACACAAGCAGTGCACCAAACATAAATATTTTAAATACATAAGTGATGGGTTCTTTTTCAAAAGTATCCTTTAAATAAAAATAAGACAACAATGCTAAGCCTGGAGCAATCCCGGCGGACACAACTGCCAGCATAAATAAGCCTCGTTTCAATCTGTTTTTTTTTATCGTATCATGTTATCGTAATTAATGAAATAAGATGTCTAAACTTTTGGAAATTGTTTGTAAAACATAAAATCACAAAGAAATAATGAGGTGACATACAACAATGAAAAAGAAAATCATGATTATTCACACTGGGGGTACCATCTCCATGTCAGAGGATGAACAAACAGGAGCAGTGTCGCCTGGCGAACGAAACCCATTGACCACCGTTCCCTTGATTGTCGACAACAATATTGACATAGAAAGTCATGAACTGTTCAACTTGCCTTCTCCACACATCACATCCAAACATATGCTAATGCTTTCCAAATTTATAGATCAGCAAGTAATGGAGAGTGGAATCGAAGGTTTTGTTGTGACACATGGAACTGACACATTAGAAGAGACGGCCTTTTTCCTTGATTTAACGGTTCAAACACGGGTACCTATCGTGCTCACAGGAGCAATGCGTTCAAGCAACGAGATCGGCTCTGACGGGCCATATAATCTACTTTCCTCTGTAAAGGTTGCGGCGAGCGAAGAAGCCACAAATAAAGGGGTACTCGTTGTGTTGAATGATGAAGTACATACCGCCAAGAACGTAACAAAGACCCATACATCCAATATCGCAACATTTCAAAGCCCTCAATATGGACCAATTGGGATTGTGACAAAACGAGGTGCGTTTTTTCATCACTCGCCTGTTTCTGAAGACAAATATCAAGTGGATTCCATTACGAAAAATGTCATGCTTTTGAAAGCTTATGCGGGAATGGATTCAAGTATTTTTCACGCTTTAAAAGATATGCAAATTGACGGTGTCATATTAGAAGCTCTCGGACAAGGTAATATTCCTCCAACAGCTGTGGAAGGCATTAAGTCTTTAAGGGAAGCAAACATCCCCGTTGTGATGGTATCTCGTTGCTTTAACGGGATAGTCCAAGATATTTATGGCTATGAAGGGGGCGGGCGCCGTTTAAAAGAGCTTGGCGTTATATTCTCTAATGGTCTTAACGGACAAAAAGCCCGCATAAAATTAATGGTTGCATTAGAAAGTACCAATAACCCTGATAAACTGCAGGAATTGTTTTTAAGATAAAAACAAATTTGTATTAGAGTAGCTAATTAATGCGCTCAACTACCGTTTTAGCGTTTTGTGAGGTCTTTCGGGCGTTGAGACGCCCTCTCTGTTTTCGAAAACAATTCTTGATTGCAATTTGGGGCTTAGATAGCCCCAAATCACGATTTCTACCTTAAACTACTCTCTACCCCTAATACATTCTGCGATCATGCCGCCGTGAAAGCGACCGTTTTCAATAAAAATCTCGTTTGCATTATTACCTGCTGCAATAACACCAGCAATGAAAATTCCAGAAACGTTTGTCTCCATCGTTTCTTCGTTAAAAGTTGGACGTCCTGTTTCCCCATCTATTCCGACACCCATCTTCGTTAAAAAGGAATGATCTGGATGATAACCAATCATGGCAAACACGTGATCATTATAGATCGTTTGCTCTTCGCCTTCTTTATTAACAAATGAAATCTCTTTCTCTGTAATGCTTGTCACATTAGATTCAAACTCCATACGAATGGTGCCATTACGTACTAATGCGTCAAATTCCGGAAGGATCCAAGGTTTCACACTCGGTGAATATGTTTCTCCCCGATAGATAACCGTTACATGTGCATCTGCTTTTACTAATTCCAAAGCTGCATCGACACTGGAGTTCTTCCCCCCAAGAACAGCCACATGTTTATCAAAATAAGGATGACCTTCCTTGAAATAATGCGATACTTTGTCTAAGTCAGCACCAGGCACATCCAGTTTATTGTGGTTATCATAATAGCCCGTGGCAATGACGACATATTTTGTGGAATAGGTTTGTTTGGAAGTATGTACGATGAATGAACCGTCCTCAACTTTTTCCACATGCTCTACTAATTCAAAGGCGTTTATTTCAATTTTCTTTCTTTTCACTACTTCGCGATAGTAGGTAAGGGCTTGGATTCTAACGGGTTTTCTATTTTCCGTAATAAAAGGAACTTCGCCTATCTCCAGCTTTTCGCTAGAGCTGAAGAATGTTTGGTGCGTAGGGTAATTGTAGATGGCATTTACAATGTTTCCTTTTTCTATGACAAGCGGGGATAGTCCTGCATCCTTTAGTGCAATGGCTGCTGCCAAGCCGCATGGACCACCGCCGACAATGATGGCATCTCTGTTTATCACCGTTGTTCAACTCCGTATTCAGTATTTGAGTATTATTAAAATCTAAGAATTTTCTCCTAAAGAAAAACCCCCATCACTATATGATAGGGGATTGTGAAAGCTTAAGCAAATATTAAATCCAGCCTCTAAAGCGGGATGCTTCGGCCATTTTACGTGCACCGACCATGTAAGCTGATAATCGCATGTCTACACGACGGCTTTGTGATGTTTCGTACACATTGTTGAACGATTTCACCATTACTTTTTCAAGCTTTTCTTCTACTTCTTCTTCTGTCCAGTAGTAACCCTGGTTGTTTTGTACCCACTCAAAGTAGGATACCGTCACTCCACCCGCACTTGCAAGCACATCAGGAACAAGTAGGATGCCACGGTCCGTTAGAATTTGGGTTCCTTCAATCGTAGTAGGACCATTTGCTGCTTCTACCACAATTTTAGCACGGATATTATGGGCATTTTCTTCTGTAATTTGGTTTTCAATAGCTGCCGGAACCAAAATATCACATTCAAGCTCAAGCAACTCTTTGTTGGTAATCGTGTTGTTGAAAAGTTTAGTCACCGTTCCGAAGCTGTCACGACGATCTAACAAATAGTCGATGTCCAAACCGTTTGGATCATACAGTCCGCCGTACGCATCAGAAATACCTACAACCTTTGCACCTGCATCATGCATGAACTTGGAAAGGTAACTACCCGCATTACCGAATCCTTGTACAACTACGCGAGCTCCTTCAATGTTAATTCCTTTTTTCTTCGCTGCTTCACGGATACAGATAGTAACTCCTTTAGCTGTTGCTGATTCACGGCCGTGTGAACCACCTAATACTAGAGGTTTACCTGTAATAAATCCAGGAGAGTTGAATTCATCGATTCTGCTATATTCATCCATCATCCACGCCATAATTTGAGAGTTGGTGAAGACGTCTGGAGCAGGAATATCTTTTGTCGGTCCTACAATTTGGCTGATTGCACGAACATAGCCACGGCTAAGTCTTTCAAGTTCTCTAAATGACATTTCACGAGGATCGCAGACAATTCCGCCTTTACCTCCACCGTATGGAAGATCCACTATTCCACATTTCAAGCTCATCCAGATGGATAGTGCTTTAACTTCTTTCTCAGAGACATTCGGATGGAAACGAATTCCACCTTTAGTTGGTCCAACTGCATCATTATGTTGTGCGCGATATCCAGTAAAGATTTTTACAGATCCGTCATCCATACGGACAGGGATTTTCACCGTAAGCATGCGCATAGGTTCTTTTAGTAATTCATAAACTTCTTCCGGATAGCCTAGCCTTTCTAATGCTTTATGTATAACAACTTGTGTCGATTTTAATACATCTAACTTGTCTTCGTTAGAACTTTTTTTATCATTGCTTTTCTCGGCTACCATAAGTAAACCTCCTAGATTGTCTCACATAATAAGATTGAAAAAGTCCATCTTCATGACATAGTATACACCTTACTTCAACTTATGCAAAGATAGAAAATAAACTTTTATTAAAAAAATGTAACCGATTACAAAACGTAAGAAATATCAGAAAATACTAACAGCCTACACTACAAAAAGATCTATGTAGAATAGGCTGCTTTCTAATTAAAATACGAATTTATTTGCTTCAAAGCGGAATGCTTCATTATCAACTTACCGTATTCTTCAATTCGGTGTATCGTCATGGTCGATGGTGTACCGTATTCAGACAGTAGTGCAATTAAGGTATCAATGTCCATGTCTGCATCCACATCTTCTTCCATCAGAAGTAGATAGAACATATGATCATGCGAATAGATGGTACCGCCATTTATATTGAGGCTTTGAAGCCTTTTGGCTAAGTCGATTAAGTGGTCAAAAGATTGAAACACATAAAACAGTTCTTGGCATTCATCTACTGTTACTTGCATCTCTATATAATCATCATTGAACTCTTCCTCTACTTCCTCGTGTTCCGTTGATGTTACAATTACCACCATTCCCTGAGCTTGGAGAGCATAAACTTCCACATTCAATGATCCGCTCACTTCAAAACCCAGTTCCGCACTAGCTTCATCAATCATGTCTCGAAACAGCTGATGAACCTTTTGCGAATCTTTCCATAAATCCTCTTTTGTTAACCCGCGGTCTTCCAAGTCATCAAATGTGAGGAATATCTTTATCTTATTGTAGTTTAAACGTTCCAGCCGCATGAAAGACTCCTCCCAACCTTTAACACCATTGAACTTCTTACATTTTATGATAAAAGGTGTAAGTTGGTTCGTGAGTAATTCTTATTGTTGAGGATGAAATCAATTCATTCTAACCCTAAGCCAATCTTCCCATTCTTTCATAGAATTTCCAATCAGGTGATCAACAAATTGCTTTTTCTTATTTTCTGGCATTTTATCCACTGCAGTACCACCTAAACCAATGAGAAGGTCCGGATATTGTTCTTTAAGATCAGTAACCATTTCTAATGTTTTTGGTAGGTTGATGGACAGTGTACATGACAGAAATAAAAATTTCGGCTGAACTTCTTTTAGAACAACATGAATATCTTCATCAGCAATACTTGTACCTAAGTATATGGTTTCAAAGCCTTTTCTACGCACAAACAGAGTATAGATCAATAAGCCCAGTTCATGCCATTCCCCTGGTCCGCAAACTGAAACGGTTTTAGGTAGGAATCCATTCACTGGTAATCCATGAAGAATCATTCCGATACGAGAACGCAAAAAGGCAGACGCAAAGTGTTCATGGGCACTTGATATTTCATCATTTTCCCACATGTCGCCAACCTTTACTAAGAGCGTCCCTAAAATATCTATCAACACTTTTTCTACAGAATATAAGCTAAATATTTTATCCATTAATTCATGAGCTTGACCTTCATTGAACTCCAAAAGAGCTTCTAGCAATTGGTTTAGCAAATCAGTAGATAAATCTTCTTGATCCGTATGTTGTGGTGAATCTGATTCCAAAAGAGCCTGATTGTTTTTTTCAAATAGCGAAACAGCTTGACTGATGGTAAAGCCTTTATTTACCCTCTGTATCAACCATTTCAATATTTTGATATGCTCTTCCGTATATAAGCGGTGCCCGGACTCATTCCTTACGGGAGCAATAATCTGATATCTTCTTTCCCAGGCCCTTAATGTACCTGGTTGGATACCAAGCATTTTGGATGCTGCCTTAATATTGTATTTACCTTCATTATTTGCCATACAGATCCCTTTCTCTCTTTTCAAAATCATTACTTGCATTATATAGTACGAATGTTTTTGTGTAAACTTTGTATAGGTTTTGAATAGGTTACATTTTTTGTGCAGAATTCAGAAAGGTATACTGACAAAGTAAAAAGCGGAACCTGAGAAATCAGGCCTCCGCTCGTGTAGTAACGGTCAATATATGTGTTTCAGGCGGGGCACCAAGTCTAAGGGGCACTAAAGATGTCCCAAATCCATTACTGATTAACTGTGTTGTATGCGGCAATTGTGTCAGCCTTCCTTTTTCATGAGGACCAAATCCAAAAATCCTAATTTGCCCGCCATGTGTATGTCCGCTTAATACAAGGCTGATATTTTTTGCGTCTGTAAACTTGTCCACGATTTCGGGTTCATGACTGACCAAGATCTTAAAACTGTCGCCCTTTGTTTCCTCCAAAGCAATTTCAAGATCGTCCCGTTCATGGACCATGTCGTCCACTCCAACTAATTCTAGTCGGTCACCTTGTTCACTTTCAAACAAGTAACTGGTGTTATCTAGTATTTTCACACCATTTTGAAGAAGCAGGGAGTCTAATTCGTGATAATCAATTTCATAATCATTATTTCCCCATACGAAAAAAACAATGCCCAGTTTCTTTAGTTGTTCAATATTTTCAGATACTTGTTTTAAAGGCACATTCTTTTCCGTTAAATCTCCACCTATAATCACCAAATCTATGTTCTTAATTTTATTAATGAAATCTGGGCTAATTTTCCGCTTATGAATATCTGAGATAAAGAAGATTCTTATTTCACCAAAGCTTTGCGGAAAATTCGGAAAAGCAAGTGTTTGCTCTATAATATTTTCTTGAATTGCTTGCTTGTACATATATAAAAGAAGTGATACTCCAATAAGAGCTACCACTCCAAGTAGGATCCATATCATCTCGAACTTCCCCTTTTGTGCATAGTTGTAATCCAACTATATCACACTAACCAAAATTTGTATTAAACTCACTTTGTCTCATGATATAAATTGATATCAAACTCACTTTTCATAAGATCAAATACTTGATGTCTCTGCTTCCAGTCTGCAGGTTTTGACCAATAATCATCACTTCGTTTTACCATTTCCTTTCTAAGATCATGGTACTCTTTTTCCGCCTTATCTTTTTTATATAGCAGATACTTGACCATCCCAATTTGGTAACCAATAAACATGACTACCCAAAAATGAATGGAGCGATCAAAGAAGTAAGATATGCTTGCTGAATAAGAAGAAGATCGCTGGAAAATAAAGAAGTAAAGATACATTAAAAATAAGCCTAATGTAATGCAGCAGGATATTCTCCATCTCCACTCCCTCTTCTTAAATGTATCTTGTTTTCGTTTTTTATCCACTAAGAGTTGTAGTGTTTGTTTTGTTGCTTCGTCTGTATGATGGTTAAGTGTCTTTATTGCATGTTCCACTGTCATCCCCTCTTTCCAACCTGTCCTACTAGAAAACTATGCAGAACACAACCACTCTATGATTTAGTATTGGAAAGACAGGAAACAAATAAAAAACCAGGCAGAGAAACGCCTAGTTCTAAAATACAAAATGTTAGTTTTTAATTAATCGACGCTGTTCCTTTTCGCAAATGGCTGCGCTTTCCGCGGGGCGACCTTGAGCCTCCTCGGCAAGCCTGCGGG
Source organism: Sutcliffiella horikoshii (assembly GCF_020524325.1). Classification (GTDB taxonomy): domain Bacteria; phylum Bacillota; class Bacilli; order Bacillales; family Bacillaceae_I; genus Sutcliffiella_A; species Sutcliffiella_A horikoshii_D. The sequence goes on from NZ_JAIVKY010000001.1 coordinate 53,059, forward strand.
GTCTCAACATTGCCGCTACTCCCCCGCAGGAGTCTCCGCCATTTGCTCCAATACACAGCTAAAAATCAAGAAAACATAACGTTATTGCTTTATCAGTTTGTTACATGCCATTACACAATCCCCTAGCGAATGAAGTCACCTTGTTGATTGGAGTGGAAGGCGCGCAGACGCCCACGGGAGGAAGGGACAGGGGAGACCCCTGAAGCGTTGTGAGGAGGCTCCCAGACCGCCCGCAGGCAAGCGAAGCGCCTGGAACGGAAATCAACAGTTTTTTGCTCTTTTCTTCAACTCTGTGCTCTTTGTGGGTGGTGTTATCTATTTATCGGGATGAGAAGCTTCTGGCCGACATTTACTTGGTCGTTTACAAGGTTATTGTGGTCGCTGATGATTCTTTCTCCATCTCTGCTGCTGAAATATTTCATGGAAATGCGATAAAGAGTTTCACTTTCTTGTACAATATGCTCAACATATGTCACATTTGTTGAATCCTCTTCTACTTGCTCCTCCGTTGCGTCCTTTTCTTCGGTTTCCGGTTGTGACACAGGAGTTGCATCACTTTGTTCGGTAGCCGTTTTACTTTCTTCCTTTTCTGCAGTTTTACCAGGACCATCTGCCTCACCTTGGTTTGCAGCTTCTTGTGCTTTCACATCTTTGGTATACTCCTTTTCTGCAACAATAGGCTTTTCCTCGTCATCTTTATCATTGTTATCACCATTATCTACAGTACTGGCAGAAGCATTTGAAGGAAGAGTTATTTGCTCTACGTTTTTAACTGCTGGAGTAAACATTTTGTCTAAAAAATTTGTCTCCTGATTATTAAAATGAATGGCCATAATACTGATAGGAATTAACAAAAATAATACACCTATCAGACGGACGAACGGAAAATTCACTTTCCATTTAGTTTTTTTGTCACGTTTTTGTGCATGGAGCTCACTTCTGGATGGGAGTTTATTTGATTCTTTTTGTACTTCTTCCCTTAACCCGTCTGCCTGATCTAAGCCTTTATTATTATCCATTTCTTACCACTCCCGCCTTTTCCTTGTTTATATTTTTCAAATAGTCTGCTCTAATCTTGTAAGCAAGCATCAAATCAATCAAGAAATGAGTCCAAATTGTTACCCATAAACTTCCTGTAACTTCATAGATGAATCCTAAGACAAAACTGATTACTACGACCGAAATGAACAATACCCATTTATGTAAATACCTTACATGAAGTACTGCAAACAAAATACTGGCAATCCAAATCCCAAAATGAGTTTGAATCACTCCGCGAAAAAGGAATTCCTCTGCAAAGGATATAACGAATGCCAAAAGGATAATATGCGGCAATGACCTTGTCTGGAACATCTTCTCATTTATTCCGCCATCATCTAAAAGGCTTTTCGGGATCATTTTCATGAGTAAAAGATCAGCGGCTACAACCACAAGTGCGACTAACGTTCCAATGACAAAAATGTTTATTGGCTGCCATGCGAAAATTTCTTTAAAGGATTGGAAACTGTTAAACAAAAAATAGGCTAGTACTAATCCGATAGCGAAAAAAGCAATCTGAGAAAGATAGAGATGATATAAAAGTTCTCTTGGATCCATATGTTTAATAATTTCTGCTTGTCTGTTTTTCAATTCTCATCTTCCTGCCAAAATATTTTTTTCAAAACCTTCTCCCATTTTACAGGTTCATCTACATTACTTTTTGTTGTGACTTTTAATTCCCTACTATAAATATCCATATTCAAGCCACAGTTATCGCAACATTGATCGATAGGAGTGGACATAACTTCATCGAAGTAATGAAGCAATTCTTTTCTCCTGCAATGAGTTGTAGAAGTCCATTTATTTAATTCCTCAAGTTTTGAACGTTTCATGGAAGTTCGGTTGTCAATTCGGTTTTGTATCAGTTCTGTACACTGTTCAATGGAGGTGTCATTCAGTTTTCCGTGTTTTTCTAAAAACTCGTTTAGTTGAAAAAAAAGATACCTCCAATGGGACTCTTGCTCTGGATATTGTTCCATCCATTCTTTGGTTTGTATTTTTGATAGAGATTCTATTTCCATATACTTATCTACCAGATTTCGCAAGATTATTGAAACCCACTCTGGGTCTGGTAATTCATTGTTGATAATAAACTCTGGCAGCATCGCATCTTCCTTACTTTTCAGCAATAGTGCAATACTTTGGTTGCCCCCTCTTCCTGCACGGCCAATTTCCTGAACATACGACTCAATCTGAGTTGGCTGGTGGTAGTGAAGAACATACCTTACATTACTTTTATTGATACCCATTCCAAACGCACTGGTACAGCAGATAAGATCAATCTGATCCATCAAAAATTGTTGTTGAATTAATATTCGTTGCTCTTGTGATAGCCCGGCATGATAAAATGCGACCTTATCTATTCCATTTTCTGATAGGTATTCATATAACTCTTCAGTCTTTGTTCTGCTTGAAAAATAGATGATACCTGGGGGGCGCAACTCTTTCACTAATTCCAGTAACCGTTCCTTTTTTTCTTGGTTATTGATGACTTCCTCCACCTTCAATGCTATGTTGGGCCTGTCCAATGAATTGATATGAAATACAGGTTCTGACATACATAAAAAGGATTGAATGTCTTGTATGACAGTTTTTGTTGCAGTAGCAGTCAGCGCTAAAGTTGGCGGTTCACCAAGTACTTTTTTGACCGTTCCCAATTTTAAATAATCAGTCCGGAAGTCATGGCCCCATTGGGACACACAATGTGCTTCATCTACTACAAACAAATCAATTCGTACAGATTGAAGTTTCTTGATCCATTTATCTACCTGAAGCATTTCTGGTGAGATAAAAAGGAATTTATAAGAATTTAAGTCGATGGACAACAGCTTTTCTTTTTCGGAAAAACTTAAAAATGAATTTAATGCCACGACACTTTTTTCACCATTTGACCTAAGTTGTTGTACCTGGTCTTCCATTAGAGATAATAAAGGGGAAACAATGACCACAGTGCCCCGAAGAGCATACCCTGTGAGTTGATAACATAGAGATTTACCCCCTCCTGTAGGAAGTAAGGCAATAACATCTTTTTTTATTAGTACGTCTTGGATAATTTCTTTTTGTCCCGGTTTAAAAGAAGAAAAGCCGGTCTTATCTTTCAGCAGGTTGTCTAGATTCATCGTTATCCCCCATCCTTGTCAGCACTAACCTTATTTGAAAATAGCTGATATCTAGGGTATTCAACTTCTCTTTTATTTTTCGGAGTTGATGTGTTTGCAATTCATGAATAACAGCTTTGATTGCTTCTACCTCTTCCTCTTTCACATAAGGATTTAGTGGAAAATCACGAATCTGCATGGCAATTTCAACAACGTGATCTTCAATGGTACTTTTCTTCAATCTCCGAATATTGGCAATCTCATGTAGACTAAAACCTTGATGAAGAAGCTTTAAACTTTTTTGTGTCGTTTCAGTAAGAAGTGGTTTCTCCAGCAAATCACGACATATGAAAAAAAGACATTTGTAGGTTGAAGCAGCACCTTCTTGCTCTAAGCTTTGAATAATATAATGAAGGGATGATTGGAACTCTACGTGAATCCAGGCGGGATCATTTTTTAACCTTCTGCCAATTTGCTCATCTGTATTTCCTGCATGCCGATACCCTGATAGCTTTAGTGCAAAGATAGTTGCCTGATTGGTCGGCAATTGTGTTAGCAAACTATTCGTTTCCCTGAATAACTCATTTAACAACTGCGTCTTTGAACGGCCTTTTTGGCTTAATAAATATCTTTTCACCCACCTCTGGATTTTATCGTCATACTGTATTGGGATGAATGAACTTTCTTTCCCTGCCAGATTAGACAAAGTTTGAACAAGCAGAGAATATCTCTTCCAAAAAGTCAAACTTTTATCTTTGTATGCATATCCATTTAAATAGGGAGCTAAAACATACAGTTTTTCGTCCTTTGACAATTGCAGTATTCCTTTGTTTGTGATTTCCCAATGTTCGCTATGTACTTCACTAATAAAATGTTCTGAATGTAAAAAATGTATGGTTTGTTGAAGAAGGTTTCTGTTTAGATCGGGAAAAAGTCCATATACATTCACCAACGAGAAGATATTGGCATCTTGTATCGTTTGAGAAGATTTCTTTCCTCTAAGTAAATGGTATATCGCTGAAATGCTCCGTTCTCCTTTAAATAATTGAAGGCATTTCAAACACAAATATTCGAATGATTTCATCAAATTTCTACACCTTTCTTCCCCTACAGTCATTTTATCAAAATTTTGTAAAGGATGACATGTTTATCACATCTTTTCGTCGGGTAATCTAACAATATGTTTCAAAACCCTTGTGTGATAAGCATTCTCATTGAGTTTTCTATTGAAAAGTTGGGAAAACAGTTTTACAATATATAATATGAGGAATTGGTTTCCATCTAAATATTGGAAATCATTTAATTGACTAGTTACTATTTGGGAGGTTATTTTCATGGCAAAATACACGATTGTTGACAAAGATACTTGTATCGCTTGTGGAGCGTGCGGTGCTGCAGCTCCAGACATCTACGACTACGATGATGAAGGCATTGCATTCGTAACTCTTGATGACAACCAAGGAATTGTAGAAATTCCTGATGTACTTGAAGAAGATATGATGGACGCGTTTGAAGGCTGTCCAACGGATTCAATTAAAATTGCTGACGAGCCATTCGATGGCGACGCATTAAAATTTGAATAGTAATTAAATGAAGCCCCGAATCCTAATGGAATCGGGGCTTCTTCTCTGTTGCTTCTATTTAGACATTCTTCATTTCTAACTGACGGTCGAGCCAAATTGCAAGCTTCTTGTATAAAAGTAAGAACAAGAAAGTTACAATCAGTCCTTTTATTATGTTAAATGGAAGGATACCTTTCACAATTCCTTCAATCATTTGAGCGGAAGACCCAGACGGCACATTAAGGAAATACGTGAATGCAGGTAAGAAGATATAGTAGTTGAGTACACTCATGATAACTGCCATGGAAACTGTACCCGCAACCAAACCTAATCCTAAACCTTTAGTTGTACGGATTTTATTGAAGATGAAGTAAGTCGGTAATATAAATAAAACACCTGCAGTGAAATTAGCCAACTGACCAACAGGAACTCCTGTCATACTTCCTTGCACAATATAATGCAGGATATTTTTAATTGCTTCGACTGTGATGCCTGCTACTGGTCCAAAAATAATGGCGGCCAGCAATGCTGGGACGTCACTGAAGTCCACGGATAAAAATGGTGGCAACAATGGCAGTGGAAAACTTAGCCACATAAGCAGATACGATATACCGCTTAACATCCCTACTGTTACCATTTTTTTGACGCGTTTTGATTGATTCATTCTTCTTCTCTCCTTTTCAAATGGAGATCCACCTCGTACGAAAAGAGAGAATTCAAAGATGTGTGTTTATTTCTAGATGCCAGACCACGCAAATAACCGCTTGTCAAAGTGAACAAACGGGAGTACGAAGGCATCAGGAAATAAGCATCGAAACTAAGAAATTTCGACAACTTTGAACCTCCATCTTCTCCCATCCAGACTATACTGTCGGCTTTGGAATCGCACCAAATCCTGCCCCAACATCAGGCTCGCGGGCTTAGAGAATACCTCTCATTACCGCCGATCGGGAATTTCACCCTGCCCCGAAGATAGATCATATTATTAACTTACGACTTTATTATACTCAAAAAATAGTAAAAAGGGAAGAGAAATGAACTGTTATTCATTTTTTATAGGAATTTTGAAACAATAAGCGCTTACATAGGTTCGACCTGTTGCAAAGTTATTGACAGTCCCTCTTATAGATGATAAGTTATCAGAAATTTTATAATTTTTTGGAGGGATTGTATTTATGTTTCATGTGCTCGTTGCAGATTCTATAAGTTCAGATGGACTGACTCCGCTCTTAGAAGCGGAAAATGTAAAAGTATATCGGAAAGATCGGGAAGGAGACAATTACAATCCAGAAGACATCGATGCGCTACTCGTTCGAAGTGCTACCCAGGTTGATGATACCCTTCTCTCTTCTCTTTCCAATCTCCAAGTAGTCGCTAGAGCCGGAGTGGGCGTAGACAATATTGATATAACAGCTGCAACCAAAAGAGGCGTAGTCGTCATAAATGCACCTGACGGGAATACCATTTCCACTGCAGAGCACACTTTTGCCATGATTTCTTCATTGGTGCGCCATATCCCTCAAGCAAATATGAACGTGAAAGGCGCCCAATGGAGCAGAAAGAAGTTTATTGGGACAGAACTATTCGGAAAGACCCTGGGAATTGTGGGATTTGGTCGTATTGGCGGAGAAATCGCCAAGCGTGCAAAGGCTTTTCAAATGAAAGTAGTGGTATATGATCCGTTTTTAACAGACACTCGTGCTGAGAAATTAAGTGTCACCTCCTTACCTTTAGATGAAGTGATGAAGCAAGCAGATATCATTACTGTACATACCCCTCTCACAAAGGAAACGAAAGGTTTGTTCAATAAAGAAAATATCCCTCAGTTAAAGAAAGGTGTTTATCTTGTTAACTGTGCACGTGGAGGAATCATTGATGAAGAAGCACTGTTACACCATTTAAACACAGGACATGTTGCTGGTGCTGCACTTGATGTCTTTGAAGTGGAGCCACCGACCAATCATGATCTTGTGCAACATGAGCATGTAATTGTTACCCCTCATCTTGGGGCATCCACCAAAGAAGCTCAATACAATGTCGCTTTCCAAGTTTCGAAAGATGTGCTTGCTTATTTGAATGGGCAATCTGTCAATACAAGCATCAACCTGCCTACCATTCCAAAAGAAATTTACAAAAAGATCCAACCGTTCTATCAACTTGGAAAAACCTTGGGTTCCATTCTTTCTCAATCTGCCAAAACACCGATTGATGAAATTACCGCAACGTACGCCGGCGTTATCACAGAGTGGGAAACATCTATTTTGACTAAAAGTATCATTGCAGGTTTTTTGCGAAACCGTGTAGATACGACTGTCAATGAAGTTAATGCTGCTACCATTGCGAAAGAACGGGGAATCAGTTATGGAGAAAAACATCAAACAGATAGTTATGGATACTCCAATATCATTCAAGTCGAGGCGCGGGGAAATGATGTAAACTTAGTAGTAAGGGCTACCTTCATAGAAGGATTTGGAGCGAGGATTGTGCATATGAATGGATTTGACATCGACTTTGCACCTAGTGGGCACTTGCTTTATGTGCAGCATACAGATCGTCCGGGTGTCATCGGTCAACTCGGGCTTATATTCGGTAAACACGAAACGAATATCGCTACCATGCATGTGGGGCGGATGTTACAAGGGGGAAAAGCCATTATGATGCTTTCTTTTGACCAGCCCCTTGAAAAAGTGCTCGTAGATGAAATCCTTCTCATACCGGATATTTCTTCTGCCATAATTTTAGAGTTATAGCCAACTATAAGTAGGCCCCTTACATTTCGTAAGGGGCTTTTGTCTGTCATAAACTTTAAGAAGAAAATGATTAACCTAATTTTACTTCTCTACGATCTCCTCTGTTAAAAGTCATAATAGTTTTGTATCCAACTTCTTTAGCAAGTTGAACAGCTTGGTCATAATCGGCACCTACATGTTCAGGCACATGGGCATCTGATGAGAGCACAATCGGCACACCTTTGTCATAACACATTTTCAGCAATCGTTTATCCGGATAAAGCTCTCCAACGGGTTTTCTCAGTCCCGCAGTACTGATTTCTACACAAGTTTTTGAGTTGGCTAGTGCGGAAGCTGCTCGCTCATACTGCTCTAATAGAAATGCTTCGTCCTTTGGCACATATTTAAAAATCTTTACTAGATCTAGGTGTCCGATTATATCGAACATATTGGACTCTGCAAGGGTAACCACTTGGTCAAAATATTTCGTATATACCTCATTGGTATCGCGGCGATCCCACTCTTTACGAAACTCCGCCAAGTCAATCCCAAAGTCTTCTACCCAATGTATGGAACCGATCACATAGTCAAAAGGATAAGCATCAATAAACTTTTTCATCTCTGCATGCTTGCCAGGCGTATAATCCATTTCAATGGACATTTTTACATGGATACCTTCATTCCAGGCCTGTTGGAAAAGTTTATAGTAATCAGCCATATCATAATATCTTCGTTTTTCCACCCAAGGATTGCTGAGAATATCTTTTGTTTGATAGAAATGATAGGCATGTTCTGAGATACCAAACTCTTCTATTCCTTTTTGTTGAGCTACCTTTGTAAATTGTTTTAGGTAATCAAGAGTTAATGTTCCTCTTTCCAAATGGTTATGATAATCTGTCAGCATAATAGATATCCCCTCACTTCTTTTTTGCTTATTATACTATTTATCTATAGTGAGTTGGGTTATATTTTCAAAAAATTCATAAAAAAAGGCGCTTAATCAGCACCTTTTTCTTCATCATTTAATAATGGTGTACTATCTCCTAAATTGTAAAGGCTACCGTCTTTGTGATCTGTTTCATGGTAGAACTTCTGCTCAAGATTGAGGTTTGCAGTAGTGGCCTCATCTTTTCTCTTACTATTAACTTCCTTTTTCACCATGACACCTCCATCATTATTGGGCAGTGTATCCTCCATCCATGACAACCGCTTGGCCTGTCACACCTTTTGCCTTATCGCTTGCTAAAAACAAAGCGTAGTCTGCGATTTCATCTACCGATAATAAACGCTTTTGTGGCACAAGCGGATATATAACCAGTTCTAACGCTTTTTCTAACGGAATGTTCCTTGTGTTTGCAAGATCTTGTAACTGATTTCTAACAAGTGGTGTATCTACATAACCAGGGCATAAAGCATTTACAGTGATACCATGCTCTGCCCCTTCTAATGCGGCAACTTTTGTTAAACCTACCACACCGTGTTTTGCACTATTATAACCGGCTTTTCCGGCAAATCCTATCAACCCATTAATAGATGCCATGTTCAGAATTCGGCCAAAACCATTCTTTTTCATTAAAGGAAAGACATGCTTTGTTGCCATAAATGGCGCGATGAGCATTATTTTCAGTAACAATTCATACTTTTCTGTTGAGAACTCTTCAATGGGTGCAACGTGTTGCATCCCTGCGTTGTTAATCAAGATATCTAGAGATCCAAAATGTTCAAAAGTTTGATCTAGAGCGCTTTTCACTTCTTCTTCATTTGTCACATCGCATTTTACTCCAAACACTTCATATCCTTTGTCTTTTAGCTGTTTGACCGCTTTTTCAATTCCTTCTTCATTAATATCAGAAATGGCGACTTTCGCTCCATTTTCGGCAAAACGCTCTCCAATTTCATACCCTATTCCTTGTGCTGCTCCTGTGATAAATACAACTTTATTCTCAACCATTTTCCATCCTCCATTTCCAATTTACATGATTCCAATACTTGCCATAATAATGGCTACTACAAGAGCTACTGTAGGAATTAATAATGCAACTGCTGCAATGTCCTTATATGAATCCTTATGAGTCATACCAGTTACAGCAAAAAGTGTAAGCAAAGCGCCATTATGAGGCAAAATAGATGCTCCAGATGCAAGGGCTGCAATTCTATGGAAAGCATCTGGATTCATCCCAGTAGACTGTGCTAATTGATAATACTGATCGCCTAAAGCTTCTAAGGCAATTCCCATCCCTCCTGAAGCAGACCCAGTTATCATCGCCATTAATTGGACAGACAATGCCTCAGATATAAGGGGATTACCTTTTACACTTAGCAGGATATCTGTCAATGTTTCAAATCCTGGGGCCGCGGTAACAACAGCTCCAAATCCTACAGCTGCACTAGTGTTGATAATGGCCATTACAGAACCTGAAGCCCCGCCATTAATTGCACCAATGAAAGATTTGAACTTCTTGATATTAAAAAGCATGATAGCTAAAGTCCCCACTATTAAAGACGGTATGATGTCCCACTTAAACACATTGAGGGTTATTACAACAATCACTAAAGGAAGAAAAGACAATATCCAGTTAGGTAACTCTTCTTCATTGATTTGTTTTACCTCTTGACCACCTTTTGGCTCGTCAAAAGTATCTCCCGCTTTGGTTAATCTTCCTTCCCTCCACTTTAAATAAAAATATCCCCCAACTGCCATTATTAATCCAGCTACAATCCCCATAATCGGTGCAGAAAGAGGAGTAGATTTAAAGTATGGAATAGGAATCAAGTTTTGAATTTGAGGTGTCCCTGGAAAGGCAGTCATTGTAAAGGTGAATGCCCCTAATGCAAATGTACCAGGCAGCAACTTTCTAGAGATATCCGCTTCTCTGAATAGGGCAATGGCAAGCGGATAAATGGCAAATACCACAACAAATAAACTCACCCCGCCATATGTCAGAACAGCTGCAGCAATTAGCACTCCAAGTATGGCTCTCTTTTTTCCTATCAACTTTGTGATTTTAAATGCGACAGCTTGTGCAGCCCCCGTGTCTTCCATCAATTTTCCAAAAATAGCCCCAAGTAAGAAAACTGGAAACCATTGTTTTGCAAAGTCGACAAAGCCAGTCATATACGTTTGGGTATAGGCTGGTAAGAGATCTAGTCCACTAAATAACGCTACCACGGCAGAAACAAGTGGAGCTATCCAGATAATGGACCAGCCGAGGTATGCTAGCAACATTAACAGCACTAGCCCGACAATAATACTGAACATATGTATCCTCCTTTATGTGGGGAATCTTCTTCCTACATATAGGGGTAGTATCTGCTTTTTGGGTTGGAAATATGTATTTGGGTAGAGATGGTTGCTGATGATTGATCTTTGTTAGGGATTGTCCTTATGTGGCTGAGATTCGGGGCGTTAAAAGCATACTTTTCAAATTTAGGTAACTAGGAAGATTTCTATTTGCCCGAAGAAACTTGAAAAGCACCTAAAGAGTCTTATAGAGGCGGTCTATACTACCGAAGCTTCCGCAAAAGTAACTCTTCAGTCTTATAGAGCCCTTCTATTCGACCGAAGCTCTGGCAATAGCTGTCCTTAAGTCGTATAGAGCCTTTCTATACGACCGAAGCTCTGGCAATAGCTGTCCTTAAGTCGTATAGAGCCTTTCTATACGACCGAAGCTGTGATAATAGCTACTTTTCAGTCTAATAGAGTCTCTCTTCCCGTTTTTGCTTTTACGAAGGTGTTTCGGGCAGAGAGAGCTCTTCTCTCTTACCGTTTTTGCTTTTCCATAGTAGTTTCGGGCGCAGAGACGCTCAAAAAGAAAAAAGCGTGCTCATCAGCACGCTTTTTCAACTCACTCACTATAAGGAACTGGATTCGGAGAGTAAGGCACGCTTACCTCTTCATTGAGTGTAATAGTCCCGATCGTCACATTTTGAGAAGATTCAAAGACCACCCCTCTTATTCCAAATTCTTTAGCTACCATCATCATCGCCTCAAGAGCAAAAATAGTATCATCGTTATTTTCAAGTACGCTGCTATCTGCAAGCTTAATGCGAACGACAGTATTGTCTTTTTCCAGCGCCAAACTTTCCACTTGCACCGTATCTGAAATGGATGGCTCTAGTTTACTGTTCTCAGCTTGCTCTGGTGCACTTGTCATCGCTTTGAGAGCATCTCCAATTGATGTATATCGTTCATGTCCTGGGACAAGTAAAGGCAAGATACCACTGTGATATTTGAAATAAGCCCTCTTGTTTTTAGTCTTGTATTCTACCGGACCGTCATAAACATTATTGCCAACTTGCACACCTTTAGTTGATCCATTATCACTAAATAGGAAATGTGTGTATTGATTGCTGAAAGTATCACTAAGTTCTCTAGGGAAAAGAGTGTCTTGATAGGATGTTAAACCTTTAGCCATTTCAGTTACATCTAATATAGGCATCGGTCTATCTAAACCTATGTCACCTTCTGATATTTTCACATTGTCATTAATAATCGGAACATTAACTCCATAGTCCACATATGCAATTCCCTCTCGGACCTTATTGAGAGCATCCACATATGTGTCATTTCCACCACGAGGAACAATCACCGTCAATGGAGTGGTAGATCCACCATAATCATGATTATCCGCCTCCAACAAGGACACCCCAATGGTAACAGCGTATTCTGACTCTACATTATAGGAAGGTGTAACAAAACTTTTAACATCCGCTGAACTAACCTCTGCTGCAGCAAAATCATTTGTTTCCTCTTCCCCTTCAGCCTCTTCCGCCTCTAATGAAGATTCTGATTCCTCTAAACCTTTCCTGTTAGTGTCTGCATCAGTATCATCTGCGTTTCCATCTGCATTCATCGTTGCCATGTCCATACTTTCTTCTGAGCTGCTATCAGACCCACTTAAACTTATGTCGAATTGCATGTTGTTTAAGAACATAGGTGCAACCAGGGCGAAAAGGACTAAAGCCGCAACCAATGCGAAAGCAGGAACTATTTTAGATCGCCGAGGGGTATTTGCTAGTTTTGGTTGTATTTCTCTATATATTTGTTTCGGGTCACGATCATCTTTAATTTTAGGCATTTGCCTCAACAGCTTTTCCATTTGGTCTTCATCATTATGACGCATTGCTGTTTCCTCCTTTCTCTTGAAGTTCTTCCATATATGCCTTCAAGACCTTTAAGGCTCTATGTTGAGTTGTTTTCACCTTACTTTCCGTCCAGCCAAGAATTTGGGCTGTTTCTTGAATGGTAAGGGCTTGTATGTACCGCAGGATAAGCACTAGTCGGTGATCGACTTTACATTTATCCAGACACCGGTACATTTGTTTGACTTGTTCATTTTGTACAGCTATCTCTTCAGGAAGTGGAGCGTGATCTTTGACCTGTTGTTTACTCCAGTCGAAAGTTTCAAGTAGTTTGTTTTTCCATCCTTTTTGTTTGCGAAAGGAATCAATGGCAACATGCTTGGCAATAGAAAACAGCCAGGTCTTTTCACTGCTTTTCCCTTCAAAACGGTCATAGGAACGCAAAACTTTTATATAAACTTCTTGAACGAGGTCTTCCGCTTGCTCCTTGTTGTTCACCATGTAATATAAGAATTGATAAACATCCTGGTGATATTTTTCATAGAGCTCTTGAAAAACGGTATTCATAGTTTCCCTCCGTTCATTTCATTAGTCGTATATTATAGTAGGAAAGTTACATTACAAATATATTAAAAAAATTACAATTTGAATAGGGTTATTTGGTAATTATTTCTTTTGGATTTAGTTGTGTAATATTAGTATAAGGGATGTCCAGTTAGGATTGTAGGGATATTTGTAGGCTTTTCCAAGAGGTTATATACATATTTCGACCTATTTTGATGACGCCGCTGTTGATTTCCGCAAAAGGCTTCGCTTTCTCTCTCTCATAAGAAAACGCCAATCCCCACGTGTGGATTGGCGCTCCCATATCATTTCTTATAGGTGCTGCTCATTTGATATTGTGCCAAGCTCTCTTTTCTTTTGATGATAAAAGGTGCTCGTTCGTTTAAAAGCTTGGAGAGAATCGGATACAGAATAATAAAAAAAACGACGTTTCCGACCGCATGGTTGATATCAAATGGTAGTCCGGCAAGATAATATGGCCAAAATGGAAATCCTCCGACAATCATGTTTTGGATGGAAAAAACAAAACCGAAAAACAGCCCGCAAAGTCCAGCATAAATGGAAAGAATGAATACTGGAATTCTTTTAAACCAAACTCCAATTGCTCCACTTAATAATCCGATGATGGACCAAGCAAAAATTTGTGTGAATGTCCACATACCCGTGCCTAGAACAAGGTTTGTTGCAAAGGTCGTACCTACTGCAAGAATCACACCTGAAACTGGTCCCATCCAGAAAGCACATATTATAATAATAGCTGTCACAGGCTGGACGTTAGGTACGGAGGCGAAAACGATTCTACCCACTACACAAAGAGCTATTAAAACACCAAGCAGAGCTATTTTTCTGGTTGCCATCATCATTCCACCTTTTGATAATCAAAATGAACTTCGTCGTTCTCCTCTAGCGTGTAATCACTTGCCCCGACCATTAAGCTTTCTCCGTTAACGGAGATGTTCCAATAATAATCAGATTCTTCTTCAGATCCAAGACCGTCAATTCCGACGATGAAATCTCCTCCAAAGCCTGTAGTTAGCTCAAAGTTTCGGTCCATGACATCCATCAAAGACTCACCTTCTTCAAACTCAACTGTCTCCTCACTGATAACTTCTTCGCCTTCTTTCGTCAGTTTAATCGTGGTGGAAAGTTGGCTTTCTGGTTGTTCTTGTGTTTCCGCAGATGTTTGATTATTAGCGGTTTGATTTGATTCATTGCCTGTTTTTGTTTCATTGCCTGCATTAGCGCAACCTGTAATAGCAAGAGTTAATGTTAGTAAAAGTGTCAGTAAAAGTTTTTTCATCTGTTTTTCCCCTTATGTAGTAAATTTGCCGTGCATATTGTAGAAACGTGAAATTTTCTCCTCCTATCTTTACCCCTAATGTCTCAATCCATCTGTAGTGAGCAAAACAAAAAACCTCATCCAATTTCAGGATGAGGTGATAACGGCATTGTCATAATACGACAAATAAAGACAGAATTCTGCCGTCTCTCCTACTCAACCCCCGAAGTATTGAAACTGGTATAATAATTGGCAGGTCTACTGACTTATGCTTCTTCCTACTTTGAGCCTTCCCATATGGGGACCTAATTTTTCTTAAGCCCGTTCATACAGTGGTCATCTCATTTCGTCCACATTTACAGTTGCGGGGACAGTTTTGGCATTTCACCAAATTCCCTATTAAGTCACTATTGTGACACCAACTATTTCGTATTGCTATTTAATTAGCTATGTCTCATATTACAAGATATGAGTGTTAATGACAAGATAATGTTTCATAGAAAACAAGATTTTTCGCTACACATCTCCATTTTGAGCGTGTTTTTGCGGAATATACATAGAAAATGTCGTTCCCTCGTTCTCTTTTGAATGAACGGATATGGTACCTCGGTGGGCTTCTATAATATTTTTCACAATAGCAAGTCCCAGTCCTGTTCCTGCACGGCCTCTTGTGCGTGCCTTGTCCGCTTTATAGAAGCGTTCAAAAACGAAAGGCAGATCTTCTTCAGGGATTCCGTGTCCAGAATCTTTTACATCTATTTTGACACCGTCATTTATTAATTTTGCATGAATGGTAATGATTCCACCGTCTCCTGTATGGCGGATCGCGTTGTCCACCAGGTTTGTCATTACCTGCTCCATTCGGTCCACATCCATTCGAATGACCCCATTATCTTCTACATGTGATTGCAACACGATAGACTTCTCTTTTGCAAGCCCCTGAAACTTCCTTGTTATCTTTTCGACAAAGGCAACAATATTGGCATGTTCATAGTTCAATGAGATATGACCTGCTTCCATTCTCGCAAGATCTAATAAGTCATTTACGAGGCGGCCCATTCTTAAGGATTCATCATAAATTACGGATGCAAGCTCTTTTTTCTCTTCATCAGTTCCTGCAATATCATCGACAATTGCTTCACTGTAGCCTTGCAACATGGAAATTGGGGTACGCAATTCATGGGACACGTTGGCGATGAAGTCTTTACGAAGTTTGTCCAATCTTCTCTCTTCCGTCATATCTCGTATTACAGCAACGGCTCCACGAATATGGGTCTGAGTATATAGTGGGCTCATTACGATCACCCACGTACGTCCCTGATAGGTTAACTCTATACTTTGTTCTTTTTCAACGGAAATAGCCCGTTGGAACATTTCCTTCACTTCACCTGGCAGGTCTTCTCCACTAGCATTGCCTTCTTGATAAAACCACGCTTGTAAAAACTTCTCAGCTGGTGGATTCGTTACAAGAATGGTGCCATCACGGTTTAAGGTGATAACCCCATCTGCCATACTGCTAAGAATGTTTGCTAAATGTTCCTTCTCTTGATTCAGAGCATTAATATTAAATTTGAGTTGCCTTCCCATTTGATTAAAGGCCATCCCAAGTTCTCCAATTTCATCCGATGTTAATATTGGAACCTTTGTATCGAACTTCCCTCTTGCCACTTCAAAAGCAGCTTCTCTCATATTACGCAAAGGTGCTGTAATCCTTGTAGATAAGAAGAATGCGAAAATGGTCGTTAAAAAGATTGCAAAACCTGCTGCAAGCAGAATGAGTTTCGTTGTTTGTTTGGTTGTTTCTTTTATCGCAAGCAGAGACTGATAAACGAAAACAGCTCCATCTTTATCTTCATTAATATGCAAGGGAATTCCAACGATCATCACTTCTCCTTGCATCTCATCTGTAATTTGAAAATCTGGCAAATATGTCTTTTTCGTTACAATTGGCTGATCTTCAAAGACTAAGGAAAGATCCGGGTCGTTTAAAAAGAATTCAGCAGGCAAATGATCGATTTGGGATGTTGGGGAATGGGAGTACTCCCCCTTGTCTGTAAATATAACCACTCGAGACACTTCATCTACAAGCTCCCAAGCAATAGATTTGGATTGCTCCATGTCTTTATGCTGTTCAAGAATATATGAAATCTTACTCGCTGTCTGAGTCAAATCCTTTTCAGCTTCCTGCACATGGTAATTCTCAAAGAATTCTAGTAAAAGAATGGTTAAAACAAATAATACAAATGAAACTAAAAGTAACACAGTAAGCCATAGCTTACCAACTACACTTCTCCAAATCATGATTCATTGCCAACCTCGAATTTATAGCCTACGCCCCATACAGTTACAATCATTTTAGAGGCTGGTTCTGACACTTTGTTCAACTTCTCGCGAAGGCGCTTTACATGTGTATCCACTGTCCGTAAATCACCAAAGAATTCATATTGCCATACTTCTTTCAACAGTTGCTCTCGGTCAAAAACTTTATCAGGAGATTTTGCAAGGAAGTAAAGAAGTTCATATTCCTTAGGGGTAAGATTTATTTCTTTTCCTTCGGATGTCACCCTGTGTGCATCATTATCAATGGTCAAATGAGGGAAGACAATGACATCCTTTGTTGTTGTTTCGGTAGTTAGGAACGTGGTACTAGAAGAGCGACGTAATAACGCTTTCACTCTTAGCACTACTTCTCTCGGGCTGAATGGTTTTACAATATAGTCGTCGGTTCCCATTTCAAACCCTTGTACTCGGTTCGTTTCTTCCCCTTTGGCTGTCAGCATGATAATAGGCGTCGCTTTTTTCTCCCTGATTTCTTTACATACTTCCATTCCGTCCATACCAGGCATCATGACATCCAACAGAATAACATCGTATTCTTTTTCAAGCGCCATCTCCAGTGCTGTGTTGCCGTTATCTGCTTCTTCTATAACATAATTTTCTCTTTCAAGGTACATTTTCAGCAACCTTCTAATTCGGTCCTCATCATCCACTACAAGTATTCTCACTTCTTTTTCCATATTCCTTAAACCCCCTTTAATTATCTGTAAGAAAAGCCCCCACAATATTGTGAAGGCCGGTTATTTGTATTACATCGCATAGGAATGTAGCCCTGCAATGATTAAGTTAACGCCAATTAAGTTAAATAAGATAATGGCAAAACCAACAAGCGTGAGCCATGCAGATTTTTCGCCTTCCCATCCTTTAGAAAGACGAAGATGAAGATATCCTGCATAGAATAACCATGTAATAAACGCCCATACTTCTTTCGGATCCCAAGCCCAGAATCTTGACCAGGCTAGTTGAGCCCAAATGGCAGCAAAGATAAGTCCGCCAAGTGTGAAAACAGGGAAGCCTATCGTTACTGCTCGATACCCAATTTCATCTACCATATCAAGGTTAACCCTAGCGACTGCAGGCTTTAATGCTTTTCCAATTGGCTTTCTAATAATAACTCTTAATAAAAGATATAATATTGCTCCACCTAGCAGAGACCAGATTACTGTGTTTAGCTTTACCGTATTGATCCATGGAGAAAGGTTTACAAGAGAATCCATTCTGCCTTCAGTCAATAATTCCCCTTCATTAGGACCTACAATTGGATATAAGTTATATACCACTTGTTCTTCTGCGCCATCTTTATTGATATACGAGAACTGCGCCTCGTAATCCATTGCGCCAAATCCGATGGAGATGAAAATAAAACCTAAGAAAGAAATTAACACATAAAGCGTGAATTCTACCCAGAAAGGCTTCTTACCCTTTTTACTATAATCTACCACTTTTACCAAATAAATTAAACCTGCTGCAAAACTGACAGACAGAATGGCTATGCCTAGCGCTACCGTTGATACGTGAATTGCAAGCCAATGACTTTGCAAAGCAGGTATCAATGGAGAAATATCACTCGGAAACATTGCTGCATAAGCGATCAACAGCAATGCTATTGGAAGGGTGAAAACTCCCAGTGTACTAGTTTTATATATAAAATAAATGACGATAAAAGCTAACACCATCATCATACCGAAGAAAGTTGTAAATTCAAATAGATTACTTACAGGTGCATGTCCTCCAGCAATCCAACGGGTAATAAAATAGCCTAGTTGAGCTGTAAAACCTAGGATTGTGATGACAATCCCTATTTTCGCAGCTTTATTTCCTTGCTTACCGCGAATTGCCCCACCGAAGAAGGCTGTACCAATCAGATAAAGAATAAATGCAGTATAAAGCAAATTACCACTTAGCTGAGCCATCATTATGCCTCCTCTTTCTTTTCTACCTTTTTTTCCTGTGCTTTTTCTGCTTCCACTTGATCAACAGGAATGGAAATAGAAGTATTTTCTAACGCTTTATTAATTTCATTTTTCAATCCAAACCAGTTCTTGTTCGTATGACCTGCCAGCATAATCTCATTGCCGTTCCTTCTGATCCAGACACGACGGTGGTTCCAATACATTCCTTGAATGACACCAATCATAAAGATCGCTCCACCTGCGCCGAGAATCCATAGTGTCAAGTCTTTTCGAACAGTCAATCCTGATACATTGCGCGTCTCTACCCCTGCAAATGTCATCTTGTTCTGGTTTGTACCATTAGGTTCTATATTTTGTCGTATTGCTACGAGTGCAATTTCCCCTTCAGGAGTTTCAGGTGTAATCATTCTGAAAACAAATGCAGGATTATTAGGTACCCTGGTCTTGGTTGCAGGTTCTCCACCATCTAAAGTGAAATCTGGAAAGTAATTTACCAGTTCCACAGACACACCTTCACCAAGGTCATATGTTTCTTGCGGGTTTAGCAAGTCCACCTTTATTGTACCAAAGTTGTCACCAGAATCCTTGTTTTCCAAGTTGAATGACATGCTCTTGAATTCATTCAATTTATAGTCTACTTGATAAAGAGCATAGTTATCATGCTTTAAAGGCTGGTTCACTTGAACGGCATGCTCTTTTACTTTTTCTAATTCTGGTTCCGCTCCTACGATGTACTCCCCTTTTCGCTCGTATAAAACCGCGTTTGTTTGGAAGTTACTCGCAATGGCATCTTCACCGGCTCTGGAAATAGCGGAATTAAATATTTCGTCAGAGGATTCACTATTATATGTTTCATAAATAAATCCTTCATTTTTCATATAATATTGACCACCGGTGCCAGGGATAAGTTCTGTCTCCCCTTCACGAACCCAAACTGTTTCATCTACATACATGCCTGGGAAAAATCTAAGCATAGCACCAATAAGGAAAATGATAATACCTATATGATTTACATAAGGACCCCATCTGGAGAATCTATTTTTCTCAGCAAGAATATTTCCATCTTCTTCTCTCACGTTAAATTTACGTTTTAATAGACCTTGCTTCGCTTTTTCGATTTCCCTGCTTGGATCTTCCTCCACGACTGTCGTTCCATAAACCCTCTGGCGTTTCATGAAGCTCTCATGCCTTGTCACCCTTTGTGTTTTCAACGATTTATGTAAAGGGATAAATCGGTCTAAACTGGCGATCACTAAAGATATACCCAAGGCAGCGATTAAAAGCATGTACCACCAGGAACCATAAAGATCATGAAAACCTAACGTATAATATAACTTTCCTGCAAATCCGTATTCCTGCTCATAATACATTTCAGCAGGGATTGCTTGATTGATATAATCTTTCTGCGGGAAAATTGTTCCGATAGAAGAGGCAACTAGAATAATGAAGATAATCCAGATTCCAACTTTAACAGATGAAAAAAAGTTCCATACTTTATCAATTATCGTTTTATTATAGGTTTGTGAACGCCTAGCACTACCTTCATAACGCATATCCAAAAGTTTTTCTTTACTTTGATCGTTTTCCGTTGGTTTTCCGCACGCTTCACAAAGTATGGTACCCTCTGGATTTATGTGTCCACATTCACATTTTATTTCACTCATACGTAAAACTCCCTATTATTTAGGTTTGATCATTTCCATGAATTCTTTAACTCTTTCCTCTGTCAATTCACCTGAATGCTTTTTCAGGACCTTGCCGTTCTCATCTAAAAGAATAGTAGTCGGTAATGGTAAAACCCCATAGGCCTGTCTTACTTGGTCACGCTTATCCATCGGGATGGGAAAGGTTAGTCCATGGCGATCTCTGAACTTCTCGACTGCGAGGTTCGTTTCTCTAATATTTACTGCAATTACTTCTACGCCCTGTTCTTTAAAAGCTTGATATTGGTTTTCCATATACGGCATTTCTCGTTCACACGGCTTACACCATGTGCCCCAGAAATTAAGGAATACACCTTTTCCCCGGTAATCCGAGAGCATCACTTCATTACCTTCCAAATCGGTAAGTACAAAATTTGGTGCCTCATCCCCCACATCCACTATTTCTTTGGATTGGAAGAAGTTTGTATACATGGTATATCCGATTGCGACTATAAGAATCAGCAGTATGCTTGTCCGCATCAGTAAACGTTTCTTTTTATTCATATACATACTCTCCTAAAACTGAGACATTTCATCCTTGTTATTATAACATTTACTACTTTTTACATAGATAATAGAATATGAAGGTTTTGTGACTGAAAACCGATGCCCCAAAACACCGGAAACCAGACACAAACAAAAGCGGAAGCTGCCCTATAAGCTTCCTCCGCTTTCCCTACTATTTACAATTATTTTTTAGGTTTTGTCGCCATCACACGAAGTTGCTTCACTTCATGCGGTGTCAATTCTCTTGCTTCCCCTGCAGAAAGTCCATGCAAGTTCAAGAAACCATAGCGTTCCCTTTTCAATTTCATGACTGGATGTCCGATTGCTTCAAACATACGACGTACCTGTCTGTTACGACCTTCATGGATGCTAATTTCAAAAATAGACGTGTTCTTCGTTCTTTCCATGGAAAGCAATTTAATACGAGCCGGTGCTGTTTTCTCGTCCTCTAGCTTAATACCTCTTTCCAAGCTTTTGATTGCTTCTCTAGAAGGAATGCCTTTTAATTTTGCAACATATACCTTTTCCACTTCTGATGCTGGATGCATAAGCGCATTAGCGAACTCGCCGTCGTTTGTCATGAGCAACAACCCTGAAGTATCATAATCTAATCTGCCGACTGGATAAATGCGCTCCTCAATGTACGGGAAGAAATCTGTCGCTACTTTTCTACCTTTGTCGTCACTCACACTAGAAATAACTCCGCGCGGTTTGTATAGTAAGAAGTAGACTGGTTTCTCGCGTTCAACAGGAATTCCTTCTACCTCGATTTTATCGTTTGGGTTAACTTTTACCCCTAGTTCTTTTACCACTTTATCATTAACTCTTACTTTACCTTCTTTTATCAATTCTTCTGCTTTTCTTCTTGACGCAATCCCTGCGTGTGCAATTACTTTTTGTAACCGTTCCATATCTTTCACCTCATTCAACATCTTACCCGACTTTCTCTATAAAAGCCAAGATTTCTCTTCTTCTATCATTCCCAATGTTTGCAAACTCTAATTATACCTGTTGTTGATTGTAAAAAGGAAGAGGGAATAATAAATAACCGTATTTGACCAAGTACGATAGATAAAAGGTGAAAAACACCGTTCCACTTTTAATTGCTTGGTATGCCCCGCTGTTCCTTTCCGCAAATGACCTCGCTTTCCGCGGGACGGTGCTTGAGCCTCCTCGCTGCGCTTCAGGGGTCTCAAGCTACCGTTACTCCCCCGCTGGAGACTTCGTCATTTGCTCCAATCCACAGCTAGAGATTTAGTCAAAGTATTGTTAATGGTTTATCAGTAACTCGCTAGGTCTCTTTTTTTAGCCATAAGTTAAATGAAGTCACCTTGTTGATTGGAGTGGAAGGCGCGCAGACGCCCGCGGGAGGAAGGGACAGGTGAGACCCCGCAGGCTGCAAGCCGAGGAGGCTCACGGACCGCCCGCAGGCAAGCGAAGCGCCTGGAACGGAAATCAACGGTAATATAGCTTTCTATTACAAAATAAAAACGCCGAGATTTCTCTCGACGCAGAAAAGTTTACATAGCAAAGAATATTGTAACGACCAGAATGGATACAATAATTCCCACTATATCCGCCAACAAACCTACTTTCAAGGCATCTCCCATTTTCTTAATACCAACTGCCCCAAAATAAACCGTTATGACATACAACGTGGTATCTGTACTACCTTGTAGGACAGAAGCAAGCCTCCCCATAAAAGAATCAGGTCCGTATGTTGCAATCATATCTGTCGTCATCCCAAGGGCTGCTGTTCCGGAAATCGGCCTGATAATGGATAGTGGAACGATTTCGGCTGGAATTCCTATTGCCTGCATAGCAGGTCTAACAAACTCAACGAGGAAGTCCAAGGCGCCTGAAGCCCTGAAGATCGAGATGGCAACCAACATCCCAACCAAGAAAGGGATAATAGAAATAGCAATCTTGATACCTTCTTTTCCTCCTTCTACAAACGTCTCGTAGGTGGGAACTTTTTTAAACGTAGCATACAAAAGAATGAAACCGATTATAAGAGGAATCATCCATAACGATATAAGGGATATGAGCTGCATGGACTACCTCCTTTTTGCCATACGCCGGTAATAGAATAACCGGTCTATTGTAATAGCAGCGATAGTGGAGCAAAGTGTGGCAACGAGGGTGGGACCGACTATTTCTGTAGGAGAGGCAGAACCATAATTCATCCTGATCGCAATTACAGTGGTTGGAATCAAGGTAAGACTTGATGTGTTGATTGCGAGAAATGTGATCATGGAACGACTTGCTTCTATTTTTCCTCCGTTCAATTCCCTCAGTTGTTCCATCGCTTTAATACCCATTGGAGTTGCAGCATTTCCAAGGCCGAACATGTTTGCAATCATATTAGAAAGCATATACCCCATTGCAGGATGATCTGGCGGAACTTCTGGAAAAACCCTCCGAACGATAGGTTTAAAGAGAGAGGCCAACTTCTCCAGGAGTCCTGCTTCCTGAGCAATCCTCATTAGTCCAAGCCAAAAGACTAGTATACTGATAAAACCGATGCAAATTGTTACCGCATCTTTTGCACCAGTAAATATTGCCTCGTTCACTTTATCCATCGTTCCATTAATCATCGCAAACAGGATTCCGATAATGGTCATCGCCACCCAGATAATGTTTACCATGAAGTTTTTCCTGCCATGATGAAAAATATATCCTTGAAGATACTCCAGAAACCGCCTTCCTTCTCTTGTTTCCGCTCAAAGTAGATCGGTGTTTCCACTACAGCCTCATCGTGGACAATCAATGTATACTCTCCTACCACTTCTGGTACATTCTCACCGTCTTTCCATTGCTTTTTTGGTGTTTCAAGCGTCACTTTAATCCGTACATTTTCTCTTTCCTTTTTTGTCATAGGATATTTTATATCACGGGAGAGGGACACTTTTCCTTTGTAGAAATCATCTTTCACATTTTCTATTTCTCCCTTTTCCGCAATATCATATAATTTATAGTCGACAAAGGCCCGGTTGAACATATAGATATGATCTTTCCAATCATCTGGACCGTTCAACGTCACAGCAATAACATCTAAGCCCTCTTTAGACGCAGTGGTAATAAGGGTCCGTTTTGCCCGCTTTGTATATCCTGTTTTACCACCTGTTGCGTAATCGTACATACCTGTTACCAAACGGTGTTTATTGGTCCAACTTCTGTCCCATGATTCACCAGGAGCAGCCGGTGCTCTGTACACTTTTGTGCCTGAAATTTCTTTGAACTTATCATTTTCCATGGCATATCTAGTCAGTAGTGCCATGTCGTATGCCGTAGAGTAATGGTTTTCATGGTCATCCAAACCATGTGGATTTGCGAATTCTGTGTTGGTCATCCCAAGTTCTTGTGCTTTTGCATTCATCATGAAGACAAAGCCTTCCAAACTGCCTCCAACGTGTTCTGCTATAGCGACTGCTGAGTCGTTTCCAGAGCGGAGCATCAAACCAAAAACTAAATGTTCGAGTTTTATTTTTTCCCCTGGTTTCAGGTAAAGGGATGAGCCTTCAGCACGAACGGCTTTGTCACTGACCTTTACAATCTCATCGAGCTTGCCTGATTCAATCGCCAAGATAGCGGTCATCACTTTGGTGATACTGGCAATCCTCTGTTTGTCATGTGCATCCTTTTCGTAAATGATTCTGCCGCTTTCCTGTTCCATCAAGACCGCATTTCGAGCACTGACCCCTACTTGTTCTGCATGTACACTTCGTGGAATGCATATGGAGAAAATCAGCAGCGGAACAACCACGATGCTGAACATTTTTCTTTTGAGAGACATCCAATCCCATCCCTTATCTATTTTTGTACAAGTTTATGCGGAACCTGTCCTAGATTATGAATGGTTTTTATGTCGAATGGGTGGAAAGAACAATTGAGGACTTCTCTCTATCTATTTTCTGGTCACTCAGGTCTTCATTGCCCTGATGAAGACTTCTCTCCACCTATTTTCCCGTCACTCAGGTCTTCATTGCCCTGATGAAGACTTCTCTCCACCTATTTTCCCGTCACTCAGGTCTTCATTGCCCTGATGAAGACTTCTCTCCACCTATTTTCCCGCCACTCAGGTCTTCATTGCCCTGATGAAGACTTCTCTCCACGTATTTCTCCGCCACTCAGGTCTTCATAACCCTGATGAAGACTTCTCTCCACGTATTTCTCCGCCACTCAGGTCTTCATTGCGCACATTATCTACCCTTAAACAAAAAAAGAGGAGAACAACGCCCCCCTCCCTAATCAATATGGTTTCCACTTCAATCTTGACGCTTCTTGGTAACGCTTTTCAACATCTTTCCAATTAACAAGATTCCACCACTTATCGATATAATCTTTGCGGTTATTTTTATATTGAAGATAATAAGCATGCTCCCAAACATCTAAACCAAGTAAGGGAATCGTATCCCATTGAGTAAACAGCTGCTGCTTTTCCGTTTGCAAAATTTCCAATCGGTGTGCACGCGGTGACCAAACAAGCAAAGCCCACCCTACACCTTCCACTTTGTCAGCAGCTTGTGAAAAATGTTTTTTAAATTTCTCGTAACTACCAAAGTCTTGGACTATCTGCTGCATGAGCCTTCCGCTTGGCTGACCTCCACCGTTAGGTGACATGTTATCCCAAAACATCGTGTGCAAATAATGGCCGGATCCATGAAAGGCAGCTTCTCGTTCCCAGTGCTTGATAAGATCAAAATCACCTGTTTCGCGCGCCTCCAGCATTTTCATTTCCGCTTTATTTAATCCGTCCACATAGCTTTTATGATGCTTTTGGTGATGAAGTTCCATTATCTCCCTTGAAATGTATGGTTCAAGGGCGTTATATGGATATGGCAGTGGTGGAAGGGTGTGTTGGCCTATTGGCACTCTTCCATTATTCACACGCCTTGCTGAAACATTACGCATTCCTTCAGCACTATCTTCCACATGCCTTTTGATATCTAATATGTCAGACTCATAGAGATACTCTTGTTCCTGTGTATGTTGAACCCTTTTTAGAATTCCCCTTATTTCTGATAACCAACTGCTACGGTATTCTTCTTTGCTACTTTGATTGGAGGTCAATATTTCCAAACACCAGTCTTCCACATCGCTTAAATATTGCCTAAAAACATGCTGATTTTGTCTGATTATCCTCACCCTCCCCTGCACTCATCGTTTTATTGTATGCAATATCTGGGCGTAATGGAACAGAGTATGAGTTATATAAAAAAAACACCAACCCATAAGAATGGGCTGGTGCTATAGGATCAATTGCTTTGCATCATTTTTGTCCGGTAGTCTGTTTCATAATACTCCAACTCTTCACGAACTGATTGGAAGTCGCCCTCCAAACCTCGGATCACCATTTTTAATGATTCTGGAGGTGCCTCATGGAACTGAATGGAATTCTTTCCGGTATAAGCAGAACGGCTGTCCTCATACCAAGCATCGTTTCTTGGAGCAAAAAACTCTTCAATACATTGATGGTAAATGTTATATAAAACTTTTTCAGCAGCTGACTTTCTAAACGGTTCACTTTTCAGGATAACTTGACAAGCATTCAACCCTTCGTCACAGAATACAGCAAGTCGACGAGTATTCAATAAAAGAAGTTCTACATACTCTTGTTTCGTAGAAGACTCTTCCATCAAAGTGGAAAGTGTAGCTTCATTCAAGAACGTATTCAATTGATGTACCGTATTTCCTAAAAAGCTCTCAACCTGTTCTGTTTGTGATTTTACAATTGTATTTGCCATTGAAAAATGACCCTCCAAGTATAGTTTTTTCTAATTGTGAGTTTCTACTATTTCTACTACGTTACGTCTCTAAAGCTAAAAGTATTACTAGCAATGCTAGAAGTACTTCTAGCTTGGCCTACTTCAAGAAGTAGATTGCGCTAAAAAATGTAGCGGCGATGAAAGCTTATAGTGACCTTGATTGTGAATACCTTCAAAGATCTCTCTAAGTTTAGGAATATCTACTCCTTCAAAATACCCTGCAAGCTCTTCCTGCGTATTAATATAGATTCGCTTTCTTTCACGAAAACTTGGGTTTTTAATTAAACAAGTAATGGCTACCAAATCTTTAAAAGTAACTTCCTTTTCACCAATCTTGAAAATAGGATCTGCCTCTCCACTCATGGAGGGGATGAACTCAGCAAAGGTTTCGTCATAATATCGAATATACAATACGTGTAACGTCTTTTCTTGTCCTTCATCTTCAAATGTCACTTCAGAGCGGTTGAAAAAATCCTCAGAAGTGTTGGGTTGCGCCTTTTCTAATTCATACCCTCTACTATTTATTATACGCATACGGTCACTCCCACCTGCTAATCTGTCATAGGGGCTTACATATTTATAGCCTCCCATACTACTATTTTACCATAAGAGACTTAAATAATCTTAAGATTCAAACGTTTCTTGAAACTTTTCAAAGAACAAATCTGCTTCTTCATCCATTTCTTCCATATTTACAGATAGCGGCGGCAGTTCTTTAATATCTTTTAATCCGAAATAATCCAGAAATTCCTTCGTAGTTCCATAAAGAATGGCTCTTCCTGTTCCTTCCGCCCTGCCAACCTCCTTCACTAGCGCCTTCGCTGCCAATGTTTGAAGCGGTCTTTCACTTTTCACACCACGAATACTCTCCACTTCTGTTCTGGTAATCGGCTGTTTATATGCAACAATCGCCAATGTTTCCAGCGCTGCCTGTGAAAGTGTTTGGGAAGAAGGCGATTCTACTAGTTTTTTCAAATAGACAGAATGCTCTTTTTTAGTAGTCAATTGATACGTACCTGCTAGTTCTATGAGGGTAATTCCCCTCTCTTTCTTTTGATAACCTTTTCTCAACTCATCTAATATATCCTTTGCGACATGTTCCTCCACTTCAAGGACATTTGTAAGTTCCTTTAGCGTAAGCCCTTCGTCTCCTGCAGCAAAAAGGAGGCTTTCCACAATCGCTTTCCAATTAATAATAGCCACTTCCATCGTTTCCTCCTTCCTTATAAGACACATATATATCCGAAAAATTATTATCCTGTTCCAAAAGAATACTATTCTTTTTTAGAAGTTCGAGTATCGCCAAAAATGTCACGACAATATACTCTTTGCTTGACTCTGGAAAAAGCTCATAAAAATGCTTGCGTCCCCTAAATTGACGTAGATCTTGGATTAGTTCTTCCATCCGCTTCTCAATAGGAATCTCCTGGCGTGTAATCCTCGTTTGCATTGGCTTTTGTATTTTCTTCCTGCGCATTAGTTTCTGCAATGCGCCGAGCATATCATATAAGGAAACATCCAGGTTCACTTCTTCCGGCTTTACTTCCTTCATGAGACCACTCAAATCACTTGGGGGCTTTGTGAAAAGATGGCTTCGTTCCTCTTCCATCTCTTTTAAATCATCTGCCGCCTCTTTATACTTTCTATATTCAATTAACCTGTTCATCAATTCTTCACGAGGATCCTCTTCATATTCAGTAAATTCATCATCCTCGTCTAGGATTTCCTCTTCATGTTTCGGAAGCAGCATTTTGCTTTTAATTTCAATAAGGGTAGCCGCCATGACAAGATACTCACTAGCAACATCTAATTGAAGTTCTTTCATGGTATGTATGTATAATAAGTATTGCTCGGTAATTTGAGCAACCGGAATATCATATATATCAATTTCCAACCTGTTAATTAAATGTAATAATAAATCCAAAGGGCCTTCAAAGGCCTCTACTTTCACATTGTATTCCTGCACAATCATTCATCCACCTAACATAAACATCAAACTATACAATAGTATAGAGTATTGTAGCAAGATTTTATAGGGTTTTCATGATTATGTTAAAATATTATTAGATTTGTATTGAGGAGGAAATCCTTTGTATCCAAAAGCTTATCTTGATTATTTATATCATTTTCATTGTGATAGAGACTATTTTGAATGCCATGAAGTATTAGAAGAATATTGGAAGGAAAAAGATGCGGCTGAGCGTGACATTCATTGGGTCGGTCTCATCCAAATTGCCGTGGGACTTTACCATCACCGCAGGAAAAATTTCAGTGGAGCATTACGGATGCTTCAAAATGCCTGCCGGATTATCGGCAAGGAATCGGCGGAGATTGAGGCATTAGGACTTGATAGTGGACGATTGGTTGAAGCACTTGAAGAACGTGTCGTTTGTGTAACGAAACAAGAACCCTATGAAAGTATGAATTTGCCAATAGCAGACCCTGATCTGCAACTGTCTTGTGACGCTATGGCTCAGAGCGCGAGTAAAGTATGGGGAGCAGCAAGCGATTTGCTAAATGAATCATTGGTAAACAGACATACAGTCAGGGATCGTTCTGATGTGATTGAGGAAAGGAAGAGGCAGCTGGATTTGCGGAAGAAGGGGTAGGGTGAACATGAAGCCGGGGCGTTGGAGGCGGTGTCGGACTCAGTCTTGATGTCGTAATTTAGCCATTTATGTCGAACGGCATGTATTTAGTCCGGTTCCGCTCGTATTTTTGTTTTTTGGACAGTATTTGCTTCAGCTCGGCTCGTATTTTTGTTTTTTGGACAGTATTTGCTCCCGTTCCGCTCGTATTTTACTTAACGTGACTTTCCTGGTCTGTTCAGAGTCAAAAATTCACTTCCCCAACACAAAAACGACGTGCTTTCACATAGAAAGCCGTCGTTTTTCTCATATATGCAGTTATTCACTACATTCATCTTCATTTAAATCGCATTTTTCAATAAATGCAGTAGTATATTGGGTTGTTTTGACTGCTTTGTTTGGATAAGTTTGCGTGAGCGCTAGAACCATTCTTTTACCAAACCCTTGCCCGCGGTGAGAAGGGATCACACTGATGTGTTGAATGGTGAAGCTTTCCTCATCCAACTCGATACCAATCAAACCGATAATATCGTCTTCCTTCCAAAGGAAAAGCTGCCAACTTTCTTTCTCTTCGTAGTCTCTCATCGATTGCTGTAATTTCTTCAGCTCTTTTTCAGTTGGCATAAAGGACATTAGACCCATAGCAATTTTCTCAAAGCTCTTCTTATAACGAATTAACATAAATTACCCCTCATTATCGAAAAAACTTTCATAAGTATAACTACAAGTAGTATAGGAAAATGGATGAAAAATGTTCCTATCTGAAAGATTTTCTTACTCTTAAGTATACATTCTATCCAAACAAAGCTTTAAAGTACACCTTTTTAAAATAAATCTTAAAATTCGCGTAATAAATTTGCCATTTCAATGGCAGCTGCAGCAGCTTCCCAACCTTTGTTACCGGCTTTTGTACCTGCTCTTTCGATAGCTTGTTCAATGGTTTCTGTTGTAAGTACACCAAAGATAACGGGAATTCCCGATTGCATAGAGGCTTGAGATACTCCTTTTGCCGCTTCGTTACATACATAGTCAAAGTGAGGAGTAGATCCACGAATTACGGTTCCGAGGGTAATTACTGCATCGTACTTACCGGAGTCGGCCATTCTTTTTGCTACCAATGGAATTTCGAATGCACCCGGTACCCATGCTACGTCCACTTGGTCTTCTTCTACTCCGTGTCTTTTAAGAGCGTCTTGTGCTCCGCCTAGAAGTTTGCTTGTGATGAATTCATTGAATCTGCCAACTACGATACCTACTTTAAGTCCTGTTCCTACTAAATTACCTTCAAACACTTTCGCCATTTTAAGTTCCTCCTAATTTATATTTCTTCATCAAAGCCGTTGTTACTTTCCGCAAAATGCTTCGCTTTCCGCTGGGCGGCCTTGAGCCTCCTTACAACGTTTCAGGGGTCTCAACATTGCCGCTTCTCGCCGCTTGCGTCTTCGCATTTTGCTCCAAGTAACAACTAGCGTACTGGACTATTTAGAAATGCAACATATGCCCTAATTTTGAATGCTTGGTTTTTAAGTAATTTTCATTTGCTTCCTTGGTGGGCATTTGAAGTGGCACGCGGTCCACAACTTCAAGTTCATAGCCCTTTAATCCTGCTATCTTACGAGGATTATTAGTCAGCAGTTTCATTTGAGATACACCAAGGTCTCGTAAGATTTGCGCGCCAATTCCATAGTCTCGCAAGTCTGCACCAAATCCTAGCTTCTCGTTCGCTTCTACTGTGTCGTAACCTTCTTCTTGCAGCTTGTAGGCACGCATTTTGTTAAGCAAGCCGATGCCTCTTCCTTCTTGTCTCATGTACAAAAGGACTCCATTGCCTTCTTTTTCAATTTGAGCAAGTGCTGCATGAAGTTGCGGTCCACAATCACAACGATTGGATCCAAATACATCTCCTGTCAAGCATTCAGAGTGAACGCGGACAAGCGTTGGAGAGTCAGGATCGATATCTCCTTTTACTAAGGCTACATGTTCCTTTCCATCCACGACATTCGAGTAGCCGACAGCACGGAAGTCACCGAATTCGGTTGGAAGCTTAATTTCCACTTCCCGTTGAACCAATTTGTCTTTACGGTTACGATATTGAATCATATCTTTAATCGTAATCATTTTAAGATCAAATTTGTCGGCAATCTTTCTTAGCTCTGGCACACGTGCCATAGAGCCGTCTTCATTCATAATTTCACAGATGACACCTGCCGGGTAGGAGCCGCTCATTAACGCCAAGTCGACTGCTGCCTCTGTATGACCTGCTCTTCTTAACACCCCGCCTTTTTTAGCAACAAGTGGAAAAATATGTCCTGGACGTTTAAAGTCTCCTGCCTTTGAAGTTGGTGACAAGAGTTCCAATATGGTAGTGGAACGTTCAAATGCAGAAATGCCGGTTGTGGTTGATTTATGATCAATACTGACGGTAAAGGCAGTTCCATGTGAATCCGTATTGTGATTTACCATTGGTACAAGGTCCAGTTTCTCTGCTAGCTCATCTTGTACAGGCACACAGATCAATCCACGGCCATGGGTTGCCATAAAATTCACTACAGCAGGTGTTGCCTTTTCAGCTAGAGCTACGAAATCTCCTTCGTTCTCTCTGTCCTCATCATCACAAACAATGATCACTTTGCCTTGTTGTAAGTCTTCTAATGCTTCTTCTATTGAATTAAATAACTCACTCATCTTTCTCACCCACCTTATTTAAATCCATGCTCTTCTAAAAATGATGCAGACATACTCGATTTACGTGAAGAAGTTTCATTTTGCTGCTTTAGCAGATGCTCCATATATTTTGCCAACATGTCCACTTCAATATTGACAAGATCACCTTTTCCTTTCTCACCTAGAATTGTTTCATTTAAGGTGTGAGGAATGAGGGAAATAGTAAAGCTATTATCTGTCACCCCAAAAATGGTTAGGCTTGTACCATCAACTGTTACGGACCCTTTAAGCATGAGATATCGTGATAAAGGACCATCAACAGTGATGGTGTAGTAAACCGCGTTGCCCAATCTCTTCTTATCTTGAATGGTTCCTATTCCGTCCACATGCCCACTGACAAAGTGCCCTCCGAATCTTCCATTCGCAATCATTGCTCTTTCTAGGTTCACCTTAGAACCTGCATTTAATGTCTTAAGCGAAGTTGCACGTATTGTTTCTGGCATAACATCGACTGTAAATCGGTTTGAAGTAAACGTTGTAACCGTTAAGCAGACACCATTGACTGCTATACTATCTCCTAGCTTTACATCTTCTAACACTCTTTCTGCTTCGATTTCTAGAATAATTGCTTGATCGCCTCGAATGATTTGTTTAATCGTTCCTATCTCTTCAATGATTCCTGTAAACAATGGCTCACCTCCATTCTTCTTTAGGGGTTGAAACAATCTTCAGGTCCTCACCAATCTTGGTGACCTCTTTTATTTCAAGCTCCACAACTTCACTCATTGAAGCAAAACCTTCTCCCCCAATAAGCGTCGGAGCATCTTTTCCACCTATTAATTTAGGAGCGATATAAGTTATTACCTGTTGAATGGCTTTCTCTTTTAGAAAACTAGCATTAACTGTCGCGCCGCCTTCTACAAATAAAGAAGTGATTCCTTCCTCGCCAAGTAACGAAAGAAGATCGTTGATTTCTACTTTTTCTGTTGGTAATGTATGAACTCTGACTCCTTCTTTTCCCTCTAAAGCAACCACTTTCTCCAATTCCGGTTTAGAGCCTGTGATTATCCAGGTAGGCGCCTTCCCGTCTGTTAGCACTTTTGAGTACAGTGGTGTTCTAAGGTGAGAGTCAAGGATGATTCTTATTGGGTTCTTCCCGCCATTAGGCAGTCTAGTGTCAAGACTTGGATCATCTGCAAGAACCGTCCCAACTCCTACTAAAATCGCATCATGCTGATGACGATATTGATGAACATCCATTCGCGCATCAGGTCCAGTTATCCACTTACTCTCATTCGTGTGAGTCGCTGTCTTGCCATCGAGGCTTGCAGCAGTTTTCAATGTTACAAATGGTTTTCCTGTTTTAATATGATGAAAGAAAACTTGATTTAACGCCAAGGCTTCCTCCTCACATACACCAAGGTCCACTTCAATACCTGCCTTACGAAGCTTTTCGATCCCTTTCCCTGCTACTAATGGGTTTGGATCAGTGGACGCGATAACCACTCTGCTAACCTGAGATTGAATGAGAAGGTCAGAACATGGAGGCGTTTTGCCAAAATGACTGCAAGGTTCCAGCGTTACATAAACGGTTGAATTTCTTGCTTTGTCTTCGCCTGCCATTTGAATGGCATTCACTTCTGCATGTGCTTCTCCCGCTCGCAAATGTGCACCAAATCCAACAATTTCTCCATGTTTCACTACGACACAACCAACAACCGGGTTTGGAGAGGTTTGCCCTGTTGCACGCTTCGCCAAATCCATGGCAAATTTCATATAATACTGATCTTCCAAAGCAATTCCCCCTCCTAAACTTCTACCGAAAAAAATAAAAAACCTCTAAGATTACAGCCTTAGAGGTTTGAGTGGATTAAAATTGCGTATAGGAAAATAAACAGTGCTCAAAAATGGATTTTTCACTGCTTGCAATCTATAATCCTTCTCCCATCCAGACTTTCACTGTCGGCCCTGGAGTTTCACCAGATCCACCGCTTTCCTTTTTCAAGAAAATCGGGTCACGGACTAAGAAGCATAATGCTTCATCACCGCCGGTAGGGAATTTCACCCACCCCCGAAGGACATTCATATGTAGTTGTATACCGTTATTATTTTAGCATATCTTCCTGATAAGTAAAATTTAAAGTTTCAGATAAGTTTGTTAAACGATGAAAAACCAGTAAATTAAGCCCCACACTAGGGACATCCCAAGCAATACGCCTAGTAAAATCCAGTTCTTTTTATTCATGGTCGTTACCCTCTTTCTTTTTCTCGTAAAAAAAGAGAGAGCATCTCTGCTCCCACTTTTAAAACTATTATTCAGCGTCTGTTACTTCAACTTTCTCCATAACGTCGCCATTTTTCATGTTTCTAGCTGTTTCAAGACCAGAAGTCACTTTACCAAACACAGTGTGAACACCGTTTAAGTGTGGTTGTGGTTGGTGTACGATGAAGAATTGGCTAGAGCCTGTGTCTCTTCCAGCGTGAGCCATGGAAAGGCTTCCTGCTTCATGATTATGTGGGTTACCTTCTGTTTCACATTTGATTGTAGTGCCGCTACCGCCTGCACCAGTACCAGTTGGATCTCCACCTTGGCTAACAAAACCAGGGATGACACGGTGGAATGTAACACCGTTGTAGAATCCTTCGTTTGCTAATTTTTCAAAGTTAGCAACTGTGTTAGGTGCTTCGTTTGGATAAAGTTCGAATTCGATTTTTTCTCCGTTTTCCATAAGTATGTATCCTGTTTTTGCCATTATGAACATCTCCTTGTATATAAAAATTAAAAGAACCAGTTATAATCATACATGATTATAGTAGGAAAAGGAAGTCAGAGGTCCGGTAAAGCTACTTTTTAATTCTTGTATCTCATATTCACCGCTGTTGATTTCCGCAAATGGCTTCGCTTTCCTAGGGGCTGACGAGAGCCTCCTCGGCAAGCCTGCGGGGTCTCCACCTAGCGCTATCTCCCTCAGGACAAGGAAGACTTCGGCAGCTAAACATCGCACGAAGAAAATGCGTAGCATTTTCGAGGAGTCTTCGCCTTTTGCTCCAATCAACAGCTAGAAATTACGTGTGCGATATGTTAGAGGTTTTAAATATACTTGCAATATAGCTTTTAAAATCTTTAGGTAAATGAAGTAACTTTGTTGATTGTAGTGGAAGGCGCGCAGACGCCCGCGGGAGGAAGGGACAGGTGAGACCCCGCAACGGAGGAAGCCACTGAAGAAGTCATTGATTTCAGATATTATTGTGCCACCGCTGTTGATTTCCGCAAACGGCTTCGCTTTCCTAGGGGCGCTGCTGGAGCCTCCACGGCTGCGCCTGTGGGGTCTCCACCTAGCGCTATCTCCCTCAGGAGTCTTCGCCTTTTGCTCCAATCACCAGCTGAAAATCAACAATTTTCATTAGATTTCAGTTTTTCAGTGGCTTCCAACGAAGTGAGGAGGCTCACGGACCGCTCGCAGGCAAGCTAAGCGCCTGGAATGGAAATCAACAGGATTTTTAAAGCCCACCCTCGGCAAAAAGGGTGAGCTTTTGTTTGGTTGTGATTATTTTGTTAGCTTCGTTTTCGCTTGAAAAGGTAAGTCCAGTCTTACTAGGTCTTCGAATGTTTCGCGGCGGATGACTAGTTGAGCTTCTCCGTCTTCCACAAATACAACAGCAGGTTTCGCGATTCTGTTATAGTTGTTTGCCATTGCATAACCGTAAGCTCCGGTACAGAATACCGCCAAATAGTCTTCGTGATTCGCTTTTGGTAACGGAAGGTCCCAGATCAACATATCACCAGATTCGCAGCATTTTCCTGCTATGGATACTTTGTCATCTGCTTCATCTTCCACTCTGTTTGCCAATACCGCCTCATATTTTGCCTGATATAACGCAGGACGGATATTGTCCGTCATACCGCCATCAATCGCCAAATAATGCCTGATGTTAGGAATCTCTTTTTTAGATCCTACAGAATAGATGGTAGTTCCCGCGTCTCCTACCAATGAACGACCAGGTTCAATCCATATTTCCGGCATTTTCAAACTATGATCTTTTACAATAGATTGAACATCAGTGATGATTTCTTCTACATAAACGGAAGCAGGAAGGGGATTGTCTTCCTCTGTATAGCGAATGCCAAATCCACCCCCAAGGTTTACAACACGCGCTTCAAATCCTTCTTCTTCGTTCCATTGCTTTAATGTATCAAAAAGTTTGCCTGCAGCAAGCTTAAATCCTGTTGTTTCAAAAATTTGAGAACCAATATGACAATGAATTCCCAGCAAGTCCAAATGAGTTGCATTAGAAGCAATCTTCATCGCTTCGTGTGCCTGGCCGCTTTGCAAGTCAAAACCGAATTTAGAATCCTCTTGGCCTGTCAAAATATAATCATGTGTATGTGCATTAATGCCTGGTGTAACTCGAAGCAGAATTGGCATCGTATATCCATGCTTTTTACAGATATCCTGAAGCAAAGTCAATTCCAAGAAGTTGTCTACAACAACACAGCCAATTTTCTTCTCGACAGCCATTTCAAGCTCTTCCACACTCTTGTTGTTGCCGTGAAAGTGGATGCGATCTACCGGAAAGTCCGCCACAAGCGCTGTATAGAGTTCGCCTCCTGACACAACGTCTAGTGATAAGCCTTCCTCTTTTATTAGTTGAAACATAGCAACAGAAGAAAAAGCCTTACTAGCGTATGCTACTTGTGCTTTTACACCAAGATTTTTAAATGTTGTTTGAAAGTCGCGTGCACGTTGTCTAATTAGTGCAACATCATAAACGTATAGGGGAGTGCCATAATCTCCAGCAAGTTCAATTGTGTCCACTCCACCTATTTCCAAGTGTCCTTTTGCGTTTACTTTACTAGTTCCATGAAAATACATATGCCGTTTCCCCTCGCGCTGATAGTTTATGTAACCCTATTTAATACCATATTCTCTATGAGAGTAATGTGGATGTGTTCTAGCCCTGTTAAAAAAATTTAAGCAAAAAACAGCTAAACAGAATCTTTAGCTGTTCGAACAATCACTTTTATTCTGTACTTGATTAAACTAAACTTTACCACACATGAATGCCTCTATCAAGCGAATATTCTTACTAGTTTGTTATTGAGGCTGTCTAAAACGATTTCTCGGATGTACGATGCTTGGACGAATTTTTGCACCTGGTGTACTTCTCCTAACAAGGATCATGAGTAACGCTTTTGGACTGAACGGAATGAGCGGCCACAGGTACGGTGTATTTAACGAGCGAGTACCAGCAAGGAATAAAATTAATAAGGTTATTCCGACAACCAAACCTGGCACGTGAAAAAAGGCAACAAGCAATAAAAGGAGTAACCGCATTATTTTATTGGCCACACTCAGTTCATAACTTGGGGTTGTAAACGATCCAATTGCCGCTACTGCCACATACAAAATAACCTCTGGGACAAAAAGCCCGACATCAATGGCAATTTGCCCAATCAATACAGCAGCAATCAAACCCATCGCAGTGGAGAGGGCGGTCGGGGTGTGAATCGCTGCCAGTCTTAGAAACTCCACTCCTATATCTGCAAGAAAGATTTGAAAGACAACAGGAATATTAGATTCTTCATTTGGTCCAATAAAGCTTATCTGTTCTGGCAGCAGACTTGGTTCCAAAATCATTAAGAACCAAAGTGGTAACAGGAACAAAGAAGCAAAGATACCGCAAAAGCGGACCCAGCGGACAAACGTACCAACTGCAGGTGACTGACGGTATTCCTCTACATGTTGCACATGATGGAAGAAGGTAGTCGGTGTAATGATGACACTTGGAGAAGTATCTACCATTACAATGACATGCCCTTCCAACAGATGAGTAGCTGCAATGTCAGGTCTTTCTGTGTAACGAACGAGCGGATATGGATTATAACCCTGCTTTACGATAAACTCTTCAACTGTTTTATCCGCCATGGTCAGGCCATCAATATCAATATTTTTCGTTTCTTTTCGAACTATATCAACCAGGTCTGGGTCTGCTACATCCTTTATGTATGCTAGACAAATGTCTGTTTTTGACCTTTCACCGACTTGAAAAATTTCATAACGAAGTCTCTCATCCCTAATTCTTCTTCGTGTCAGTGCAGTATTGACAATAATATTCTCTACATAACCGTCCCTTGCTCCCCTGACCACTTTCTCCGTATCAGGTTCTTCAGGATTACGTCCTGGGTATGCACGGGTATCAATGACAAATCCGCTGTGTTCGCCTTCTAGCAAAATAACAACAAGTCCACTGAGCACCTGGTCGACCACTTCATCCATATACTCAATGTTATTCACTTGCTGATTCACCAAGCGATTATGAACAATTTCTTTTACTTTATATGTCTTCTTTTCAAAATCATTTATGTGAAGCAGTTCTTCCATTAACTCTATAATAAACATTGTGTCACACAGACCATTTACATAATAGAGGTTCAATTCCTTACCAAGAACAGTGAACTTCCTTACGCCAAGGTCAAAGCTGACATCTAGTCCTACTTCGTCTTTGAAAAATTTCTCGTTATTCGTCAGCTTCGGTGATATCGGTACTTTTTCCATTCCATTGTGAGACATCATACCCATTCCTCTCTAAAATGATTTCGACCGCTTTACTGGTAATGGGAGCTCCTCGTTTTACGTCATCTCTCCTTGCCATTTTTCCTATATCGCCAATTCCGACAATAAGCGGAAAATGCAGCTCATCTAAACAATAGACGGTATCACCATTTATTCTTCCAATATCCATTTCCTGTATTCCACTTTTATCAACTCCATGAGAGGAGATTTGCAAATCACGATCAACAGTCACATGCACTCTTGTCCATTCCGATTGGTGTGTTTTAGAAGCAACGGCGATTACTCCTAATACTTCAATCTGTTCATGAGTTGCCACATAGCGAAGTGCTCGCTCACCTGCTCCCTCCCCAAGAAAACCGCTGTCATCAAACATTACAAAAACGGGTTCACTTTTCGCCTGCAATATAAGCTTCACTAACTCCTCCCCACTAAGCAAGGTAGGATTGCCAAATGAAGCGGAGATACATCTGCCACCATAGTGTTTAGCAACAAGCTGTATCGTCTTTTTGGCATATACATCTCCATCCGTTATTAAGATGACCCGTTTTGTAATCACATCTATCTACCCTTTCGGTTTAAAGATCAGTGCGGCGATAAAAGCAAATAGAATGGCAGCGGAAATCCCCGCAGAGGTTAACTCAAATATTCCCATCCCAATCCCGATAAAGCCGTGTTTCTCTGACTGGTGCATGGCACCGTGGAGTAAAGAATGACCAAAGCTTGTTATCGGTACGGTTGCACCTGCACCTGCAAAATCAATGAGCTTATCATATATTCCAAAGCCGTCCAAGATTGCCCCGGCGACAACAAACGAACTCATTACATGTGCAGGTGTAAGTTTTGCAAAATCCAATAATAGCTGCC
This sequence comes from Sutcliffiella horikoshii, assembly GCF_020524325.1. GTDB lineage: Bacteria > Bacillota > Bacilli > Bacillales > Bacillaceae_I > Sutcliffiella_A > Sutcliffiella_A horikoshii_D. The sequence goes on from NZ_JAIVKY010000001.1 coordinate 92,331, forward strand.
CAATAACACAAATCAAACCACCGACCACAAAAGCTATGAGATATTCCATTATGGACCCACCCTCTCTAACACAACTCCATGGGCAATCGTTGGAATCGATTCCTTTTGCTGAATCATGGTAGGACTGAGTAATGCTCCTGTAGCGACTACAAGAACTTTTTTGATCATGCCAGTCAATAGTTCATTAATGAGATGGGCATATGTTACGACCGCACAGCATCCACAACCGCTTCCGCCGGCAAATACTTCTTGATCTGGCCGGAAAATCATTAATCCGCAATCGCTATGTTTAACGGTGATATCATAGCCTTCTTCTTTTAAAAGCTCCTTTAAGATAGGACTTCCGACTCCAGAAAGGTCGCCTGTTACGATCAGGTCATAACTGTCTGGATTAACATTTAGATCTTGAAAATGCGCTTGAATCGTATCAGCTGCTGCCGGCGCCATGGCGGAACCCATGTCAAACGGGTCTGTGATACCAAGATCCATTACCCTTCCGATGGTCGCTGAGGTAATACGGATAGGGCTCGGCTCTTTGCTGACAAGCGCAGTGCCAGACCCAGTCACAGTGAAAGTTGCAGAATCAGGTTTTTGGCCGCCGTATTCGGTAGGATAGCGAAACTGCCTTTCTGCTGTGGCATTGTGGCTGCTGGTGGAAGCAAGTACCCTTTTGGCAAAACCACCGTCCACAAGCGCTGCCCCTACTGCCAATGTTTCCATGGAGGTGGAGCAAGCACCAAACATGCAAAGGAAAGGAATTTGATGATGCCGTGCTACATAATTAGCCGTTACATTCTGGTTAAGTAAGTCTCCTGCAAGAAAAAAGTCAATGTCCTTGTATTCCAGGTTCACCTTTTCGAGACAAGTTTGAATAGATTGCTCCATCAACCTTCTTTCGGCAAGCTCCCAATTATCTTCACCACAGTGGAGCGCATCATGCGTTTTATCAAACAAAGAACCAAGTGGCCCTTCCGCTTCTTTTGGTCCAACAGCTGTTCCAGTTGAATTAATATAGATTGGTTGTTCAAAAACCCAACTTTGCTTTCCCGTAAGTCGCATACTTCTACCCCCTAACCAGTAAAGCTCATATTTAATAAGTACCTGATCATGCCAACCACATAGGCAGCCACCACTCCAAATACGATGACGCTTCCTGCAAGCTTAAACATATTTGTCGCAACGCCAAGGACAATTCCTTCACTACGATGCTCCATCGCCGCACTTGTCATGGAATTTGCAAACCCAGTCACGGGCACTGCAGAACCAGCACCAGCAAATTGACCAAGTTTATCGTAAATACCAAGCCCTGTAAGCAAGGCTGAAATTAAAATGAGAGTAGCTACTGTAGGATTTCCCACATTTTCTTCATTGAAATTAAACACCGTCATATAGAAATTTTGGATACCCTGCCCAATCAAACATATTAGCCCTCCTACAAGAAAAGCCTTCACGCAATTGATAATGTAAGGTGTTTTAGGCTGGAACTTTTTTATGTTATTTTTATAATTATCTTTAAGCTTTTCACTCATGATTGCCATACCTCCTACAAATTGACAAACACCAACCAGTGATATAACGACCCAATTATCTTCCCGAACACGATGGCCATCAAGAGAATTGCCATCTGACCGTCAACGCCAATTCTTTTTGCTAATATCGGCAGGACATTTAGCACTTCTGTTAAGGCTGCTGCAAGCAAGCCTACAAACACCCCACAAAACAAACCAATCGGGATGGCGAGAATAGAAGGTAGATGAAAAGCGACACTGTTTAAACTAATCCAACTTCCAAACAATGCCCCTCCAATTACTCCCCATTCGTAGCCATAAACAAATTTTGTCGTCTTGGTCAATTGCGTTAACCTTGGAATGATTCCTAGCACTGCAAGAAACGCAACAAAGCCTGATCCAACAGCTAGCCCCCCTGCCAAACCGAGGAATACAACAAATACAATGTTAATCGTCATCAATTTTTTTTGAGCTCTCCTTGTTTTCATGCATGATTACATATTGATCTAGATCTTGTTGGTAGTTGAACATCTCTACTTCTAGGGGGCTTGGCTCTTCATTGATCCTTTTTCGAAAAACATGATTAAAAAACAAAATCATGCCTAGGCCCAAACCGATGGAATAAGGAATTTGGAGAAGGAGCGGCTTGTCATCTTCCAGGCCGGTGATGGTTTTAAATATCTTCTGGTGAACAATCCGCATGCTAACATCTTCATGAAAATTCATAATGGCAAGTGCAGCACCTAAGAAAAGAAGAAGCCAGACTCCAATAAAAAACATTGGGCGGAAGCGTTTTTTCTTATACACAACCTCCACAATGGTCTGAGCAGGTCCAAAGGTTTGTATATCGAGTTCTCCATCCACTTTTCTAATCTCTTTAATCATCCGCATTACATCCAACACGACAATGGATCTATCACTCATGTTTATTTGATGAATAGAAATATTGCGCACTTTTTCTAAAATTTCCGTATCTGCAACTAACTGGGCCACATCTTCTATTTTTATCATTTGATTTGGACGAGCTTGAATCCGGTGACGAAGGCGAACATATAGCGATTTATCCATCTTCCAAACACATCCTGCCAAAAGATATTGTATATGTAGTATGGATTAGTGGGAGATTTACCATGCAAAGGAAAAAAGAACACCAAGAATTACCACGTTTTCTCCAACAAAAAAACCGTACGGACATTATTCATCCATACGGTCTTTCATTTGTTGCAATATTTTCTTTTCCAGACGGCTTACCTGCACTTGGGATATACCAAGACGCTGGGCAACTTCGGTTTGAGTCTGGTCTTTATAGTAACGCAGATACACAATCAGCTTTTCTCGTTCATCCAGCTCTTCAATAGCCTCTTTCAAGGCTATCTTATCAAACCAGCGATGCTCAGAATGATCAGCGATTTGATCCAATAGCGTAATAGGGTCCCCATCATTTTCATAGACGGTTTCATGGATAGAAGAAGGTGCGCGTGCAGCTTCTTGCGCTAGCACCACTTCTTCAGCGGTGATCTCCAAGAATTCTGCTATTTCATTAATGGTCGGCACTCTACCATACCTTTTGGATAATTCATCTTTCGCTTTTCTGATCTTGTTTGCCACTTCCTTCAACGAGCGGCTAACTTTCACACTACCGTCATCCCTGATGAATCGCTGAATTTCTCCAATGATCATCGGAACGGCGTAGGTAGAAAATTTTACGTCATAGGAAAGGTCAAACTTATCGACTGATTTTAAAAGTCCGATGCAGCCAATCTGAAACAGGTCGTCCGGTTCATAACCTCTGTTCATAAAGCGTTGAACCACAGACCAGACAAGCCTCATGTTTTTTTGCACAATCGTATCTCTTGCTTCTTGTTCGCCGGATTGACTTCTTTTTATCAGTTCTTTTACTTCATGATCTTTTAGGTATGTTTGTGTTTGGTTCTTGACCTCAACATCCATAGGCTTAGCTCCTTAATTACAAAGCGCTTTGCTCTTAGCTAAATACTTGGTCATACGGATTGAGGTGCCTGTATCTCTAGATGAATGAATTTCTACATAATCCATAAAGTTTTCCATGATGGTAAACCCCATACCAGAACGCTCGAGCTCAGGCTTAGTAGTATATAACGGCTGTCTAGCTTCCTCTACATCATCAATACCCATACCTTCATCCTTGATGGTGATATGGACAGCTCCGTCTTCTAGTTCGACAGAAATGTAAACAGTGGCATTAGGGTCATTGTCATAACCATGAATAATTGCATTTGTCACTGCTTCTGAAACGACTGTTTTAATCTCAGTCAACTCATCCATGGTCGGGTCCAATTGCATGATGAAAGCCGCTACTGTTACCCTTGCGAACGATTCATTTTGGCTAAGGGCAGAAAATTGAAGGTTCATGTGATTTTTCATTACGCCACCCCCAATTTTTGCAGGGCGTTTTCTTCACTTTCTTCTAAACGGATAATTTTAAATAGCCCGGACATTTCAAACAAACGTTTTACAGCAGGTGAAATAGAACAAACCACCATTTCTCCCCCATTATTTTTAATTTGTTTATAGCGACCCAATATGACACCGAGCCCTGAGCTATCCATAAAAGATAACTGTTCCAAATTTAAAATAATATGAGTGATCTGATGTTTTTCAATTATAGCTGTAGCTTGGTTACGCAAATTTTCAGCTGTATGGTGATCCAATTCACCTGCTAAACGTACACAAAGAACATTTTGTTTGACTTCCAAATCAACGGTAAGACTCACTGCACTTTCCCCCTTGTGGAAACTTTGTTCAGTGAGTCAATTTCTATATTTGATTTCCGTTTTCCTGCCTGCAGACAAAACTAGTGTTTATTCGCTAAAAAAACAAGTTCTATTTTGGTGGTAGTTTGTATTTATCCTAGCTTGGAGAAGTGACCCATGGAACGTTTGAAAAGTTGCCACCAGCTTGCTTCGTTACTGTCTTTTGCAGCTACAAGGTCACTTTCAGAAAGGACTTTACCGCCTTTTTTCAAGACAATCTTTCCTACTTTGTCTCCTTTTTTAACTGGCGCCTTCACATTTTCATCTACAGTAATTTCTTTCTCCACATCATCAGTACTCTCGCCTTTTTTCGTTAGAACAGAAATCGGTTCACTCGTTACCGCATCTACTTCTTTTTCAGAACCTTTACTGATTTCAACTCTTCCAACTGCTACGTTTCTTTCATACATAGGATGCGTTTTATACTGACTGAATGCGAAATCCAACATATTTGTGATCTGAGCATTTCGGTCTTTCGGTGTTGGTGCACCAAATACTACAGCAATTACTCGCATATTGTCTTTCTTGGCAGTAGCTGTTAAACAATATTTTGCTTCTTGTGTAAATCCGGTTTTTACTCCGTCCACACCAGGATAGAATCTAACAAGTTTATTCGTATTCACCAGCCAGAATTTTTTCTCTGAATCTTGTCTGAGATAGTCTTCATATTGACCTGTATATTTGGTAATGCCCTCATATTTCAAAAGTTCTTTTGCCATTACTGCCATGTCGTTTGCTGTGCTGTAATGATTTTTAGCAGGCAAGCCTGTTGGATTTTGAAATAGTGTGTTCTCTAATCCAAGGTCTTTTACTTTGGCATTCATTCTATCTACAAATGCAGCTTCAGATCCTGCGATACGTTCTGCCATTGCGACAGAAGCATCATTACCTGATGCGATTGCAATACCGCGAAGCATTTCATCTGTCGTCATCTCTTCACCAGGTTCAAGGAATATCTGCGATCCTCCCATAGAGGCAGCATATTCACTTGTTCTGATTTTTTCATCCCACGTAAGTTCACCTTTATCAATGGCTTCCATAATGAGGAGCATCGTCATAATTTTTGTCATACTCGCCGGCGGCAATTTTTCGTGTCCATTCTTTTCATACAACACTTGACCAGTGTCGCGTTCAATCAATATTGCAGATCTAGCATTTTCAGTAAGTTGAACACTTTTTTCTTCCGCCCCTACAACAGGACTAAATGCGGAAAAAGTAAAAGCAATTGCAATTATTGCGGTGGTTAACTTTTTCATCCTTAGACCTCCATTCATATTCCTACTTCACATTTTTTCCAAAAAGTTAAGTTTTATACTAAGTATTGGTAATGGAGGGAAATAATTTTATCACATACAAAGAACAGTTAAGGATGATGAAATCGCTTGCCTTGGTATTTTTTGTCACTCGTGTCTTTATAACAGTTATGAGGACTTCTCTCCTCCTTTTTCTTGTCACCGAGGTCTTCATAACGGCTATGAAGACACCTCTCCTCCTTTTTTCTTATCACCGAGGTCTTCATAACTACTATGAAGACACCTCTCCTCCTTTTTTCTTATCACCGAGGTCTTCATAACTACTATGAAGACACCTCTCCTCCTTTTTTCTCGTCAACCAGGTCTTCATAACTACTATGAAGACATCTCTCCTCCTTTTTTCTCGTCAACCAGGTCTTCATAACTACTATGAAGACATCTCTCCTCCTTTTTTCTCGTCAACCAGGTCTTCATAACAACTATGAAGACACCTCTCCTCCTTTTTTCTCGTCAACCAGGTCTTCATAACTACTATGAAGACATCTCTCCTACTTTTTTCTCGTCAACCAGGTCTTCATAACTACTATGAAGACATCTCTCCTCCTTTTTTCTCGTCAACCAGGTCTTCATAACTACTATGAAGACATCTCTCCTACTTTTTTCTCGTCAACCAGGTCTTCATAACTACTATGAAGACACCTCTCCTCCTTTTTTCTCGTCAACCAGGTCTTCATAAAGATCTAATCAATAAAAAACAGCCCGACCAATAAGGCAGGGCTGCTGTCAACGCAATTTACTATTATTCAGAAATCGTATCATAAACAAGTGGCGGAACCTTAACGTCACCAGTTACCACTTTAATGCTCTCATATAATGCTTCTTTTACTTTCGTCAGATCTTCTTGGTTACTATGGATCGTTGCAAGTGACTCGCCTGCTTCCACTTTGTCACCAATCTTCTTGCGCAGAACAATTCCTACTGCAAGATCGATTTCAGAGTCTTTTGTCGCACGGCCAGCACCAAGTAACATAGCTGCAGTTCCTACAGAATCAGCCACAATCTCAGATACTACACCCGCTTCTTTTGCTTCAAGCTCTACAACATGCTTTGCTTGTGGTAATTTCTCCGGGTTGTCCACAACAGAAGCGTCTCCGCCTTGGGCTTCTAGGAACGTTTTTAACGTTTCAATTGCTGCTCCTGAACGGATAACTTCTTCTAGCATTCCGCGAGCTTCTTCCAGTGTGGAAGCTTTTTCTGCTAAAAGAACCATGTAGCTACCTAACTCCAAGCAAAGTTCTTCTAAATCTTTTGGACCTTCGCCGCGCAAAGTGTCGATAGCTTCTTTAATCTCCAATGCATTACCAATTGCATATCCAAGAGGTTGACTCATATCAGAAATAACCGCCATTGTTCTACGTCCAACATTGTTTCCGATATCAACCATTGCTTTTGCAAGTTTTTTCGCTTCATCCAGGTCTTTCATGAAGGCACCAGCACCAGTTTTCACGTCTAATACGATTGCGTCAGCTCCGGCTGCAATCTTTTTACTCATGATAGAGCTTGCAATTAGAGGAATGCTGTTAACAGTAGCTGTTACATCACGCAATGCATAAAGCTTTTTGTCGGCAGGTGTCAAATTACCACTTTGGCCGATTACGGCAACTTTGTTTTTGTTTACATAGTCAATAAATTCTTGATTGTCGATTTCTACGTGAAAGCCTGGTACAGACTCAAGTTTATCGATTGTCCCACCAGTATGACCAAGGCCGCGTCCACTCATTTTTGCAACAGGAACTCCAACAGCCGCTACAAGTGGTGCCAACACTAACGTCGTAGTATCGCCAACTCCGCCCGTACTGTGCTTATCAACTTTAATACCTTCGATAGCAGAAAGGTCAATGGTGTCTCCAGAGTGTACCATTGCCATGGTAAGGTCTGCGCGCTCTTGATCACTCATTCCTTGGAAGAAAATGGCCATGGAGAAAGCACTCATTTGATAGTCAGGAATGGTTCCGTCAGTGAATCCTTTTACGATGAATTGGATTTCTTCTGTTGTTAGTTCTTTTCCGTCACGTTTCTTTTGAATAAGGTCTACCATTCTCATGCCGAAACACCTCTTATTTTCTATAAAATAAATGCTATAAAACACCGCTGTTGATTTTCCGCACCGGGCTTCGCTTTCCACGGGGCGGTGCTTGAGCCTCCTCGCTGCGCTGCGGGGTCTCAAGTCTACCGCTACCTCCCGCCGGAGTCTCCACCCTGTGCTACAATCAACAGCTAATGTATTCTTTTTACATACCTTTAACGATTGTTTTTACGAATTGTAGGAAGTTTGCTTTTACCATTTCAGTTGTTTCCATTACTTCGTCGTGTGTTAATGGTTGGTCAAGGATTCCTGCGGCCATGTTGGAGATGCAAGAGATTCCAAGCACTTTCATCCCGCTATGACGCGCAACGATAACTTCAGGTACAGTGGACATTCCAACTGCGTCTCCACCAAGAGTACGAAGCATTCTTACTTCTGCTGGTGTTTCATAAGAAGGACCTGTGTTCCCTACATATACTCCTTCTTGTACTTTTAGACCAATTTCTGCTGCAACGTCCTTGGCCAATTTACGAAGGTTTTTGCAATAAGGCTCGGACATATCAGGGAAGCGGGCACCAAGCTCATTGTTATTTGGTCCAATAAGCGGGTTCGTTCCCATGTTGTTGATGTGATCAGTAAGAATCATTAAATCTCCAGCTTCAAAGCTTTCGTTCACGCCTCCAGCTGCATTTGTTACAATTAATTTCTCCACACCAATATATTTCATTACACGAACTGGGAATGTCACTTTTTCCATTGCATATCCTTCATAGAAGTGGAAGCGTCCTTGCATGGCAATAACGGTTTTCCCTTCCAATTCTCCAATAACCAACTGGCCTGCATGACCTTCAACAGTTGAAACAGGAAATTCAGGAATCTCTGTGTAAGGAATTACAACCGGGTTTTGAATTTCTTCTGCTAACACACCAAGTCCAGACCCTAGAATTAGGCCGATTTCTGGTTTGTTAGCTAATTTCGCATTGATATATTCAGCTGATTTTTTAATAGCTTCTAAATTCATTTAGTAATTCCTCCTAGTTCAAATCTTGTAAAAAGCTTTTTCCGTGCTTAGGCATTCTAGTATTGAAGTTGTCCGCAATCGTTGCACCGATATCAGCAAATGTTTTACGGATATCTAACTGTTTTCCTTCTTTATGTTGAGGAGAGTAAGCTAATAATGGCACATATTCTCTCGTGTGATCAGTTCCAGGTGCTGTTGGATCGTTGCCGTGGTCAGCAGTAATGATTAATAGATCATTTTCTTTTAAGTTGGCGAACACTTCAGGAAGACGTGCATCATATTCTTCCAATGCTTTTCCGTATCCTTCAGGATCTCTTCTGTGACCATATACTGCATCAAAATCAACAAGGTTTAAGAAACTGATACCTGTAAAGTCCGTAGCAGTCGTTTCAACCAATTTGTCCATTCCATCCATGTTGGAAACAGTGCGAAGTGATTTCGTCACTCCCTCACCATCATAGATATCGGAGATTTTCCCAATGGAAATAACATCATATCCACTGTCTTTCAATTCATTCATTACGGTACGTTCAAATGGTTTTAATGCATAGTCATGACGGTTGGATGTACGTTTCCAGTTACCAGCTTCACCAACAAACGGGCGTGCAATGATACGGCCTACCATGTACTTTTCATCCAAAGTTAATTCACGTGCAATTTTACAAATGTCATATAATTCTTCTATAGGAACAACATCTTCGTGTGCTGCAATTTGAAGAACGGAATCTGCAGAAGTATAAACAATCAAAGCTCCTGAATCCACGTGTTCCTGACCAAGTTGATCAAGAATCTCCGTTCCACTAGCTGGGATGTTCCCGATAATTTTACGGCCTGTACGTTCTTCCAACTCCTGAATAAGCTCATCAGGGAATCCGTCAGGGAATACACGGAAAGGTGTATCAATACGCAAGCCCATGATTTCCCAGTGACCTGTCATCGTATCTTTACCACTTGATGCTTCTTCCATTTTTGTAAAGTATGCTAACGGTTTTTCTGCTTTTGGTACACCCTTCACTTGTTCAATATTGCTAAGACCAAGCTTTGCCATATTCGGCATATTCAGCCCGTTCATGTGTTCTGCTATATGCCCTAAAGTATCTGCACCTTTATCACCGAATTTTTCAGCATCCGGTGCTTCGCCGATTCCAACAGAATCCATTACAACTAAAAACACTCTTTTATATGTATAAGAACTCATTTTCTAACCTCCTACAAACTTTCGATCTTATTTTACCTCTTGTATTTTCCCCTTTTTCACTTAGGATAGTCATACAAGACCGCACTTCTACTTGTCAGAAGTCTGACCTCTGATTCTAGTATAAACAAGCGCTTTCAAAGTTGCAATTAAAATGATTAAAAAAAGACTGTTCAGACAGTTCGAACAGCCCTTTCACTGTTCCAGCAAAATGAAATTATGCTCTTGGATGGAACATGGAGTAAACATCCTTCATGCGGGTTTTCGTGACATGAGTATAAATTTGTGTGGTAGAGATATCGGCGTGTCCTAGCATTTCTTGGACCGCACGAAGATCTGCCCCATTTTCTAAAAGGTGTGTGGCAAAAGAATGGCGCAACGTATGCGGAGTTAATTCTTTTTCTATACCGGCTTCCTTCGTCAGCTTTTTTAATATTTTCCAAAAGCCCTGCCTTGTTAGGCGGTTACCGTAAAGATTCACAAACAAAGCATCGGTGGTTTTCTTTTTTAACAGTTGACTACGACTTTCTTCTATATAATTGGTGATGGCATTTTGAGCCATTGTTCCAAGAGGAATGATTCTTTCTTTGTTTCCTTTTCCAACACAACGAACAAACCCCATGGTTAAATGAACATCGCTTAGATTAAGGGATATCAGCTCGGAGACACGCATTCCTGTTGCGTATAATAACTCTAGCATCGCTTTATCACGTATCCCAAACACTTTACTCGTATCCGGAGAGTCTAGTAACGCTTGCACCTCTTCTAAAGACATCACTTGTGGAAGCTTTTGTTCTTGTTTAGGACGGTCAATATGTACTGTTGGGTCTTGAGTTGTGACCTTTTCCCTTAGTAAGAACTGATGAAATGAGCGTATGGAGGCAATATGCCTGGCAATTGTTTTAGACGATTTTCCATTCTCCGTAAGAAACTTTAAAAACTGAATAATGGTAGGCCGTGAAACTGCATCCATCGAAGATATTTCTTCTACTTTACTTATATACAAAAGATAAGATTTTAAGTCTCGCTCGTAGGAAACTACTGTGTTTGATGCCAAGCCTTTTTCGACTACTAAAAAATGTATAAAATCTTTTAATTGATCTTGCAATACCCTCTACTCCCCGTAATGATAAAAGAATACTAAGCGCTGCAGCCAGCCCTCATCTCTTTCTTCTACCATTTTTGTCACTTTCACCGCTGCCCCTTCAGGCTCGTCATAACGGTGATAATTCTGATACTCTTGATTAATCCACATAATTCCATAGTAAAATAAGACCGTACAACCTGTGAATAATATAAACACTTTAAATGTATTATAGCATGAATCTATAATATTCTTCATAAAAGTCAACCTCCAAATATGCAAGTTATCCCAATAAACTTGTCTTATTAGAAGGTATGACAAATTAAAGCAGAATTATACCTTTAAATCCAAAATAAAAACCTTTCCCATCTTAAGTGGAAAAGGTTTATGTATTCTCTTCTTCAGTTTTTTCTTCTGTATCTTGGCATCGATGGCAAACTCCATGAAAAGTCAAACGGTGATCTTTGATTTGGAAGTTCCAATCACGTTCCACAATCGCTTCCACATCTTCTAATAGATCGTCTTGAATTTCATCGACCGCTCCACACTCTATGCATACTAAGTGATGATGGAAATGCTTAGCACCTTCTTGACGAAGATCATAGCGTGATACTCCATCGCCAAAATTTATTTTATCGACAATTTTCAATTCCGTCAGTAATTCCAATGTTCGATATACAGTAGCCAGTCCAATCTCTGGTGACTTTTCTTTCACGAGGAGGTATACATCTTCCGCGCTCAAATGGTCTTCTTCATGTTCCAGCAAGACTCGGACTGTTGATTCTCGCTGAGGAGTTAGCTTATAGCTTGCGGAATGCAGTAGCTTTTTTATGCGATCTATCCTATTTTCCATTTCGTTCCCTCCCTCGCTTTACCACTTTATTTTATCGAAAGCGCAGGGAACTGTCAAAGAAAAAAATAATCATTATAAATAAGTGAAAATAATCATTATTAAATTGTTATTATTCTAAAATTGATATCACCGATTTCATAAAAACCGGAGATGCCAATGCTTCAATCAATGAAGCACCAACAAGTAGTAAGCAGATGAGTCCCATTGCCATCGTGTATCTCATGAACTGTTGAAAAAACGGTTCTTGGATTCTTTTTACAAATTGTTGCCTGATCATCTTTAAGGAAAAGGCTACCGATAAGGTTCCGATAATAATGTAAGCAGGAATGGCGATCATATTCTGTGGAAGGATGGCCACAAAGGAAAAAAGGAACCCTTTCCAGCTTAACTGATTTACTAAGAATCCCACGGTAAACCCAACTACCACTCCTTTTAAAAACAGAAGTATCAATATAACCGGTAGTCCAATAATGGAAATGCCAAGCACCCACATCAAAAGAACGTATTTAATATTATGAAAATAACTCTGAAAAAAAATATCTTTCGAGCTTGCAAACTGTCCTTCTTCCACCTGACCAAAGAAGCGGCTCAAATAGACAAACAAATCTTGTTTTTGTGAAAAGTTCATGCTATTGACCACGATGGCCCCGAAGATAACACCCATAAAAAAAAGCACCACTATAAACAAATATAGAGAGGAGTGTTCTTTTATATGCCCTAGTAAAATAGTAAACCGCGACTGTTTTTTCATCCCTCTTCCTCCTATCACGCTCTTACTAGAGTGTATGATAGAGACAGGGAAGTATGACTTGTTTTAGGGGAGAATTTTCAGATGGTGGGTTTTGGTTTACTTGCGGAGAAGGTAGAATTTAAGTCGTATGAGGACAATGTTCCGCGCATTTCCTTGCATGGGGGAGTCATTGGCGCTCTATGAGGACAATGTTTTGCACTTTTCCCTTCCTGAGGGAGTCATTGGCGCTCTATGAGGACAATGTTTCCCTCATTTCCCTTTCAGAAGGATTCATTAGCGCTCTTCATTCATCACTTACCTTTCCAAACCTGCCCCCACCGCCAGCTTTAAACGCAAACCTTCCGCTTCTTGCAGCCACAATCAGAGACGCCACCTTTTCCCCTACGACTTCCACCAATTCGTCGTGGCTTGCTTCATGCAATATCCCCATCTCGGTTCCAAAACCTCCTCGTAGTTTCATGAGAGTCTTCGGACCAACTCCAGGTATGAAGTCCAAAGGGACCTGATGTATGTATGGGGGGCGGTTTCTTAACGGTTCTTGATTATCCGCCAGCTCTTCAATCCGTTCAGAAACACCTTTAACAAATTTCGAGTGGTCACAACTGCCACAATTATCTTCACCCTGCGTTAATGAAGTAAAGCACTTCTCACAAACAGTCGTATAGTACTTTCCTAGTTGCGGGCTCAAACCGTAGTTTGCTACCACACCTCGCCCATCCACTTCCTTCAAATCAAGACACAACTCTATAAAACTTGGTTCCTTCATACGAACTTTTTGGTATTCACGGGCAATTTTACCGACTGAATGTGCGTCAGAATTCGATAGAAAAGCGTACCTATCCAACTCGTTCAACCTTCGAGCCATTGATGTGTCTGCACTCAACCCAAGTTCAATTGCATCAATCATGTCAGGATCGAATACTTCCGACAAGCTATTTTTAACACCTTTACCATACAAACTTTTAAAAGGTGTAAAAACATGAGCAGGGACGAACAGGCCACCCAGACGATTAACCTCACGCTGAATAGCAACCCCACTCTCATATACACGTTGTGTAGACAACGTAACATTTTTCATACGCTTGCTAAGCCAATTTGAGAACTCCACCATGTTCTCCACTGTCTTCATATAACAGAGTGCATGTATTAAGCCCTGACAGTTCTCATCATATATTTCAATTTCCGCACCAAGAATTAATGTAAGATCTCCCATGCGTACACCACCGTCAACAAGCTCCACCAACTCACCAGATGCAATACGATTTTGAAGACCGATAAGTACTTCAGGTACTTGGCAATCGATGACACCTACCATATCTAAGCCTTTTTTAAAGCGAGCCTCTTCCAAAACAGCCTCCAATGTCAACTTATTGGAGGCTGTTATTTTCACCGGCTTACCACTGGCTGTCCGGCCCAAATGTATATGTAAATCGGCAAAATAATCTTGCATGGCCGTCCCCTACTTTCGAAGCAATGTTTGCATTTGCAAATACTGCACGGCATAAGCAGTCTTTGCATCATAAATTTCCTTCTTTCCAATAAGTTCGAGTGCCTCATCTAATGATACCTCCAATAGGTCCACAAACTCATCCTCATCCAAGTGATGTTCTTCCGTATCTTTGCGCAACCCCTTTGCAAGGAATAAATGTACCAATTCATCTGCAAAACCAGGTGAAGTATAAAAAGAAATCAATGGCTCTAATTCGTCGCATGTATAGCCAGTTTCCTCTTGAAGTTCCCGTTTTGCGGTGACAATAGGCTCTTCTCCTTTTTCTAGCTTTCCTGCAGGAATCTCTACCAATACCCGTTCCATCGCCTTTCGGTATTGACGGACCATAATGATCTTATTTTCCTCTGTAACAGCAATAACCGCCACTGCTCCAGGGTGCTTAATAATTTCCCTTTTACTTGTTTTTCCATTTGGAAGTTCCACGTCTTCTAAATATAAATCAATGATCCTTCCTGAGAATAATTTTTCACTATGTAATGTTTTTTCTTTTAAATGATTCATCCCGACCGCTCCTTGTTCTGTAGTCATCCATTTCTTCATACATTCTACCATACAAGGGTTAGGAGGGAGCAAATTGAAAGTCTATGTCCGCCCAAACAATATCGTATTAGTTGGAAAGGCTTGGGAAATTCGCAACAAGCTTAGGGAATATTCTCTTCACCACGTGTATGTCAAAACATGGATCAACGCCTTAAAAGATGAATGATTTGTAGCAGAACCCTCCTTTTCGGTAAAATGATGAAAAAGGAGGGTTTTTCTTGTTACCTAAAAATCAACTTGGCAAATCAGATCTATATGTAAGCAAATTGGGACTTGGTTGTATGTCCCTTGGTACGGATCAAACGAAAGCGATAGATATTGTTAAAAGAGCACTTGACTTAGGGATCAATTATTTAGATACTGCTGATCTTTACGATTTTGGTCAAAATGAGGAACTGGTAGGAAAAGCATTAAAGGGTCAACGCGACCAGGTCGTACTTGCGACAAAAGCCGGGAACAAATGGACGCAAGGAAAAGAAGGCTGGGAATGGGACCCTTCCAAGAAGCATATTCAATCAGCCGTCAAAGACAGCCTGCGCCGCCTTCAAACCGATTACATCGATTTATACCAGCTTCATGGTGGTACGATAGATGATCCTACCGAAGAAACAATTGAGGCATTTGAGGAATTAAAAAAAGAAGGGTACATCCGCGAATACGGCATCTCTTCCATTAGACCAAATGTTATTAAGCGGTTTGTAGAAAACTCCTCGATTGTATCAGTCATGATGCAATACAGCATGCTTGATACACGCCCGGAAGAATGGTTGGGTTATCTTCACGAAAACAATGTAAGTGTAATCGCTCGTGGTCCACTAGCAAAAGGACTCTTGTCAGACAATGGACTTAGTAAGCTTCAAAACAAGTTTAAAGGAAAAGATTTTCTTGATTATAGTCATGAGGAGTTGGAGAATCTCTTACCGAAACTAATGAATGTGGCTGGTAATAAGCCACTTCAAACAACTGCTTTCCACTATTGTTTGGCACACCCCGCTATCGCAGCTGTCATCCCTGGTGCAAGCTCCATTAAACAATTGGAAGCGAACGTCCATGCCATGAACGCACAAGCACTTTCAGAAGAAGAGAACACAACAATAAAAGAAATCATCAAACAGTCCTCTTACGACTCACACCGCGACTAACTCAAAGCAGTCTCCCAATTCGGGAAACTGCTTTTTTATTTCAAAATTTTGAAACTTATTCCATTTCCAATCGTATATTATTGTATCTATGTACCGAAGGAGGAAACTTAATGATTAAATACCTAATCTCTTTAATCATTGTGCTAGCAGTAGAAATAGGAATCCTACTCGGAATCTCCACCTACTTTGACTTTAACCTCTTAAGCACTATGTTTTTCGGCTCTCTTGCCTTTGTCTTCATCGCATTCTTCACAAGCTCCTCAGGAGACATTTTCACAAAAAATTCAGAAGCTGCCGTTTTTGATTCCATGGCTGGTCGATACAACCCACAACAACAAAAGCCAACACTACATATAGGGCCATTTTTGCTGGGCTCCCTGCTATGTTTGGCAGTCTACTTCATCATGGCTTTTTTCCTTTCCTAACAAAAAAGAGAATGGTTATGTAGCGGACCATTCTCTTTCACTTTCGCTATAGAATCCTTACTTAAATTCTTTCCAGTTTTGATTACTTTCTTCAAACAGTTCTTCAAACGATTTATTTTTCTCTTTTAATCGTTTCTCTTCTTTTTTTCTTTCAGCTTCTTCCGCTTTGTGTTTTTGTTCGGTTTGAACTAGTTGGTCCTTCATCGATTTTAACTTCGAATAAACATCCCCCTCTAACTGATCTTTTAAAGATACTTTCTCTTCTTTTTTATTCGAAAAAGGTCTTTGATTATTGTTATGCTTTTTCTTCACAGCAAACCCACCCACCTCAGTAACAAGTTTTCTAGTAGTATAGCAAATTAAGATTTAACCATAAACAGTTAACAAAAATAAATTTACCCCTCCTATAATAAACGTTATTACTTTATAATTATTATAAAATAGTATTGATTTTTTTCTGATAACTGTTAGTATAATTTATATACTATTTTTTTATATTGAGGTGAAGAACAATTGACAGCAGCATTATGTAAAATATGTGATAAACCTGCGAAAAAATTAAAGCATACCATTCTTTGTGGATGTGGTGTGAAAATACGTATTAAAGGGTAAGATGAAAGAATCCTCCACCCCTTCAACGGGCGCCCTCACTTACCATACTCTCTCTTCCTAGACAAATCTTGTATATGATTGACCATTTTTCGATACCTTATTCCCACACTTTTCAAACTATTTTTCATCCACTACCAGTTTACTAGTAAATTTTACAGACAGTTACTATTTTTGCCCCCAAATCTAACTGTTTCTGATATTATTAATGAGAATGAAAGTTGTACCAGAAGGGACGTTTAACCTCTTGATTGAAACATTATTATTGAATTTTCTTTTTTTGATTATCCCGATTATCATCTACTTAGTTTTCTTTGAAGACAAACCTCAATCTTTTAATAGATGGGTGTTCAGTCTACTTGCCGCTATTTCCATGGTGTTATGTATGTCACACCCAATTCATTTACAGCTTGGTTTCATATTTGATTTACGCTACATCCCTTTTTTCATCATTGCATTATATTCAGGTTATAAATATGTTTTTCCGATCTACATAGTCTTAAATTTATACCGCTTTTATATCGGAGGAGAAGGAACTATCCATTCATTGCTTACCTCTACCGCTATTTTTCTATTGGTTCCTTTACTGAGCAATTTGTTTTTGCAATTCAAGCCAAAAAATAGATTAACTTTCTCAGTTGGAATTACAACTGTGTTTATGGGTATATACCTAACTCTTCTAAGTTTGTATTTTGATAATTTAAATGGTGAATTTATCATGCTTAGTATATATGCAGTAACTACGCATGCAGCTTTTATGGGCGTCATAGTCATTCTTATAGAAAAAATCATTCTTAATATTAGAAACCGCGAGCGCTACATTAATGCCGAACGACTAAATGTGGTAAGTGAACTTTCTGCAAGTGTTTCCCATGAGATTAGGAATCCATTAACGGTTACAAGCGGTTTTCTTCAACTACTGGGTAAATCAACGACAATTGGCAAGGAAGAAAAAAGGTACTTAGACCTTTCCTTGCAAGAGTTGAAACGTGCAGAAAAAATAGTGAGTGACTACCTTTCTTTTGCCAAACCACAATCCCAAAATATGGTCTACTCAAGCCTGGAAGAAGAGGCTGATTATACAAAGAATCTTATTATTCCATATGCTGCAATGCACCAAGTCGAAGTTCAATATTCCTTTCATAACACGTTGAAAACGTCCTATGACCGCAATCAAATGCAACAGTGCTTCATTAATCTTTTTAAAAACAGTATTGAAGCAATGAAGCCCCATGGAGGTAGACTTTCTATCTTAATAACGGAGGATAAGAAAAACATCGTGATTACGATCAAAGATACAGGGGTTGGCATGACTTCACATGAAATAAACCGATTAGGCAAGCCCTATTTTTCAACAAAAGAAGAAGGAACAGGCCTTGGAATGCTAATGGTTTACAGTGCCATCAATAAAGTCAAGGGCACCATCAGTGTACAAAGTGAAAAAGGAAAAGGCACCACGTTTACCATAACCATTCCATCATAGAAAAAAGGTAGACTTCTAGATAAAGAAGCTACCTTTCTTTATGCCATACAATTAATGAAACGACCGCCAGAACGCACCTTTTTTGTCGATGATGTTATTGATTTGTTTAAATGGAATTTCAAATGTTGGAAAACCAGCTGCATATGGCGCTATCTCATATGGGGTAAAATATAAGAACAACGCATCACTAGATACATAGAAGGGCTGATCAGGTTGAATCCCCTTAAAAGAATCTGGGAAATAGTTGTCAGGGTTTTCTTGTATTTGTTCTTCAACCAAATCGCTTAACACTTTCACATAGTCACTGTTCGGTTTGAATAAATCTTTTAACATGTAGATTTCACCGGAATCAATATTTATTGGCACCATTATTTGTGTAGGCATCCCGTGTGCTGCCCCAAAAGGATAATTGTAGCCGTTAAGCTCTAGAATTAATAAATTCTTCTTATAAAATTGCACAGAAAAATCACCTGTGTAATTATAATCGAGTTGTTTATCGGGCGGAATGGGAATAATTTGAGATTGTGTGCGTAATACTTCGTTCACTTTTTTCTCTGCTTCTTTATTTTTCATTCCTTGTAGCTGTGGAAAATACACCAGATAATCCTTATTTGGCCGGTACTTTTCCTCCCGGATTGAAACATTTCTATTTACAGGGATGATCGAGTTTTGAGCGTACACCAGGTTCCCGCTTTTGTCATAATAAGATAATCTCTGATCTACAAATGCCTTCACCAACTGACCTTCGATGGATAACGTTCCAACCCCATCTATTACAGGAAGTTCTTTTGCCATTCTGCCGCTTTTGTTGATAAAGAAGCTTTTAAGCCCTTGCGTTACAGAGCTATATTCTCCTTTGTAGTTGTTAACAGTATCGTATTGAAAATCCGTCATTATCTGCCCGCTCACCGTATCAGCAATAGCATATGAGGAGCCTGCAAATGGTTCTTCAGGGTTAATTGCTCTACCAATTGCCGCTCTGTTCCCACCAAGTTGGTTAATATCATTGTATCTCGGTGGAATAATATAGTTTCCACTCTTATCAATTAAACCGTATCTATTTTTATAGTCTGTGGAAGCATTGACAATGGCCCTACCGCCTTGAAAAGGTAAGGCCATCCCAAATTGTGGCTTAATAACCACATTCCCCGCCTCATCCACATACCCGGCTTTATCTTGATAGGTTCTCTTAAAAGAAATAAGCCCTTCACTCAATCCATTCATCTGTTCATATGGATAAGTTTGTAGTTGGGTTCCTGTAGAATTTAACAAAGTATACAAGCTATCTTTTACCTGAAAAAGGGCTTTTCCCTCACTCATATCAAAGGCATACTGGTATTGGGCAGGTATCGCGACATTTCCGTTAAGATCTAAGTATCCATAAAGTGTGGTTCCCCCATTTTTGGAATCTTGAAAAACGGCACGGCCTCCCTGATAAGGACTAATAAACGAATACGCTTCTTGCGTCAATACTTTACCTTTTTCATTTATGACAACGGAACCACCCACATTTAACATGGCAATGGCACGGCCCTCTGTAAAAGGGAAAATAGAGCTGTACATAGGACGAACCACAAATTTACCGGTTTGTGTAATAACTCCTGCCCCACCCTTTCGAACTATCGCCAGCCCGTTTTGCTGAAATTCCCCCGCATCTTCAAAGGTAGGCTTTAATACAAACTTCCCCTTCTCATCGATATACCCCCATTTTGTTCCTTCAACGGTTCTAACGGAAGCAGGAAACAAACGCGGTTTAATTATTCTTCCGAACATATATGTGGTCACCCCATTAGTTTTTGATATCTTATGGGATATTGCCTTGATGGGTGAAGACCTAGCATGTACGGGTGAAGGATAAATGGACACTATGTAAGAAAAATTTAGGTTTTTTGCAAAGTTCGTGCCAAAATGAGAGGAGTTGATGCCAAAACTGCCTGAGTTCGTGCCAAAATGATACGAGTTCGTGCCATAATCGTACAAGTTGATGCCAAAACGGTTTTACTGCAATTATGTAACAGTCAAGATACAATCCTGCTATTATAAACTTTGTAATCTCCATTATCCGACGAATACTTTAATACATTATCTTTCCCGAGAACCCCTTTTAAATATGCCCCGATTACACCAGTGGTACATCTGTGACCTGCTATAAGAATGTTCATTCCAACATACTTCTCATCCTCAAGGCTCTTTAAGAAACCAGTTACCCTGCCAGCAAATTGGTCCATTCCTTCCACTCCTACATACTTGGTTGGGTCAGGTATCGCACCTTTAAAAATCACCTCTTCTTTTTTCAATCCATCTGCTTCTCCAAGGTCAAATACATCAAGCCGCTCGTCTATGTTGGATTTGAATCCGGAAATGATTTCAGCTGTTTGAACGGCCCTTTCTTGTGGGGAAGAAAAAACATAATGAAACTCTACATCTTTTAATTTTTCTTTTAATACGTTCGCCTGACGCAAACCTTCTTCGTTTAAAGGCAGCCCCTTTCTCCCTTGCATTCTTCCCTCTTTATTAAAATCTGTTTGACCGTGCCTTATGACGTAGATCACTGTTTTATCACCCTTTTTGATATAAACTTTAAAATTTCATGTAAAACGTAGGTCTCCCTCTCGATCCATCCGTTATACCCACTTAGTTTTTGTGCACATTCGTTTTGCGATATAGCTTCTTCTATTGTTATCCATTTAGGAGTAAAACCCTGTTCTATCTCATACCCCTCTAACTGTTGAGCAACGGTTTCTCCCCTGCATTCACACAGGTAATAATGGGAGTTCATTTCAAATAGGATATCTTGATCGAAAACGTCCTCTCTTCTTTCCAAAAACACACCAAACTTTTCGCCTACAATCGTATCCACATATCCCGTTTCTTCTAATACTTCTCGGATAAGTGCTTCTCTATGGGTTTCTCCAGATTCGATGCCACCACCAGGAAATTTAAAATCACCTTTGTTGGAGTGAACCATCAATATATGGCCATCCCTGATTACAATAGCTCTGACAGCTTCCCTTACTTTTATATGTTTGTTTTCTACTTTTTCTATTCCTATCAATTTTTTAAAATACATATTTAACAACCTTTCTTTTAAAAACCTAAGGCTTCTTTTTTCATCCATCCAATGGCATTCTCATCATTAAGATGGTGAAAATACAGAACTTCCTCTGTTTCCGTAACTCCCGTGATATTCGTATATTGTATGGAATCACTTTGCATATCTTCTAGTACTTCGCCTGATTCGTTAATTGCGATAACATGCGAATAACCTGCTCCTTTAGGCAACATTTTATCTGGAAGACGCATTGCCATTTTCCTTAAAAATGGCTTATCGGAACTAAATTCCAATAAATCATTTCTGGGCATGATTAGTCCGACCCAGAATCTGCCGTCATTTCCACGCATCATATTATCAGGTAATCCAGGTAGGTTATCTATTAACACCTCTGCAAATTCACTTTCTTCCTTAGTACTAACTGTCTGATCTGCATCTAAATTCAATTTCCACACACGGTATTTTCCCGTTTCATTTATAAAGAGAAATTTTTCGTCCATACTTAATGCAATTCCGTTTGCAAAGCTAATATCTTTCATCAAAACACTAGTTTTTTTCGTAGACGGGTTAAACTCCAATACTCTTCCTGTGCTTCTATTTTCGAGAATATCTATTTCTCCAGCGCGTCCAACCTCACCGATCTCTTTCGCTTTTGATCTTTGAGAAGCATCTGTAAAATAAATTGTTCCACTATTTGAAACTACTACTGCGTCAATAAAATTTATGGATTTATCTTCAGCAGTGTCTGTTAAAAGTTCAATATCTGGATCACCTTCTTCATAGTTGGTTATTTTAAGTAATCCGCCATGATTCCCATAAAGTGGGTCTGCAACGATGATTGATCCTTCGTTATCAAAGTCAAAGCCTAATGGTCTACCGTTCGTATTTGCTATTTCCTGTAAACCTGTGCCATCCTCCCGTACACGAATGATTGCACCAGTTTTTGTGGCTGCGTACAACCAACCTTCACGATAGACGATATGCTCCGGCTCTTTATATTCTTCAATAGAAAGATAATTCATCTCCTCTAATCTATTATTCTTCTCAAAATCACCTGTATATCCCCTAGATTTTGGTGATTCCCATGCAACAGGGTCAATTGAAACAGGCCAAAATAACAGATATAAAATAAAAATTGTACAGAGAAATGCAAGTGCTTTGATGGTGTTGAGTTTCATAGTTATCCCTTTACCTCCAATTACTACCATATATTACTTATTATCTCCTACAAGTTTGCAACCGTCCATGCAAAGTTGTAGAAGGTTTGAGATTAATGGTAGAAGGTTAGCCGGGAAATGTAGAAAGTCGCAATTTAATGGTCGAAGCGGACGCATTATTGGTGGAAACTCCTTTTTTCCTTTTTTCCAATCAAAAAATAAAAAAGCAGGTGCACCCTTTAAAGAGTTACACCTGCTTATCTTCGTCTCTAATCACTATATACCGATTTTGAACAAGTCCGGATGGGAATGATTTGCTCTCTACAAGCTCAAGCTTGTGTTCTCGTTCTGTTTCTTTAAATAATCTCACACCGTTCCCTATTAAGATTGGAATGGTGGAAATGACATATTCGTCAATAAGGTCTTGCATGACAAATTCTTTGATCACTTCCGCTCCTCCATCAACAAATATATTCTTTCCACTATTTGAACGAATGATATTAATTAACTCTTTTACATCTCCTGAATAGTATTCAACATAATCATCCGAGCCTTTTTTAGAATTGGAAAGAACATATGTCTTTCTTTCCTTGTGGGGAAATTCGATCCCAAATGACAACACTTTCTCATACGTTCTCCTCCCCATGATTACCGTGTCCACACTTTCTACAAACTCCATATAACCGTAATCTTCGCCAGGAGCATCTACCACAGAAAGCCAGCTTATGTCATCATCTTTTTTTGCTATAAATCCGTCCACACTTTGCGCTATGTATACAATTACTTTTCTTGAGTACTTCACAATCTTCACTCCTATAAAAATACATTTAATTCATTGATAATAGCATCTATAGAAAACAGGAACAAGCACCGCAATATGCTTTGTTCCTGTTTTTAACCATTATTGCCCTGACACTTCCAAAGGAAACATACCCGCTTCCTTTAAAGGTTCCAGGTCTTCATCATCCAAAGACATTTCAATGAAGATTCCATCCTCATCCGCTTCGAACACTTCAGCCAAGATAGCGGCTGATTCCTCAAATCTACCCAATAACGACAGATAGCATGCCCGATTATAAAGTAGCATTGCCTCTTCGCTTTCCAATGCTAATGCCGTATCCACCATATCTAATGCCGCTTGGAATTCGCCATTCAACCTTAAGGCAATACTTGCTTCATTCAATATTTGAGCGTCTTCGGGAGCAATTTCTAATGCTTTCCAGATCGTTTCTTTTGCTTCTATTACGCGATTGGTTTCTCTGTAAAGGAGTGCTAGTTGCAAGTAAGCCACAGGATCTGTTGAGTCTACTTCGATTACTTGCCTATAGACTGATTCCGCTTCTTCCGTCTTACCTTGTAGTTTCAGCACATAACCATATTGAGACAAATACCTTGGAGCGTTTTCTTCGGACAGACAACGTTCCACCAACTCTTTAGCTTGAAACAGTAGTTGTTGTTGTTTTTTCTCAGAAGCTTCTTCTTCCAGGTATTCAAGTATGGTAGAAGTCAGTTGGTAAGCAACATCAACTTCCCAATGATGTTTCAGGAATTTATCATACGATTTGATGGCATCTGTTTTCATGTCCAGCTGCAGGTAAACATCTGCCAGCCAGAAGATCGCTGTGACATTTTCCTTATCATTCTTCAGCGCGTTTTCGTAAAGACTTATCAGCACACCAAAGTCTACACTTGCTTTGCCGAAATTCTTCAGTTTCTTGAACCAATTTCGTTCAGACAAATCGTATTCTTCGTTTTCCCTTCTCGCCATAAGCACTTTGTCAAAAGCTGCTGCTGTGAACATGCTGACTTTACTTTTTTCTTGAATAGACATGTTAAGTCGATTTATGACCTTTTCCAACGTAAGCATGGAACCCGCATTTATATGGATCTCTACCAAAAGTTCATACAAATTGCGATCTTCTGTATCCTTACATATTAATGGCAGGATCGCTTTCTTCGCTTCCACATACTTCTTTTTCCTATTCAGGATTTTTATTTGATGTAGTAAGAGTGGAGTCTCATTAGGTTCCAAAGCAAGGGCTTTCAACACAACCTCCTCTTCTTGTCCAAACTCTCCCATTGCTCCATACACATATCCAAGGCTGTCATACACAAAGGAAGCATTTCTATCATTAAATTGACTTTCTAACTCCTCTTTCAATTCCACCAATTCTTTTTCCTTTAAAAGTGAAGCGAAATACTCGATATTTATGGCATATGGGTTAAGATCGAACGCCTTACGGATGTGAAACCGTTCTTGGACCTTATGATTCAGTCGCTGACAGATATCAGCAATGTTAATATGGGCCTGAACGTGAGTGGGATCAAGTTCAAGAACGGTTTTATAAAATTTTCTCGCTTCTTTATCTTCTCCTAGCTTAACCAAGATTTCACCTAAACGGTAAAGCGGGAGTATTTCGTAGGCCTTGGAAAGACCCAATTCATAGTATTCCTTCGCTTGGTACCATAACCCGCTACTTTCATACAAACAACCTATATAAGTTGGATAGAGATAGTTTTCCATGTCTTCTTCGTGTTTGGACTGCAAGAACTGAATCCCTCTATCGTTATAAGGCGTATCTTCAATCAGGTTGACATACAGTTCTAGTGCGTCCCCGATATTGGCGGGAGCACAGTTGATTCCTTTTTCAAATAAAGAAAGTGCCTGTTCCAAATGTCCTGTTGAAGCATCCATGGCAAGGGCTGCTTCCCACATATATTTTCCTGCATTCACTAAATACTCACTATCATCCTGAAATCTTTCAAAATGTTCATTCAGCCAAGCGTACGCGTCATTAAATTTCCCTTCTTCTTTTAATAGATGACCAATATTCACCCAGCCTGACGGATCCTCCGGGTACTTCTCTGTTGCACGCAAGTATAGAACTTTTGCTTTCTCATACTCTTTCTGGCGCTCGTAGAAGTCACCGAGCTCGAGAAGTAAAAGAATTGCTTCCTCGGTTTGTATCAACCCTTCATGTAAAAGGGATTCCACCTTTTCTGGTTGCATATAGACAAATTCGTACAGTTGGGCAAGATCTCGATATGGTACGGCTATTTCCGGATCGAGTGAAATGGCTGTCCTGAATCCTCTTTCTGCATGACGGTACCGCTCTAGTTCCTTGTCACATCTTGCTCTTTCAAACCAGGCATGACCGTGGGATTTTACTTCCTTCAAGACAGAACTGAATTGTTCTCTTGCCTCTGTATAAAACTTATTATCAAACAAAATCATACCATGGTTGATTCTGGTGAATGTGTCCAAATTGTTAATATCCATTGCAATTGTCGAGTATTTAAGAGCCTGTTCATCCATGCCTTGAAAGGAAGTGGAAAGAGCAAGGTAAGACCACAGAACGAAGTCATCCGCTTCGAACGTGATTCCTTTTTGGAAGCACTGTGATGCCTCAACCTGTTCGTTCTTTTCGTAATAGATTCTTCCTTTTAAATACCAGTAGGCAGATTGATAATAATGAGGTTTTACATATTGTAGGTACTCTTCTGCATGCTCCCATTTTTTTATGCGAACATAGGCCATAGCGATAATAAGATATTTATATTCTTTTTCAAAATTAGACTGTTCGATAACGGCTGCTGCTTGTGATAGCAGTTCTTCCTCACCTTGTTTGGCAAGGAACTTCAAGAAGCTTGCAGCGACAATTATGTTTGTTATGTTTTCCCGAATAAAGGATTTATCCTCCTCGGCAAAATCATCATTACAGTTTTCACCGAGCACTTGTATCCTAGCAGCAATTTCATGTTCATTTTCATCTAAAAAATGGAGAGAGTCTTCCTGTTGTGATGGTACGACTGCAATGGCCAACGAGTGACTATTACTGAATTCTTCATGGAACTTTTCATATTCCAAATAGACGACATCCGTCAGGTTTGGATCCTGAATAAGCAGACACTGTAAATTATCATCATAGCCAACCACAACTTGTACATGAGAGGAAGTAGGATATTCCAAGCTCATGATGACAGAAATGCCAGTGTGCAGCATCTGTTTAATCATCTCTACATTGCTATAAAAGTATTTGCTAGTATATCCCCTCTCTTTCAAGAAAGAGATAGCTTTAGAGATACTAGAACCTGAAACTGTAAAAATGGATTCCGCCACTTCCTCTTGAGAAACGTGTTGGTCATATATGCTGAACACCATCTCAAGACTCGCTGGTACACAGTAGTTGCTTTTTTGGATGGTAGGTTTGTACCTCTTCATTAGTATAGATTCATTATTTAAGGATTCTGGTAGATGTTTAAATTGGGACTGGGTAGCTAGCTTTTCGTGATCTTCCAGAAAAAGACGTAAACTTAAAATATCTTGTTGATGGTATAAGCTTTCTGCCACCCACAGGCTGTTAAGGGTCTGATAGCTATGAAAAGGACTAAGCTCTTGAAGTTCCTGGACCGTCTTTCTCAGCTCGGACCACTCTTTCGTTTTATAAAGATACCGCAATTTTTCCATTTGCAGCCTTGGAAAATCAGGATATTTTTCCATGGCGCGGTCCAAAAACCCTTTTGCTTCCTCCCAATTCCCCTGAAGCATATAATGCCTGATCAACATTCCGAAGGCATAGGCCTCGTCTTTCTTATCCTGTAGTCCTTCAAGGAGTTGCTTCACTCCTTTCTCCCACTCACCCTTTTGGAGATAATAATAGCCCCATCGGGTTTTCATCGAATCCGTTGTCAATTCTTCACACTTTGACATATAGTTATAAGCTGCTTGGTACCGCCTCATTTTGATACAGGCAATAGCAAGGTTATACACGATTTTTTCTTCTTCCTTAATGGTAATGTCTTTGTATAATAACTCTAGTAGCAAGTCCTCTGCTTGGATAAGCTCTCCTTGGTCAATCAATTCTTCACAGTACCAGATGGTAGATGTTACTGTTTTCTTTTTTCTATAATTTGCTCTTATTAACATTCCCGAAACATCATCCATCAGAGCCAGGTCCATTATCTGTAAAATTGGTCTCAACTCATCATCAGATAACGATAGAACTTCCCGGAACGCAGACAACCTTGGCTTCTTTGTATATTCGGTGTAACTAACCATAAATAGTTGTAGTGCAGCTTTATAATTAGTTTCTTCTAATAATTGTGCCAACTGTTTAATATTCATTATGAATTCTCCTCAAATCCCATTCGAAATTTTCACATAACTAGATTAAATATACGATGATTCTATTCTCTTTACCATCTATTTTTTGTAGGGAAAATGACCCGAAATGAAAAGAAAAAGATTGCCGAATATAGGCAATCTCCCTGCTAATCTCATCCGCTCTTTTTAAAACTCCCTTTTTCGACCAGGGAATCTTTAACACTATATATGGAAGAGACGAATTCTATTCGTTCTGACCTCATGATATCTATCGGTGTAACATCTCCTGTAACCAGATCTTCCACCAAATCTATACCAATATGCTGAAATGCTTTGTCAATTATTTCGGAACAAATGTAACGATCCTGTTCATGAATAATGATGTTCCAACGAAAATAACGTTTCACACATAATGAAATAAGCCGCCACCAATCATACCCTTTTGAGGTAGATACCTTTTTATGAAGAAAATGCAGGAGATCTTTTTGTTGGTCTTCCGTCAAGTTCACTTTTAGTCTATATAAGTCGTATTCTTTATATGGATTTTTCATGATCTCCATTTTACGATATAAATCTACTTCACAAATTTGCTCTTCATCCACTGCTATGGTCACATGGGTGTATTCAGATTTCAGAAAAAAACGGATAAAAGGACTGAAATTGCAATTTCCTTTCACAAAGAGTAAATCACCAACTGCCATTTTCATCTTTCCACCCCATTATCTATAAAATCAGGTAAAATATCCCTATATGTATCTACCTTATTATATAACAATTCTCATGACTTTTTTACTAATTATTCAAATTTTTTCTTTAAAAAGAACGAGTTGGTTCCAAAGATGAATTAGATTATAATGAGAGTACTAGAATTAAAGGAGTTAAAAGGTAATGGAGAAAAAAGATTTGGAACAAGCAATCATACAAAACTACCAAAAAGAAGAAAATATGATGATATTGGTCTTCGCACAATGGTGTATCAACCAAGACCTCGATCCATTTACACTTTATACGAAGGCATACCCTAATCAGGCAAATAATCCCGCACTTGCTCAAGCCTTGGAACTGACCGTATCCAAAGAAGAGGCGGGAGATATCTCAAACGATACAGTGCTCGGGGTATTAGCTATGTTTGGTAATGATGACTTAGCTTTTGTGGTATCTGAGGAGATAGCAAAGATAAAAGGGAATTAATAAAAAACGGCGTTTGCAGGCTATTTCTGCTTACGCCGTTTTTTTATTTTTATCCTGTTTGAGAGCTACGTTATCTCTACTTACCCAGATAATTAAAGGTAATAATAACAGAGATAAGAGCCCGCCACCTATAGAGAGCATGGCATAACTGGTTTGGGCTACTATCATACCTGACATCATTCCACCAGTAGCACCAGATAATGCGACCAGCACATCCATGGAACCTTGGACCTTTGCTCGTGTGGAAGGAGTCGTGGCATCCACAATCGTTGCCGTGCCACTTATCAAACCGAAATTCCAACCTAAACCTAGTAGTGCCAATGCCAAAATTAATACGACTAAACTATCACCGGGAGCTGTCGCGGCAACAATACCCGCTAGGAGCAGAGTTACACCCGCTGCTGAAGCCATAGCGGTACGTCCGACCTTATCGACCAAAGCCCCAGTAACTAATGAAGGGAGATACATGGCACCAATATGAATCCCGATTACAAGCCCTATAGCATCCAGCCCATGTCCATGATGACCCATATGAATCGGAGTCATCGTCATAATTGCAACCATTACCATCTGAGTTAACACCATGACAGATCCACCAACGATGATTCCTCGGTTATTCTTTACAGGAGTTGGGTTTGTTGTGTTATCTGAATCTATCCTTTTCTCATTTTCCAACGCATTAGAAACCAATAAAGGATCTGGTCTCATGAAGACTAGTAATACCAGCCCAGCCGTAAGGAATGCTGCCGCTCCTAAAATAAATGGCCCCGCTAATGATGGGACACCCATTGAGACTGCAAAATCTCCCATCACTCCAATTAGGTTAGGTCCCGCAACTGCCCCAAGTGTAGTCGAAACTAGTGCAATACTGATTGCTTTACCCCGTTGTTTGGCAGATGCCAAATCTGTTCCGGCATATCTTGCTTGAAGATTGGATGCCGTACCAGCACCGTAAAAAAGAAGCGAGAAAAACAGCAACCACACATTATTGGTGACAGCTGCAAACACTACCCCTAAGGCACTCATTCCACCGGTTAGGAAACCTCCGGCCAAACCAATCCGGCGACCGAATCTTTGCGATACACGACCAATCAAGTAAGCCGCTCCTGCTGAACCTAACGTCAATAAAGCTACAGGAACACCAGAATAAGCATCTGTCCCAAGCATATCTTGAGCCAGCAAAGCACCTACCGTAATTCCTGCTGCAAGACCTGCGCCACCAAATATTTGGGAGAAAACGACAATCATAAGTGTCCGTCGAAATAATTGTTGTATTTTTTCAGGGGAAACGCTAATCTCCTCCGAAGTTCTTTCATGGACTTTCATTTTACTCTCCCCTTCATTAATTAAAAGACATTTCTTCCTATTTTAGCATGCATACCTAAGGTCAGCTTATAATTTTTAACATATATTTGATGGATTAATCATAAAAAATTTAGAAGAACATTATGAGGGGTTGACATTATGCGGACAGAATACAGACGATGGTCCCAATATCCATATCAAGGAGAGCAAACTCCCCCAGTTGGAAATCCTAATGCTGGCTTTTGGCCGATGTTTTTCATAAGACGCGAGGGAGCCAATAGATTTCGAGATCCTTTCGGAAAGGAAATAACTTGGCAAATAAAAGACCCTTTATCAATAGATTGGAACAGCGAACTACAGATTGTAGAACAAACGATGAGTACCCTAACTCCACAACAGATTCAAAGCGCACAATATTGGGCTACCGGTGAAATTGCAGAGAGATTTTCCACCATGCTATATGATTTTGCTGAGCAATATCCGATGGGATCACCAAACTGTGCCCGCATGCAAGGATTTTTCCATGCAACCATGAATGACGTTTTTGTAGTTTGTTGGTATTTAAAGTATTTATGGGATGTTGCCCGCCCCAATCAATATGGGAGAAATATTAGAAAGATCATGGAAACACCAAGATTTCCTGCATACCCCTCTGCACACGCAAGCATAGCAGGAGCGGCTCAAGAAATAATGACGTACTATTTTCCTCAAGAACAAGCCCGAATAAAATCTACTACAGAGGCTTCTGCTCAATCCCGATTGTATGCAGGCGTTCATTTTAAAGTGGATAATGATGAAGGTTTACGACTTGGCAGACAAATTGGCAGAATGGTAGTGGAAGTGTTGAAGGTTCAGAATGTGAAGCAGTAAAGTAGTTGATATTTTCGTTTTTATGAAACTTTTTACCCTTTTCATCGTAAAGAATTATTATGAAAACACTTTTAACTTTAATTTAAGTGCAAAATTGTCTTCATTGTCCTAATGAAGACAATTTGAGCTTAAAATTCTAATCCAAAATGTCTTCATCCGCCTTATGAAGACACTTTGAGCTGTAGTTTCAGGCCTAAATTGACTTTATTCAGTTTCCCCTTAAAAAACACACTCTACAAGGAGCAAAATTCATGGCAAAACTAACAATGAAGCGCTTAATGAATTTATTGGGCGTAGTAATCTTTTTAAGCATGATCATCATGGCCATTACTAACCCATTAACTATAGATCCAAACTTAGGAATCTTTCAAACTGATAAGGCTGTTATGAAAGGTAAAAGGTTGTACGAGTTTGCAATCTTTTTACTAGTTTCAAGCGTCACTTATTTTCTCCTAGTTCATTTATACTTTTTAACTCCAAAAGGACGAAAGGTATTTTTCATTATTCTTTCTATCTTAGCCATCGCGGCCCCAATGGTTGCTTTCTATCTCGAAGGGTGATTACTTGTTGAATCACCTTTTTTGTCTGTTTAAGTAATCTATTTTTATAGATAACCAGAAGAAGTGGAGGCATCCTTCCATCCTCCACTCCTATCTATTGCATGGTATATCTGTGTAACCTATTCCACTTCAGAAAACAGCTTCTGAATCCTATAGTATGACTGTTTCAAGCGTTCATGATAAGTTGGCATTTCCCATTTTCCCCAAGCATATATGAAGTAATCCTCTTGCCTGCTCTTTCCATTTACTGTTTTCGGAAGACTATCTACAACATTTCCATTGGAATTGGACACGGCAATTGCACCTATTCGAATTCCATCAACCCATGCACTGCTATTCAACCCATCATCTGTCCACATATCCCCCATCACTTCTAGTTGACCTGGATCCTTTACATTGAGCAACGCCCATGGAATACGAACTTCTAACAAGCCTTCCTCCTCATTTAAATGAAAATCTGTTAAAGAGTCGAAGTTTTCTTCGTTCGGATTGGAATTACCAGAACGTAATATACCAGTTTCATAGCTGTCAAACGGAACAAGCTGTTCTTCGCCATTCTCATCTTTATACGTTAATTCTTTGTTTAAAGTTAACCTGATCGGATGAAAAATACCATTATCTTTTTTGTTTGCATACTCCTGCTTCTCTATCATCCCTAGCTTATGGCCATACATGTAGTAGTAACTATCATAATAACTATCTACAAGCATTCTAGCTTTTTTTCCATTCTCCACTTGTAGAAGGAAGTCTATGCCTTCCGTGATATAATCAGACCCAGGTACCACCTTTGACTGCCCCTGGTTATCCAATACATTAAACAATAAAGACATCTCATGTTCTTTAAATTTATCCGCCTTCAACTTTATATATAAAAATCCTTCATCATGTGTTACTTGCATCTCTTTTATGATGGAAGAAGGGCTGTAAAGTGATTTTTGGTCTAAAGCTTTCCAGTCCTCTTCTTTTCCGTCAATTATTATCTTTTGATTATTGCCGGGTTCAAATGTCAACATCCCGAACATCTGCTCATTTGTCTGGACGTTTTTCCAGTAAGGTCGCTGGTCGGGGTTATCGAAATCCATCGTATTCCAAGTCCGTTTGAACCATTCGTCATGCCATGAAAAGATTAATCCACCTGCCATTTTTTCTTCTACGATATCTTCAAAGAGATGAGATAAAATCTCTCCCTGCTCTTCTTCTGTATGACCGCCCTGGTCCCATCCATAAATATTATTATGAGTATTTCCTCTTGAAGATGGAATGCCAAATTCAGCAACTAATAGCGGCATGCTGTGTGCTTCTTTCATATGCTGTAAATACCCTGCGTAATTGTTTTTCTCTCCACGATGGTCAATATATTCCACATACCGTTTTTCAAAATTAAGGAAGTCCGGATAGTATGGATAGATGTGGTAGGAAGCGAACATACCTGCTTCAAACTCATCTTTCGAAAATATTAAATTAGGATTGACGCTTACAAGATCCTCTTCTTCTGAAGGTTCTGATGGGTGATTAAGCAAATCGGTCGTCACCCAGTTTGTGAAGCTCATTGGCCTCTGCCATTGATAAGTCTCCTGTTCATAGTCAATCGTATACTCCATCATTTCTGCAAGCCACACTTCAAATGGCTGAGCGCTTTTTGTGAAGAGGAATTCACCATTAAACTCATGCATACCTGAATGTTTCCTGTTTGTATTCAGTACTACTTGCGGATCCCACTCTACCCCGAGGACCCATCCGAGTACATAGGGTGAAACATCTGCGGTGTAATTTCCATGCGCATGACCTGGACGCTCTTCTAGAACTGCATCTCCATGAATTAAATCAACGGTTCTTTGGATTTCTTCTTTAAAATCTTTGACATTTTCCTTTGCAAAAGCATCATTTGATTCAAGGAAAATCTCTTCATTTATCCAGATGCCATGAAACAGATAGATGGGTTCCTCTTGCATGCGATTGTATTCAGCCAAAGCCTCATAAAAATGAGGCGGATGAATCGTATAAATACGTATAGCATTAGCATTCATTTCACCAATTTGCTTAAACCAACGTAAGTACTCTTGCTTCGTAATAGCTGTTTCACCAGGCCATGTACCTGGTTTTGCTATTCCCATGTTAACCCCTTTAATCAGAAAATCTTCCCATTTTCCCTCTTTTTGTATTTGCAAATAATCTTTGCCTGCTCTGCCTGGAATATAGGATTCCCCTACAAGATTAGTAGTTAATTCCTTTTTTACAGTGCTCTTATTTTTCTGTTGCTGCATAATTTCACTCATCATAGGATGATACACTCTCCAATAAAAGGATTTTAGATCATCTTTATTCCTTGACTGCCATTTCTTTAGTGCCGTATATCCTTTAGCCTGGTAAAGGGATGGGAGTTCTGCCTGATCAGCGAAATCACCTGAGAAATAGTAGCTTTCATAAGTAGGATTTACATGATGGAGGACGGCCGGAAATTTTATGGGTATCCCCTTTTCTTTTAATTTTTCTTCTCCTTCGTTTGTTAAAGAAAGGGAGAAGGATGCAAGCACCTCATCATCTTCTTTGGGTACGATAATATCAAACCAATAGTGATAGGCTGCTCTATCCTGTAGATTAAAGTGTTCTTTGCCATTTTGCGTAAATTCAAACATTACATGTTGTTTTTCCATATCTTCCTCTGTCAAGACTAAGAGCTGATTGCTATCGTGAACGAAAACCATCCCTTTACCGCTAAAATCCCACTCTTCCCCATACTGCTCAAGATAATTCTTTTTTGCCCAGACAGGTACTTCCTCCCCTTCTAGCTCTGTAAAGAATCTCCCTATCCATCCTGTCCACTCTAAATTATACAGTTGGTAAAATGACTCTTTTACCTCTTCTGGAGTAGGACTTCCAAATGTGTTAAACTCTCCAATTAAGGTTGTACCGTTCTTAAAAACAGCTTCTTTTATATAGTCTACATCCTCAGATGTCATGCCCCCGTATATGAGTTCTGAACGTTGCCCTTGAACATTACCTGTTGTGATATCCTCTTCATATACACCGTATCCATCTGCTATATAGATGACATCGTGCACTTTATTTTCAGGATATGATCTAACTTTGTTAGCCACATCACTTTGTGGGTCATATCCAACATAATCTGTATGCAGCGTATAATTTCCTCCGTCTGGTTTACGGATTTTTTGCTGGTTAAGTAACCACGTTAGTCCTATATGTTCCCGGTAAGAATCATCTGGAACCGTTTTATCGACAATCAACACATCAAGTGATGTAGAAGGCTTAAGTAGCCATCCTATTACTGGTGAACAAAAACCAAGAATTACTAACAGTATTAATATTACCCACAGCCACATTTTTTTCTTTTCCGTCATTCAAATGCACCGACTTTTAAATGGGGATTGATAGTGTTTTTTTCGCACATAGTCATATTAATAATCTCCTAAGCTCTTTATCTATTTATCTGGTATGACAACACATTTTGCTTTAACGTAAGATATTGTTCCAAGTTTGTATCCTGAAATGCTTCTGCTCTGTTAGAAGGAATATCGGAGTAATGAACTCCTTTATCAAATTGAGAGGATGTATAGTCATAACGAATACCATCTACCTTGTTATAGAAATGCCAACCTTTAGGCATCAAAGTCTTAACAATTTCCCCTCCCAAAAAGTCTTGAACTACTAATGCGGTTACTCCACATTGTCCTTTAGCAGGATTCTCAGGGCACCACTTTGAACTTGTGGTTTTCGACCAAGATTCAAAAAGAACATCTATCAAATTTTTCTCGTTTATCATTATCCTATTGTTGGAATAATTAATGTTTGATAAGGATTTGATATGTCTTACAAGTATGTTAATTACCAACTGCGGTTCATCATTCTGAATGTAATGAGCACTATTTTCAGCGACTACAAATTCACCATTTGTCGTGAATTTCAGAATCTCCTTTTGCATCTTGTTCCATAAGGCTTGGGATTCCTTGGAATAGTGATCTTTTTTCCCTGCTGACAAAACAATAGTTGGTGTGTCTGAAACTCTATTGCTTTTTTGAAGATGTTTTAAACTTCCCATAAATTCAAGGAAATTCCCTTCACGAGTGAACTGTTTTTTATAGGCCTCTTTAAATCCTTCAGACATCGTCGGTAGAAATCTTTCTGGGTATTCTTCTGGTGTAGAATCTATCAAAACTAACCCAGCTACTTCCTCGGGGTACAAATTATTGAATAAACGCATGTTGACACCACCAAATGAATGACCTACAAGAATATAGGGTGGCAAGACGTTCTTACTCTTTAAGAGTTCTCTTAATTCCTCTACCATAAATAAGCTGGTCCTGGGATTAGAGCTTCTCTCGCTTTTCCCAAGGCCAGCTCTGTCATATAAAATAACCTGAGTTAATTTAGAGATTGCAGGATAGATGGATTCCCAAGCTTTCGAATAGTCTCCATATCCAGCATCCATGATGACAGTGGGAAATCCATTTATTTCTCCATAAATTTTACAATTCAAGTGAAAAGTTTTTTTAGTCCTGATTGAATATTCTTCATTCATTAAAGGTATTCCTCCAACTGGTGTTCTTCTATGATTTCAACATTTCGTTTATTCTCCACGTATTTAAGAATGTGTTCTCTGATATTCGGATACAGAATCACCTTATCCAATTCAGTTAATGAAACCCATCTCACTCCTGTCTGATTAGGATCTGGGTTAGCCGGTATTCTTGGAGTACAGCCGTCTTTTATGTTACATTCAAACATTAATCCTAAGGAGTGGGTGTCACCGAACTTGTTGCTATTTAAGTGAGGGGCATATTCATAAACAAATGCCAATGGGCCAACTTCCACATCAATGGACGCTTCCTCTTTAGCTTCTCTTTTTACAGCTTCCTTTAGCGTTTCACCTGGCTGAGTTCCACCAGCGGGTAAATTATAATGCAAACCATTTTCGTCATTAAATTCAATCAATAAAATAGAATCGTTCTTTATAATCAATGCGCCAGCTCTTACTCTAATATGAAATGACATGTATGTAGTACCTACCTTTTTTTTCGTTCACTTTAAATCACTTGGAATGGTCGCCACTTTATCGTTTTGTATTATCCAGGAAACAACCGTTGTACTGTCCCGTACGTTTTTTAATTGAATATCTTCTAGTAGTTTCCTTACTCCTACTGCACAAGTATCGACATCCTGAAACACTCGGTAAATATTTTTTGACTCACTATATGAAGTATTAGGACATTCAACTAACCCATCAGTGGTCATGAAAATATGATTTTCACCAGTTCGCAGTTCCTTTACACCCGTGCTATAACAGGGAACGTCCTTGTGAAAGGTACTTTCTTTACCCACCCATTCATAAAAGCTGCGTTGGTTCTGTTGGTATTCACCTAACTGCTCCAGTTCACTGTGATGCAGTAGCAGCAAGCAATCTCCTATTGAAAACCACCATAAATATTTGTCTTTTCGAAATGCAAACAAACAGGCTGTTTCTCCCTGAACATTCTCACACTCCTGTATGAAACTCTCGCTTTGAAAGATATCCAATACCAAGTCACTTAAACTTGCAAATAATTCTTTTACTGGAAATGTAAAAGTGTCTAGAAACCTTTGCTCGTTCTTTTCAATTGTTGAAATAACCAACTCTGCACTTTCCGCTGTAAAATGGGCATCTAGTAAAATCACGAACTCCCAATCTAGTTTATCATCACACCAGATTAAACACCCATCTTCATTTTTGTATTGTCCTGCGCTGGAATTCCCACCAAACCGACCGAGAACGATCTTTTCTCCCACTGTCATTACACTAATTTCGTCCACAAAATGTTTCTTGCTCCCTACCCAACTCAGTTTGTTTACCACTGTTGCATCCCCTCTTAACTCCCTAAATACTTTGTTGGAAGCTCTTCTTCCATAAGTTTTTTCTCGAAATAAACGTTGTATGCTTTTGCACTTGGCCTTGAGCTAACAATGTGCTCAAGTTTATTGTTCACATAATGGAGCGCAACACCATCATCAGTTGCAATACCTGGAATAATGTTTCCACTTGCCACCATTTCTTTATAGGTTGGTCTCCTTTTTACTTCCCCATCATAATGAGGACAATTGCTTCCTTCTATGAAACCCAAGCACTGAATAGGTTCTAATACATCACCAAAAGAGTCCGTCACACCTTCTTGAAACCAACATATGGACCCTGCACTAATACCGGCAAGTAAGACACCTTTGTCATATGCCTTTTTCAGCATGAGGTCTAGCCCCCAAGCTCTCCAAAGTATTAATAGATTTCGAGTGTTGCCACCTCCGACATATATGATATCTTTTTCTAATAAAAATGTTTCAAAATCTCTCGTAGGCGGGGTAAATAGAGAAAGATGGGATGGTTCACATTCTAGCTTCTCAAAGAACTGATAAAACCTAGCAATATAATTATCCGCGTCACCGCTCGCAGTGGGAATAAAGCATATTTTAGGTGTAGATTTACCTGATTGTTGGAGAATATAGCGATCTAACAGAGGGTTCTCCGGTTCCATGGAAAAGCCTCCTCCACCGAGGGCGATTAACTGTTTCATGTTCTATTGTCTCCTCTCTTTTAATTCTTGTATGTTGTTCCACACAGGAATGATTTCACCGAAATATGTACCAATCTTCTTAACTTCATCCATTACACGTTTTATACCTACTTCTGTTAAAAACCAGTTATCCTTCGTTATTCCATATCTATCAACACACGGTGAGATGAGAAATTCACAATCTTTTGGGAATATAGCTTGATAGCATAATAATGAACGTCGAGCATGCCCTGCTTTACAAACTACGATCGCTTTTTTCGGAACTATATTGTTCCTATGAAGAACTTTTAACGAAAAGCGAGCATTTTCCAATGTATGTTGTGCCTTGTCTTCTTTTAAAATTGCATCTTCAGGTATTTCATTTTCTATGGCTATATTTCGTAAATACTCCCACTCAGTCATTCCAACATGTGGTTTATATCCGCCAGATGGTAGAACATAAGGAGCCATTCCTTGCTTATACAAATCTGCAGCCCTCTCCATTAATGGAGGATGATCGGCACCTGGAACCAATATTACATCTGCTGGAGATACTGGCGTTTCCACAAATATAAATTCAGTAATACTATCATACGGATTAACCATCTAAATAAACTCCTTTTAAATTCTTTAGAGTTCGGTACTCACTTTTCACTAAAAACCTCACTGTATATATTAACATAAAATTCCATAAC
This sequence comes from Sutcliffiella horikoshii, assembly GCF_020524325.1. Taxonomy (GTDB): domain Bacteria; phylum Bacillota; class Bacilli; order Bacillales; family Bacillaceae_I; genus Sutcliffiella_A; species Sutcliffiella_A horikoshii_D. The sequence goes on from NZ_JAIVKY010000001.1 coordinate 131,053, forward strand.
CATTAGATATATTGTCTGTGTATTTAGAAAATAAAACTTGTATTTAACATACAAAAATAACCCAGCGCAAAAATGAACTGAGTTAAAATTCATATATTTTGCAAGACCTTACTCAACAATAGCCCTAGTTTATTGAACAAAAAGATAATTATCACCCTCACTTTCTTTAAGATTTCCATCTATAAAATACAAACCTTCCTCATCGTCAATTCCATAACCTTTAGGGACCCCAAGTTTAGACATTGCAATTTTTAGATTCTTCTCTTCGTTCCATTCAGTAAAATGCACACAAACAACACATTCTTTAATCAATCCTAACCCTTTAAGATAAAGATGTTTGCCTTCAGAATTATCTATCGGAGGGATTACACAATTTTCAGGACTGATTAATGCACCTGCTGAAAATCCTGCTATTGGTACACCTTGTTCATACATTCTTTTTAACTGATGCCCTATTTCAGTATCTACAATATATTTACGATATAGCTCCGTTTCGCCTCCACCAATTATTACTCCTGTGCAAGAATTCAATTTTTCAAGATTTATATCTATATTATGCTCTGATAAAGGTATATAAACAAAATCGGAAATCCCATTTTGTTCTAACTCATTTGTATATCTTGGCATATATTGCTCCCATCCATCTCGCAGCACAAATAAGATAGCTACCTTTCCTTTTCCGCTCATTGCAAGTTCTGAGAACCTCTTTCCAAGATGACTAGAAAAAGGTGGACTTCCCCCAAATAAAAATAAATGACTATTAATCATCTTTTCCCCTCAATTCAATTATCTATTAAACACTTTCATTATTCTGTTTTTCGCAATTCCAATAGAAATTATTACAAAAAAATAATAACCCTTACTAAACCATCCTGCCCTATAACGGAATAACGCTTACATAGAATCTTGCTTTATTTTAACATAAAATTCCACTAATTTTAACATAAAATTCCACTAAACCTTTATAAAATTAGTTAAGCTATTTGAATTTGCATCACAAGGTACAGGTGTATTTTCCGTCATACAATGGCCTATTGTTTTTTTCGCAAATAGGGGTACAAATTCAGCTGTCCCCCCCTATATATGACTGGAAAGCCTTTGATATAAACAACAAAAATTGCCTATCAAATTCTTACAAACTGATAGGCAATTTATATTTGCGATAGGTAATGGAACCCGATACATTTTTCAATGCTTATTCTTGGATATTTGTACTTAAGGAGATTTACATTCTAGTGGCGTGGCGTAGAAATTAGGGGTTGATTATAAGCTTATCTCGAGGAGACTTTAAACTTCTGTGTTTTTCTCTAACCTATTGACTAAATTCCAATTTGGCGTTTTTCTCAATAAGAAGATCTGAATCAAATTTAAACGAGTCGAGTCTTTCATTTGTGAAGTTAAGTCGTAAATCAATCTTTTTCATGTCACGTCGGTATTCATCTTTATATTGTTTGAACTCAACTTTAAGCGTATCTACATCACTCTTCAACGTGGTAATGTCTGCTTTCATCTCATTGATTCCTTGCAATATTTGTTTTAACAGTTCATTTTCCACTTTAGATCACCTCCCTTTACCTTATTATAGCATGATTATTAATAAGCATGTACAAATCATTGTCTTTTTATAGGCAAAAAGACCCGAGTGTAACTTTCAGAATAATACAAGATTAAATGAACATAGTTTTTTATAAGGAGATATTTCCACCTATTTAATACACAAGCTTCAACTAAGGGGCTGACTGCTTTGTACAAGAATAAAAATAAACAATTGATCATATTTTTAGGTGTTTTGCTATTACTATTCATTGTTGTAAATGTTGTCCGGCACGTTCGGATTTATGTTGTTTATAGTTCAGGTGTCGGTCCATTCTTTATAGGAGGACTAATATTTTTGGTGATCGTTGTTCTTTATGTTAGAAGGTAAAGAGATAGATACAACTAAAAAACAGGAAGGATTCCTGCTCCCTCCTGTTTATGTTATAAATTTTAAAAAGCCTCAAGTTTCACGTGCTCATCCACAATCAGCGTTGGTTCAGTCGTATTCTGGATATCCTCCACAGTAAAGCCGCTTGCCACTTCCACAAGCTTCAAGCCCTGTTCCGTTACATCCATTACTGCACGGTCTGTGATAATACGATCTACTACACCTTTTCCGGTCAAAGGCAATGTGCACTCTTTTAAAATTTTCGCTTCTCCTGCTTTATTTACGTGGTCCATAATCACAATGATTCGCTCGGCACCATGCACAAGGTCCATCGCACCGCCCATGCCTTTGATCATTTTGCCTGGAATCATCCAGTTGGCAAGGTCACCATTTTCGCTTACTTCCATGCCACCCAAAATTGCGATGTTAACATGCCCACCACGAATCATGGCAAAGGACTCTGCACTGTCAAAATAAGCTGCTCCAGGGATAGCCGTTACGGTTTCTTTTCCGGCATTGATTAGATCCGCATCCACATTCTCTTTTGTCGGGTATGGCCCAATACCTAAAAGGCCGTTTTCTGATTGCAAGACTACCTGTTTGTTATCGGATATGTAATTCGCCACAAGAGTGGGCATTCCGATTCCAAGGTTCACATAGTAGCCGTTCTCGATTTCTTTTTCTGCTCTTTTTGCTATTTTTTCGCGGTTATTTATATTTGTCATCGTTTGTTCCCCTCCTTGCTAGTCTCTTGTGGTAACACGTTCGATTTTCTTTTCTTGCTGACCTACGATTAGTCGTTGAACATAGATGCTTGGTGTCTGAATCAGGTTTGGATCCAAGTCTCCAATCTCTACAAGCTCTTCCACTTCCGCAATGGTCACTTTGCCAGCTGCAGCAATCATTGGATTAAAATTTCGAGCCGTTTTGTTGTAAATGAGGTTCCCCATTTTATCGGCCTTGGTTGCTCTCACTAAACTAAAATCGGCGCTGTAAGCTTCTTCAAGCAAGTATTCTTTCCCGTTGAATTCACGGACTTCCTTGCCTTCCGCAATTGGTGTCCCCACTCCCGCCGGTGTGTAGAATGCAGGGATACCCGCTCCGCCAGCTCTTATTTTTTCCGCAAGTGTTCCTTGTGGTGTTAGCTCTACTTCTAGCTCGCCAGACAATACCTGACGTTCGAATTCTTTGTTTTCGCCAACATACGAACCAATCATTTTCTTAATTTGTTTGTTTTTCAATAGAAGTCCAAGACCCCATTCATCAACACCGCAGTTATTGGAAATGACCGTTAAATCTTTTACTCCTGTTTCCACAAGGGCAAGAATTAAGTTTTCCGGTATGCCGCATAATCCAAATCCACCGACCATGATGGTAGCCCCATCATGAATGTCTTTTACTGCTTCTGTAAAGGATGTATAAATTGGTTTCATCTTAAGTTGCACCTCTCTCTTTATATGTTTTCTACAATGGTTGCGACACCTTGTCCGCCGCCGATACATAATGTAGCAAGTCCTTTTTTCGCTTCACGGCGTTTCATTTCATGGATAAGTGTCACTAAAATTCTAGTTCCGCTTGCACCAATCGGGTGACCTAAGGCAATGGCACCACCATTAACATTTAACTTTTCAGGATCGAACTGCAATTCCCTTCCGACTGCAAGTGCCTGAGCTGCAAAAGCTTCATTTGCTTCTACGAGGTCCATATCCTCCATGGACTGTCCGCCTTTTTCCATCGCTTTTTTCACGGCAGTGACAGGACCGATTCCCATAATGCTTGGATCTACCCCACTGCTTGCATTGGCAACGATTTTTACAAGCGGTTTGATACCAAGTTCATCCGCTTTCTCCTTGCTCATTACCACGACAGCCGCAGCTCCGTCATTTATTCCGGATGCGTTACCAGCTGTAACAGAACCATCCTTTTTAAAAGCAGGACGCAAGCCGCCAAGCTTTTCTGCTGTGGTTCCTTTTCTAGGATATTCGTCTGTATCTATCGTCAGAATTTCTTTTTTCTTTTTCACTTCTACTGGAACAATCTCGTCTTTGAACTTGCCGTCTTCGATTGCTTGAACTGCTTTCTGTTGGCTGTTTGCAGCAAATTCATCCTGTTCTTCTCGTGTTAATTCATATTTCGTGCAGAGGTTTTCCGCTGTCACTCCCATATGGTAATCGTTGAATGCACAAGTTAATCCATCCGCCACCATGGTGTCGACTAACTTCTGATCGCCCATTTTGAAACCGTCACGAGCACCTTTCAATAAGTAAGGAGCCTGAGACATATTTTCCATTCCACCTGCCACGACAATATCTGCATCTCCAGCAAGGATGGCTTGTGTTGCAAGGTGAACTGCTTTCAGTCCCGATCCGCAAACTTTATTGATTGTCATGGAGGACACTTCTTGTGGAAGTCCTGCTGCCATCGCTGCTTGTCTTGCCGGATTTTGGCCAAGCCCCGCCTGCAAAACATTTCCCATTATTACTTCATCTACACTATCTGGTGCAAGCCCGGCTTTTGCGAGCGCTTCTTTAATTACAACTGATCCTAACTGTGGAGCGGAAACATCTTTAAATGCCCCACCAAAACTTCCAATCGCTGTTCTGACAGCGCTTACAATAACTACTTCTTTATTCGACATAATTTCCTCTCCTCTCGACTGATTAATTTCTAGATTCATGTCGAAAATCCTTCTTTTTTTATAAAATTTCTATTATTCTTGCTTTTAGTACCCTCTATTCCATAGAATTAAGGATGGGAGAAATTATTCGTGAAGGGGGAACAACGGTGAATTTGCCTTCTAAAGCAACCATTATCGAAGTAGGTCCGCGTGATGGATTACAAAACTTAAAAACATTTGTACCGACGGATGCGAAAATTGAATTTATTACAGAATTAAAAAAAGCAGGTATTCCGGAGATGGAGCTAACCTCCTTTGTCTCTCCAAGGTGGGTACCACAAATGTCAGACGCCGCAACTATCATTGAAAGTTGTAATGATAGTGAGACTAGAAATTTTGTGTTGGTACCAAACCAGAAAGGCATTGAGAGATTAAAAAGCACGTCATGTAAAAATGCCGCTGTGTTTGTAGGGGTAAGCGATACGTTTAACAAGAAAAATATTAATAAAACTACCGAGGAAAGCTTGGTCGAATTGGAACCTTTAGTAAGAGAATTAAAAGATCAGGGATACTTTGTGCGTGCGTGTATTTCAACTTCGTTTTATTGTCCTTATGAAGGAAAAGTAGCAATGGAGGATGTAGTAACTTTATGTAAGCGCTTTGTTGCTTTTGGTGTGGATGAGTTGAGCGTTGCAGATACAATCGGAATGGCGAATCCAAAGGAATCTTTTCAGCTCTTCTCTGTTTTGAAAGAGGAACTTGAAGATGTAATGATAACCGCCCATTTCCATAACACTCGTGGTATGGCTTTGACTAATATATTTGCCGCCCTTCAAGCTGGTGTGGACCGTTTTGACACGTCAGCAGGAGGGCTTGGTGGATGTCCGTTTGCACCGGGAGCATCAGGAAATGTGGCAACAGAGGATGTTGTCTATATGCTCGAACAAATGGGCATTGAAACAGGGATCAATTTGAAGCGTGTTGTTAGAGCATTGGAGAATCTCTTGCCTCATTTGGATAAACAATATGAAAGTCAATATTATAAGCTTGTACAAGTCAATGGAACCGCTGTCCCTCCAGGTGTATAAATTTCCGCTTCCTTACTCACATTAAATAGGGAGAATAAGGAAGGGAGAGACTTAAATGTCCAAGCATAATAACCATAATGGTCCCAGCCAAAAGGGGCAGCCTAACGCTGAGAGCGTGAAACAGGTTGTATCTGCTGAAGAAGTGGAACGCGCGAGCCACCCGACAAAGCGTCAGAATTCGGAGCAATAATCATAGTTTTTTGATGGAAACTGCAGAGGTGCAGTTTCTTTCTTTTGGTATGAAGCCCGGTTCCTTAAATTCATGTTAACAGTGTCCTCATTGAACTCCTATGAAGCCCGGTATCCCGGAATTATTGCAATTTTTGTCCTCATTCTATTCATTTAGTAGTCCTGGTTAAATAAGGTCTAAAACAAAGTATCCAAACATATTTTGTAAAAAGTGTTATAAGAGCGAGCTCCTATAACCCATTCTAAATGAAACAGGTGAGATCTCTATGTATTTCGTTTATTTTATGGAAAATAAGAACGTTGTATTAAGTCAGTACCGGAAAGAGCTGCCGAACGTGGATGAGGAATTGAAGATAAAGGGAAGAAAAGGGACTGTCCTTAGTGTTAGTCATCTTGATGACAGACACATTAATGTACATGTTGCATTGGAAAAAGTAGTGAAGAAAGGATTTGTGGACTTATCGAAAAAGAAGAAGAAATAGTTAGGGCAAAGAGGTTCTTCAATTGAAGAACCTCTTTTTTGATTCTATTAGATAGAAGTACCTTCCAAACATGCCAAAATGTCTTATAGAAGCGTTCTAGTTGAACGGAGCACCTCTCAAACTTTCAAAACTGTCTTATAGAACCTATCTCCCTATACCATTGAGGAATATTCTCCCTAAAATCATCATGATCCCTCATCACATCCATGGCATATCGGGACAATAGTTCATACTGATCTTCTCCCATTTTCTTACCCCACACGAATGATGAAACTACATGCATGGCACTATAAAGAGCAAATAGCTTCCAAAATTCCTCACTAATTTCCTCTCCTCCATTATATCCATCAATGGCACCAATGGAAAAAGGGACACTTACCTTTATTCCAAAAAAGCCAAGTTTCTGTAAATAATGTATGGGATCCCCCCAGTCCATCCTCTGAAAATCAATAAACCCATTGAATTCTTTCCCATCTACAATGAGATTGCAAGGGTGAAAATCATCATGCTGGAATCTATTAGGACGGCCTTCCATTAAGTAATCATTTGTTTCTATATAGTTTATGAGTTTACTTATAAGCACGGTGTCTATATCTTCTAGTAGCTTTAATTCTTCTATGTATTTATCACTTTTTCTTTTCTTATGTATGTTCCATGGTTCGGTTCCTTCCGGAGCAGGATACTCATGTAGTTTTTTCAGCTCATTCCCCGCCTGAAACCCAACAAGAAATTGCTCCCTCTCTGTCAAATTACTTAACTCCTCTTCCCCATCTCTACCTGGCAGATATGTTAATACCATATAAGCCAATCCTAAGCTTTCCTGTTCACCAAATTCGATTGCTTTTGGCACCAAATCAGAGAGCAATGATAACTTATTAATTGTTTCAAATTCTCTCCTTCTACGATCTGCATCTTCTATTGGAAAAAGACGCATAAGGTATTTTTCATCAACCACAAACTTCTGGTCGTTGGAAAAACCTTTGGTAAGCTGTTGTATATTATTCGCTTCTCTCAAGTACAGAATTTCTTGCTCTATAACTTTAACCAATTTACCACATCCCCCTTAATTACTTATGAACATTAAATTATCCCTCATAACTTTATCTAGGTCCATGTTATTGATAAAAATTCAACACTATAATTAGAACCTTAACCAAAACTTATCACTCCTATGTTATAATTAATTGAAAATTATGAACTCTAATTATAATAAACGAGGTGTCTAAACTTTGGCTGCTCTACTTACATTATTAGGTGACATTTTCGCTGCAATTGCTACTTCTTTTACACGCAACAAGGAAAAGAAGGAGAAAGAATAATTCCCCTTATTCTTCCTCCCACTCTAAATCCCTCTCTAACTCTTTGATCGTCTTTAAATGATCCTTGTCGCTCACTATTTGATAATAATCATCAATATACTCTTTTCCTACTGTAATCTGATAGTTGCCCGTTTCAATCAAATTATCCTTTTGATTCGATACCAACAAATTTAGCACATACTCCGCTCCGCCTGGTTCCTTGTTGATATCCCTTTTTAACTCAAGACCTGACAAGTCTTTCAATATCTTTTGAATCGTCTCCTCTTCTTCTATCAGGATCCGTTCCTTGTATGTATATATACCTCTCTCTAATACAACCTTTCTTATTTCCAAATGCCGTATCTCACTATCCTCATGAATTTCTTCAAGAACCGCAGCGTCAGATGTAGTGGAAATCACTTGGTCATACAGATAGTATCCTCCTACAAGTATCACCAGAACTACAGAAATTGGTCCGAACCGACTTTTGCGAAGTAGTAGCTTTGCTGCACCGACAAGTAATACTCCAAAAACAACTAAACTAAAAAGAAACTTTAAGGTAAGAACACTGTCAACCATCCAAACTCCCCTTTTTACTTCATTTTCTAATAATCTATAACAATTTTAACATAAAATTACATATACTTTTTATTTTATAGCTCTTTCGTCTGATATTGCCTTCTGCATAATATGGGAGTAAAATTATCCTAAAAATAATTAACCTAACAAGGAAAGGGATCATGATGGAAAAACACTTTTACATAATTATAGCTTTCTTAATTCTATCCTTTCCTTGTTTGGCGTATAGTGAAATTGCACACTCTTTTCCATTATCCAGTGATACTATTTCCACTTATATTGACATGCAGATTGAACCGGCAGTACAGGCTCCTAGTACAAATGGCTGGCAAAACAAGAAGATGGATATTACGTGTGAATCCCCTCCTTTACTTTTAATAGACATTTACCATCATCCATACAAACTTTCAATCAATCGAGTTATCCTGGCAAGGCCACATCTATTCCTTACACCATACTTTTATCAAGGTGGCTACCTCTCACTTACAGTGATTTAGATACTTATTAATTACTAAATCATAGAGAAGAGGAAAGATGATGAATCAGAAAACTGAATTTCAAAAATCCATGGCAACTTATGCGCTTTTAATTGCTGTGACAGGTTTGTTTCTTACTTCGATTGTAGTTGCAGCCATGGTAACCGACCAAAATATATTCTCCATGTTACCGAAATTTTCTTGGGATATGGTAAATACATGGGACAAAATTTTTAATCAATAAAAATAAAAAAGTCGACTTGTTGAGGGATATCCTCCCAATACAACAAGTCGACTTTTTTATCTATGCTGATCAATTAAAATAGGGTTTCCATCTGGATCTTCTATTGTAAAGCTGGCCGGTCCCTTTGTTGTTTCATCTGCTTCTGTCAGGAATTTTATTCCCTTTCCCATAAGGTTCTTTTGAAGGACTCTGACATCTGTAAATTCATCTAAGCTCTCGGCATTTTGATTCCAACCTGGATTAAATGTCAAAATATTTTTCTCAAACATACCTTGAAAAAGCCCGATAACACAACTTTCATTCTTCATAATCAACCAATTATGGCTGATTTCTCCTCCCAATACTTCAAATCCGAGACACTCATAGAATTCTTTTGATTTATGAATATCTTTAACCGTTAAACTTACTGAAAAAGCGCCTAGTTTCATTGTTCCTCCCTCTGGATACGAATATCCTAGCCGTTTAAGTTTGTTCCACTCTATTATATCAACAATATGGAAAGAGAAAGTAGAGAATTTTCATTCTATTTATTTTATAATAACCTATAGGAGGAGAGATAATTGAATTTTACATATGAAGTGGTACCTATTGATAGATTAGAAATATGCAAAGAAATTTGTAATGAGTTAATGGTATACCAGAAATCATTGGCCTTTATAACACCTGAACGCTTCGATAACATGACCTATGAAACAAGATTGATTCCCTCTGTGGAAAAAGCTCAACATAATTATTTGATGGTAGTGAAAAATGAAGATGAAATCATTGGCTATGTTTATTCAAACATTTCTCCAAAAGAGGTCTATTCGTCGGAATTTGCAACTTTTTTTGACATGAATACTGTTGAGAAGACGCATGTTGGTTGCTTGTCTCAATTCTACATTAAGGAAAAATATCGTCAATATGGAATTGGTTCAAGACTGTTTTCCATGTCGTTGGATTGGCTTCAAAATTTCAATGAAATAGAAGATTATTTTATCTTTGTTTCAAATGGGAATGAACAAGCACTTGAGTTTTATAAACGAAAGGGTTTTTTTGTAAGTCACGAGATACTAGAAGGATTTATTACGGTATTAAGAAACAAAAAGGCGGAAAACAATGAATAACATTTTCAGTGATAATCTTGAAAAATATGCAGATACAAAGGAATATGATCGTAAACACGAGAATTTTCTAATAGATTTACCTCTAATTCTGGAGTGGGCACCGGAGAGTGGTCCTATTATTGAATTCGCATGTGGGACGGGAAGATTGACTATTCCAATTGCTGAACAAGGTCATGAAATGATTGGAGTGGATATTCATCAGGGGATGCTAGAGCGAGCTAAAGCAAAGGCTATTGATAAAAATCTGACCATTCAATGGTTTTTACAGGATTGCTCTCAGTTATCTTTTAATCAATCTAGTAAGTTAATCTTCATGAGTGGCAACTCATTTCAACATTTCCTGACGAATGAGGTGCAAGACGCACTTTTTCAATCCGTCCATCAACACCTAGAAGATGGAGGAATATTCATTTTTGATACAAGAAATCCGAAGATGGATGAGTTATCAAAGATGGATGAGTATGAAGAGTATTTTATGCACTCTAATGGGATGCAGGTGGCAGAGTATCATAAAGAAACGTATCAGCCCCTAACACAGATACTTCATTGCGAGACGGAAAGAAGATTTTTAAATGGGACAAAAATAGAGTCAATAGAAAAAGATACTATTTCATTACGTTATGTTTTCCCCTTGGAAATGCGCCGGCTTTTAAATGAACATGGATTCAAGTTGTTGCATGAGTACGGTGACTGGAATAAAAGTTCATTAACCGCAAAAAGTCCCCAAATGATCTATGTTTGCCAAAAGAAAGGGAGTAGTTAAAGTGACTACTCCTTTCCATTTAAGTCCATCTGGTCAACATTAAATTCAATTAAATTATTGGAAGGATCCATACAAAAAATTTGCGCAAAGCCGCTCTTGCTATGAGGTTTTTGCACTATTTCAATACCCTTACCTTGTAAAAATTCCACTGTTTTATTATAATCGTCTACTCTGATGGCAAAATGACCATCTCTACTGTCAATTTTATTTTCACTTCTCAATGTTTCTGCTTTTTTATTTTGAATTAAATGAAGCTGCGAATTCCCAACTTGATACCAAGCTCCTGGAAAGTCAAAATCAGGTCTTTTTAACTCCGGAAACTCGAGTAGTGTTCCGTAAAAGTGTTTTGCTTCTTCCACATCATTGACCGCAAGGCTGACATGATGCATATCCGATATTTTCATTTTGGTTACACGTCCTTTCTAAAAATAATATTGCTTAGTATAACAATAATAAATAACTCATTGATTTTTCCCTAACGAAAAACCTTCAAATAACCTACCACCGTGTGGATTCAAAATCCCCTCCAAAATATGTATAACTCTTCTCTTATCATCGGTTTTATAGAATAAGTCAAAGGCTTCCGTAAATTCTATTGCATATTCTTCATCATAATCAGCTAGAGAGCGAAAAACCCATTTGGAAGAGCCGATCCACTTATTGTTCATTCTTAGGACAAATTCTGCTGCAAGGTCAGCAAGATGCCCAGCAACAAATATTGCTTCAGATCGATTTGTCGTACCAATAAAGTCATCTAACACATCAGTAAGAAAATATCGTTTCAGCTTAATTGTTGTTTCGTCCCATTTTACCGGACCAGCATGTAAAAGTAATTCTGCTTCTTGTTTTATTCCAACAATAATCCCTTTATCCTTTAAAACAATCCCCTCTGCGATCATTCTCGGCAAACATGGTCGTGCCCTTTCACAATCACTTTTGAAAAACGCCTGATAGGAGTCTAAGTTATGACAGAATAATTCAACCGGCCATCCTAAATCGAAGAAAGACTCTCTGTAAGAAGCGTGTAACTTTGAGTCAAAGACCACAATATCCAAGTCTGATGTGGAATTCTCCTGTCCACGAACAACGCTTCCCGCAAGTATCGCTCCATCACAATTAGGAAAATATTTCTCAATAATTTCCTTTGCAGCTTTCATTGCAGGCAATCGTTGTAGATAATCTACTTTCATCCTTTAAACACCTCTTTTCCCAAAAGCATATCATAAAAAAACATCCATTATTAGATAAATTTTCTCTCTCTTCTACCATCCCATTTCCCTTCTGGCTTATCCAAATGATAAACTATGGTATATATATCCTTTTTGGAGGTTTTAAGGTGAGACAGCTAAAACGCATATTAATTGTTATGGGCATTTTACTTTCCTATATCCTGTTTGTCGGAATTTTTTTCACCAATAAAGTAATGTACATTCGTAAAAAAACAAATGAAGAAATTTTACAGCGTGAAAAGCTACTCGGCCACTTTAAAGAAGATGTTTATTTGAAGTTGCCTAAACAAGAACTTACCATCCCTTCCCCACTCGGTTACAATATTTACGGGGAAATGTTTGATGTACCAGGTTCCACTCGTTATATGATTTTAAGTCATGGTGTCACACAGAACACCCTCAATTCTATTAAATACATGAATATCTTCCTTGAAAGGGGCTGGAATGTTGTTTTATATGATCACCGTAGACATGGAAAATCCGGTGGGAAGACAACAAGCTATGGCTTTTATGAAAAGCACGATTTAAAAGCGGTCGTAGATTGGGTTCGGGAACATGCAGGAAATGAGGCAACCATAGGGATACATGGGGAATCCATGGGTGCTGCTACACTGCTGATGTATGCGGGAGGAATTGAAGATGGTGCAGACTTCTATATAGCTGATTGTCCGTTTTCAGATCTTGAGGAACAACTGACTTATCGTTTAAAAGCAGATTTCAAAATTCCCAAGCAACTTGTAATGCCAATCGCCAATACATTTTTACGCATTAGAGATAAATACTCAATCCGAGATGTTTCACCAATTAATGTTATTGAGAATATCGAGAATCCAGTCTTGTTTATCCACAGTGAACCTGATGACTTTATTCCGATTATGATGACTCAACAACTTTTTGAAAAGAAAAAAGGCAAAAAGCAGTTGTATGTCGCTAGAAACGGAATGCATGCGATGAGCTATAGTGAAAATCGCGAGGAATACGAAAAAGCGATTGATGAATTTCTTGATGAGATTGGTTTTGGCAAGAGCGAGTAATATCTAGGGAGCAACCATAAAAGTGGTTGTTTCTTTTTTTTGCTTAGAATAATTTCCTATTTTTAATTGAATCATAAAGATAGGACAATTTTGAAGGAGTGAAAGGAATGGATGAGCAAATCAAGGAATTGAACGCCTTTTTGGAGGGCGAATTCATGGGCATTCATGCATATGAACATTATATAAAAAACACACAGGATGAAGCGATAAAGAAAGATTTGCAAACGATCCAGCAGAACCATAAGATGCATGCTATTTTTGTAGCGGAAAGAATTCAGAATCTTGGTGGCGAGGCAGTCGATGATGTCGGCCTGGTCGGAGCTTTTCAGGAGAGAGTCCAACAGGTAAAGGGCTACCCTAAGGATTCTCGTGCAATTATAGAAGGGGCTATACATGGTGAGGAGTTCGGGTCAGATATGATGGCAGAGTTTGTGAAGGGTGACTTGGATTTGGAAAGCAGGAATATCGTCCAGTCCATACTGAAGGAGCATCAGCAACATATTGAATTATTAAGAAAGCATTTGAAATAAGAAATGAATTAGGACGGTGCGGTTGCCACTGTCTTTTTTTATGGAATGCACTACCTCCCTTTCGAAATTACTACTATAATAAAAGAAAGAAAAAATATAAGGGAGTAATGAAACATGCTTGAATTTTTCAACGTAACTATCACCCCGTTTCAATCAGACCGCAGAGTAAGCGTTCTTTTACCCAAAGGCTATGAAACAACGGATAAGCGATATCCTGTTCTGTATATGCATGATGGACAAAATCTGTTTATCGATAGCGAAGCAAGCTTTGGTGTCAGCTGGGGAATCAAGGATTATTTAGAACAAGAGTCAGACTTTGAAATCATTGTGGTGGGTATTGACTGCAACCATGAAGGTTTTGAGCGTTTTAACGAATATGCGCCATGGGAAAATAAGGAGCTTGGTCAAAGGCTGTTTAACGATGACAACCTTACAGGCGGAAAAGGCAAAGAATATATTGATTACTTGACGTTTGAGTTAAAACCTTTCATTGATGAAAAATACCGAACTCTTCCGGAAGAGACGGCGATGGCTGGCTCTTCTATGGGTGGACTTATTTCAACTTATGCGGCATGTAAATACCCTCATATTTATAAGAAGATTGCTTCCCTGTCTTCTGCCTATTGGATTAATCAACCTGAAATAGAAGTATACATACAAGAAAGTGATTTAAATGAAGTGGAACGATTTTATTTGGATGTTGGCACAAAGGAAGATACCTCATTTATCAATCATCAAATTTATATAGACTCTAGTCAAAAAGTGTATGAATTATTAGTAGAGAAAATTCAGAATGTACGCTTCGATATCGTGGAAGAGGCAGTGCATAACGAGGCTGCATGGCGCGATAGGCTTCCTGTCATGTTTGAATTTTTGTATAAGTAATGGAAAAGGACTCACCCTCGAGTGAGTCCTTTCAATTTTTACACCTTAAAATGTTTCATATGTTACAACTTCATCAAGTGGGAAACGCAATGTTCCATGAGCTTCAGCCGCCGCTTTACCAACAGATATTAACATAACAGGTACATATCGATCAGGGATGTTGAATTGTTCTCTGAATGCTACTTTATCAAATCCACCCATTGGTACGGTATCATAGCCTTTTTCTTTTGCAGCAAGCATCAATTGCATGGAAGCCAGCGCACCGTTCATAACCGCTTCATCACGCGCAAACTGGTCATTTGTATAAGCTCCATGAATTTGGTTCGTTAAGATTTCTTTAACTTCTGGCGTCATGAAACCTTTCTTTACTACTTCCCCATATACTCTTTCCGCATTTTGGTTTGCTTGAAGATCACCTAGCACCGCAATAGTGACGGAACTGTCGACTACTTGTTGCTGATTGTAGGCTATTGGTAAAAGCTTTTCCTTTTGGCTATCTGATTGAATCACAAGAAATTTCCAATGCTGCAAGTTCCATGAAGATGGTGCAGTAATGGTTGCCTCTAAAATTTCTTGAAGGTCTTTTTGCGGCATATCGTATTGTGTATATTTACGTACTGAATGACGCTCTTTCATTGTTTCAATAGCTGACTTAGTAGTTGTGTTATTCATGAAGAAATCACTCCTTCTTCTAGTTGAGATTCATTACTATTTATTTTTATCACATGAATATCTCAATGTCAAAATGTATGCATTCGAGATAACTGGAAGTTTCATCTACCATTAGAAAGTAATGGAATGTCTCCAATCATTTATTATTATTCCCCGTTAAACAAAAAAACTCCATTCCAATAAAAGAGAATGGAGTTAATCCATTATTTTAAAACTGCAATGACATACAAACAACCGTCCATGCCTGCTAAGGATCCGTGTACTGTTTCTTTTGGTAAGTAAATCCGGTCACCTTCTTGACAGGTAATGAGGTCTCCTCCCACTTCCATAGAGACACTTCCCTTAAGGATATGTAAAACCTCATTTGTTGGATGGGTATGAGTAGGATGGGCTTTAAACGGTTCATCTCGCTGTACTTCCACATATCCTGTTCCCTTTATCGGCAATAGTTCCATTGTTACTTTTTCAAGGCTGCCACCTACTCCTCTATCTACTCGAAAATCTTTAAAGTCTGAAGTGAACGAATAAACAACCTCTGAAGTATTGTTTTTCTCTTTCTCCAACGACGCGTGAAATGGGCATTTTGATGTTTCAACATTATTATCATCCATTAAGAAATACTGCCTCCATTCTCTCGTTTCTGCTTTACCATACCAGTTAAGCGAAGGGTGAGCTGGTACACTATCATACACTTCTAAACGATCCCTGACCGTCTTTTGAAACAGCTTTCCGATATGAGTGTCCCCGCTTATCCCGTCAAACACCCATCTTGGCTGGAAAGTGATCATAAACGTTGATGCTTTCCTGCTTGCTCGTTTTTCATGTACAGGAGTGTTGCAAACAACGAATATTGGCTCATTATGAAAAGAAAACTCCCATAGATAATGATCTGGATCTGACGGGATATTTTCCGGCCATTCCTTATCATCCAATTGATGGAGGTGTTGAAGGACATTCCAGAATTGCTTTTCATACTTTTCTAACGTTTTCTTCTCCTCTGGTCTAAAGAATGCAACAAACGACGTATTCTTCCCGAGTTCCCTCGCTTCTTCAAGATATAATTTTAATGCTGCAGCCAAGTTTTCCATTGCATCTGGACTTGTTGAACTTTCAATAAATGCAAAACGAAGCGAGCCCTGTTTAAAGCCTTCCACACCGAATACACATGGAAAAGGACGAGTTTCTGACAACATGTCTTTTGTGAATTCTGAGAAGACATGCCTCCCCCATGGAGGAACATTCTTTAATGTATAAAGTGCTTCCAAATCCAATTGCTGCATCCATTCTCCCCCTTTAGCTAAGAAAAGTACTAATTATAAATACGAACAAATCTTACCATCTATGCATGAAACGGCTTTTCTTTTACATATAAATTTATGGACAAGTCTTGTAGTTAGGAGATATTTACATGGAAATTATATGGACCGTCGTGCACTTCATGGTTCTTGGGATTAGCTTAGCTGCTCCAGTGGGGCCAATAAATTTAGAGATGATCAAACGAGGAATTTCATCTGGGTTTTATGCTTCCTGGGTTGTTGGATTAGGTGGTATGACTGCTGATATTATTTTTTTATTGATTATTTTAATTGGAATGGCACCCTATCTCCAAATAGAGTGGGTTGAATTATGTATGTATGGAATAGGCGGAGGGTTATTGCTTTACCTCGGTATAACCACTATCTATGGGTCCTTCACCAAAAGAAAAATCCTCGAACTTGGACAACCCATTCAGAGAAATTCATTCATCGTCGGATTTAGCATAGCTGCGTTTAATCCCATTAACTTTATTTTTTGGTTTGGAATTTTCGGTTCTTCCATTCAATCTCTTTCTGAGAAAAGCTGGATTATTGCTTTAGTTGGTTGTCTTTCCTTGTTGCTCGGGATCTTCCTATGGAACTTGAATATAGCCTTTACGGTTCACTTTGCACGCGCGTTTATCAAAGAAAAAATCCTTAAAACCGTTAACCTCGGTGCTGGAATTTTCTTAACGGTATCTGCCTTCCCATTTTTGTCAAAATTCCTGAACCTCATTTTGTAGAATAGATTCCTCCCTTTTGAAAAAGATACTTAAGAGGGGGGATACACTTGAAACATATGCTGTCTACGTTTACTGACTTTATTTGGGGTTTCCCGATGATTATACTTTTTGTGATTGCCGGAATCTTTTTAACGATTAGACTAGGCTTTCTTCCTTTTCGTTATTTCCCACACATTGTGAAAATGACTTTAGGTCAAATAGGGAAAAAAACAGTGGGTTCTTCGGGAGGTATTACTCCGTTTGCCGCTTTTACTTCTGCATTGAGCGCCACTGCTGGTGCTACAAATATAGTGGGTGTTCCAGTTGCTATCGCTTTTGGAGGACCAGGGGCATTATTTTGGATGTGGATCGTGGCATTCATTGGCATGTCGACCATTTTTGCCGAGCTAGTATTAGGGATTACATATCGTGAAAAAAATAAAGAAGGGAAATGGGTTGGCGGTCCTTTTTACTACCTTTCCAAAGGATTGCGCTGGGACAAGCTTGGCTGGTTTTATGCATTTGGCTTAATGCTTGAAGTAGTTCCAAGCGTCATGGTCCAGTCTAATAGCGTAAGTGTTCAACTGGAGAATGAATATAATTTTTCTTTATTGGTAGTTGGGATCATTTTGGCCATTGTCACTGCTTTTATCGTTTTTGGTGGCATTGATCGTATCGGAAAAATTAGTTCAAGATTATTGCCAGTGTTTGTTCTTACCTATGTCGGGTTGACGCTCACCATTATATGCATGAATATTGGCAAGCTGCCAGGAGTTTTCTCCTTAATTGTTTCGGATGCCTTTACTCCAACCTCGGCTGCGGGAGTGTTTGCAGGAGCTACTGTGGTTCAGACCATGCGATGGGGACTAGCACGTGGACTATACACTAGTGAAGCCGGTATGGGGACATCTGCAATCGCCTACGCTTCTGCTGATACGGACCAACCTGTAAGACAATCATTCTGGGGCATGATCGCGGTCATAATCGATACATTGGTCATCTGCACCCTCACCGGCCTTACCGTGCTAATAACAGATGTATGGAAAGAAGTTGGCGTAAAAAAAGCTGCCTCCATGGTCTCCTACGCCATGAAAACCACCCTGCCGGATTGGCTTAGCTCCCTTTCCATCTCCGTATTCTTAGTGTTTTTTGTCCTGGCTACCGTCGGGGTAATTATCTTTTACGGGGAAAGTCAGGCTGAATTATTATTCGGTCGGAAAATGCGCTATATTATGAGGTTCGTTTATCTTGCAGCCATTGTCGTCGGAGCAGTTGGAGGATTAAAATTTGTTTGGGAACTCTTGGACTTGTTGCTGTTCTTCATTGTGGTTCCCAACATTATAGGAATTGTGTTTTTGAGTGGAGTGGTTAAGAAGGCGAAGGATGAGTATCTTGAGGAGTTTGTGAATTGAAGTTTATGGTGTTAAAGGTGCTTGGCTCCGGGAAGGAGTGAGCACCTTTTTATTATTTAGTGAGTATTCCGTTTCATATGGCTTAGTATTAACCTGATTTGCCCTCGATGATATAGTTCATCTTCAAAGACACGGAACCAACGGAAGTAGTTGTTAGCCAGGTGTTTAGGTCCAAACGGGAAATCTTCATCTAACCATTTATCTTCTTTTTCTTTTAGTTGGGATTTGGTCGTATCACGAATTTTATTCAATTTTTCTATGTAGAAGGATACAGCATTACCTTCGGATTCTTTAAAGGTACTATCACCCAAAGTTAAGCCAGCTCTTAGCTTCTCTATTTCTTGGTCTGCAGGGTCTCTTTCTTCAAAGGTAAGTATATGATATACCTCCTCAACGCAAGCAATATGTAATAGTAGACTTCCTATTGAGTTACCTTATCCGTTTATTCTATAATCTAACTCTTCCGCAGATAAATATTGAGTAGCCTCAAATGTTGTCTCTCTTGCATACTCCATCATTGCTAATAGTCGACCAATTTCAGGTGTATATCCTTCCATACATTCCAATATAAACGTTTTATCTTTCATTGTGGTCATGTTCTGCCCCTCCTCCTCCTAAATACTGTCCAAACCATCCCACTTACTGTCGAAACTACACCAAATACTGTCCGAAAATTATAAATACAATCCAAACTACACACTTTACTGTCGAAAACCTAGCAAATACATACCAACCGACAAATAACGACAAAACACCCTACACAGTTTACGTCCTAACTACTCGCTATATATGCGTTTTCTTCAAATAGCAATTGACCCTCTGGAAGATCACACATTTTAAAAGCCCCCGAGAATCGGCGTTCTATTCCCTCTTTAAACTCTCCAAACAGTTCCTCTGAAATGGAAGAATGCCAGGCAAAACGATAATGTAAAATCTCGTCTTGTTCCGACTTTTCAAGAGGATTCAATGCCATTCCCATTTTTGTTGAGCTTGCATTTGATTGAGCAGCTAAATTAAGTAAGAATACTTCCAGAATCTTAGCTTCCCTGTCGTTTAAATCATGATCATTCATTTTTACTGTTACATCTACCATTGCAATACTAATAGCGAATTCCACCTTACTTCCTAAATTTTGTTGCTATAATTAATTCGCTAAGGTGGCAAATAAATTCTTCCTATTATTTCTATATTTTACAATTTCTTCATCATAAAAACACAATTAGGATCTTCTTCGTAATCAGCAAACGGCTCACAATAGTCAAATCCAAAGCTTTTATAGAGTTTTTGCGCTGGGTAAAAAGCTTCCATGGAACCTGTTTCAAGATACAAATTTTGATATCCACGTTCTTTTCCAGCTTGAATAATGGATTGGAGGATTTGTGCGCCTATACCTTTTCTTAAATATTTTGAAGAAGTGCGCATGGATTTTACCTCACCACTTTTGGCGTCCAGCTCCTTAAGAGCTCCACAACCAACAACTTCCTTACCTTCCCACACGCTCCAAAAAGTAACATCCGGTTTTCTCAAAGCATCAAGGTTTAAATAATGGTTACTTTCTGGTGGAGAGAGTAAATTTAAATTTTTCATATGCTCTTCTACAAAAGTGATAACTGCTGGGTGAGTTACATCATCAATCTTAATTTTCATTTACTATCGCTCCTCTATAATTGTTACAGCATGATTGGGAAACTTAATTGCAATAGAAGCACCTGAAGAGAATATCACTTCGAAAGATAAAGTGGTTGAATCGACAGAAAGTAACTCTTCATATAACCATATATCTATATCCCGGTTCATCACAGGTTTATCGTTGTCATAATTTTCATGATGATATTCAATGAAAGAAACGTCATTAAATAACAGAATATTTTTAGTCAAACCCTCATCATTGCTTAAAGTTAATTTCAAGTTCATTTTGCGCAGGCTTTCATGCTCTAATTTAAGACTTAATAGATGATAATCATGAAAACCCCAACCGCTAAAACGCTGATAGACATCTTTAGACATCCTATTAGCCAGTGCTTCATAAGTTGACCTGTATTCTAAAACATATTTATTCCATTGGTCCTGGATTTTCTTTTCTTCTATTAGACTCAAGCTCCCATCGCTTTGAGCAAGAAATAATTCATATGTAAAATATCTCACTTTTTCTTCCCCTTTACACTCGTCGCTGATATCTCATTTTAGCATTAAATTCCAATATCAGACCACAAAAAAATGAACCCCAATAGGATCCATCCTTACACTTTTTTTACAAACTCCGTCTTAAGCTGCATAGCACCAAATCCATCGATTTTACACTCGATATCATGATCCCCATCAACCAGACGGATATTTTTCACTTTTGTTCCCTGTTTCACAACGGAAGAACTACCTTTTACTTTTAAGTCCTTTATGACGGTTACCGTATCTCCATCAATAAGGATATTTCCATTAGAATCTTTGTACACTTTCTCTTCATCCACTTTCTCAGTACCTGGTGCCCATTCATAAGCACATTCCGGACAAACAAGTAGGTTCCCATCTTCATATGTATATTCAGAATTACATGTTGGACAGTTTGGTAATGTTGACATTTATCGTGTTCCTCCATTTGCGTTCATTTTTACGCTCACTATAGAATAGCATAAGTTATTCTTAAATTTAATTATACATTTTTTCCCTATATCGCTAATAACATGATATAATTCTATAAAATTCATAATCGGGGTGAAGCCATGATAAACCAAAAACTAGAAGTTAAAACGTTTCCTACTAATCTAATGAAACAAAAAGCCACCACTACTAAACTTGCCATCATTCTTCCTGGAGCAGGTTACACGTCTCAAGGGCCTTTATTGCACTTCTCATCAGGACACTATTTTAAACAGGGATTTGATGTGCTTCAAGTAAATTACAGTTTTAGCGAAGCAGAACTTAACCCATTTGATGCAGACGGGTTTTCAGCTAATGTTTTACATACGTTGGAAGAAACCCTAAAAGAAACAACTTATGACCAATGTTTTATTGTTGCAAAATCAATCGGAACCATTGCATTGGCAAGTCTGTTAAAACACCCAACTTTCAATAGTGCTTCTGCCATATGGTTGACTCCTCTGCTACATCGGGATGATGTGTATCAAGCTATGTTAGAGGCTAAAAATAAATCCTTCTGTATTATTGGGGATAAAGATTTTTGCTATCGAGAAGACCGATTTGCAGACCTAAAATCTAATCCATCTTTAAAAACACTACTTATTCCAAATGGAGATCACAGTCTTGAAAATAAAGAGGATGTACTAGGTTCAATTGATATGCTTAAAGATGTTATAAACAACATCATAAAATTTTCAAACTAACTTCCTTACAGTACAAGGCACTTCTTGTACTGTTTTTTTTTGTACGTTTAGTAAAGTATCATTGACACTATGTTAACAATACTTTACATTAAGTATATAAAAGTTAACAAAAAGGAGAAACATATGCTGTGTAATCGGGTGAAGGAATTAAGGGCAAGACATGGCTTTTCTCAATCTGATTTGGGTAGCTTAGTCGGGGTAACGAGACAAACAATCGGTTTTATTGAAAAAGGGGAATTTTCGCCGTCCATCGCTTTGTCTTTAAGGCTTGCCAAGCATTTGAAAGTAAAAGTGGATGAGTTATTTTGGTTAGAAGGAGAGGATGAGGAAAATGAATAAAGATTTAAGGATTCAGCTGCCACTGTGGACTATCGCTTTTTGCATTCTTTTGATGCCGCTAACGTTTAGTCTGGTCCAGTTAATTGATTTAGTAATACATAATTTTGATGCTCTTTTCGTTGTAAACGGCACAGAAACCTCTTTTAATTGGGGTTTAATATCCATTCAACTATTCATTATAAGTATTTTGCTTCTTATCATTTTCTATATTGCATTTTATCGGAGATATAGAAAACATAATCGGGAGAATCCTCGAGAAAAACTATACTTCTTTGTTTTTTATAAACCTGGGGAGATACTTGAAGATGATGAAATGCTTCAACAAGTATCTAAAAATGCCACCAAAAAGGTTTACATACTCTTTGCAAATGCACTTCCCGTACTTGCATTATTGATGGTGATACCTCTTCACCGATCTGTATTCATTATGGCGATCTTGCTTGTTATAATCTTTCAGAACCTTCTTTTTTACAATGAAATCAACCAATACTACTCTGGCAATTATACATTCGGCAATAAAGGTAAAAAAACAGGTCGCGAACTTTCGCAAGTGAATAAAGGAGTGGTTCGAGGCATTGCGATTGTTAGTCTAATTATTATAGCTTTATCTATAGGAAGAATAGTTCAAATCCATTCAAATTCCCAAAGTATTTTACCTCAAATGGAAGCTTGTATGGACGAGGGTGGCACCGCAGTTGTTGAAAGTGGTAACATATGGAGCCTTTCAAAATTTACATGCGAATAGGCATTGCTCGAAGCAATGCCTATTTTCTTTCCAATATGCTTTTGATTTGATCCGTATACATCCTATCTAAACTTTCCGTTGTGTAATCGAAATTGTCCATGCTCGATACTTTAGTAACCCCCATCTCTACTAAGCGTGCATCAAGTTTATTTAGAACAAAAGTTGGATGATCATCTTCATCCTCATAGCCACTAGCTTCATCATTCAAATCTATTATTTTTCCATCCATTAACTCAATTTTGTAATAGAAATCACCTCTATTGTGTGTAAAAGGAAAATAATATCTGTTTCCACGAACTCCGGTCTCTATTTTAACAATTTCTTCAAATTCATACTCTCTTCCTTGTGGATGCAGGAATGAATGGTCAATGATTTTATGGTCTGTAACAACAGTCACTGAAGTAAAGATAATATAGAAGCCTATAATATTTAATATTATAAAACCTGTCCAAAATTTTTTACGCTTTTTGGTGACTGGATCCTTCTCCCTATTTTCCTTATAGAAAAAATAGAAGAATACTAAAAATAAATAAAAGACTATAACAATAATATATCTAGAGTATGGATATTTAAATACCCATAACACATAGTCATCCGGTACAAACAGACTGTATTGAATGAATCCAATTAATATAAAAATGCAGAAGCTTAAAATTAGGACCAATAAAGACCCTAATATATACACTAAAATTCTCCCTACTGTCTTCAATATCATTGCCCCATTCTAAATAATCAATAATCAACCAATAAACGAATCAATAAAATTAGCAAACTCCTGAATTCCACGATGAAACTGTATAGATCCTGCTACGATGATACAAGACATACCAAAGCCGCTCATCAAACCCGTAAATGTTCGGAGGAAATTGTTGCTTACTCTCCAGCCACGGACCTGTGAGTAACCATCCACAACCATCGGAATGTTCAATAAAATACCGAATAGAACCATTTTAAAAAATGAGACATCTGCAGCAAGCCATAGTAATGGAACTACAGCAAGATAACCCAGCAATATGGACATACACCTATAGCACATAGGGAATTGCCTGTCCCCTATGACAAGTGAGCGTTCTTTTCTTTTATGACACGGAAAGAAGCGCAATGTGATAACTGCATAAATGTATTCATTCATCTTTCATTCCCCTTAATTAAATGGATTGCAGTCACAGTCTGTGCAATCCAATCCACTTGATTTCCCTGATGGAATATCGCAATAGTAACAATCAAACCACCCTCCGTCACCTCTATTTTTCTTTTCGCTTCTTTTCATATAGTAATGGATGCTCGCAAACAGCCCAATCATACTAAGTATAAGAAAAATAATACTAGCAATCAGCTCTCCTGTTGATTTTGCTACAACAACGCCATATATACTACCAATTGTAGTTATGCTTAATAATGCCCATAAAATAAAAATCATCTGCAACCCTCTTTTGTTATTAGTTGAACTTCACTCCATACAATTCTTTTCTTATCTTGAAATTCCTGCTTCTTTTTGTCGAATATGTATCTTTTTTCCTATTAAAATAGTTCAAACGCCAAGTCCTTCCTCCCATTTTTTAAAAATCTATTCTGAAAGCGCTCCCTTTTCAGATAGAATAGATGGGGAGATATCTCCTAATTTATTCAAAAGGAGTGTTGAAATGAGAAGGTTGGTGATTTTATTGTTAGTAGCATTGCTAGTTGTACCAGTATCCGTGAATGCCGGCACCATTGGTGGGAAAGACAATCCTGGAGGTGTGCCTGGTCAGTGGTATGTTGGTGATACACCAAGTAACGTCGATCCGAACAAACCGGTTCTTGTATTTGTTCACGGAATTAACAGCTCATCAAAAACTTGGTGGGAAAACAATAATATGTATCAAACAGCCTTGAATAACGGATATGAAACAGCGTTCATCGATGTTCATCCAGATAAGAACATGTGGGATAATGGTGCCATCATTAATAGTCGAATCCGTGATATATCCAATCATTTTAACCAAAAGAAAATAGTGATAGTTGCCCATAGCAAAGGCGGCATTGATGCTCAGAACGCTCTTGTTCACTATGGAGCGCATCCTTATGTTTCAAACCTCATCACACTATCTACTCCTCATTACGGTTCACAACTCGCAGACCTTGCTTATAGTGGCTGGGCAAGCTGGCTTGCAAGTATTCTAGGCAGTAAAAATGATGCAACCTACTCTCTTCAAACTGGTTATATGAATAGCTACCGACCTCAAATGGATAATCATGCAAATAGAAATCGCAATAAAATTTATACTCTAGCCGGAACTAGTTGGGGCGGGTTCGGATCTGCTCTTTATTGGGGTGGATTATACTTAAGTGCATATGGTTCAAATGACGGTGCAGTCACCGTTAATAATTCCCGTTTAACCTATAGTACACAAGTCAGGGTAAGTAACTGGAACCATACCACAGTTCGTGAAGGTGGTACATTTCAATACTTCCGTCCATATTTGACTACTACCCAAACTGCCGGTTTCGCACTTAGCCAGGCAGCTGCAACAGTCGAACCAATGGAACAGGAGCCAGTTAACATAAGTGCACTTCACCGTGGCGGCCAGTTTCAGATAGAAGGGAAACAAACCTTTACTGTAGAGGAAAATGTACAAAAAATTGACTTGGATTGGCTAAGTGACAAGCAGACACAAGATATTGAAGTGATAAGTCCATCTGGAAAGGTATATTCAAACTTTGTCCACTCCATCGATCAGGAAATTTTCAAGGGTGGCCACCACCACACTTTCCAAATCCTATCACCTGAAAAAGGGCAATGGACCGTTAAAGCCAAAAAAGATAAAGCTGCTTATTTAATGACTGTTGGTTTCCATACAGATCTGAATGAGGAAGTAGTACTGGAAGATGCTACATTTGAACTGAAGAATAAAGGGCAAAAAGTCAAAAAAATGAATGTAGATGTCAAAATCAATAAAGATGGGAAGGCTAAAGCAGACTTCGGGATGAAGGTTGCTAATAAAGGGAAGGTAGACGTGGACTTCAAAGAGGAAGGCGTCTATACTATTACGCTTGATGTAAAAGGTACCACAAAAGACGGAAATCCATTTGAACGAACAATCGTGAAATCGGTTTATGTAGATAAGAACGGCAATAGATATTGATTTGACAAAGTGCTCTTCCTTCATGGAAGAGCACTTTTTACATTAGTCTAATTGTACTTTTCGAAATTGAAGGAAGAATGCTAGAGCAATAAGTAAAGTTCCGCCCAATATTTGTGACATCATAAAAACTTTTGCTCCAGAAGTTGGAGACCCAGATATCACTCCCGCTCCAGTAAGTAAAATAACGCCAAGAATACTCATAAATATGTTTTGTTTTATTCCGGGCTGCAGCAATTTCTGACCAACTGCAAAGACCATATACATAAAACTTACCATCATGATTATTGGAAAAATGGGCTTGAATTTAATTGAATACACAAAATAGTCTAGTTGAGATATATTTCCCCTCTCAATTTCCCCATCATGGATCCAAGAGGTAAATACTGCCGTGTGTTTCCATTCGAACGAATTATCTACCAACTCGCTCCCTTCATACCATGAAGCAAAAGTGGCGATGCAGAACAACATAATAGCCAAACCGAATGGAATGGTTCTTTTATAACTCATAAACATCCCCCTTTTTTTCAAATGTTCCTATTAAAATAAACGAATCTGATAATGAAAAAGTTTCAAACAGGCTGTTTAATTATTTTTACGATAGGGAACTACTACACCATTGAGGAGGTTCACCTATGGAAAAAACAATCATCTATGCTGCCGCCTTAATTGTGATTGCTCTTATCGGGGCAGGTTTTTATAGTGGCTATCAAGATAATACACAAAAATCTAGTCATTTACCAAAAACTATGGTTACACTAGGCGATTCATTGACTTATGGAGTCGGGGACAAGTCCGGTGAAGGATACGTAGAAAACCTAGAGCAACTTATTCAAAAAGAGAAAGAAGCAAATGTTAAAGTGAAGAACTACGGTATCCCTGGTCAAGAATCAGACGGTGTTGTAAAACAAGTGAAACTTACTAACATTCAGAAGGATATTCGCAATGCTGATTATATTATTCTCTTTATCGGCACCAATGATTTAATTCAAAGCAATGGCGGCGACTTGAAAGGAATCAATGAAGAAAAGATCAAAGAAGGCGCTTTAGAATACGAGAAGAATGTTCAAGAAATTCTTAAGACAATCCGTCAAGAAAATAAAGACGTTCCAATATTATTTCTCGGGCTATACAATGCTTATCCTGATTCAGCCGAACATGTAAATATCATTGACGAGTGGAATGAAAATAGCCAAAGACTAGTGGATGGTTATAAACGCATCAAATTTATTTCCACTAATAATCTTTTTAAGGAGAAGTCAAAGGAGTATTTCAGCGATTCCTTGCACCCTAACGAAAAGGGATATGACTTGATTACTAACAAGATTATTGATGAATATGATTTTTAAGATTGAAAACGCTCAGGAGTGAGCGTTTTTTAATTAGTGCTCATACATACTAAGTAATCCCTCACATTTTCAATAGTGAAGCTGTCCCCTTCAAAAACTAATTGATTTAACAGGTGAACATGTCCTACCCCATATATGACTAATAAACGATCATTTTCGCAAGCTAGACTTTTTATGTTTTTATAGATTAGTAAATTACGATAATACCAATAATTTGCAACCCAATTAGCTCCAATTGGATTGTCATTCTCTCCTATCATCGCAATATCCATATATAATTGATGATTGTTTCTCACATGTTGAGTTTCATTCAGAAATAAAAGATATTCTCTTATTGTTGTAGTATTAGATTTTTCATTGGCTTCAGCTACCATCTTCTCTATATCCTTGAATATTTTTCGAGTTGTTTGAGTTTCATGATTTTGCATATACCCAAATATATCTGGTACACCTTCTTCTTCATTCCAATCAACTGAAAAAATGTTTGTATGACCTAACTCTTTTGCTAGATTAAACCCTATTTGGTGGCGTTCATTAGCCGATAATTTAAAGTTTCCATCTATGTATTCTTGATACTCATCTGATAACTTCGACTGATACTTTAAGGGATACTCCAACACAATTTTTGTAGGAGCGTATTCTTTCAGACTTGATAATAAATTTTTTATCTCCATTTGTTTCCGGTGAGAGAAAATGTCCGAGTCTTTTGTTTTTGCATAGTCCTGAACAGCAGACTTTTCAAAGTGATCGGTTCCTAATATCATGATTGAAGGTTTATTCACGATTTACTTGCTCCTCTACTTTTCTTAATTTGCATTTAAAAGTTAAGAATCATTATCCATGATTTAACTCAAAATGCTCTTCCTGCAGCTTTACGAGGGAAATCCCATCATTAGATTCTTTCACTCTAACTGCCAAACTCTCCACACCAAATATTTCCGTAAAGGTATGGCTCCCGACCAGTAGATTTACACCTGCAAACTTAGCATATTGAATGGTATATAAACTTGCCTCTCCAGTTATGTACGTATCGCAGCCTTGATCCAATGCAAATTTTATTTGATCGGTTGAATGGCCTGCACCTGTCAGTATTCCTATTTACTTTACCTTGTCCTTATTGTTTTTCCAGGCTCTTACTGGTTCGTTCAGTTTAGTTCTCAAGTTGTCCACAAGGGCCTCAAAATCTTTTGTTTCATTAAACTCACCTATACCAGGCACACTCGAGTTCTTGTACTCAGAAAAACGTAAGATATTATCAATATCAATTTCTTTCATCAAGGAAGTGCAGGTTCCAAATTCAATATAATCCAATGGTCCATGTATCCAGAAATGGCTGATGTTATATGCTTTTAATCTTTTGATACATTCTTCTTTTAAGCCATAAATAAAATCCCATGCGTCATGGTGAGTTATGATTAAATCAACCTTTGCGACTCTTGCCTGTTCAATCACTTCGATTGAAAGGTTGGTTGAAAACCCAATCTTCTTAATCTTGTTATTGGAAGTGTTGGTAAATCCGTAATCGTCATGGAATTCTTCCAACAATTCTTTAGGAAAAAGCTCATTGATTGAAGCTTCAAATTTTGTGATATCCATAATTCCCTCCCAAAATCTTTCGTGGGTAACCTTTTCATATGACAATTATTTCAAATCCCAATTATTAACTCAATACTTATTTTTCTATTCAATTCAAACTAATATAATAGATTGCTAGGGTAAATAGCTCTATATCTATTTTTTTAAAAAGAGTTGCTAACGCGACCTAAAACCACGTTCCAAAATCTTAATCTCTTTGGACGTTTTCTCGCTCTTTGAATAGCTCCGAAATTTTGGCCTTGGCAAGATTATCATTTTACCAAGGGCTTCATATTGGAGATGAGGACCTCTCTCCAAGTGATTCCTTGTCACTAAGGGCTTCATAACGGCGATGAGCACCTTTCTCCTCCTGATTTCGTGTCACCAAGGGCTTCATAACGACGATGAGGACCTTTCTCCTCCTGATTTCTTGTCACTAAGGGCTTCATAACGGCGATGAGGACCTTTCTCCTCCTGATTTCTTGTCACCAAGGTCTTCATAACGGCGATGAGGACCTTTCTCTTGCTGATTCCTAGTCACTAAGGCTTCATAACGGCGATGAGCACCTCTCTCCTCCTGATTCCTTGTCACTAAGGGCTTCATAACGGCGATGAGGACCTTTCTCCTCCTGATTTCTTGTCACCAAGTTCTTCATAACGGCGATGAGGACCTTTCTCCTGCTGATTTCTTGTCACTAAGGTCTTCATAACGGCGATGAGGACCTCTCTCCTCCTGATTTCTTGTCACATAGGTCTTCATCCCGTCTACTCTGAAGACTATCCACTATTCGATTATTTTATAATTTCTTAAACATTAATAAGCAGGCTTCATTCGTTATAGAATAAAACCTGCCACGACCATTATTTTAAGTTTCTAATTCCCGTAACATCTTTTTCCTCGAATAAAAGTAATAAACCGTCTGGATCAATAGGTAAACCCCGGAGATGCTGGAAAAATGAATAAGAAATTGTGGATTCTCCAAGATTCCACCTACATCTTGGGCAAAGGAAAAAATATAAACAAATGCCAAACCGCAACCCAGTAGCGGTGCAAAGAAAAACAGCACGCTCATTTCCTTTGAAACAAGCTTCTTTATTTCTCTTTTCGAAATACCAATCTTAAATAGCTTTTTATACTTTGCCTTCCCCTCTTCCATGTTGGAGAATATGTTTAGGTACAAAAGGATGAAGGAACCAAAGAAGAAAAGAATGCTTATGAAGGTGGTGACAAAAAACATGATTCTAGATGAGTTTTTGATATAGTTGAAGTGCATCACTTTAGATGTCGGCTGAAGAAAATATTCCTCCTCTTCCTCACTATAGCTAAGACGTACACTTTGGTATGGCGGTGTAGTGTTGTTATATTCCTTTAATCTATCATTCAATTCATGTGTCACTTGTTCACTAGCTTCCCAATCTTGAAAATTGAAGATGTGTACCTTCATCTTATTTCCTATTAAAGCATTGTTTATTTTCCCAAACTCCTCATCACTGATGACCAAAATGGAAGTTGGGATGAGTGTTGTTCGATTAATTATTTGATCAACAATGGTTTCTTTCAAGGTGTACTCTATTTTCCCACCTTCCACATTAAATGAAAGGCCATGTTCATAAGTACTATCTGGAAGGGCATATTTAGGAACATCATTTATTAGATAAATATATTCTTCACTGGTCAGGGTTTCCTCCCTTCCAGCAACTCGATTATAATCCGATAACCCTATAAATACATATTCGTAATACGCTTCTTCCCATTGCGGATCTTTCTCGTAGTATGCAAACACATTAACTGTTTCGTGTTCTTTAACTGGATTTTCTTCTTTATCCAAAATAGAATACAATTCTTCCGTGGATATATTATTTTTCGTCTCTGTCTCTATGTAAGTAAGGTCATTGGGATTATCATCCATCACCTGCTGCTCTCCCATGGAACTGATAATCAATATGGTCGTACTATAAAAGATGGTCACCATGCTCATAATCGTTACAAGAAGCATGATGGCCGTAAGCTGTTTGAATTTGTATTCAAGACTACTTAAAGTAAGTAGCTCGTTATAGTAATAGGGTTTATGCTTCCTTGCTAACTTCATAAAGAAACTCATTCCTTGAGATAAGGCTACATAAAGGCCCATTAATATGCCCAAGGTACTCATAAGAAGGTATCCACCAACATCTTGAGACATGGAGGGTATGGAAAAGGTACAGTAAAGCAGCACAGCACTTCCGCTAACCATGACTATTCCCAGCAGACCGAAAGCCGGACTTCGATGCTTGATCGTATCTGCCACTCGATCACTTTTCATATTTTGAGATAAAGATCTTGTTAGTGTCAGATAAAGAGTGATGAGAACCGAAATGAGAAAAATCCCCAGGTAAGCACCTATTGAATAAATAAACATTTCCAGCGAAAGATTAAATGGGATATCACCTAATCCAGTTATATTTATGAAAAGCAAAAAAATCAATCGAGAAAACACCATACCAGATACAATTCCAGTAACGATGGAAGCAGCAGCAATCAAAGCGTTCTCTAATAATAAAAGCCTGGCTATATCCCATTTCGACATTCCAAGTGTCATTAAAAGACCAAACTCTTTCTTCCGTCTCCGTGTAAAAATCCGATGAGCATAGGTAATAAAAAATACGGTAAACAATACAAGTCCCACACCTGGTATCGTTAGTATATCTCTTATGCCTTCCATTACTTTAACCGCCTCAATTGCTTCATTGAAATAAATGGTCGAATACATGAAAAAGAACAACACCGCAAAGCTGTTACACAAATAATAAAATAAGTATTTGCCCCTGTTTCCTTTTGCCATTTTCCATACCAGTTGATTAAATGTCATGGCTCCTTCCTCCCAAGACGGCGAGATTGTCCATGATTTGATTTAAGAAATCTTTTCGATCCCCTTTTCTAATAATATAAGAATCTATTTTTCCATCTTTAATAAATACAACCTTCCGGCAATAGCTTGCAGCGAATACGTCATGTGTGACCACTAGCACAGTTGTATCGAGTTCTTTCACAATCTTTTCAAAACACTCCATGATGACTGTGGATGATTTAGAATCTAGGTTGCCGGTCGGTTCATCCGCGAAAATAATGGTAGGATCGTTCACCAGTGCTCGGCCCACTGCTGTCCTTTGCTGCTGACCGCCTGAAATAGAAAAGGGATATTTGTTCAGTATACTTTCAATACCAAACAACTCTGACAGTCCCTGTACCTTCGCCTCCATTTCGGCCACTGATTTCTTCTCCAACACCATCGGTACCAGCAGGTTTTCCTTTACTGTCAGACTATCTAGCAAATTGAATTCTTGGAAAACAAAACCGAGTTGTTTTCTTCTGAAAAGGGCTAACTCATCCCCGTTCATTTCACCAATTTCTTTTCCCGCAATATATACCTCTCCGGATGTTGGGGCGTCTATTCCACTCATCATATGAAGCAGGGTCGTTTTTCCGCTACCCGACGGACCCATGATGGCGATGAATTCTCCCTTGTTTATGGAAAGGTTTACGCCATCGACTGCAGTTGTCCCTCCTTCTGCACCGGCATCCCCATATATTTTCACTAATTTACTAGCTTCTAAAATCGTATCTCCCAAAATAAAACCTCCTCAAGCAAGTTGGGATGTATGTTACTCCCTTTCTATGTCTTATTTTACTGATTAGCCGATACATCAACCATGGAACAATACGAAAAATACCTTACACTTTTGTAAGGTATTGAATCGTGACAGTAGTACCTTGGTATACTTCCGACTCTATTGTAATTCGGTGGTTCAGCCGGTTCGCAATTTTCTTACAAAGGTATAGCCCTATACCTGAGGAATTCTCATATTTCCTCCCGTTTTCGCCAGTGAAAAATGCTTCAAATACTCTCTCTAAATCATAGGGCTGGATGCCGACGCCTTCATCTGTAATAGAGAGAATCGTAACCTCTTCTTCTTGTTTTACATGAAATCTTATCTTTTTGCTTCCATCTCGTCCACTAGAGTATTTAATAGCATTAGAAATGATTTGATCAAGCATGGTTTCATTCCATTTTTGGTCGGTAATAATGAAAGCAGCTTCTTCCTCACTATCTATAACAGGGAAAGCAGATTGATAGATAAACTCACTTTTTTGGTTATTGATTAACTTCCGTAATGAAGATATTAGGTCCATTGATTTTATATCCAAATCATTTTCAAAACTGTCCATTCTGATCATGGTCAGACCTTGTTCTATGTCTGAATGTAGTCGCCTATTCTCCTGTTGTAACTTTTGGAAAGCTTCTCGATCACCTTGTAACTTCTTCTCATTTTGAATAATTAAATCCATGACAGATACCGGTGTCTTCAGGTGGTGCATCCAATGGGATAAGAAATAAAGCCTTTCCTTGTTCTTTTCGCTCTGCTCATTCTTTTCCTTAGAATGTTGATAGCTTAGTTTCTTAATCCATTGATAAAAAGCCTTTTGTTCTTCTGTATATATCTTCATATCACCATGCTGATTTTCTATCTCTCCATTTACTTGATAATAGCGGTATCCATCAATGAGGAGATAAACGAATAGAAGAAACATCCCTACCGAAAAAGGATACAGGATTTCTGTGTTGGAAGGCTCACTCAGATGAAAGAAGGCAATGACAGAAAGAATATTAAAGAGATAGAACGAAATTAGCAGCGCTCTATCTTTGAAAAAGTTCTTTAGAATTCTTTTATTCATTTGTTCTGCCTACCCCGAGATGGAATACTCATCATATAGCCCACTCCTCTTTTGCTTGTAATGACATTTGGCAGTCCAAGAGAAGTTAGTTTTTGTTTGATTCGCGTCATATTGACCGTCAACGTATTGTCATCAACAAAAGTTAACGAATCCCATACGGCTTCCATCAGTGTTTCTCTAGGAATATAGATTTGATGATGTTCCATCAGTTTTTTTAATAATATGTATTCATTTTTACTCAGCTCTTCCCTTTTCCCTTCAAGATAAACTGCAAAAGTTTGACTATCTAGTTTCAAGCCCTCAATAGATAAATCACCCGTATCTATTGATGCATATTCTCCATACACTCTTCTTATTGTTGCCTTTACTTTGGTATGTAGTAATTCAAATGTAAAGGGCTTGGTTATGTAATCGTCCGCTCCAAGTTCCATTGCCATAATCTGATCCATCTCTGTACTTCTAGCGGAAATGATAATAATAGGGACAGTCGATTGCTGACGGATGCTTCTGCATAAAAAATAGCCATCATAGTATGGTAGATTGATATCCAATAAAACAAGGTCCGGCTGGACTTCGGTGAAGCTCTCCATAATATGTTGGAAATCTGTTGGCTTATGTATCTTGTACCCATACCTCTCTAGATGGTTTTCTACTAGCTCACTTAACTGCCTATCGTCTTCAATAAGCATAATCTTATGCATGTCTCAAAATCCCCTTTATTTTGCTGTAGCTGTATTATGTATATTTTACCATAGAAATTATTAGCCGCTCTTTATTAATGGAATCTACAATTCTTTCCATTGGGAAAATGAATGCTTTTTTCTACTATTATCTCAGACTTTTATTCTGAATTTTCCCAATATAAATTCTTTCTTTAGTATGTTAAATTATTCTTGTGTTACCAAATGAGAGGAGATGAGCATGAGGATGAAGAAAAAGAATCAATCCAAGAAAGTGTTTTTATCCGTTTTATCAGCAGCAACTATTCTATCAACTGTTGCGCTAAGCAGTCCATCAACAGGGGGGGCTAGCAGCTTCGAACTAGACTTTAAGGGAGTCAGCAAGATAACAGAGATGAAGTCGGTTTCTAAAAACGGCAAAACTGGGGAAGCTTCTTTTCTAGCAGAAACAGAAAATGTGAAAATCCCAAAAGGACTTCAAAAGAAGCTAGAGGTCGTGCCTAAAGATAACAGTCTATATATTGTTCAATTTGATGGGCCTATTTTAGAAGAAACGAAAAAAGAGTTGGAGTCCACTGGGGCAACTATTGTTGATTACATACCAGACTATGCTTACATTGTGGAATACAAAGGCGATGTTGCGAAAGCTACAAACGGGATTGCTCATTTAGAATCCGTAGAGCCATATTTGCCGCTTTATAAAGTAGATCCATTATTGTTTACGAAAGGGGCTTCTGCTTTAGTAAAAGCTGTTGCACTTGACGCAAAACATAATAACAAAGAAATGAATTTCAAAGGCATAGATGCAATTGTTGAATATGCCGCTAACAATAATGTTCTTTATATCTCTCCTAAAGCGGAATATAAGGTGTTGAATGATGTAGCGAGAGGGATTGTTAAAGCCGATGTTGCCCAAAGCAGCTATGGGTTATATGGGCAAGGTCAAACAGTTGCTGTAGCAGATACTGGTCTTGATACCGGGCGTAATGACAGCTCCATGCATGAAGCTTTCCGTGGTAAAATCACCGCATTGTATGCATTAGGAAGATCGAATAACTCCAATGATCCAAATGGTCACGGAACGCACGTTGCCGGATCGGTTCTTGGAAACGGAACAAGCAATAAAGGAATGGCACCACAGGCAAACCTAGTGTTTCAATCTATTATGGATAGCAGCGGTGGATTGGGCGGACTTCCATCTAACTTGAGCACATTATTCAGCCAAGCGTATAGTGCCGGAGCAAGAATTCATACGAACTCATGGGGCGCTGCGGTAAACGGTGCTTACACGACAGATTCCAGAAATGTCGATGATTATGTTCGTAAAAATGACATGGCTGTTCTTTTCGCAGCTGGAAATGAAGGTCCAGGCAGCAGTACTGTTAATGCACCAGGTACTGCGAAAAACGCCATTACTGTTGGAGCAACAGAAAACTTGCGTCCAAGCTTTGGATCTTATGCGGATAATATCAACCATGTTGCTCAATTCTCTTCCCGAGGGCCAACTCGTGACGGACGTATCAAGCCAGACGTAATGGCGCCAGGAACATTTATCTTATCCGCACGTTCTTCCCTTGCACCGGATTCTTCCTTCTGGGCAAACCATGATAGCAAATATGCATACATGGGCGGAACTTCCATGGCAACACCGATTGTCGCAGGAAACGTAGCACAATTACGTGAGCACTTTATCAAAAACAGAGGCATCA
The DNA here is from genome assembly GCF_020524325.1 of Sutcliffiella horikoshii. Lineage (GTDB taxonomy): Bacteria > Bacillota > Bacilli > Bacillales > Bacillaceae_I > Sutcliffiella_A > Sutcliffiella_A horikoshii_D. The sequence continues at coordinate 167,169 of NZ_JAIVKY010000001.1, forward strand.
CACCGAAGCCATCCTTATTGAAGGCAGCTTTGATTGCTGGTGCAACGGATGTAGGTCTTGGCTTCCCGAATGGTAACCAAGGTTGGGGACGTGTAACATTGGACAAGTCTTTAAACACTGCATTTGTGAATGAAACAAGTTCTCTTTCTACAAGCCAAAAGGCAACCTACTCCTTCACAGCAACAGCAGGCAAGCCGCTTAAGATCTCTCTAGTATGGTCTGATGCTCCTGCAAGTACATCCGCGTCTGTGACACTAGTAAATGATCTTGACTTGGTGATTACTGCACCAAACGGAACACAATATGTAGGAAACGACTTTACTGCTCCTTATAACAATAATTGGGACGGACGTAATAACGTAGAAAATGTATTCGTTAATGCTCCACAAAGTGGGACATATACGATAGAGGTTCAAGCATACAATGTACCTCAAGGCCCACAGGCGTTTTCATTGGCAATTGTGAACTAAATTTAATTTCTTGGAGAGACCACTGCGATTGGGAGTTTGAGAACTTTCGGTTGCGGTGGTTTTTGGTTTTTCGGGTTAGGTTACGGTGGCTGAATTGCATGCTGGTGGCTGCTGGTTGAATTGAGTTGGATTGCCCTTTTTTGCCATGAAAGTGTCCGTTTTTGCGGAAGAATAAGCTCAATCATGGTAAATGTCCGAAGTTTTTGAGAAATTGACCGAAGTTTTTGCATCATTGAAATGTCCGAACAACTCTATAATTTGACCGAACCACTTTAAAACACATGAAAAAGGGTTGAAAAAGCACGTTTTTGACCACTATTCGGTATCTTTTTTTCCAATTTTTCAATCCAAATCACCATCAAATAATTTAAAAGCACCCAGAAGTAGAACGACTCCCATTAAAAGAGCCGTCTATCCCAGATGCTTTCATTCACTCAACCTATTCTTCGTTTGTTTCCCCAGTATTCGTTTCATTTTGTTCCATATTCGTTTCGTTGTTGTTCATTTCTTCATTCTCAGCGGCGCATCCAGTTGCAAGAGCTAATAATAATACGGAAGATGATAAAGCCAATAACATTTTCTTCATGATTGAACTTCCTCCTTGAGCTATGCTTGTTTTAGTGGACTACAAGCTTAATCTTACAAGAAATCCGAACAAAAGAAAGCTATTTTACCAATAATTCACAACAATTAAACATTGTTTACGTACGCTTTACATCCCCTAAATATCAGTCGTCTGACTCCTCTAAAATTACCTCGTCTACATGATGTTTCTTCATTTTATTTCGAAGCTTACGATTTTCTTTGGATTCAAACACAATGTCCATATCATAATCTTCTGTATAAAGATCCTCCGCTTTAATATAGAGGGAAAGTCGCTTATGGTTAAAGGTTTCCAAGCTTCCTTTTACCATTACCTGCACATCCCCTTTCTCATCAGCTGGTTTATAGACGATACCGAACTCACCGATAGATTGAATTTTTACATTGTCCCCTTTCTTAAAAATAATCTCCTGCTTTGCTTTTTCTTTTTCTGGATGTTTCATTTTTCTCACGTACTTTTGATTCATCGCTAGTTGCCTGTCTAGCTCATGTCTTGGCCTATCTGATTTATCGCTGTAATCTTTCATTTCTTTATACGTTATCTGGTGTGCCCGTTCTATCAACTTGGGGTGCATGCCTAGACGAAGTGCAATGGCAAACGCTTGACTGTCCCCACCTTTCCCTACGATAAGACGATAGGTCGGCTTGAGTGTCTCGACATTAAATTCCATCGATCCGTTGCAGAACCCTTCATGTTCATTTGCAAACTCCTTGATTTCACTATAGTGGGTAGTGGCTAGCATTGTCGTTCCCTTGTTATATAATTCTTCTAAAATAGAAGTTGCAAGCCCCATCCCTTCTGCCGGGTCTGTTCCGGAACCGAGTTCATCAAGCAGCACCAATGTCTGAGGTGTAGACTCCGCCAAAATTTCAATTATGTTTTTCACTCTGGAAGAAAAGGTACTTAAAGACTGTTCAATACTTTGCCCGTCCCCGATATCCACCAACACTTTGTGGAAAATGGCTATCTCACTCCCTTTTTCAGCAGGGATATGCATGCCACATTGGGCCATCAAAGTTAGGAGTCCCACTGTTTTAATTGTCACTGTTTTTCCGCCCGTGTTTGGGCCTGTGATAACCAGTGCATCATAATCCTCACCTATTACCAAGTTTAATGGTACTGCATTTTTTCCAAGTAACGGATGTCTCGCACCTTCCAATCGGATAACATGATGTTCATTTATCTTTGGTGCTGTTCCATCAAGCAATAAGCTGTGCTTCGCCTTTGCAAAAATCACATCATAGCTGACCATTAAATCCATCGCCAATTTTATTTCTTTTTCATGCTCTTGGACCAATCCAGTCAGCGCAAACAGGATTTGCTCTTCTTCTGCCTCTTCTTGAAACTTCAGCATACTGATGGAATCTTGGATGATGCTAATTTCTTCAGGCTCCATGTACACGGTGGATCCGGAAGCAGAAACATCGAGAACCGATCCCTTAATATTGTTTTTGTATTCTTTTTTGACCGGAATGACATACCTTCCGTTTCTGGTACTTACCAGGTTTTCTTGTAGATACTTACTGTATTTGGTGGACTTGACAAGCTGCTCGATACGGTTCTTGATGCGTTCCTCCAATGTAGCTATCTGTTTTCTTACTTTCAGCAGCTCTTTGCTCGCGTAATCGTCTACCTTGCCATTTCGAATGCATCGAATTATCTCTTCTGCTACATGAGAGAGCTCTGTAACAGAGTAGATGTAGCTTGTGATTACTGGTGCTGCGTACTCCTTGTCTTTCATAAAACGTTTGAGCTTTTCGATGGTATCCAAGAAATCATGGAGACCTATCAGCTGATCTGGCCTGAATGCAATTCCTTTGTGCAGATTTTTTAGAATGTACTCAATTCCGTGAAGACCGTGAATGGGTACACTTGAACTAATGGCCAGTATCTTCTTTCCTTCTGTTACCTCGTTTAACCATGCTTCAATCTGTCTTTTATTCACGGATGGTTCCAATGCCAAAACAGCATTTTTCCCAGGTTCTGATAGTGCAAAAGTTGCCACGTCTTTCTTTAGATCTGTAAATTGTAAAGCTTTAATTGTTTCGTTATTCACTGTTTTTTCCTCCTAGTAATTAGTAAGCAGTTTGGTGGATGTAGGCCACTAAAACCGTGCGAGGAAATGCTAAGATCAGGGCCATAACTATTTTTTACAAATAAAAAAACACAAAGAACAACACTCGTCCTTTGCGTTTTGAATGGTAGTTTTAAAATGGAATGCACGTTAGGCAGAAAAATACCTATACTCGTGCTGTAACTATCATTTTATGGAGCAGGCGCAAACCCGTGTTCTTAACATTTCGCTATGAGAAAAAAAGCGTACTCAAACAGAGCTCGACAAAGTCGAACTTTTTCCTCATATCGCACGTATTTGGTTACGTTTAGTTAAGAACTACCTTTTCCATAAAACAAACTCCTTCTGTTTGAAGATACTAACATTATAAAGGATGAACTTTTGAAAGTCACGCCTAATTATTTTTTACATTTAATATTTGCTTTGTAAATTCTAAATAGTCTTCAAGATGTTTCTCGACAATTACTCTTACAATTTCTAAGTTAATTTCTTGGTAGTCATGAACTGCTATGTTACGAAATCCTACCATTGCCTTCAACCGTAAAGACAAATTTTCATTAATGATAGTATGCGAAGACAAATAATCAAACGCATCTCGACTTGATTGAGGAATACCCAACTTCTTTTCAGATACTACATGCATTGCAATATCTATACTTGCTTCACATGCTCGTTGAATATTCAGTATGATAGAATCTTGCTTTGTAAAATTCTTTAGATTTAATGGGTCATTATCATATTCTTCTCTAATTCTTTTAATACACCGCTCTATCGTACTTATTTTATTTAGAATAATATCCCTATTCATAAACTCTCCCACTTTCGGTAACTCGATCGAGAATCCTCTTTCTTTCCTCATTTAACATTGCATACTTTTTATAGGTGACCATTTCGAACAAAGCCTGTCTTTTCTTATCGGACAAATATATTACTTTTCCTTTGGTTATAATTTGCATTTGAAAAACAGTAGATGCTTGCGTAAGGTCAACTAAATCCACGTCTTTATTAATAAGACTTGCTAATTTCTGAGCAAGCATATACCTTTCGTAGTGATCCAATTTCTTGCTGCTCAGATAAGCGACATCTACATCACTACCTGGATGAGTTAACTCTGGTGTAGTTTGAGAACCAAATAAATAGATAACTTCTGGACTTAATTCTTTGACCAAAAAGTCTATGATAATATTCTCGTCAACCATCATTATCCCTCCATCCAAACACAATTTTATGTAAATCATACCACATCTCATTATTCTTTCCACATCTATCCTCAAGCAAAACAAAACTCCTGTATAAACAGGAGTACATTTGCTTCCATTATTGTATATTATTCCGCTTATTAATAATCAATTTCTTTGTTTTCTCATTAACATAGGCGTAGAGGATGTCTTTCACATCTATCTGTCGGACAGTTAAATGATCTAGCAGCCACTCCTTGGATCTGTCCAGTAGCTTTAGATTCTTATCTTGAATTTTCCCATCAATAATAACCGAAATTGGTAACCCCTCATCATCAATCGATATTTCAAGATGTTGGACCGTAACAGGGGTGTTTTCCGGCTTTGGAATGATGCTTATCTCCCCAATCGGTTCTAAAATGGCATAGTCAATGTCAGAGATTTTCGGATACCCTTTACTTCTTAAGATGGAAAGCATCTGTGCGATGGATACCATTGATTTTTCCATATTATCCTCTACTATTTGTCCGTGTTTAATCAGTATTGTCGGCTCTCCCAGAAAGAAACGGTTGCCCCATTGCCAAAGGGTCAGTTTTGAGAATATTATATGTATCATAACGAGCACAGCAAGTGCACCAAGCGTCGGTAGGTATTCTGTACTGATGAGGGGTTCTGATGCCACCGTTCCAACGATAATAATGGCTACAAGGTCATACGGAGTCATCTGTACGATTGTGGATTTCCCCATTATCCTCATAATGGCAATCGTAATGATGTATATGGTCAATATTTTTATTATTAAAATCATGGTTAACTCCTCATATCTCTTTTCGAAATATGATGTCCTGATTTCCTGAAAATATCCTGTGATTTAGTTGCTTACTATTAGATGCTCGGTGGTCTCAGGTATTTTCTTTAACGCCTTCTTCAAAAATTCGGGGTATAGTACGACATCTTCTAACTCAGAGATTGGTACCCATTCATAAACCAACCTTTCTCCTTCCACCCCATGAAACGATCCATTAGGTAGAGCTTGTTTATCATCCGTTGAAACAAGATAGTAAAGACCTATTTCATGTACTTTCTTCTCACGGTATTCAAAGAAATTTTCTACAATCCAAACCATTCGTCCGACCTGTACGGAAAGGTCGAGTTCTTCTGTAAATTCGCGTTGCAGGCTGAGGGGGGATGCTTCGTTCATCTCCACTCTTCCACCCGGCAACGACCAGATTTTGTCCTCGCTTGCTCTGTGCAGGAGGATACGGCCATCCTGTATCCAGACTCCTGCCACTCTGTAATTGAAAACAGCTTTTTCTGTATGGAAAACGACATCCATTTTATTCGCCTCCTTTGAGATCGTTTATTATGGTTGCAATTTGTTCCGTCAGTGTTACTTGGCTGCTAATAATCCAAACCAAAAATGCAATTAATACAATTGAATAGAATGTTACGTACCTTTTCCAGTTATTTTCAGGTCTAAATGGCTTATAAGCGTTTTTGAATAACAACAAAAAAAAGACCAAGCAAAATACATAGGTCACGTTCCAATAAGCATCTGCTTTGGTTATTAGCTCGATTGCTTTTATTGCTTCATTGGTGGGAGTGCTTATTACTTGATCCTTTGTTAGGTATCCTTTTTCAATGGTCAGTGCTCCATTTTCATGATACTGATACGAATATCCTGTTAAATTGAAGTTGCTCACCGTAGTAAATAGGATGAGGCTAAGGGAAATCAGTATATAAGCAATAAAAAGATGGTTGGTTTTAATATTTGAAATGCGTATCACTCCAAGACTCTAATGATTTAACGAATACCACTCGATCCTGCCCAATTCCGTCATAGTTCTGATGAATGGGTATACCGTCTATCACCATGTCCCCGTCCTTCATGGTAAAACCCATTCTTGTATGAAAGTTAATGGAGGTGGCATTCACAGGCGACGTCACACAACTCACTTCTGAACACCCTTTTTCCTTAACTGCCTGAAAAAAATGTTCATAAAGCATTTTTCCAATATTTTTCTTACGCGTGTTTGGGTTTACTCCCACAAAATGTATGTATGCTTGTTCCGGAATAAATGGAGAAACGAAGCCTATTACAAACCCAATTGTCTCTCCGTTATCTTCTATAATAAAACTCGTGTTTTTAAAATGATGAATGAATAATCGTGGCAGCATGTCGACCATATCCCGCCCGCCCCACCATGTGTTAAGGTTGGTGGATATGCGAAGGAAGTCTTCGTCTTTTATGTTTCTTATATTCATACGGTTGATTCCTTTTCCAATTGACCTATTTCACTTTGTATGTAATCTCGTATACTCGTTAACTCTTCCTTGTGAAATTCCCTTACTCTATTACCTTGATAGCTCTCTATCACTTTTTGTGTGGTCTCCTTGGACTCCTGTGGAAAGGAAGTCAGCCCATATTCCCCTGCTTCTAGTTTGGAAGAAATCACTCCCTCTTTCACATACCAATACACTCTTATCAAATTCAGCACACAATATACCGGATCCGCTTCTACATTTTTTAAGCAATCCTGAAAATCTGCGAGGATAGAAGATAAATAGTGAGTTCGCGGTATGACAGGAAAAATATCATCTATCGGAGGACCTTCCCAGCGGATGCCTCTATGATTGAGTATAGTGATATGAGCTGCCAGATCAGGATCCACTTTATGATTAACGTTAATAGCTTCGTATTGCCCTGTTAACAACTCTGTTTCAAAATTTCTTCTCCACCCTTCACTGAAGTGGAATTCATAGGGACTTGGATGAGTCCAATTTTCAAGTTGCTTCTGTGTTAAGAAACTGACTTCAATCGGATATGGGTCGTTAGAATTGGCAAGCATGAATTTTGCTAGTTTGCATTGCGTAGGGATGTCCAGCGAATTTTTGACTACTACCAGTATGTCTACATCACTTCGATCTGGATTAAAGCCGCCCATCGCCAACGAACCATGGATATAAATGCCGATAAAATTTTCTTCTGTGATAGCTCTGATAGAATTGGTTAATTTGTTGAAGTAGTTTTCCATACTCATATTATTCAACCGTATCTACCCGGTTGAATGGATAATATCTTAAAACCACTTTCCCCATCACGTTTTCTTTCGGTATAGAGCCAATCTCCCGGCTGTCCCTGCTCTCATTACGGTTATCTCCCATAACAAAAACATGTCCCGCTGGAACTGTTACTTCCTCAAATGGAAACAGCATTTCTTCTTGTATGTACTCTTCTACCAGTGCTTCCCCATTCCTATATACGGTTCCTCCGCGATACTCCAACTTGTCGCCCTCTACACCAATCACTCGCTTGATCCAGTAATTGTTTCCTTGGGTTTCATCTAGCAATGCGTTGACTAATGGACTCTCCTTGAAATTATCTGTTAGACTTCTCTCGCGCTCCACCCGACTATCAATGACAACAATATCATTGTACTTTGGGTCAATCCCCACCATGTACCCACTTTTAAAGATTAACACTTTATCTCCATCATCTTTGCTAGTCCAGATATCCTCTCCATCCAACGTCGGTTCCATGGAACTTCCTTTAACGGTAAATGGCTGCACAACTAATGCGCTGACAAGAAAAGCGAAAAAAAGTCCGATTACGCAGGCTTTCCCCCAGCTGAACAATTCTTTTTTAATTTTTTCTGTTTTCATATGTATCACCCTAACAAGCTATTTTGGTTTGTACCTGTCCCAATAATACGATATGGAAGTGGAAAAGGTTCCATTTCCCAATGATTACTACACTGCTTTTTCAACTAATATATTTTTCAACTCTCCAAAACTACTAATCACCAGATCCGCTTGGGTGAGCTCTTCTTCTTGCGCAAAATCAAATCTGCATCCGATTGCCGTCAATCCATTTCCTTTTGCCGCATTAATATCTGATAGTCGGTCCCCTACAACCGCACCATGATGAATGGAATACTTCCTCACGATATCCCCCACAAGCTCTGTCTTATCCAAAGATTCAATTTGGTCGATACTGAACACTTCTGTTACCCACTGCATTAAATCATACTGCTCCACTATCGCCTGTAGGTATGGTGTTTGACCGTTACTTGCAACGTAAAGTTCAATATTTTGTTCCCTCAAATCTCTTAGTACTTCCTGGACTTCTGGATACAGAGCTCCGTTGCCCTTCTTAATGTTGTCTATTAATCTTTCATGAAAAATCTCGTTTGCCGCGTGCCTCACTTCAAGTGAATGGGAAGGTAAAAGTGTTTCCCACACTACCGGCAGGGGAACTCCCATAATTCTTCTATATGTATCAATGGGAGTTGGCTTTTCTTTCTCCCAGACATTCATTTCCACTAACAGCTGGAATGTATCATCCAAAGCCAACTCTAGTATTCTATCTGTTTGAAAAAGTGTTCCGTCCATGTCAAAGATGATTGCTTGCATTGTTATGCTCCTTTATCTTTTGTTTATTTATCTTGTAGAAGGGAGGTATCAAATGTTATGGCTTCAACTACCAACGCAAGTATCCCTTTGTATGTTCGTGATAAGCTCTCTACCTCAATTACTTTTTTCGAATTTTTAGCCCCATTCTGAAAATTATAACTCTAATTATAGAGAAGATTGGGTGAGGTGTAAATAATTGGTTCTATCTCTCCCTAGAATATAGGAAAATTTAATCAATTAGTAACTCTACATCTCTCGCCGACACAAGTTACTGTCCAAAACTCATTGTTTACTGTCGGTTTGGAGTAAAATACTGTCCGAAAATCAAAAATACGATCCAAAGTGAACCATTTACTGTCCAAACTCAACACAATACAAGCCAAACGACACGTAACGACAAATACCCACATCCAAAAGATATTCCCAACACAAAAAAAGCCGAAGAACAATGTTCCCCGACTTTTCCGATTGAACGGTCCAATCTTACCCCAGCACATCCGTAATCCCGTCCATATTTTCCGAGATCCATTCCACTGCTACATCTAAGTTCTCAAACTCCTGAACCTCGAATGTTACTTCATCCTGAAGCAGCCATACATCTTTATCTTCATGATTGATGCCACCAATCGACCAGTGCAACAGGCTGTATGGATGATTATGATTTAGAAATGATGCCCACGTTTTCGATTGGGCCACATTTTTCAATGAGTTGATTTTGCCCCCATTGCTCATTTTGCTCCCTCCACTACTAATAAACTCATGCGTGGATTTAAAATCTGGCTTGGACATTTCAGCATGTAACAGTTTGCACTTTCTACAAAATCAACTGTCATGTCTTCATCAAAAAAGAGAAGCTTTGATTTTTCCATTAATAATGGTCCTATGTTTGTTTCTAACTCTACATCATCTTCGTCTTTTTCCGGTGTGATCCATAGTGCGGAAACACCGCTAACGACGCATCCGCATCCATCTGTATCATATTTTAGCTTCAACCATTTTCCTTCTTGGTTTTCAAGCTTTGCTTTTACTCTTTCTGCTGCTTTCTCTGTAAACGTTACTTTCACGTTTCATGCCTCCAACTGTTTCATTGTTAGCCTGATTGTACCATATATTGCTCATTAGTATAACTAGAAGGCATTTGGAAAGGATGGTAGTGGATAAGTTCTTGTTGTCAAAATGGATAATTGTAGGTACGATACTAATATCTTTATTAGAAGGAGGAGATTACCAATGTCAAAAGTAACAATTAAAGTAATGGATAACGGAGGCTTCCGTGTAACAGGTGATGTAGAGTTAATTGATGCAGAAGGAAACAAGTTTGAGGACAAACCGGCTTTCACTCTTTGCCGCTGTGGACTTTCCAAAAAACTTCCTTATTGTGACGCTTCCCATAAAGGGAATTTTGAGTCCTGTGTTCGGGCTGCCCAAGTATTGAACGATTAATTGGCGCAGCATTAAAATTAAAGCAAAGGAGCTGCATAACCGCGGCTCCTTCTTCTGTTTTTCAACTAAAACTAAAAAATCTCCTTTAAATCATTAAGTGAATGAATGATATAATCATATTCTTCCACTTCCCCAAATCCATAACTAGCGTAAACAAAAGGAATACCCGCTACCTTCGCTGCTTGCTGATCTCCAAGCGTATCCCCTACATAAACGGGGCTCTCAAGTTTATTGCGCTCCATAATTAGTTTTATATTTTCACCTTTTGAAAGTCCTGTTCTACCCGGATTCTCATAGTCAATAAAATGTTTCTCCAATTGGTGGTATTTATAAAAAGCTTCTATGTATCCCTCTTGGCAATTACTCACGATAAAAAGTTTGTATTTTTGAGATAAGCTCTCTAGCACTTCTTCTAACTTTTCGTAGAGCTGACCTCCTTTTTGCTCTAGAAGCACTCTCTCCGCTTCGCAACATTTGTTCGACAATTGAGTACGATACGCTTCGTCTATATCCGGAAAGAGAATCTTTTCTATTTCATGCATTTGAAGCCCCATGGTTGCTTTAAAATCCTCACTTGTTAACTCTTTCTCGATCTTTTCATCATTTTTCAGAATTTCATTCCAAGCCACCAGTACTGTTTCCCGTGAATCCCATAGCGTGCCGTCTAAATCGAAAATAATGCTGTCCATTGGTTGACCTCCTTTGTTTTATTGTTACTATTTTTCTATTGTATCGTATTTTTACATTTTTCTGTGAATAACAGTAACCTTCTTCCAATTTTATCGTCTGTAGAGAAGAGGTGGTTATTAAATGAAACGCATTTACATTATATGGTTGTCGATTTTATTCTTCATTTCCGCTTGCAGTTACGATGAAGATGTTAGTGTTCCAGCCTTGCCTGATGTTAGTTCTCCAGTCATGCCTGCAGATTTTGAATTTAGCCTTACATACGGTACCTATGGCAAACAAAAAGTGGATACTTTTAAAGATATGATAATTAAAGATCTTGTGATAGACGGAACCATAGAAGCTGAGATACCTTTAACAGTCGAAGAGAAAGATCTTATTTATAATGAAATGTTAAAAATAAACATAATGGGAGATTTGGATATTGGTAGGGAGCTTCAGTGTGCAATAGAACCTCCTTCATTCACGTCTTGGCACATCCAAATGAATGGGGAGACGAAGGAGTTTTCATATACTAATTTTTGCGAGTATGATGGAGACGCTAAAAATCTGATGAACCTCGAGAACTATATACATAAATTAGTTGCAGCAAAGAAGGCGTATCAGGAATTACCTGATTTAAATGGCGGGTATGAATAATAACTTACTCTTTCACCAGTAACGGTGGTTTAACAGACAAAATTCGTTCTTATATTTCATCAAAAGCTTAGGACCCTTGTCATCCTAAGCTTTTGAATTCCACTATACTTTAGGCGGGAAGAACCCCTCTGGACTCCGGATGACTTGTTCTTCAGGAAATACTGTTCGCATTACCTCAAAAACCTTCTGCTGCACATTTCCTTCCACCCACTTCGTCTTTTCTCCTGTTTCATATTTCTCATATACACCTAAACGGGCTGTCCGCTTGCCTCCACTTCCGTCCCCTGTAAAATCATCCACACATACTCTATCTACTGTCCCTTTTAGTTTTAAGGCAAATTCTTCGGAAAACGGCAAGGCTGGTGCAATAGCCACTTGGGTTAGAATGCCTTCTTTATGCAATATTTTTAATGCTTTCAGTCTTGCAGGTATTGGTGGAGCTGTGGGTGAGAACCTTTTACGTACCTCTTCTAGATCAGTTTCTATTGTGATGCTTACCATCACGCGGTCTCCCAATTTCTTTAGGAGGTCGATGTCTCTTGTCACCAACGGGCTTCTTGTTTGAACAAAAAGAAAGTCAGGCGGTTCTTCTGCCATTACTTCTAAAAGGGTACGGGTAACCTCTTCCTTTTGTTCTACCGGTTGATAAGGATCCGTGCTGGATGACATAAAAATGCTGATGGGCTGCTCTTTTTTTCTTAAAAGCCGCATTTCTTTAGCAAGCTTTTCTTTTACATCTTTTTTCACATCCACCCAGGTGCCCCATTCTTGTTTGCGAAACAAACCAACCGGGCTTTGTCTCACATAACAATAGGAACACCCAAAGGCGCAGCCGATATAGGGGTTGAGGGTGTGGGTATAGCCTTTCAGAAACCCGCTTGCTTTGGTCAAAAGTTTTTGTGGGGTCTTCTCTGTTACCTCAACTCTCATCCTTTTTCCCTCCTACCATCATATCAATATTTTTCTCTTGTTGTTTCCATCATTTTCTTTATACTTAAAGTATTACAATACAAAAGGGGTAGATACATATGGTACTTACAGTTTTAAAACCTATTTTTGCCGAGTCTGCAAGCAATCTAGTGAATACAATCAGTTCTTATTCTGGAACAGTTTTATTTAAAAAGGAGCATTGGGTAGTGGATGCCAAAAGCTTGCTTGGTGTTTTGGCGCTTGCTCTTCAGCCAGGCCAGGAAGTAGAAGTAACGTCTGATGAAGGCGCAGAAGTATTTGAAGCGATTTTGGCTCTTGGGTATTTCGAAAAAAAATAATAATGGAGCATCCTTCCTCATTTAGTGGGAAGGATGTTTTTGTGTGGCTGTTTTCTTTTTCTAAAACAAATGTTGTTATTGGTTATTTTTACCACTACTTTTCACTGCAGTCACTCGCTTTCCGCGGGGCGGTGCTTGAGTCTCCTCACAACGCTTCAGGGGTCTCAAGTCTACCGCTACCTCCCGCCGGAGTCGAGTGCCTTCCGCTCCAATCCACTCACCTGTATTAAGTTTCTTGAAAGCAAAAAACTTTGTGAAAACAGCCTTATTTATCAGGAAATATCCAAAATATCCTCTACACACAAACAGCCTGCTTCGCCGAATTTATCCACCACATGCAAGCGCCTCTGATAGGCATCAAGATGATGCACCGCTCCTACAAACAAATGGTATCTTCTCTTTTCATAATAGGTAATGGTTACTTCCTTACCCGTTTCCATCGCTTCGCAAAACAGTTCATTCATTTCTTCGAGCCGCTGTTCGTCCAGTTCCGGCTTTGTTTGGTATAAATCCTCTTTGGTCCAATCGCGCAGCATTTTGACATGCTCCGGCAGCATCATGGACGTCCATTTAATGGTTCCCCGATCTCGTATCATCCTTAAACATCCTTTCTTACGTTTCTAGCTATAGCAAATTCTCTATGCCTTATGGCCACCAACCAGCCTGCTTCGGTGCACCGCAGTTCCGGCATTGGTATAGGACACAGCCCGCAATAGCGCATTGGTTCCATATTTTCCACGGATGGTGTCCATTACATAGCCTAGTTCGCGTTTTTTTGGCTGTTCGAGTTCAAACAGGCTCAGTTGCATTTCACTGTCCTCCACGATGTTAGAGAGCGAGACGGCAATTTTACGTACGGTTTTTGGTTCGTAATTTTCCTCGAACAGTTCAAGGCAGGTACGGTATAAGTCCATCGTGACGTTGCTTGCCCGTTCCATTGTTCGGGAGCGATAGAATCCTCCGCCAAGTTCATCGCGGCTATAGCCGATTCCAAGACTGATGGTACGGCCGGCTTTTCGGTGATGCCGTGTTCTTCTGGCGACTTCCTCACAAATTTCCAAGATGACTTGTTTTACTTCTTTTGGATTTGTGTAGTCGCGCATTAAAATCTGACTTTTGCCAAAGCTGATTTGTCCCTGGATAATCGGGGCGCCAAGCTCTGATAGATCAATCCCCCAGGCATGATAGTACAGTTGATTTCCCATCACACCGAACTTTTTCTCCAGCAGCTCGAGGGGATAATTTGCGAGCTGTCCAACATTGAAAATTCCCATTCGATTTAACGTTTTTTGTACTCTGGATCCAATTCCCCACATTTCACTGAGAGGGGAAAGCGGCCAAAGCTTTGTTTTTACATCGTCATAGGTCCACTCTGCTATACCCTTCTTTTTTGCTTCAAGATCTAGGCATAGTTTTGACATGAGCATGTTGGGACCAATTCCGATGGCGCATGGAAGCTGAAATTCTCGCTCCATGTCTTCTTTGATTTTTTCAGCAATCGTGGTGGCATCTCCCCAAAGTGCTTCTACCCCATCGACTTGTAAAAAGCTTTCGTCGACACTATAGGTATGGATGGCGTCCTTTGGTACATATCGATTGAAAAGTCGGGTGATTTCTGTGGAGATGCGCAGATAGGTTGCCATCTTGGGGTTTACAATATGAATGCGTTTGTCGTTTGGAATCTCAAACCGGCGGGAACCTGTCTTAATTCCAAACTCCTTTTTCAGCATGGGAGAAGCTGCAAGTACAACGCTCCCCTGTCGCTCCGTATCCCCAACCACAGCCAAATAGCAGGTGAGCGGATCCAGTCCCATCATCACCGCAGAGCAGCTGGCATAAAAGCTTTTCATATCTACACATAAAATCTTGTTGTTTGGCATCTTGCTGTAATCCATGTCCACGAACCTCTACACCTCACTAAAACAGAAAGTATGTTCGCATTAGTAGTATATACCCAATAATAAGCGAATATACGTTCGGTTTCAATGGTAAATTCCACTACATATTTCGACAATTTCTTTTTTCGTGTACTTGTTAAAGGGGCAAAACCCTTATACTAAAGGGAATGAGGTGAGCAAAATGGAGAGAAATTTAGTGAAAAAAATGATTCGAAATTGCTTTATTCAATATCAGCATGATGTTGAATCTGTTCCGCTTAGAGAGGAAGAGTATGAAAAAATGGCAGAGGAAGTGAGCAGAGCGGTCGCCGCAGATCCCAATTTGAAAGTGTTTGATGTAGTCAATGATGTGGTGTATGAATATTTGAGTAAATGGTAAACGCACATGGCAAAATAATTCATAAATCCGATGTAATTACACAAGATAAAAGAAGAGTTCATCTAGAAAAGGAGCGACATCATGAAGAAAAAGCCTGTGCTTGTATTATGGATAATGGTATTCATCTCCATTCTGACACTCCCTTTTCTTGGGTGGAAGCACTTTAAACGTTTTTTGCCCGGAACCTTATTTATGTCTATATTACTTGCATTAGAAAGCATTGTGGCGGAGAAGTATAATTGGTGGGCCATCTATAAAAAAATCCCGCCCTATTTTGTGAATGAATTTGCATTTATAGTCGGACCGTTTTTTGCTGGGTCCTTTTGGATCTTACGTCTTACATATGGAAGGTTCTATTTGTATTTTCTTTTAAATGCCTTTGTAGATGCTATATTTATGTATCCGGTGTTTACATTTTTAAAAAATATAGGCATATTTGAAATGAAAAAAATGAACCGCCAACAACTTTTTGGCCTTTTTCTAATAAAATCCATATTGATGTATGGTTTCCAAGGTATGTGGGAGAAGTACGTTCGTAAGAGTTCAACTAAAAAACCTGCACAAGAAGGACCTTACCCGATTTCCCCTGCAGAGTGAGCGCCTTTCCCACGAAGCCATTCAAGCAGCTTCGTATCCGCCGTATTGCGAACTGCAGCATCAAGTGGAGTAAGGTGATCATACCCGATCCAATTAAGATCTGCTCCTTGGCTGAAAAGGTACTCTGCCGCCATCAGTTGACCACCATGGCATGCCAACCAAAAAGCTTGAGTAGTTTCGAATGCAGAAGGACGCTGATCATCTTTATAGTACGCTTTCACTTCATCAAGCATCCCCAATCCCGCTGCATTCCAAAGCTTAATCTGTGCTCCATTCTCTACTAGAAGACGGGCTGCATCCCATTGCCCGAATGCTACAGCATCGTCTAATGGTGTTCCTTCTGCGATTACTGCTCCTGTGGCATTTATATCGGCACCTGCATCCAGAAGCACCTGAAGAACTTCCACATCATTACTGCTCGCAGCCCAATGAAGAGGTGTTTCTGTGTGATGACCAGTGAATCTAGCATCCACTGCTGCTCCCGCCTCTACTAATGTACGCACAACTGTTGCTCCGTTTGGAAAGTGACCTGGCCAGTCGGTCGCCACATGAAGCAAGGTGCGTGACACTCCAAACGCGTCAGATTTTTCATCATGATAGCCTTTGGCGATAATTCTTGCCATGGCAAGGTTAGGGTGAGCGGTAAGTAAACGCTCAAGAGCCGGTGCATCACCTGTTTGAATCGCTTTAATGACCTCGATACCTAAATTCTCGTCTTCTAAAATAAAATTCATAAGTACTTTGCCTCCATTTCATGTGTAAGATTGCAAGAAAGTCACGTCGGATAATGCTTACTGTCGGAAACGACCTGTTTACTGTCCGTTTGGAGGTAAATACTGTCGGAAATGTCAAAATACAAGCCAAACTCCCCTATTTACTGTCCAAACTCACGGCAATACATGCAAACCGACAAACTTCGCCAAATCCCGACAAACCGCGCTCGCTAAGGAAACTCTCACTGAACAAAAAAACGCCTTGCACCCATCACACAAGACGTCTCACAAAAGGATATTATTCCTCTTTCACTTCCACCTCAATATCCACGGGCTCGCTGTCATCCAACAGGTTCTTCAAAGTTACCTTATACAAGCCCTCCGCCTGTTCCGTCACGTCCTCAACGTGCCACGGATACCCGGCTTCCACTTCTTCTAATGCTTTAGCAATAGCCTTTTGTTCGAGTTCATCCTGCCCTTCATCTACCACCACTTTTATGGCGCCTGACTGGGCGGGAAAGGATTCTGCCACTATGCCGGAGTTCCAAACAGTCACTTTCATTCCGACCATAAGTTCAGCTACTTCCAGCGACTCACCTGCAGAGTTTTCGACCTTTGTGCTCTCTTCAAGCGTGTACATAGTTGCAGAAGTACCAGAGCCGCCACTGCTAGGGTGTTGACCTGTCACTAAAATACGTATTTGCCCTTCATCAGAAACCGAAACGATATAACCTGTCAGATCTTCAACTGCCTGATCACCAACATCCACCGGTTCTTCATTTGGTGCTTCCTCATTAGAACCTGGCTTGGAACCTGAACTGCTATTGTTGTCGTTGCCACCAGCTGTTCCACAACCGAATAAAAGAAGGAAACAAGCCAGCAATGACATAAATTTTACTGTTTTCATCCTCTTCTCACCTCTTTTTCTATTGGACGAAAGAAGGATAGAAAGGTTACATTATTTTTGTCGAAAAGCCTTGCCTCCGAATTTTTCCACCACACCAGGAAATACTTGATACAGTTTGCTGGCCATGTTCATCCAACCAGGAAGATTAATTTCCCGGGTGCGTGTGAACATCGCATCTGCTATCCGCTTGGCAACGTAATCTGGCTCAAGCATCCACTTATCTACTTTCTGCTTATAGCTTCCAGATGAATCCGCAATGTCAAAAAACTCTGTCCTAATTGGACCGGGGTTAACGGATGTTACAAAAATATTGGTATCATGAAGCTCCATTCGCATGCTGTTAGTAAAGCCGAGAACAGCATGCTTCGTTGCTGCATACACACTCGACTTCGGTGTCGCAATCTTCCCAGCCTGTGAAGCAATATTAATGATATGCCCTTGATTTTGCTCAAGCATGGACGGCAAGACCATTTTTGTACAAGCAATCAAACCATACACATTGACCTCAAACATTCCACTCATATCATCAAGGGAAAGATCCGCAATATCATCAAATTTTCCGTACCCAGCATTGTTTACCAACACATCCACAGCAGGAATCTCGGTCATTAGTCGCTTGAAAGTATGCTCAATGTCCGCCTGTTTACGAACATCCAATTGATAAAAAGGCGCTTCTATTTGATGATTCATCTTTATCTGCGCTGCTACCTGTTCCAACTTATCCAAGGATCGTGCCATTAGTACCGGAGTAGCTCCTCGCTTGGCAACCTCAAGAGCAAGTGCTTTCCCAATTCCACCTGAAGCACCGGTGATTACAATATATTTACCTTGAAGACTAGCCATCGCTTACTTCCCTCCTGCTAAATACGTATATGGCTTGGATGATGCATCTTCTATTATCAAGCCCTTATCAAGAAGATAATCCACCTGACCGATGGTTTCAGAAAGTGTCAGTAGCAGTTGTTTTTCGTAAACAGATTTAAAAAGGTACTGACAGATCTCATAGGCAGTGGCAGGCTGATCTTTGAGGTAGTTTAATACCTTGTTTGCACGTTTATCCTGCTGCTTCAATCGGGTCTTTAATAATTCCGGAACATTTTCAACAATATCTCCGTGCCCTGGCAGCACCCGTTTTATCGGCAAACGTCTTATTTTTTCAATAGAGTGAATGTAATCCAGCATTGCTTTCTTCCGTTCCGTTTCGTCGACATAAGGCGGCTCCACCAACGGATTTGGTGAGATATCCGCTAAAATTAAATCTCCACCGATTAATGTTCCACTCTTCTCATCAAATAACACAAGATGGCTGCTTGCATGTCCTGGTGTTTCCATGATGCGCCAATTTGCCAAGCCGTCCAAGCGATCTCCTTCTCCAATGAAGGAAGTGAGCCCCCTGCGACAAGCGAAACGTAGTGGCTTATCAATGGCATCCAATACAGGATAAAAGCGTTCCTCAACACCCATCTGTTCAAACAAATCTTTATAATAAACCTCATGAGTCGAAAAATAACGATGATCCTGCGTCATCCAAGGATGTGCACGCTTGTGCCCGTAAACAGGGATATTGGATGGAAAATAGTCCAATAAACCAACATGATCAGGGTGATGATGTGTCACTATCACTTGATCAATGTCTAATACCTTCAATCCATGATTGCTCAACTCTCGTTGAAAAATTTCCCAAGCTTCCATCGTTTTCACACCAGCATCCACCAGTGTCACTTTATCGGTAATGATAATGTAAGTATGTACGTCCCCAACCGCAAACGGAGTCGGGATTGTAATTTGTTTGATCTCTTGCTTACAAGAAACGTCGTTCATCATAATCCCCTTTTAATTCGTTTTAGTATGTATATATGTATGTTATGTACAATAAAATTATAACGAAATAATAGACCTATAATGGTAATTGAATAACCATTCAATTATAGAATGCACTAAATAAGGAAAAAAAGAAAGGGGTATTCCTGAATAACTAATAAAATTTCCCAGTTCATTTTTTTGAAATAACGTCAACTGCAATATAGGATTTTTGATTCAGCTTTCTCCAAAAAAATAAACAATCGTGACAAATATCCCCTTGACTTTCCCCTCCTTCCGATGGATAATGTATAAAATTACAAATGATAACGTGACGAATGGGACCAGTAAAATGCTGCAAGATGAAAAGAGATGGAGGTTCACTGGCTGAAAGGCCTCCACATCCCCTGCACTTTTGAACCTACCCAGGAACAATCAGGTAAACCTGATCGCCTTCCCACGATACGGGAATTAAAGCTGGGTTCAACTAACCAATTAAGGTGGTACCGCGGATAAGACCTATCCGTCCTTTTCTATAGGACAGATAGGTCTTTTTTCTATTCTAAAAGGAGCGTGTTAACGATGAAGATAGCATTTATTGGTGCCGGTTCCATGGCTGAAGCGATTATGGCCGGACTGTTAAAACAGGAAATCTGTACAAAAGAGAATATAACGGTGACAAATAAACAGGACCAACAACGTCTCGAAAGCCTTAAAAATAAATATGGCGTAACCATTATGGAAAATAAAGAAGCAACCGTAAAAGATGCAGATGTGATTTTCTTAGCCATGAAGCCTAAGGACGCAAAAGACGGAATTCAAGCAATCAAATCATATGTAACCAAAGAGCAACTGATCGTCTCCGTTCTTGCAGGCATCTCAACTGAAATCATCCAAGACCTTTTCAAACAAAAGATGCGCATCATCCGCTCCATGCCAAATACGTCAGCAGCCATTGGTTTATCTGCAACTGCCATTGCAAAAGGTCACTTTGCTACTGCAGAAGACTTAGGGCTAGTACAATCATTGTTCTCAGCAATCGGTCTATGCACCATTGTGGAAGAAGACCAACTTCACGCTGTCACAGGCGTTTCCGGAAGCGGTCCTGCTTATATCTATTACATTGCAGAAGCGATGGAAAAAGCAGCATTGGCTCAAGGTTTGGATGTGGATGTTGCAAAGAAGCTCGTCAGTCAGACCTTGATTGGAGCCGCTCATATGCTGCAAGAAACAGATAAAGATGCAGAAGTCTTAAGAAGAGAAGTAACAAGTCCAGGCGGCACGACTCAACGAGGGATTTCATTGCTAGATGAAGGAAGAGTCTCTGAAGCATTTGAGAGTTGTATTGAAGGAGCGACAGAGCGCTCCAGAGAGATGGGAGAGGAAATGGCGGAGAAGATGAAAGAGAAAGCGTCGAAATAAGCCAATGCAAAAACACAGCACTTGGAAAAGGTTTCTTCACCTTTTCCAAGTGCTGTGTTTTAAATTGTCTAATCTAATAACTATCATTCTCAGTTCTAGTTAGAACCGCTGATGACGCATCATAAATTTCTTTATAAATAAATGAACACTCTTCTTTATCAGAACAATCATTGTAGATATACTCTATAGTTAATGATGGACTTCTAGTTCCGCTCATGTTCCCCGCATTAATGTTAGAATGATATGGCTCTGAATAATATGCCCGTTTTAGTGCAATATCACGTTCTGTAGTGGATTGTAATCGTTCAAAGCTCTTAGCCACATGCTCGTCCCACCCCTCAGGGAAAACCCGTTCTTTTATAATGGAATTAGAGATTTGAGCATGTACCATCATCACACCTAATAACACCAAATATGCCGAGCAAATATAAAGAATTAATCGAAGAGGCTTCCAATGGACGGACTTGTTTCGAAAAGTATGTAAAGCATTCCAAATAGGAATAAGTATCCACATTAATAAAGGAAGGCCAAAAAAAGAACCGATTATGGTGACTTGGCCGTATGTATCTAATGGGTGAGCAGGATTAAAGATAATAAAAATAAAGTAATATATCCAAATATATATGTTGGCTTTAAACCACAATGACAACTCATTTCCTATAAATCGCACTTTAAATCCTTAACCTTATAAAATTTATCGATTGCCTCCACATACACTCCCCATTTCCAAACAATCCTCTAAAACCCCCTGATACACTTTATTCCACCCTCCATAATAATTCGATACCTCTGACGGCTTAATAAATAGCCTTTCCGTAGATTCATGTTCTGCTCTAAAACTATGAAACTTCGTGATATCCATTCTATAAAAAACCTGATATCCAACTTTCGGATAAGGACTATCCTCGTTCCAGTTTGGATTATTATGATGATCGACCACTATGGAGCCAAGCAAACGGCAATCTCCTTCCACATATCCCTCCTCCATTGCTTCTCTTTGAAAACACATTTCTGGAGTTTCATTAAGTTCGATATGCCCACCAGGAAAATCCCATCCTCTATCTCTGAGGTTGACCAGCATCAACTTATCCTCATGAAAGCAATAGCCGTGAGCGCTGGTGATCAGATTTCTTGGCGGAAATTGAGACTGCTTTTCCCAAGTTAATTGAACGATTGACTGGCCCCAAGTTACTTGAATAGATGTCATGTGCATCATACTCCTGTCGTTTAAACTATATTAATATTAACATAATTAACCAATAAGTAATGGTTCTTACACAAAAAAGCTTGTCACCAAGGTCTTTACCGGCGATGAGGACTTCTCTACTCCTTTTTCTCATCACTGAGGTCTTCATCACGTCCATGAGAACCCCTCTTCTTCTTTTTCCTCGTCACTGAGGTCTTCATCACGTCTATGAGAACCTCTCTCCTCCTTTTTCCTCGTCACTCACGTCTTCATCACGTCCATGAGGACCTCTCTTCTCCTTTTTCCTCGTCACTCACGTCTTCATCACGTCCATGAGGACCTCTCTTCTCCTTTTTTCTTGTCACTCACGTCTTCATCACATCCATGAGGACCTCTCTTCTCCTTTTTTCTTGTCACTCACGTCTTCATCACTACCTAAACAAAAAAAGCCTGTCCAGAAAGCCAAGACTCTCCAAACAGACTTATAGCAACTATAAATTCTTCACAAAATCAGCCAATATCGGCGGAAACTCCTCAAAAGAGAACTTAACATTCAGCCTTTCCGTCCATTGATGAGGGTCCTTCCCTACCGGCCCAAGATTGAACACAGGCATCTGCAATGCTTCCATCTCTGCAAAAGGTAACGAGTAAGTCGCCCCATACACTGGAATATTATATGGAAGTCGATCTTTTGCAGAAAAGTCCCCCTTGCCAATGAAACTCAAATCACATAAGCCCGAAAAATAGCGCTGCTCGTTGAATTCAACATCTGCCTCCACTTTCCATTTCTGAATAAACTCTCGAGCAGAATCCAATAATTCCTTATTATCCGTCGCTACCGCCGGATAGTATGGAGGTGCAAAAAACAAAATAATCATCGGCCCCAAGTCCTTACAAAGCGATGCAACTTCTTCTACAACTTTAATAGACTGCTCCCTTTCATCTAAATGTAAGTTGGAGACAATCATAGAAGAAATTCTCATGTCCATTTCCTGATCCCCATGAATGGCTTTTGCTTTTTCCAGAAGCTCTTCATAGGTATAAACCGATACGTCCACAGGCATTTCAGTAAAAGACGTGAACTGTTTAAACTGTTCTGCTTTACCTTTGCAAAATTCATTGATATTCTTTGCAGCCTGCTTTGCGATACGAAGAAAATCCGCCTCCCAATCCGTCAACGACTTTTCCATAAATAAAACATTATATAATGTCACCGCGGTGTGAGGGATTTGCACGGAATATTCCATTTTTAAATCCTTTTGAATCAAACTAGTAGGAGGTGGTGTCACTTCTGCACCTACCTGTTCACATAAATCTGTGTTCCATTCCATCAGTTTCTGTATCTCAGAAACCATTAAATTTGCGTTGAGGCCAGCCAAGGGCTCGCCAACATGCGTTTCTTTTCCGTAGCAGAAAAAGCCCGGCAATAATTTACCGATTGCACCTGTATAAAGATAAAGGTTGTTATCACCAGGATATTTTTGAAACATTGGTTCCGAATTGACGCAAGCCTTATAAGTCAAATCATGCTTGGAAGCCATATCAGCCAGAGCGGGCAATGCCTGAAGCATACCTTGAGAGTTTACTTCTTCATCCGGGACTGCCAGTAGCAGCAGGTTTACATCCCATTTCTCATCAATCGCTTTTTCCAGAAGAGAGATTTGAAGAGCTAGTCCTGCTTTCATATCCATGACTCCTCTACCAAACAACCAATCTCCTGATAATAGGTGTTCCTTTGCTTCAGCAGGAAGCGCATCAGCATTATTCTCTAGTTCCCGCGTCAACTCAATTGGTTGGAAGGCCAGATCCTTTAGAAAACCATAATCCTCTACTCCTACCACATCAAAATGACTGACAAGTACAATCGTTTCTTTCTTCTCCGACTGTTTCACTAAAGCGGTTACAAAAGAACGGCCATCCTCCATACGATGAAGCTCCAAATTCCCAGGGTTCTCTTGGAAATAATCCAGATGATTCAGTTGATAATAAATAAAGGAAGCTAAGCGCTTCTCTTCCCCGGATAATGTCACACTTCCGTGCTGGACAAGGGATACAAGTAGATTTGTCATCTGCTCTTTCGTTTGCCAGTGCATCTCCCATCCTCCTCTAGATAGTAGTATTTTGCTCCTATCATACTACTATTTTCAAGAATTGAACACCTATCTTTTGGTGTGAACAAAAACGTTTGATATAATATTTTAGGAACTCGAAATATATAGGAGGAATCATTTATGAAATCAGCATTATTTTCCCCATATACAGTAAAAGGCGTAACACTTAAAAATAGGATTGTCATGTCCCCAATGTGCATGTATTCCAGTCATAATGAAGACGGGCATGTTCAAGATTGGCATATGACTCACTATGTATCACGCGCAGTCGGCCAAGTAGGGCTGATCATGGTGGAAGCAACAGCGGTCCAGCCACAAGGACGCATTTCTCCACAAGACCTTGGAATTTGGAACGACGAACATATTCAAGGCTTCCAAGAATTAAATAAACAAATCAAGGTCCATGGATCCAAAACTGCCATCCAGCTTGCTCATGCAGGAAGAAAGGCAATGGTAGACGGAGACATCTATGCACCAACCGCGTTGGCATTTAACGAAAAAATGAAAACTCCTGTGGAAATGTCTACAGAGGATATAAAAGAAACAATCGCTGCGTTTGTGGAAGGAGCCAAGCGTTCCAAGGAAGCAGGATTTGATATTATAGAACTACATGGTGCTCATGGATATTTAATCAATGAATTCCTATCACCTCTTACGAACAAACGTAAAGATGAATACGGTGGAAGTACAGAAAATCGCTACCGCTTCCTTCGTGACATCATTGATGGCGTAAATGAAGTATGGGATGGACCATTATTTGTTCGTGTATCAGCTAATGACTACCACCCTGAGGGATTAACTGCAGAAGACTATGTAACCTATGCTAGATGGATGAAAGAGCAAGGAGTGGATCTAGTGGATGTCAGCTCAGGTGCGGTGGTGCCGGCAGCGATTGATGTGTACCCTGGCTACCAGGTTGGTTTTGCAGAAACGATCAAGTCCGGTGCAGACATTGATACTGGTGCGGTTGGACTAATCACTTCTGGTTTGCAGGCGGAAGAAATCTTAAGAAATAACCGTGCAGACTTAATCTTCGTTGCAAGGGAACTATTGCGTGACCCTTACTGGCCAAGAACAGCGGCGAAACAACTCGGGGTTGAAATTGAATCTCCAAAACAATATGACCGCTCTTGGTAATAGAAGCGCCCACTCTTAGGATAATGGGTTTACCTGTGAGCTGTAAATAACCAAATCATAGGGTAAATCATCAAAAGGGCTTAGAGGTTCTCCTTCTAAGCCTTTTCTTTTGTTCAATGTTCCACCAGAGCTCCAAATTGCGGCATAAGTAAAAAACTAATTTATGGGTTATCTCCTGTAAGCCACGCAAATAGATATCCGATAAATACAATGATTAAGAAAAGTAGTATCTTAGTTACCTTTATAATTTTATTAATAAATAAATTGAGCTTGGATTGTTTTTTAAATTTTGCAATTTCTAAAGAGATAAGACAATTTATTAGTGATAAAAAAGTAATCATTATTGACAACCTCCAAGGGAGTCTATTACTTACTTCACATTCAATAACTATTGCCCAAAACTTATTTGAGGGACAAACCGCTTCTAGATTGTTGAATTCTAAATCTCTTTTAATTTGGGGTAATTAAACCGTATCTGCTTTTTTTACCCATCCACGAACTAACATCACGCCACTTAAGATTCTTTGAAGAAATCCAGCTATTAGCACCCTGAGTAAAATTATTTGGTTCCCAATCATAATCATCAGCCCAATAAAAATAACCTTCGTGTAAAATAAGTTTTGCTTCATAAATGACTGGGTCATAGTTAATCGGACTGGGAACGATATGAAATTGAGTTACCCCTTCAAAAAGTAATTCAATTGCAGAAGGATTATCATATTGTCTTTGGAAGAGGATTCGTACATTAGTATCAAGGTCTGTTGACATGCCCATAAATAAATTTTCATCTACATAGCTCTCAGTCCACATATATAATTCCTTTAAGCAACTATCATGGAAACCACCAAATGTTTCTAACAATTTTTCAATATCCTGCCTATGTTTCAGTTCTTTCCATTCCATAATTACCTCCATTAATTAATTATTTCCTCTTCCATTAAACTACCTATTCCTAAGTAATACGAGATAAGCTTTGGTGCAATCGGCCCTAGTTTATGGGACAACATAAACTCAATGGGCTATTAAGATTTTTGTGTCAATTTTGGGCACTCCATTCTTTCAGGAGTGAATCTAAGTCATCCCCGTGTATTTCTTCGGCAGTCTTTCCATCTAATGAATAACCCCAACCATTAACGCCTTCACCGACAGGGTATGAAGTACCTCCAATTACCTCATCATTGTAGATAAACACCCTTACTTCAACTTTCCCAGTAAAACCTTCCTGATGTCCATCCATTTCACTTAAAGGGTGATTTTTCACGACAAATACTTCCTGGACTATCTCTTTTCCTATATATGATTCAGGAGAAACAGTTTGAAC
This sequence comes from Sutcliffiella horikoshii, assembly GCF_020524325.1. Classification (GTDB taxonomy): domain Bacteria; phylum Bacillota; class Bacilli; order Bacillales; family Bacillaceae_I; genus Sutcliffiella_A; species Sutcliffiella_A horikoshii_D. Next base: position 193,416 of record NZ_JAIVKY010000001.1, read on the forward strand.
AGCCCATATTGAATTGTGTGGCATATCCCCTAGTTCTACTCTGGTAAAAGAGTAAACCTGGTTACCTTCGTAAGATTCTATATCATAACCTTTGTCTAAAAGATATTGCTTCGCCAACTCACCGTCAGAATCCATATCATAACCTTTGTCTAAAAGATATTGCTTCGTCAACTCATCGTCAGAATCCATTTGGGGTCCACAGCCAACAAGAAAAAAGATAACAGCAAGAAATACTATTCGCTTCATATTTATTCCCCCTTTAAGAGTTAGACGAATACCAAAATAATTAAGTTTCTGATATTCTATTATCCTGCCCGATTATTAACTAGTAAAAATTGTCTACGATATCTATATATTAACATTTTTTTCTAGCGACCTGCGTTATAACCTCTAAAAATGGTATGTGATTTCATAATAGTTAATAGAAACAAATACTCATTTGACAGTTGGTATTACAAAAAAAACGCACTGTGAATTTCTTTGAGAAACACAGTGCGTTTTGCATGGGTATTACTTGTCTAAACCTCTGAAACAAACCAGTTACTATGGCCGTTTTCCTTTCCTTTGTTACTAGTTTGAAGATTCAAGAAGGTTTTTCTTTTCTTCTTTAACTGAACGCAACTCTTCTTCCATTTGATCTCGCTGGCCTTTCAAGCTTCCAAGCAACCTAGAAACTCTTCCGATAATCTGAGAGGTTTGATTATAGCTTTCCGTAATTTTTCCGTGCACCATCCAATCAACAATCAGCCCGTCAAAGAAGTAATCAGCAAAAGTCAGCATCCCTCCCACTTCAATCGTGGAATCAAAGTGATGCTTGATATCAAGTAACTCATCTTGAAAAACTCGTAGCTTATTTTGAGCTTGATGAATATGCGCCTTGGCCTCATCCAAGCGGCTATGTTTCATCGCAGTGGAAACCATTCCCCCGCCGAACATATCAAACGTGGACCAGCCTTTTGCAGAATCTAAGGAAGATAACGCCCGCTCCAAAGCATGCAATGCCAATTGACCGGCATCAATTGCCTCATCGTATTCATTCAGGTTCGTTTGCAGGTCTGCTTCTTTATCCGCTAAATCAAATAATTTTACACTCCATACTGAGTTAGAGTCGTGAATTAGTCTTTCCTTTTCCCGAATAATTTTCTCGTATCTAATAGGTGAGTTAACAACGGGTGCTAATAGCGTTTGAAACTCTGCTAGCTCCTTCTCTACATCGTCAATCGTCTCAACCGCTTCCGTATACTTCAATTTTGCTGCAAGTACTTCCTTTTGTTCTTGATCAAGCTTTTCCAACTTTTTACCGGTCATGGAGTAGAAAATACTTGTTAAAGAAAAACGTTCGAGTCGAGCTACATCCTCTTCTTCTTTTTCCAACAGTGTCTTTAACTGACTTCTTTTACGCTTTTCTTCTGTCAAATATGTATTCAACCTTTCAATATGCTCTTCGTACTTTGCTTTCTTACGCAGGTTGTCTTTAACTTCTAATAACTCTTGGTTTAAATCTGTGAACAAACTATTTCCCCCTTTTTTTCTTCCTAATACATTTACGGATGGAAATAGTTTTAGTTTCAATTAATTCAAACTAGCATATCTATTTAATTTTCATCAAACTCGCCCATAAAAAGTCCTCACCAAACATTTCAGAAGGCTGTGAAACCTTTACCATTTCCCTAAATTCAAGAATTGTAAAGTCTTCTATGAAAATACGTTTCAATCTTTCTTCCGAATAGCCAATACCTCTGTTCATGCTTCTTTGTTCATAAACATCCCAGTCAGCAGTTTCTGCAGCCGCTTTTGTATTAAAGCAAACTAGACCGAAGTGGCCGTCTTTTTTTAGCGCTTTTTTTATTGTTTCTATATAGCTCAATCTGCGATGTGGGGCAAGATGATGGAACATGCCGCTATCATAAACAAAATCATAACTGTTGGGTTCGAATTCATACTCAAAAAGGGAGACTTGGCGAAAATTAATATCCACCTTTTCAGAAAGTGCCCTTTCTCTAGCCCAGGTCAATGCATTTTCTGAAATATCAATGGCATCAACTGTACAACCCATTTTTGCTAGATAAATTGCATTCCTACCAGGTCCACATCCTATCTCTAACACTCGTTTAGGCAACAGACCTTCCTCCAAATAGGAAACTAGATTTTCATCCGGACCTTTCACTTTAAAGAATGGAATCTCCTTATTTCTGTCCTCATAAAAGTTATTCCAGAATGTCTCCGGTTCTCTTAGAAGTCCGTCTAACATTTCGTAAAGATCTTCATTATTGATAATTTCTTTAGCCATCTTATCTCTCCCCTTACCTTATATGTAATATTGTACCAACCCCCTATCTACCTATTGTTACAACGCTTTTAAAGTTAGATGAAAAAGCTGAAATTGGAAGCCGTTATCCCCTGTTTATTCTCTTTCTATCGCAATTCTAGTACCCCTATTTTTCTTTTAACACCATTAATTGACCCCTGGGCTAGGAACATCTTAAATGATGTTCCACCCCACCTAAAATCATTCAGGCTAATGATGTATGATCCACCTACTCTCCAAGTTTGTAACATTCGTAACGAAATTGTAACAAACAATTTAAAAGAGGACGATTACCTCGAAAGTAATCGTCCCACTCCATAATAATTTTTATTTTATGGCCATGACATCAAAGTCGTTTACCACAACCGTGTTTGAAAATATCTCTTTTGCCTCTTCTATTAATGAGAGAACATCCTCTTGCTGGTACCTTGCACTTATGTGCGTTAAGAGCAATTGTTTCGCTCCTGCCTCCTTGGCAACCTGTGCAGCCTGGACAGTAGTGGAATGGAAATACTCTCTTGCAAGCATTTCATCCTTTGCTGCAAAAGTTGCCTCATGGATAAGAACATCCGCCGCTTCCGCCAACTCAACAGAAACAGGAGTAAACCTAGTATCTCCAAGGACGGTAATCACCTTCCCCTTTTTCGGAGGACCGATATAATCTTTCCCTTCTACTATTCTACCGTCAGACAAAGTAACACTTTTCCCCTCTTTTAGCTCTTGGAGATGAGGGCCTGATGGAATCTTGCTTTGCTTGACTTTCTCCATTAATAACGCACCTGGTAAGTCTTTCTGAACAAGCCGAAAGCCAAAGGAAGGAATTCCATGGACAAGTTTTTTTGCTTTTATGGTGAAATCCGCTTCTTCCAAAAGTAACCCTTCTTCTTCAAACTCTTCAATAATTAATGGATACTTCACATGCGTCATACTCACTCTCAAAGAAGTTTCAATATACTCTTTTATCCCTACCGGCCCGTAAACCGTCAAAGGTGTTTCCCCACCTTGAAAAGAACGGCTGCTTAACAGTCCAGGCAAGCCAAAGATATGATCTCCGTGTAAGTGGGTGATAAAAATTTTAGTAATCTTTCTTGGTTTTAATGATGTATGTAAAATTTGGTGCTGTGTTGCTTCCCCACAATCAAAGAGCCACACAGAACCCTCTTTATCATCTATATGTAATGCCAGCGAAGATACATTTCGGTGCTTTGCTGGAACACCAGAACCTGTACCTAAAAAAGTTAGTTTCATATTCATCCGCTCCTCTTGTTCCATTATACTCAAAAAAGAAATTTTCCATAATATAAACAATGAATATAGTACAATGATAGTATTACGGATAAAGGAGAATGGATGCTATGGATAACATTTCTACAATCGTATTTGACCTGGACGGTACGCTTTATGAGGATACCCACCACTTTCAGTATTACGCCGATCTTCTCAAAAACAAATTGCCTGCGGAAAAACAAACCATGTTTGCAGAAGACTATAAAGCTATTGAGGCAGGGACGCATACGCTAAAGATGGGTATGGTGTATGATGCAAAGAAAGATCTAATTCTGGCACATAATGATGGGAAAGTATTTAGAGGCTGGACTTGGGATGGAGTAGAAGTATCCCAAGATAAACTCACTTCCCTATATCTAGGCACGCTTCAATTTGACCTGTTTGATATGCTCAGTATCGGGGATCTATGGTGGGTACCAGTTTCCATTGCTAAGCACTACGGATTAAGCAGCGAGGAAGCTTATGCGGCATTCCTGCAAACAAGAGAACATATGATGACAGATGACTTTCTATTAGAACCATTAGCAGAGTTTGCTAATGTATTAGAAAAACTCCATAAAAAGTATACATTAATCCTTATGACTAATAGCCCGCAGACAGACAGCGATGTCATATTGAAGAAACTTGGATTCACTTCTTACTTCCATGATAAAATTTATGAAGCAAATAAACCGGTAAACACGGCAGATCGTCTCTCATACATATCTAAGGAACACCATGTTCCTTACAGCCAAATGCTGAGCGTGGGTGATAACTATATTAACGAAATTCTTCCCGCTGCTTTATTGGGTTGTAGTACAATTTGTATTGATCCTTTTAACCTATTTAAAGAAAGCGAAGCAACCTATACAGTCTCTGGATTATCAGAGCTTTCTATGCTATTAGATAAATCATTTTTAAAATAACACTTCAGGGTGTTATTTTTTTTTGAATAAAATGCTTGCCTTTAGAACATCTGTTCGATTATAATAAAAACAGAACAAACGTTCTAAATACTAATGAGGTGATACTAATGAAATTAATCCAACAATCTTTCTACGTTACTTTGAAGCTATTGGCTGTTTCCGGATTTGCCATTCTTTTTTATGTCATGATGACAGATAAGACAAGCAATGCCCCAATGTTCATGCTTAGCTTGATGACATCCCTTAGTTTAATTGCGATTCCTGGAATGAAGAATGTTATTAATAACTACGAAGAGACTCATCATGAATCCTGATTCTTCTACTGTAACCAAGGAAACTGCCCTTAAAATTGCAAAAAGAATGATTCATTATAATGTTACTAATGACTTGGATATAATCAGCTCCGTGGTGGATGTTTGTAAGGAAGATGTCGTTTCCTATCTGAAAAATCCACCCAAAATAAAAAAAGCCCTGCAATCGAGCATTACAGGACCGGGTTAATCAGTTATTATTCTTTTGTTCTTCTACTGGAATCTCAGGGATAATAACTGGTGCTACTCCTCCACCACCGCTTCCACTCTCATGATAATACATCGGTACTTTTCCTGGAATGACTAGATCTCCTATTTTAACAGAGTTATTTATCTCCATTGGCTGTTCGACCAAAGGAATGATAATGTTCATCTTCACACTCACATTTACATAAACCTCTATAACCGTATTATTTATTCCTGTTTCAATCACTTTCGTTTCCACATTCGAGATAACATCACCCAGGATCTCAAACCGCACTGGTATTTTCGGGCCAAGATTGGAAAAGAGGGTCGTTTTGGTCGCCATCCCTAACGGAACCTTATATACGATTCCATTCTGCTTTTTTGATTCTTCGTAATCTATATTCAAATCATTTTTATAGGATTCCATTCCTTCCAGATTGCCTTCTTCAAGGAAATCCAAATACCTTTGAACTCTTAACGTAGTTTCAGAAATCACCGTGTTGACTACTTTATGATTTGTACTAAAAGCTACATGATCCGTACCTTCATTTAATACGATAATTAATTCCTCTGGATTTAGACTGTTTGCTATCTTCTTTGAGACGGCATCATTAATAGCTTGTGTTGCAATCTGCCGTGCTTTCGTTTCTGCTATACTTCTTAAACTCGGTTCTAGATTTTTATTGATGATAATCAAACTAAAAACCGTCAAAATATTAAATAATATAAATGTAATTAAAAACACGTACTTTAATGGCAGTGGCCCACTTTTTAATAAAGAAGTCCGACGCATTCTTCTCATAGTTGCAATCCTCCTCCCCTTATATATATAAGAATGTTGGACAGATTATTAATCATTTTTTTGCTAAAGTGAAATCTGATATTATAAGTTTTCTAGCTGCTGATTGGAGCAATAGGCGCAGACTCCAGCGGGGGAGTAGCGACAATGTTGAGACCCCGCAACGAAGTGAGGAGGCTCAAGGTCGCCCCGCGGAAAGCGAAGCCGTTTGCGGAAATCAGCAGCAGTATACCAGGCTATATTAATTGGATATAAAAAAACTGCAAACCAATATGGCCTACAGATCAGTAATTTCTTATTCTAAAAAATCCTTCTGAAAACTAGTCGTTATTTTAGCCTTTGAGCCCGCATCCGCAGTATTCTTATTCTTAATACCCCGTTTAATAATCCCCTTCCCAAATTTATCTTCTAGGTCTTGAAGGGTTTTATGCAAAGGTTCTTTTTTGGCATCTTCTTGAAATGTGAAAAGATCTAGCTGTTTAACGGACTCATCCTTTTCCACCAGTTCTTGAGCAGTTACACCCAACAAGCGGACAGGTTCCCCGTCCCAATGCTTCCTAAGTAAAAACATAGCAGCATCTTTAATATCCTTTTCACCTTCTATCGGATTAGAGAGCTTTCGACTCCTTGTCACCGTATGATGAATACCGTATCTGATCATTAGCTGAATGTTATGACTGAGCACTGACTTTCTTTTCATTCTTGCACTAACGGAAGACGCGAGCTTCTCGATGGTCTTTTCTAACAACCGTTCATCGTCTGAATCCTTTGGTAAAGTAGTAGAGTTTCCTATACTTTTAAATTCAGAGACACTATCAGGATCCACTGGACGAGTATCAACACCGTTTGCTCGCTTTTTTAACCTCTCTCCATTAATACCAAGTAGATGTTTTAGTTGATAATCATTGCCTTTAGCCAAATCTCCAATTGTAGTGATATTGATCGTCTTCAATTTTTCGGCAGTTTTGGCCCCTACCCCATGCATTTCCCCCACATTCATAGGCCAAAGGATTTTCTCAATTTCTCTTTTTCTTAGGATAGTGATTCCCAGGGGCTTTTTCATATCCGATGCCATCTTCGCCAAGAATTTATTCGGCGCAATCCCAATGCTACATGGCAACAAAAGTTCCTTTTGTAATCTCAATTGAATTTCTTTTGCAATTTGTAGAGATGTTAAGGGTCCTGAATAATCTGTCACATCCATATAACCTTCATCAATGGAAACCGGTTCAACTTGGTCTGTATACTCCCTTAACAAATCAAACATAGCTTGGGAACTTTTCCTGTACCTGTCAAAGTTAGGCTTTCGCACAATAAGCTGGGGACATTTCTGTCTTGCTTCCCATAAAGGCATCGTTGTTTTCACACCAAAGGCTCTCGCCTCATAACTACAAGTTACGATAATACCTTTTCGCTCTTCTACATTACCCGCAATTGCTACAGGTTTTCCTTTAAGTAAGGGGTCATAGGCCATTTCAACAGATGCGTAGAAACTATTCATATCTACATGAAAGATTACTCGATGTCCTTTTGTGATTTTTCCATTCATACAGCTCACCCTAAATTTCTTTGCTTATTTATCAACCAACTTTGTCAGAAGTTCACTTAATGCTTTTAATTCCTCCGTATTTAACGATACTCTTTCTAGGAATTTGTTTGGAATACACTCTACCTCTTTGTTTAAGTCTTTTCCTTTTTGGGTAAGAGTTATCACAACACTTCGTTCATCTTTTTTGGAGCGGCTTCTTGTAATTAATTGATTTGTTTCCATACGCTTTAACATTGGGGTTAAAGTACCAGAGTCCAGAATTAGCTTTTCACCTAACTTCTTCACAGAAATAGCATCCCTTTCCCACAGTACCAATAGAACGAGGTATTGAGAATAAGTTATGCCCAGCTCATCTAAATAAGCCCTATATAATTTCATCATTTTCTTTTCTGCGGAGTAGATTTTAAAACAAAGTTGATTATCTAATTTTAAGTTGCTTTCCATACATATATCTCCTTTAAATCTCAATAATACTATTGTACAACTGACTTGCCTCATACACAAACTAGTTTTAAACAACTTATTAGTTGACTAAAAAAATTACGTACGATAAGATAGTGGAGAATTAAGTTTTGTACAATTTAATTTTGAGCAATTTAAAAGGAGCGATTTGACATGGATGCATTATACACAGCGAAAGTAACAGCCTCAGGTGGTAGAGCTGGAAAAATCCAAAGTGAAGATGGGACGTTAGATCTTGCACTTGCAATGCCAAAATCATTAGGCGGAACAGAAAAAGAAGGCGCAACCAATCCAGAACAACTATTTGCTGCCGGGTATTCCGCTTGTTTTGACAGTGCACTAAACCTTGTTGCAAGACAAGCACGTCAGAAAATTGAATCAGAAGTAATTGCAGAGGTTTCTATAGGGAAAGATACGGATGGCGGGTTTAAACTAGCTGTCGTGTTAAATGTCAGCATCAATGGGGTTACACAAGAGGAAGCAGAAGAGCTTGTTAAACAAGCACATAACGTGTGCCCATATTCTAAAGCTACACGAGGAAATATTGAAGTAGAACTAGTAACAAAAGCACAATAATACCTAACAAGACCACCCGCTAATAATTGCAGGTGGTCTAATTTTTTGATGATTAGAGACTAAATAGTAGAAGCTTCTACCGCATCCTTGATATCGTGGACTTGTTCAAGGCCACCCACTAAGTTATTCGGATTAATAATTGCAATCAATCGACTATCAAGATTGACCATCCCACTTATATACGGAGAAGATTGAAATGCCAACACATTTAAATCTTTTATGGCCTCTTTTTTTACGTCCAAAATCTCTTTAGCGTCTTCCACTAATAATCCTACAGAAAATTCTGATGTTTGCACCACAATTAAACGGGTTTTATCGTTTACTACAACCGCGTCAGAAAATAATATTTGCTTCACGTCAAGAACTGGTATTAGTTGTCCCCTTACTTTCATTAGGCCTTTTAGATAAGCCTCCATTTCAGGTAAAGCTGTAACTGTTCCAAGCTTTTCAATGGACACTACATATTCTACTGGTATACCATACTCTTCTTCCTTTGCTTCAAAAATCACTAGTTTTTGGGATTCCATGACTTTTCTCCTATTCGACCTTTTTCTCTATTATAAAGCAAGGTATTAAAAAAAGCTTGGCAAATTCACCAAGCTTTCCCATCTTATTTTGCTACTTCTTTCATGATGCTAACAACCAGTTCCGTTGTTTTAATCAATTCTTCAATTGGCATTCTTTCATTTGTTGTGTGGATTTCTTCGTAACCAACAGCAAGGTTGACTGTTGGAACGCCAAATCCTGCGATAACATTGGCATCACTGCCTCCGCCGCTACGTTGTAGTTCAGGCGTTCTTCCGATTTCCGTGACCGCACGCTTTGCTACTTCCACCACGTGATCGCCATCAGCAAATTTGAAGCCTGGGTACATAACGTCTACTGTTACTTCCGCACGGCCACCCATATCTGCTGCAACTGTTTCAAACGCATCCTTCATTTTTGCCACTTGAGTTTCCATTTTTTCAGGAACTAGAGAACGAGCCTCTGCTAAAATATCGACACGGTCACAGACGATATTTGTTGGACCGCCACCTTCGAAACGTCCGATATTTGCAGTCGTTTCTTCATCAATTCGGCCTAAAGGCATTTTTGCAATGGATTTTGCTGCAATCGTAATCGCAGAAATTCCTTTTTCTGGTGCAACTCCAGCATGAGCCGTCTTTCCGTAAATCGTTGCTTTAACTTTTGCTTGTGTTGGGGCTGCCACTATGATGTTTCCAACTGTCCCGTCACTATCAAGGGCAAAACCGAATTTAGCCGTTACTAAAGCTGGATCTAGAGCTTTTGCTCCTACAAGACCAGATTCTTCACCAACCGTGATGACGAACTCGATTTTTCCGTGCTCAATGTTATTTTCTTTTAATACTTTTACCGCTTCAAGCATGGCAGCAAGACCTGCTTTATCATCTGCTCCAAGGATAGTCGTACCGTCAGTCACGATGTAACCGTCTTTAATAGATGGTTTTATTCCCTTACCAGGAACCACTGTGTCCATATGGGAAGTGAAATAGATGGTATCCACACCATCTTTTGTGCCTTCAAGTGTACAGATCAGGTTACCTGCACCATGTCCCGTTTCATTCATGGTATCATCTTCTACTACTTGGACACCAAGAGCAGAAAATTTTTCTTTTAATACTTTGCAAATTTCTGCTTCAAATTTCGTTTCTGAGTCTACCTGTACAAGCTCTAAAAATTCTTCAACAAGTCTGTCTCTGTTAATCATATGTATGTTCCTCCTACTACTTTTTGAATCCCATCCTATTATAACCTATTCATGAGATTTTTTCCTTGCTTGAGCATACACCAATAAAAAAGATAGCAGGGTTTTTCCACCTACTATCTCTCGTCATCAATTAAAGTGGGATATTCCCGTGTTTTTTATATGGTCTTGTTTCCTTTTTATTGCGAAGCATTTCTAGTGATTGTATCAATTTGATCCTTGTCTCTCTTGGATCAATCACGTCATCTACCATTCCTTGGCTTGCGGCGACATATGGGTTAGCAAACTTTTCACGATACTCTTCAATCTTCTGTGCGCGTGTCTCTTCGGGATTATCGCTCTCATTGATTTCACGGGCAAAGATGATGTTTGCAGCTCCTTGAGGGCCCATAACTGCAATTTCCGCATTCGGCCATGCAAATACAAGATCTGCACCAATGGATTTACTATTTAGGGCTACATATGCTCCACCATATGCTTTACGCAAAATCACGGTCAACTTAGGCACAGTCGCTTCCGAGTAAGCGTAAAGGATCTTGGCACCATGACGGATGATTCCGCCGTGCTCTTGTTTAACACCTGGGAAGAATCCAGTAACATCCTCAAACGTAATCAACGGAATATTGAAGGAGTCACAGAATCGAATAAATCTGGATGCTTTATCAGATGAATCGATGTCAAGACCGCCTGCCATCACTTTTGGCTGGTTACAAACTAGTCCTACGACCTCTCCCTTCAGCCTTGCCAATCCAACTACGATATTTTTGGCAAAATCTTTATGAACTTCCATGAACGACCCTTCATCCACCACTTGGTTGATGACAATTCGAACATCATAAGGTCTGATTGCATCAAACGGGATAGCATCCGCTAAATCAGGACGATAGTCATCACCTTGTTCGCAAGATATCCTTTCGGGCTTTTCTTCATTGTTTTGTGGAAGATAACTTAGCAAGTTTCGAACCTGTGCCAGTACTTCTTCCTCTGAAGAACTAGAGAAGTGAGCATTACCGCTTATCGCGTTATGTACTTTTGCACCACCGAGTCCTTCTGAACTGATTTTCTCTCCTGTTACCGTTTCAATTACCTTTGGTCCCGTGATAAACATTTGACTCGTCTTTTCCACCATGAATACGAAATCAGTAATTGCCGGAGAGTAAACGGCACCGCCTGCACATGGTCCCATAATTACCGATATCTGTGGAATCACTCCAGAATAGATAGAGTTTCTGTAAAAGATATGACCGTATCCATCTAATGAAAGAACACCTTCCTGGATACGCGCCCCCCCAGAATCATTCAAGCCGACAATAGGTGCACCATTTTTCGCTGCCATGTCCATGACATTGGCGATTTTCTTTGCATGCATTTCTCCTAAGGCTCCACCAAATACAGTGAAGTCTTGTGAAAATAGATAGATTGGTTTTCCGTTCACTTTCCCGTAACCCGTGACAACCCCATCTCCAGGACCTTTTTTCCCCTGCAGCCCGAAGTCATTGCATCGGTGTTCGATGAATGGATTAAGTTCTACAAATGTCCCTTCATCCACCAGAAGTTCGATTCGCTCTCTTGCAGTCAATTTCCCTTTTTCATGCTGCTTGTCTATGCGATCGTCTCCACCGCCAAGTTCTACTTCGCGACGTTTGTCATAAAGCTCGTTTATTTTTTCATAGATATCAATTGTCATGCTGTTTCGCCGCCTTTTCGCAGAATTCTACTAGTACGCCATTACTTGCTTTAGGGTGCATGAAAGCAATATTCGCTCCTCCTGCCCCGATTCGGGATTGCTTGTCAATCATCGGGATTCCCTTTTCAATCATTTCTTGAATTCTATCTTCTATTGATTCTACACTTAAGGCTACATGGTGAATGCCTTCCCCACGCTTTTCGATAAATTTGGCAACCGGACTATCTGGAGAAGTAGGTTCCAATAATTCCAGCTTACAATTCCCGGCATCGATGAATGCCACTCTTACCATTTGCTCCGCTACATGTTCAACAGATTTAAAAGTCAACCCCAAAGCCTCTGTATAAAATGGAAGCGCTGTCTCGATTGAGTTTACAGCAATCCCAATATGATTTACATTTTTAATCATGCCAATCCCCCCTTGTTGTATGTCCCCTAACTATGACTCTATAACATTTCGACTTTTTGTGCAAAATTCCTTCCTTTTTCGTCTAGAAACCTAACTTGAGAAAGAATTGAAATCCATGTAAAATAGGGATAGTAGAATAAATGGGGAGTGAATAACTCAAATGATGAACCGCAAATTCCAAAAGGTTGTCGTCTATTTAATGATTGGCGTCATGCTTATTACGACACTATTAGCTGGAGCTTCCATGTTTTTTTAATAGATTAACAGACAAAAACGAGCCAGAGATACTTGGCTCGTTTTTTTTTGATTAGCTGTAGAGCTTTATAAGGTCGTCAATATTGAACAAGAAAACAACAAATACAACATTCATAAGCAGTGTAATGAAGAATTCTTTTGATTCCTTTATATAAATATATTGGATAATTGCCTGAAAGCTGAATAGAACTGTAAAAAAGAGAATAAAGAGATGCTTCATTTGAAGGACACCTGTTTCAATAACGGCCGGATACAAAATGAAAATTAAAATGGCACAAATAATTCTTCCGATCAAATCAATTTTCTTTCCTTTTGGATCTGTTAGCTTAACACGCTTTATTCCAAGTAACTTTCTTACTGCCACATCAATAAAAACCAGTGCCACTGCAATCGTTAGCATTATCCACACAAAAGTCATTCAAGCACTCCTCCCCTATAATACTTTACGAAATTCTGCAATCAGTACCAACATAACAATTTCCATGATGAGTAAGAAAATAACTGCAATAATCAATAAGAATCCTAGCATCTCTCCTAGCGGAAATCCTACTAAAGCAAAAATACTAAGACCTACATACAACATCAGCCTGGTCCTAGCCTTTTGTGATACTTCAAATTGTCCTTTGCTTTCAGCTACCTTAATCAGCCTGCTGATAATAAGATACATCAAGATTAAGTGCAACACTCCAAGCCCTGTATAATAAAGAGAGTTCAAAAAATAGTCCCCATTGTAACTCATTGGATCTGCACCGTTGGCTTTCGGTATGAAGAAAGCGGGAAAAGATATGAATGCAATAGCAACCGCCCAATTTCGCTCCCTCTCAAAATCAAGTTGCATCAACCCATATGCAATCATGGCATAGCCAACAAAATCTGGAATGATATCTACATACTCAATGTTTATGTCAATTAGCACAAAAAGAAATCCCCATAATATTTTTGTAAGACCTCTATAAGTATCGTGCATGTTATCCCCCCTCAACTGTATTCAGTAATTATACGTTTGATTTTACAGAAAGTTTCAAGTACAAAAGAAAAAACCGAACTAATAGTCCGGTTTAGTAATTCTAATTCCCTACTCCAATACACCCTTTTCTCTCCCAAGCTCCTCAAAAGATTTGCCTGTCTTCACGATCCAAATTTTAGTTCCCACAGGCACTCTGTCGAATAATGCTTCCACATTCTTATTTTCCAAACGAATGCAACCTTGTGTCACATATCCCCCGATGGAATAGGGATTGTTTGTCCCGTGAACACCATAGGTCCTTCCATCAGTATCTTGTGCGTCAAAACCAATCCACCTTGTTCCTAGCGGATTTTTCGGATCGCCGCCAGCGATGTCTTTTTTACGATAGTATGGGTTAATTGCTTTTACCGTAATAGTAAACTCACCCTCAGGTGTAAGTTCTTTCGATTTTCCCGTGGCTACAGTATGGACCTCTTTCAATTCTTCTCCTTGAAAGTAAGCAAGTTGATTTGTTTGTTTATTAACAATAATATATGGATCGCCTGGAAGAGGATTTGGTCCAAGCGGCCAGAGTGGTGATGTTACCAATGCGAAGATTATTGTAAAAATGAACACCTTTCATCCACCTGCCTTTTAGGTATAGTGTGGTTGAAAGGTGTTCATTCCATTCGTTTACTTCGTAGTTTCCAAACCGATAAAATCGCTTTTAAGTATAAGGTATTGTTCAAATTCTTTTAAGAGATGACGAAGTCCCGCTCTTGTCTCAAACTCCTCACGGCTTTCAGGTAGCGGCATCTCTTGAAATGCTTCGTGCATATCGCGCAAGCGCTGTAAGAAAAGATAAGCCGTATTGCCTGCATGAATGGCATGTTCAAGGTCCTCTATGAAATCTGCTACCATATGTGCTTGCTCCACATTATGTTCAATTGAAGCCACTATAGGAAGCATCCTCTCCATGACATCCAACTGTTTTTCTCTCATTTTAAAGTAAAAATAATGATGATTTTCCTCCCGTCTGAAGTGATTTTCCACATCACGGAATGCCAAACTTTTCGCTTCTTTTAATATCTTATTTGTCTCTGGAATCTCTTGGCCATCCCAACCGCGGTCTCCGTGGCGGAGAAAATAGGCTATTTCGGAAAACACCTTATGAAAGTTTTCTTCCACCTGTAACTGGTAGCTTTTCAATTCCTTCTCTACACTCGGCATATAGGTGTTCATTATAAGTGCTACACCAATTCCAATTGAGATGATGCTTAACTCATTGACTACTAGCCCTATTGAGTATGCTTCAACTGAATAGACGTGAAGAAGGATAACCGAACTCGTTGCTATTCCCTCTGTTATCTTAAGCATAACAGTTACAGGTATAAAAAATAGCAACAGCAACGCTATGGAGACCGGATTGTACCCTAAAAGCTCAAAGAACACGAAGCCAAATAAAAGGCTTAAGGAGCATGCGATAAAGCGCGCAGTTGCCACTTTCCATGACTTCCTTACTGTATTTTGAATACAGAGTATTGCAATGATCCCGGCGGATGCGTAAAAGTCCAGCTCTAATAACTGAGCGATACTAATTGCAATCCCTGTACCGAGGGCCGTCTTTGCTGTCCGGTATCCAATTTTAAATTTTCTCATACATAAAACTCTCCCGACTTTCGTTTGTTCAATAAATCACATAGTACTACTATACATGAAAAATGTGGGGAGTTGTTTACTTAATTTTTGGGCTATCATTTTAAAAGATCCTCAAATTCATCTACCAGCTCTTCAAACCTTTTTAACGATTCTTCAATTGGTTCTTTTTTACTCATGTCCACTCCAGACCGTTTCAGAATATCGATTGGTGGTAGGCTGCCACCTGAAGAGAACAGCTCTTTTACTATCTTGTTTTGTGCCTCAGCGCCGCCTTCTTCCAGTTGTTCTGCAAGGGCTGCGGAAGCGGCAAAACTTGTTGCATATTGATACGTATAGAAGCTTGAATGGAAAAAGTGAGGAACCCTCGCCCATTCCATCGCGATTTCCTTGTCAACGTCCATGTCCTTCCCATAATACTTTTTATTGAGATCATAATAGACCCCTTTAATAGCCTCTGCATGTAAAGGCTCTTCGTTTTGTCCCATTTCATGAATTATCTTTTCAAACTCCGCGAATTGCGTTTGACGGAATAGCGTTACCCTAAAATCCTCTAAGTATTGATAGAGAGCATGAATTTTTTCTTCCTTCGTTGTTGCTTCATCCATCAATTGCTTATGAAGAAGATGCTCTTGCAAGGTAGAGGAAACTTCCGCCGTAAACGTCACATATCTTGCATCTTGATAAGGCTGCTTTTCATTGGAAAAATAAGAATGCATCGCATGTCCCATCTCATGTGCAAGAGTCAAGGCATCACTAGGAAGTCCCTGATAATTCAATAAAACAAATGGATGGGAGTCATATGACCCTATTTGATAAGCTCCTGTAGCTTTACCCGGAGTGTTATAAACATCCACCCAATTGGAAGAGAGCCCCTTTGATAGCGTTTTGATATAAGCCTCTCCTATCGGTGATAACCCCTTTATGACTATTTCCTTTGCCTCTTCATATGGAATCTTTTCCTCTTTTGTATAAGGAGAAGGGGCAGATAAATCGTACATATGCATGGAACCGTCGATGCCAACATATTTCTCTTTCAATTTAAGGTATCGATGAAATAATGGAAGTCCTTCTTCAACGGTGTCTATTAGTTGTGTGTAAACTTTCGGGTCAATATCGTTTCTCTTTAGATGAGCTTCTAACGAGGAAGAATAGTTCCTCGTTGTAGCAAAAAAGTTATTCGCTTTTACGATATTGGCAAGCATGGAAGCAAAGGTATCCTGGTAATTTTCAAGGGTCTGGTAATACGTTTGGAAAGCAGCCTTCCTCACTTCCCGGTCCTTGCTTGACATATAAACTGAATACAAAGGTGCAGACATTTCATACACTTTTTCCTTTACCGTAAAGCTTGGGAGGACAAGGTCTTTAGACATCATCGTAAAAAGCTCGCTCGGTGCGTTAACAATCGGCATTGTTTTAATTAGCATTTTCTCCATTTCTGGAGGCAGAGAATGAATTTTATCCTCATACGTATCTTTTAAATGGTTGTAATATGGCTTAAGTTTTGGACTTTCGAGAATCTCCTGCCACTTTTCCTTATCAATTGCCTGCAATTCATTCGAGAACCATGCTGTCCGCTCCACCACATAGATCATCATATTTTGACCTTCATCAGATAGGGCCTGAGCGGATGTATTGCTAATGTCTACATCCAGGTTGATTCTTGAATAGACAAAGATTTTTTCCATTAAGCGAAATAGCTCAAAATAGTCTTCTAAAAGGGGGAGGATTTGTTTATCACTGTCCAGCTTTTCTTCTTTTTTGGCAAAACGATCTGCCAGCTTTTTGGCTTTATACACATCCTGTTTCCATTGCGTTTCATTCTTATATAGAGTCTGTAGGTTCCATTTATATTCGGCTGGAATATCAGCACGTGATTTGTAGGTTGGGCTTTCTGCGTTGGTTAGAGTTGTGGTGAAACTTAGAATGACGGTTATTAATAGTGATATGATGATTCGTGTGGTTTTCATTATCATTGTGGTCGTGGTCCTCCCTTAGTTTTCTGCTAAGGGTTAGTGTTTGTTTTCCAGCTTTTTCTATACATTTAGTTTAGGATGAGGGGGTTGGTAAGGGTACTTGAGTTTCTGAGAGGGAAAAAAGAATGTCCGGGTCGATGAAGACATTCTTGGGGTAGATTTTGTGATGAAAGTGTCTTCATAAGGTGCATGAAGACACTTTCGGGGTGATTTACGCGTTGGAAGTGTCTTCATCAACTGGATGAAGACACTCTTAGGGTCTATTTCGCGATGAAAGTGCCTTCATCCAGTTAAATAAAGGTGTAGCTATGATTTGTGTAAATCCCCCTACCATTTCAAACCATTAACCAAAGAAATTATTTCACCTGCGTCTTCTCTCCCCCATTGTTCAATTTCTTGTCTTAAGGAAGATAGGGTCCCATATCCTTTCACAAAACTGTTTAACCTCGCTACCAAAGTAGCATTGGTGAAGGCCTCTTCAGTAGCGAAGTGCTCTCGTAACTTTTGTGTCGCACTTGAATACCTTTTTAGGTAATATTTCTGGTGTTTTTCTTCAGCAAGAGTGAAATGAACAAGTGGTGCAATTTCCGTTCCTATTGATTGCGAGTTAGTACCTTGTATTTCTTGCTTTATTTTTTCTAAATCTTCTTTTTGATAAATGTCATGGTATAAAAATAAGGATAGATATTGCCTGCCTTTATAATTTCCTCGATTGGAATTATGTGAGCTCCAAAAATGTCGGACAATATCTTCAAAAGTTATTTGATTAGGATCAAAGTCAATCTGTAGACACTCGGTGTGATCTCCCATTTGTTTGTAGGTAGGCGTCTGAGTGGTTCCACCTGCGTAGCCTACTCTTGTGCGAATGATTCCTCTCAAATACCCGAACCGGGCATCAGTTCCCCAGAATCAGCCCATGCCGAGAGTGGCGGTTTGGAGGTTGTGGTCATGATTGGTCATTGTATGTGCTCCTTTCTTTGGGAAGAGTTATTGTTTATTAGTGTTAAGTTAGCATGAATAATTATGTATGTACAACAAAAACCAGCTCCTCCAAAGAGAGCTGGTCCCACCTCAATCCTACAACATCTTCTCCAAAAACACCTTAGCACGCTCGGACTTCGGAGCTGTAAAAAACTCAACGGGCGGCGCGTCCTCCACAAGCATTCCATCATCAAGGAACAATACGCGGTCAGCAACCTCACGGGCAAAGCCCATCTCATGTGTCACAATAGCCATTGTCATTCCCGTTTGGGCAAGAGCTTTCATTACTTCAAGTACCTCTTTTACCATCTCCGGATCCAAGGCCGAAGTTGGTTCATCAAACAACATTACCTCGGGGTCCATCGCAAGAGCTCTGGCAATTGCCACACGCTGCTTTTGACCTCCAGACAGGCGATTAGGATATTCCTTCGCTTTCTCAGCTAGTCCCACTTTTGCAAGCAGATCCGTCCCTTTCGCTTCGGCTTCCTTTTTCGAAACTCCTTTTACAGATACAGGAGCATATGTTAAGTTTTCTAGAACTGTCTTGTGAGGAAACAAGTGAAAGTGTTGAAAAACCATTCCCAAATCCTGACGCACTTTATTGATGTTCGTTTTCTTATTTGCAACATCTTGGTCTTTAATCCAAATGTGACCGGAAGTTGGCTCTTCCAGTAGATTCATACAGCGAAGTAAAGTGGATTTCCCAGACCCAGAAGGCCCGATGATTGCCACTACTTCCCCTTCTTTAATTTGTGTAGAAATCCCCTTTAACACTTCTAGTTTGCCAAAGGATTTATGCAAATCTTCTATTTTAATCATAGCGTCTCATTCTCCTTTCAATGAGCTTGCCAATCAATGTTAGAATCATTACTAACACGTAATAGATAAGTCCGGCAAACATGAATGCTTCTAAGTATGCATAAGTATTCGATGCTGTCATAAAAGAACGCCTCATGACGTCCATTACGCCGATAACTGTAACTATTGCTGATTCTTTAGTAAGTGTAATATATTCATTCATAAGTGCTGGTAAGATATTTTTTAATGCTTGCGGTAAAATGATGTCTTTCATCATTTGGCGATATGGTACGCCAAGGGCCATGGCAGCTTCTCGCTGTCCTTTATCAACTGCCATAATTCCTGCACGGATTACCTCAGAAATATATGCCCCTGAGTTTAACCCGAATGCAAGGATGGCAGCAGTAACCGGTTCAAGCGTGATGCCAATTGCTTGCGGCAATCCAAAAAATATTAACATTAATTGAAGAACAAGCGGTGTTCCTCGGAATATGGATGTATAAATATCCGCAAAGATTCTAAGCAGTTTGATTCTGCCAATCTTACATAAAGCCAATAGCGTTCCAATGATAAAACCTAGTATCCCAGCCAGTGATACGACTTGGAGCGTTACCTTTACACCCGCAAGGATATAATCCATGGAACCCGTTATGGCGCTAAAATCTAAGAAGTCGATCGTCAAGTGCTACCAGTCCTTTCTGTCATATTAACAAGAAAATCAAAAGGGCGGTTACTGCACCCTTTTGATTTTGTATAGTCTTATTCTTCTTCCCCACCGAACCATTTGTTGATTAACTTTTCCATCTCACCGTTCTCTTCCATTTCTTTTAGAACACGGTTGAATTCCTCTGTTAATTCGCTGCCTTTTGGAAGGGCAATTGCAGATCCTTCTTCATCAGATTCAAGTGTAAAACCAGTAAGGTCTGCATCTTTTTCCATGAACCCTTTCATAACTGTATCTTCAATTATTGCTGCATCAAAACGGCCAGTTTTCAAATCTTGAACAATTTGTGGGATGCGGTCACGGTTTTCAATAGTAATATTCACTTCTTCCGCAATTTCTTCGGCTTTATCATATTGGATCGATCCCATCTGAACCCCAACCGTTTTACCTTCTAAATCTTCCAAACTAGTAATATTGCTATCTTTCAATGAAACAATCATGTGATTGGCTGTATAATATACATCTGTAAAATCAACTTGCTCAGCGCGCTCTTCTGTCGGTGTCATACCCGCCAAAATAAGATCGATGTTACCTGATTTCATAGCGGTAATTAAGCTACTAAAATCCATATCTTGAACTTTCAATTCATAACCAAGTTCTTCTGTAATAGCTTTTGCAAGGTCCACATCAAAACCGATAATTTCTTCTCCAACTTCAGTATCAATGTACTCAAAAGGCGGATAGTCTGCGGAAGTTCCCATTACTAACACTTTCTTTCCATCTTCACCTTCTCCACTCGTTTCATCCCCGTTCCCGGATGTTCCACAAGCGGACAACAAGCCTACTACTAAAATACTAATTAATGAATACAAAAACCATTTTCTCACAATAATTTCCCCCTGTTCTTTTTTTCAGAAAAGTTAAAAATTTAATCTAATTATGAAACAAACCTACATATAAATCAAGTGTTATTATGATGTATGTTTATTCGGATAAATGTATTTTAACACATGTTAATATTTATGCAATATAGTTAATAAAGATAAATAAAGTTTTTCTATTTTTATTATTCTGAAATATACGATTCTTGTTATAATTCCTTTAGTCTAGGTTCATGTTATAATTACAATGGACTAGAAAAAGGAGGTGAAAAAATATGAATAGAGATGCTAAATTGGATTTGATTTTGAATAGGATGTTGGATTTTCAACAGTCTCAAGACGAAATGAAAAAAGAATTAAAAGGATTAAACGAAAAAACTTCCATCCTCTCTGACAATCAGATCCTAATGAAGGATGAGATTCGTGGGCTTAACGAGAAAACTTCCATCCTCTCTGTGAACCAGATCCTGATGAAGGATGAGATTCGCGGACTTAACGAGAAAACTTCCACACTCTCCGAGAACCAGATCCTGATGAAGGATGAGATTCGTGAGCTTAACGAGAAAACTTCCACACTCTCCGAGAATCAAATACTGATGAAGAATGAGATTACCGGACTTAATGAAAAGACGTTTATGCTTACAGCCGGACAGCATCAAATAAAAGAAGAACTTCATTCTTTGACAAACACCACTGGTACACTTCGGGAAGAATTCTATTTATTCAAGCATGATGTGAACGACCGGTTTAATGAGATAAACGCTACTCTGACTAGAATAGAAGAGGATCAAACGAAGGATATTGAAGCAATACTTGAAGAAATATCTGCAAAATTGGATGAAAGAGATCAACGTGATTTTGAATCATCATAATTAATTTCCTTAAATATACCCAATGGAGTTTGTCCTCGTAAGAACTTCTATAGTAAAACATTTATAAAAATTCCTTTAAAAAAGTGCAGGGAGCACTTTTTACGAAAAGTGTCCCCTGCACCAACAATAATCCCCCTAAGCACTCAACTCTACAGCCATTCGCTCTTTTAACTTCCTTCTAGCTCTATGGATCTTCGATTTCACTGTAGCTGGATTCATCTCCAAAGCTTTAGCGATTTCCCGCTCCTTTAATCCCTTTTCCATTTTTAGAACGAGCAGCTTCTTGTCTTCAATTGTGAAGTCTTCCATCTTTTCATCCAAGAGCTCTTTCAACAATTTCGCTTCCACTTCTGCTGCAACATTATGGCGTGCTTCTTTTCCAAGACTATCTAACACATCTAATTCCATTGGACATCCACCGATTTTTTTCTCTCGTCTAATAAAATCAATAGCTGTTCTTGTTGCAATCACGCAGAGCCAAGCTCCTACTTTATCACTCTCTTGTAAACTATCCAACTTCTTATACGCCTTTATAAAAGTTTCCTGCACATTGTCTTCAGCCAACTGTCGGTCGCGAATAAGAGAAAAACTCACATGAAAGACCCTGTCATAATGCACATTATATATTGTAGTGAAATCCACTTATTCCACCACTCTCAAGCAGATAATCACTTTAAATAAATCCCCATCCGTTTCAATATCGAGACTGCCTTCATGCAAATCAATAATCGACTTAGCAATCGCAAGTCCGAGGCCAGATCCTTCCGTATTCCTAGATGTATCTCCTCTTTTAAAACGTTCGTATAATTCCTCACTTTGATCATTCAATTCATATTTTGAAACATTTTTAAACGTGATTTTTGCTTTATCACCAAGCTGTTGAACCTGAATATATACACGTGAGTTTTCTAATGAATACTTCACAATATTTCCAATTAAATTATCAAATACACGCCACATTTTCTGTCCATCCACCATGGCATATAAAGGTTTATCCGGGTTGGCAACACGAAATTGCAAATTAGATTCTTTCAATGAATTATCATATTCCGCCAGCGCTTGTTGCAGAAGTTGATTAAGGTCCACTCGCTCTTTTACAAGCTCGATATTACCACTTGCCATCTTTGATACTTCAAATAAATCCTCAATTAAACCCTTTAAACGTTGTGACTTTCTATCAATAATCTCCAGGTACGCGGACCGGTCCTCAGCAGTCAGGTCGTTTTTCTTCAAAAGCTCCGTGTATGTGATGATGGAGGTCAAAGGTGTCCGAAGATCATGGCTGACATTTGTAATCAGCTCCGTTTTCAAGCGTTCACTTTTTGCCTGCTCATTTAATGACACCTTTACTCCTTGATTCAATATATTTAGGTTTGCTGCCATTTTAGCAAGGATTGAATTTCCTTTTACTTCAAGTGGATCGCCTAATTTTCCTAAAGCCATCTCTTCAGTTTTTATAGATATCTTATTAAAATTACCGACACTCTTTACTAAAAGAATAAACGTCGGCACTCCTATGAAAACAGCGAACAAGAAATATAGCAGGAAGAAAGCTATATCAATAAAAATCATAAAGAATCCAAGGCCTAGTCCAAAGACGATCGTCAGGAGAACGAACACTTGGATGCCTGTAGTTGTATTTAAAAATGCGTCCTTTACGATAAGGAAGAGCTTTTTATACACCTTTTTACAAAATCTTAATACTCTAAGAAGCACACTTCTTGTCCATGCTTCCTTAAAATCAGACATATTTCGCATGGTTGCTATCAAATATCTTATTTGGTAGTAGGTTAGTAAACTCAAGCATGCAGCGACTAGAATACTAATTATGAATTCAGTGGCCCATGCAGTTGATAAGCTGTATGTCAATTGATTAATACAATCATGAGCCCACATTAAACTGAACAATAACAAAAAGGTAGTTAATCCCAAGGCTGCAATCCTTAAGTCAACTGGAATTTTTTTATATAGCTTTTGCCACTTCCCCGCTTGTTTTGGCAGAGAAACAATTTTTAACATGGTGATA
The DNA here is from genome assembly GCF_020524325.1 of Sutcliffiella horikoshii. GTDB lineage: Bacteria > Bacillota > Bacilli > Bacillales > Bacillaceae_I > Sutcliffiella_A > Sutcliffiella_A horikoshii_D. The sequence continues at coordinate 216,676 of NZ_JAIVKY010000001.1, forward strand.
AACCATAATAATGATACAATCAGTGAACTTATCCCAAGTCTCCAAAACCAAATCCTATTCTCTTCATAATTAGTTTTAAAAGTCATCAATAGGCTATCGGATGAAAGTTCTAATGGCACACCAATCTTCCCATTAAAATCACCTTTAACCTCCGCCAGTGCTTGGTACAACCAATCCTCATAGGGCCAATTGTATGAATGAAAATACCTATCTCCATGTATCGTGTAATTGGTAACATATTGCATGTTGTTTTCATTGAATAATTGTTCTTTTGAATTAATTTGGGCATCTGTGTTAGTATAGCTTTCGCCGTTTTGTTCAAAAAAGTATAACAACTCATCGCTGAGCAGAGATGAAATAGGAGGGAAGTTACTTTCATCTTCAAAGTAGGCTTCCACTATTTTTTCTTTTTCTGCTCTTATTTTCTTCTCTACATGTTCATCACTAGAAAAGTTCTTTTGAATATCATCTAATTTTTCATTTCTTTCAGCTACTATCTCTTCTGGTTGCTCGCTTATCTCGCCATCCTCTGCAAGTTGAAGACGCTCCTCATATTGATAGCGGATGTTATCAAGTTGAGCATCCAAAGAACCATATTTATAACGATGCTCTTCTATTTCTTCCATGGAGACGTGTATCTTTTCTTTAACACTCTCTTCAGATAACGTTCCTAATTCGCTGGTAATCAAATAATTGGCATATTGCGCAAGTTCCTGCTGAAATTCTTCTGTCTCAAAATAACTTTCCTGATTGAACCTATCTAAATTTAATATAAAATAAAAGCTTCCACTTAACGCACAAACAAAAACTAGTGCCATTAAAAAAGCTACTATTCTATTTCTCCATCTTGTACCCAATCCCCCATACCACCTTTAAATATCTTGGATTTTTCGGATCTATCTCTATCTTCTCTCTAATTTTGCGAATATGTACCGCCACTGTATTTTCCGCATTGTAGCCAGGTTCTTTCCAAACCCGCTCGTATATATCATTGATGGAAAATACCCGGCCGGCATTGGTCATCAGCAGCTCCACTATTTTATATTCAATCGGCGTCAATTTGACAGGATCTCCTTGAACCGTAACTTCCTTCAATTCTTTATCAATGGTCAGGCCGTTCAGATCAATCACTTTCTTAATTCCTTCAAACGTTCCAAGTGTGACATACCTTCTGAGCTGGGATTTCACTCTCGCGACAAGTTCCATCGGATTAAATGGCTTTGTTACATAATCATCCGCTCCCACTTGCAAGCCAAGAATTTTATCGGTATCCTCACTTTTTGCGCTTAAAATAATGATTGGGATGTTCTTCTCCTCGCGAATTCTGTGCGTAGCAGAAATTCCATCGAGCCTCGGCATCATTACATCTAGTAAAATTAGATGCACTTCATTTTCATGAAGCATTTCTAACGCTTCCACCCCATCTTGAGCTTTTAAGACCCTAACACCTTCATTTTTCAAATAGATTTCTATCGCATCTCTAATTTCTTTCTCATCATCTACTACCAATACCGTATAGTTCGCCATCTCTCACCCTTCTCCCACTTACCATTCTTTCTCTATGTACACATCATATATGGTAAATCTTAAGTATTATTGAAGTATTTTCTTAAGAATTTCTTAAGTTACTAACCTATTATATAATTGTTCCGAAGTGGGAAACATAGGTAATCACAATTTATTCGGTGTAAAACAAAGAGGCACGCCAGTATTAATAGCGTGCCTCCCATTCATCATTTATTTAGTTCTTGATAAATTCGATTTAAAAGCACTCTGTCGGGATCTTGACTCAACTCCCACATCATCGCTCCACCAAGATCATTCTTTTTTAAAAAATCGGTTTTCTTCGCAATAGATTCCTCGTCGTCATAACTAATGAATGTATTGCCATTATACAGTACTGGCACTTGGGTTTCTTCTATCCAATAACGTTCAAATCCATTTTTTTCAATATAGTCCGCTTTAAGTTTTCCATAACTTAACGATGTACCTCCATTAAAGTCCTGATACAGTCCATTGTTGTCAGCATTAGCTTCATGGAAAACGCGTCCGTAAAACGGCAACCCCATCACCAGCTTATCTGCCGGCACACCACTTTCCATATAAGTTTCAATCCCGTCTTGGACACTCCACTGCCAACTGAACGCACTATTAGGATCTTTATACAATGGCGCATTCAGACCGGTCAACTCATCCCATTCCCCATTAATATCATAGGTCATTAACTGTATATAATCGACATATTGATGCAGCTCAGATAATTTCATGTTTGCAGCATGTGATTCACTGGCTCCTGCTGCGATAGTAAGCAAATACTCCTTGCCATCCTTTTTTTCTTGGTCGTTCAAGGTTTCCCTGATCTTTTTAAGTAAAAGGGTATAATTTCGCTTATCCTCCGGGCGGTTTACATTATCAGGATGTCCCCCACTCACCGGGTACTCCCAATCCAAATCCACCCCATCAAAGCCATTTTCTAAAATAAATCGTCGAACACTTTCTGCAAATTTGGTTCTAGAATCTTCAGAAGCCGCTGCGTTGGAAAAGTTTTTCGACCAAGTCCAACCTCCCACAGAAATCATTGTTTTCAGTTGAGGATGCTGCTTCTTTAGCTGTTGCAAGTCCTTGAAATTATCATGGTCAATTGCTGGGTCTCCCACAACTATTTCTCCATCGTTTGATATATTAGCAAACGCATAGTTTATATGTGTCAGTTTACTAGCATCAATGTTGGCCACGTTAAATCCCGAATAACTGGACCAACCAGCATAATAACCGACCATTTTGTAGTCCGCTTCCTCTTCTTTATTCTCTACCGTAACCTTTTTCGTTGCTACCGCCTTTTGTCCGGCGCTATCATAGACAACGATTTTCAGAATCTGCTCACCATTTTCCACCCAGGGATCGGTGGACCAATTGATCGTGTATGGTGCTTCAGTCTTTTCACCAATTAAGTAGTCGCCATTACTTGAATAAAATTCAACCTTATTAATTGAGTAGTCATCTTTTGCTTCTAACTGGAGTTTTACATCACCACTTACTACAGAATCTTCCTTTTCATCTGAAGAAGAAGTATGGGTGAAATTAATAATCTCAGGTGGGTTGTCAGTTACTTCCTCCACGACTTTTGGTTTCTTTTCTGAGCTCGAATCAGTAGATACTGGCTTTGTTGAATTGAATAAATATATAGTTATGGCACTCCCTATAACTAGCAGAGCCAAAAGAAAAAACGTAAGTTTCCGTCTAAGTTGCATATTCTGTTACTTCCTCCTATTAAACTGCCTAACTATTATTGTAATATTCTATAGGGAGAGGATGTAGCGGTAAATATTAGCTTTAGATTCTACAAAAAAAACACTTATCCTCTGGTAACCGCCAAAATGGAATCAAGTTCTCAGATGCTTTGCAATAGTGGCCGAATCTTGCCCTTACGCTTCATTCTTGACTGTTCCAATATAATTCATTGTCAAAAAGCTCTTCATCACGTCTATGAGGACGGCTCTTCTCCTTTTTCCTCGTCACTGAAGTCTTCATCACGTCTATGAGGACGGCTCTTCTCTTT
>NZ_JAIVKY010000002.1 GCF_020524325.1 Sutcliffiella horikoshii
CTTTTCTCGTCACTGAAGTCTTCATCACGTCTATGAGGACGGCTCTTCTCTTTTTTTCTCGTCACTGAAGTCTTCATCACGTCTATGAGGACGGCTCTTCTCTTTTTTTCTCGTCACTGAAGTCTTCATCACGTCTATGAGGACGGCTCTTCTCTTTTTTTCTCGTCACTGATGTCTTCATCACGTCTATGAGGACGGCTCTTCTCCTTTTTTTCGTCATCGAGGCCATTATCACGACGATATAGGATCACCATGACGATTATTCCATCATTCAATCTCCTAAACAACAAAAAGTGCCGGTCCCATAAATGGAACCGGCACTCTTTTAAATACTTCTTATAGCTCTTCACAATGCTCTTCAAAATAGCCTTGAAGCTTTGTGATGACAGACATTGGCGCATGGCCTTCGATTTCGTGTCTTTCTACCATCGTTACAATCTTGCCGTCTTTTAATAAAGCAAAAGAAGGAGAGGATGGCGGGTAGCCTTCGAAATATTCACGAGCCTTCTCCGTCGCATCTTTATCTTGCCCTGCAAACACAGTAACTAAGTGGTTCGGGCGCTTGTCATAATGCACCGCATGCGTTGCAGCTGGACGTGCGATACCTCCTGCACAACCACAAACAGAGTTCACCATTACAAGTGTCGTCCCTTTACGTGCAAATGCTTCTTCAACATCTTCTACTGTTCTAAGTTGCTCATAGCCAGCGTTATCCATTTCTTCTCTGGCAGTACGAACAACATCATTCATAAACATATTAAAATCGATATTCATGTTGTATCACCTCAAGTTTTAAACTACTCTTATCATACCAATTATTTTCAAATAAAAAAACAAAAAAGGTTTATTTTCTATTTTGGCGGGTATTATATCATTAACATCTAGATATCCATACCCCTATACTCCCTAGATGAAGGAAAGTGATATGCTCACTTTCCTTTTTTTTGCCCTATAATTAATGTCTGTAACTTCTAATTAACTTCTCCACAGCCAAAGATACAGAAACCTCATCTTCCCCAACTTGCTTCTCAAGAACTGGTAACTCTTTTTTCACCTTTTCATCGTCAAAAAACATCCGCTCTATTTGATCCTTTAACGAAGTATAAAACCAAGTCTTTTTTTGTGCATTCCTGCGTTCACTAAAAATTCCGGATTCCATTGTTCTTTCCACAAACTCCTGAACAATCTTCCAAGTCTCATCAACATTCACATTATTCAAAGCCGAACAAGTAAAAGTTTTCGTTTCCCATCCTTCTGTTGCAGGCTGCAAGAAATGAAGGATTTGTCTGTACTCATGAGCAGTTTTCTCTGCTCTTGCTTTATTCTCTCCATCCGCTTTGTTAACGACAATAGCATCAACAAGTTCCATAATGCCTTTTTTCATACCTTGTAGCTCATCGCCTGCCCCAGTTAAAACAAGCAGTAAAAAGAAATCGACCATATCACGGACAATGGCTTCGCTCTGTCCGACTCCGACTGTTTCTACTAAAATTACATCATAGCCCGCAGCTTCACATAAAAGAATGCTTTCACGCGTTTTCCTATGAACTCCACCCAATGTGCCACTTGAAGGAGATGGCCTGATAAATGCTTTCGGATGCCTTGCGAGTTGCTCCATCCTCGTTTTGTCCCCAAGGATACTACCACCTGTTTTGGAACTACTCGGATCGACTGCAAGCACGGCGACTTTATGGCCTTGCTCGCACAAGTACAATCCAAACGCTTCTATGAAAGTACTCTTGCCTGCACCTGGTACTCCGCTTATCCCTATCCGAACAGAGCGCCCGGTCGAAGGCATGATTTCTTGTATGATTTCTTGGCTTTTATGAAAATGTCGTGTTGCATTGCTTTCCACAAGCGTGATGGCTTGAGCGAGGTCTGAGCGGACTCCTGCATGGATACCAGAGATGATATCCGCTGTTATCCGCTCCTCCTTTTTGAGCACCTTTTTTCGCGGTATACGCTCTTTAGTCATGCGTCTCTTCCACTTCCTCATAGCCAAGGCGTTCGTAGATCTCCTCTAGAACCTTTTCAGCTGCACGCGGGATAACCGTCCCAGGTCCGAAAATAGCGGAAGCGCCTTTACTATATAGGAATTCATAATCTTGTGCTGGGATTACCCCACCTATAACAACGATAATGTCTTCACGGTTCAATTTTTTCAGCTCTTCTACTAATTGTGGAAGAAGTGTTTTATGACCGGCAGCAAGGGAACTGATTCCGATAACGTGCACGTCATTTTCCACCGCTTGCAGTGCTGTTTCTGCTGGTGTTTGGAAAAGAGGTCCGATATCTACATCAAATCCAAGGTCGGCAAACGCGGTGGAAATAACTTTTGCCCCCCTGTCATGACCGTCCTGTCCCATTTTTGCAATCATAATTCTCGGGCGTCTTCCTTCGAGCTCCAAGAATTCCTCAATCTTATCCTTCACAGCCTTCATCTCCTCCTCGTTGGAGAATTCACTGCTGTACACTCCGCTAATAGAACGGATGACAGCACGATGTCGATTGGCTACCTTTTCAATAGCATCTGAAATCTCACCAAGGCTTGCACGAGCGCGCGCCGCGTCCACAGCCAGTTCAAGCAGATTGCCTTTCCCTGTGCGAGCCGCATCTGTCAGTGCTTCTAGAGCAGATACCACTTCTGTTTCATTCCTATTTTCACGAAGTTCTTGCAAACGAAGGATCTGTTTTTTACGAACCTCTGCATTATCAATATCCAAAACATCAATAGCCATATCTTCTTTTTCTAAACGGAATTTGTTCACACCAATGATAGATTCTTTTCCTGAATCGATTTTCGCTTGACGGCGTGCAGATGCTTCTTCAATTCTCATCTTCGGCAATCCGGTTTCAATCGCTTTTGCCATGCCACCAAGCTCTTCGATTTCTTCAATATGTGCCCACGCTTTATCAATCAATTCCTTCGTCAAAGTTTCCACATAATATGAACCAGCCCAAGGATCGATAACTTTGGTAATTTCCGTTTCCTCCTGCAAATACAACTGCGTATTGCGGGCGATACGTGCGGAAAAGTCCGTTGGTAACGCAATTGCTTCATCCAATGCGTTGGTGTGCAATGATTGCGTATGCCCATTGGCTGCTGCTAGTGCTTCAATGCAAGTGCGCGTGACATTATTAAATGGATCCTGCTCCGTCAAGCTCCATCCTGATGTTTGAGAGTGGGTTCTTAATGCCATGGATTTTGGATTTTTCGGTAAGAACTCCTTCATCATCTTCGCCCATATGAATCTGGCGGCCCGCATTTTCGCCACTTCCATGAAAAAGTTCATGCCAATTGCCCAGAAGAACGAAAGTCTTGGTGCAAATTTATCGATATTAATACCCGCTTCAAGTCCTGTTCTCACATACTCGAGACCGTCTGCTAGCGTATAGGCAAGCTCAATATCAGCCGGAGCCCCTGCTTCTTGCATATGATAACCAGAAATACTGATGCTATTAAACTTCGGCATATGCTGGGACGTGTAAGCAAAAATATCGCCAATAATTCGCATGGACATCTCTGGCGGATAAATATACGTATTACGAACCATATATTCTTTTAAAATATCATTTTGAATGGTCCCGGAAAGCTTTTCTGGACTTACCCCTTGTTCCTCCGCCGTAACGATATAAAAGGCCATAATTGGCAGAACCGCACCATTCATCGTCATCGACACAGACATTTTATCCAATGGTATACCATCAAAAAGAACTTTCATATCAAGAATAGAATCAATGGCAACTCCTGCTTTTCCAACATCCCCTTCTACACGGGGATGGTCAGAATCATAGCCGCGATGTGTCGCAAGGTCAAAGGCAACCGACAACCCTTTTTGCCCCATTTCCAAGTTTCTTCTGTAAAATGCATTGCTCTCTTCCGCAGTCGAGAAACCGGCATACTGACGGATAGTCCATGGACGGTTAACGTACATCGTCGGATAAGGCCCTCGCAAATACGGGGCTATACCAGGAAGAGTTCCCAAGTGATCGGCTCCATCCAAGTCGGCCTGTGTGTAATTGGCCTTTAATTTAATCTGTTCATTTGTTTCATAAAATAGTTCTTCCACCGCTTCATTGGACAGTGGCACTTTCGTAGCTGTGGTTTCCTTATTTAGTGTTCTTGTTGAAAAATCAGGCTTCATTGTCGGTCAACCCCATTTCTTGGTGTATCTTTACTAATTGCTCATAACAATTGGAGCGTATATGAATGAAATCACTAACCCCTATTTCCTGCAGCTCTTTATGACGTCCAGCTTCAAGTAAGCCAGCAACCAATACTTTTCGATTAGGCGAATTAACAGCCACCACCGCTGCATTTAAAAACTCCTCGTAAGTGTCATCACTGCCGCAAATGCATACATAACCATTTATGTTTTGTTCAGAGACCCACTCCACTATTTCTTTAGCATCTTCAAAGCTTGGGCTGAGTACAGGTTGAAGACCTCCTACCTGGAAAAAGCCTGATGCAAAGTCAGTTCGGGCCTTGTGGGTTGCTAATGAACCAAGATTGATCAAAGTAACTTTTGGCGGTGTTCCCTGTTTTTCCTGATACACCTTGGCTTGGTAACGCAGGCTTTCAAAGGCTTCCGATAATCTTAAAGATGAAATGGCCTGTACTTTGACTGGAGCATGTTCATTCTTCTCAATTGGTTGAGTGCTTATTTGCCACTTTAACTCCTCTTGAAGATTGGCAAACATATTCGTTCCGACCAACACTTTTTTCCTGCTTTGGACATCCTTGAGACGCTTTTCTTTTACCTCAGTAATGCGCTCCTGTAGAAAATTTATTCGCAGAGCTTCCACTATTCCGCCAAGCTTGTCCAGCTCCTGAAACAGCTTCCATGCCTCATCAGCCAATTGATTTGTCAGGTTTTCAACATAATAAGATCCTGCTGCTGGATCCACGACTTTATCTAAAAAGCTCTCTTCTTTTAAGATGTAGTGAGTATTTCTTGCGATTCTTCGGGAGAAAGCATCATTGCCTTGCTGAAAGCTTTCCACATTGATACTGTCTGCTCCTCCAATTGCGGCAGAGAATGCCTCAGTTGTCGACCGGAGCATGTTGACGTACGGATCAAGATTAGATTTGGTAAACATAGAAGTTGTGGCATGGACTGTCATCTTCTGTGCTTTTTCATCGCCCCCAAAAGCTTCCACGATATTTGTCCATAACACTCGTGCCGCTCTCAGCTTGCTGAGTTCCATGAAAAAGTCACTTCCTACCGGAAAAGTGAATGCTATTTCCTGGGAAGCTTCACCAATGGTCAAACCTCTATTCATCAGTTGTTGCAAATATTCAACGGCCGTCGCCATGACAGCCGCAAGCTCATGTACGGCATTTGCTCCTCCGTTGTGATAGGCATTGGACTGGACCCAAATTGTTTTAAGGTGTGGAGCATTGTTTTCCTTCCACTCTATATTGGATTTCATTTCGTCATAATACTGCTCCAAAGGTTGACTCAGTCTGCCTGTTGCTGCAAGCTCCCCAACAGGATCTGCCCCAATGATTCCTTGCAAGTTCTTCGTTTCCATCCCGCTATCGATCAATGCATTGATGAATGTTGTGGCGCTGGCTCCGGCATGTACTTGGAGAGCTATGTCATTCATGGAGATGTCACTGAATAATTCTTTAAGTGCTGTTTGGTCGTTTATTATTAATGCATTAGGTTCTGTTGACGGATAGGTTGCAAAATGAATAAATTGCAAGCCACTCTCTAGTTCCATTTTCATTTGAGCATTTAATTCCTCGAATGAAGTAGATGCATAAAGTTGCTGGCTGACTGCCCAATTAGCCTGGTCTATTAATTGTTTAGGTGCTTGGTCATTTTTATCATTTTCTGTATATACCGGTTTACGTATTATACCTTCGTATGTAGCGGTGTTGAGCTTGGAAACAGGTTTCCCCTTTAACGCTTTCTCTGCCTGCTCCACCCACTCTTCCATTGTCACCTTCGGGAAACTATTGTTCTTCATCTCTTTCAATCTACTCATCTTCATCCCCTCGTCCCCTTAATTACGTAATCGCTTACAAATTTAAATTTTTCAAAAGTTCATATATTTATTTTAATATAGTTATGTGGGCACGGCAAATAAAGAAAGCATAGGAATTACTTATTTTTCAGTGGTATTCCTTAGATAGAAAAACTATACTTACTATATAATCGATAGTCTTTTAAAAAGGTAGTGATTTGTAGCGATGTTATACATATGGACCATTGAAAACATAATTAAAGAAACTCTAGAGGAACTTAGCTTAGATATTAATTTTGAATTTGACAATAATCTAAAAGCACCGATGAGCTTTAACATATCGACTAACACGATCAAGTTCAATTATTTGCAGATTAACGGATACAAAGCGAAGATCAATAATAAAATTAGAGAAACTGATGAAAACTTTGTGAAACTCATACTCTTTCATGAAGTCGGCTATTACCTGGATTTTAAAAAGAACAAGCATGACTTGAGAATACTGATGTATGGCGGAGAAGAAGAGAAAAAAATCTTGATGCGTCAAATCGAAAAAAATGCATGGGTTTTTGGAAGGACCGTTGTACCTGAAAATCTGTTGGAGGCTTATGATAAGATGCGAGAGTTGGATGGGATGTTTTTGGCGAACAGATAAACGGAATATCTGACAAAAAGGGTATAGGAAACATAGCGGTTTCCTATACCCTTTTTAATTACCTATTTATCGTAGGTTTCATCGATAATAACCCCAACATTGCCTTTCTTGTGCCCCTTTTCTACATAGCTGTGAGCAACTGATAATTGTTCCATCGGATAGCTTTTATCGATAACTGCTCTATACTTGCCTTTTTCAATCAGCTCTTTCAAAAACCTAATGTCGTCTTCTTTTTCCAATGCCAGACCTGAAATTATTTTATAACCGCGTGACATGCCACTCCAATATCCCTGCACCATCTGAGTGAGGCCTGATGCGCCGAGAATCCAGGTTCCTTTTTTCTTAAGCGTTTTCTTGACTGCTTCATAGGGTATTTTCCCAACCGTATCAAAAATCACATCATAATTTTCTCCAGCAATTTCTTCTTTTGTATAATCAATTACTTTGTTTGCCCCTAAAGACTTCACCATTTCTACATTGGCAGTGCTGCATACCCCTGTAACCTCAGCACCATATAATTTGGCTAGTTGGATTGCTGCTGTACCGACTGCACCGGATGCCCCATAGATTAGAATTTTTTGCCGAGGTTGTATATTTGCTTTTCTTAAAAAATGAATGGCAGTGTGCCCTCCGAAAGGAACAGTGGCTGCCTCAACATAGCTTAGATTGTATGGTTTCACTGCTACAACTCCATTTTCAGGCAGACATATATATTCTGCGTAAGCACCCATACTCATCCCTGTAGAACCAAAAACCTGGTCCCCTGCTTTAAATTGAGTAACTTTACTTCCAACAGACTCAACTATACCTGACAGGACTCCGCCTAGAATGGACTTCTTGGGACGTGTTAGTCCAAAGAACAATTTTACTGCTACCGGGTCTGCTTTTCTCAATCGCCAATCTGCAGCATTGACAGCTGTCGCCACTATTTTTATTAGAATTTCATTATCTTTTGGAACTGGTTTATCAACCTCTTTTAATTCAAGTACCTCTGGTGGACCATATTTGGTATACACAACAGCTTTCATGGACTGCCTCCTCTGGGGAAAAGTTTTTTATTTGCTTGCAATCATTGTATGTTGATCTACAAGTAAATACGTCCACCTGTCTGTAGACAATATAAAATATAAACTTCCGGCCGAAGTGTCGGTGAAAACTATTCGGGCGATTCTGGAGGTCTTTCGGGCGATTTTTGAGATTTACGGGCGATAATTGACTGCAATCGGGCGATAATTTGATTTTACGGGCGATTATCACGAGTAATCGGGCGAAAACAAAAAAACCGACAGAGCCCTCCATTCGAGGAGGACTTTATCGGTTGGTTCCAAACTATTAATAAATCGACGTATTCTCTTTAGACATCTTCTCGATAATTTCTTTAACGCGTGCTAAGAAGCGTCCGCATACAAGACCATCAAGAACTCGGTGGTCAAGAGACATACATAAGTTTACCATGTCGCGAACTGCGATCATGCCGTGGTCCATTACTACTGGACGTTTCACGATGGATTCCACTTGCAGGATGGCTGCCTGTGGGTAGTTGATGATACCTTGTGATTGTACAGACCCGAAAGAACCAGTGTTGTTGACAGTAAATGTTCCACCTTGCATTTCTGCAGATGTTAATTTACCAGCGCGAACTTTGTTGGCAAGTTCTGTGATTTCACGAGCGATACCTTTAATTGTTTTTTCATCAGCGTTGCGGATAACTGGCACATAAAGCGCGTCGTCTGTCGCAACGGCGATGGAGATGTTGATGTCTTTTTTCTGAACGATTTTATCGCCAGCCCACATAGAGTTGATTTGTGGGAATTCTTTCAATGCTTGAGCAACAGCTTTTACGAAGAATGCGAAGAAAGTAAGATTGTAGCCTTCTTTTTTCTTGAATTCACTCTTTAAGGAGTTGCGGTATTCAACAAGGTTTGTAGCATCCACTTCAATCATTGTCCAAGCGTGTGGAGCTTCGTGCTTGCTGCGCAGCATGTTTGCAGCGATTGCTTTACGGACGCCTGTTACAGGAATTTCGATATCGCCTGCTTCAACTGGTACGTTTACTGGTTGTGCTGCTTTAGGAGCACTTGCAGGTGCAGATGGAGCCGCTGGTGCTGCAGGTGCCGCCTTTGGAGCTTCCGTTGCTGGAGCTTGAGTAGCTGCAGGCTTGGAATCAGCAGTTGGGATGTTGCCAGAATCGATCACCGCTTGGATGTCTTTTCTTGTAATACGGCCGCCTGCTCCGCTTCCTTTTACTTGCTCAAGATCTACATTGTTTTCTTGTGCAAGACGAAGAACTGCTGGAGAGTAGCGACGTTTGTTAGGTGCGTCTGCATCCTCTTCTACAGCTGGTGCTGATGGCGCTTCGGATTTTGCTGCAGGTGCAGATGCAGATGCAGGTGCACTTTCTTCTTTCGGTGCGTCAGCAGTTGCTTCTGCTTCTCCGCCACCTTCTGTTTCGATGTAGCAGATGATTTCTCCTACTGCTAGTGTGTCCCCGTCTTCTGCTACAAGTTCTTTAATAGTTCCTGTAAAAGAAGATGGAATTTCTGCGTTAACTTTATCTGTCATGACCTCTGCTAGAGGGTCGTATTTGTTTACTTTATCGCCTACGCTTACGATCCAGCGGCTGATTGTTCCTTCAGTTACGCTTTCCCCAAGCTGCGGCATGGTAATTTTTTCTACTGCCATGATGAGAACCTCCTTTAATCGGTTGGCTCTGTTGAACTCTGCAGTTGATCTCCGTTCCAGGAGCTTGCTTTCCGCGGGCGGTCCGGGAGCCTCCTCAGGCTACGCCTTCCGGGGTCTCCCCTGTCCCTTCCTCCCGCAGGAGTCAAGCTCCTTCCACTACAATCAACTGCAAGGAAATCAACATTACCATTCCTTCACTCTTCCACTTAAAAATCAGGTTTTAGTATTGAGCTAGCTCACGCATCGCTTTTTCTACTTTGTCCGGGTTAACCATGAAGTATTTTTCCATAGTTGGTGCATATGGCATTGCAGGTACATCAGGTCCAGCAAGGCGCATGATTGGTGCGTCAAGGTCGAATAAGCAGTTTTCTGCAATGATTGCAGATACTTCACTCATGATACTTCCTTCTTTTGTATCTTCCGTAAGCAGAAGTACTTTTCCTGTTTTAGAAGCAGCTTCCATGATTGCTTCTTTATCAAGCGGATACACTGTACGCAAGTCTAGAATGTGAGCCGAGATTCCGTCTTGTGCAAGACGCTCTGCTGCTTGTAGTGCAAAATGTACGCAAAGACCATACGTAATAACCGTGATATCTTCGCCTTCGCGTTTTACGTCTGCTTTACCGATTGGTAATACGTAATCATCTGTTGGTACTTCGCCTTTGATCAGACGGTACGCACGTTTGTGCTCGAAAAATAGAACGGGATCTTCATCACGGATTGCCGCTTTCAATAAACCTTTTACATCATAAGGAGTAGAAGGCATAACAATTTTCAAACCAGGTTGGTTCGCGAACACTGCCTCAACGGATTGAGAGTGGTAAAGTGCACCGTGAACTCCTCCGCCATATGGAGCACGAACAACAAGTGGACAAGTCCAGTCGTTGTTTGAACGGTAACGGATTTTAGCCGCTTCTGAAATGATTTGGTTAACTGCAGGCATGATGAAATCCGCGAACTGCATTTCTGCGATTGGACGCATGCCATACATTGCTGCACCGATTGCTACACCAGCGATTGCTGATTCTGCAAGGGGTGTATCGATAACTTTATCTTCCCCGAATTGATCGTATAGGCCAGTAGTCGCTTTGAATACTCCACCTTTTCTTCCTACGTCTTCCCCAAGTACGAATACTTTAGAATCACGTTCCATCTCTTCACGGATGGCCATTGTTACTGCATCTATATAAGAAATAACTGCCACGATAGTTCCCCCTTACTCTGCGTAGACATGCTTCATTGCGGATTCAGCATCTGCATATGGAGCATTTTCTGCGTATTCTGTTGCTTCGTTTACTTCTTTTGCAATTTTATCGTTGATTTCTTTTTCTTTTTCATCTGTTAATACGCCAACTTCTTTTAAGTAAGCTGCAAAGCTGATGATTGGATCCTTCGCTTTTGCTGCATCCACTTCATCACGCTCACGGTATGCACGGTCATCGTCATCACTAGAGTGAGGAGTCAAACGGTAAGAGATTGCCTCAACAAGAGTAGGGCCTTCACCACGACGTCCACGATCTGCTGCTTCTTTAACAGCCGCATACACTTCAAGCGGGTCGTTTCCATCAATAGTGATACCAGGCATTCCGTACCCTAGTGCACGGTCAGAGATTTTTTCACATGCCACTTGCTTTTCGTAAGGAACAGAAATGGCATATTTATTGTTTTCGCACATGAAGATAACTGGCAGCTTGTGAACTGCTGCATAGTTAGCGCCTTCATGGAAGTCCCCTTGGTTGGATGAACCTTCACCAAATGTTACGAACGTGCATAGGTCTTTTCCTTCTAAACGGCCACCAAGTGCCACTCCAACTGCGTGTGGTACTTGTGTTGTTACAGGGGAAGAACCAGTTACGATGCGGTTTTTCTTTTGACCAAAGTGACCTGGCATTTGACGTCCGCCTGAGTTTGGATCTTCCGCTTTTGCGAAACCGGAAAGCATTAATTCTTTTGCTGTCATACCGAAAGTAAGAACAACACCCATGTCGCGGTAGTATGGTAATACGTAGTCTTTTTCACGGTCTAGAGCAAATGCTGCTCCTACTTGTGCTGCTTCTTGACCTTGGCAAGAGATAACGAATGGGATTTTACCTGCGCGGTTTAGTAACCACATACGCTCGTCAATGCGGCGAGCTAGTAACATTGTTTCGAAAATTTCTAATACGTTTTCATCTGTAAGCCCTAAGGCTTGGTGACGATTTTCTGCCATTTAAGTTTACCTCCTATATGTAGAGAGTTGGAAGCGTGTAGCTCCCATTTCAAATTTTAAGAATGAATCGCTTTTCCATCTACTGCAAGGGCTGCTTCGCCGATTGCTTCGGATAGGGATGGATGCGGATGGATGGTGTGTCCAATTTCCCATGGTGTTGCGTCAAGTACACGTGCTAATCCTGCTTCAGAAATCATGTCGGTAACATGTGGTCCAATCATGTGAACACCTAAGATGTCATCGTTTTCTTTGTTCACTACAAGTTTTACAAAACCATCAGATTCCCCGTACACAAGTGCTTTTCCAATTGCGCGGAAAGAGAATTTACCTGTTTTGACATCGAAGCCTTTTTCTTTTGCTTCTTCTTCTGTGTAACCAACAGACGCCACTTCAGGACTTGAGTACACACATTTGGAGATCATGGAGTAATCGATTGGCGCAGGATTTTCATTTGCCATATGCTCTACTGCCACGATTCCTTCATGGGAAGCAACGTGTGCAAGCTGTAAGCCGCCGATTACATCACCGATTGCGTAGATGTGTGATTCTTTTGTTTGGAAACGGTCATTGGTTTTAATGAATCCTTTTTCCACTTGAATATCTGTATTCTCAAGACCAATGCCCTCAACGTTAGCTTGACGGCCAACGGACACTAGCATTTTTTCCGCAGTAAAGGATTTCTCTTCCCCTTTGTGCTCGGCTTTGATTGTTACAGATCCATCTGCTTTTTCAAGCGTTTCTGGAAGAACCTTCGCACTTGTCACTACCTTGATGCCGCGTTTTTTCAACAGACGTTGCATTTCTTTGGAAACTTCTTTGTCTTCTGTCGGCAATACGCGATCAGCATATTCAAGTACGGTTACTTCTACACCGAAATCATCTAACATAGATGCCCACTCGATACCGATTACGCCTCCACCTACGATGATAATTGATTTTGGAAGTTCCTCTAGTGATAATGCTTCATCAGAAGTCATGACTTGTGTGCCGTCAATTTCTAGTCCAGGAAGAGAACGTGGACGAGATCCTGTTGCGACAATAACGTTCTTCGGAATTAACATTTCGTTCTCGTCACCATTTTCGAACTCCACAGAGATTGTTCCTGGCATTGGAGAGAAAATGGAAGGCCCTAAGATACGGCCTGTTCCGTAAAACACATCAATCTTCCCTTGCTTCATCAGGTGTTGCACACCGCCGTGAAGCTGATCAATGATTTTTTGTTTGCGCTCTTGCACTTTGAAGAAGTCAAGTTTCACTTCACCTGAGATTACGCCGAACTCTTCACTGTTCTTCGTTTGCGCAAAAACTTCTGCACTACGAAGTAATGCTTTACTTGGGATACATCCTGCATGAAGGCAAGTTCCGCCGATTTTCTTCTTTTCTACTACTGCTGTTTTTAAGCCAAGTTGAGATGCACGAATAGCCGCGACATACCCGCCTGTTCCGCCACCTAGGATGACTAAATCATATTCTTGTGCCATTATTCCTTGCTCCCTTCTAGCTCTGTACTACTTTTGTGTCTACGACCGTTCCAGGGTATGCTTTTGCTTCTTCTTCACCACGTAATACGCGAAGCGCTCCTTCTGTAAGAGCTTGCAATTCGTTTTCACCTGGTTGTACGATAACGTCTGCAATCCAGCTGATGCGCTCGGAAATTTGTTTTACAAATCCTTTTCCATAGGCAAGTCCGCCAGTCAAAATGATGGCATCTACTTTACCTGCCAGCACTGCACTTGCTGAACCGATTTCTTTTGCAACTTGATAAGCCATTGCATCAAATATTAAAGCCGCTTTTTCATCGCCAGCCTCTATCATTTGTTCCACTTTAACTGCATCGTTCGTTCCAAGGTATCCTACAAGACCACCTTGTCCTACTAGCTTCTTCATAATTTCATCACGATAATAGTCACCTGAGAAGCACAGTGATACCAGCTCACCAGCAGGCACCGTTCCAGCACGCTCTGGACTGAATGGACCGTCACCATGAAGACCGTTATTTACATCAACTACTTTACCGCCAATGTGCGTGCCTACAGTGATACCTCCACCCATGTGAGTAACAATCAGGTTAAGGTCTTCATATTTTTTGCCTAGATCTTTCGCTACTCTGCGTGCAACCGCTTTTTGATTTAAGGCATGGAAGATACTTTTTCGCTCGATTAGTGAAAATCCTGAAATACGAGCAATGTCAGACAGCTCATCCACTACCACCGGGTCCACGATGAAAGATGGGATATTCAAACCAGTTGCAATCTCATAGGCGATGATTCCACCAAGGTTAGACGCGTGTTGGCCTGCAAACCCAATTTTCAAATCATGTAGCATTTCTTTATTAACAGCGTATGTTCCTCCTTCGATTGGACGAAGAAGTCCACCGCGGCCACATACAGCACTAAGTTTTGATATATTGATGCCTTCTTGATCTAATGTTTCAAGAATGGTCGTTTTTCTGAATTCATACTGATCATAGATACTTGCAAAGGAATTGATCGTTTCGCTATCGTGACGTAATGTTTTCTCAAATACAGAGCGTTCATTATCAAATACGCCGATTTTCGTTGATGTGGATCCCGGATTGATGACAAGTATGCGATATTCCTTTTCTAACACTGTTGAAACCTCCATTTCAGACGGACGGCAAACGAGAGAAATTACTTTTCACCCCGTTTGCCCCTTCTGAGAAACTTAATATTTATTTATATTAGCGTCCGTTACGACGGCTTAAAATATGATGTCCGTTTTGTAAAAATTGACTGCGGGAGTTTTTCATTCTTTCAATACGCTCTTCAGCAAGACGATCTGCTGCACGGTAAGTCGGGATACCGTCACGTTTTGCGATTTCAATAACTCTTTCAATGTTGTCGTAGATTCCTTCTACTTTTTTCATTGCGCGCTCACGATTGTATCCGTATAGCTCATCCGCTACGTTGATTACTCCACCAGCATTGATTACGTAGTCTGGAGCGTAAACGATACCCATTTCGTGAATGATATCGCCATGTTTTGTATCAAGCAATTGGTTGTTTGCTGCACCAGCGATAACTTTTGCTTTTAATTGAGGAATCGTTTCGTCGTTGATTGTTGCGCCTAATGCACATGGTGCATAGATATCGCAATCCACACTGTAGATGTCGTTGATGTCTACTGCTTTTGCACCGAATTCTTCAACTGCACGGTTTACCGCTTCTTTATTGATATCAGTTACAATAAGCTGCGCGCCTTCTTCGTGTAAATGACGGCAAAGGTTGAACGCCACGTTTCCTACACCTTGAACTGCTACCACTTTTCCTTCTAATGAATCTGTTCCGAATGCTTCTTTCGCTGCAGCTTTCATTCCGCGGTATACACCAAATGCTGTTACAGGAGATGGGTTACCGGAAGAACCGAATGCAGGAGATACACCTGTTACATAGTCTGTTTCTTCATAGATCAAGTCCATGTCAGCAACAGTTGTTCCAACATCTTCTGCTGTAATGTAGCGTCCGTTTAATCCTTGGATGTAACGGCCGAAAGCACGGAACATTTCTTCGTTTTTGTCTGTGCGAGGGTCACCGATGATAACTGTTTTACCGCCACCTAGGTTTAACCCAGCTGCAGCGTTTTTGTACGTCATCCCTTTTGCAAGGCGAAGTGCGTCTTCAATTGCTGCATCTTCGTTTGCGTATGTCCACATGCGTGTTCCACCAAGGGCTGGTCCAAGTGTTGTATCGTGAATAGCAATGATTGCTTTTAGTCCTGATTGTTTGTCTTGACAGATCACCAATTGCTCGTAGTCGTAAGTCTCCATATATTTGAAAATTTCCATGATAAAATTCCTCCCCAAGATAGTAAATGATTTTAGTATGATTTATAAAATATTTATTTCACAGAACAAACTGCAAGTGCGAGTGAGTTTAACTTACTCTCTGCTGAGTCGGCTCTGGATGTTAATACAATTGGTGCTTTTGCTCCGGCGATGATTGCGCCGACTTTTGCTTTCGCAAAATAGATCAATGATTTGTATAGGACATTTCCGGCTTCAATGGTCGGAACAAACAAGATGTCTGCTTGCCCTGCCACTTCACTTTGGATGCCTTTGTGTTCAGCAGCAAGGGCTGATACGGCATTGTCCAAGGCCAACGGGCCATCAATAATGCAATCCTTTATTTGCCCTCTATTATTCATTTGTGTAAGAAGTGCTGCGTCAACTGTTGCTTGCATAGCTGGGTTCACAACCTCCACAGCTGCGAGTGGCGCAACTTTCGGTAACTCTATACCCAGTGCCCTTGCAACCTGAACCGAGTTTTGAACGATTTGCACCTTTTGCTGAAGATCAGGTGCTACATTCATTGCAGCATCTGTTACAAAAATTAATTGTTCATATCCAGGCACTTCAAAAGCTGCAACATGTGATAAAACATTTCCCGTTCGCAAACCATATTCTTTATTTAACACTTCTTTTAGAATGGTGGCTGTTGGAACATTTCCTTTCATCAATACATCCGCTTCTCCGCTGGAAACAGCTTTCACAGCAAGTTCGGATGCCTTTTTCGCACCATCAGCAGATATTATTTTCAATGCCGGGTGTGATGCATCTACATTATGTTCCTTTAGTAATGCAATAATTTTTTTCTCATGTCCAAACAGTATAAAGGAAGCCAACTGTTTGTCTAAAGCATGAGAAACCGCTTCGATCACTTCTTCATCTTCGGCTGCCGCAATAGCTACGACTTTAGAAGTGAGCTGGGTTGCTTTGGTGATAAGTTCCTCTAGTTTCATTTTCTCAACCCTTCCTTTCTACTCCAATATTATTTATGCAAGAAGCGTGCCAACTCACTTTTGGTGAAAACGCTTTATTTCGTTTATCAATAGCAAGCAAGTTTCTTCACACCCTGCAATTTTTTGCATGCAATCTTAATCAATCATGAACTTTTCCATTTTGTAATAAAGATTCCTAATAGAAACTCCCAGTTCTTTTGCCGTCTTCGTTTTATTGCCTTTATTCTTCTTCAATGTCTTCTGAATTATTTTCGCTTCATAACCTTCCAACATTTCTGCCAGAGTGTAATCATTTGCAACCGTTTCGGTAGAATCTTGGATAACCTTCTCTCCACTCGTTGCAAGGTCGGGAATATGCTCCGTATCAATAAATACTTCATTGAATTTCATAAAAATAATGGCTCGTCCTAGGACATTTTCAAGCTCTCTAACATTTCCTGGCCAATCGTAGGCGGCAAGATGATTGATGGCACGAGGAGTTAACCCCTCCACATTTCTCCCATAATCTTGATTGATTTTTCTTATTAGATGTTCACTTAACGCTTCTATATCTTCTTTTCTTTTGCGAAGAGGTGGGATGTGTATCGGCATTCTATTTAATCGATAATAGAGATCCTCACGGAAAGATCCATCTGCAATCCCTTTTTCAAGATTAACATTCGTAGCAGCAATGACCCGTACGTTAATGGAAACTGCCTTTGTACCACCCACGCGTATGATTTCATGTTCTTGTAAAACCCTTAATAGTTTTGCTTGAGTATTGGCAGATAATTCCCCAATCTCGTCAAGGAAAATACTTCCGTTATTCGCTTCTTCAAAAAGACCTTTTTTACCGCCTCGCTTGGCCCCAGAAAAAGCACCCTCTTCATATCCGAAAAGTTCACTTTCTAGTAAAGATTCTGAAAGGGCCGCGCAATTCACTCTAATGAATTTGTTATACTTACGACTGCTGGCATTATGAATAGCGTGGGCAAAAAGTTCCTTCCCTGTACCAGACTCCCCACGCAACAATACGGTTGCCGGAGTTTTTGCTCCAAGCTTGGCCTGTTCAATAGCAAGGCTCATCTCTTCAGAGGAACCAATGATATCCTCAAAAGAATACTTGGCTTCAAGCGTCCTGATAATTTGCCTTGCCCGGTCCAACTCAGTGGTAAGCGTTTGTATTTCAGAGACATCGTGGATAACCCCCACACTCCCCTTTAACTTGCCATCCACAATGATTGGTGCCACGTTAACGATGACTTCTTTCTTAGAAGGACCCACTTTCAAATTTACACCGCGTACAGCTCTTCTGGTTTCCAGCACTTTCATGTGCATACTGTCCCCTTCATAAATGTCTGCTGTAGCAGGTTTGCCAATGATTTGCTGTTCTTCGAGTCCTGTCAACCTTGAGTATGCAGGATTTATCATTAACCCCCTACCAAATTCATCAACGACGGAAATGGCTTCATCGGAGGATTGAATGATTGCTTCAAGCATGGTCTGGATACCTTTTAGGTTTGTTACTTCCTCTGCAAGGTTCATCACTTCTGTGATGTCTTTGAAAACGGCGAAGGCTCCAATCACCTTTCCATCCTCATCAATAAGAGGAGATCTTGTTGTAATGATTTTTTTGCCGTTCTCCAGTAGCATTTCTTTGTTCTTTTCTACTTTTTGCGTATGTATCACATCTTGCAGTCTGCTTGTCGGCACATTTTCTAAGATATGCTGACCTAGCATATGCGCTTTTTTAATTCCTACTATTTTTTCAGCACTTTTATTGTAGATAATTACCTTACCTTGTTGATCAACCACCATTAATCCATCGTGAAGAAGATTGAATATGAGGTCTCGCTTATGGGATTCATATTTCATTTTAGCAATCAGCTGTTCTTTTTCTTCTACCAAAGTTGCTGTAATATGAGCTACCGTTCCAGGAACGAGTACCGTTTTGGGATTCTTCGCCTCACGAATCTCCCTAAATACTTCATCTGAACCTGTTGCTTCAATGATGATATCAATCTTCTCAGATAGGAAGTCCTTCCAATCTTGTCCGACTGTAATCCCCATATCTTTAGCAAGCTTCAAGCCAGGTGCCGCCTGGTTAATATCGACTACAGCAAACAAATCAAACATTCCTGAATGCGTTAACATTTTTAAAATCGCAGAGCCACCTTTACCAGCACCAACTACTAATACCGTCTGCATAAAAAACCCCTCTACACCTGATACTTATATTTCTCTTAAAATAAGTAAATTGAAAGAAAATTCACAGTCTTCTATAAAAGGTATGAAATTTCTTGCACACTTTTATCTTAAATCTTTTTTCGCTTTCTTGCAAGATTATTTCTGCTATAATGGAAACCGAAAGCTTTGAAAGTGAGGCCAACAATTGATATGCAACGTATAATCGCTTTAATTATTTTATTGATTCCTGGCATTATTGCTGTATATGGAATAAAACTGATGCGTGACATGGTGTTTAACATTGCACACCCACTAATCCCTTCATTAACTTTACAATTCATTATCGGATTATTATTTTTCTTAATTGGATTATGGTTTGTTGCCGGATTTATTTTTCACCGCGACCGTAAGCGGAACAATGTCCAAAAAAGGTTTCAAAAGAGAGAGAAATAATAAGACCGGCTGTTTGGGCAGCCGGTTTTAATTTTGATATTTTATTTGCACTGCTTTTTTCGGGTAGTCTGTGAAAAATCCTGCACATTCTTCTGCAAACAACCTCTTCATCGTTTTTTCATCATTAACCGTGAATGGTCTAACAGGTACTCCCGATTGTTGTGAACGATGTATGATACTGGCAGTTGCTGCCTTAATATGGGGATGAATCCCGCTTCCGCCTACCCATTTCGTATAATCCCACGGCTTATAAATGCCTTCCATATACAAAACAGCTTTCTCTATTTTTGGCGCTAAAGTATTTAAACGAGCTATGCTGTAATGGTTAAAGCTTGAAAAAATGATCAAGTGATCCATCTTATATTTGTCTACTAGCTTAAGTACTTTCTCCTCCATACCTGCATAAGGCAGAATACTGTTCTTGAGTTCAATATTGACAATCGTCTGCTTTCTCGAAGCCCACTCCAGCACTTCCTCTAATGTAGGTATTTCTGCATGTTTATATTGCTTTTTGAATTTATGTACGGCATTCAGTTGTTTTAATTCCCTTAAGGTTAATTCTTGCACAAAGCCTTTACTGTCGGTTGTCCGATTCACTTTTTCATCGTGTATGACAACAGGTATGCCATCTTTGCTTAATTGAACATCTAGCTCAATACCATCCGCTCCGTCTTTGTATGCTTGTTCGAAGCTGATCATCGTATTTTCAGGGTGAGTACCAGCTGAACCTCTGTGGCCAAAAATTTTGGTCATTTTTACACACCTTTCTATCTCTTTCTTGTCAGAAATAATTGTAAACGTACGTATTATTTAGTAAAATTTTTAGATAAAGTGAGGTGAACAGAATGCGCCCATTACAAATATCTGCTGAAACCGCCCAAAAACTTGCTGAGGCTTTGGATGTGCCAATTGAACAAGTCATGCATCTCCCTCAACATATCCTTGTTCAAAAGCTTGTAGAATTGGAACGAACTGAATCAGGCAATAATAATGAGTAATATTAATTATATGTAACATAGACAAACCCAACATACAAATTTGCATGTTGGGTTTTCATTTTACTAATATTTCTTATTGCTTACCCTCTCAAGAAGCTCTGTGCTCTAGTCTTAACTTATCCGCGACCATCGCAATGAACTCACTATTTGTAGGTTTTGCTTTTGACATAGATACGGTATAACCGAACAGAGAAGAGATGCTGTCGATATTTCCGCGCGACCAAGCTACTTCAATCGCATGACGAATGGCACGTTCTACACGGCTCGCTGTGGTGTTGTACTTTTTAGCGATATCAGGATATAGAACCTTTGTGATGGATCCTAACAATTCGATATCATTGTACACCATCGAGATTGCTTCTCGTAAGTATAGGTAACCTTTAATATGAGCAGGCACTCCAATTTCATGAATGATGCTTGTAATGTTGGCATCAAGGTTTCTACCTTTATTTTCTGGGCTGGAGGAACGAACAGATGATGAACCGGATCTCTTAAGGATAGGTGATGCTTTTCCGCTTACTTGACGGATGTTGCCCACTAGGTTTTCCATATCAAATGGTTTTAAGATAAAATAGGAAGCACCTAAGTCGACCGCTTTCTTTGTCACATCTTCCTGTCCAAAAGCAGTTAACATGATAACATTAGGAGATTTCTCAAGGTTCAGGCCACGCATTTTTTCAAGTACTCCTAAGCCGTCCAGGTGAGGCATGATGATATCAAGTACTAATACGTCCGGATTTTTATCTTGAAGCAACTGAAGACATTCTTGACCATTGTGAGCTACCCCTACAACTTCCATGTCCTCTTGCGCTGAAATATACTCTTCCAAAAGACCGACCAATTCGCGGTTGTCATCTACAACACATACTTTAATTTTCATATAACTAGTTTCCTCCTCAGTCCCTATACTTTCTACAAAGCATGAAGCTCTTAATTTTATTCTAAATATTAAATTCGACAATGCAACCTGTTTTCCTTTAAAAAATTTAAAAAACCGTAAAATTTATATAAAATCTTTATTTTTCTCCAGAATACTCTTAAATTCGACGCAAACCGCACTTATTTACATTTATTTCAATATATGTCGAAAAATCTTTACACCCTTCATCTTAACGTAATTTTTCGCAAAACAAAAGAAAAAAGCGAGCTGCCTTAGCCCACTTTTTTCTCTTTGTCCTTTTTATAAATATCAATACCCGCTTCGTTCAGCATCCATTCAATATGAACACCATATCCGCTTGTAGGATCATTTACGAAAACATGCGTGACCGCGCCAATTACTTTGCCGTTTTGTATAATTGGGCTTCCACTCATCCCTTGAACAATTCCTCCTGTTTTCTCCAAAAGGGCAGGGTCCGTAATTTTTATGACCATCCCTTTGGTGGCAGGGAATTTTTGCGGAATGCTGCTTAATACCTCTACATCGAACTCTTCCACTTTATCACCTTCGACCACTGTCAAGATCTTGGCAGGGCCTTCCTTCACCTCAGATGATAAGGCAATTGGCAATGCTTTATCTCTAATTCCGTTTTCAATATCCTTATGCAAGGTACCAAAAATCCCAAACGGACTATTTCTAGAGATATCCCCAATGGCTGAACGGTCACTAGAGAATCGAGCAAGCTTTTCCCCAGGAACCCCATTACTGCCTTTATCAATGGAAGTAACCGTGGATCGTACGATTTGTCCGTCTTGGACAATAATTGGTTTTTTCGTGTCCATATCTGATATTACGTGTCCTAACGCTCCATATTTCATGGTAATGGGATCATAAAAAGTCATGGTTCCAATACCCGCTGCAGAATCCCGTATATACAATCCAATTCTGAAGGAGCTTTCTTGCTTGTCTTTTAAAGGAATAAGTTTCGTCTCAATGGTTTCTTTTTCTCGTGTGATGACAACATCAAGGGGGTTTCCGGTTTTGCCGGATTCTTGTACGAATGGAGCAACGTCACTCATTTGTTCAATGGTTTTCCCATTAATCTTTGTGATGATATCGCCAACTTGAATGCCTGCTATTTCTCCAGGTGATTTTTTCCCATCTTCTGTGTCCACTTGGTGATGACCTACTACCAGTACACCTAACGTATTTAACTTTACGCCGATCGATTGACCACCAGGATACACTTTATATTCAGGTATGACATCTACATTGACTTGCTTAACCGGGATACCTGCCAGTTGTAAAACAACCTGCCCTTCCCCAGCCTTTTTGCCTTGGAATGCTAATGTTCTATCGTTTGCCTCAATCCCGAGAGAGGAGGAAGAATCTTCGTTTACCTTTGCAGTCACCGGAACAGATGACTGGAAATGTAACCCTTGCCCTTCAAACATCGTTATTTTATTCGGGATTTGGACATACTCTTTAAATGGTTGACTTACACATAATACCATGACTGAAACAAGGAGAAATACACCAACAATTTTTCTAATTATATCTTCTCTCAAACATTTTCACTCTCCTCGGTCCTATCCCACACCATTCATGGCTACATTATATAATTTTGCCTTGTCCGGCTACATTTATAACAACGATATTAATTTAAATGCTACCCATTATGGATAGTTATGTAATATGGGGAGAATGGGGATAAATATCAGGAGGAGGGATGGGGAATATTATGTAAATGTGGGGCTGCTTTTGAAAGGCCGCTATCGTTGTTAAATTTCAGTGAGTTTAATGGCCTTGGCTAGGTATTTCAAAAATATCCTTGTCACCAAGGGCTTCGTATTGGAGGTGAGGATCTCTCCTCTTGATTTCTCGTCACTGATGTCTTCATAACCGCGATGAGGACGTCTCTCCTACTGATTACTCGTCACTGATGTCTTCATAGTAGCGATGAGGACCTCTCTCCTCCTTTTTCTTCGTCACTCAAGTCTTCATAACGATGAGGACCCAAAAAAGCCGTCCACACTCAATATGCGAACGGCCAATCACTCTAATCCATTACCCCTGCTTAATACTCCCCGCAATCTCCAACAACTCTCGTGCATGCTCCTTCGTCAACGAAGTAATCTCCACACCAGAAATCATCCGCCCGATCTCACGGACCTTTTCATCTTGATCCAGTCCTCGCACCTTCGTTTTCGTGCGCTCAGCGGATACTTCCTTACTGATGAATAGATGGGTGTCTGACATGGCAGCAACTTGCGGTAAGTGGGAGATACAAAGCACCTGCGAATCAATCGAAACCTGATAAATCTTCTCAGCGATAGCCTGCGCCACCCTGCCGCTGACTCCTGTATCGACCTCGTCAAAAATGATGGATGTGATGCCTTGGTGTCTGGAGAAGATACTCTTCAAAGCAAGCATAATCCTAGAAAGCTCTCCACCAGATGCTACTTTAGCCATTGGCTTCAATGGTTCCCCTGGGTTTGTTGTAAGGTAAAACTCCACAACATCCACGCCGTTCTTCCCAAACACAACATCACCTGATGCCTTTTCTTTTTTCACATCCATATTCACATCAAAGATTGCTTTTTCTAAGTACAGGTCTTTAAGCTCTTTATGGATGCTCTTCATTAGTTTCTCAGACGCTTTTCTTCGTGCATCTGTAAGTGATTTTGCTTCAAGTGCAAGATCTTGTTTGAGCGACTCTAATGACTCCTGCAGCTGGTGGATATGCGAATCCCGGTTTTGCAGGGTCTCGAGCTCTTCTTCTATTTTCGAAGCATATTCCAACACTTCAGCAACCGTAGTGCCATACTTGCGCTTCAGCTGTTTAATTTCATTTAATCTGCCCTCTATAAAATCAAGTCGGTTTGGATCAAACTCAAGCTGATCTATTTCGTCTCTAATACGATAAGATAGTTCTTCTAATTGATAATAAGAATTGGAAATGATTTCATGAACATCTCTAAGGTTTTTATCGATTTCTTCGAGACCTTCCGATTCAGACATGGCTTGTCCGACCCAATCAAGTCCCTTTTGTTCCCCGTGCATCGCATGGTAACAGTTGTTGAGCGATTGATAAAGGCGCTCATAGTTACTGATTTTGTTCCGTTCCTCGAGAAGTTCATCTTCTTCATTCACGGTTAATTGCGCATTACTGATTTCTTCTGCTTGGAACTGCAATAAATCAAGGCGATGTGCAACCTTTTGTTCATTTTCCGTGAGTTCTAGCAGCCTTTTTTCTACATCCTTAAAAGAAGTATAAATATTTCTATACTCTTGAAGTTCCTTTTGAACAGCCACTCCGCCAAACTGGTCTAAAAGCGAGAGATGTAAATCAGGGTCCATCAGTTCCTGGTGTTCATGCTGTCCGTGTATGTCCACCAATGTCTGACCGACTTCCCTTAAGAGGGCAATGGTGACAAGCTTTCCATTAACGCGACAAACACTTTTGCCTGTAGCATGGATTTCTCGTCTCAAAACAACCATTTCGTCTTCAATATCAATACCAAGCTCCTGACAAACTTTATAAGCTGGATGTTTCTCATCTTCAAGAAGGAACAAGCCCTCCAATTCCGCTCGTTTTTCTCCGAAACGGACAAATTCATGTGATCCCCGTCCACCTGCCAGCAAGTGGATGGCATCAATGATAATGGATTTACCCGCTCCAGTCTCCCCGGTTAGAACTGTTAACCCTTTGTCAAAAGAAACAGAAAGGGATTCAATAATAGCAAAATTCTTAATCGTTAACTCAGCAATCATACCATCACATCCTCGCGTGATTTTATAGCATATTAATAAAGCGGTCGGATAACTCTTTTGCATCCTCCGGTGTACGGCAAATGATTAAACATGTATCGTCACCGCAAATAGTTCCGAGAATTTCTGACCAATCTAGATTATCAATTAAAACACCGATGGCATTTGCATTACCCGGCATCGTTTTCATCACAATCATATGGCCTGCGATGTCTATTTTCACAAACGCATCCATCAAAGAGCGTTTAAGTTTTTGCAGAGGATTAAAGCGTTGATCTGCTGGAAGGCTGTATTTATATCTACCGTCTAATAGCGGAACTTTTACGAGGTGAAGCTCTTTAATGTCCCTTGAAACCGTTGCTTGGGTTACATTAAAACCTAAGCTTTTCAGACGATCGACAAGCTCGTCTTGTGTTTCGATTTCGCTGTTTGTTATTAATTCTCTAATCTTTATGTGTCTTTGGCCCTTTGTCATGTTGGCACCCCTTAATAATCTATATAACCTAGCTCTATGTTAATGGAAACCTTTCAATATGTAAAAGAAAAAAGGAACAACCATCGTAATAGTTATTCCCCTTTTTCGACCTTCAATTGTAGGTGCGCATCTGCAACTAGAGCGGATATGGAAGTTTCGAGATTATTTTCTGCGGTATCTTCTGTATGCCCATTCCATTGCAAATGAAGGAGGAATTCAATGTTTCCCTCTCCTCCCTTAATAGGAGAGTAAGAGGCATTCATCACGTCATACCCTTCCTTCAAGCTGAAGTCAATAATCTTATCCATCACCGCTTCGTGTATCTTCGGTTCGCGGACAATACCTTTCTTGCCTACTTGCTCTCTTCCTGCCTCAAACTGAGGCTTAACAAGCGCCACTACGTTGCTGCCTGATACAAGCAAGGTCTTTAAGACAGGTAAAATTAATTTCAGTGAGATAAATGATACATCAATGCTAGCAAAATCCGGCATGCCTTCATTTAAATCAACAGGTGTAACGTATCTGAAATTGGTTCGCTCCATCACGACAACCCGTTCATCTTGACGGAGTTTCCATGCAAGTTGATTGTACCCTACATCAAGTGCGTAGCTAAGCTTTGCACCATTTTGGAGAGCGCAATCCGTGAACCCGCCAGTAGAAGCTCCAATATCAAGTAATATCTTATCCTTCACATCTAAGTCAAAGACTTTAAGCGCTTTTTCAAGTTTTAAACCGCCTCGGCTTACATATGGCATCACATTCCCTTTTACAGTCAAAGGGGCATCCAATGCTACTTTTTCACCTGGCTTGTCCAGCCGTTGTTCATTTGAATATACAAGTCCAGCCATAATGGAGCGCTTTGCTTTCTCGCGTGTTTCCACAAGGCCGCGCTCCACTAAAAGGACATCTACTCTTTCTTTTTTCGCCATATATCCTTAAGCCCTTTTTTGTTTTCTTCTAGCTGCAATCAATTTAACATTTTCCACGACTTTTTCTGTTGTTAAATCTATTTCCTGTAGCAGCTCCTTCACACTTCCATGTTCAATGAAGCGATCCGGAATTCCCATTCTTACCACACGGTTCGTGTACCCATTATCGCTTGCAAATTCAACAACCGCACTGCCGAACCCACCTTGAAGGACTGCTTCTTCAATCGTTACAAAAGGTATACCTGATTTGAAGAGGTCATGTAATAACGCCTCATCCATCGGTTTAATGAACCTTGCATTGACCACTTTTACGGACAGATTTTCTTTTTTCAAGTAATCAGCAGCTTCAAGCGCCATTCCAATTGTCGTTCCGAATGTCAGGATGACAGCGTCTGTTCCTTCTTTCAACACTTCCCACGATCCAATTGGAATTTCTTTTAATTCCTCGTCCATTTTGACACCCAGACCGTTACCACGCGGATAGCGAAGTGCAATCGGGCCATCATCATACTTATTAGCCGTATAGACCATATGTTGTCCTTCGTTCTCGTCTTTTGGCATCATCAGGACCATGTTAGGTAAATGTCTTAGGAAGGCGATATCAAAAACACCTTGGTGCGTTTCGCCATCTTCCCCAACCAAGCCGGAACGGTCAATTCCAAAGAACACATTCAAGTTTTGACGGCAGACATCATGCACGACTTGGTCGTACCCTCTTTGCAGGAAGGTAGAATAAATAGCCAGGAATGGTTTCATTCCTTGTGTTGCAAGTCCGGCTGCCATCGTGACAGCATGCTGCTCTGCGATTCCAACATCGAACATTCGATCTGGAAATTCTTTTGCAAATCCTTCAAGCTTAGATCCTACAGGCATTGCAGGTGTCAAGGCTACAATGCGCTCGTCTTCACGCGCAAGTCTTCGAACAGTTTCACTGATTACACTACTCCACGCCGGTGGTCCGCCAACAGGCTTTAGGAAGTCACCCGTTTCAATTTTATACGGACCTGTTCCGTGCCAAGTACCGATTGTGTCCAGTTCAGCCGGCTCATAGCCTTTTCCTTTTTTCGTGACCACATGGATCAAGACAGGTCCTTCTGTCTTCTTAGCATATTTAAGATTTTCAATTAAATCGTTGTAGTTATGTCCATCAATTGGACCTAAATAGGTAAAACCAAGTTCTTCAAAAAACATACCGCTGACAACAAGGTATTTCAAACTGTCTTTGATGCGCTCAGCCGTTGACGCCAGTTTCCCGCCAACTGCAGGTATTTTCTTAAGAAGCACTTCCAGTTCGTCTTTTACCCAATTGTATTTACCAGCTGTGCGCATTCTTCCTAGCGCACTGTGCAAGGCACCAACATTCGGCGCAATGGACATTTCATTATCATTTAAAATAACAATCATGTCTTTCTTTTCGTGGCCGATGTGATTTAAAGCTTCTAGGGCCATCCCGCCAGTCAAAGCTCCGTCACCGATGATCGGAATAACATACTCATCTGTTCCTTTAATGTCTCTAGCAGCCGCCATACCCATCGCTCCGGAAAGAGAGGTGGAAGAGTGTCCAGTCTCCCATGCGTCATGCTCGCTCTCATTCCTTTTCGGAAACCCACAGAGACCTTTATATTTACGCAACGTATCAAAATCACATGCTCTACCTGTTAAGATTTTATGAACGTAGGCCTGGTGTCCAACATCCCATAAAAACTTGTCTTTAGGACTGTCAAATACTTTGTGCAAGGCAACAGTAAGTTCGACCACCCCAAGGTTTGGCCCGATATGGCCGCCTGATGTGGAGAGTTGCTCAATCAGAAAACGTCTGATATCCTCACTAAGGCTCTCCAATTCATCTATAGACATTTTCTTTAAAAATTGCGGATTTTTAATCTTTGTAAGATCCAAAAGGGACCACTCTCTTTCCTTGCTAATTTCGCTTATTTTTACGCTTTTTGTTTTCCTTTAACACTGCAATGTTAAATTTGTCTTCTAGTATATAAAACAGTCTTCCTACTTGAAACAGGATAGGCGTGGAATACCGAATCGCCATCGATTTTCCGAAAGCCTTTCCACCAACTGTAACAGCCGCCACAACACTTGTGAAGACAACAGCCACAATATAGTGGAACAAAGAGTCCTCTGTTTGCCCTACTGACAGGGTAAACGATATCACTACTATCGCAGATGCGGTACCACTAATAATTCCAGAAATATCGCCGATAACGTCATTACAGAAACTTGCAAACCTATCTGCATTCCTGACAATTTGAATAGCTTGCTTGGAACCGTTTACCCTTTCTGCTGCCATGGCATGGAACGGTTTTTCATCTGCTGCTGTGGATGCAATACCAAGCATATCGAAAAAAATCCCGATAAAGACGATGATAAAGACAATGACCATTCCTACTGCCCATGTTACTCCTGAGAGCAGATAGGTGGAAACGATTGAAAAAATAGCCGCTAACACGAGTGTGATAACGGCGATAGCTAAACTCCAATTTATTGCATCTTTCCATTTATTAACCATAGTATAAAATCCCAACTCTATATAAGTAAGCTTTTGTAGTTATCTTACATTTTATTATAGACAATATTATTTAATCCACCAAACTTCAATCGTTTATTATGTATAAGTGGTCATGCATTGAGTAAAAACTGCGGCTTAGGTCCAGTAGGTTTTCCCAAGCAAGTACCAGATGTCGCCATACTGGCGGTTTCCCTTTAAACCTGCCTTAGCCGTGTCGCCAGCGACTAGACTGGATTACCACTTAGTCCGCACTATAATCCCCAATACATGTCTTAATGTCAGAACAGTCTAGGAGTTTTCCTCTACAGCCCTTAACCAGATCTTAGCCTCTTTTGCAGAACGGATTTCATATGGAATACATAGATAGATTCACCGGCCTAGTGAATAGATCCCATACCATAATCCCCTCCGACTCCACTCAAGGCAGGCTACGCTGTATATGCCTAACCCAGTTAGACATATAGCAGGTTTATCACCATTTCACCACTTGCTCCCCTAGGGGAAAAACAAGGGTGAGAATGGGCCTCCACGGAAGTAGGGTCTTCGCCCACATGCCATTGTGGATCGCCCTACTACCTTAACTCCCAGCATCAACCCAAGGCTGGGCGCCTCAAGCCGACACAAGGAACTTCATCGATGTGCCCTTTAGCGGATTTTTAGGCCCGCCTTCAGATAAGGTGGACTGACTAGAATACTGCACCACTCATTTGTACCATACACTATACCACAAAAAGAGGAAATGCTCAATTTTGACTGCTACTTTTGTCGATTAATGGTCTCTTTTGGCAATTAAATCGCAAAGTTGCTCCAAAAGATCCGACTCTAATGGGATTTCCTCTAAAATTTGCTTTGCCTCTTTAATATGATATTCCAACTTTTCTTTCGCGCCATTCATAGTTAAAAGAGAAGGATAGGTCGTTTTTTCGTTTAGGGTATCAGACCCTACCGGCTTGCCAATTTTAGCGGCATCCCCTTCAATATCCAGAATGTCATCCCTGATTTGGAAGGCAAGACCGAGGTGGTCGGCAAACTGATCCAACTTAGAAATCTGTTCTTCTGTTGCATCTCCCAGTATGGCACCTGCCACAATACTAAATCCGAGAAGCTTCCCTGTTTTATTTCTATGTATATATTCAAGGTCTTGAAGTGAGAGTTGTGCACCTTCTCCCTCCATATCCGCTACTTGTCCTCCGACCATTCCTGTTGGCCCTGCAGCTTTGGCTAGCTCCTTCATCAGAGTGACAACTTTTATTGGCTTGACGTCTAGATTCAATAGATCTTCCATGACCTCAAAGCTATGCGTGAGCAGGGCATCACCAGCCAAAATTGCCATCGCTTCACCGAACACCTTATGATTAGTCGGCTTTCCGCGTCTGAAGTCGTCATCATCCATACTCGGCAGATCATCGTGCACTAAAGAATAGGTGTGTATCATCTCTACGGCACAAGCTACCGGCATTCCGAGTTCTTCAGGTTTCCCAAAAGACTTCAACGTAGCAAGTACTAACAAAGGCCGAAGTCTTTTCCCGCCTGCCTTCAAGGAATAATTCATGGATTCAAGTAAAACTTCCGGTGCTTCCACAACATTCATATAAGAAAAAAGTGCGTCCTCCACCAACTTCTTTCTATCTTTCATAAAAGTTTGTAAATCCATCACCTGTGACAATTAAGCTTCATCCTCCTGTACTTGGAATGACTCCAATTCGCCATTTTCTTTTAAAATCTGTTCCATTTCTGCCTCCACATTAGAAAGCTTGTCATGACAAAGCTTGGACAATTTCATTCCTTCTTTGTAAAAAGAAATGGCTTCTTCTAATGGCACATCTCCTTCTTCAAGCTTTTCCACAATGTTTTCCAAATCTTTCATTGCTTCTTCAAAAGTAACGTCCTTTTTTTCAGTCATTCCCGTTTCGCTCCTTTACATTTTGTACTTCACATTCTAACCGGCCATCTTGAAGATGAACTTGAATGGTATCTCCTTTTTCTGCCTGTCTCACATTTTTAATGATGGTACCATCTTCTTGGTAAGCTAGGCTATATCCTCTGTTCATAATTTTAAGAGGACTTAATGCATCCATCTTGGATAGTTTATGTTGGAATTCCCATTGTTTCTTTTGTAATACCTGCTGCATTTGCTTCGTAAGCAATTTTGTTTGCTGATCTAGTGTAAGCTTTTCTGCTTCCCATTGCTTTTTCGGGTGGTTTCTTGCAAGTAACCCAGCGAGTTGCTCCCATTTTACATGCTTACGTTCCACCATTCTTTTCATGGCCGCCTCAAGATCATCCATAGTCCGATCAAGATCCTGCTGCTTTTGTGCATAAAGATTTTTCGGGAACCTGAACGCATACGATTTCTGCAAAGCCGTCAACCTGTCCTTGTAATGTTGCATCAATTTATTAGAAGCTCTGTGCAGCCGGAATTTACGGTCTGAAAGGCGCTCCATCAGTTCGTTGATATGCGGAACAGCCAATTCGGCCGCAGCAGTAGGTGTCGGTGCGCGCATATCCGCTACAAAGTCCGCTATCGTAAAGTCCGTTTCATGACCAACTGCTGAAATGATCGGCAGCTTAGAAGCAAAAATTTCTCTAGCTACGACTTCTTCGTTAAAGGCCCATAACTCTTCGATGGAACCTCCGCCACGGCCCACGATAAGCACATCAAGATCAGACATTTTATTGGCGGTTTGAATAGCCTTCACAATGGAAGGTGCAGCATTCACCCCTTGCACCAAAGCGGGAATAACAATTATTTTTGTTAGTGGATATCTTCTCTTCAAGGTGGTGATGATATCCCTGACCGCCGCTCCTGTTGGAGAGGTGATTACCCCTACAGCACGCGGATATTTAGGCAATGTTTTTTTGTATTCTGGTGAAAACAAACCTTCCTGGGAAAGTTTCTTTTTTAGTTCCTCATAGGCTAAAAACAGACTGCCGACACCATCAGGTTGCATTTCTTTTATGTACATCTGATAGGATCCGTTTGCTTCATAGACGGTTACTTCTCCACGAACAAGGACCTTCATTCCTTCTTGTGGTTTGAAGGCAAGGTTTCGGTTTTGACCGGCAAACATAACCACCTGGAGTCGTGCGTTTTGGTCTTTGAGGGTAAAGTACATATGTCCTCTGCTATGTTGCTTGAAATTGGATATCTCCCCTTTCAGCCACACATCTTGCAAATGAGGGTCCACATCAAATTTTCTTTTTATGTATTTCGTTAGAGCAGTAACCGTTAAGTATCTGCGTTCACTCATAATAGTTAACTCCTTTTTGAAGCATGGTCATACGAAAAAAAGACGGAAGAACCTTAAGTCCCATCCATCTTCTAAGATACCATATTAACTGGAAAACGTCTTGTTTTCACTTGCCTGATTTTGTGCTGATTGTAGCGTATTGTGCAACAACATCGTAATCGTCATCGGACCGACCCCTCCAGGAACAGGTGTGATAAAGCTCGCTTTTTTTTTCACCGACTCAAAGTCCACATCCCCACACAGTTTTCCTGTCTCAAGTCTGTTGACACCGACATCAATCACAATTGCGCCTTCTTTCACATATTCAGGCCCAATTAGTTTTGCACGCCCAACTGCAGCAATCAATATATCGGCCTGTTTGGTAATGGAGGCCAAATCCTTCGTACGGGAATGACAATAGGTAACCGTGGCATCCTCTTTTAGAAGTAATTGCCCGACCGGCTTTCCTACAATATTACTTCTTCCGATTACCACCACGTGCTTACCGGAAATAGAAACATCAAGGGATTTAATCATTTCAACAATCCCATAAGGAGTACAAGGTAGGAATGATTTTTGATCAATCATCATTCTACCAATATTTACAGGGTGAAACCCGTCTACATCTTTATTTGGAGAAATATGTTCAATAACAGCCAGTTCATCGATATGACCAGGCAAAGGTAACTGCACCAGAATGCCGTGCACGGAAGCATCGTCATTAAAATGAGTGATTCTATCCAATAATTCTTCTTGCGAAATAGAACTTGGGTACTCTTCCAAAATACTTTTAATTCCAGCTTCGGCGCATGCTTTCTCTTTCGCTCTTACATAGGATTGTGAAGCAGGATCTTGTCCTACCAAAATAACAGCCAAGCTTGGTTGGATATTTTTTTCCGTATGTAACTCAGAAACCTTCTCTTTAATTAAAGCTCTTTTCTCGAATGCAAGATCTTTACCTGATACTATAACTGCTGACATGAATAGCTCCCCCTTTTATGCTACTACTTATGCATTATTTTCAATGGTAGTCTTTACTTTAGAAAGGACTGCGTTAATAAATCCGCTTGATTTGTCATCACCAAAAGTTTTAGCAAGTTCAATTGCTTCATTCATGCTGACATTAACCGGAATCTCTTCAACAAACATCATTTCAAAAACAGTCATGCGAAGAATGGTACGGTCCACTGTTCCTAAACGGTCTAGAGACCATTTTTCCAAGTGGGATTTCAGCGTGGAATCGATTTCCTCCTGATGCTCTTTCGTTCCAAACACGATACTGCTTAAGAAATCTGCCGGCTTTTCTCCTTCTTCTAATACGTTTGCAATTGCTTCATCAGGCGCAATATCACTTAAATCCATTTGAAAAATGGCTTGAAGCGCCTTTTCTCTTGATTCACTACGTTTCATTGTTCGATCTCCTTATCGTGCCTATACTAGTATAAAAAGATAATAGCACATTTTTATCAAAAAACACATGTTTTTCATTCGTTTTTTTTGCTAAATCACATACAAAATGATTCTACCTTCATTAAATGTTCGGAATTAACCGTTTTCATCATTTGCTCTGGGGGAGCTAGAAAGGTGTCATTCTTCTATTTAAATATGTCAGTTTCATCTTTACCGAGATAATACGCTACTATACTTTTTAAGAAAGCCTAGTTAAAAGTAGCGACTAAAATTGTACCTAATTATGTGGGGGAACACAAGGGAAACTTGGGATTGTACTTTTCGTAAGCAAAAAAAATTGTAGACACCCTTCTAATGAGAGTGCCTACAAGGTGAGGTCTTATTAAATTTCTTGTTCTACTTCTACTTCATTTTTTTGTGCTTCAAACTGCACTCCGACCACATGGATATTTACTTCTGTAATTTCCAGTGCTGTCATATTCAACAGTGCTTGACGGATATTGTCTTGTACTTTTTGTGCAACTGTCGGAATGGAAATACCGAACTGCATCACACAAAACACATCCACTTTAATGCCTTCTTCAGAAAGGTCGACTTTTACACCTTTACCGTGATTCTTTTTCCCAAGTCTCTCTACCACACCAGCAGCAAAGTTACCGCGCATCGACATAACGCCTTCCACTTCGGAAGCAGCAATACCAGCAATTACTTCAATTACTTCAGGAGCAATTTCAACTTTTCCAAGTGAATTGTTGTTTTCCATTTCCAATAAGTTTCTTTCGCTCATAATTAACCCTCCTAAATATAGTTAAGAATTCATGACATCATATTTCTCAAGAAATTTCGTATTAAAGTCCCCATCTTTGAACTTTTCGTGATCCATTAGTTTCAGATGGAAAGGAATCGTAGTATGAACGCCTTCAATAATAAATTCGCTTAACGCACGTTTCATTCGTGAGACAGCTTCTTCACGCGTTGCTCCATAAGTGATTAGCTTTGCCACCATGGAATCATAATATGGCGGTATGCTGTAGCCAGGGTAAACTGCCGAATCCACTCGAACACCAAGACCACCTGGCGGAAGGTACATTTCAATCTTTCCAGGGGAAGGCATAAAGTTCTTTTCTGGATTTTCAGCATTAATACGGCACTCAATCGACCAGCCGTTGAAAACGACATCTTCTTGCTTAAGAGATAATGTTTCTCCAGATGCAACCCGAATCATTTCCTTGATTAGATCCACGCCTGTCACCATTTCCGTAACAGGATGCTCTACTTGGATACGGGTGTTCATTTCCATGAAGTAGAATTTTCTATTTTGATAGTCATAAATAAATTCTATCGTACCTGCACCCATATAGTCCACTGCTTCAGCAGCTTTTACTGCCGCTTCACCCATTTGAGCGCGAATTTCTTCATCCAATACAGGTGAAGGCGTTTCTTCCACAAGCTTTTGTAGACGGCGTTGGATGGAACAATCACGCTCACCAAGGTGAATCGTATTACCATGACCATCTGCCATTACTTGAATTTCAACGTGACGGAAGTCTTCGATGAATTTTTCAAGATACACGCCAGGATTACCGAAAGCAGTTGCCGCTTCTTGCTGTGTAATGGAAATACCCTTTTTCAGTTCCTCTTCATTTCTCGCAACACGGATACCTTTTCCGCCTCCGCCTGCTGTTGCTTTAATGATAACAGGATAACCGATGTCGTTAGCAATGGTGATACCGTCATTGATGTTTTCGATGATACCTTGAGAACCAGGAACAATTGGCACACCCGCTTTACGCATCGTTTCACGCGCCACATCTTTCGTCCCCATCTTAC
Organism: Sutcliffiella horikoshii; assembly: GCF_020524325.1. Lineage (GTDB taxonomy): Bacteria > Bacillota > Bacilli > Bacillales > Bacillaceae_I > Sutcliffiella_A > Sutcliffiella_A horikoshii_D. The sequence goes on from NZ_JAIVKY010000002.1 coordinate 34,941, forward strand.
TTATTGCTTCCGGACTTGGTCCTATAAATGTAATGTTACACTCTCTACAAAGCTCAGCAAAGTCCGAGTTCTCCGCAAGGAATCCGTATCCTGGATGAATAGCATCAGACGCTGTAAGTTTTGCTACGCTAATGATGTTAGTAAAGTTAAGGTAGCTGTCTTTAGATGTTTTTGGTCCGACACAATATGCTTCGTCCGCCAACTGCACATGAAGGGATTCTTTATCCGCTTCCGAATAAACAGCCACTGTCTCAATATTCATTTCTTTACATGCACGAATAATACGTACTGCAATTTCTCCTCTATTGGCAATCAATACTTTTTTTATCATGAGTGTCGCCCCCTCCTTATACTGTTTTTACAAGGAATAAAGGTTGACCATATTCTACTAATTGGCCATTATCAACCAGAACCTCGACAATTTCGCCTTTGACTTCTGCTTCAATCTCATTGAACAGTTTCATTGCTTCCACGATACAAACGACAGAGTTTTCTCCAACTTTATCGCCTTCTTGGACATACGCCGCTTGATCCGGTGATGGAGAAGCATAGAACGTCCCAACCATCGGGGAAGTGATTTTATGTAGGTTCGCGTCTTCCTGTTTAGGTGCCGCTGTTTCTTGTTTAGTTTCTGCAGCTGGTGTTTGAGCTTGCTGAGCAGGCGCTTGTGGTGCTTGTGCCTGTTGTTGTGGTGCCGCTTGTGCAGCTACTTGTTGCGTGCTCACGACAGTTTGCTCCGCATGCTTCTTCATTTTAATTTTGGAACCTTCATTCTCATACGTGAATTCATCTATATTGGATTGGTCAATCAACTTAATAATTTCTCTGATTTCTTGGATCTTTAACATATTTCGTTCACTCCTCGGTCCTTTTGATGATTAGTTGCTGCATTGATGTTGCGTGTAGTTGCCTAGGTGTTGCTATGTACATTTTAACAAAATAGTTCATATTCATCATACGATACAAGCTCCTGAAATTCAACTAAAAATAGTAATAGATATTATTACCTAGTGCTAAGTTTGGGTGGTTGTGTGAATTTAGGCTTCGTGTTGCATTACGGGATGATGAAAACGCTTTAGTTATTATTATAGGGGATTTTTGGTGCGGTGGATAGGGGGAGTGTTGGGGAAATACTGTCTAGTGGAGAAACAACTTTTTATCAAAAGTTCAAAAGATTAATTTGCTAAATGCTTTTAACTAAAACCAACAAATATAAAAACCCAAAAACCGAAGCCCCACATTTCCCAGGGCTTCGGCCTTTGCTATCATCTTTTATTCGTCGCCTTCTTCTGTTGCTGGTGGGAAGTCGAATGCGATGTCTTCGTTACGTACGTCTTTGAATTCTTGGCGTACCATGTGGTAGATGTCGTTTGCCATTTGTGGCGAGTGTGCTGCTGTTTTGACTGTAATTCTGATCTTGCCATCTGTTACGCGAACTAGTGCATCATCTACGTCCTTGTGGGAACGGATTGTGGATTCTAGGATTAGTTCTTTTTCAGAGATTTGGGCAAGTTCGTTGTATTGGTCAACTGCTTTGGAGATTTCTTCTGCTGGTAGATCTGTGCTTGCCATCATTTCTTTTAGTTCTGCACGGTGTACGCTGCGAAGGTTTTCCAGTTCATAGCGCATTTCTGCTAATGTCTCGTCTGAAGAGATGTATTTTACTACAGCACTTCCATCTTCCTCTGTCGCTTCTTCTCCTTCAACGCCCTCTGCGCCTTCAGTGCCTTCTTCGCCATCAGTTCCAGCTGCTTCGCCTTCTTCCCCGCCGTGGTTTTCAGCGGTTTCAGTGGCTGCTGGTTGTTCTGTGGCGTCATTTGCCAGTTGTTCGCCGGCTTGTTGATCACCAATAAAGTAGTAAGCGGATAAGACAAATACGAGACTTAACATAGTTAGTAACCAAACGGTTTGTTTTTTTAATAACATGGATTATTCCCCCTCAGATTTTTTTGGAAGTACTGCTACTTTGTGCTGTGGGACGTCGAGCACTTTTGTGACAGCGTCCAAAATCATTTGTTTTACATGTATATTTTCAGCGCCCTTTGCTACAATCAGAACTCCGCGTATGACCGGTTTCTTAGTTTCGGTTACGACTGGAATTTCTTGTTCATTCTTCCTGATGACGAGGACTTGTTCGTCTTTTGAGGTATCAGTGACATCACGTTTTCCACCTTGCTGGTCTGTTTCGACCGTGTTTTGCTGGGAGGTGGTGACGTTTTTCTGAAAGACTTTTTGCTCGGAAGCATCCACGTTAACGACGACTGATACGTCATTAACGCCGGTGATGGCCTCAAGTGCATCTCTCAACTGATTCTCAAAGCTTGCCTCGTAATCAGAGATAGTAGAAGGTGCGTTGGCATCATCACTTTGTCCAAATACCGGTTCATCTTCCGGTTCTTGCTGCTTCATGGCTGGCAGGACGCCGCCACCTGGAGAAGTTGCACTGTCTTCTCCAAAGAACAGATTTCCGAATAAAATGAATCCTACCCCAAGGACGAGTATGACCGTCATGTATTGGTATTTTGCTTTTTTATCTTTTGACTGATTGGTAAGCAGAGATTTTAGCCATGGAATGAATGCTTGGTTTTTCTTTTCCACCTTGTACTAATCCCCCCCTTCGACTGCTACTGAAATATTGGTTGGTTGTAGTTGCCATCGATCTGCTAGGAAAGTTGCTATTTTCCCTTCTTCTCTCGAGGAAGGAGCTGGTTCCTTTTGTCTGGAGGTGTCAATTTGAACAGGTTTTACAACTTGAATGGCTGTCTCTTCAGCTTGCTCGAGTAGAATCACAACGGACTCTATATTTTCTTCTATTGGCATTTCGGTAAGCTGGTCCTCATTTTTCACGACAATCTGTAAGTCTTTCACTGTTAAACCATAGCTTTCTCTCAACTCCTCCTCCACATCTTCTTTCATTAGGACAGCCGCTTTATTTAAAATGTATGCAGCATGAGAGGCTTGTATTTCTTTTTTCTTCATTTCTATTAAATTTTCTGTGTTTTCTTTTGAAGTGTAGGAAGAATGCGTGGTCATTTTGGCAAAAAGTTCATCCATATCTGTGGAAAGAAGCTTCAAGATAGGGGTTAGGATGACGACAATCAGCAGAAGGCCAATCACTAGTTTTGTGTATTTTTGCATGGAAGAATTCGGAAGTAACATCTCGACTACGGTTGCTAAAAGAATAAATAAGATGATACTGGTGATCCATTCTGTTAGGTAACTCATTAACTCTCCCCCTTACCTGACCATCACGGTTATATTTCCTGCTGCAATGATGACCGTGATGCTTAAAAAGAACATAAAGGAGACAATAGCCAAGGCAGCAAAAATATAAATGATGCTTTTGCTGATAATATCCAGACATTTTATGACGGTACCGCCTCCCAGAGGTTGAAGCAGAGCCGCGGCAAGTTTATAGATAATTGCAATGGAAAGAATTTTCACTGCCGGGAATGCAGCAAGTAAAATCAATGTGGCCACACCCAGGATCCCGACTGTATTTTTTAATAACACAGATGCTGTAATCACGGTATCGGTGGCATCTGTAAACATTCTGCCGATAACAGGAATAAAATTTCCTGTTACAAACTTGGCGGTACGAATGGCAATCCCATCTGTCACCGCTGCGGTTGCACCTTGAACGGAGATAACACCAAGGAATACCGTTAAGTAGATTCCTAGAATTCCGATGCTTACGTTTCGAAGTAATGCAGCAAGTTGTGTTACCTTGTAATGTTCGCTTAGCGTACTGACAATGCTTAAGATGGCCGAAAGAAACAATAGCGGAAGTACGACATATTGGATGAGCAGACCGCTTGTGTTCATTAAAAACAAAATTATGGGGTGGAAAAAAGCTGCTGAAACTAACCCACCTGAAGATGCGATGAGCGCGATGAGCAGTGGAACCAAGGCAATGATGAACCCTGTCATAGCGGTAATTGCTTCAAGTGTGTATGAGATAACGATATGAAAACTGTTAAGGGCGATGATAATTAAAACCATAAACACGACACTATAGGCCACTTTACTGACTGTTTTTTGCTCGAAGGCATTTTGAAGCGTTTGTAGGAACATGCTGAAGATGGTAAGTAAGATAAGACTACCTAATAGTTTTCCATTTGCTAGCAGTTCATGAAATAAGTATTTCAGGAAACCTTTTGACCATTCTTCCAATGAGAAGGACTTGTCCCCTTTTACAAATTCCATGAATGACCCTTTTTGGCTTTCTGGCAAAAACCCGCCATACTCCTCCATTACTTCTTCCCAGTACACCTTGATTTCTTCTACATCAATTCCTTCTATTTGATCTGTTACTAGTTCTGACGGCGAAGAGGGTGAGGCTTGTACTATTTCAAATGGAAGGAACAGTAGGATTAACAAGGCTGCAATGATTGCGAGAATGAATTTCATAGGATTGCTCCCCTCTGCTTTTTCATTTTAAGAAGGAATGAGATTGATGATGGTTTCGATGATAACGGTCAAGATGGGAATGGCCATCGCGAGTATTAATATTTTCCCGGCCAATTCGATCTTGGATGCGATTGCACCTTGCCCAGCGTCTTTCGTGATTTGAGCACCGAATTCTGCGATATAGGCGATTCCAACAATCTTGAGAATAGTTTCTACATAGATTAAATTTACATTGGCGTTAATGGCGATCCTCTCTAGCATCCTGATGACATCAAATATTTGCTCTACTAAAAATAAGAAAATAGCACAACCGACAAATACGACTAGCATGAAGGCAAATGTCGGTTTTTGCTCTTTTACGACTAATGCAAGAAAGGTGGCGATTAAGCCAAGACCTACTATTTGGAGAATCTCGATTGGTCAACACCCCTTATCATTGGAACAGGAATACGGATTTGATTCTTTTGAATAGATCGTCGACGATGCTTGCTACCATAAATAGAATGTAGATGAATCCGAGTAGGGTTACCCAGTGTGCGTATTCTTCTTTGCCGAGTTGTTTTAAGACGGTGTGCAGGAAGGCTACGACGATGCCGATGCCGGCGATTTTGAATATTACGTCTACTTCAATGCCCATGGACGCTCCTCCTATTTTTTCCGGTTTGCTTTTGGGTATTTCTTTTTAAGTTTAGCCGTTGATTTCCGTTGCAGCGGCTCGCTTTCACTACAATCAACTTATTTCGTTTACACCGCTGTTCCTTTCCGCAAATGACTTCGCTTTCCGCGGGGCGACTTTGAGCCTCTTCGGCAAGCCTGCGGGGTCTCAACAATGTCGCTACTCCCCCGCTGGAGTCTTCGTCATTTGCTCCAATCCACAGCCAGAAACAATCAATAATCTTCTTACTTCTACTAAGCTAAATCAGCAAAATCACCAGCAGTAAGCCTGATAGGACTCCTAAGCTTTTTACCATTCGTTCGTAGCGGTTTTGTTTGTCGCGGGCTTCTAGTTCTTCACGTTCTAAGTGAGTTAATGCCAGTTGGATATGTTTTTGTTGGGTGTAGCGGTCATGCTGGCCGAGTGTTTCACCGAATTGTTTCATTATTTCGAGTTCTGCTGTTTTATAGGCGGTGTTTTTCCAGACATCATCTAAACTTTCTTGCCAGGCTTCTTTCACTGTCAGGCTAGCTTTTTCCAATTTATTTGCAAAGCTTTCAAAAAACCATGAGAGTGGTTTTTCCAATTGCTTGGAGATGTTTTTGGTGGCATCTGCAAGGGGCGTGTGACCATACATGATTTCAGCTTCAAGCGATTGTAAGGCTACTTTTAGTTGTCGTAATTGCCTTGGCCTTTCTGTCAGGTGTCTTGCCGCTTCAAACCCTGCCCAGGAAGTGGCCACTAGTATTAAGACTGCACCTATAAGTTTGATCATCTTCTCACACCCTCTTCCCGGTAGATCTCCTCTCCCATTTCATTTACGATTCTCTTGATGGAGCCCGGTCCATTCGATCTTGTCAGTTCCACGAACCGTTTAACTGCCCGGTACGATAAGATTTCTCGAAGACTTGGTCTGCTTTTAAGCTCATCAAACGAAAAAGCATGTACCGACATAAGAAGCCCTACCCCAGCATTAACCGCTTCCATCACCGCCTCGCTGTCTTCCATTCTTCCAATCTCATCCACAACAATGACATCTGGGCTCATGGAACGGATCATCATCATCATACCTTCTGCCTTTGGACAGCTGTCGAGCACATCTACCCTTTGTCCTAAATCGTGCTGAGGTATACCGTGTACACAACCAGCGATTTCAGAGCGTTCATCCACAATCCCTACCTTGCATGAGGCAACTCGCTTTTCTTCACAACCGGAGCTCATAACCCTCGCGAGATCTCTTAATAGCGTTGTCTTACCTGTTTGTGGCGGACCAATGACCATCGTGCTAAGCCATCTGCCTTTTTCGTACATATAAGGAATTAGTGGTGTAGCAACTCCAATTTTCTGTTTGGCAATTCTGATGTTAAAGGAGGAAACGTCCCGGATCGCCTTCACTTTTCCCTGTTCTGTGATCACTTTTCCAGCTAGTCCAACTCGATGTCCACCGGTTATGGTGATATATCCTCGTTTGAGTTCCTCTTCCAGTGCATAAATGGAATGCTTGCTTATTTTGTTTAAAATGTGAATCGCATCTGTTGCCGTCACTATATACGATGGAAAATAGGGACTCCCATCTATCATCAATTCTAGGGGGCGATTTACCCGAACTCGTATTTCTTCCATCCTCTCGAGTAACGGTGGTGAAAGTGTATCAATAACACCGGTTATGTCCGGTGGCAACACGGTTGAAATACTCGCAAGCATACATATCCCCTTCTTGTCCTATTATTACTTACAATGTATGCGCGCTCGGACAATATATAACAACGGATTGCATTTTCTCACTTATAGATGCCAAATAAGATAAAGCCCAAACCAATTGCGATATAAATCATTTTTGAGAAAGAAATTTCATCTGCCATACTGATCAGGCCGATCATCATAGTGGAAATAAAAATCAAAGGACCTACCACCGCTAACATCGAGTTCACCACAACCGCTTTTTTCACATCATTTAAGCTAAGCATGATAATTGCCGCAGTAATTTCTAATAACCCCGAAAAGATTCGAATTCCTGCCATGGATAGAACGGCCGAGTCAAAGTGGCTTAATAATTTTTTCATTAGAATTTGTCCTCCCTCATGCAGCTGCACATTAGAACATCTTGTACAACCTATGCAGAGGAGCTTGAAAGAAGAAGTAAATTTAGTTTGAAAGGAATGAAGTAAATTAGGGAATGCTAGCGAAAGGAATACATAGGAAAGGCGTGGATGTTATGAAAGGAATCGGTAAAGTTTTTTGGATTTCCGTTATCGTTGCTGCTTTGTTTGTATTGATCGGGGTTATTTTTCCTGAACCGTTTAGTAAAGGAATGGATCAGGCAAACTCATTCATCCTAAATGTTTTTGGTTGGTTTTATCAGTTGGCGGCTACTTTCTTTCTTTTATTTGCATTATTTCTCATCTTTAGCAAATACGGCAAAATAAAGCTCGGTAAAGACAAAGATCTTCCGGATTACTCAACCTTGACCTGGTTTGCTATGTTATTCAGCGCAGGGATGGGTATTGGACTTGTTTTCTACGGAGTCGCAGAACCCATCTCACACTTCGCCACTCCTCCACTTGGGGAAGGCGGAACTGCGGCTTCTGCAAAATTAGGTCTTCGTTACACTTTCTTACACTGGGGATTTCATGCGTGGGCCATCTATGCGACTATCGCTCTTTCCATCGCGTATTTCAAATTCAGAAAAGACGCTCCTGGATTGATGAGCGCCACTTTATACCCTATATTGGGCGAGAAAACAAACGGAGCTTTCGGAAAAACGGTGGATATTGTGGCCGTCTTTGCCACTGTTTTCGGAGTCTGTGCATCACTTGGGTTAGGTGCACAACAAATAAACGGCGGACTCAACTATCTGTTTGGCATTCCAAATAATTTCACTATACAGCTGATCATAATGGCAATTGTGACCGTCCTTTTCATCGTTTCAGCAGGGACTGGCCTCTCCAAAGGAATCAAATACTTAAGTAACACCAACATGATACTTGCTACACTTCTATTATTTGCGGTCCTTTTTATAGGACCAACAACTTTCTTATTAAATTTATTTACCACAACACTTGGAGATTATATACAGAATCTGCCGAGCATGGGGCTTCGTCTTGCTCCTTTCAGTAATGAAAATGCCGAATGGATTGAAGGGTGGACGATTTTCTACTGGGCCTGGTGGATTTCCTGGTCACCTTTTGTCGGTACTTTCATTGCGAGGGTTTCTAAAGGACGTACTGTTAGGGAGTTTGTCATTGCTGTATTGTTGGTTCCAACACTCGTATGCGCATTCTGGTTCAGCGTCTTTGGAGGGACAGGAATTCACATGGAACTGTTTGAAGGTGCTCAAGTTTCTGCCCAAAGCTTTGAAACGGGACTATTTTATGTTTATAAACTTCTGCCATTTGGGACAGTTTTATCTATTATCACGATACTCTTGATTGCGACCTTCTTTATTACAAGTGCAGATTCAGCTACGTTTGTACTTGGTATGCAAACAACCAACGGAGATATAAATCCGCCATTTTTCGTAAAACTAACATGGGGATTAATTCTATCTGCTTCTGCTGTTGTGTTAATGTATACCGGGGGATTAGAAGGGCTGCAGACCGCGATCATTGTGAGTGCTTTTCCTTTGACCTTTGTTTTGCTGATGATGGCCTTCGCAATTGTCAAAGCCTTTCGATTGGAGATTAAGGGGAAGGTTCCTTTGAAGAAGACGAAGGAGCGTTGAGCGTGAAAAATTAATTTGGATGGAAGGGACGATTAGTTATGAACTTTAAAAGTGAATTACAAGAAGCGCAAGATATTATTCATAAAGCACATCATCATTTAAAACAAGTCAGCTCCAACACCCCAGAATCAGAAGCTTGTTATTTTGCAATAGACGAGCTTGTAAAGGCTCAACAGAAAATCCAACGGGTTCAACAGCAAATCAATGAATAAAATGAAAAGAGTGCGCAAACTCTCCTCGGAATTTGCGCACTCTTTCTTATTAATATTTATTCCAGCTTACCACTTCATCAAGTGGAAGGCGTGTCTTCTCAAATCCTGCTTTAGAGCCTTTGCCGAGAGAAATCAACATTACAGCCTCATAGTTTTCCGGAACATTAAATGCTTTTAAGAATTGGGCCTCATCATAACCGCCCATTGGTACGGTATCATAGCCTTTAGCCTTTGCTGCCAGCATTAATTGCATAGCGACAAGTCCACCATCAATGTGAGCGATTTTCGCTAAACGTTCTTTAGAAAAGTTACCGTACCCATCTAGAATGCTGTTCACATACATGTCTTTCACATCTTCTGGCATTCTTCCTTTTTCAGCGATTGCACTATAGATACGATCAGCATTTTTATACGCTTCTCTGTCTCCAAGTACAGCGATAACAACGGAAGCATCGACGATTTGTTGCTGATTATTGGCGATTGGCAACAAACGCTCTTTTTCCTTTTGGTCCTCAATAACTAGAAATCTCCATGGTTGAAGATTGCTAGATGAAGGTGCTAACGTAGCTGTTTCTAAAATCTCCAGGATTTCACTTTTATCCATTTTGAATTCAGGATCATACTGTCTTACGGAACGGCGTTCTTTTGCGACTGTCAGAAAGTCTGTATCTTCCAACTGCTTTGGCGCTTCTTTGGTTGTATCAATTTCTTTTACTTTATTTAAATATTCTTCTTTACTCATTGTGTTTTTAGACATATTTATTTCCCCTTTAACTGTATTTTCTACAAGAACAGTATATGGTGTTAACTGTTCCTTTGTCAACTACAGTTAATCTTAACCAAAATAAAAAAGCGAAACAGCTATGTTTCACTTTTTCATTAAATCAGCTATGGTCTTTTGTTCTAAACCGGCTACGACCCAGCCTTCCATTTCATCACGGAGTGTACAAAGGGATTCGCGAGTAGTGGCAGCAAAACATTCTTTGCTCTCTACATTAAAAAAACCTTTAGGAAACGTCTCTGCTTTCATGGCATCATACACTTCGGACAATTTGATTTCGCTTGGATCTTTCACTAGAAAATACCCACCGTCCCGGCCTTCTTTTGCCTGGATTAATTCAGTTTTAACCAAATGCCTTAATATTTTTCTTAAAAAGACAGATTTAGAATTAAGCTTCTCTGCTAATTCCCCGCTCGGACATCGACCTTCATTATTAGCAAGCACCACGAGTGCCTGAATGGCCACACTGAACCACTTTGTACTTGTTACCTTTTCAGACATTGTTTCACCTCTTCATCTAACCTTTATTGTGAAACATCTCCCATAAAAAGTCAAAGTGTTTAGGTAGTTGGTAGGTGACAATGGGCACGAAATCCTTTAGAAATGCAATGTGGTTTAATTATTCCGTTCTTCAGTTGCAGCTCAATTAATTTATCAACAAAGTTATATAGACTGTTGCCCAATAAATACTGCTCATAGATAGAAAAACAGATGCAAATACAGTAAGTGCTTTAGGGATTTTTCCATACCAATATATAATTGCTAATCCTATAACAATGTGAACGATAACAAAGAGAAAAACACTCATTTATCCCACCCCAACCAAATCATAAAGTTTAATCTTGACATGAACAAAAATAATACCTGTTCATGGAAGTCTTTCTTTTCTTCGGTATTTACCTTTTAACTGTTGCCAGAGAGAATTATCCTTTATTCAAGGATAGCTCTAGATTACGGAAGATCAAGATAATTATAATAGCAGCCTTTTATTTTGTTGATATAACGCATTCCCTTCTTGAATAAGAAGACTTCATTTTTCAAATCGCACCAGCGTTTTTTCTGGCATTTTAATTTGGTCAATATCAAAGCTGTTGATTTGCAGGGTTAATTCGCCTTCTCGCTTTTCAGTTTCCTCCCCTATCCAACAACTATACAGCTCAAAAAAATCGCCATTTTTAAGATAACTGTCCATTATTTTACATAGGTCTATTAGCTTCTTTTTTGATTCAGCACACCTTTTAGGATTTATATATTCCGAAATTTCAATTCCCCAATCACTTGACACCTCATAAACATAAGGAGTTTTGAATTGATACTTCTGTACATTGATTCGGTGTTCTTCATCTGAAAAACAACTACCTATTGTAACTAAATCATCATCTTCATCATTAATGGGTATTTCTACGTTACAGCCAATATAACTGGCTAAACTCATTTCCATCACTCCTTGTGTTTACCTTATACAGTTATAGGTCATAGTTTGTTCAATAACAGACTTCACTCACTATTCCACTTTACTTAGTTGCTAAGAAGAAAGACTCCAAAAATTATTAACATAGAACCCACTAAAAATAAAATAACTTTCATTAACCAATATGGAACAGACTTTAGTAAAAAAGATAGGGAAAATAATAAGATTGTTTCTACTATTCCAGCACTGCAACCAGCAGTATTGCCTATATATTCTTCTTTTTTATGCTTTTCTTTAGTAAGTTTAAATCCAAAAATTATTAGTGAAGATCCTATTAATAAAATTATTGCTATTCCTATGTACATCCAAACCATTTTTCCACCTAACCTCCTCTTATACTACTTCATAAAAAACAAATTCTTTTTCTACAATCCTGCCCTATTCCTTAATACCAATTATTTTATAATCTGAAAAGTCCTGCAATAAGTTTTTTTTTAGACTAAAAGAGCGCTGATCCATTTAACGGGATAGCGCTCGATATTATAGATATATTTATTTAATGTAAATACCCGATAGCAAAGAACTTATTGCCTATATAAAACTACCCTTTCTTCATAATCCTCCCAGTCATCAATAATGAGTGTTATTTTCTTTTTCTTATCTAAGTATTGACATCCATCGCATACCCTTCTTTCGATTTTAAACACATTTGATTCCTTCAGTGAAAATACTCCACCTACACCCAATTTTTCTTCTTTATCAATGAATGTGTAGAACAAAGAAGGGCGATTTTTTAATTGCTCATTATTACCTTTGTATCTAATTTTAGTTTCATATTCTATCTCTGTTCCAACAAGATACATCAGGTGAACAACAAGCCAATTTTGATTTTCACCTTTAAATGTTATTGATTTTGGTCTTCCAAACAAATTTGTATTTTCAGCACTTGCAGTAGTAGCCCCTGAAATTAAAACCAATATAACTAGGCATATCAATCTTAGATTCTTAATCATTAAATTCCTCCTAGTTTTTAGCTTAATATTCAGCATTACACATCAAACTATTCAACTTCTTTTAAATTAATATGTCTCATTTAACCTCTCTAATTCTTCATCAATTCTTTTTACATCAATTCTTTCAAAAAGTGGTTTTATTTCTTCCAGATGTACAGTTAAAACTTCTATTTCTTCCCATCTAAGCTCTTTCAACCCCAACATCTCTTTAACTTTGTCACTTGATATAGGTAGGAAAGGGTTTAACAATTGTGTAAGGTTTGCAATGATATACACACAATTAGCCATCGTTTTATCACAGGAAGGCTTATCTTCGTTAATTTGGATCCATGGCTTTTGCTCATCAAAATATTTATTGGCATAGCGCACGAATTCAAAAATTTGTTCTAATGACTTTTTAAATTGTCCCTCTCTAATTAAGGAGCCAACTTCTTTATAAAGCACCTCAACCTTACCCTTGATTTCTAATTCAATCTTCCCTATTGGCGTTGTTCCTGCGTAAGATTTCTCGATAAACTTCAATGTTCGATTAACAAAGTTCCCATATGCGCCTAGCAATTCACTATTATGACTGTAGATAAATTCTCGCCATGAGAAGTCAGTGTCTCTATTTTCAGGGGCATTGATTGTTAGAAAATAGCGGATAGAGTCTGCATCATATCTTTCTAACATATCTGGAACCCAAACTGCCCAGTTTTGACTTGTCGCTATCTTCCGTTTTTCGAGTGTTAAATACTCATTGGAGATGATATGTGTTGGTAGTGCTAGATTATTAATACCCATTAAAATGGAAGGCCAGATAATTGTGTGGAAGGGGATATTATCCTTGCCGTGAATGTAGTAGGAAATGGTTTCTTTATTCCAAAGGTCTGCTATCTTTTCGTTTTGTTGTTTTGCCCATTCTCTACTTGCTGTTAAGTAGCCTGACACCGCTTCAATCCAGACATATATTTTCTTCCCTTCAAATCCTGGTATTGGAACGTTTACTCCATTTGGTAGATCACGTGTCGCTGCGCGATCTGGCACACCATCATTTAGATATCTTTGTGTGAGGCTAATCGCATTTTCCCGCCAGCTATTTTCTTGTTCAGCATCCTCCACTAAAGCTTCCAAACGTTGCTGAAATTGACTAAGGGAAAAATAAAAATGCTCTGTTTCTTTAATAGAAGGTTGGCTTCCACATATCTTGCATCTCTTTTCTAATAAATCCAGTGGATCTAGAATAGCAGAACAATTATCGCATTGATCTCCTCTTGCTTTAGCGCCGCAGTTCGGACATACCCCTTCAACAAAACGATCAGGAAGAAATTGTTGATCTGTCTCACAATAGGCCTGCTCAATTGTTTTTTTGTAAAGGTAGCCATTTTCTAGCAGTTTTAAGAATATTTCCTGAACGGATTTATGATGGTGATCTGCGTCTGTTCGGGAATAAAAATCATAAGTAAATCCTAGCTTTCTGAACGACTCTGTAAATTCTTGATGATAACGATTGGCTATCGCTTCTGTTGTGGTACCTTCCTTATTTGCTCTTATGGAAATCGGCGTTCCGTTACAGTCACTTCCTGAAACATATAAGACCTTTTCTCCTTTTTGCCGGTAATACCTTGCTAAAATATCTCCTGGTAATAATGCTGCAACATGGCCCAAATGTAAGGAACCATTGGCATAAGGCCAAGCTCCTCCAATAAAAATAGTCATTTTCTCATCCTCCTAATCCAAATAAAAAACCTCGCCCATAGACAAATTGATTGCCTAAGGACGAGGTTTATCTCGTGTTACCACCTTAATTTACTAGTAATTCACATTACTAGCCTCCATAAGTACGGAGTGAAACCAAATCACTCTTATACTCTGACATTTGTAACGAGTGCCAAATCTCGTCAAAATCTAATTCTTACTCAGAAAGTCGACTTTGCTGCTCAAAGGCCATTTTCAATCAACTATTCTCTGCTTCTTTTCAGCTACCGAAGCTCTCTGTAAGAAAATGAAGGCTGATTTACTTTCCTTATCATAGCGTTTCATACATATATTTTCCTTATTATGACACATTGGGTGGAATTGTAAAAGATATTTTCGGTTATCCATCGTAAAATAATTATATCCATTGTAAAGACACTTTTATCAATTGTAAAATCAATTTATCCATCATAAAAACGATTTATCCATGTTTACATCCACTTTATCCATTGTAGCTATATTTTAGACTTGTGTTCCACTTTATTTCACACAAGCAAACGCCAAAACTACTGGAATCCTCTGTCTCCTAACAAATTCTTCTTCACTACTAAAGTGTTCGCGCTTCGGTGTACCTTCGCGCAAATCTCTTACAGTAAAACCCGCCTCTCTTAATGCTGTGAAATACTGTTCAATCGTGCGATGATACTTAACCACCACTTGATTAATCCATGGCTCTTTCCTTTGACCATCTTGAAAATAATCATCCACAATCCAATTCCCGCGTTTATCTCCAGTCACCTTACTGGCAAAAGAGGAAGTTGTAAGCGGATGTTGAATGCTGAATACAAATCTCCCATCCTTTTTTAGGGTTCCGTAAATATTTTGAAACAGGCGGTCAATGTCTGATACATAATGAATGGCAAAACGCGAAGTTACAAGATCATATGACTCACTAGGAAAATCATATGATTCCATCGTTTCATTGTATATTGTGGCGTCTAATTCAAGTAAGTTAGAGTGCGCTGCCTCTAGCATTTGTATAGAACCTTCGACTCCAGTGTAGTGCCTCGCCCCTAATTGCAGCAGTTCTTTACCAAACGATGCATCTCCACACCCTAAATCTAAGATGGTTTTATGTTGAATGTTCCCAACTAGTTCGGACATAATTGGGCCTTCAATGGCATTATTAGGACTGTCTTTTCTGTTTCTTCTATTCATATAATTTGTAAAAAAATCCGATTGATCGTAAACACTAGATCCTCTGAATTCCATTGAAACATCTCCTATTCTTTTTTTGAGGTACGAACGCTCCAATATATCTCTGTGTGATCATCACAATAAAATCCTTCTAGGTTACACCATTTTATTATTCTATCTAACTTCTTTCTATCATCTGCACATATCATAGAGAAATGGCTATCCCAATGTGTGGTAATAAGGATGGAGTTATCATGAGTGAACAGGTTATGTCTTGCTAGTGTATCTTGATTGATTAAGTCATCTATGTACTCTAATTTTCTTTCTGTACCAAATTCATCGCCAACCCAAATCCAATCATACTTCTCCTTTTTAATTGCTCCTAACAGATTATTTATTAAGAGCTCAGGGAGCATTCCCTCTGTTGGTGGAATAAGATTTTCTTTCCCACTGACAGTGTTAATGATCTCTGTGAATTTCTTATTCTCATACTCCTTTTTTAAGCCAAGTATTCTTGTGCGGAGGCCAATATCTAACTCTTCATAACTTTTCAATCCATTGAGAGCTAAGAATTCTTTCCAGGTTACCATTTCGCAATGATTGATAATTTGAAACTTGTCTATGTTTGTTTCTGAATTAAACAGTTTGGGATCTATGGTAACTGGTTTAATAAAAGGATGGAAGAAAATATATACTTCATTAAAAACACCTTTATAAAATTCCTTTATTGAAACGTCCTCATCGGCACAAACTGTATGTCTATGAGGTTCTGGAGCGACTCTTTCAGTATCCAAATTGAACTCTCCTTATCCAAAGTTTATGGCCCATTTTAATTCCTCTACCTATGGCCGTCTTTTCTCGCTCGAATATAACCATAATAGGCACAAGTCCCATTCTGGGTTAAGTCTTTTACCTCAAAACCGCACTTCTCATAGAAACTGAAATTATTAGCGGAAGTATGTGCAAACCAATCACCATGAGGAAGTTTTTGAACACACAGTTCTACGATTTTCTGCCCGATTCCTTTCCCGCGATATTCGGATAAAACCACTAAATCTAAAATGTTTGCAACCATTATTTGATCTGAGATTACTCGAACCATCCCAATCATCTTGTTTTGATCCCAAACTGTAAATGCCCACGTAGAGTTTTTGAAAATAAGGGAAAACTTCTCTTTTTGCCAAGCAGGTGTATTCCTAACCCAGCCTGCATCTTCAAACAGAGCTTCCACAAATTCAGCAGGAACACCCTCTGTACCTTCCCTTATTACCAGGCCATTGAAATATTGGTACACATTTAACAACCCCTTATAACTTTAAATGACAAACCCGACAAAACAAAAGCCAATATTATTAGCAATGGCGCAACCACAAACAATCCTATTAAATCCGTTGTAAGATTCCATGGTACGAAAGCATTCCAGAATACCCCCATTGCCTTCCATAACAGAACAAATAAAAACAAAGTAAATACAAAATATATTACTTTTTCTGATACCTTTTTCAACATCCTTTACCCCCATTTGCGAGATAAGTGTCCGTTAACTGTACTAAAAATAAGGTCTATAGACCCTAACTTTAAACCTTAATACCAATTATTTCAAAATAAGGTACATATCTCAATCTTTTTGACAGAATTCTTTATTCTTGAGCGTTCATAATCTTCAAAAGTGAATATGTGGATCAACCAGTTCTCCCCTTCTTACAAAAGCTGGTTCAAATATGTCAGCCCTTCTTGATTTTGTCCTCAAAACTTTACGACCCATTTACGCCCCTGTAAAAGAACGTTCATGCTTCCTTGTTACAGTTTAGAAGTAGTTCATTTACAAATAGGAGGGTGTAAACATGATGAAAAAAGGACTTAAAATGACAATTGGGGCTCTAGCACTTAGTTTATCTGTAATGGGGACTGGTTTTGCAGCAGATGCTTCTGAAAAAAATAAGGATATCCTGAATGTTGCACACCGAGGCGCTTCGGGTCATGCGCCGGAACACACAATGACCTCTTATCAAATGGGTGAAAAGATGAAGGGAGACTATATTGAAATAGATCTTCAAATGACAAAAGACGGCCATCTTATTGCCATGCATGATGAAACATTAGACAGAACGACAAATGGCACTGGTCAAGTAAAGGACCATACACTTGAGGAAATAAAAAAACTAGATGCAGGTAGCTGGTTCAATGAGAAATACCCCGAGAAAGCCAATCCTGAATACGAAGGTCTTAAAGTTCCGACACTAGAAGAAGTTTTTCAAAAGTTCGGTAAAAATGCTAGTTATTATATTGAAACAAAATCACCAGAGGTATATCCGGGAATGGAAGAAGAATTAGTAGAGTTAGTGAACCAATATAACATTGATAAAGATAAGCTTCTTGTTCAATCTTTCAGTCCGGATAGCTTAATGAAGATGAACCAAATTGACCCATCTGTCAAGTTAGTGCAACTTATGTGGTACACATCTCCAGCAGCTTTATCAGATACAGAGTTAAAAACCATAAAAAAATATGCTATTGGAATTGGTCCAAACAGCGCCATGATTGACCAAGAGTATGTCCAAAAAACCCTAAAAAACGGGCTAGAAATCCATCCATATACAGTCAATGAGAAAGAAGAAATGGAAAAGCTTATTGAGTGGGGTGTAACAGGCATATTTACCAATTTCCCAGACCTATTGCATGAAGTGAAAAAAGGAAAATAAAGAGGATAACTGACAAAGAACTGCACCCCTATTGTCATATATAACTAACAATGGGGTGCAGTTTTTTTATAACTATTTTTTAGTTAACGGAAATAAAACGCAGTCCTTGATCGTATCACAATCCGTTAATACCATCAGCAATCGCTCAATCCCAAATCCCCAACCGGAAATCGGAGGCATCCCATATTCCATGGCCAACAAGTAGTCTTCATCCATTTCCATGACATAGCTTGTGTCTCTAATCGTTTCCTCTGTTCTACAGGGTCGACTAATTCTGAGTAGGCATTGATGATTTCAGCACCATTTACTACTAATTGAAAACGATCTGTTATTGCTGGTTGATTAAAAATGTTGGTTTGATTAAATGCGGGCGACACACTTTTTTAAAAAAATCATTGGTATAAAGTTAATCTAACTTCTCAGCAATCCTTTTCAATTCCTTTGCACGCGAAATAATAAATCCTCTCATATACCTCTCTAAAAACAACTTGTCAGCAGTAACTCCTATCAGACCGAAAGGCGACTTGTATTGAAAATTGTCCACCATAATGGTCCCACCATCTGCTTCAAAAAATTGATGAGTGTGGGTAAAAGACTGGAAAGCTCCATTCACCATAACATCCACAAACTTATGAGGTGGTTCCATTAATGTTACTTTAGCTGTCAACATTTGTTTAATACCAAAGTGAATAGCTTCCCAGGTGACAAAATCTCCTTGCTCTAATAAGCCTTCTGTCACTCCGGCAACAGCTCTTTCCTTTGTTTTAGAAGTCGTCTGGGTATGAATATCTACATTCCTTGCTAGATCAAAACATATCTCAACAGGTGCTTTGATAAATTGACGATGCTCAATCAGAGGCATTAACCCTTCTCCTTTTTACAAGTATTCACTAGCACTATAATTTCATTTTATGTCTTTAATTCTTGTTGAAATCTCTGAAACACACATTGCTATACTCGCATTGAACATTATTAACACAGAACCTATCATTGTTGTACTGTCATAATCAGAAAAAAAATTCATTATAAAAAATAT
Source organism: Sutcliffiella horikoshii (assembly GCF_020524325.1). Taxonomy (GTDB): domain Bacteria; phylum Bacillota; class Bacilli; order Bacillales; family Bacillaceae_I; genus Sutcliffiella_A; species Sutcliffiella_A horikoshii_D. The sequence goes on from NZ_JAIVKY010000002.1 coordinate 53,756, forward strand.
AAAACTAAAGAAAAATACGATCATTCCAAAGACAAATAAAAACCTATCCATAAACTCACTCCAGCTAATTATATTTCACAAGTTCTGTTAAATTAGCGATTCCCAATCAGAAACATTTGGACCTCTACTTTTAAAAACACTAATATATTATAAAAATAAAATTGATTACCTACTCCTGATCTTCAGTTATGCGATTGAATACGATGGATATTGTGTTGTCGGGAAATTATTTTATCTCACTATGTGTAAAAAAGTTTACAGAATTTTTAAACTATAAACCGTATTATGAAGGTAAGTTATTGTATTATTCTTTATGAGCTAGCTCAGTAAGTTTTTCCAAATCCTTGATTACATAAAAACGGTTCCTTTTAATTAAAATGTTTTCATCCTCTAAAAGACGCAAAGTTTTAACTACGGTTACTCTTGTTGTTCCAATAAGGTTCGCAAGTTCTTGATGGGTAAAAGTAATGGAGATTTGTATTTCTTGTTGATCAACGGTAGTACCATAGTTTAAGGCTAATTGAATGAGAGATGCGCAAATTCTCGGCATCGCTTTACTATAACTTAGTTGGAGTGTTTGCATACAGAGAAGTTTATATTTTCTGGTTGAAAGGAACATCGCTTGTTCAACGAGATTAAAGTGCTGTTTCAGTAAGTTACGGAACTCTTCCTTGTGAATTTGATACAGAGTTGCTTCCGAGGCAGTGATGGCGCTAGTGGAGTAAACTCCTTCATCATAAAAGCCACATTCACCAACCAAGCCATTCTTTCCGATAATGGCCAATGCTTTCTCGTCGCCATTAGGTGATATCAAGTAAAGTCTCACTCTTCCTGAAGTGACGATGTATAAGTGGTCCGCTTGTTCGTTCTGGTCAAAGACGACTTTATGTTTTTTCATTTTTTTCTTCGTAGCCTTTTCAATGACAGGGCTCCAATCAAAAGGAAGGTTTTCTAACCAGGGTGTTACCGCGTGGATCTCTTGCACAGAATGTGTTATCAATGTTATCACCTCTACTATCTATTTTTAAGGAGTGAAAGAATTGACCAAAACCCTATTTCAATATCGAGAGCTTTTTCCCACTTTAAAAGAAAAGATACAATTATCTAGTTGTTCCCAGAGCGCACTTGCTTTACCAGTCATTGATGCAATGGAAGAATATAAAGAAAGTTTGATTCAAGGTGGAATGGATTGGGAGTTATGGATGGATAAAGTTAACGAGTCCAAGCAGCGTTTTGCTTCGCTAATCAATGCAGATGTAGACGAAATCGCCATTATGTCTTCCGTATCAGAATGCATCTCCTCCGTTCTGAGCAGTTTCCCTGTCAATCATGGGAAGAATAAAATTATCACAACGGAATTGGATTTCCCATGTATAGGTCATGCGATGCAGACCAATAACAAGAGCTTGGGCGTTACTGTAAACTATATACCTAGTAATAAAGATTATACCATTTCACTAGATGATTATGATAAGTATTTAGACACTAAAACTCTACTAACGAGCATTTCACATGTTTCCTATTACAATGGTTGGAAGCAGAATGTTAAAGAAATTGCTGCTTTGGCTCATGCAAAGGGATCGTATCTTTTTGTAGATGCCTATCAATCTATTGGAAACATTAATATAGATGTGAAAGACATGAATGTGGATTTTTTAGCTGCAGGAGCACAGAAATTCATGTTAGGTATTCCTGGAATTGCCTTTCTTTATGTTAAAAAGGAGCTCGCATCAAAATTGACACCAAAAGTGACCGGATGGTTCAGCCAGGCAGATCCTTTCTCTTTTGATGTCAAACGCAATAATTATTCTTCCTATGCTTCACGCTTTGATACAGGAACTCCACCTGTCATAAATGCATATGTGGCCTCTGCAGCAATGAAGCTACTATTAGATATTGGGGTAAAGGAAATTCAAATGTATCTAGAGGACCTATCCGACTTTACCATGAAATATGCCAAGTCACACGGTTTTCATGTGATGAGCCCTCAGAACTCAACTGAAAAAGGGGCTAATACCGCTTTATATTTTGAGGAAGCACCACTAATAGAAAAATTAATGAAGGAAAAAGGTATTATTGTGTCTGCCCGCAAAGATGTAATTCGAATCGCTCCACATTTATACAATACAAAGGAAGATATCCGACAAGCGATTGATGCGTTGAACTCCTTGTCTTTATGATTCCCCTCTAAAAAGGGCTGCCTCAGTATGGAAACTTAATCCATCTCAGACAGCCTTTTTCCTTTAAATTCTTTCTATAACAATCTGTTGAACTCCTTCTGTATTTGCCTTGCTCCCCATCTCTCCGAAGGTTTCCAAGTCTTCGTCCCATACCTTTGCAAAACGGTTTCCAGCAATCCAACCCATCGGGAAAAAAGTACGGGCATCCGGTCCATAAAAGCAACCCAGATCATAGATGGCTTTTGGATTGCCTCCCCATGCATAGGCAGGCATATAAGTATAAAGAAGTTCTCCTGGCAGTGGAAAACAAGTGATATTTTCAGGAGATACTTCATGCAAATTCGTTGAAGCAGCTCTTTCTCCTGGAAGTTGAACAGAGATCTCCTTCCCAGTGTACATAGCATGTCGGCCATTTGTTTCTATAGGCTCCTGGATAATATCCCAAAATGCCTGACATGTTTTTGGGGCTTTATCCTCCAAAAGTGTAGCTCTTATACTTACTCCATGTTCAGGAAAGGTCAATTTAATTGCTTTCATCTGATTTTCTCCTTTCTTTGATTAGCTTGTATTTAGACGACACTTGGTTCATAGACTAGCTGATTAGCGGCAAATCTCCGGTAATGCAAACTGGAAATATCAATGAATGGCGATTCCCTCAAAATGGTCTGTGCCAATGTTCTTCCGATAGCCGGTGCCATCATGAAGCCGTGTCCACTCATTCCGATAGCTTGATAATAACCCTCTATCCCATCTATATCACCAAGAATAGCCTGATGGTCTGGAGTACTATCATATCTTCCATCTATATGGGTGCGGAATTCCACCTTTTCAAGAGGCGGGAAGAGTTCCATACCTACTTCCGCTGCCCGCAATTGGAAATCGAACTTGTTATAAGGCGGCTGCAAATCTTTGCCAAGATAACTGCAATAGATGGTACCGTCTGTGAGTTGTTTGGCTGCAAATCCCTTTTCAAATGAAACGAGGAGCGGTTCAAGGACTCGCTCCTCTAGGCGGTTTGTATAGAGGATTCTTCTAACCTCTTCTTTTATTGGGATTTCAATGCCTGCCGTCTCCGCTAATTTTACAGAGCCAAGACCCGCGGCGTTGACCACATTTCCAGACTGGATCATGCCTTTTGTTTTACATTCCACACCTATGACCCGGTCTCCTTCTCTAACCAGCCTTTGAACTTTATCCGAGATAAATTGAACGCCTTTTTGCTTCGCTGCGATAGCCAGGCTATTTGTAACATGGTAGGCATCATCAGCAAATCCATCTGTATCACAGAAGGAGGCTGCCAAGAAACTGTTGCTGTTCAGTCCTGGTACGATTTCCATTGCATCCGTTGGTGTAATCATTTTCGTTGGAATACCTAATGAGTTTTGAAGCGCCATGTTCCTCCTATAGCCGGCAACCGCCTCCTCGGAATGAAATGTATAAAGATATCCTACTTTACGAAACGTTATTTCGTACTCAGGGTTTAATCTTTCATTAATAGAATAGTAGAATTCCGCAGAAGCTTTCGCCATCATGCAGTTGATTTCAGTCCCCCATTGCTGGCGAATGCCTCCAGGGCAGATTCCTGTGACACCAGAAGAGATTCCCCCTTCATCGATGACGAGAACATTTGTACAGCCTTGTTCTGCTAAAAAGTACGCTATGCTACATCCGATAATGCCAGCTCCCACAATAACGACTTCTGGGTACTGCTGTGTCATGTGTGTTTCCCCCTTCTTCTTATAATTGTTCATTTTAAATGGCAGGCAACGAAGTGTTGTTGGCCCTCCTTGGAAACAAGCTGTGGCTCCGACTCCCGGCAAATAGCTTCTGCGAGCGGGCACCTTGTATGAAATCGGCATCCTTTTGGTGGATTGACGGGACTTGGCACATCCCCTTGAAGAATGATCCTCTCTCGCTTACGTCTTGGATTGGGATGCGGGATGGCTGACAGTAATGCTTGGGAATAAGGGTGAATCGGGTTTGAAAAAAAATCCTCTTTTGTTGCCACTTCTACTATTTTCCCAAGGTACATCACGGCAATTCTGTCTGAAATATGTTTTACAACACTTAAATTATGCGTAATAAACAAATAGGTAAGGTCATACTTCCTTTGAAGATCCTGTATCAAATTCAATACTTGAGCCTGAACGGAAACATCCAGGGCAGACACTGGTTCATCCATAATGATGAGCTTGGGATTGACAGCCAATGCCCTGGCAAGCCCAACACGTTGTCTTTGCCCACCCGAAAACTCGTGCGGATACCTATTCATATATGAAGTGTTCAATCCAACATCCTCCAAGAGTTTTGCAATATAATCGTCCTTCTCTTTACTGGATAGCTTTGTATGAATGGTTAACGCCTCTCCGATGATATTTCTGACGGTTAGCCTCGGATTTAGAGAGGCATACGGATCTTGAAATACTATTTGCATGTCTTTTCGTATTCTTTTCAGTTGAGAGGAGTTGAGTTTATATATATCCTTTCCTTCAAGCAGAACTTCTCCTTTTGTTGCTTGGATTAACCTTAGGATAGTTCTTCCGGTTGTGGATTTTCCACAACCAGATTCCCCTACAAGGCCAAGAGTTTCGCCTTTTTCAATATAAAAGCTTACCCCGTCCACAGCCTTTACAAAGGAGTTTCCACCGGAGAATAAGCTCTTTTTATCTTTTGTAGGAAACCATGTCGAAAGATTCTGCACTTCTAATAGCTTTTCTTTTGTATCGTTCAACTGATTGACCTCCCATCCACTTCCTTTGCCTTTTCCCATCGCTCTGTGTACTTCCAACATCGCACTTTCTGGTCTTCGAGATGCAGTAGTGGTGGCTCTTCTATATAGCAGAGATCCCTGACCTCATTGCATCTTGTACAAAAGCGGCAGCCTTTCAAGTCATCCAATGCATTTGGTACATATCCTCGTATAGGCTCTAGCCTTAATCGGTTGTCCTCTATCATCGGAATGGAGTTTAAAAGACCAATTGTGTAAGGGTGCTTGGGTTTTTCGAATAAAGAATAAACATCCGAATATTCGACAATTCTCCCCATATACATGACCGCTACTTGGTCACAAGCCTCCGCAACTACCCCGAGATCATGAGTGATAAGTAGTATGGACGTGTTCAATCGTTCTTTTAGGTTCTTCATTAACTCTAAGATTTGGGCTTGTGTAGTCACATCTAACGCAGTAGTCGGTTCATCGGCTATTAGGAGATGCGGATTACAAGCAAGCGCCATGGCAATCATCACACGTTGTCTCATCCCCCCCGACAGCTGATGGGGGTAGTTATGGACACGTTGATCTGGGAGAGAGATACCTACAAGCTTGAGCATTTCAATTGAAGCTTTCAACGCCTCCTTTTTGGAAAGCCCTTGATGGAGACGAAGCACCTCCATAATTTGGTCTCCAACGGTGTAAACAGGGTTAAGAGAAGTCATCGGCTCCTGAAAAATCATAGAAATGTCGTTTCCACGAATTTTTCGAATTTCTTTATCTGCAAGTTCCAATAGATCCTGACCTCTGAAGCGGATCTCGCCGCCCTCAATTTTTCCATGCGGTTTTGGAATCAATTGGAGGATGGAGAGCGACATGATACTTTTTCCGCTCCCTGATTCCCCCACTATCCCAAGTGTCTCCCCCTTTTTAAGTTGAAAAGATACCCCATCAACAGCTGGAACAATCCCATCTTCTGTATGAAAATAAGTTTTTAAGTTTTTGACTTCCAGTAATGTTTCCGTCAACTTGCTCACCTCCAATACTTGTAGTCGTTAAGTTAATCTGATTGTTCGAGGTGTACCGGTCAGCAGCTTACACCCGCTTTTTGTTACTGAAACTAACTCTTCAATACGTACGCCGCCTAACTCCGGTATGTACAACCCTGGCTCGATCGTAAAAATATGACCTTTTTGAATCGGTGTATCCTGTTGCATGACCACCCGAGGCCATTCATGTATCTCCAACCCGACACCATGCCCCAATCCACGAAGACTGTATTCCTCTAAATTGGCTTCGATAAAGACTTTTCTGGCTACATTATCCAACTCGTGACACGTCACACCTGGTGATACTGCAACGATGGCTTTTTCCAATGCTTCTAAAACGACCATGTAAATTTCCTGCATTCTCACATTGGGCTCCCCAATCCACAAGGTACGCGTCATATCTGACATATAGCCTTCAAAACGAGCTCCAAAATCAATTAAAAGCATATCATTTTCCTTCACCACCCGAGAAGTTGGGGTCGCATGTGGCAATGCGCTTCTATCTCCTGCTGCAACAATCGTTCCAAATGTCGGTCCTTCACTGCCGTGCTTGGCGAGAAGGTATTCAAGCTCCACTGCAATTTGCTTTTCCGTCATGCCTGGTTTTATTTTTTGGCACAAATCTTTAAATGCAAGATCTCCAATTTCAGCAGCCCGTTGAATGGCAGCTTCTTCAGAAGGCTCTTTGTATTGACGAATGCCCAGGCTTACATCTTCTGTATACACCCAATCCACTTTGTCATTTAAATTCCTTAATGTTTTTAATAGAGATACTGAAGTCTTTTTCCCGTCATAGGCAATGGAGCTTACCTCCAAAAACTTCATTACTTTTTCTAAAGTTGTAAACGGATTAATTTCATGGATATAAATTTTATATCCTTCCGTCTCCTCTTGTATCTGTTGCGAATATCGTTGGTCCGTAACAAGAATTGCGTCTTTTTTGGAGACAAACAAATAACAGTTGCTTCCCGTGAAACCCGAGAAATACCGGTAATCTTCCACCGTGTTTAAGAAAAAAGCATCACAGTGATTTTCATTAAGCCATTTTCTCAGCTTCTCGATACGTCGTAACATAGGCATCTTTCCTTTTAATAATTTGGAATTGTATTCTTTAAAAGGGACAAAGAAATCGAACGAATCCGATCTCTTTGTCTGTTAGGAAAATTATTATTTAACACTCCACTCGCGAGCGTTAAAAGTGACACCCCTGAAATCCGGAGTAAATCCTGCCACTTTCGTATTGGCAACGTATGTGGCGCTTTGCTCATAGATCGGGATCCAGATTTCATCTTCCGCAAGTTTCTTACTGACCTCCCAAATATACTGCTGACGCTGTTCAAAATTCACTTCCTTAGATTGTTTGTCAAGGAGTTCATCGACGAGTGGATCAGAATAACCGACAAAATTATATCCATTTGGCGGCATGTACGCCGAACCGAAGTAACTACGATATTCATCCGGATCCGCTTCTATTCCAAATCCAAGGATATAAGCATCATAGTCATCCTTTGTCACTTCTCGCTGTTTCCCATCTGCCGTTTGTGGAAGCAACTTTGTGACAAGCGTTGGGAAATCCAAGGATAGCAGTTCCATTTTCACGCCAATTGCTTCATATTGCTGTTTGAGAAGTGCAGCCGTTTTTTCTCTTTCTTTAGTCCCTGTTGGTACTTGCAGGGTAAAGCTAAGCTCCTTGCCGTTCTTCTCGAAGAAGCCTTTGCTGTTCTTTTTATAACCAGCTTCCTCTAAAAGTGACTCGGCTTTATCTTTGTCAAAGTCATAGATTGGAAGGTCCGGACTATGCGACCAGTGCTTCGAAGGGAAAATGTCATCGGCTACCTCTCCGTATTCTCCCAGAATGGAAGCAACGATCACACGCTTATCTGTCGCATGAGCCAACGCTTGACGAACTTTCACATCTGCGAAATGGTCGTTTTTAGCATTAAATCCTACATAATACACGCTTAGTTGATCTGACAGTACGACATCAGCATAATCAAGTGACTTAATCGATTCAATCTCGGCAATCGGTACAGACGTAATGTCAATTTCCTTGTTCATGAATGCCGCCAACATAGTATTGGCATCTCCAAAGCGCACTACTAAACTATCAAGATGTGGTGCCCCTTTAAAATAGTCTTTGTTTGCACTTAGTTGAATGAATTGCCCTGTTTCCCAAGAGTCAAATTTGAATGGTCCGGTTCCTACAGGAGCACGGTTGGAATCATGCTTTGCCCATTCTGCCGGGGAAACCCCTGACAGGATATGCTCTGGCAGAACTCCGATGAATAGCCCGGAAATGAACGGAGCAAACTGCTCTTTTGTCGTAAACGAAATAGTATAATCATCGATGACTTTGATTCCTTCTACAGATTCCGCTTCACCTGCTTTGTATTCTGCCGCACCCACTACTGGATCTACTCTCCAGTAGGCGCCTGCGTCATAGTCAGGATGAGCAAGAGAAGTATAGGTGAATTCTACATCCTTGGCAGTAAATGGTTTGCCGTCATGCCATGTAACACCCTCTTTTAAATAGAAGGTATATGTTTTCCCGTCCTCTGAAACATCCCATTTTTCAGCCAAGCTTCCTATCATTTTTAATTCTTCATCCGGAATCACCAGAGAATCGAAGACCATGTGTGTGACAAGTGTATCAGAAGAAGTAGCCCAGATCAGCGGATTCAAGTTACCCGGTTCGCTTGCTGAGGCAATCGTAATGGATCCTCCCTGCTTCGGCTCTTCTGTATCTGCATTGTCGTTTTGTTTGTTAGTTGTATTATTGTCCGTACTACTTTCGGAAGTACAACCTATCAGTAGAATCAATACAAGCGCAAATATTGACAAAATATTCAATCTTCTTTTCATATAAATCCCCCTTAATCATTGATTGAATAGGTTCTTTTCGTAGAATGACATTGTAATAATAGAAGCAACACAGGAAGCGAAAACAGCCAATGGATACATGACATGAAAATGGCAGCCTGCGACATTCACCCCTCCTTTCAATGGTATGTATGGTGCCTATGTTTTCATCTTTGGATCGAGTGCATCACGCAAGCCGTCACCTAAAAAATTTATGCATAGGATTGTTAATAGAATGGCAAATCCTGGTGGAGCCCATACCCACGGCTTAAACTGCAAGATTGTGATAGAGGTAGCCTCGTTCAACATGTTCCCCCAGCTTGGGATGGGCTGCTGTACCCCGACACCAAGAAAGCTTAGAGCAGACTCTGTTAAAATCGCTTCTGCGGTCTGGAGTGTCGCCTGAACAGTAATAGGCGCCATGATGTTTGGCAAGATATGTTTTCCGATAATAACTAAGTTATTCTGACCAAGCGCCTTGGAGGCTTCGATATACTCCATTTCTCGGAGTCGAAGGACTTCCCCACGAACCAATCTTGTCATTGTTGTCCAGCTCACAAGTCCAATTACAATCATGACATTATAGAGATTAGGTTTAAGTAGAGTGGCAACGGAGATGACCAGGAATAATACCGGAAAACAGATGACGACATCCGTGATCCTCATGACGACTACATCAACCCACCTCCCGTAATAACCGGCAAGTAATCCCATCACAATTCCAATAAAAGATGAAATACATACTGCTACCAAGGCCACACTCAAGGAAACTCTTCCTCCGTAGATGATACGACTGAGCAAATCCCTGCCGAGGCTATCGGTACCTAGCATATGCTCTGAATTAGGAGCCTGCAGTACATTAATTAACCCGAGATCGTTTTCCTGGGAAGTATAAGGATTATATGGAGCGATAAGTGGGGCCATTAGAGCAGACAGTATCAATAACGCTAATACGATGGCACCAAATAACGCTAATTTGTTTTTCTTAAAACGGTTCCAAGCTGCTTGCCGAAATGTTTTTCTTTTCCATTCAGGCTTGCTGGGGAGCAAAGGTGGTTCATTTTGTATTTCCACACTTCCATTCATTCGGCTTCCCTCCTTTCATTAGTTGTATCTAATTCTTGGATCAGCCCAAGCATAGAGAACATCGGCGAGCAGATTTCCCATAAGAACTAGAATAGATGTAAACAGATTCAATGCCATAATAACGGGGTACTCTCTTCCTACAATTGCCTGGATACCCATGCTTCCCATTCCCGGCCAATTAAAGATATGCTCTGTAATATACGCACCACCAAATAAGAAAGGTATGGAAAGGCCAAATATAGTAATTACCGGAATTAGTGCATTCCTTAACGCATGCTTTACAATGACCACTTTCCGGCTTAACCCTTTTGAATCTGCTGTACGAACAAAATCTTGATGCAGCACCTCTAAAAGACTTGACCTCGTAAATCTCATCACGACCGCTACTGTTGGCAAAGAAAGAACAACGGCAGGGAGGATAATATGTTTCAAATGATCTATAAAAAGGGGCAACCCGGTCAGATTTGCACCTATTGAGGTCATTCCGGAAGTCGGGAACCATCCAAGCTTCAAGGCGAAAATAAAGATCAGTCCAAGCCCAAAGAAAAAGGATGGGATCGAAATTCCGATAAAGGCAAATACCGTAAGAACATAATCTGGTAGCTTATAACGATGTGTCGCAGAAAATACCCCAAGAGGCACACCGATTACAAACGCCATGATGAAGGCTGAACCGGTAAGTGTTAACGTCGCAGGCAGTCTTTCCAGAATTAGATCACTTACAGATTGTCCGGTCTTAATGGTATATCCAAGGTTTCCTTGCAGGATCTCTTTCAACCAGCTGAAATACTGAACAATTTTAGGTTGGTCAAATCCTAGGTTTGCTTGTGCTCTTTCCATTTCTTCCATTGATATTTTTGGATTAATCATTGTCTGCATGGGATTTCCCGGAGCTAGCTGCATAATAAGGAAGGTAAGAATTGTTATTCCAATCAGAATGGGAATGGCATGAAGAATCCGTTTTGCAATATAAACTCCCACGAGCTTTCACCTCCTATCGATAAATCAAGTGGCTGGAATGAGAATCAGTTCTTTTTGACGCTCTGTGAGAAATTCCGCACCATCTTGCGTCACAAGAACATTCTCTTCTACAATAAATTGAAGTCCTTGATCAGTGAATAAGGTTGGTTCTAACGTGAAGACCATCCCTTCTTCCACTTGACCATAAGGTGAAGACCCGTAACGAGCCCATTTCGGGCCAAGCAATACCCCTCCATCATGAACATCTCTTCCAATCTGATGACCTGTTGCGTGAGTTATCTCTGGATAGCCATTTGCTGTCAGATGTGTCCTGGCTATTGCATCCACTTGATGGCCAGTTACCCCAGGCTTTAGTCCTTCAGCAGCCTTTGTGATTGCCTCATAGATGGTGGCGAATGCACGGTTCACATGCGATGGAGCTTCTTTTTCCCCATTTTTCAGGAAATAGACGGTTCTAGCAATATCAGATACATAGCCATCAATGTCAATGCTAAAGTCCATAATAAGCAGGTCCCCTGGTTCAATCACTGCATCACTCGGAGAACGATGCGCAATCCGTTCCTTCAATACAATCGGCATGGATAGTGCACGATCGATTCCATTGACAACATGATGACGTTCCATTTCATCCACGAACAATTGACCAACCTGTTTCTCACTTAATCCAACCTTTAGTTTACTAATAATTGAATCATAGATTTTATGCGTTAATCGAATGGCTCGGTAGATTGTGTCTACTTCCCTGTCAGTCTTAATACTTCTCAATCGACATAAGAATGGCTGGGACGATACAAAATCACCTGTGAAATCTTCCTCGAGCGTCTCCTTTAGCCAACGAAAACGTCCAACAGTCAAACCGTCAGCCAGATGCTCATCTTCTGAATAATTGAGCGCTATCTTTTTTGGCTGAAATCGTCTAACCACATTTTTCAAAGGTTCTGCCAAGCTAGTGGTATATTTAATTACCTCCTGAAACAATCCTGATTCTTCAATGTCCTGTGCATCTATGGAACTGCACAGTGCCAGCTTCTCTCCTGTTCTCGTCAGAACAAACGCTCCGGGCCCAACCGTTTTGACACCAGTAACAAGATTCAGACAAGGATCACTTCCTTCACTTGTCACAATTAACCATAGATCGATGTCCTGCTGGTTTAAATACTGAACTGCTTGTTCCATCTTCTCAAAATTAACAGAGTACTTCATGGTTCCATCCCTCACTTCCTGCAAATTGATTGTATAAGCAAAGAGAGTACGTTCGTTCCGAAAAGAAAGGACTCTCTAGTAATATTTTCATTATGGTTATGCACTTTCTTAAGAACACGGACAAATGAATCCTTTTCTGTTAGCGGAGAAAAACCATAGATAGCGGACCTTGTATCTCCATAATAACGTCCATCCGTTCTTCCAAGTGCAAGAAACGGTAGGAGTGTTGCTTTTGAACCAGCATCCTTTAACGCCTTTCCCATCATTTCCAGATAAGGGGAATCAAGTGCACACTCAAATCCTTCTTCTAAGCTCGTAATCTCAAATTCTACGTCCACACCTTTTAGAGCCTCCGCCATCCATCTTGATAACTGCTCCTTAGTTATCCCAGGAACAAGGCGAAACTCCAATTCGACCTCCGCAAGATATGGAATGGCATTCACCACAGAGCCTATTTCTAATTGATTTACAAATGGTCCTGAAGTTTCCATATACTCCAACAAATCCACCAACAACTTTTCATCCTCTGTTTTTGAAACGAAGCTTACATCTTTAATTCCTAGGACTTGCTTATATTTGTTAGAGACCTTGGTTGAATGCTTCGGATAGGACCAGGAGAGAAGGCGTTCCATTGCCATAGCAAGAGTGAGAATAGCTTGATTTTCAGGGGGACAGGACGCATGGCCTCCCTGCCCTCTAGCAATGACCTTCACTTTAGCTACCCCTTTTTCACCTGCCGTAAATAGCAGATAAGTGTGACCTTTATAATTTACTGTGAATCCTCCACCTTCATTAATTACCATGCCTTTTTGAAACAACTCCAGATGTGTTTTTTTTAGAAATTCCATCCCCTCACTGCTACCATTCTCTTCATCGGCAGTTGCCAGCAAATAAACATCGCGGTTCAACGAATCCTTCATCCTGGCCAATTCAAGAAAGGCACTTACCTGCATCGCCGTCAGCTGTTTCGTATCAAGGGTTCCTCTACCCCAAATCACACCATCTACCTCCACTCCCGAGAATGGCGGTTGTTCCCACTTGGCTTCTTCTACCCCGACTACATCAAGGTGGGAGATTAGATAAAGAGGCTCTTCTTCTCCACCCACAAGCTTCGCTACTAGGTTCGTTCTCCCAGAGGTCTTCTCGTAAAAATGAACCGGGATACCTACTTCGAGCAGAATTTCTTCCAAATACTCCGCAGCCTCCCGCTCTTTTTTCTCTCCATTAGTTGTATCAATTTTTAATAGTTTCTTGAAAATGGTCAGTGCCTGCTGTTCTGTTTCTTCCAACATTCTCATTGAACGGCTCTCACACATAAGGAATCGTAATCAAAGAGGTTTGACGTTTGCTTAATATCTTCGGCCCATTCTCTGTCACGAGAACATTTTCCTCAACAAGCATACAAGGAAGACCCTCATCCTGTATGACGGTAGGTTCAATCGCGTACACTTCCCCTATCCGAATTGTCCCTTCGACAGATTTTCTTGGAGGAGTTCTTCGCGGTCCAAGGATTGTTCCACCATCATGTGTTTCCCGTCCTACCTGGTGCCCGACAGAGTGACGGATTGTCGGATACCCATGCCGCTCGATACATGCTCTTCCGACCGCATCCACTTCATAGCCTTTTTTTCCTGGTAATAGTGCCTCAATTGATTCCGTAATGGCTGCAAATGCAGCTTCAAAAGCAGCTGTCACATCAGCTGGCGGTTCCGTTTCCCCTTGCTTCAACAAATAGCAGGTACGGGCAATGTCCGAAACATAATCCTCATACTTCAAACTAAAATCAATGATTACAATATCCCCTGGTTCTGCCACATAATCGCCTGGCTTTCGGTGTGCCAATCCATTTCGAACCGTGCAGACAAGTGGAGGATCATAAGGATTCCCTAGACCATTCGTCACTCCGCGTTTTTTCATTCCTTCAACAAAAAGCTGACCTATCTCCTTTTCTGTCATTCCATGCTTTATCAGCTGGAAGACTTCCTCGTAAATGTCCGTCGTCAAATCGATTGCACGCTGCATCGCTTTCAGCTCGGAAGTAGACTTCACACTGCGAAGCTCTTTTAAAATCTCCTCACTGGAGGTTTCTTTTTTCTGCAATTCCTCTTTTCCAAGCACCCGCTCTAACCATCTGTACAATCCAAGCGTCAATCCATCACATAAATGGTCATCCTTTGAAATATTCAACGCGAATCTTTTCGGATCTTCCTTTTTGTATTCCTGCAAAAACACATCATCGATAGAAGCTTCGTAGATAATTACTTCTTCAAAAAGTTCCGTCTCCACATACGCCTCCTTGTCACTTACTGACGTTACCACCTTATGTCGACCATGCCTGTTCAGGAAAATAACAGCCTGGTGAATCGAGCGCGTTCCCACTAAAAGAGGAAGACTAGGATCGGTTCCTTCCCTTGTCACAATCATCCATGTATCAATATTATGCTTGTTCAACAGTACAACAGCTTGATCCAGTTTCTCTTTTGAGATTGTTCGATTACTCGTTTTCATGCAAATCGCTCCCTTCCATTCCTGTAAGTGTTCCATATAATACTTGAATGCCAAATTTCAATGATTCCAATGGCAGCCGCTCATCCACACCATGCACCATTGGTAGGACCCTTTCAAAAGTCATATCCGGTAGCATTGGTGAAAAACCATACACCTTACTTTGTAGGTGCTTGACATGCCTGCCATCATTGCTTCCAACCGACAGGAAAGGAACAACGGTAGCATTTGGTATGTATCCTTGTAATACAATATTCATCTGTCTAAATAGACTGCTTTCAAAGGTAGACTCATAGCCCTCCTCAAAGCTTTGTATCTCAAATTCGATATCTCTCCCAGCTATCAATCTTTCAAGCTCTGTTTCTATCTCTTTCTTGGTAATTCCCGGTACAGTCCTACAATCAAGAAAGATTTCACAATCTCCTTGGAGCTCCTTGTTTTTTCTTCCTCCATTCCACTTAGTAACCGTAAAGGTCGTCTCTGACATCGCTCTGAACAACTGATAGAGGAAGGGACTTACATAAGGTTTTAAAAGCATTAATTGTTCCTCATGGGAAAGGAACTCTTTTGTTGCTTCATCCTGTACACTTGCCGTGAGCGTCTCTATTAAACTTTTCGTAGTAAGTGGTAAATCTCCAGGTAGCTTTAATGATGAGGCAATTTCCTTAATAACTGTAGAAGCCATCTTCAATTCTTCCTGCAAGGGAAAATAAGGGTTCTGCTCTATCTTCTTCGGAAAAGATAATCGGATGCGGCATACTCCTTTTTGCCCTGTTTCACAAAGATAATAGTGATGATCGCGGATTGTTATTGGGAATCCTCCACCTTCATTCAATACATATGCATTTTTAAACATTCCCTCATATTTTGGAAGAATTGCCTTTAACCCATGCACGCTGCCATTCTCTTCGTCCGCCGTCGATACAAGAACTATATCAAAAGGAAATACGGCGCCCTCTCTCTTTAAAAGGAACAAGGTCATAAGGTGCATAATTGTAAGTTGTTTCGTATCAATAGTACCTCTCCCCCAAAGCACATCATTTATGATTTCCCCTGCAAAAGGGTCAACAGACCAATCCTGCTTTCTAGCTGGAACAACATCAAGATGAGACAATAGAATAATTGGTGTATGGAACGTCCCATTGTAAGATACAATTAGATTCCCCCTATTTTCTCCAGTCTCTTCCACCCGAGCAAACAGGCCATTTTCAATCGCCAACCTAGCCAGGTATTCAGCTGCAGGAAGCTCATTTCCACACGGATTAGAGGTATCAAACTGTATCAACCTCTGCAAGTACAAGGTAGCTTCTTCCTTCACACTCATCCAGTCCATAAATTGCCCTCTCTGTCGTTTGAATTTTCAAATTATTTAAAATAATAATAACCTCTCTTTCTTACTAAAGATGTTAACTATTTAACATCCTTGCTAAGTTTTTAGAAAAGTCTGATAGAAATCCTGACACATAAAATAAGAGAATAAACTCTTTTTCTTATAACTGGGACAAAAAAAAGAGCAGTATTTCTGCTCTTATATTAAAAACAAGTATTAAATTTACAGATGATCTTTATTTTATCCAATTAATCTTTACCTTTCACTTCAACCACAAACAAATAATTCCTTGCAACCCTAGAGTTCCATTTAGTAGCTATTTTATAGACATATACCCCGTTACTTTCAGGCGCAGTAAGTTCAAAATTAGTCAAGACTACATCCTCTTCCTGAAGAATTTCATCTTTCCAATACGATAAATAAACCTTTTTTGGCACTTCATGATAATTAATTTTGATTAATTCATTGGGCTTTACAACCATCCGCTCTATATCTTTGTAATCTTGTGGAGGCTTTTTGGTGTCTATCTCTTCTATTGGTATACCAGAAAAACCTATGTAATCTATATTCTCACCATCAATGGTTATATCTGAACTTACACTAATATCAGAATTACATCCTATCAAGTTGAATAAAAAAACAAGTATTAAACAGTTACAAAGAAAAGAAGATATTATCATTCACTTCCCTCATTTTAATATAAAGTTTACTTCCCAGTATTTATAGCCGTTTCACTGATAATGGAACTATGTTTGAGCCGACCCAGCCACTTTTCCGATTCACTTAAACTTCTGGTAATTCCGTTAATTTCTTCGTGGTATTCTAAACCTTCAACAGGAGCGTAACCGATTTCTAGTTTTGCTATTCTATGTACAATCATTGCCCATTCAGCATCTGTCATTTTTTCTTTCGAGTAGTCGTTTATATATTCTGCACTTTCTCTAGAAAACAAGCAGGATCCAGCTGTTATATCAACGTTCATTCCCAACTCCAGAGAACAAATTTTGTTTGTAATCTCTTCCGTTAGAATCCATTCCTGTGGGTGTGTATTCATTGCTCTTACTGAACGGCCTAAAATAAGATAGTCGCAACTCGGTATATTAGAGGTTAATAATTTCAGCTCATCAAGATGGTTTGCGCCCCAAGTTAAAAGTCTGTCCAGGTCGCAGTAATGATAATAATCACCATGACCAGAAAGTCCTAGGCTGACCACTTCCCTCCTTGCTGCAGCCGCTCCTTTTTTAGGAATTACCTTTACTTTAAATCTACTTTTTTGAATATGGTCCAAGAGTGTATTAGATGATTCATCACTAATAGTGATATATAGTTCTGTATAGATATTCTCCAATTCTGTTTGCAATTCCTTAAACAGCTTAATGTTTTTTCCCGAAGGATCGTGTGTAACTGTTAGGAGTGCTATATTTGGCAATTTGTTCACCTCAAATTATGAATTACGCAATGTGTTCAATTTATATAACTCTACTACCTAGACCCAAAATCTAGCTTTAGAGAAATCATCGTTTATCCTTAATTGTTCTTTTCTTTATTCTGTATATAGATCTGCTGTAATGTTAGGTGAATATCATTCAAAATGAAAAAGATAAACAATAACATAACAAAAGTTATTATCTCACCCGTAAAAAAAGACACTGCCCCAATAATTATAAAGAAAACTCTATACATCCAATTAATTTCCATATTCAATCCCCTTTTTAACAAAAGAACCTTAGTCATTCATTATCCTTCTGTTTTTCTTGATTTTGTTTCTTTAATTCTAACTCCTTTTTATTCTCTTCATCTATTTCTTCTTTTGTTTTAGGAGAAGCTGTAGAAAGTGGAACATTTGGTACGGTGATGTCAACAATGTATCTAACGCTGTTTTCATAATCCATATAATGAGATTCATCTTCCGTTTGGTCAAAACCTAGTTCCAATATTGTATCTTCTTTGTTTTTGAATTGAATTTTATACGGAAGCATTGCAATATCTGCCGTGTCAGATATCTTTTCTCCATCTGCCTTATTTAACTTAGTAACCAGGTCATCAATGGAGCTAGTATCCTCCATAGTATGTATAAGGCTTTTATTCTCCCAATCATAAACCTCTATTCTGGTTGCACCCTCAAGATTCAGGTTATTGTTTCCACATCCCATTAACACAAAAGACAGTAAAAGTACCATAGATATAATTTTTATTTTCATCATCAACCCTCCTACCTTAACAGTCGGTCCGTTGAGACTATAAGTCACAGTCACTTCATATAATCCTCGACTAACTCATAGCATCTTTCTTCCGTTAGGTTCGCCAGCACAGCTACGTATTCAAGTTGTTCTTGGGTACCACCTTTAAATTCGAGCGATGCTTCTAATGCACGATCATCTCTAAATTTTATCCAGTCCCTTTGTTCTTTTCTTAATTGACTCATTTCTTTTTCAGACAGTTGCTCCCTTAATACACCATAAATCTCATTTAATAATTCATCCCAAAGTTCCCATCTGTCATTTTCCACCTTTTTCAAGGCATATGTAGATGAATCGGTTGGTTCCAATTCTTCCGCTTCTTTTTTAGTATCATCTAATTGTTGGAGATACGTTTCTTTTAAACTAGAAGGCGCTTCTTCCTTTTTTACTTCAGCTGGTTCATTGGTAGATAGATCCTCGCTTTCTATTAACTTTCCATTCTTATCGTAGTAAATATAATCATATGAAAAATCCTTCTCCTCTTTAGGCAGCTCTAGCCAAGTTGTCGAGTTTTTGTATAGGGAAAACTCTTCAACGTATACGTGTTGATTGGCACGCAACTCCATTTTTGAGATTTCGTTATCATAAGTTGCAATGGTAAGAATCCATAGATTGGAATGATTGTCCATCCTATTAGTCAAGTGGATAAAAAAGTGGGAAAGGGGCTCTCCTTTTATTTCAGCAGAAATCCATATATAATTACCATACTTATCTTTTATAAAGTGAATGTATGCTGGAAGGTTATTGCTTAAAAATGCTACTAACCTCTCATCCTCTACATCTTTGATATCTATAATATCTATTGAAGTGTCTGCGTACATATCTATTGACTGGATTGTTTGGACAATGGATTCCTCATCATTTCCATTTTTGTAAAAGGAACTATTGAGGTAGTTATAAGCTAAAAAACTCACTCCTATAACCAATGCCACAAACCATAAGAACAGCTTTCTATTTTTCATTTGCATTTTGCTCCCCCTAAAACCTTGAAGACTAAATTAACGATTCCCCTCTTCAATTGACATAAATATTCTTGAATACATTTCTTTAAGATGCTCATCATTCTTTATGTCATTGTGAAGACCAAATCCCCAATGTTTTAATGTATCTCCTTCTTGTGAGATAAGAACACCCACCGCATAACTCAGGCCAGCTGTCCATTCTGATGAATTGTCGTACTCCAAATCTTTTTCAGTAAAAGGAACAAAATTATCCGTTCCAATAAAGTAAAATGGAATGCCAGAGACTGAGTAAACATCTGCGAATTGGTCTTCAGCCGCCTTCGAAAGATTATTCTCTCTAATAAAAACAGCATCATAAGAACTCAGATCTTCAGGTGTCATTTCATCAAATGTTATTTCTGTAAAAGTTACTTGTTATTCTTTTATTTCAGGTGGTTCTCCAACAACTGCTATGTCTAAAATTCCCCCTTCATACAAGTTAAATACTGGATTTTGACTACAAGCTGTTAGTGCAAATACTAGTAATATAAAACAATATGTTTTTATATGTGTACTCACTTGCAATCTCCTCTGCATTAAAATTTTTCGATCATCTTAATTGTTAAATTCTTAATTCACCAATCTTTCCTAGAATATATCTACATTTATCTTTAAAGGCTTTGGTTTTATGTATTTCATCAAAACACCAGAATATAAAAGCTGACAAAATTGCAGGAAGCATTATAAAACTCTTGAATGCTGCAGTTAAATTTTCAAAATATAAAACATCCCACTTCCAACCTAATATTGTCGGTACTAAAATAAAAACCACCGCGAATAGAAGGTGAATAAACATGGCAATCAAAACCCTAAAAAAACCATCAATACTTTTTAGCAGATAATCAGCAAATAAAGAAACTGGTACACCATAGAATAGTAAAGTGGGAAGCAGGTACATCTGTATAAAAAGACTAAAAGCCATTTCATCAAATATTGTAAAAATGACAAAAACCATTCCCGTTGTAGTTAAGGATGTTAATATTTTTTTGAATATCATCAAACTCCCCCTCTTTACGTAATGTTCCGTTTGTATAATCTATAACAATCATCTCAAATTCCCAGTATTTCCACAATAAGTAATTAATTAAATGGACTAAAAATAAAAATGAGCACTCATCCAGGTCTAAGGATTGTGCCCATTATTATTTAACTAACTTCCATATTGAATTTAGATTATGAGAATAGGAGAATAGTCTAAGGATGAAACTAATTGATTGATTCTTCTGTTTCCCTTATTACCATCCATTTCTCATTAATGAATTTCCAATTTTCTATGGTAAATAATCGAGCTAATACATTCTCATCTTTAACAATTAATTGTTCATAGAACACTACTGCATTTTCGTAATCTCTTAGTCGAATGATTCTATTTTCAAACCGCTTGTTAGCACCGTAGAAATGCCTAACAGATTGTTCCATACCTTCAATAGCTTCTTGTCTCGTGAAAAAAATTGGTTTTTTACTTCCATCATTAAAAAAGGATACATAATAATCATCGGACATTCTATCTACTGAGGATGTGTCCCCTGAACTCATGGCATAGTTCCAATCACAAAGAAATTCATCATGCATTTCTTTGAATTCATTTAAGCGGTTTTGTAATTCAAGCATTTTAACACCTCACTTTTAATATTGAGTTTTAATAAAAACTACAGATCACATCCAATTTCAGAATCTTTGAGTGGGAAATTAAATATACATCGCCTGTAGCAAATGCTTTAAGACCAATCAACGCCACCCCAAGAGGATTGCAACTTGCGCAAAAGGACTATTTGGCCGATATGGTATGTATCGTGCATCATAATATTGCTGAGTAAGCGCTCAGTAGAATACCGGTTATCTGCATACGGAGCTTTTAACTTTTCATCGTCAAGGTCCGCTATGAACCTTTTTAATTTATTTATGACTTCATTAAGGCGCAGCACTGGCTGGGGCCACCCAATTTCGTCTTCTGGATCCCCCTGATTTCCAAAGGTTTCTTCATTGTCTTTTGCCTTATAAGGATTTTCTGTTCCCTGAATTCGATGGATTACATCTTCATTCCAAAATATCAAGTGGTTGACAATCTGCCAAATCGAATTGCTAATTCCAGAACTTGTCCATGCTGCCTCTGCTGCAGTGACTCCTTGAAGCGCCTGATCCATGGATGCAAACCACTCATTCTCATGGCAATGCATATCGAGTTGTTCTAAAATCATTTTTGTTACAACTTGCATACAACCAATCCCCTCATTTTTTAATTGGTTCTTCATGAATACTAATTGGTGTAAAAACGAATAGATAGTGCATTGACAGATCTCTCAAACTCAGATATCTTTATTATTCTGATTTTTAAAAATCGATAAAGGAGTGTATTCAGATGGAAATTAAGGTATCTGACTTGGTTGAAGCAAAACGTCAAATTGACTCTACGCTTAACAAATTAAGAGAAGCTGTAAAAACTCTGGAAGGTAAAGAAAATCCTAATAGATATAAATCTCAGATTACTTTAGCCAAAAGGAGAATTGAAGCATTTGAGATTTCATTGTTCCTTATTGAAAGAAAAATAATGGAACTTGGTGAATAATATGATTTTCAAAAGTAAAAAGAAACTACAATAATTTTGACATATAATACTCATCATAAGCTCTATCATTTATCATAAGTGAGTTTCTTTTCGTTCCTTCTATATCAAACCCACTTCTCTTGTAGAGTGCTACACCAGACTCATTTTCGGTCACAACTGTTAACTCTAACCGTGAAATGTCATGATTTGAAGCCCACGTTGTAACATGTTCAAACAGTTTTGTACCTATTCCTTTTCCTCTATGTTCTTGTAAGATCCCTATTACAAGATATGCAGAGTGCTTTGTTCTTTTAGTGCTTCCGCCCATAACAAATAAGTATCCAATCAATTTCCCATTTTCTTCTGCTACAAATATCGTTGAATTGTTTTGCTTGTCCATTATTTCTATCCGTTTTTGCTGTTGTTCAAGAGTCATTTCTCTTTCCCCTGGCTCCATAAGCATAAAAGCAGATGTACGCTCAACTTCCTTTATTAAGATTAATAGGTTTTCTGCATCTTGCATTCTAATTTCTCTAATTAGCATTCCAAACTCTCCTCCTCCCTATGTCAGTCCAACTCTTATGTATGGAGCTATCCATTGTACTGCAATTGCTCCATTTTATTGAACACAAGGTTTTCGGGTTAAATACCTTATTGCATTGAAATATACAGGCTGTAAAGTGCAGGTATTAACAAAGCTAGAGCTAGGCAATAAGCTGCTGCTAATTTAGACTGTCTTATAAGACGTTCATCGCCTAATTTTAAATGTTGGAAAAAGGAAAGGCTGAAATAAAGGCAAAAAGCGATCAGTATTGAAGTTAGAAGTCCTAACCAGTTTTCTGTTCCAATTAAAGTTAGATAAAACATTTAAACACCTCTAAATTGAGAAATCACTACTAGCAAACCATGCCCAATTCTATGTAAGTAACGAGGCACTTTGCAGCAAATGCTCCAAGTATATTAAGGAGTAATTAAGCTATTCTTGTCTGTTTATTTGAGTAAAAAGTGATACCAATCAATAAAGCTATAAGTACCGTAACAACCAATGCATAAATAAAATAATCCAAAAACAATTCCTGAGACCATCTAACACTATCGGTAATAATCCAATAACTAAGTTGATTTGAGATGGCAATACCATCATGGTTCCCGCTGCTCGCTTTATAATTCAACCACAAACTTATTGTAGATATACTTGAAAGTACTAAACCAACAATAAGCGTAACAGTTAGAGGACGCTTTACAGAAAAATATTTCACCAATCCAAAAGTTAATAAAAGTAATGCTGCCGATATTAATATAAACATATAAAAACCTCCACCCACGTTACTTTTTCTTTTTTCATATATAATCGTTATACTGCCATACTGCGTAATACCAAGTATGGCACATTCTAATTAGTTGATTTCCTCAACTTTATACACAGGAATCTCGATGTCTGCCGCTATTTCTGAATTCAACGAAAATGAAGCAATAGCTTCAAACTCATAAGTTCCTGGGTTTAACCTGGGCATTTCTAACACATTAAAAGTTACTGTGTGAGGTTTATTTTGGAAAAGTGTTGTTATTAATTGTGGATCGTCCATAGCACCATTAAATTCAAAATCCCCATCTTGTTGATAAACATTAAAGAAGAAAATTTCCCCACCGTGATAAATATCTATTGCCGCTTCTTCTCCCGTATAAGTAATGGTGCCATAAATATCAAGATTTTCTTCACTTTTTTCAACAATTATTGAAACTTTAAAGTCATCTACATGCTGAGAGTTTTGATATACGATTCATCTTTTACATTCTCCTCACTGTTATTACTTTTTACGAAAACAAATAGTCCGAAAGCTAAAACAATAATCAACAGAATGTAGCTTAGTAGAAACTTCATTTAGTAAACCCCTTTGCTCCACAGTTTCCAGAAACCTTCCGGCTATATGTTTAAAAACCTCTTAGCCTCACTCTTATTACTTATTACTAATATTTTATTACTATATATACCAAACTTATTATGGAAGTTTGGTTTCCCTACTTGCTCAAAATGTCTATTCCACTTAAACATCTTTAAGAATATTTTAAATGTTGGTTTGTAGTGTGACTTTTCCAATCCGAGTTTTTGTAAGAAGAATCTCTTTACAATTCGATAAGTTCTCACTGAATAGTTTATATCTAGAAAGATAATTAATTCGGCATTCTCGATGCTATCAGACACCCACGCATCATTATGAACCCCCTCTATTATCCAGCTTTCATTATTTATAATTGTATTCAAATATTTATCTCTTTCTTCTTCACTTCTTCTAACATCACCATTTTTCTGCCTAATCCAAACGACGTTATCTAATTCATAGAATGGAATATTTAGCTTAATGGATAAGACTCTCGCTAAGGTTGTTTTACCGCTACCAACTGATCCTATGATATGAATTTTATTAGGAATATTCTTTTTCAGTTTTGTTCTGATGAGACACTCAGTCATTATTTCTTACCTTTTCGTTCTAAAAATATCGGTGTTATATTCAGAAAGATAGAAACAATTGTTAAAAACCACAATGCCCACTCCATACCAGGTACTACATCCATTAAAGCTGCCCAATCTTTCACTTCTACCCAATCCGATACAAGACTGTATTCTGCACAAAGCGTCAATGCTGTAAATGACAATCCCAACGCCATAGCAAGCTTATAATCCTAACCTGCTGCATACATATATAAATTTATAATTGTTACAACTATTGCAATAATCCCAAATATTACCCACATAAGTCTTTACTCCAATATTTTTAGTTTAAGTAGCTTCTCACACTAATCTAATCTATTGTCTAATACCAATTATTTCATAATCTAAAAATTCCTACAATAAGTTATTCTTCGTCCAGGCCAAAAAAAATAAACGCTAATCCCTATTACAGGGGATAGTGCCTCTTCAAATACAATACTTCATGCTTAGTTTTTAAGACATTCGTAAGGATCAATCCTGATGGATTCCCAGTTGCCTTCAGTATTCTTTTTGAATTGAGAAATTAATACATCTGTATCATTTGTTAATTGATAAAAGATAAAACGGTAAACGACTCCATCCGTACCAATAAAATCTATTGTTTTAACGTAACCGTCTTGTTTTGCAGGTAACTGCTTTTTTATTAATTTGCACCATTCTCCATACATAATAGCAACTACGGCTTCCGCATCATGTTGCCACAGATGATAGGCTGCACAAAGGAAGTCTTCTCCGTACAATTTCATCTGGTCAATTTTGTATAAGTTATGTTCTTTTTTTAATTGGACATAGCCATAATAGTAAGCAAAATAGGTGACACCTTTTGATGAACCTTCAATGCTTTCCAACTCAATGAAATAGGGAACCATGCCGTTTTCATCTGGCAGTCTGTTCAACTTAATTAAATTTAGGTGTCCAATTCCAGCAAACGATTGAAGATATTCATCATAGGAAACTCTATTTTGATAGTCTTTAGTAAAAAAGTTATAAGCAATTGGAAATGGCAATTTTGCCATCCCTACAGTTCCGCACCCACCCAACTGGTTTTGGTTGAGGTTTTCTGCCTCTCTTAAAATACTAAAGTAGTTTAAAATCGTTTCGTAAGGATTCCGGGTTAATGTTGCAGGTAGTTTTATCTCTTTGTAATTTAATTCATAATAGGGATCAAAAAATTGGGTGTTTTTAAAAAGGGTATTTTTTATAGGGAGGCGGGAAGGACGAAAATATTTTTCGGCATTACTGTTAGTTATTGAAGAAGTTTTGTTTCGTTCAACTGGCTGTTCAAATGTTTGTGGTTCGTAATGGGATCCCATAATGAGAGTCATTTCTTTTCTTGGATAATGTTTGAACGCACGATTTATCCACTTTGTAAAGTGTTTCAATTAAACTCCCCCTACAAGAATATACTGCTTTACCTTATTCATTTTCTTGTAGGTTTATTAACGTTCATTTTTGTATAAAGACTATTTGACCTCTATTACAAATGCTTAGAGCGAGTCAGCTTCTAAATTATCATAGTTCCATCTTGCATCTATTTCATAATAGTACACACCTTGTTCAGAAGGCGTTACCAAAGACTGGTTATACAATTTTTCCTCACCTTGTTTCATTCGAGCTATGGAAATATTGCTTGGTCTAGGATTGTAATGAAAGCTGATGTTAAATTTAGAAGCTCCAGGAACTACTATTGGTTCTACTTTTTCAACAATTTCTGGAATAGAAGGGTATTTAGCACATTCATACCAACAATAAGTTCCCCTTACAACAGTAATATCAACTGAGTCTATTTAAACATCAGGAATTGTGGTTTAGTCCCCTCTAATTTGTTTCCTGAACAACTTGCAGTTATTACAAGGATACTTATTGCTATAAAAAACATCAGCTTTCTCATGCACCAATCCCCTATCAACATGCAATAAATATAAAACGCCTCAATCCTGCGCAATTCAAAAATAAGGAGCGATCCCACTGATCCTATTATGGTGTAACCGCTCGTAGTTAGCCTAAACAAGAAAATGTTATTCCCCTGGCATATAGCCAATTACTTTGTTTGTATCTGCATCAACCAGTATAATCGGTGTACTAGCTACAATGTTTTCTTTGTCTTTAAATGAAACAGAGCATACTTCTTTGCCTTTATAATTCTTATATAACAACTCATAATCTTTATTAACTATAACTTTCGTGACTGTTGCACTTTTCCATTCTTTTTTGGCACTATTACTCCAACCATTTTCTTCTAAGAAGTTCCAAGCTATTTCTTTAATCTTCGAATAATTAGATGAGATAATATTGTTGATTTGCTTAATTGAACTAACAGATAAAGAGTAAATCGTATGTGTATCCTCTGTATTCATGATTGTTCCAGATTTTTCGTCAGCCCACAGGAAATAAGTTTCCTCCCCAATTTTAATTTTATATTCAGGGTCTGCCATATCGACAATACCTGGTTGTTTTTTTGAATTACTTACTGCTTCTTTAATCATTTCAATTGTTTCTGTATCCTCTATAACTAATGTTTCGGAATTGCTCTCCATTGGTTCAATTGTTATCAGTTTTAAACTTTCACTATGCTGCTGACAGCCAAATAAACTAATTGATATTAGAAATAAAAATAAGACCAAACACATTTTTTTTATAAATAAAACCTCCCTGTCAGTTAGCACAATAAGGAGCTACAGTAACGACACCTACAGTTATTGCATTAAAGCTCCTAGATTGCGTAATAAGATAATGAGTTTACCCTTCAACTATCGCAAGGTATTTTTTTATTTTTCCTGGAAATTCAACAATTAAGATATCCCCTCTTTCTTTAGTGGTAAAAATCTTTGAACCAACAGGGAGTTTATTCGACATTTCATCTTTAAAATCTGTATTAGTATCATTTTTTGTTTGTATTTCACCAATTTGAACATCTTTTGTTAAAGTTAACTCTTCTACCCAATCAATATTAGTTTTGTAGATTACTCCATCATACTGAAAAATATCCGCTTCAGAATCTAATGTTAAAACTTCCTCAGCATCAATATTATCACTTGATACAGTTGTAGTTCCCCCTTGATTGTTGCATCCTGTAATCATCAATAAAGCTAAGATTATCGAAACATAGAATAACTTCTTTAAAAATTCCAATTAACCTACCCCTTTTATATAGACATAAATTATCTACCAAAAGTTACATATTATTAAACAAATGCTGCCCTTTTCTTATGATTGGAGTAGCACTATACACTAAATAGAAAGAAATCTAGAGTGCGATAGAAATTCTACTAATACTAATATGTAAATTGGATCGGAGAGTTAATATTCTCTTCTGTCACAATAAAAAAGATAGTGTAATTTTCGAAATCTAAGTGAAGAAATTTCATATCATGATTGGATAACCCCACTGGAACTTCTTCGTTTTCATTAACAATCCCCCATACATGGGAATCACCTTCTATTTCTGTTCCAGCATTCCACCAAATACCTTCTTTAACAACAAGCTCTAAAGAAATCCTATGGTGGTTTCTTAGAGTATTATCCAAAAAGTAAAAAAAGTAAATTGTCTCCTTCACCTCATATATAATAATGTCACTATTTTCTTTTAATTGAGTTTTTAAAACGTTTTCTTCTGAAAATTTACTGTTTATAATGTTTTCTATATCTTCAACATAATAATCATTATCTTCTACATTTGATGTACAGCCAAAAAGTAGAGTAATACAAAATAACTGAATAATAGTTTTTATAAATTTGATAATAACTCCCCCCTATTAGAGATACAGACCTACATATTGCGTTACAGTCCTAGATTCTGGAAGAAAGCTATTTTTTAGTTATTTTAATTTTTTTCGCAATGTACTGCCCTTCAAATACTTTTATCCACACTTTAACCTCTTGATTTTCATTCAAATCTTGAATGCTACTTATTTTTCCTGATACTTTAGTATTCTTCAAAAAATAAATTTCAGGAGTAAATGGTTCCTCTTCTGGATTTACTTTTATAGGATATAGGATAAATTTATTCTCTTCTAATTCTCCTACTATACCTCGATGATCTGGTTTAATTACATACCATCCTGATAGGAATGCCACAACAACAACTATGAATATGGAAAGTGAAATTAATTCTTTTTTCACTCTATTTGTCATCGTATTCTCCCTCCCTTATTCTTTAATACTGCCCTAATCCAAAGTAAGAAGCGATAAGCTATGCTGCCAACGCTACTATTTAGTTTAACAAGAGCTTAATTTAGATTTGTTTTAATATTCTTTTTATAAACGTCCACTTTGTTCGCAGTAAATTTTAAAAATTGTAATTCTTCGTTGATTATGAGCTCAATATTAATATAGATTGGCAAATCGATTTCTTTAACCATATCTTCTAAAGCATAATATTCATTTTGTTTATCGTTATAATAAACAACAGAACTAATTGATAC
Organism: Sutcliffiella horikoshii; assembly: GCF_020524325.1. Classification (GTDB taxonomy): domain Bacteria; phylum Bacillota; class Bacilli; order Bacillales; family Bacillaceae_I; genus Sutcliffiella_A; species Sutcliffiella_A horikoshii_D. The sequence goes on from NZ_JAIVKY010000002.1 coordinate 82,360, forward strand.
CTCGTCCCCTTCGATATCAAGACTGCACATCATAGGAAATTTTTCATCATTATTAGTGTTTAATTCTCCTAATACAATTGAACCGTTCAACTCTTCTGTAAAGTTCCGTTGTTCAGAAGGGCTTACCCACGTCTCGTCTTGTTCTTCATATTCTTCTTCATCTATTGTCCACTCCCATATAGGAAATTCTTTTAAGTCTTCAATGGTTAATTCATATACAGGTTTACTTTTTTTCATAAAATCATCCTCCACTTCTCATTTTTCTTCATTACAGGAATGCTGCACAATACTTATCTAAGGAGCAAGCCTTTTTTCGGCAATCGCCCTAGATTGTTCAATATCCTTTGTCTAACTACATTAATTTAAAACCCTGTGATACTAAATCTTTTATTGTTGGGCTTACATAAGAATTGCATTCTTTTTCTTTTGGAACATTCTTTTTAATCCACTTTGAAAGTGTTTTATACCAATCATCCAGTTCTAGTGATTTCTGAACAAGTTGATTTTCGACATCCCAATATTTCATTTCCACCCAAAACCTTCCGCCACTAATCTCCTTATTCTTCCCTACCTCTCTCGGTTCTTGAAAACTCAATGACGGGGGATGCGGTAGAATCGATTATCTTTCTGTTATTAGGAAGCGTTATAAATTTCAAGTCACCTAAATCTGCTTTATAAAGATATAATTTGAACCATGCTTTTACCGAAAAGGGTTCAGGTAATGATGTTACACTTTTAGGCTTAGGATTATCGCCCTCAAATAATATTTCTCCACCATTGGTGATAACATAATGAACTAAGTCTTTTTCAATTTCTTTATCTATATAAAATGTAATTTGTTTTCCCATATCACACCTCGGAAACTTCTCAATGAAATAATTTTAATAATTAAGTATCAATTCCTTCTTCAATAATCCTGCCCGATTGCTCAATACCAATTATTTCAAATGAAGAAAATATACTCAAGGTATTTTCCATAAAAAAGAAGCTCACCATTTTTCAGTAAGCGCCTTTTATGTATCCTCCTTATTTACTTGTTGGAATAGCATAAACTCTTGAACTATATTTAAAAATTCAACTCTGAAGTCTTACCAGTTATTACATTTCTATAAATCATTGCTCCTTGATCTGTCTGTATTATTTCAAAGATCCCGTATCCTCGCGCCATGACTGTATAGATTTCATCTTCAGTTTGTTGTCTCGCTAGAATTACCGCATATTCCTTGCCTGGCTGCATTTTGTAATCGTATTCAGATGTGTATGAAATAAACTTAGTTTCTTGTTCTTCTCTGGAAAGTTTGGTTAAGCCCATTTTTTCTAATCCTACATATTCACTTCCAACCCATGAATTCAATAGGTTGGAAATCCTGATGTCTCCCCCTTCGCTGAAAATCGTCTTTTTACCGGATAAATCATTTCCATGTATAGTATCAAGGATTTCCACTTCCAATGGTGTATAGGGCATATAGGTATAAAAGTTTTCATATTTAGGAAGTATTTCGGCCTCTTTAATGTTAAGAACTTTTAAGTGTACAATAGATGTCCCCTCAAATAGTAAATTCCTAGGTTCTCTAGGATCCACCGCCCAGCTATTTTGGCTTTGAGAAACCGAATAAATATCCTCTGGGCTAATTTCTTCCTGAATGCTAACATTCTGTTTGTTCTCTATGATTAGTACCTTATCACTATGAATTCCCGCAAGGTTTTGAATGTCATTATGTTGTCCACCAATGCTCCAAATGAGAATTGCTGCCATAGTCAAAGTTAGCAATGCAGTAGCAACTATCTTTCCATTTATAGGTATTCCTTTTTGGTCTTTAGTCTGACTCATTGCTAGTTCCTTGTTTATTCGGTTAGAAATACTTTTTAGGCTTTGTTTTTTTAAACTATGATTCTTAGGAAATGATTGTATCTCATCGTGGAGTCTAGAATTTTTCATATTTCTCGGCCCCCCATCTTTTTCTCCAGCGTTTTCAAAGCCCTATGGTAGCTGAGATTCACTTTACTCTCTGTCCAATTCAGCGCTTTCGCAGTCTCTTGAACTGACAGCTCGTTGATTCCTCTTAACATGAGTACGTCATAATAGCTTTGCTTTAACATCCTAATTTCCATATAGAGTTCCAGTTTCGTTTCACTTAAACCCACAATTTCCTCAGGTGAATCCGAACCCTTTGCTGTCAAACTGAATTGAAAATATCGTTTTCTTTTTATCTCTTCTTTCCTTTTCTTTCTACTTTCATCAATTGCCACGTTCCTGGCAATACTTATCAGCCAAGTTCGAGGGTTTGACTCCCCCTTAAATTTATGTATATTTCTTACGGCCTTCACAAAAGTCTCCTGTACAAAGTCCTCCACATCCATACTTCCCGTATAATAGATTAGAAAATTGTAAATGTCATTATGATATTCTTGAAACCAGTCCCTTATCACGTTTTCGTCTCTCATTCCTTCTCCCCCGTGAAACCATATACTAATTAGACGATAGTTTTCATTTAAACTTTCACTTAAATTAAATATTTTTTGTATATAGAGCTTTACCAACTAAAAAGACACGTTGTTTTCAACGTGCCAAGTGAATCCACTTTGATTCAAACACTACTAATTATATATTTAAAAGTTGATAAATAGAAAATGACCCCCAGTTATTTACCAAGGTCATTTTCTTGTTTATTAATCTAATAAATCTTCTATAAAAATAGAAATTTTTCTGCCCACTTAATTTTGGTAAGGGTAATAATAATCCTTATTAACGATATAACCATGAACTTTAACTGTCCTTGGAATTAAAGGATGCTTTTTTATAAACTCTATATTATTCTGAATTATACTCTCTGGATGGTTTGGTACACTAAGCCATTCCATCATATCTTTTTGTCCAAATGTTTTTATATAGTTTAGCGTTTGAATGACCTCTACCCTTCCTCCTCCTTCTTCCATGAGAGCATAAAGATCTTCTGGATCGATGGAGATCCCTTTGTCGTACTTTTCCACAATAATATAAATGTCCGCTATTTTCTCCATATAAACTGCCAATATTATATTCCTCATAAGAGAGCTAAAGCCTTGTGAAATTTCCTCTTCATAGCTATTGATAATGATTAAGTCTTCTAGGTTTCTTTTTGTAATGTTTGCAAAATGTCTTTCCAACTTTCTGTCTAAACCTGTTAATACCAGCGCTTTATTATTCTCCATATTAATTACCTCCTAATTAAGCAATTTTGCTATTTCATAATAAAAAGGAATTCCTATAATTAAATTTAATGGAAAAGTTACACCCAGCGATAATCCCAAATAAATAGAGGGATTCGCTTCTGGTACAGATGTTTTTAATGCGGCTGGCGCAGCGATATAAGAAGCACTTCCTGCTAAGACTCCCATTAATGTAGCTCCCCCTAGTGATAAACCTATACTATTTCCCATTAATACACCCAATGTGCCCAAAAACAATGGAATACTTAAACCAAATATTAAGAGCTTCATTCCATGCTGCCTAACTTCTGGTAATCGTTCACCTGCTATTAATCCCATGTTTAATAAGAAAAGAATCAGAATACTACTATATAAATCCATGAATAGAGGTTTCACTATTGGTTTTATCTCTTCACCAAGAGACAGGCCGATTACCAAGCTTCCAAGTAGTAGCAAGATACTTTTACCAAAAAGGCTTTCCCTAATAACTTCTTTATCAATCATTTTCACGGATGCTGGCATAAAACCTATACTATGTGTCGGTATGTTTAGCGTAGTATCGTTTCTCTCCATTACTTTCATCAAAAAGATAGAAACTAAGATTGCAGGGCTCTCCATCAATACAACCATTGCATTCATAAACCCTTCATAATGAATACCATTGCTGTCTAAAAAAGAAACGGCAGCCCCATACGTTACGATACTAATAGAGCCATAGGTAGCTGCAAGACCTATAGAGTTTTTAAAATCCATCTTCATCAAACGCATAATAAACAGTATGATAAATGGAATTATCCCTCCTATCAGAAGCGTGGCTACAATAGGTTTAATCACAGAATGAAGGGAGTATTGAGATAGTTCAATCCCTCCTTTAAGCCCGATGGCAATCAGAAGGTAAATGCTCAAACCTTCGCTTAGTCCATTCGGAAACTTTAAATCGGATTTAAAAATTGCTGCTAAAAGTCCTAATACAAAGAATAGGACGACTGGTGATAATAAGTTTTGTACAATAATGTCTGACATTGCAGGCTTCCCTCCTACGTTTGATTCAATAAAAAAACCGACAAATTTTAAGAGAAAATAGCCGGTTACAGCTATTTTTTCATCAAATTTGCCGGTTTACTTCCAATTGTTTATAAACCCTTGGAACGTCTCCCTGCTTACTTTTATTTTTTTCCAACTAGCTCTTCGAAGTTATTACCTAACTTAAAGACCATGACCCGCTCTCCTGTAACAGTACTAATATCTGTATAAAAGCTTTTCGTATCTTCTCCGGTAATATTCTTAATTATTTCTTTGAGACCTTCAACCCCAGACTCCACTAAGTCAGAGCGGGTTCTTTTTATGGATATCATTCCTTCTCTCGTACCACATATCGCTAGCTCGGCGGGCGTTAGAACTCCCTTTAAATTTACAATAATCATATCGCGCAATATATCCGTCTTAACAGACACTGAGCCGCGTCCCAAATAATCCTTTTCCCACTGTGTTAAGGCTTTGCTAATTTCTGATTCAATGGAGCCTTTTGATTTCATATGTGTACCTCCCTTACATAACCACAAAAAATCGGTATACTTCTTAACAATATTCCCTTGTTAAGAAATATACCGATTTATCTTCATCTCTTTCTAAGTTTGATTCAGAAAAGCTTTTTCACACAATCAATCCAATATTAAAGGTGTGCTAAAGAATTCTTAGATCATCAGAAAGGATTTCAATCTGTCGGTTATTAACTTATTTATTAATTTACCTTTAATAATTTGGTATGTCAATATCTAATTTCATATGTACAGTTACATTTATAACTTTTTTAATTCTGGGCTATGTTAAAGCCCACAATAATCACTTGGATTATCTGTTTCACATCATGGTAACAAATGTATTATTATCTAATTTACAATCTCTTTTTTATAAAATATCAAATTAGTATGTTCATTTATATTTTTTGTAATATTTGTTTTGACATATCCCATTTTTTCATACAGGTAGCAATTGCGTCCTTCTTCTAAAATAGTAGCCAATTCCCAACTGGTTGCATCGATAAACATTTCTTCAACGGAGTTGATGACTTTTTGTGCTATTCCTTTACCTTGGTATTCAGGAAGAATAAACATCGGAATTATCCAATGGGAGCTTTCTTTTTTAACGACATTAATGGCACCCACAATGGTGTCATCTACTAATATTTTTAAAAATTCACCATTAGGATTATTTATTCTTGTGATGACTTTATCAACCGTTTCATTTGCTGGGCTTGTTTCAAAATCTCTGTATTTTTCTAGCAACGGTTTAAAAGCTTTCTGTTGCATCACAAAAATAAAAGACGCATCTTCACATCTAGTTTTCTCTAAAGTAATTTCCATAACCCCACCCCCACTTCCATTCTACCCTACATAAACCAGCCAAAAATCTCAATCTTTTTTCTAAAAAAAAGACGCTTCCTTGCGGGAATGCGCCATGATAAAGACATTATTCAATTACATAACCACAATTTATTTTTGCTTATAATACGTAATCCCTAAAGCAAATGCGAGCACAAGACCTTTGACAATATCCATCGCATAGTAAGGGACAGACATCATGACAAGACCATTTTGCAGAATACCAATTAATACCGCTCCAATAAATGTGCCGAATGCATTTGGCTTGCCTGCTCCTAGGACGGCAAAGCCTATGAATGCAGCTGCTACAGAATCCATTAGATAAGGAGTGCCTGCATTGATTTCAGCTGTCATAATCCTCGAAGCAAGCACCATTCCGCCGATTGCAGCCAATAAGGCGGAAAATAAATAAGCCGCTATTTTGTATTTGTTCACGGCAATTCCAGATAGCTTGGCCGCTTCAGCGTTTCCACCGATGATGTACATGAATCTTCCGTGTTTAGTGTAGGTAAGGAAAATATGAACAACCACCACAATCGTTAACATAATGACGATAATCCATGGGACCTGTCCAAATTTTTGAAACAGTGGGCTGATGGTTCCCGTTGCAAACGTTCCGTCAGGCATAACCATATTTTGCGAGATCGTGGAACCTTTCGTATAAGTCAACGCAATTCCCTGGATGATGAACATGGTCGCAAGGGTCATCAGCATATCAGGAATTTTTAATTTTACAATCATAAATGAATTGAAAGCTCCTACTAACAGTGCTGCTGCGATTGCTGAAAAGATCGCCACTGCCGTATTTTGCGAAAACCAGACAAACATGGAGATGACAATCGCATTGGACAAGGAAGCAACAGAACCAACGGATAAGTCGAAGCCATTTACGGTTAGGGAGATGGTAATGCCAATCGCAATAATCGTAACGATCGAAATGGACCTTAAAATATTGATGACATTATTGGATTGGATGAAAGCTGGATTCGCTAGGGCAAACACGGCAATCAACACAAAAATGGTAATAATCGTACCGTATTTATATAAGAAGTGGAACAGTTCAAAGCGGAAGGCCGGTTTGGCGTTCGCCTGGACTGGTATGTCAGTTTTCATGTCTTTGTCCCCCTGTTGAAAAGTATAGAAGCTCTTGCTCGTCTGTATCTGCGGTGGAAAGTTCACTGATAACCTTGCCGTCGTATAAGACATAGACCCTATTGGTCAGACCGACAATCTCTGAAAGTTCAGACGAGGCATAGAGAATGGCCTTACCGCGTTTAGCAAGGGCGGCAATCAGTTCGAAAATGTCACGTTTCGCACCAACATCCACCCCTTTTGTCGGTTCATCAAATATATAAATATCCGCATCAGAGATAAGCCATTTGCCAATCGCGATCTTTTGCTGATTTCCTCCTGATAGTGTGTGGACACTTGTGTCGGGTGACGGTGTTTTAATGCCTAATGCTTGGATAAGCTCTTGGGATTTGTTTTTCTGCGCTTTTTTATCAAGGAAATGCAGGGCTTTCGTGAATGCGTGAAGATTAGCGGAAATTAAATTAGTTTGTACGGATTCGTGGAGGATGAGGCCTTCCTTTCTCCGTTCTTCAGGAATAAATGCCATTCCGTTTTGTACTGCTATATAAGGGTTTTTAACCTTGACCGTTTCCCCTTTGATTCGAATAGTCCCCGAGTTTTTGGAGGAATCTCCAAAGAGCGCCTTGCACAGCTCCGTTTTCCCCGCTCCAACTAAACCAGCTATCCCCACTACTTCTCCAGCCTTTACGTGGAAGCTTACATCTTTCACTATTGTATGGTCGCTCAGTCCTTCCACTTCTAGCAATGTCTCGCCTATGGTTGGATTGTGTTCCGGAAACTGCTGCTCTAGTTTTTGCCCCAGCATCCACTCAACTATCTTTTCTGGAGTAAGATTTTCAACCAAGTCCCGATTAACTACCTGTCCATTTCTCATAATGGTTATCTCATCACAGATCTCGACAATTTCAGGAATCCGGTGGGAGATGAAGATGACCCCTACCCCTTCTTCCTTCAAACTTTTTATAATGGAAAAGAGTTTTTCTGTCTCCCTGTTGCTAAGAGGTGCTGTTGGCTCATCTAAAATCAAAAACTTACAATCTGTTGAAATGGCTCTTGCCAGGAGGACCATCTGCTTCTCTGCTAGTGTCAGAGAGCTTGCTAGACGCTTGGTTGAGATATTACTATTCAATTTTTTCAGGTGTTCGGTTGCTTTTTTATGTACATTTCTCCAACGAATCCACTGCTTGCTTCCAGAGTGCTGCACCGTCTCTTGGAGCATGATGTTTTCCGCTACCGTCAGAGTAGGAATCAATGCCGCATCTACTTCCTGATAAACGATTTGAACGCCTGCCCGTTGAGAGTCAGTTGGTTTAGAAATAGAAAGTTGCTTTCCTCCGAGTTTGATTTCCCCGCTAAAATGATCGTACGCTCCAGCCAGTACTTTCATCAACGTCGACTTCCCAGCACCATTGGCTCCGATTAGCGCATGAACACTTCCAGGTTTCGCGGTAAATGTTACTTGGTCCAGTGCTTTCACTCCAGGGAATTCAATGGATATATCTTTCATTTCAAGTGTTGTGTTGGTCATTCTGCTCCCCCTCTCTACAAAAATACAAACACTCTCTCCTTTTGAAGAGAGTGTCCTCTATTATTTTTTGTAATGCTCTTTCAATGTGTTCATCCATTCTTCTAAAAAGGCATCAGACTCTCCCCAGCCTTCCACGACGGATGAAAGGTTGCCCATGTTCACAGCTTCGCTTGATTGCTGTAAATCTTCTTGTGAGATCAACGAAGCTTCCAAGTCATAAGTTTGCGGCGTTTCTTCCCCAGCAAGCTTTTTAGCAAGTAATCGAAGGTTTACCGCACCGATTAACTTCGGATCCACAGCAGCTGTATATTTCCACGGACTTCCTTCTGTGCCGATTTCCTGAAGATCCGCATTGGAAACATCGATTCCATAAATCTTGATTTCTTCGCGACCTGCTTCTTTCAAAGCACGAGCCGCTCCGACTGCGAATGCATCCCATGTAGCAAAAATAGCATCAATGCTCCCTTTAGGGTGCTTGTTTAACATTGCCGCAACCGCGTTCTGTGTTTGAACGGAAGTATCTGCCGCCGCAACGCCAAAGCGTTCCACCTCGTTCAGTCCAGGGTTATTTTCTAACGTTTCTTTATACACATTGTTACGTCGAACCATCGGCGGAAAACCGTCAACCCACAGGTACACAACATTTGCTTCCCCGTTAAAATCATTGACGAGTTGATCAAGTGCCAACTTTGCAAGCTCCTCATCATCTTGAGACGTTAGTGTAATTCCTTCAATATTCGCAAGGTCTCCATTGGAATCGAAAGTCACCACTTCTTTGCCGCTGTCGACAAGCTGCTGTACACCTTCCACTGTTGCCGCATCATCACCGTGTGAAATAATCACCCCGTCATAATCTTGGTTTACTGTCTGGTTGATTGCATCATGGAATTTGGCACTGTCACCATTTGCAGTAAACACATCCACTGTAAACCCGAGTGACTCTCCTTCCTCTTTCGCCCCAGCTAAAAATTGCGCCGTATGATCATCTCCACCAATCTTTCGGATGACCTTTATTTTCGCACCTTCTCCTTCAGCAAACTTCTCGGGTACATTCTCAATCGGTCCCGTCGGCTTACTGCTCGCTGCAGAATCGCCGCCTCCACTGCATCCTGTTAATAATAAAGTCGCTGTTGTTAATGCCAAAATTCCTTTTTTTAAAAAGTTCTTTTTCATTTCTTTACTCCCCTTTTTGCATAATTTGTCTTTTGTTAATTTGGAATAACCCAGCTGTTGATTGGAGCACAGAGCGTAGACTCCTGAGGGAAATAGCGCTAGGTGGAGACTCCGCAGGCTTGCCGAGGAGGCTCCAGCAGCGCCCCTAGGAAAGCGAAGCTCAGTGCGGAAATCAACAGCGGTGTTTGTACGAACTCAAAATAAAAAACCTCTCTAGAAAAGAGAGGTTTGAGCGCTAATTGAAAACAAAAAGACTTGTCCCTCTCTTATCTTTCAAAACATCACTGTTTTGCAGGATTTAGCACCAATTCCAAACGGAACGGTTGCTGGGCGTCATAGGGCCAGTCCCTCTGCCACTCTTGATAAGAGATCGAAATATTTAGTTTATTAAAAGAATTAAGTATTACTTTACCGCCTCAAAGGAGAAGTGTCAATGACTTTTTTGAAGAAAAGTCAAATTTACGGTTGGTAGTTTAAAGTTGTGATCCACCTCGCCTTGTTAAGGTCGATGAGGATGTCACTTTTGCCTTTTTCCTCAAACTGACGTCCTCATAAGGCCAAGGAGGACCTCTTTCATGAGATTTTATCAAATCAGAGGTCTTCATCGCCGCCTAGATGATTCGTTACCGTTACCGCCAAAAAAAGAAAAGCCTCACCCAGAATGGTGAGACTTCCCCCTGCTATATCTTACTTCGTTGAAACATAAACACGAGTTTCATAAGGCTTCAAAGTCAATTCGGACACACCTTCATGTGCAGCAACTTCATAGTTTTGAAGACGAAGGTCAGTTGAAGCTACTTCAAGATCTTCAAGCTCTACCGTTACTTCTTCTTCGCATAAGTTACATAATACAACTGCCACTTTGTTATCAAGTGTTCGTGTGTAACCGTAAACTTGTGTGTCATCTTCAAGAATCAAGTTGTATTCTCCGTATACAAATACTTCTTCTTCTTTACGGATTTTGATCATGTCGCGATAGAAGCTTAATACGGAATTCGGGTCATTCCATTGCTTTTCCACATTGATCGTTTTGTAATTTTCATTAACGCCCATCCATGGAGTGCCAGTAGTGAATCCTCCGTTAGGCTCATCGTTCCACTGCATTGGAGTACGAGAGTTGTCACGGCCTTTCGCCCAGATGATTTCCATCACTTTTTGAGCGTGCTCTTCGCCTTTTGCACTCTCGATGTCATAAAGGTTTTTCATTCCAACATCATCATAATCATTGATGCTGTCAAACTTCACATTCGTCATACCAAGTTCTTGACCTTGGTAGATGAAAGGAGTTCCTTGCATTAGGAAATACAATGCGCCAAGAGATTTCGCACTTTCTACTAGGTATTCTTTATCATTTCCCCATGTAGAAACAGAACGAGCTTGGTCATGGTTTTCAAGGAATAATGCATTCCAGCCGTTCCCTTCCAATCCTTTTTGCCATTTCGTCAATGTTTTTTTCAATTGAAGAAGGTCTACGCCACCTTCTGTTCCTTTTTCCCAAAGGCCAAGGTGTTCAAATTGGAAGATCATGTTGAATTTCCCGTTCTCTTCGCCAACCCACTCATCTGCTTGGTTCAGCTTCACACCATTTGCTTCTCCGACAGTCATGATGTCATAGCGTGCAAACGTTTGCTCTTTTAATTCCTCAAGATGCTTTTGAATTCCTTCAACATTCATCATGTAATCAAAAGATGGAACATAATCTAACCCTTTTGGATTCGGCAGGTCTGGGAATCCAGGCTCTTTTTTAATATGAGAAATAGCATCTACACGGAATCCGTCAATACCTTTGTCCAGCCACCAGTTGATCATATCGTACAATGCAAAGCGAACATCTTTATTTTCCCAGTTTAAGTCAGGCTGTTCTGTTGCAAAGATGTGCATGTAATACTGGCCAGTCTTCTCGTCCAATTTCCAAGCAGGGCCATTGAAAATACTTTCCCAGTTGTTCGGCTCTTTACCATCTTTTCCATCTTCCCAAATGTACCAATCGCGCTTTGGATTGTCTTTAGAAGACGCAGACTCAATGAACCACTCATGCTGATCAGATGTATGGTTAATAACCAAATCAATAATAAGCTTCATGTCGCGGTTATGCACTTCTTCTAGTAACTCATCGAAATCAGCCATGTTCCCGAAGTCTTCCATGATGTCTTGATAATCACTGATGTCATAGCCATTATCAACATTCGGAGACTTATACATCGGACAGATCCAAATAACATCTATACCCATATCTTTTAAATAATCTAATTTAGAAATAACTCCTCGTAAATCACCAATACCGTCCCCATTGGAATCCATGAAACTTCTAGGATATACCTGATAGGCAACTGCTTCTTTCCACCATATCTTTTTCAATCTTGATACACTCCCTTATTAACGACGCTCTTTGCTATGATAACGGTTGCATGATTGCGTAACCGTTTGCACAAATCTACAAAAAAAATATCACTTGGAATAATTCCACTACTTTACTATACCATCTTTTTCACTAATTTCAACTTAAATTCTGATTTTGTTTTATTCATGAAATGATGGGAGCTGGTAACACTAAGGTGTAGGAATATTTTAGGAGGATTAACTATGAAATATTTATTGGTTTGTTTATTGGCTGCATCCTTTGTTTTCTCACCACTATCTAGCTTTGCAGCAACCACTGAAGAATCAAAAGCAGCTTTCACAAGATACCAGTCTTTATGGCTGTTTGATGGTACGAAGGAAGTTCCTTTGCATGAGAACATCGAAGTTGGGAAATTTAGTTGGTCAAGTGATGGTAAATGGCTTGTTTATGAAGCAAGGCAATTAGATGTGCCATCAGAATCAGAGGAATATGACATTTGGTTATATAATACCGAAACAATGAGTTCTACTAAACTAAAGATTACCGGACATGATCCACAGTGGAATCCCGCAGACCGTTCATTTGCTTTTCTGACTGGATCTATTCTTTGTGTTGTAGAACTTGCTTCTGGTAATCCAATCATTCACCAGCTTACAGGTGGTGTGTCTAATTTCTCTTGGGATGCAGAAGGTGTCAACTTAATTGCCTCTGCCAGTGCGACTTTGTTCCCTGATGGTTGGAGTCACCCAAGACTATACGAAGTCCATTGGGGGATAGAAAAAGAAGCACATGAGATGGATGTAAAAGTTACACCTCTCCACACGATTGGCTCTCCACTAAAGTATGAAGATATCTCTATCCTCTCAGTGGATGCGGAGAACTTCTCATGGTCACATGACGGAAAAAGTTTAGCATTGGTTGTATCCCCAACTGCTTCTTGGTCTGCTGACAGCAACATGCTGAGCGTCTATGTAAAAGAAAACAAGCTGTTTATACCTCTTGGGGAGGTTCTTCTTAATCCCAATTGGATAAAGTGGGCACCAACTAAGCCTCTTCTTGCTTCCATTCAGGGCGGCGGCAGGATGACCAGTGGCGGTGTCAAAAATAAAGTACTGACGACAAGCACCATTATCCCTAATTATAAAAAGACACATACCCCAAAAGGGTTTGCAGATGTGGATTTTGACTGGGTGGACGATGAACAGATGGTGGTGGCGCGTGGTCGAGAAACTAGTGACAGTTCTGCGAAGTTTAAGTCGTCGTTGTATATGGTGGATTTGAAGGAAAAAGAGGCGGTTAAGATTGTGGAAGCGCCTGAGGGTTCTTCTGATGGGGAGCCTGTGGTGTTGAAGGTGGGTTCGTCGGCGTTGTTGGCATGGGTTCGGGTAGACGAGGATGGCAGAAGGCATATTTGGATGAGTAAGGTGGATGGATCTGACGGTCGGATGGTTGTGGAGAATGTGTTTGATGTGGTTTGGTTTGGAAAGTGAGGTTGGCGGCAGTTTCTATTGGAGGGTTTGTCGGGGGTAGGTTGTGGTGCGGGTGTTGAGAGGGCTTCTCTTTGACCGTTTTGGTGAATTTTCTTGCTGTTCGGGCGTTGAGAGGGCTTCTCTTTGACCGTTTGCGGGAATTTTCTTGCTGTTCGGGCGTTGAGAGGGCTTCTCTTTGACCGTTTGCGGGAATTTGTTTGCTGTTCGGGTGTTGAGAGGGCTTCTCTTTGACCGTTTGCGGGAATTTTCTTGCTGTTCGGGCGTTGAGAGGGCTTCTCTTTGACCGTTTTGGTGAATTTGCTTGCTGTTCGGGCGTTGAGAGGGCTTCTCTTTGACCGTTTGCGGGAATTTTCTTGCTGTTCGGGCGTTGAGAGGGCTTCTCTTTGACCATTTGCGGGAATTTGCTTGCTGTTCGGGTGTTGAGATTCCTTTTATTTCCTTCTATTGGACAGTTCAGTCAGATTTCACTTCCATTCGGGCGTAAAGAACGCTTCTATAAGACATTTCAACTAGATTTCACTTCCATTCGGGCGTATAGAACGCTTCTATAAGACATTTCACACACACTTCCATGCCGTTCGGGCGTACAGAACTCTACTATTGGACAAATCAAACGGATTCCCCTGGCGTTTTGGCACATAGAATCCTTATATTAGAAAACAAACACCCGCACCACGCAGCCCTCCCCTCCACCAAAAAACAAAAAACAAAAAAGGAGAAGCCCCCACCAACATGGGATCTTCTCCTTTCTTTCATCAAATCAAAACAAATTTAAGCTCTAGAAACGTAAGAAGAGTCAGTTGTATTGATGATCAATACGTCTCCTTCGTTTACGAAGAACGGTACGTTAACTGTTACACCAGTTTCCATCACTGCTGGCTTAGATCCGCCGGAAGCTGTATCGCCTTTGATTCCTGGCTCTGTTTCAGCTACTTTTAGTTCTACTGTATTTGGAAGCTCGACTCCAAGCGTCTCGCTTTGGTACATCATGATGGCAACTTCCATGTTTTCTTTCAAGAATTTCAATTCATATTCGATTTGAGCAGATGGAAGCTCCAACTGGTCATAGGACTCGTTGTCCATGAATACGTGCATGTCGCCGTTTGCATAAAGGTACTGCATTTTGCGGTTGTCGATCTGTGCTTTTGCTACTTTTTCGCCAGCACGGAACGTTTTTTCTTGGATAGCACCATTACGTAGGTTACGTAATTTAGAACGTACGAATGCTGCTCCTTTTCCTGGCTTAACGTGTTGGAAATCCATTACACGCCAAATGCCGTTGTCTACTTCAATTGTTAAACCTGTACGAAAATCGTTTACTGAAATCATTTATTAGTTCCTCCTAAAGCTATGTAAAATAATGCCCTACACGTATTGTATCCTTGAGAACCTTACTCTAGTCTACATCACGTGAGATACATTTTTACAAAATAATAAGTTCTTTTGTAGAGAAGGAAAGTGTTTCGTTACCTGTTTCTGTAACGATTGTATCGTCTTCGATACGCACTCCGCCTAATCCAGCAACATAAATACCAGGTTCTACTGTTACGATCATTCCCGGTTCTAGGACTGTGTCAGATCTCAGAGATAGAGAAGGACCTTCATGCACTTCCATTCCAAGTCCGTGACCTGTAGAATGGCCGAAGTATTCTCCATATCCTTTTTCCGTAATGTAATCACGTGTTAGTGCATCTGCTTCACGACCAGTGATGCCTGCCTTGATGCCTCTCATGCCTCGTAACTGTGCTTCCAATACAGTATCATAAATTGTTCTCAGCTCATCGCTTGGCTCTCCCACAGCAAGTGTACGTGTGATGTCGGAGTTATAGCCTTTATAGTAAGCACCGAAATCAAGTGTTACAAACTCACCTTTTTCAATCACTTTATCAGAAGCGACGCCGTGTGGTAAGGCTGAGCGGTAACCTGAAGCAACGATAATGTCAAAGGATGAAGATACAGCGCCTTGCTTTCTCATGAAGAATTCCAACTCATTGGATACATCCAATTCTGTCAGACCTGGTTTGATGTATGTAAGAATATGTTCAAAAGCTGCGTCAGCAATCTGTGTAGCTTCCTTTAATATCTTAATCTCTTGTTCACTCTTAATCAAGCGTAACTTTTCAATAACGCCAGAAACAGGGACAAGATCTGATTTAATGGTTGTTTTGTAGTTTAAATAAGTAGAAAAAGTAACATGGTCTTGCTCGAATCCAAGCTTTGCTACTCCAAGGTCTTTCACAACATTTGCGATTTCTTCTACCAGTCCACCTTTATGCTGGACAATTTCAAAACCTTCACATTGTTTGGCAGCTTGTTCGGTGTAACGGAAGTCCGTGATGAATACAGCTTTGTCTTCTGTTACGACTGCCACACCTGATGAGCCGGTGAAAGCTGTAATATATTGGCGGTTTTTGCTGCTTGTAATTAGTAATGCATCAATACCTGACGCTTGAAAGCTTTCTCTAAGTTTAGTTAACTTTGTCATCTTGCTATTCCCCCTTGTTCTGGTTCAATAAAGCTAGTAGTGCGAGTTCGTATCCATAAAAGCCTAGGCCGATAATTTGGCCTATGGTTACAGGTGCGGTAACAGATGTATGTCTGAATTCTTCCCGCTTATGTATGTTGGAAATATGCACTTCCATTACCGGTACAGATATGCTTGCAATGGCATCGCGGATCGCATAGCTATAGTGGGTGAAGGCGCCTGGGTTTATGACAATCCCGTCATATTGGCCTTCCGCATCGTGAAGCTTATCGATAAGCTCTCCTTCGTGGTTACTTTGGAAACAAGTTAATTCACACGAATTTTTGCCTGCGAATGCTTGAAGTTGCGCTTCTAAATCCTGCAATGTTTGACTGCCGTATACTGTGGGTTCCCTAAGTCCTAATCGGTTTAGGTTAGGGCCGTTGAGAACAAGTAAGCGCATGCTGCGATCTCCCCTTTTTAACTCTTGTCGATTTCCGTTCCAGGTGTTCGCTTATCCAGAGGGCGGTCCGGAAGCATCCTCGGCTTTCGCCTGTGGGTCTTCCCTGTCCCTTCCTCCCGCAGGAGTCTCACACCTTGCACTACAATCGACAAGGAAAACACTCCCATTCAATAAGAAAAGAATGTCCAATTACTGAACATTCTATCACATTCTTGTATTCCCTACTACTCATTCGATGAGGATTGTGATTGTTGTTTGGAATGTTGATTCTGGTGTTGCATTTCATTGTGTTCAAAGGAGATGGAATATCCGACAAAGACACCGAACAATATATATAGGCATACATTTGTCACATTTGTATCAAGGGTAAGTTCTCCGACTGTTTTTATGGAAGGGAACATTGGATTCAATAAAAAGAAGACTAGACCCCAGAGGGCAATCCCGTAAACAATTCCGACCCAGAACTGTTGAAACTTCTTCAATATGGCTGCATATATAAGAGCAGCGCCTATACCAAACAATCCGAGTAAGATGATACTAATAATATGACCGAGCCATCCTTTTTTCCAATCACCAAGCGCCCATGGCTGAAGCACAACATTTGGGCTGATTTCAGTAAAGCTGAAAATGTAGGCAATATAGCCGATAATACTCCACAGCACCCCACCGACAAATCCGGTAATAATCACTTTTGTCATAAAACCCATTGGTTCTTCTCTTTGGTTTTGCTCCAATTTCTTTTTATCACTCATCATTTGGCTTCCTTTCTTCTGCATCTTTACACATATCTTTCCATAAGAACGAGAGAACCATACAAAACTAACCAACTTTTTAAAACAAAGAATCTCAGGGAGTAGAGGTTTTTTGAAGATTCGGGTAGAATATTAAGTAATAGAAATTTTTTCTTCTTAGAAAAGTTAGGTTGGTGCTATTTATGTCAAAAGATTCAAAACCTGTTTATGGAGGGCAGGCTGTGGTAGAAGGTGTGATGTTTGGTGGAAAACGCCATTACGTTACAGCGATACGCAGAAAAGATGATTCCATTGAGTACCTTCATGTACCAAGAAAAGTAAATCCGACATTACAGTCTTTAAAGAAGATTCCTTTTATTCGTGGAATTGTTGCAATAGTGGAAGCTGCAGGGAATGGATCTAAGCATCTGAATTTCTCTACAGAGCGTTATGACGTGGATCCGAGTCAAGATGAGGAAGAGATTTATAACAAAAAAGAGCCTTCCAAGCTTGAAATGATTCTTAGTGTAGCAGCAGTTGGTGTTTTGTCCTTTATTTTCGGGAAATTCATTTTCACCCTAGTTCCCGTTTTCTTGGCAGAACTCACCAAGCCCATTTTCCCGAGTGATTTTGCTCAAGTTTTAGTAGAAACTGTGTTTAAATTGATGCTGTTGTTGGCATACATATATTTTATTTCCTTTACCCCTATCATTAAAAGGGTATTTCAATATCACGGTGCGGAACATAAAGTGATTAACGCGTATGAAAACGGGAAAGAATTAACTGTAAGCAATATTCAAGCTCAATCAAGATTGCATTATAGATGTGGCAGCAGTTTTATCCTGTTCACAGTGGTTGTAGGCTTCTTCGTATACCTTCTTGTGCCGACAGATCCTTTATGGGTGCGTGTACTGAATCGTTTGGCGCTCATCCCTGTTGTTTTAGGTATCTCATTTGAAGTGTTACAGCTTACAAACAAAGTCCGCGATATTCCTGTTTTAAAAGTTTTAGGGTATCCCGGCCTATGGTTGCAACTGTTAACCACGAAGGAACCAACGGACGACCAAGTCGAGGTTGCTATCCTTTCTTTCAACAGACTATTGGAGCTAGAACAAGATTCTGAGAAAAAGATTACCGAAGAAATAGTATAAAAATCCGCAACAAGCCTTATCCTAGAAAATATACTATTAAAACAATCAGTGGTGGTAACCATCGAAAACAAGCATACTGGTTACCTGGGAGGTGGCGAAGATGAAAAGAAGCTATCGAAAACCAATTTTTTATGCACTCGTTTCCTTAGCAGCTTTTTATTTGATCATTCAATTATTTACTAATCCTGGTGGGTTATTTACGAGTCTACTATTAATTGTAGGGGGTGCCACCGTATTTTATCTGATTTTCCGCTATTTTATCCAAGGGAAAATCGGAGCCAAAACGGATGCCCGGTATAGTAAAGCTGTGAAACAGTCTAAAAAGAAATACGCTGCCACAGCTAGCTCAAGACCGACTGTCAGTCCAATTACATCTAGCAGAGATCGTGCAAGCTCCAAGCCTTCTACACCAAAACGCAAAGCCCCATCCCATTTGACCGTCATTGAAGGGAAAAAGGGCAAAAAGAAAAACCGTGCTTTCTTTTAAATAAGGAAGCTCGGTTTTTTCTGTTTTAGTAACACCATTTCATTAGAAATGCTTCTGCTCTTTTTCGCCCTATTTCCACTAGTCCCCTTTTCCGCTCCTCTGTTAACGCAAATTCCGTCACAGCAATATGATCCATTGGGATGAAAATCACATCCTTTTCATGGCGACTAGAGATATGTTTGGCATCATGAGCATCCTTCATCGTCTCAAACAACGCGCCAAACATGGTGATGGCATTATCGATTTTGTTTACCGGTCGATCCTCTTGCTTTGCACTTAACTGGATACCAAGTACAGGGCGTACTTTAGGTATGCGATCATTATCAAATAACCAAATAGGAAAATTGCTTAATACCCCACCGTCTACAAATAAAAAGGTGACACCTTTCCCCTTTAGTTTGACAGGTTCAAAAAAATACGGAATGCTGCAACTCATCCTTACCGCCTTGGCTACTGAAAACTTCTTGGGATCCATGTTATATTTGGGGAGGTCATCAGGAAGGATGGCAATCGTCCCACTTGTAAGATCAGATGCAATGATTCTGAGATGGTCCTTAGGCAGATCCGCAAATGTCCTTACGCCCTTTGCAGCAAGCTTTTTCTCTAGCCACTTCTCCAACACTTCCCCCTTATATAATCCAAGCCTCCAATATAAAAGTACCCACTTGGTAATGGGGGATGGCAGAAATGTTCTCCTCTGATCCAAAAAATTCATGATGTCTGTTTCATCAAGCATGTTGCGGATTTCATTTGCAGTATATCCTGCTGCTGTAAACGCAGCTACAATAGAGCCAGCACTTGTCCCTGCTAACCGTTGGAACTTTAATCCCCTTTCCTCCACCGCCTGCAGAGCTCCGATAAGTGCAAACCCTTTAATTCCGCCTCCAGAAAAAACACCATCTATCTTCAATGGAACCCCTCCATCACATTGAACGGATATCTTCCTTTTACATCTTTAATAAGAAGAAAGGGGAAATATACCGTTTTCTTTCTTGAGAGCAAAAAAAGAGACAGACCTCACTGCCAAATGGCAAGGTCTATCTCCTTATTGATTGTCTTCATTTTGCTTTTGGATAATTTGCAGTGCTTCCACCCGTTCTTTTTCTTCTTCAAAATATTGAACAAGATCCCCAATGCGATCGATGGCATTCCAACTCAAGTGATGTTCAATGCCTTCCACATCTTCATAAATATTTTTCTCATCTACACCTATCACTCTCAAGAACTGCTCGAGTAATTCATGTCGATATACTAATCGCTTACCAATTTTCTTGCCTTTAGAGGTAAGAACTAGTCCGCGATATTTTTCATATATTAAGTACTGGTCCTTATCAAGTTTCTGAACCATTTTTGTTACAGAAGAGGGATGTACCGCCAATGCTTCTGCAATGTCTGAGACCCTTGCATATCCTTTATCTTCAATCAACATGTAAATCTGTTCTATGTAATCTTCCATACTTGGGGTAGGCATAATATCCCTCCGTTTCCAATCCACGTTCTAAGCCGTCATTTAAAATGATACCCTAACTCATGGGGGATGACAAGTTAGGGTTTTGTTACATTACTGTCTGATAGCTATTTAATTCTTTTCATATTCATAACTGTTGAAGTGGAAGATTTGTATATCGACTTTTACATCTTTCAAGGAATCCTTTTGGAGATAAAATTTCTTGGAATCATTTAATTCTTTAAAAGCCTTTGGGTGTTGTCGATACCATTTCTCACCAGCATTTAACAAATCAAGTTTACTCTCCACTCCTTGTTCAAAAAGCTTGATAATTTGCTTTTTAATATCTTCATCCAATAGTTTTTTCAGCTCGTCTACAGAGACATCCTTTAATTTTTCAAGCAAGTCGGCACTGGCAGAAACCTCAATGGAAAAAGAGGGTTCTTTACTATCTTTTTCGTAAGTAATCTTCATTTTAGGACTGGACAGCTTTACTGCTGCTATCAACTCTTCACTATCCTTAACTGGGCGATTTAGGGCTAAATCCTTCTCTACCATCCAATCTAGAAAGACGGAATCTTCTAGAGGAATGTTTTTAACAAACGATTGCCGTTGAAACATAGTGTATCCATCGTAATAAAGTACTGGAAATTCCTCTTCTGATTTCCATGCACTTGTATTGATTGTCACTATAGGAATTTTCGCAACTCCCATTGGTTCATAATAGGACCTTAGAAAGTATAATAGCGATGTTGGTTGTAACTCATCCTGTGCCATTCCATTTGCTTTTCCTTTAAAAAGAACAGTGTATACAGAAGGATAATTGAATAAAGCTTTAATGTTAAAAATCTCCTCTATGCTTTCTTCCGTCGTTACAATCCTCAACCTATGTCTTAGTGATCTATTTCTGGCCACCTCCTCTAAGACTTCCTTTGATTTCTTATTGATCAATCGTTGACTAAGGACTAGCGTTTTAACATGTCCAAAAAAAATCGGAGGCTCCGACTTACCATATAACTCACTAACAGCAAGGTTCAATGTCTTGCCTCTTCCAGACCCAACAAAGCTAGGGATTTTTTCAACAGGTTTCCCGCCTTCTTGTTTTGCCACATTAGCAAAATTCAACCCTTGAAGGTAAACGATATACTCATCTTCTACTTCATCATAGTCCATACCTATGGCCACAATGTAGGTGAGGTCTTGGATATTTTTAATGCCCCCGCACCCGGTAAGCAGAAATATACTTAGAAGAATGGAAGATACTCCTTTGTAGCTCAATTTTGATTCCCCCTTGATGCGTCATCCGGACTTGTAGACTCATTTCTTGATTTGTAAAATTGTATAGGAGCTCTTAAAAAGGATTTGACCACTTCTGTTAAGCTAATTGGAGCCAAGGAACCAAAGTATGGCGCTCCAAATGAACTTAACGTGGAAAAATAGAAAACAGTCAGTATAAAACCTAGAATCACACCAAACAATCCAAAAAATGTACTCATCAATATAACGGTAAAGCGAATAATGGTAATAGCACTACTAAGTGATTGATTCACCAAGGTAAAGGAAGCGATATAGGTGATGGCCGCTACCACTAACATAGTCGGCGATGTTAAACCTGCTCTAATTGCAGCATCTCCAACGATTAATCCACCAAGAACCGCTACCGTCTGACCAATTGCCCTAGGAAGGCGAACTCCTGCTTCATTAAATAACTCAAAAAGAAATAAAATGATGAACATCTCTATTGGAGCAGACAAAGGCAAACCAAAACGGGAAACAGAAATTGTTGCAACAAGTAAATATGGTATTTGCTCAATATTAAAGGCGGAAAAAGCAATCCAAATTCCTGGTAAAAAACCAGAAACCATGATCCCAAGCATTCTAATTATCCGTTCAAGCGATACATAAAAAAAATTTATATAGGTATCTTCTGGTGATTTAGTTTGCAGTAACAAATTTACTGGTGCAAATGAGACCGTTGGATTACCATCGACTAGGAGGGCAAATCGTCCTTGGTTCAAAACCTGTACTACAAAGTCTGGTCTACCCGAAAAGTCCATCGTAGGAAAAAGAGAATAAGGGCGGTCCCGCACCAAGGATTCTAATTCATAAGCACTTGTTAAAATGTCGAGCTCTACTTTATTCAGTTTCGTTCTTATTTCATGGAGAATTTTCTTATCAATGACATCATCCAGATACATTAATACTACTTTTGTCTTGCTCCGTTTCCCAATTGTGAATTTTTCCATGCATAATGAGGGGGTATTAAGTCTTCTTCTGATTAACGAAACATTTGTTTTGATGTCCTCTACAAACCCATCCTTAGGGCCTCTGATAGAGGTTTCTAATGCAGATTCCTCAGGTTGACGCTTTGGAAATTCACCAGCGCTGATACTTAACAGACTATCCTCGACATAAAAAATTACATTTCCGTCAAATAGCAAAGAAGCCACATCTTCCAACGATTTGGAGGTGACCTCTTCTACTTGAAATAATGTCTGGAGCTGCAACTTGATGGATGCATTCCCACATTCATTAAGCTTAGGCAAAATGTATTGATCTAAATATTGTAAGTTAACGAGGCTATCTATGTATAAAAGTTCAAATGATTCACAGTCATTTTTATGCTTTGTACAAACGAAATCCTGGCTTTGATTGAATAGAGATTTAAGTTGATACACTTTTTCAGTGAGTTCATCTTTACATTCCAGGTTTGTTTTGTTTTCCATGTGAATCCTCTCTTTTCCTTATAACTAGTATCAGTAGTGCTGATATTAGTATTTGAAAAAGAAAAAATGCCATACATGCTGGTAAAAAATAACGATAAATAAACTCATAGAAATAAAAGGTTTCTACTTCTACCCACATAACACCAAAGAAAATCAGGTAGATACCTGCAACTAATATAGGATTCAATTGATATTGTTTTTTCTTCTTGTTGAAAAAAGCTGCTGCAAGATAGATAAATAACCCAATTCTAATAATAGCCCCACTAAGCCATTGATAGAGGGCAAAAAAGTCCATGTGTGAGATATAATCGCCAATATTGAGGACCCGCCACTGTTCATAAGCCGGATAGCGGAAATTCGCTGATTCAACTGGCCCAAACTCCATAATAGCAGCCGTCAATGGACCAAGAATCAACCCCATTAATAAAGTAATCAATATGAAAAGGTGCCGGAATTTTATCGGAGATTGTGTATATGGTTGCAACAAAACGACAAGGTAGATTTCAAGAAGTCCTGAAAGAGAATAGATAATCGCTTTTATCACTGGTGTGTATCCTTCACTCAGCAATGGGAATAGCAAGCTTGGATCTTTTATAGTCGAATTGGTAATAGCGATGAAAATTCCAAAAACCATCACTAAAGGAAGCAAAAATCCGCTAGAAATAGCCATATACTTTATTCCACCAAGTGTAACCACACAGCAAACTATTATCATTATGAAATTAATCATTGTAACCGAAGCATCTGATAAAAAGTATGCATTCAGCCAAATCATTAAATCTCTATAGGTGACATATGCACTCAACAATAAATAAAGGACGACTGGCAGTGAAATGATTGCAGATACAATTTTACCGAACCGTTTCTCAACCATTGCGAAAAATCCCTTTTCAGAGCAGTTTTTGGTTATAAAATATACTAACCATAAAAAGACGAGGGCGATTGGGTAAGCTATGAGCACACCTATCCAACTGTCCCTGCCTGCAGCATTTAATAGATTCGGAATCAGGATTACGTGATTGAGTAACCCTGTTGATAATACCAGCATCATGAACAACTGTCTTGGGATTAGAATTTTTGTAACGTTCTGCATGGGTCATCTCCAGGTTCTAATAGATATATTTATGATGACCTAGATTTGATAAAATATGCCAATTCAACATTTATTATAAAAGAGGTTTTGTCCGGACTGTTAATTTGAGTTTTCGGTGACGACTCTTTTACCGTTTGATCCTATCGTGGATGGTTTCGGGCGTAGAAAGGCCTTCTCTCTTACCGTTTGGACTTTTCCTGGGTCGTTTCGGGCGTAGAGAGGCCTTCTCTCTTACCGTTTTTGCTTTTCCTGCGTCGTTTTGGGCTTAGAAAGGTCTTCTCTCTTACCGTTTTGACTTTTCCTGGGTCATTTCGGGCGTAGAAAGGCCTTCTCTCTTACCGTTTGGACTTTTCCTGGGTCATTTCGGGCGTAGAGAGGCCTTCTCTCCTAATATATAACGAAACAAAAAAACGAGTATGGAATACATTAATATCCCATACTCGTACTATTTCTATTATAATCCGCACTTCAACTGCGCACCGCAATCTGTGCAAGTATTGCAACCACCAATCTCTTTAACCGTTCCAATACGGCATACAGGGCATGTGTTCCCTACTTCTGATCCATATTGTACATTTGTAGAACGAAGATCATTGATTGTTTCTACAAGCACGACCGGCTTTTTCACCACATCTTCCATCTGAATCTGTTCGCCTTCATCCATCGTGTTCTCTTCTGCTTTTAGCGTCAGCACCTGAGAGTCACGGCTTCCATCCACATAAACGGTACCGCCTTTTGCTCCGCCTTTATAAAGACGTTCGTATACTTTCTTAACTTGGTCTACTGTATATCCTTTCGGCGCGTTCACTGTTTTGGAAATAGAACTGTCAATCCAGTTTTGGATGATGCACTGAACATCAGCATGTGCTTCAGGAGCAAGTTCCATAGCAGAGATGAACCAGTTTGGAAGGTTCTCTGCATCCGCTTCTGGGTTAGCATCCAAGTATTCTTGAACGATATCAGCTTTTACTTCAATGAACTTCCCTAATCGTCCACTGCGGAAGTAGGAGAAGGAGAAGTATGGCTCAAGCCCTGTAGATACCCCTACCATTGTTCCTGTAGACCCAGTTGGAGCTACTGTTAAAAGGTGAGAGTTACGGATTCCTGAAGTTAGAATGCCTTGTTTGATATCTTCCGGCATTTTGCTCATGAAGCCTGTTTTCGTGAATGCGTCACGAAGACGATTCGTTTCTTCTGCTGTTGCGCCCTCTAAGAACGGGAAGCTTCCTTTTTCTTTTCCAAGTTCCACAGAAGCACGATATGCAGTAACTGCGATTGTTTCAAATACTTTATCTACAAGCTCATTGCCTTTTTCAGAACCGTATTCTGTTTCACAATAGATTAGAAGATCATGAAGGCCCATTACTCCTAAGCCTACACGGCGCTCTCCTAATGCTTGTTTTTTATTTTCTTCTAAGAAGTAAGGCGTCGCATCAATAACGTTATCTTGCATTCTTACGCCAACTTCAACCGTTTGTTTCAGCTTTTCAAAGTTTACTGTTTTCGTATCCTTGTCTGCAAATTGAGCCAAGTTAACCGCTGCTAAGTTACAGACTGAAAATGGTGCGAGGGGTTGTTCCCCACATGGGTTGGTTGCTACAACCTTTTGTCCGTATGCTTTTGCATTGGTCATATCGTTGGCATTGTCGATAAAGAAGATTCCTGGTTCTGCTGAGTATGTTGCACAGATATTGACTAGGTTCCAAAGCTCTTTCGCCTTAATCTTTCTGTACACTCTCACCTTGTGACCAAGTTTCTCCCACTCTCGCACGTCTCCAACTTCCGACCATTGTTCATTATAAATAGCCATTTCGTCTTTATCGTATGCTTCCACATCAGGGAAACGAAGATCAAAGTCAGCGTCGTTTTCAACAGCTTCCATAAACTCTTTTGTTAGGGTAATGGAGATATTCGCTCCTGTTAGAAACTCTGAGTTATGAACCGTGTACGTTCCACCTACTTTTAACTTCTGCTCTGCATCCTTGATGATGGCTTCTGTAAATCCACCGTATCCAGGGATGTGCTTGAAGTTTGTAACAGATTGGTACATTGTGATTTCTTGATCTGTTAATGGTGTAAACTTCAGCTTATCTTCAGCAGCTTTTTTGATGCTCTCGTCGTTTGTATTTTCAATCAGGTAACGTAGAATTCTAGGGTTTTGCATTTTGGAGATGATGAATTCTACGATATCTGGGTGCCAGTCTGCTAGCATGATCATTTGAGCTCCACGTCTTGATCCACCTTGTTCCACAAGATGCGTCAATTTTGCAATGTCATCCAACCAGGAGACACTACCGGAGGATTTACCGTTAACCCCTCTTGCAAGTGCGTTTCGTGGACGAAGCGTTGATCCGTTTGTACCAACTCCGCCTCCGCGGCTCATAATTTCCATTACTTGTTTACGGTGTTCCGAAATTCCTTCACGGGAATCTTGTACGAACGGCATCACGTAACAGTTGAAGTAAGTTACATCTGTGTCTGCTCCAGCTCCGTATAACACTCGTCCAGCCGGTACAAAGTTCATGTTAACCAATTCATGATAGAACTTCTCAAACCATTCCTGGCGCTTCTCTTCTGTCGTTTCTACTGCTGCCAAGCCCTTGGCGTTACGTTTGGCAATTTGCTCATAGAAGACTTCTAGAGGCTTTTCAATGACATCCAGGGAACGAACGACAACGCCCGTTTCGGCTTCTCCTTGCTTTGTCAGAACTCCACGATACTCTTCTTCAATTAGTACAGAAGCCTTCTTGGTAGACCAGTCTATGTCTTGTATGAAACCAAGACCTCTTGCAGGGAATTTAGGATCTTCTTTTATCGTTAATACAACAAAATCTCCAGCTGTAAGGGTTACTTTCTCTGTATCTTTGAATGCGTAACGATCGAGCATGACCAGGCGGGAAACACCTTTATGAGTGGTGGTCATGTCCTCTGTAATGGGATGTACTTGAGGAAACAAGTTGATGTCCTTGTTCAAGCGTTCTACATTGATTTTCAATTTGGATTCATTAATAGCGATCGTCATTATTACAACTCCTCTAAAACTAGTAGTTCTACCAAAAGTTACTTCTGTAAAATTTGTTTGTATAGATAAGGTATCATATCTCCTAATAAAATATCAACATATAGTATATGAATTATTTTCGACACTACTATATATTGATTTTCTGCAGAAAGAATCTAAATTTGTCAAATTGTAAAAGGGTCAAATTAAGGAGGAAAATCAAGAGAAACGAAGATTATTATCTATTTTCGAGGCACAACCACTTTTTTTGTCGCTTGCGCATTTTTACGAAATATAGCGAGCCTATTATACCAACGTTTTAAGAAAATCCTTCCTTTTTGACGAAAAATATTTTTTTATTTTTCTTATTTGACTTTTGTATATCTAGTCGACTCTTTTCACTACCCCACTACATGTAGTGCAAAACAAAAAGATAACGAGAAATATGCTCCTCGTTATCTTTTATAATTCCACTCGTCTGCGGAATATTTCTTTTCCATTATGGTGTGAACTTCAGTCAGTTCCGCTTCTGTCAGCTCATATGGCTCAAGCGTAATATTTAATCCTTTTTCAAATCCTTCATAAAAAGCTTTTTTTGCTTCTTCAATTGTTACGGGAGTTTCGCGTAAGGCATTAATTGCCACCGCTTTATTTTTAAAATTCTTCTGCATGCGTTCTTTCACTCGCTCGCTTGGATAGTGGAAGAGACTAAACAGCATGTCCTCGTCAATATCTAGTAGAATGGAACCGTGCTGTAGGATCACGCCCTTTTGACGTGTCTGTGCACTGCCGGCAACCTTTCTACCCTCTACTACAAGCTCGTACCAGGAAGGTGCATCAAAACATACAGAGGAACGCGGATTCTTTAACCCTTGTTTTTCTTCTTCTGTTCTTGGAATTGCAAAGTATGCATCCAGTCCAAGCGCCTTGAACCCTTCTAGTATGCCTTCTGAAATAACTCTGTAAGCCTCTGTGACCGTTTGAGGCATCTCTGGATGTTCTTCAGACACGATGACACTATATGTTAGTTCCTTGTCATGAAGAACACCGCGTCCGCCTGTAGGTCTTCTAACAAACCCAAGGCCAAGTTCTTTTACACGATCCATATTTATTTCTTTTTCTACTTTTTGAAAATAGCCGACAGATAGTGTCGCAGGGTTCCAACCGTAGAAACGAATCGTTGGTGGAATTAATCCTTCGCTGTGCCATTCCAATAACTTCTCATCAAGCGCCATATTAAATGCTGGAGATTGATTTTGAGAATCAATAAATCTCCAAGTTTCCTTCGTCATATTATGTACCTCATTTATGTTTGTATGATGAATTAGTCTACCAAAAGTGCACGAGGATTTCAAAGTTAAAGCTTGGCAGTTTTTTATGGGGAATAGTAGAAAAGGATGACATTTCGTCCAAGCTTTTATATAATATACTTTGGTATAAAAAGAAAAAGAGGGGTTGTCTAGTTTGGCTTTGTACGTAACATTAGGAATTTTGGCAGCATTTATTGTCTATTCAGTGATCATGTTCATCTACCAACGTAAAATTCTAACAACCTTAACGGAAGAAGAATTTCGCGCTGGATATCGTAAAGCGCAATTGATTGATGTCCGTGAACCAAAAGAGTACGAAGGCGGACATATCCTTGGCGCACGAAATATTCCTCTTTCTCAAATGAAAATGAGAATAAGAGAGGTCCGTCAAGACCAGCCGGTCTATATTTATTGCCAGAACACCATGCGCAGTGGTCGTGCAGCTCAAATGTTAAAGCGTAAAGGTTACACCCAGCTTTATCAACTTAAGGGCGGCTTCAAGCAATGGGGCGGTAAGATTAGAACGAAGAATTAATAGATAAGAGCACTCACATTTTGATTTTGTGAGTGCTCTTTTGTGTTTATTGGACGGTGTTGTTTATTGTTTGATTGATTTGATCAATGTGACGACGCTCATGGAAACCGATTAATTGTACCCATTGCTGTGCGGAAAGGTCCCCGATCCAACGATGATTGAATCCGTATTTATGTAATGATTCATCGTCCACTTCTTGGATGAATGTGTTTAAGTTATTTCTGGATTGCTCCAACAGCTCCACTAGTTCTGCTTTTGTATAAGGGTGTTCGGATGGAGTAATGTCTTCCGGAGCTACCACTTTATATGTTCTGTTGGCTAGGATTTTTGCCAGATTTAATTCTTTCTCTTCCACTTCATGCTTTACTTCAATCGCTTTTCTCAGGCCGTTGGTAATCTTGTTTTCGATCAGGTATAAGTGCTCTACGTTTTGAGAGACTGTCCAGAGGTTTTCGTGCTTTTGGTGCAGTTGTTCTTCTGAGATTCCATTTAGTAATTCCAGCAGCTCTTCTCGGGCTTTATAGGTTTGCTCATAGTACATTTGCTTTCCCTCCCTTTGGTTCTAATTATATCTTACGGGTTTTTGGGGAGTTTGAGAAGTGAAAAGAGATGAGGCGTGCTGATTTTAGGGATTTGAGGGGTAGTACGGGGGCCGAATGCAGAGGATATCAACAAAAATTGGAATATATCAAGAAAAATTTCAATATATCAATAAAATCTGGGATATATCAATAATTTACGAGATATATCAAGAAAAATCAGATTATATCAAGAAATCGACACAACTAAACATAATTCGACACTCATACAACTTACCCACAACACACAAAAAAGAGAACAGGTCGCCCTGTCCTCTCTCTAAACAAAATCAAATCCTATAATCAAGCTTCCTTCTTATAACGCAACACTGGCTTACGCGCTGCCAAAGTTTCATCCAATCGCTTAATCACAGTTGTGTGAGGTGCTTCTTGCACTACTTCCGGATTTTCTTCCGCTTCACGAGCAATCTGAATCATCGCTTCTATGAAGGAATCCAATGTTTCTTTTGATTCCGTTTCTGTTGGCTCGATCATGATGCACTCTTCCACATTCAATGGGAAGTAGATGGTTGGCGGATGGTAGCCGAAGTCAAGCAGGCGTTTGGCAATATCCAATGTACGAACACCAAGCTTCTTCTGACGCTTACCGCTTAACACGAATTCATGCTTACAATGTCTGTCAAATGGCAGGTCGTAGTGCTCTGCCAGACGGCGCATCATGTAGTTCGCGTTCAGTACTGCATATTCCGTTACTGCTTTCAATCCATCTGGACCCATAGAACGGATATATGTGTAAGCACGAACATTGATGCCGAAGTTCCCGTAGAACGGCTTCACGCGACCGATAGATTGTGGACGATCGTAATCGAATCCGAACGTGCCATCTTCTTTTTTCACCACAAGTGGTTTTGGCAAATAAGGAATTAAATCAGCTTTTACGCCGACTGGACCGGAACCAGGGCCACCGCCACCGTGAGGGCCAGTAAATGTTTTGTGCAAGTTCAAGTGAACCACATCAAAGCCCATGTCGCCAGGACGCGCTTTGCTAAGTACAGCATTTAGGTTTGCTCCGTCATAATAAAGCTTTCCGCCTGCATCATGGACAATGCGTGCCATTTCCAAGATATTCTCTTCAAAAAGACCTAGCGTGTTCGGGTTCGTCAGCATCAAAGCAGCCGTGTCTTCCCCTACCACTCTGCGAAGATCCTCTAAATCTACCAAACCGTTTTCGTCCGATTTTACCGTAATGGTTTCAAGACCAGCTACTGTTGCAGATGCCGGATTTGTTCCGTGTGCGGAGTCAGGAACGATAACTTTAGTACGGTTATGGTCATTGTTTGCTTCATGGAAGGCGCGAATCATCATTAGACCAGTCCACTCACCGTGAGCTCCGGCCGCAGGTTGCAACGTCACTTCGTCCATTCCGGTAATTTCAATTAAGTGCTCTTGAAGATCGTGCATTAATTCCAACGCACCTTGTACAGTGGACTCATCCTGCAATGGATGAATATGTGCAAAGCCTGGGAAGCGTGCTACGTTTTCATTGATTTTCGGGTTGTATTTCATCGTACAAGAACCTAGCGGGTAGAAGCCAGAGTCCACACCGTGGTTACGATTACTTAATGCAGTATAGTGACGCATAATATCAAGTTCGGAAACTTCCGGCAGTTCAGGTGCTTCCTCACGGATGTATTCAGCTGGGAAAAGTTCTGCTAAATCTACTTCTGGTACATCGTTTTCAGGCAGGCTGTATCCGATACGACCTTCTCTGGACATTTCAAAAATGAGTGGTTGGTTTTGCTTTTTCATTGTTGATGAGCCCCCATTTCTCTCGCTAGTGTGTCGATTTCCTCTTTTGTACGCAACTCCGTAACCGCAAGCAGCATATGATTTTCAAGTTCTGGGTAGTACGTTCCTAAGTCGTAGCCACCGATTAATCCTTTTTCCAGAAGCTTCCGGTTGACTTCTTTGATTGGAGTGGAAAGCTTTACAACAAATTCATTGAAGAATGGTCCGCTGAATGTTACTTCAAGACCTGCCGCTTCCAGTGAACGCTTCGCATATTGCGCTTTTTGGATATTTTGTACGGCCATTTCTTTCACACCTTTTTTGCCCAGGGCAGTCATGGCAACAGAAGCAGCTAGTGCATTCAACGCTTGATTGGAACAAATGTTAGAGGTCGCTTTGTCACGACGGATATGTTGTTCACGTGCTTGAAGCGTCAGAACGAACCCGCGTTGGCCTTCCTCGTCCACCGTTTGTCCTACTAATCTACCAGGAACTTTACGCATTAATTTAGATGTCACCGCAAAATAACCACAGTGAGGTCCACCAAATTGTGTCGGGATACCGAATGGCTGTGCATCACCTGTTACGATATCAGCGCCGAACTTTCCTGGAGGAGTCAAAGCACCTAGCGCCAAAGGATTAGAAGAAACGACGAACATGCCTTTGTCTGTATGTGCTAATTTTTCAATTTCTTGTAGAGGTTCGACTTGACCAAAGAAGTTTGGATATTGAACCATAACTGCTGCAACATCAGATGACATCATATCTTCTAGTGCCGCTACATCGGTTACACCGTTTTTCGTTGGAATTTCCACTACTTCGACATATTGACCTTTTGCGTAAGAGGATACAACTGCTTTTGCTTCAGGATGTACAGCACCTGATATAAGCACTTTTTTCTTTTTCGTATGACCGCATGAAAGCATAGCAGCTTCTGCAAAGGCTGTTGGGCCATCATACATGGAGGAGTTTGCAACGTCCATGCCTGTTAGTTCACATATCATTGTCTGGAATTCAAAGATTGCTTGCAATTCCCCTTGTGAAATTTCAGGCTGGTAAGGTGTGTATGCTGTGTAAAATTCAGAACGGGAGATAACGTGGTCCACAATGACTGGCATGTAATGATCGTATACCCCAGCTCCCAAGAAGGAAGCGTGCTTACGTAAGTCTTTATTTTTAGCAGCAAGTTCACTTAACTCGCGCATCAATTCTGATTCAGATTTTGCTTGTTTGATTTTCAGTTCTCCGTCAAAGCGTACGCTTTCCGGGATGTCTGAAAATAGTTCGTCAATATTTTGTACTCCTATTACTTGCAGCATTTCTTGGATGTCTTGGTCTGTCATCGGTAAATAACGATGTTTCATGTGAGTTCCCCTCTCCGGTTAGTTTTTCGGGCGTTGATAGAATGGTGCTTTGACCACTTTTGCTTTTAGACGCTTTTTACGAACTTGCACTTCCACTTCTGTATCAAGCTCCGTGAATTCTTTCTTTAATAGTGCGAGACCGACGTTTTTCTTTAACGTTGGAGATTGCGTACCTGTTGTTACTTCCCCTACTTGCTCGTCACCGACAAATACTTCATAGCCGTGTCGCGGGATGCCTTTGTCTATCATTTCAATCCCAACGATACTGCGAGGCGCTCCGTTTTCTTTTTGTTCTTTTAATACTTCTTTTCCGAAGAAATCTTCTTCTTTGTTCGTTTTAACCGCGAAACCGATACCAGCTTCGATTGGTGTAATATCTTTAGAAAGCTCTTGACCGTATAAAGCAAGCTTTGCCTCAAAGCGCAAGGTATCACGGGAACCTAATCCGCAAGGAACTAGCCCGTCATCTTTTCCAGCTTCAAGTAACGTGTTCCAAAGCTGAACCGCGTCTTCTTGCTGACAATAGATTTCAAAACCGTCTTCCCCTGTGTAGCCGGTTCTGGAAACCAAAGCAGAGACTCCGTCGATATCTACATTTTCTTTAAATTTAAAAAATTTGATCTCTGAAAGGTCCGTGCTTGTCAGCTTTTGCAAAACTTTCTCTGCTACTGGTCCTTGAATAGCCAGCTGTGCAATGCTTTCTGAGATATTAGTTACTTCTACTTCTTCTATGGCATGGCTTTTTAACCAGTCAAAATCTTTTTCAATATTGGAGGCATTTACAACAAGCAAGTAATCCTCATCTGCTTTTTTGTAAACCAGTAAATCATCTACTGTTCCGCCGTCCGGATAGCACATTGCTGTATATTGTGCCCCACCGTCTTTCAGCTTGGAAACGTCATTTGTCATCATTTTCTGTAGGTAAGCAAGACTGTCTTTTCCTTTTACTTCAATCTCTCCCATATGGGAAACATCGAATAATCCAGCTTTTGTACGAACCGCTTCATGCTCTTCTTTGATGCTTGAAAATTGAACCGGCAGATCCCATCCGCCAAAATCAATTGTTTTCGCACCATGTTCTTTATACACGTCATATAATGGTGTTTTTTTAAGTTCAGTCATTACTTTTCTCCTCCTTTTACTAACTAAAAGAATGTTAACCTACGCTTTTCCCTTTTTGCTCCAAAAAAGGACAGAGAAACTCCTTTTTCAAAAAAGAGTTCTCTGTCCTTTGCACCTGAAAGTTTACCTTATGTAAAAGGCTTTCCCCTTTGGTGGTTTATTCTAAAATATTAGAATAAACACTCTCCAGAGTTGCGTCCAACAAGAGTCTTTTTGCCTGAGAGATTCACAGTCATTCTGCTTGCTCCTTCGGCGCTGCCGTATTTTTGATGGCAGTCTCTCCCCTTGTTCTCATTCGCAATATAATATTTTCTCTAAACATGGTCATACTAATAGGAAGCTACAACATTCATGTTTATATTGCCAGGCAAACTGCCTTAAAAAGCTCACTATTATCCTACCATTAGATAAAGGATTCTGGCAATATAAAAACACTTATTATTATTATTTTTATATAGCTAAACGTTCGTGTTTAAACAAGTAGATTATCAATATTTTCTAATGAAAACGCTATCCTTTTTCAACATACTATAAATTGGATAATTCAGAAAGGATGCACAACAATGAATGTAGAGATTGTTTTTGACAAGGAATGGCAGGACGAACTACTTAAACGTATGGAAGATGATGGTCCTTGGGCTAATTACGAACTATTCAAGCTTGCATTAGAAGTGGAGAACCACCTTAGCATCCCAGAATTTGAAGGGTTACTCGCTCCTTCCCATCTGCCACAACTTACTCCCCTTCCCCACCAGTTGGAAGTAGCCAGAAACGTGGTGGAAGAGATGAACGGAAAAGCGATACTTGCAGATGAAGTGGGGCTTGGTAAAACCATTGAAGCAGGCCTGATTCTTAAAGAATATATGATTCGCGGACTAGTGAAGAAGGTTTTGATATTGGTTCCGGCATCACTTGTTTCACAATGGGCTATTGAATTGAATCAAAAATTCTATATCCCAGCAATCGGCCAGAAAAAGAGTTATGTTTGGGAGCAATGCGATGTAGTTGTTTCTTCTATTGATACGGCAAAAAGAAGCCCGCATCGCGAAATCATCAATAGTTTGGAATATGACATGGTCATCATTGATGAGGCTCATAAACTGAAAAATAATAAAACCAAAAACTATGAATTTGTCCAGAATTTAAAAAAGAAGTTTTGTCTTTTGTTAACAGCCACTCCTATTCAAAATAAAGTGGAGGAGATTTTCAATCTTGTGTCCCTTCTTAAACCTGGTCATCTGGGGAGCGAGAGCAATTTCACCGAGGTATTTCGTGCGAAAGATCGAAAGCTTGAAAACGATGATTATTTAAAAGAGCTCGTCAATAAAGTGATGATCCGAAACAGACGCGGAGATACAGGAATCGATTGGCCAAAACGGAATGTGGAGTCTTGTATTATTGAATTTTCAAAAGAGGAACAAGACCTTTATGATGCCATTAATCAGCTGAAGACAGATCCTTATGTACCGATTACCAGTCAATTCTCGATCATGACCTTGCAGCGCGAAGCATGCAGCAGCAGAGAGGCCGTCTATTACACCGTAAAAAATATGATTGAACGAAAACAACAGGAAAATCCACATTATCAGCCTACACAGGGGCTGTTAAATATATTTGAAAAGATTGATTTGGTTGGACGGAACTCTAAAGCTGAGAAAGTGTTAGAGCTGATCCAAAAAGTAAATGATAAAGTCATTATTTTCACGGAATACAGGGCAACTCAAATGTATCTGCAATGGTTCTTAAAACAAAATGGCATTACCTCCGTTCCCTTCCGCGGCGGGTTTAAGCGAGGGAAAAAGGATTGGATGAGGGAACTCTTTAAAAACCATGTACAAGTGCTTATCGCAACAGAAGCCGGGGGCGAGGGGATCAACCTGCAGTTCTGTAACCATATAATTAATTACGATCTTCCATGGAACCCTATGAGACTTGAGCAGCGAATTGGGCGGATTCACAGGCTTGGACAAGAGCGTGATGTGAACATCTATAATTTTGCCACAAGCAATACCGTTGAGGAACATATCTTAAAGTTGTTATATGAAAAAATTAATCTGTTTGAACGTGTTATCGGCGAGCTTGACGATATCTTGACGAAGATGGAAATCAAGAACCTTGAAGAGCATATTCAAGACATCATGCTTCATTCTAAAACAGAGGGTGAAATGAAGATAAAGATGGAGAACCTTTCCTCTATTATTGAGTTTGCCGATCAGTTAAAAAAGGAGGACGGCCCACATGCAGCAGCGGGAAATTCATAGGTTTTTGGAACGTTATTTTACAGCCAACAGCTGTGAAATAGTCGAAAATACGAACAGCCATCTTGCCGTGCAATTGACCATCGATATGGACAAAGAACTGATGAACCGCCCCTTCTATTGGCATTATCTCGAAAAAACAGGTGGTGTGCCGAATCCAATGAAAATGACATTGATTACGGACAGCAACAAGGCGCCTGAAGACCTAAAAGGTGATCATGTCCATTTTGGCTCTCCAAGAATGCACCAAATATTTGAATCCACTAAAAGCCTTGCGGGTTATATTCGGTTGTATGAAAATATTCCTTCTCATAACGGTGGGGGCCATCTTCCTCTTCACCCGTGGTTGAATGTAAATATGAAAATAAGTTATCAGTGTGACCGCAAAAAAGATGTGATCATGTCTCTGGGAATTCACCTAATCACGGGGACGATCTTGGAAAAGTTTCAAGATGAAGCGGAAAAGATTAATCTGACACCGAAGATTCCTGATTTTTGTTTCACTATGACTCCGATTATCAAGCCTGCAAGCGGACTTTCAAGGCTTGAACATTATGTTAATGGCTATATTGCAAGTCAAGATCATCAATGGGCAGAAGATGCGAGGAAACGATGGGATCAAGATCTTCAGCTTCTAAAACATTTTTATGAGGATGATGAAGAAAAACCGGAGTCTTATGAAACCGAAATGAAGGCACTTCAAGAGCAATACGAACCGAAAATTCACGTATCAATCATTAATGGAGGACTCTTCTATTTGGGCCCATCTTTTATCAATAACATACACAGTGGTAGATGAAGACCACTGTGTATGTTATTTAAGTTATATAGTAATAAATCCAGTACATATGGAGGATATTGACCATGCTGTACACACAAACGGCGGTAAGGCAGACAACTTTAAGAATGGCTGATTTAAGTTTGAGATTATTTTGTATGAAGAACAGTAGAAGTATCGAGATGCCAAGTTTAAAGAGTAAAAATAAGACCGGACTTGTTTCATAGAGGGATTTCATTAGCGGGTTGCCTTCGTTAATTAATTGAAAGTGAAGGCCAAAAAATGTAGCAACTCCGTCAAAAATGTTTAATAGTAACAGCGCGATTAGTAGCTTTTTGATCATGGCACACCTCCTTATTGTGGAATGTTCTTAAATAAGAACAATTATACCTTTACTTCTCATTGATAAGCAAGTATTTTGTTCTTTTTAAAGAACAAATAATCAGTACTATTTCTCCATTGTTTCCTTTTTGGGTAGGATTATAAGGTGATGAGACGGCGTGGGAGTTT
This sequence comes from Sutcliffiella horikoshii, assembly GCF_020524325.1. Classification (GTDB taxonomy): domain Bacteria; phylum Bacillota; class Bacilli; order Bacillales; family Bacillaceae_I; genus Sutcliffiella_A; species Sutcliffiella_A horikoshii_D. The sequence continues at coordinate 119,321 of NZ_JAIVKY010000002.1, forward strand.
TTTTTAAGGGGCTTAAGTCTGTATGATGACAGAATTTAAAGAGGGCTGCACTTTTTGGCATCGTTCTGGCTCTTAGATACCAGAGTTTGTGGGATTCTGCTTCTTCTGGCATCGTTCTGGCTCTTAGTTGCCAGACTTTATGGATTTCTGCTTCTTCTGGCATCGTTCTGGCTCTTAGATGCCAAACTTTACGACATTTTGCTTCTTCTGGCATCGTTCGTAGCCTTAGATGCCAAAGTTTACAGATTTCTGCTTTTTCTGGCATCGTTCCGCTATTCAGATGCCAAACTTAACAATATTTTGCATTTTCTGGCATCGTTCCGCCTCTTAGATGCCAGACTTAAAGAATTTCCCCATTTTCTGGCATCTATAGACCCTGTAGTATCAAAACCAAGCTTGATTCATTTTCTCCAAAAACTCTTTAGTAATAGGAAACCCTGAACTTTCCCCAATAACTGAATCAATCCCGCAATGGGGACATACCGCAGTTTGACCTTGATCAATCCATTCCGTTATAAGCGAAGGATTGTAAGTTTCCAGACAGAAAAAACACCCACATATCTTATTCTTTTCTAATTCTTTTTTATGATGGCTACTGAATTTGTGCGCATTAGCAATATACTCTTCCATGGTATTCTTCCTTTCTATTTTCAAAAAATAAGAGTCCACCTTATCACGAAAAGGTGGACGGTCTACTATCTATTTTATCGGTATCCATATCTCCGAGTAAAGGTCCGGACTTGACGGATCCTCATCTGTGTACAATTCAAAATCAGGTGCTCCAGAATGCTCGTAGCTATTGGATGGAAACCACTCAGAGAAGATTCGCTTCCAAGTATTCTGCATGGCATGCGGCATCGGACCATGCACTTCAAAGACTACCCATTTTGAAGCAGGAATCTCCAACTTATCCAATTCTTTCGGAATTTCACCATCAATCGCTGTAGCCACCCAATAATCCATCACCTGTTCTGATTTCATCTCTTCTGTTGTTCCTTCACAGACACCAAGGACACCTTTAATGGCACCATTATTTAATGTGAACAGCTTATCTGTGAAACCTTCTGCATTCACGTCCTGCCAAAACTTCGGTATTTCTCTGGACTGCTCATCATTTGCACATGAAAATCTTCGCTTTTTCCCTGCTACTGTAAATGCCTCTTTATTCACTACACTATACTTCATCGGTTCTGCCCCTTCCAATGTCACCTGGATTACCAGGCGGTTATAAGTTTGCAGCTTCCCTTCATGCCTCCGCACTTCAGTTGGAGAAGTGCCGTGTTGCCTGCGGAATGCCTTCGTGAAAGCCTCGGGAGTGTCGTAACCATATTTACAGGCGATATCGATGATCTTGTTGTCCGTTGTATGCAATTCCTGTGCAGCAAGCGTTAACCTTCTTCTTCTCAAATATTCTGCAACCGATGTATCCGTCAACAATCCGAAAGTACGTTGAAAATGAAAGGAAGATACATTTGCATGTCTAGCTATATCCTCAATCGTAATGTCTTCGGTCAGATTCTTTTCCATATATTCGATTGCCTGCTGAATCGACTCTACCATCGCCATATTGCCTCACTCCTTGTGTCTATCTTATCAGCGTGAACGATTGATTTCCTGTTCGTTTGTGCTTTGTTTTGGCAGATTTCTTAATCGATCCGCTTCGCTAATATTGTCATGTAAATAAGCTTCCGTTTTAGGATGATTGATTATTTCTTCGGTCGTCATCCAATGAACAGCCTCCACCTCATCCGGACTCTTCGGATAGGGCTCGCCATTTTGCCATTCACACAGGAATACGATGTCTACAACTTCCCGGCCATCTGGTAAAACGAAAGAAGTATTGCGGACATACGTCATGTTATCATGAACGCTGATACCCACTTCTTCCATTAACTCACGTCTCAAAGTCCGCTCCAAAATATTAGAAGAAGCACCTTCTAGATCAACCGTCCCGCCAACAAAGGAAAGCATCCCACCTGCATGCTCCTCCTTGTGACTACGCTCAATCATTAACCATTTGTCCCCTCTGTACACAGCACCTTCTACATTAATGAAAAACATCACTATCTCCCCCTTATTTTCTCGCCTTAATAATTAGTGTTGATGGAAATCTGCGAGTTTTGTAAAGAGAATAGTAGCGGTCAGATACCGGAGCGTCCTCATCTTTAAAACGGGCTCCCGCATCACTTTCCACTACCTTCTCAATGGTAAAGCCTGCTTGAATCAGTTCATTTATGTAGGTTGCCAGTTTTCTAGTGTGGATGGTCATCGGTGCATCTTCTCCTTTGAATTTTTCAAAGGTATGCTGGCCTTCTTGCTGGTAGGATCCACTTAAAGTCATGACACCATTTTCGTTACTAATATGAGCATATAAGGGATGATCCCAGCTAAAAAGGAAGCTTCCTCCTTGTTTTAAATACGAATAGATCAGCTTCAAGGTTGCCTGTAAATCCGTCGTCCAGCCCAACGCATAAATGGAATAAACACAATCAAAATAATCTTTTGGAAGGTCGACTTCTTGTTCCATCGGCGCACAAAACAAGCGGGGTTCCAGTCCTTGAAGAGTCTTATGTGCAGCTGATTTCTGCTCGGCGGAAAAATCCACTCCCCATAGTTCACTTGCGCCTTTTTCCTCCGCCATATATTTTAAAGAATGGCCACTTCCAAATCCGATATCCAACACCTTTTTATTTTGAAGATTATCTAACAGTTTCAATTCATCTTCCGTTTGAGTAAAGGGCCCGTAACTTGGAAGGGCATCCACTCCGTTGAAATAATGGGCGACCTTGTCCCAGCTTTTACGATTGCTTTCCAATAATTGATTCATCATCATACCCCCTTTAAGTCTTTAATAAATGCAATTAATCTACTTGACTCCTTAAATCCCATCCCGATGTGGAAGTCATAGCTAACTTGGTTGTCCAAATGGATGTCCGATCCGATTTGCTTGCAACCCTTCTGAATCAGCCATTTTTCTCCAGCTTCAACTAACTTTGCAGAGTAACCTTTCCTCCGATGCTCTGGCTTCACATAGACTCCTTCTATATATCCTGTCGGAGAAGATTCTGTACCTTCCACATAATCCACTCGTATAGAAAGGTGGATGAAAGAAACCAATTCAGTACCTTTACGGTAAAATAAAATCTTGTCCCGATTGGAAGCCATGATTTCATGAAAGGACTCATGAAGCTCTTCCTCTGTGCTTTCCGGCCACAGATCTAACGCCATTTCAGTGTATTGTGCCAAATAATTGTTTGAAGCAAATACGACGTTGTCATCCGTACTCTCTACTGATGATTGAAGCTCCAGCCTAGCAAGCTGCTCCCCCCACGAAGCCATCTCCGTTTCTACAAAACCAGCGTCCTTATACATTTTTTTCGCTACGTGATTTGTTGGTTCAAAGCCAAGCACGACATACGGAATAGCAGTGGAATTTATATTTTTAATGTCATTCAACACTTCATCAAGCGCTGCTCTTCCATATCCTTTTCCTTGTGATTTTTCGTCGATCATCAGTCGGTAAATCCAGTAATTGCCGTCATCCGGATCAATACCATACATTGCAAAACCAACCATCTCCTCTTCCGCATAAACTCCCATTGCTTTAAAATCCGTTAAGAATTGAACTTGAGCAAGGGAATAAAGGTTGGATGCTACGAAGTTTTGTTGGTCTTCAGACACTTTTAATTGAATTGCCTTTTGCCAATTTTTAGCTGTTATTTGCCGTAGTGTGATATTCATAATCTTGTCCCTCTTATCTGTTCTTAAATTTTTCTCCTTACACTTATAAGCTAAAGAGTAATTGAAGATTTATGGGTGGCCCTGTTTTTGGTTACGTGGCTCTTTTTTACTTGCGTACCTTAAGGATAAGACAATAAAAAGGACAAAAGCCGCAATTCCCAGCAGAATATATGGTAGGATATCCGTCCAATGAAATGGAGTTTCATGGAGGTAGATTGCTTTTACCCATTTGTCTTGCTGCTCCTCTACTGCTATGGCAATACCAGTGTCGATTCCATCAATAGCGTAATACTTCGTACCCTTTTCATAAAAGTTGGACGCGTCTCCATAATAAGACCCCGTCCTATCATCAGCCATCCTTTTTACCTCGCCAATCTTTTTACCTATGTCTGATGCTTCCACAACTTCCTCTGTGACTTCGTACACTCCACCTTCCCATACCACAAACTTATATGCCCAACTAAGCGCATGAGCAGTTGAGGAAGCTACCGTGAAGCAAATTAAGAAAAATAATAGACCCTTTTTCATTTCACTATCCCCCGACTAAAGTCCATACTATTACTTCCACTTCCGATAGCCTAAAACCTTCCCGTTTATATTTTCAATCGGAACCGCTCCAAAATTTCTGCTATCAAAGCTCCTCCACCACGCATCTCCCAATAAGAAGACATGACCTTCAGGAATGGTGTATTTTTCTGTATCATTTTCTTTCGCATCCTCGAATAAAGGACGATTATAAACATTATCCAAACCTCTGCCATAAAATGCATCTAATTCCTTGTCATCTATATAAACCTGAGCATCTTTTAAGTAAATTGTTTCTCCGGGCAACCCCACAATTCTTGAAATACTTTTCGGTTCATTGTACTTATCAACCATACTCGAATCGTTTTTTATTTCTTCAGGATACGTAAAGTACACTACATCTCCACGGTTCACGCTATTCACTTCATAATATGCCGGATCGATGACAAGCAGATCTTTATAGAAATGGTGATCTCCCCTATCCATGGCATCACTATGCCATTCATATAAAATCATGTCATCCTCGTACACTACTCTCTCAATATCGGGTGAAGTAATTGAATCGGTAATTACGGAAGAGGTCGGCTCCAATATAGGCTTTAAAAAAAGTATTACTACCAATAAGGAGACAGAAATCGACATCGCTATTCCAAATGAAAGAAAGACAGGCTTCTTTTTGGAAGGATACTTCTTAATATTTTTTAATACACTTTGTTTACGTTCTTCTGAAAATGCGGCATATTGAAAGACAGTCGTATCCATCTTTTTTCGAAGTTGCTTCAACTCTTGTTCAATCATTACCCCTACCTCCATCCGTATAGTGAACTCGCAATAGCTCTTTCCCTCTAGTCAGTCTGGTCTTGACAGTACTGAGGTTGGTATGAAGAAAACTACTTATTTCCTTCAAGCTAAGTTCCTCATAATAAAAGAGGAAAACGACTTCCCTATATTTTAATGGTAGAGCTAACACAAAATCCGCCAAATCAGTAATATGCTCTTTTTCTAAAATCGTTTGTTCAGGTGTGCTTGTATGGTCCGCAATCACTCTTCCAAACATTTCAGAAATTTTCACTTTTCTATAGTTCCAACTTTTCAAATAATCCTTACATTTATTGATGGTGATTCTGTAAAGATAGGTTTTCACGCTGGACTCACCGCGAAATTGATCCAGATTATTGTAATAGGTTACAAATACCTCCTGCGAAATATCTTCAGCTATATTAAAATCCTTGACATAAGAATAGGCCAGCTTAACAATACTACTTCCGTATTGATTCATCACACCTTCTAAGTGTCTTTCCTTATGGTCAATAACATCATGCAAAAGTTCTTCCAAGGCAGCCATCACCCTCTCTTCCATTCTTTCATTAATAAAAGTTAGACGACACTTCCCTTTGGAAAGTTTGGAAAATCTTTCTTTTATTTTACCAAAAGAAAAAGCAGGGGAACTTCTTTTTAGAAAAGAAATTCTCCTGCTCTATTTTTAAATAGCCCATTCTCCATCTGTCATAATCGTTTCTTTGACACCGTCTTCCGTTTCTCCTTCTATGCTCAGCTTTTCTGAACCAATCATGAAGTCAACATGGATCATGCTCGTGTTGATTCCCTTAGCTTCTAGCTCTTCCTTAGTCATTTTTGCCCCACCCTTGATATTAATCGGATAGGCAGAACCTAGCGCCAAGTGACAAGATGCATTTTCGTCAAACAGTGTATTATAGAAAATCACTTCTTGCTTGGAAACTGGTGAACTGTGTGGGACAAGCGCTACTTCTCCTAAATGAAGGGCTCCTTCATCCGTTTCTAAAAGCTTTTTCAACACTTCATATCCTTGCTCTGCGGTATACTCCACCACTTTGCCTTCTTTAAATGTAAGGCTGAAGTTGTCTACCAAGTTTCCGTTTAGATTTAATGGCTTAGTAGATGACACTACACCATTTACTCCGGTTTTCACAGGTGCCGTAAACACTTCTTCTGTTGGAAGGTTCGGAACGAAATAAGTACCTTGATCATTGTTCATTCCACCACCTAGCCAAACTTGTTCGTTTGGAAGCTCGATTGTCAGGTCGGTTCCTGGTGCTTTGTAATGTAGCTTTTTGTATTTTTTCGTATTTAGCACTTGTAACTTCTCTTGAAGGGTTTTGATGTGGGCATTCCACGCTTCAACAGGGTCGTTTTCATTGACGCGCGTTACCTGGAAAATGTTTTCCCATAGGCTTGCGACCTGATCTTCCGGAGATTTGTCCGGGTAAAGCTTGGCTGCCCATTCTTGAGATGGCACGGAAACAATCGCCCAGCTTACCTGTGCTGTTTGAATGTATTTACGGTAATTTTGCATTGCTTTTGCCTGCGCTTTGTTAGAGATCGAAACTCGTTCAGGATCCACGTCTTTTAGAAGATCTGGGTTGGAAGCAACGATGGACATAAATGCCGCTCCTTCTTCTGCCATTTCCTCCATTCCTTTAACTTTCCACTCTCGAACAGTTTGGAGGGAGTTCGTCGAAGCAGTTTCATATGTAATCTTTGTTAGTTGTTCGTCGTTCCATTCGGTATGTACATATTTAGCACCCAGCTTATATGCGATTTTTGCAACCTCTCTTACAAATGGTGCTGCTGCTATCGGGGCATTGATGACTAGAGGTTGGTTTTCTTGCAGATTTATCCCAACTTTTAGCGCAAGTTCCGCGTATTTGGTCAATTTTTCTTGTATCACTATGTATTTCCTCCTTTTGGCTGATGAGAATATTGTATCATAGGATTACGCGGTATAGGATTGGGGAGTTTTATTAACTTTTGGAGGGGTACTTAAATGGCCCCTGAGGTTATTGTGAGTTTTTCGAAGCTTTTTGTGACTTTTTCAAGCGTTATTGTGAGTTTTCCGAAGCTTATTGTGACTTTTTCAAGCGTTATTGTGACTTTTCCAAAACTTATTGTGACTTTCGCCTTATACCATAAATATAGATAGCCACAAAAAAAAGACCAACTCCCCCAATAAGGAAAGTTGGCCTCGCTCTACCAATTACACATTAAACTTCTCTTTCACAAATTCCACAACTTCTTCTGCTGTGCTCATGCTAAGGATCTCTTCACGGTAGGAAGCAGCTTCCTCTTTAGAGATGCCACGCAATTGGCTTCTTGCAGGCAGGATGGATGTCGCGCTCATGCTGAACTCGTCAAGTCCTAGTCCTAGAAGAATTGGAATTGCGATTGGGTCGCCAGCCATTTCTCCACACATGCCAGCCCATTTGCCGTTTTTGTGTGCAGCTTGGATGACATTGTCCACTAGACGCAAGATTGCAGGGTTGTATGGTTGATACAAGTAGGAAACCTGCTCATTCATACGGTCCGCTGCCATTGTGTATTGGATTAAGTCGTTTGTTCCGATGCTGAAGAAGTCTACTTCCTTAGCGAAAATATCTGCCATGACCGCTGTTGATGGAATTTCCACCATGATACCAATCTCGATATTCTCGTTTACAGTAGTACCGTTCTTCACAAGCTCTTCTTTTTCTTCCATAAGAATTGCTTTTGCTTGGCGGAACTCGTCCAATGTTGCAATCATCGGGAACATGATTTTCAGGTTTCCGTAAGAGCTAGCTCGCAATAATGCACGAAGCTGTGTACGGAAAATGTCTTGTTCCTCTAGGCATAGGCGAATCGCACGGAAGCCTAGGAATGGGTTCATTTCTTTTGGAAGGTTCAGGTAAGGAAGTTCCTTATCTCCACCGATGTCTAATGTGCGGACAACAACCGGTTTTCCTTCCATGTTTTCAAGAACCTCTTTATATGCTTTGTACTGCTCGTCCTCTGTCGGAAGTTCGGTTCTACCCATGTAAAGGAATTCTGTACGGTAAAGGCCAACACCTTCTCCGCCATTGGCAAGAACACCCTTCACATCTTTAGGAGTACCAATGTTTGCAGCAAGTTCGACTTCTTGTCCGTCAGAAGAAAGACTCTTCTCGTTGACAAGCTTAGCCCACTCTTTTTTCTGCTCTTCGTACTTCTCTTGCTTTTCTTTGTAAGTAGCAATTTCTTCTTCTGTCGGGTCGACGATTACCGCACCGTCCAAACCATCAATAATAACCATTGTATCATTTTGGATAGTTTCCATAACGTTCTTTGTTCCAACTACTGCTGGAATTTCCATTGAACGAGCCATGATCGCAGAGTGAGAAGTACGTCCACCGATATCAGTTGTAAATGCTTTTACGTATTGACGGTTAAGCTGAGCAGTGTCAGAAGGAGTTAAATCTTCTGCAATGATGATGACTTCTTCAGAAATAAGTGCAGGATTGGAAACTGTTACACCTAAAAGGTGCGCAAGAACACGTTTTGTCACATCGCGGATATCCGCAGCACGCTCTTTCATGTACTCATTGTCCATTTGTTCAAACATGTTGATGAACATGCCTGCTGTTTCATCCAATGCATACTCAGCATTTACACTGTCGCTTTTAATTTTATCTTTAATTGGATTTAAAAGTTCAGGATCACTTAATACAAGAAGGTGTGCAGAAAAGATTTCAGCCTTGTCTGCTCCAAGCTCTTTATGTGCGTGCTCCTTGATCTTTTCCAATTCAGTTTTGGAGATTTCTACTGCTTTTTCAAATCTTTCTACTTCTGTTTGGGCATTGTCAATCGTCTTTTTTTCCACAGACAACTCTGGGTTCTCAAGACGATATGCTTTCGCAATGGCAATACCGCTAGAAGCAGGTATACCTTGAATCGTGTTTGACATTATTCCCCTAACCCTTCTGATTTCAAAGTTTCTTCAATCGCAGAAATTGCCTCGCTCTCATCAGAACCTTCTGCAACGATCTTGATTTCCGCTCCTTGAGGAATTCCTAGAGACATAACACCCATGATGGATTTTAAGTTTACAGATTTACCGTTGTACTCAAGGTTTACGTCTGCATCGAATTTACCTGCAGTTTGTACCAATTGAGTTGCTGGACGTGCGTGAATTCCTGAATCTGCTGTTACTTTAAATGTTTTTTCTGCCATTGTAATCAAACTCCTTTGGGATATGTGTATTTTTGTGATAGTACATAATGTACATGGTTTTTCACACTGTTTCAACTGATAGGATACAGAGAAAAACCTGATTAGAAACTATTCAACTAAAAGAACTTTGTTTCCCTTTATTCCTATACCCTGTAGCTTTCACCAGTAATCGCGGTGAATATGTAGGTAAGAATATAGAAAAAGGCATGAGTGAGGGCTTGTCTCTATAAAAGGGTACACTCGTCCCCTTAGTATGGATCAAAACCTCTTCACTCATGCCTGATCGTATCAGTAACACGTAAAGTTCTTATCTATGTTGAAAGCATTTGCATGAACATTTAGTTGAACGCTTCTTAACTGTCCGATGAGATTGTAGCATAAAAAACAAAAGTTTGGCAATACTTTTGCCTTAGTTCTTGTTCTTTTTGAAAATCATCATGATGGCAAATGGAATAACGCCGAACAGTTGGTAGGCGATTGGAGAACGCTCCTGCTTTCTCTGTTGCCTTTGCTCTCGTTTTACTTCTTTTGGTTGGTCCATGTAGGTTACCAACTGCTGTGTCACATATTTTACATAGTCATTTGTTTTCAATTTACTTCACCGCCAAAGGAATCCTTTTTCCTTTATTGTTGCCGGTTATTCCATGTTTTAATCGCATTATGTACAGCTTCCGCAGCAGCTTCTATGCTCAGCCCGGTTGTATCCACCTTGATGTGTGCTTGATTATATAAAGGGAGACGTTTGTTAAAAAGCTCTATGATTTCTTCTTTCTTTTTCTGTTTTATAAGTGGTCTGGTTGTATCATTTTCCAAGCGCTCCAAAATAACTTCCGGGTCTGCGTATAGAAAGATCATACAGCCGAATTTCTTCATCCAGTCAATGTTTTTCTGAGTTGTTACTATTCCTCCACCAGTTGTCACTAGGGTATCATTCACCGGTAGTTCTTGTAAGGTATTTGTTTCCAGCTCGCGAAAATAGCTCTCTCCATGTTGTTCAAAGATATTCTTTATTTCCATTTTCATATTCTGTTCAATCAGTGTGTCTGTATCAACGACAGGGAGATTTAGGTTAGTTGCCAATGCCTGTCCGATTGTGGTTTTCCCCGCTCCCATAAACCCTGTAAGATAGATGCTCTTCATCTTCATGCCTCTCTTTCTTTTGAGATGCCTCTTTATTGTTTTATTATATGGCAAATCTCGCACTCCCTCCACTTTTAAAAAAGTGCCTCCATCAATAGGAGACACTTCTGCCTAATTTGCTTTCTAGTTATCAGGCATAACCCAGATAACTTCTGCAGTTCGAATGAAGAAGCTGGAATCTCCAGCAGCCAAAACAACATGATCTGGTTTAACATCCTTCAGGTTACCTCTAATTGATCCTCGCGTTGTTTCAATGACCACTTCGGTTCCTACAATGCTTCTTAAGGTATGGTACACATAGGGTTCTATCACCATATATTGAATGGGCATCCCATTGTCCGCTTGATTCATTAGGTATTTACCTCCTTTGTTACACGGTACATTTATATGATTGGGACAATGGGATGGTGAGTTTATGTGATTAATTTAATCGTTTCATACCAGCCGAGCACCTTTTTTTCTTCCATATCGTAAAGGATGGTTGCTTTGTACTCTCTCCCTGTCCTCGTTGTGCAGACAATAACAAGCTCACTCTCTGTACCAAGTTCCTTCACAGTAACTGTCGCCTCTCCCCTTGGCATTTCAACAGACGAAATAATTTCCTCTCTTTCTTCTTTCAACTGTTCCTCCACTATGTCCCAGGTGTATTTCATCATCACTTCCAACTCGAATTGTTGATCCGATTCATGATAAAACATTTTTTCAAGCCGGTAGTTTTCGACTTGATGAAGCAAGAAGGAAGAGATGATTACACTCAAGACCAGTGTGACGGGAAAAATATAGCCTTTGTCCTGTTTATCCCTCACTCCAGCTGGTTCGGATAGCCCCCAATTTAAATTCATGGCTTATTTCATCGCTCCCCTTCACATTCACTATAGCGCCATTTCTCACTTCTTCAAAAGAAATACTCTCTACTCCATGCAAGAGTAATTCATGACCAGTTCCATTGACTCTCCGTCTGATATTTTTTTGATAAAATTCATAAGTTACTCTTTGGTCGGCTTGATTAATGATGACCATCACATTTCCCTCTACTGTAACTTTCTTAGCATTTCGAACCTCTCTGTTAGCCTGCTGAATGAACACCTCAAGTTCCAAAGGATGAATTCCATCTCCCTTTTCAGTTAAAGATGAAAGGCTTTTAAGTAATAGAGGGAAAAATGCCGTAAGAATGAGGATGATTGAAAAACTGACCAAGACCTCCAATAAGGTAAAACCGCCATTTTTACGGAAGATGGACATAAATACACCTTTCCTCCTCCAACGATCTATAATTCTTATAGGTCACACACAACAGTGGCGGAACTGTTTCTTCCACCAATGTCAGGGAATAGGTGGTGCCATTTCTGTTTACGGTATTTCCCTCAAATGATTTTGCCTCCGTACGGATTTCCTCCAATTCCACCGTTAAGAGGAACCTTGCTTGCTGATCAAGGAAAAACCCCTTACGTTCCTGACTCATTCGCACCAGCCCAGGAAGCAAAACCGAGACAATTACCATCCAAATAACCAAAGCCCCTAATACCTCCAATAATGTAAATCCTTTAGAGCTTTTCCACATAAAAACGGCCTTTTCCTAAAGTGAAAACATATCGATAGCCTTCCATTTCGTCCACATAGATACCAATTGCACCAGCCTTATTTATGCTTCCGTTGCCATTGTATATCAGTCTTTCTCCCATGGTGCGAGTATCTATTCTTATATCCCGGTGATATTCCCGATATACCATTTCATTAATATGAAAAGTGCCTTGATGTATACGGTAATAGTTTTCTTGGGGGGTGAAAATAATACTTACACTTGTTTTCGTACTTATTGCATATTGTTGCGCAAACAAAAGGTCGTTGGTTAATTGCTCGCTAAATTGTTCTCCAATTTTGTTTTTATTGGTTCCATTAAGATTAAGGACTGTCACCGATAGAATGATGGAAATGAGAGAAAGAACCAGCATCGATTCCAAAAGGGAGTATCCCTTGGAATCTAAGGGCCTATAACCCACCATTAGCTTCCGCTTTGCTGTTAACAATAGTAACGGTATCTCCGTTCGGGCAGCTTAATGTGCCGGCATCATCAAAACGGTCTTCCAGGTATTCTGGCGAGTTCAAGTCATCAATGGTTGCCGGCTCGCTGCCTGTATCCAATCGATACGTCTGAATTTGAGCATCGACCATGCTAAGCAGCGCCTCACACCCTTTATCCCCAATTAGGCTAGAATTCTTTGTCACATTTGGAATCATGATTAAGAGCAACACGGTAATAACCAACATAACTAAAAGCATTTCCACCAACGTAAATCCACGATCATCTTTGAATAGTTTTCTCATCTATAATCCTCCTAATAATTGAAACATGGGAATGAAGATACAGAGATATAACACAAAAACAAATGAACCGATTCCTAAAAATAAAATTGGCTGAACTCTTCCCAATAGCTTTTCGCTTTTTTCCTGCATCGTTACCAACAACAGCTTGCTGTATTGCTCCAGTTCCTGTCCCAATCTCCCATTCTTTTGTCCGTGCACAATTACTACATCCAGCCCCTTTACAAATACTTTCTCGCTTCCCACCAATTTTTCCAACTTCGCTCCTTCTACTAAACGCTTACGAAATTCTCTTGCTTTCCAATGGAAAAAAGAATGGTAGCGTTGCTGCTCGAACACAGCTATAGCTTCATTGATCGTTAAACCACTTAAAAGCAAGCTGCTTAATTGTTGCGTAAAATAATGGGAAAAATGAAGGGAGAGAAAGGTTTTGACAAGAGGTAATCTCAGCAGCATAGCTACCTTTTGAGACGGGGTCAATTTTCTTTCATAGAGTTTATAAAATAGATAGGCTGCGAAAATTCCGAGTACACACCACATTAGTAAAATAGGTATTTGAACAACTAAAAAGAAAAATACGGAGATGATTGGACTTAGAGAAATGTTCATTTGGGAAAACAATAGATGAAACTGTGGCAACAGGACCAATTGAACAAAAACAAGCATAATAATTACGAGAAATAAAAGCATGATTGGATACCTGAGTATAGAGAAAATCTTATCTCGGTAATACCTCTTCCGTTCAAGCAGTGCTCCCCCTGACCGAAATGCCTGTCCTAGGTTTCCATGCTTCTGTGAAAAGAATAGCAAAGATAAAATATCCTGATTGAAATGCAGACTTTCTAAAACTTGGTGTACACTGTACCCTTTTTTCAGTTCCTCAATGGCCTCCAGCAAGCTTCTTTTCTTTTCCGCTTCGAAGTGAATACTCATCAATTCCAATGCTTCTAAAAGGGAATAGCCATTTGTATACAGGTCCCCCATCCTTTTAAGGAAATCCTCCTGAACTTTGAGCGGCCAGTCCCTATTGCCCTTTGCCATCATTCACCCATTTTTCGTATTCCCTATGATGAATAAAGCCTAGTGCTATTCCCTTTTTAATTACTTCCTTCAGTGTGGGATAGCGTAATTCCACCTTTGCCCCTTTACACTCATCCATCACCTTGGACAGTTCCCGTCCATATAAAAGTTCGTATACACTAGCCAATCGGTGTTGCCTGTATTTTCTGCAGAAAGACGTGCATTCCCCATGACAATATGGACATTTCAACTCCACTAGCCTTTGCGCCGAAATAGCAATTAATGTTTGTTCCAATTCTTGTTGTGTGACCCCAAACTCCAACAGCCGATGCACCGCTCCTTTTGCATCCCGCGTATGCAAGGTGCTCAATACTAAATGACCTGTTAGCGATGCCCTTATAGCGATCTTCGCCGTTTCTTCATCCCTGATTTCTCCAACCATAATAATGTCTGGATCATGTCTGAGAATAGCCTTTAAACCTGTCGCATAGGTGATCCCCGCCTTTTCATTCACCTGCACCTGAAGCACATTTCTGCTTCTCCGCTCCACCGGATCCTCAAGCGTAATAATATTCCGTTGCAACATCCCCTTTGACTCTTCCAAAATGGAATACAAAGTGGTGGTTTTCCCCGAGCCGGTCGGGCCGGTAAACAGAATAAGGCCATGTGAGTGCTTCATTAAGGAAAATAGTTTTCTTGTGGAGTTTGGAAAAAGGGATAGGCGTTTTAAAGGGTATTGGCTGTCATCTTGCGGCAGTATTCGGATGACGAGACTTTCTTGGTTAACAGTGGGCAAGGTCGAGAGTCGTAGATTGATAGGTTTGGAGTCGATAAAAAGGTTTAATGCGCCATTTTGAGGCTTTCTTGCTTCACCTATGTCCATTTCGGCTTGGAATTTAAGGTGGGATAACATCCGTTCATAAATTTCTAGTGGGAGATCTTCTTGATCATAGAGGTAGTGGTCCAGACGGAAAAGTACTTTGGCGGACGTTTCATGTGGTTTGATGTGAATATCTGATACACGCAAACGGATAGCTTGGCGAATGATTTCTTCACACTTTTTTTCAATATTCATTTGTCACCTCATTTTTTGTTGGTTTGGTTGTTGGATGGAAGAGAATGAGCTTTCTTGCCTAGAGGAAAAGAGAGTAAAAAAGGATGGGGTACAGGTCTGCCTTTATAATTTTCTACAACGATTGACATATTCCTGCAAGATTATTTATTTTTTTCAAAAAAAGAAGACCTATCCTTTTCAACAAAAAGATATGGTCCCCATTATATATTCCTCTACTAACTTGCCTATTTCCTGTATCGCCCTTTTACCAATGGAGTTATCAACCAAGTCGTCGATAAGAACGGCTACTAAAATTTTCTCTCCCTTATAGGTAACAATTCCGCAATCATGCTCCACACCTGGCAGCTCGCCGGTCTTATTGGCAATTTTAATCAAATCAAGATCCATGTAAAATGGAAGCTTATCTAAAAGCTGCTGACCACCAAGAATTTGCAGCATAGTTTGTCTGCTCTTATTGGAAAACACAGGCTTCTTGTCGTCTTCCACATATAGGAGCTTTAGACAATCTCCCATTTCTCGGGCACATGTCTTGTTTTCCAATCCGACAGCTGAGGCTTTAAAATCCATCATTTTTCGTTCAAGTTTCGTATTCGTTAAACCCTGCTCTTTACAGAAATCATTCACTAGATCCCACCCGAGAATGTCAATCACCTTATTGGTGGCCGTATTATCGGATACAATAATCATTAGCGATAACAAGTCGTTTAAAGCAAAACTCGTGTCAGCATTCATAAATGGAATAACACCTGCTCCACCTGCTACATTTTCTGGATCTATAGAAAATCTGTCAGAAAGATTCAACCTGCCTGCTTCTATCTGTTTAAATGCCGCCATCATGATAGGAATCTTTATGAGACTTGCCGCTTTTTTCGTAATATCAGCATCTTTTTCGAGACGCTGGCCACTGCCGTCCTCAATTACAAAACTAACATTTCCCGCAGTGGCGTCTACCACTGCCTGGACACGTTCTTTCAAAATTTGCAACTTGGTGTCAGTTCCCATCATGCGCACTTGCCACCATTTCCCTCACTTTATCCGGTCCAACAATCTTTTCATTATATAAATGACAGGCCACATAATGACGTTCTTCTACTTCCTGCCACTCTGGAACCGATTGACTGCAAGCTTCCATGGCGTGGGGACAGCGGGTACGGAAGACGCAGCCGCTTGGTGGGTTAATCGGACTTGGAATCTCCCCTTGAACAATTTGCCTTTCCCGCTTATCCTCTATATCTGGATCCGGTATTGGTATAGCAGATAATAATGCTTGTGTGTATGGATGCAACGGCTTTTTATAAAGTGCCTTACTCTCCGTCAATTCCATCATTTTACCAAGATACATAACCCCTATCCTGTCACTGATATGCTTAACCATGGAAAGGTCGTGGGCAATGAACAGGTAAGTCAACCCTTTTTCTTTCTGGAGACGTTTCATTAAATTCACCACTTGGGCTTGCACCGATACGTCCAAAGCGGAAATTGGTTCATCGGCAATGATAAAATCTGGATCCAACGCCAATGCACGAGCAATTCCGATACGCTGCCTTTGTCCTCCACTGAATTCATGCGGATAACGGTTGGCATGCTCCCGATTCAACCCCACATCTTCCAATAGTTGATAGACGCGTTCTGTGCGTTCTTTACTATTTTTGTAAATCCCATGTACTTCCATCGGTTCTGAGATGATTTCTTTTACCGTTGAACGAGGGTTTAAAGAAGCATATGGATCTTGAAAAATCATCTGCATGTTCCTGTGGAAAGCAAATTTCTCTTTTTCAGTAAGTTTATGAACATCTTTTCCGTTAAAATTTACTTCTCCTGACGTCTTGCCATAAAGTCCGATGATGGTCCTTCCTGTAGTGGATTTACCGCATCCAGACTCTCCAACCAGCCCAAAAGTTTCACCCTGATAAATATCAAATGAGACATTGTCTACTGCTTTTAGAGTTTGATTTTTCCCTAGAAAAAAATATTTTTGCAATTTTTTCACTTGAAGTAGTTTCTTTTGCATGTTTATTCCCCGTCCTTCTGCCAGTACCTTCTTGCTGCACATAGTTCTTTTTCATAAATGGTGTTTTCCATAGGTAGGATCTCAATATCTCTACCTGTTTTTGGTGAGTGCAACAGTTTCCCATCTCCATAATAAATTCCAACGTGATGAATTTTCCCCTTGCCTTCTTCATAAGCAAAGAACAACAAGTCCCCAGGTTCTAAAGCGTTTAGCGGCACTGCCTCCCCCTCTTTAGCCTGGTCGTGGGCATCGCGCGGAATGATATAGCCATTAGCTTTACACATCGTGTAGCTGAAACCAGAGCAGTCCATACCGAATCCGCTCATGCCTCCCCATAAATATGGAAGACCGAGGAATCTTTCACCACTCCTTACAATATCCGTTCCAGACCCTTTTGGGATGGAAGAAAGACCGTCGTACACAGAAGTGTCAGCAGTATTCAGCAGTCCTAAAGTTTCATCAGGAAGTTGAACCTTCACCTTTTCTTTCCCATTCTCCACTACCGGCAAAATGGTTTGAAAGCTCAGCTCCAGTAATTCCTTATCCTCCACAGAGAATAAAGTGGTCAGATTGCTTGTCACCACTGCAACCGGACTATCTTCAAGCTTCCAGTCCGCTACTTTGGTAATCTGGCATTTTGGGACCCAGCCAGGATATCCTCTGTCATCCTTTGATGAGCCTTGGGTCAGTGCAATAATATGAAAGTAATTTTCCTTTTCCTCTAGAACGAGAACCTCCTGCCCGTATAGCAGTTGGGATTGGATTAAGTTGGCGTCACAAAGTTCTAGCCTTGTTTCAAAATTTAGTGAATCGAGCCAGCTTTTGATATCTGTAGGATTTGAAATGGCTTTTTCATCTAATATTCTTGCTGAATCATAAGAGGTCCAAATGGTAGCAACCGGTACATTTATGACGTATTTACTCAATGCTGACTCCTCCTTTGACTTTTACATCATTAATTCCTAATCCGTACGTATCCGGGAAACTGATTGTTCGCCCGTTATAAATGATACCTCCTGTTACGATATCTTCAGCCAACATAAGCGGTGCATCAAAATCAAATCGAGTGATATTGCTCTTACTCGCGGCAAAGTGGGCGGCAGCCGTGATCCCGAGCCTGGTTTCAATCATACTTCCTACCATGCACTCCACTCCAAAGGACTGTGCAATACTATTAATTTTTTCCGCCTGGAAAATGCCGCCTGATTTCATAAGTTTGATATTGATCAGATCGGCACTCCGTGTTTTAAGTACTTGAACTGCCTGTTCGGGAGTAAAGACGCTTTCATCCGCCATGATTGGTGTTTCCACTGCATCGGTAACCTGTTTCAATCCCTCCATATCATGGGCAATGACAGGTTGTTCAACAAGCTCGATATTCAACCCCAGATCTTCCATTTTGCGAATGCCGCGTATGGCTTCCTTGGCCGTCCAGCCTTGATTGGCATCAAGGCGAATTTCTACCATATCTCCTACACGACTTCTGATTTCTCTTATTCTAGCTATATCTGTGGCCATATCGTCTTTCCCAACTTTCACCTTTAGGACACGGAAACCTTTCTCCACATAACCAATAGCGTCGTCTCCCATTTCTTTCGGGGAATTGACGCTGACAGTGAAGTCAGTTTCCAGCTCACTCTTGGCCCCGCCCAAGTATTGATACAGAGGCAGCCTGCTATGTTGAGCCAGGCAATCATAAATGGCCATATCGACTGCAGCCTTTGCACTAGTATTCCGAACAACCGATTTATGTAGTTGTTGCAATAGAGGTTCATAGTTTAAGAGGTTCTCGTTTAATAGAGTCGGTTTGAAAATTTGCTGAATGGCGTATTCTACACTATCCAGACTGTCTCCTGTGATGACATGGGTAGGTGGTGCCTCTCCCCAACCGACCAGACCATTATCACAGGTTATCTTCACTACCACGGCTTCCGCAACATACACGGTACGCAATGCCGTCTTAAACGGTTTTGACAGAGGTACTGCGGTGCGGAACGTCTCAACATGTTGTATTTTCATTATTCCTTCTCCTCTCATTCCACTCCTGCTTGTATAGTCAATGTCTTGTTGTATGTGTTTAATTCCGCTTTTGCTCCATGCGGTATAGCGATATTAGGAGAGCAATGTCCGAATTGGAAACCGCTCATAGTCGGTTTCCCTGCATCTTTTACGTGTTGAGAAATAACCTCTTCAAGCGTCAAGGATGCCTTTCCTTCATCAGGTACACAATTATGAAAGTCCCCAATAACAATCCCTTCTGCGTCGGAGAACTTTCCTGCCATTTTCAACTGATTTAGCATTCTGTCCACTTTGTATGGCTGTTCATCAATATCTTCAAAAAAGAGGATTTTCCCCTTTGTCTGTAGTTCAAACGGAGTTCCAAGTGAACTTACTAGCAAAGTTAAGTTGCCGCCAACAAGCTCTCCTGTCGCAACGCCTTCATTCATCACTTCGAGGGGGGAGAGTTCTTCGGTATATACTAGTTCAGTTGGTTCAAACAACTGTTGGAAATAGGCTTTTGATAGAGGGTGAATGCTATCGAGCCCGATATCCGAGCTCAGCATCGGACCATGGAAAGAAGTTAATCCGGCCTTTTGGTAAAATGCCTGATGTAAAAAAGTGATATCACTGTAACCCCAGAAAATCTTGGGATTATTTTTTACAATGTCATAATCTATGTTGGAAGCAATTCTTGCCGTTCCAAATCCGCCGCATGCACAGAAAATTGCCTTTACCTCATCATCCTGAAACATAGCATGCAAATCTTCTAGTTTTTCTTCATCCTTGGATGCAAGGTAGCCGTAGGGAGCATCCACATATTTGCCCAGCTTTACTTTCAGGCCCAGTTCCTCTTCCAAGAAAGGAAGTGCTCGTTTCAATTTCTCCTGTTTAGGCGGACTTGCAGGTGCAATGACACCAACCGTGTCTCCTTTTTTTAAACGCAGCGGCTTCATGTTTCGCCACTCCTCTCCTTTAATAAATTCCGTCAAGCTATGTATATGTATGGTGTTGCTGATTTTAGTATGTATGACAATTTCAATGAAAAGGGTGTTCAGTGAACACCCTTCTCCTGTTAAAACATATAACCTGTTACTCTTTGTCCGCCCATTTAAGTTCGATGTATCCAACAGGGTGACGAACGATACCTTTTACCGCTTCGTTTTGAAGATATACATGATTGTAGAAATACAACGGAATGATTGGCATGTCTTCAAATAACACTTTCTCCGCTTCGTACATTTGCTCATAGCGTGCTGCTTCATCGGATTCGTTAAGAGCCGATTGAACTAGCTCATCATACTTCGAGTTACTCCAACCTGTACGGTTCATGGAGTGTCCAGTTTGGAAGTTTTCAAGGAAGTTGATAGGGTCAGCATAGTCCGCTAAGAATGAGCTTCGGGAAAATTGGAATTCAAGAGCTGTCTGCATATCAAGGAACACGTTCCATTCCATATTAGCAAGCTTCACATCAACTCCAAGATTGTCCTTGAACATTTGTTGCATCGTTTCAGCGATACGTTTGTGCTCATCACTTGTGTTATACGTTAATGTAACTTCCGGTAATGTTTCATATCCTTCTTCTTCCATACCTTTTTCCAATAAAGCTTTTGCTTCTTCTGCGTTAAATGTAACAAGGTCTCCATTCACTTCACGGAAATCTTTTCCAGATGGATCTGTGAATCCTGAAGAGACAAATCCTTTTGCAGCTTCTTCTCCTCGTTTTGTCACATAATCAACAATATCCTGCTGATTAACTGCCATTGCGAAAGCCTTTCTGATGTTTGCATTTTGGAATGGCGCTTTGTCTACTCCAAATCGGAAAAAGTACGTACCAGCCTGCTCGCCAATATTTACTTTTCCTTCTGCAAATAACGCTTCACTTGCATCAGCAGGCACTCCTGAAGTATCCAGATCACCCGCTTGGTACATTTGATACTCCGTGTTCGTATCATTTACAATTGCCCAATGAACTTTATCCAATTTCACTGTGTCTGCATCCCAATATTTGTCATTCTTCGCCATAACAAAGTGGCTTTCATGCTCCCATTCCGCAAGGTTAAATGGACCATTTCCAACAAAAGAATCCGCTTCAGCAAACCATTCTGGATTTTCTGTAGCAACCTTCTCATTGATTGGGAAGAAGGCCGGATTCGTGATAACGCTTAGGAAATACGTTTGTGGAGCAACAAGTGTTACTTCTAATGTCTTTTCATCCAAAGCTTTTACTTGTACATCATCAGCAGAGCCTTCTCCGTTGTTGTATGCTTCTCCACCCTCGATGAAGTAACCAAGGAATGCAGCGGGAGATGCTGTTTCAGGGTTTAAAAGACGTTTCCATGCGAATTCAAAGTCACCTGCAGTCACGTCGTCCCCATTAGACCACTTTGCATTGTCACGAATATAGAATGTGTACGTTTTTCCGTCTTCGGATACATCCCATTTTTCCGCTGTTGCTTCTTGTGGCAGGTGTTCGTCATTTAGGCGAGTCAGACCTTCCATCAAGTTGTTTAGTGCGTTCCAAGAATAGGAGTCAAAGCCGATTGGCGGATCTAGTGATGTTGGTTCAGATCCGTTGTTCAGGCGAAGTACCTTTTCTCCTGATGCGCTTTCGTTGTTGTTAGAGTTATCGTTTGTGTCGGTGCCTGCGTTGTTGCTGGCTGTACATGCTGCTAAGACGAATACTAGCATGGCGGTCATTAGTAATGACAATACCTTTTTCATGTGTTACTCCCCCTTTTTCAATTGTGGTTCTGTAAGACGCCGCTGTTGATTTCCACACTGGGCTTCGCTTTCCTAGGGGAGGTGCTGGAGCCTCTTCACTTCGTTGAAAGCCACTGAAAATTTCATTGATTTAGGATGTAGTTAACACACCGCTGTTGATTTCCGCAAATGGCTTCGCTTTCCTAGGGGCGCTGCTGGAGCCTCCTCGGCTTCGCCTGCGGGGTCTCCACCTAACGCTATCTCCCTCAGGAGTCTTCGCCTTTTGCTCCAATCTACAGCTAGAAATCACTAAACACATGATATATCGGGTTTTCAGTGGCCTCCTTCGTTGCGGGGTCTATACCTCTCGCTGGAGTCTTCGCCCTGTGCTCCAATCAACAGCTATGATTCTATTTCACTATAAGTCTTATCTTATAGTTGAAATTACTGTTTTTACTGGTTTAGGAGCTCTTAGGTCCTGGAGCCAGCAGTCTACGTGGTGTTCCTCGGACAGATGTGTCTTCATCGGATATACGCGCTCGCATACTTCCATGGCATACTCGCATCTTGCTGCAAATGCACAACCTGTCGGTGGTGAAAATAGATCAGGTGGAGAGCCGACAATAGGCACCAGCTCTTCATCCTCCAAATCAAGACGGGGAACTGAATTTAATAGACCTTTCGTATATGGATGCTCTCCTCTATAGAAGATTTCTCTCCTATTTCCAGATTCCACTATTTTTCCTGCATACATAACAGCCACACGGTCTGCTACTTGCGCTACTACCCCTAAGTCATGCGTGATTATGATGATGGAAACCCCGGTTTTCTTTTGAATATCCTTAAAAAGATTTAAAATCTGCGCCTGGATTGTTACATCCAGTGCTGTTGTTGGCTCATCTGCAATCAATACTTCGGGCTGACATACAAGCGCCATCGCTATCACGATACGTTGCCTCATACCTCCACTGAACTGGTGCGGGTATTGTTTCAACCGTTCTGTCGGACTTGGTATGCCGACAAGATTCAGCATGTCCACCGCCTGTTTCTTCGCTTCTGCTTTCGAAACTTTCTTATGCTGGATGATCCCCTCCATGATCTGATCCCCAACTGTAAGCGTAGGGTTCAATGCCGTCATGGGGTCTTGGAAAATCATTGAAATATCTGCACCCCTAATTTTTCTCATTTCAGGTTCAGACACTTTGGTCAGGTCCTTGCCTTTAAAAAGAACTGATCCTTGCGTGATTCGTCCTGGTGGTTGTGGAATCAATCGCATGATACTTTGGGACGTCACACTCTTCCCACACCCGGATTCCCCTACAATTGCGAGCGTCTCTCCTTTATGCAAATCAAAACTGACTCCCCTGACAGCCTTCACTTCGCCTCCATATGTTGTAAAGGATACATGTAAGTCTTTTACTTCCAGTACTTTTTCCATGATGTCACTTACCTCCTCAGCTTTGGATCTAGTGCGTCTTGTAATCCGTCTCCAAACACGTTAAAGGCAAACATGGTCATGGAGATGAAGAATGCCGGGAAGAACAGGCGCCACCAATGTCCTGAAATAATTGTTGATAAACCATCATTGGCCATCACACCCCAACTGGCATACGGGGCACTAACACCAAGACCAAGAAAGCTTAAGAATGCTTCTGCGAAAATTGCAGCCGGTACCGTCAATGTCATTTGAACAATGATAGGTCCCATCGTGTTAGGGAGAAGATTTTTTCTAATAATCCTAGAAGTCTTCGTACCAAAAGTTTTAGACGCAAGCACAAACTCATAATTTTTTATTTGCAGTACCTGGCCACGGACAATCCTTGCCATTCCAACCCATCCGGTAACAGTTAGTGCGATGATAATGGTCAATAATCCCGGACCCATCACAACCATTAATAGAATCACGACCAATAGATATGGAAGGCCGTATAAAACTTCCACCACACGCATCATTGCATTATCGGTTCTACCACCCTTGTAGCCTGCGATTCCCCCATAGATTACTCCAATGATAAAATCTATCAACGCAGCCATCAATCCAACAAACAACGAAATTCTTGCACCATACCAGGTACGAGTGAAAACATCTCTACCCAGTTCATCTGTACCAAAGAAATGGGTGGATGAAGGGGGCTGATTCTGGTTTGGTAAATTTGTCTGCATGACACTATAAGGTGAAAAAATCGGACCAAAGATGGCCATGATGGTCAAGAATAAAAGAAAGATCAACCCTGCCATCGCGAGTTTGTTCTTAACCAATCTGCGCCAAGCATCCTGCCAATAAGAAAGACTCGGACGGACTACAGCCTCTGCCTCTCCCTTGTTCTTATCAAGTGGGGTGAACCACTCATCAGGAACAGTATTTTGCTGATTTTCTTGAAGTTTACGCTCCACCATATTAGTTCCCCTCCTTTTTATGAAGCTTAATACGAGGGTCTAATATCCCATAAGCTATATCTACAAGAAAAAGCATTAAAATTAAGAATGCACTATAAAATACTGTTGTTCCCATAATGACTGGATAGTCACGCGTATTGATGCTTTCCACAAAATATTTGCCCATGCCAGGAATGGCAAAGATCTTTTCGATTACAAATGTCCCTGTCAAAATCCCGGCAGCAAGGGTACCCAGTATGGTGACAACCGGCAATAATGCGTTACGAAGCGCATGTTTGAAGACTATTTTCACCGGTGATAAGCCCTTTGCTTTTGCCGTCCGAATATAATCTTGTGTTAACACTTCCATCATGCTTGCTCTCGTCAATCTCGCAATGATTGCCATCGGACCTGTTGCAAGAGCTAATGTCGGCAAAATCATATGCTTCCAGCTTGACCAAGTGGCGGGCGGAAGCCATCCCCAGTTGACAGCAACATGCTGGATCAACACGGTTGCAAGGACAAAGTTCGGTATGGAAATTCCGAAAACGGCAAAAGTCATCGCCATATAATCAATAACGCCATTTCGTTTAAGTGCTGCAATCACTCCAAGGAAAATGCCTGAAATTACGGCAATAGTTAAAGTGATCATCCCAAGCTCGAAAGAAATGGGGAAACCTCGCCCCAACATATCATTCACCGTTTGGGACGGTTGTTTAATTGACGGACCAAAATCCAATGTCACTAATGTTTTTAAATACATCACATACTGAACCGGTACCGGCTTGTCCAAATGATAGTGCGCTTCAAGGTTACGTTGAACTACATCACTAGTAGAGCGCTCTTCATTAAGCGGAGAACCCGGTATGGCATGCATCAAAAAGAAGGTCAATGTGATGATGACCCATAAAGTTATGAGCATTGCTAGTAATCTTTTTGCTATAAATGTTCCCATTCTCCCACTCACACTTTCTTTCCTATTGAGTTTTTATGTAAATACTAAGTAATCTTATTAACAGAATGTCGTTCTCATCGCCAATTCTGTCATAACAAGCATAGCTTGATAGGCTTCCTTGATATCATTTGCATGAAACTTGACGATAGTCGTCCCTGGCTCTATTTCCGTTCCTGGCATCAGATTTGCCCACTCCGCTTGGCCGTAATTCGCAAATTCAATGCGAAGTGTTGGATGATCAGGCGGTACCAACGGTTTTATATTATGTATGTCATCCAATGCCTTGGACGTTTTTTCTTTGATTAACTCTTGTGCTTTATACGGAGTAAGTGACTTCGCAGCAGAACGTGAAACCGCTTCCTTGACAACCGCACAATGTATACCAGGGATGAGGCATTCTGCTTCCAGTGCCGTCTGATTATCTCCTGCCACCATGATGACTGGTACACCATAATAGCCAGCTACATAGGCATTAAATCCTAGTTCCCCAATTTGCATATCATTTATGTACATATTTCTTACACCAAAAATCATGGAGTGTGTCATGACACCTTTCATGGATGCCCTGGCATGATATCCTACAAAAATTGCAGCATCAAAGCTGTCATCCAATCCCTGCACCATGGAGAATGGTTTCACATCTCCTGTGATCAATTTGGTTTCAGGGTGCAGGTCTTCAATAAGAATGTTATTCATCTTGGAATGGCTGTCATTGACAACAACCTCCTTAAAACCTTTTTCAAAAGCCGTATTCACAACTGCATTGGCTTCTTGGGTCATTATTTTTCGGCCGCGTTCATAGTTATGTAGCCTTGAATCGACATGGGTATGATCTACTAGACCACTAATTCCTTCCATATCAACCGATATATATAAATTCATCCATTTCCCTCCTTTCGTGTTACAATTTTCTTAATATTATAACAGTATTATGTTTATCATTCAATGAATCTAGGAAAATATGAGTCTAAATATTCACGCTTTTTATACTTATGTAATAAATCCTTTTAAAACAAGGAGATTTTTTGAAACAATCAACAATTTTTATGCAAGTTTATGGATGAATATGTTAGAGAATCTTATAAAAAACGTATTTTAATAAAACTTTTTAGTATATTTTGGAATTTTGTTTCATAAAAAAGATCCAGACTGGAGTATTACTCCTTGTCTGGATCCTTCCAACCTTTATTTGAGAAGCTTCAAAGATTCTCGGATAAATGCAGGAATGTCGTCTGGTGTCCTACTGGAAACGAGTTGGTCATGACAGACAACGACTTCTTTATCGTGATAGTGAGCGCCTGCATTTTGCAGATCTACTTTTATGGAAGTAAAGCCGGTAATATCTCTTCCTTTCAGTGCTTCTGCTGTAATAAGTAATTGTGGTCCATGACAGATTGCAAAAACAGGCTTTTGATCGTCCATGAACGTTTTAGTAAATGCAACAAATCGATCATCTGCCCGGAGGATATCTGGGGAGAATCCTCCAGGTATTAATAGTGCATCGAAGTCTTCTGGACTTACATCATCAATACCGGCATCTGTTGTAATTTCTACTCCATCAGTTTTCCCTTTTATTGTTTCACCTTTTGATTTTTCGATTACTGTTAATTGATGTCCTGCTTCATTAAAGGCTTTTGCTGGTTCTGTGTACTCGGAGTCTTCAAAGTCGTTGGTTAGTAGTACTGCGATTTTTTTACTCATTATGGAACATCTCCTCTTTAAGTTATGGGCTTTGTTTGGACACCGCTGTTGATTTCCGCAAATGGCTTCGCTTTCCTAGGGGCGCTGCTGGAGCCTCCTCGGCAAGCCTGCGGGGTCTCCACCTAGCGCTATCTCCCTCAGGACAAGGAAGGCTTCGGCAGCGAAACATCGCACGAAGTAAATGCGTAGCATTTTCGAGGAGTCTTCGCCTTTTGCTACAATCAACAGCTATGAGTCCCGTGTATATATGTTCTTGTACCCGTCAGAGGGCAGGTTAAACGTAGGATTACGCATCGGGCATGAATTGTTGGAAGATGGTTTCTGTTTGGATTGGGTATATTTCTGTTTTGCACACATCGTTGATTATCGTCTGGTTTCTCATAACGGCAAGACTCAAATTGGTGGCTGCCGTCCCATGTGAGTGTTCAAGGTTAGTGGAAATATACATATGATTATGTCTAGGTTCCTTCCACACTAACCGATACATTTCATCCACTTTAAATTCTTTATCACTTTCCCACACCAGTTGTTCTCTCATATCCCAGAGCCATTGTGGTATATGGGGCTTATACCCTGTCGCCAATACTACATATTCTGCTTTAACTTTAAAGTCTTTTTCTTTCTCCCACTGTTTGCATGCTACTTCTAATACGCCATTACTTTCATTTATTGACTTCACTTCTGTCAAGGGCTGAATGGTGATTTTTTCATCTCGCCCTTCAACAGATCTGTTATAAAGCAAGTCATAAATTTTGACCAATGTTTCTTTATCTACTCCATTACGAACAGTACCCAGTCGATTTAATGCTTCTTTTCTTTTTTCATAAGATAGTCCATGAAAATACTGAACATAATCGGGAGAAAAGACCTCTTGCCCCAGCTTTGCACTTTCAAGCTGAGAAAATAAAGAGGAACGCGTATACCATTTTAACGAATACTTGTTATGCTTTTGTTCTTCCAATAGTTCATAGAAAACCTCCGCTGCACTTTGTCCAGACCCGACAACGACTATTGAATCGGAAGCTTTCATCTCTTTTTCTTTATGTAAATACTCACTTGTATGCACAACCTGATCATTTTTCTCTATGCCATCCGGAATAAATGGGATACTTCCAGTACCTACTACTACATGTTTGGCATGGTAAGTAGAAACATCTCCAGTATCCGTTCTCTTTACCTTCACCCTATACCCATCATTTGTAAATTCCACCGAAA
This sequence comes from Sutcliffiella horikoshii, assembly GCF_020524325.1. Classification (GTDB taxonomy): domain Bacteria; phylum Bacillota; class Bacilli; order Bacillales; family Bacillaceae_I; genus Sutcliffiella_A; species Sutcliffiella_A horikoshii_D. The sequence continues at coordinate 147,104 of NZ_JAIVKY010000002.1, forward strand.
TTACTTCGGATTGAAAATGACAGTTCTGCAAGTTTTCCGATACCCATTTAGCATATAAGTTGTATTCTCTTCTTGGAATGTCAAAGCGGCGATAAAAGAAAAATTGAAATAATCGATTCTGTTGATGAACAAAGTTTAAAAAGCTGTATTTGTTTGTCGGGTCAGCAAATGAGACCAGATCTGCTAGAAATGGCACCTGCAAATCAGATTGTTCAATTAGCATGCCTGGATGCCAATTGAACGCTTCTTCTTTATCGAAAAAGATAGTTGAAATACTTGGGACATCATCGACTAATGCTGCTAACCCCAAATTAAATGGCCCTATTCCAATACCAATAAGGTCAAAGGGTTTTTTTTCGGACATTTTCATTCCCCCACTTTTATCTATATTGTATTGTCTTATTTATACCCTGTTTCCATACATTTTCTCCCTTCATATAAAATGTTACACACAAAAAAAGGGACAGAGACTGAGTCTCTGTCCAAAAATCCCGTGTACGAAAGGAGAAGGAAGCTGCACACGATATATTCTATGCATAAATCTATGAACTGCTTGGTCATCTATCTCTTATCAAAAGCACATTTTTTAATGTGTTAGCAAATCAATAGTGACAGTTGTACCGTATCCTTCCTTGCTTTCAAAACGAATATTCCCTTGATGCTCTTCAATAATTTTTTTAGTTATTGTCAACCCAAGTCCCATTCCTTTTTCCTTGGAAGTGAAAAAAGGATTGCCGATATTATCCATGTTAAAGGATGAAATTCCTAACCCGTCATCTTTAACCTGAATACTTTTTCTACCACCTGTTTCCGGAAACCCGGTAATTAGGATGGTTCCTCCGTCAGGCATTGCTTCCATGGAGTTCTTGATAAGGTTGATAAAAACTTGTTTGAGGTTATTCTTATCCCCTCTTACCAACGTATCAGAGCCAATATTTTTTATGGAAAAGGAAATATTATTATTATTAGCTTCATTTCCCACTAATTTTATTACATACTGAAGTACTTCCAGTATCGGTATCAGCGTTAGTTCCTTTGTTTGAGGTTTGGATAGAACTAGTAACTCCGATACAATATCATTTATTCTATCAATTTCAGATAGCACCATATCTACATGATTTTCGTTTGCTTTTCCTGACCTTTGAATTAATTGAATAAATCCCTTAATGGAGGTTAATGGATTTTTTATTTCATGGGCAATACCTGCAGATAGTTCACCAACTACCGATAGTTTTTCTTTTGTCACTAACAATTGTTCTGTTTTCTTTAGAGATGATATGTCCCTGCCTATCGTAACAAGTGCTTTTCTCCGTCCATCATTATGAAACAAAGGGACTTTAATCACATCAAAGGTTTTTCTTTCCCCGTCCGCAAGGCAAAAAGATTCCTCATCGCGTGAAATCTTTCCTTCCTTCCAAGTCTGCTCGTCCGTTTTCATACAGTATTCAAAAGCCTCCATGAAATATGGGGAATAGGCTCCCAGCTCTATATCCGTCTTACCCTTATAATCAACCTTTTCCAGGTCATATAGCGCAAGCCCATATTCGTTCGTTTGCAGCCATCTACCCTCTCCGTCCTTAAAACAGACAAAGTCAGGCATATTGTTTATAAGGGTTGAAAGCTCTTGTTCCTTTTGTTCAAGCTCCTTCAGTGCCAAATGCTTTTTTAGCATCAAAAATAATAATAGTGTAGTGATTAGTATAAAAAGCCAACCTTTTAACAGGTTGATATATTCTGCGATAACATAATTGTTATGTTGCTTTAAAACATATAACCAATAATCCGTAAGTGTTATCCATACGATTCCAAAGAACAAATAGATTAAAGGTATAAACTTCAGCCATTTCCTCTTCATAAAATACCTCTTATATCCCTAAAAATAGTTTATTTCCATTGAGATTCTCATAAATTCGGTTGGTCCACTTATTATATCTTTTTATTTTAAATATAGATATAAAGTCCCGCTTGGGAAAGTCAGATGGAAATCCATTGAATTATACCCGAAAATCATTATACACTTTCCTACCCCATAATTTCTAGTTACTTTCGCAGTATAGTTTCCTTTCCCGCAAATAATTGGGAAGGTTTAAGCTAGTTCCAGCAGGGTATATATTGGTAAACAAAGCTATTCAGGGAGGAATCCACATGGAAGATAGAGATGTAAGAGTTGATAAACGGGAAACAAAAGAAGATCGTGGTTTAGTTGCTTCAACATTTATTAAATATACTGCCTACCTCATTATATTTTTCGGAATCATCTGGTTCATTATCAGTTATCTTCTACCAATGTTCTAATAAGATAAACAAAACCCAAGTCTTGATCGACTTGGGTTTTGTTATGGTTATTTAAACTAAAGGATGGTACCAGAAAACTGTGGCATTTGTAAGGTAATGGATTGAATTTCTTCCCCATTGATATTCACAGCCCACAACTTATAGTTAGGTTTTCCCCTCAACCAACTCTGATCTTGAATAAATAATACCCTCTCTTTGTCGCGGAAAAATACTGGTTCTGTAATTAAGGTACGAAAGCTTGTAATAGGTTGTACTTCTTTTCCACTCGTGCTCATTGTGTACATTTCGTAAATGAATTCCGATTTTTCACGTGGATTTTCGCTTGCTGCTGAAAACGCAATAAGGTTACCATCCGGAGAGAGTTTGCCACTATAGATAATATTTGTATTAAAATCAGGGTTTACATACTCCCGCTCCATAGTCTGAGTATCCATCACAACAAAAGAAGAATGAAGACCTTTTTCTTCATCTATGCTCCACTCCACATATCCTAGTTTCGCCCCGTCTTCTGTAAGTGACAGACTCCGCTTTTTTAAACTTTCATCATGAGTGAGCCGTTCCTTTTTATCTCCTTTTATAGAAATAGAATACAAATCAATGCTAGTTGGACCTTCCTCCATTTCATTGCCTTCCTGATATCGCTTTGCCGCTAAATAATAGATGGATTGATCGTCCTGTGAAAAAATAGCATCCGTTATTAGTTCGTCCTCTTGGGAAAGACGAATGAGTTCACTTCCATCATTGTTCATTATGTAGAGTGACCTTGTTAATGTGTTCTCGCCTTTTTCTTGTGATAAAAAGAGAATCTTTTCGCCACTGGATGAATACCGTGGATGTACATGACTTTCTTCCTCTCTTGGGTAGGTTAATTGATTAACATTGCTGCCATCTACATTTGCTTTATAGAGTGCTCCATCCCCGCTTTGATAAAATGGGAAAACGATGGACTTGTCATCAGGGGACAAGGTGACGGTTTCTCCAAACCCGTTATCAATAGGGAGCCATGAGCGTGTAAATCGTTCTGAGAAGAAATATAAAAGGACGGATATGATGATGACAAATCCTATTAGGGAGATTGTGAATAGTTTTAAAGTTTGTTTTTTCATCGGTATCGGCCTCTTTCTTATAAATGGAATTACTACTATCGTAGTTTACCCTCTAATGGAAAATCCTACTTATTAAACTTAGAATTATTTTACAAGAAAAACCGGGCAAATTCCGCCCGGTCTTTTTATAGCGTAAAACATTAGTTAGTGGTTAATCGACGCCGCTGTTCCTTTCCGCAAATGGCTACGCTTTCCACGGGGCGACCTTGAGCCTCCTCGCTTCGCTGCGGGGTCTCAACATTGCCGCTACTTCCCCGTAGGAGTCTTCGCCATTTGCTCCAATACACAGCTAGAAATTTAGTTAAAGTAACGTTTTTGGTTTTGCAGTAACTCGGTTAGTATTTGACTAAAGTGAATGCAGTCACCTTGTTGATTGGAGTGGAAGGCGCGTAGACGCCCGCGGGAGGAAGGGACAGGTGAGCACCCACAGGCGCAAGCCGAGGAGGCTCACGGACCGCCCGCAGGCCAGCGAAGCGCCTGGAACGGAAATCAACCGGATTATATGCTTTCTTTATATAGCAAAAAAGCAACCTAATAATAGATTGCTCTTTTTTAATTATTTTGCTGTGTTTATGATTTCTTTTAAGATAATTTCCAGTGTGTTTGGTGCACTGTCTTCAGACATGTTTTTTTGCAGTTGATCTTTATCATTCTTGAGTGCCTCTAATTGAGTTAACAGGGTGTCAGTGGTGAGATCTTCTTCAAATAATACTTTTGCAAACCCTTTTTTCTCGAATGATTGGGCATTTAAGATTTGATCTCCCCTGCTGGCATTCCTAGAAAGTGGGATTAATAGCATCGGTTTACGCAATGCCAGAAATTCAAAAATAGAATTCGCACCCGCTCTTGAGATAATGAACTCAGATGCTGCAAGAACATCTGGTAATTCTTGATTCATATATTCGAATTGCTTATACCCTTTTACACCTTCAAGGGAACGGTCCATGTTTCCTTTTCCGCATAAGTGGACAATTTGATATTGTTCTGTTAATTGAATTAAAACTTGACGTAAGGTTTCATTGATTTTTTTAGCCCCTAGACTTCCACCCATTATGGTTAAGATCGGTTTTTTCTCATGAAATCCAAGCCATGCTCTTCCTTCTTGAGCTTTTCCCTGGAATAACTCTTCTCTGATCGGTGAACCAGTAAATAAAACTTTTTCAGACGGAAAGTGCTTTAAAGTCTCGTCAAATGTGACAAAAACTCTTGTCGCAAATTTGGTTGCAATTTTATTGGCAAGACCAGGTGTAATGTCTGATTCATGAATGATAACCGGTATTTTTAGCATTTTAGCTGCCATCACCACAGGAACTGTTACAAATCCACCTTTGGAAAATACAACTTTTGGCTTTACCTTTCTTAAAATCATTAAAGCTTCCATTGCCCCTTTAATAATTCTAAGTGGATCGGAAAAATTCTTCCAATCAAAATAGCGTCTAAGCTTACCACTTGAAATTCCGTGAAAAGGAATATTTTCCTTCCCAATAATATCTTCTTCAATTCCTTTTCTTGAACCGATATATGTAATATCCCACCCTGTGGCTTTTAATTTATTCATAATGGCTATATTAGGTGTGACGTGCCCTGCAGAGCCGCCGCCGGTAAAGACGATTTTTTTACTTGTCATGGTATCAACATCCTTCATGTCATTCTCTTTCTTCTTATTATTAACGAAAAAAGTCTTAAAGGCAAAGAGTTTATGTCATCATCGACGTTATCACAAACCGCATGAAACGTAAAACAGGCTATTGAACCATATTGCTCGTTCAATAGCCTGTTTTCTATTTGATGTTCCTTGAAGGCAGTGTTTCCCTAGATAATTGATATGGAAGCTGTTGCAACGTTTTTGTTACATGTTCAAGTTTTTGTTCTATCCTGTGCAACAAATAAAACGTGACCACAATCGGGAAACCAACATCACTTATCCATGTCCACCACTGGTCCATGATCTCTCCCCCCTTCCTTTTAAAATAAGAAGGGCCTACTGATTTAGAGTAGACCCTTCGAGAGTACGTTAAGCTATTTCATATTCTGTCACATTACGTTCAACAATTCGTGCACTATCTTTTGTAATGAAATTTCCACCTTTAGATGTAAAAACATTGGCAGCAATAATAGTATCCATCGCCGCTTCGATTTCCACCTGTGTTAAATCCGCTCTAGGGTCATCAACAGACACCTTCACCTTTTTCCCTTCTTCGTTTAGGAAAAATAATTCTAGTGTAAACATGCATCCACCTCCTTTCTTTCATGAATTAGTCACACTTCTTAGCCTAGGTAGTGTAACTCACTACGTCTTACATTAGATACAGGTGTTGTTTGAAGACCTGAGATTGCTCCCGCTGCTTGTAATAGCGCAGTCGCTTCTGCATCTACTTTAATGTTGTTGTAGTTTTTGGAACGGAACAACAAATTCCCTTTTTCATCTTCTCCTAATTCATACATTAGACGAAGTTGAACATTTTCTACTGCGTAATCTGCCATGCTCTCACCCCCTTTCACCTTCTATATAAAAAGTTAAAGGAGAAAAGTAGTGAACAATTATAAACTTACTAAAAAATTTTAGTTGTTTGGTTTAACACCGCTGTTGATTTCCGAAAAAGGCTTCGCTTTCCTAGGGGCGCTGCTGGAGTCTCCGCTTTTTTCTCCAATCACCAGCTAGAAATCAAATACGTAAATGAGAGTTCATTTTTTAAGCGGCTTCCTGCGCTGTGGGGTCTCAATCTACCGTTATTCCCCCGCTGGAGTCTTCGCCATTTGCTCCAATCCACAGCTGGAAATTACGTAAAGATATGTAAATGCATTTCTAATAACTCAATTAGAAAGTTTTTAAAACCTAAGTTGAACGAAGTAACCTTGTTGATTGGAGTGGAAGGCGCGTAGACGCCCGCGGGAGGAAGGGACAGGGGAGACCCCGGAGGCTAAGCCGAGGAGGCTACCGGACCGCCCTTCGGATAAGCGAAGCGCCTGGAACGGAAATCAACTGGATAACAGGCTTTCTTAACAAAAAAACCATTCCATCTACAAAAGTAAATGGAATGGCTTTATTTGGCTTTATGAAACGGATTGCTTTAGTTCAAGTTTAGCTTTTTGTCTGGAAAGCTTTTGCAGCGCAGATTCGTTATAGCCAACAATCAACTTTTTCCCGCTAGTAATGATAGGTCTTCTAAGTAGCTTTGGCTCCTCAATAATTAATTCTATTAGTTGGGAAAGAGATAATTCATTTACATCAATTCCCAGGTCCTTAAAAGTTTGGCTTCTAGTTGCTAATATCTCATCTATCCCTTCTGTTGTTAAGGAAAGGATCTTCATCATCTCTTCTTTGTTCGGTGTTTCCCTAAAAATATGCTTCTCTTGGAATGGAATATTATTCCCTTTCAACCACTTCTTTGTCTTTCTACATGACGTACAACTTGGGTAACTGTAAAAAATGATTTCATTCATCATGCTTACCTCCCCGTTCTTTTTATTTTCTTTAGTATTTTATGTTAATCTCATTGTATACCAGTTGTATAACTTTTGTACAGTAAAAAGATAACTATTTTATGAACAAATTGCGACAACATTTTTTCTTTATTAAAAAAGAAGGCTTTCTGTTTAACTTTGCACTATAATGGAAATAGGTATGATAGAAAAATAGTTGCATAATCATTATGGATCTGGTGAAAAATGTACTTATCTTGTAATCGTCACAAACTAGAAACAAACGCTTATTTACAAGTAAAGTATTGGTACATTATAATAGGAAAGTGACAAGCATAAGGATTAGTGCGTAAGGAGGGGATACATATGGATCGTATGTACCGTGTAATGGGTTTCTGGACTGGGATTTTCGCGGTTATGTTTTATCTTGGCCACATGACTCAAACGTCTTTACTTTTCTTCGGACAAACGGTATTCTTCATTTTATTAAGTTATCTTAAGCTATCTGAACGTATGTACATCTATATTTTCGGAGCATATTTAACAATTTTCTTTGTTGCCTTCTCGTATTGGACAACATTTATGATGGTGCCTGGATCTGGTGGTCATTAAACATACGTAGCTAAACAATAAAAAGCGATTGACTTTATGTCATCGCTTTTTATTGTGGTTTCGAACCTATTAACTTGTTCCATATGTTTGTTCCTTTTTCATGTATAAGCACATGAAAAGAATTGCTCCAGCTGCTATCCATTATAAGGCTTCTAATCGCTCTGTTCTGCTTGCTTTTTTCCGAGAACGGATTTGGATCCTGATTTTCTTGAAGGTAATCAAGTATGCCTGCCGCCACCAGAAATTCCCCCTGCCTCATCGTTCCTACATGGCGGAACTTACAGGCAAGAAAGCAGGATTCTAACGTATCCAAGTGTATATGTGACGTTAAATCCATCTCAGCAGGATATTTCAGGGGATTCTTTATAAGTTGATGCTGATAATAACCACGAAGACTGCCCTCTTTTAGATCCTGATTTGATAACTCGGGAAAACGATATCCATAATCAACTGTTATTATGGTCCCTGCATGCAGCCATTTTCCAAGTATATTTGCATATTCCACCATTGCTAAAGGGATTTCCATCCGCTGTCCTTCTGAAAAAAACAATTTGTGCTTATTGATATAAGCGTGGATTTCCTCATTATCAAGCTGCACGCTTTTTTCAGTAAGCTCTCCGTTTTCACCTATTGTGACATATACTTCATTTAATGTTCCATTTTTGTATTCAATCACATGAACTGGCAAGGCATCAAATAGTTCATTGGAAAACAGGACACCCTTCCTGAGGCTCTCAGGGACATCTCCTGAAGAGGTAAAGTAGCTAACAGGTTCAGACTCTGGGATAGTGGTTTTCTGCAAATGAATGTGATATGGGCTTGTCTCCACCATGACATAATTCAAGCGGCCATAAAGCTGAGTATCAAGGAGCTTAAATTCTTCCAATAGATGCTTTGCAAATCTTCCATTTCCGCCTCCAACCTCGATAATTACTGGCGGGATAAGAGTTTTATTAAAATACTCTACCATCAGTTTAGCAAATAGCTTGCCGTAAACATTATGGACATTGCTGCTTGTGATGAAATCCCCTTTTGTACCCACCTTATTTTTAGGTTTCATATAGTAGCCTTCTAAAGGATGATAGAGAACAGTAGTTATATATTCGGCAAAATCCAATTTTTCTCCCGGCGCCTTTTCTATCTTTTCTTGGAGAAATGTTGGAATCATTTTAAAATCCATTAAGAAATGGGTTACTATCCATTTCCTTTTCAATGGTTGTCGTCATACCATGGCCAGATAGAACAGTGGTTTCTTCCGGCAGGGTCAACAGTTTATTGTGTATGCTTTGTATAAGCTGATCATGATTGCCCCCTGGAAGATCAGTCCTTCCGATGCTGCCGGCAAAAAGAGCATCTCCTGCAAATACTACTTTGCTAGGTTGATGATAAAAGCTTACACTGCCTGGTGAATGACCCGGAGTAAACAACACTTCCAGTTCAAAATTGGAAATGACCAGTTTTTCTTCTGATTGAATTAGGTGGTCTGCCGGCATAGCCGTAATGGGACCAAGTTGGAAGAACTGAGAGCCGTTAAGACTTGGATCACCTAACCAATTCTTTTCTTTCTTATGTACATAAACTGGAACATTCCAGTGTTTGCGAACGGCATCTACTGCTCCTATGTGATCAAAATGAGCATGTGTCAATAATATAGCTAAAGGTTTAAGTGCATTTTCTTCCAAGTAGGAATTGAATGCTTGCCCTTCACTTCCCGGGTCAAAAATGAGGCATTCTTTTCTTTCATTTATGAGTATGTACGCATTTGTTTGCAGCGGACCAAGTGGTAGCTGTTTCCATTTCATTTCTTTCCACACCTTTCCTTGAAGTATCTATCCATCTATTTTACACTAAGAAGTAGAACTTGAGAAACGAAAGGAAATTGCCTATGAAATCGATGTTCGGTTTGGAAATACAATGTTCAGATGATAAACCGCAATACTTTCAGAACCTTCTCTTGCAGCTTAAACACATAGCCAGTATTTTTGATTCAGATGACAGCATGCTTATTACCGATTCCGCCATGGAGGCGAAGGTTGTAAAAAACATGTTGATGGACCGGAGTATCTTAGAGGAAACGTATTCCCTTTCCTTAATTGAAAACCCAGTTGCCACCAGACTATTTACTGATTATGGGTTTGTTTCAGAAAAAAATAATCACTATTTGTATCAAGATATGATATCCATATTTCGAATTGAAAGCGGTAAAAAAGCTGATATTGATATGTTTCTTATCCAAATGGAGGAATCAATTATTGCTATTGAGGAACAATATAAAAAATCCTACATTATCGATAAAGAAAATAAAGAATTTATGCTGAAAGTAGCTCGAGCTTATGACATAGAAGTGTCAATTTTTGACCTCGACAAATAGTGAGAAAACATTTAAAATGTAAATGGAGTGTAGTGTAATGTTCCATTACATACTTATTTTATGGAATTTCTTTTAAATAGAAATGGAAATGATCTCTGAAAGGGGCGTTAACCTTGCCATTAGTTATTATTTTTGGACTTGTAACACTTTTATGCGTATTTGCTCTTGTCCGTTCCCTTAAAGAAAAAAACTTTTTAGCAGTTCTTTTCGCATTTGGAACAGTTGCAGTGTTTGGTTGGTTTACAGTTATGACAATTATCGAACACGGTTACCCTGTAGCACACTAAGTTGTTAATGCATGAAAAAGAGTATTCTTCCCGTATTGGGAGGGATACTCTTTTTTTGCGTGGGTTTGAAATATTTAAGCAAAAATTGGATCTCCGAATATACTGATAGTAAACTCATCAGCTATAAATTAGGTTGTTATAGGAAATACTATTTATTAATAAATAGTAGGAGGGTGATATGGTTGGCATTAAGGACATTGTGTGGGAGTTGCAGTGGGACAGGGAGAAAAAAGCTCTTTATGCTACCCTTCTATAAAAAATGTACGAAGTGTAAAGGGCACGGCCGTTTAACAAAGAGCTTCTATATTTAGTGAAGTAAATATTATAAATGCCAGGCACTCAATTACGAGGTGTCTGGCATTTCATTTTGATTATATGGAACGTTTAGACTCCACTGCGCGTAGCTTATCATCCATTTGTACGCTTTTGTCTCTGCGATCATCTATTCTTATGTTGGTTGCTACACGATGAAGACCTTTTTGAAACGGCGCTTCATGGATAACCTGTACTACATGCATTAACGTTGGGAGCTCCCCCTCGATAATGGTACTCATTGGAGTTAATTTATAGTTGATTTTCCCTTCATTTTTAAATCCTTCCAAGATATCTTGAATATCTGCAACATAATCACTTACACTTGGCCCATTAGTTCCTATAGGAATAACAGTAACATCAACGATTGCCATTCTTTTCGCCACCTCTATTAGGATAAATCCACTAGATTTACTATTTCCTTTGTTGAAGGAATTATTATTTGCTCCAATTGATAGCCATACAAACAATAAACTCCACTTGGAGAACATTTCAAAGGCGTATTTTCTAAATCCTTTGCCAGCACCATCTTTTCCCCGTTTGTAGTGTCAAACGATATTAATTGAAAACCATCAGAATATCCATCTGCATTTCCGGCGCGAGTGGACTCAAATGTATAAAACAACTTTGAGTTTTCCACAAAATCATAATAAGGAATAAAGTAATTTGAATATAACGTTAGTAATGGTGCTTCATAAGACTGAATTTCTTCCAATTCTGGAGTTCCATAAAATGAATAGGAAGCTATTCCCGCATCATTCACTCTCCCTACGGTAATTAGCAGGTTTTCATAGGTATGAAACATTACGACACTTTCCATGAGCTCTCTCTTATCTTCCGTCCCTAAATTCTTTGCATATAAAGGTGCTTCTAAGGCAGGCATCTCATGATTCCAGTCTATATAACCTATTTCTCCATTTGGTAGCCATTGCACAAACGGATCTGACACATCTTTTTTTACCATACTTTTATGATAAACTTCAAGCAGAAAGGTTTCATAGGACCAGTCCTCTTTAAAAGAGGAAACAACTAGCTGTTGTGGTGAAAAAGGATCCCAAGAATAGACGAGATCTATAGAGTTATCAAATTTCCATTCTGCAAGTTCTTCTCCTTTGTCCGATAGAACTCTTAGTGTCCCTTCCGTTGTAGAAACAGCAGAGCGAACAAGAAACATGTCAAACGTCTTATTAGCTTCCACTGACATGATCAATTCTTCAGATTTATAAAACACATCTGTTTCACCTGAGATCAGATGAAAGGAATGGACAACAGAACCGACCTCTTCATTTGCTATATATAATATAGTTTCATCATTCAGCCATTCTGAAACAGTACTGAATTGATCAGATGGCAATGAGAGCTTTTTAAGTGGTTCATTATGAAAGTTTGTTTGATTGAAAGGTTTTTGTTTTTCCTGATTTGAGAGTGCAGGCGCATTGCTAACTTCCTTGGGGTGAGGAGGAGATTGACATCCTATTAAAAAACAAATGATGATACAGACTACCCAAAAAATCTTTTTCATTGCACCCCTCCTTTTTTCCTATCTTAATAACGATTATGAGGCAGGAAAGGTTTCAATACAAGCTAAAAAAATTTATATTCTTACAGGAATATTTTTACCAATTTAACGTTTCCTTGCGGCTTCGATGTCTGCGGAGGCATTTCTAGCCAACCCGCTAGTGTTTCTAAACTAAATGTCCGAAGATTTTCGATTTTTGACCGAAGTTTTGGAATGTCCGAATCAAATATCACCAACAAAAACAGGCCCATTTTCTTTTGAAATGACGCGTTTTCCAAACAAACATCAATCGCAACGACATAAAAGAAGATTTAGTATTCACCACACTATTTACTCCCACCAAAAACGGCAAGCTAGGAGCTTTGCCGTTAAAGGTATAGAGAGGCTAGAAAAATACCGAGAGTTTTTCGGTAGATTGTATCGTATTGCGATAATGGAAGCGGGTTAATTCCCTTACCAAGTTCCAACGTGAATCCCGGTTTTTTATATTCCTGAATGAACCAATCTTTGAAACCAGCATGACTGTCGACATACTGAACGCTTTTATAGGTACTGACCCTTTCAAATTCCTCAGCAATCGTCTCACTCTCTTTAGGTTCCAATCCTTCATAACCCCAGTAGAACTCCTCCCCTTGGGTGTGGACAGCGATCACTTTGTCAAAGTTTTCTTTATCGGCAAGGCTCGCGATCGCCAGTGCCTCGGGCTCCGTCAAGGGCAAGTCTCCTGGATAATCCCGATGAGAAGGAACTTTCTCTTCTTTTCTTACCTTCTCTATTTTCCAATTGGCAGGAAAATGCTTATTTAAGTCAATTCCCCTTATGTTGGCTTTCCAACCTAAATAATCGAGACGATCTTGATTTATATTTTCCACCAATTCCTTGTAAGGTGTTTCAGATGGTGGGCCATTCAGTACAAGATCTACTCCATCAGGGTTTACCATCGGAACAATGGAAAGCTCTGTTTCATCATACAAAGGTATACACGGTATCCCTCTTAATGGTATAAAGTTTGTTAAACATCTGAGGTAATCATTGATCAGATTCATGATTACCGCACTGGTAATCCACTCGTTTGCATGAAAGCTGCCATTCCAATGAATTTTCTTTTTCCCTTTACCAATACGAATGTGATGCAACGGCTTTCCCATCACAGATTGTCCTATTGAAGTGCATTGAATGAATGGATAGATTTCATTTAAGCTAGCTACGTCTTTTACCAATGTTTCATAATCGTATGATTTTTTAGGGTTAACAATATTTCGTGTTATCCTGTAAGGCACTTGTATAGTTTCTCCGCTCTTTAATTGGGTCAAATCTTTATCTTGATTCACCAACAAGATACAATCCATTGTGAAATTTAGTTTGTATGCAATTGTTTGAACGGTCTCCTCTTTTAGGACTTTATAATCTCTATATGTAAAACCCGGAATAGCTATCTCTTTTCCAGTTTTCAGGGGTTCTGAGCCTGATGGTATCTCTTGATTGGAATCGCATAATAATTGCAACGGCAGCCCAAATAGTTGACTATAGTACCATAAAGAATCCCCTCTTCTTGTATAGACCTTCATGCTAAATCACCTGCCCACCATAAGCATTTATACTAACCATATGGTGTGAAGGTTAAATTTAGAACGGTGTCTCAAAATGAAAAACACCGAAAGCATGTAACCTGCTTTCGGTGTTTTTTAATTATTCTTCTATTTTGCTTTCATCAACTTGAATGGAAGTCCCATCATAGAAACGCAGCAGATCTCCATACACAATTTCATCAGAGTATTGAAGTTCTTTTTTCGCTTTTTCCATATAAGGCTCACAAGCTGATTGGTCTGTCTCTTGTTCTGTTTCTTTATCGTAGCATGCATTTTCCGTATAAACTACTTTGTCGGTAACGAAGCTTCCGTCACGGAATACAACAAAATCATTTCTGTCTTCGGAGAAAAGATCAGCACCGAATTGAATATCATTTTTCGTTTCCATTCCAAGTAAGTGTTTGATAGTAGGCTTAAGGTCGATTTGACCACCAACTGTATCAAATTCTTTCGGATTTTTATCTGTCACACCTGGGATGTGTACAAACATTGGAACGCGTTGCAATTGAGCATTTTCAAAAGGAGTAATCTCTTTTCCTAAATACTGGCTCATTGCTTCGTTATGATTTTCGGAGATACCATAGTGATCTCCATACAAGATGATGATGGAATCTTCATAAAGACCTGATTTCTTCAACTCATCAAACAAGACCTTAATTGACTCATCACTATATCTAACCGTTGGGAAATAACGGTTCAACGTACGACTGTTTGAATCAAATTCATCAACAAATCTGTCTTCTTCATCCAATACGAACGGGAAGTGATTAGTTAACGTAATAAATTTAGCATAGAAAGGTTTTTCTAAATCCTGCATATAGGGGATTGATTGTTGGAAAAACTCAATATCCTTTAAGCCCCAACCTACAGAGTTTTCTTCGTTGACATCATAACTTGCAATATCAAAGAATTGGTCATATCCAAGTGATTTATACATCACATCGCGGTTCCAGAAACTTTTGTTGTTTGCATGGAATGTTACAGGAGTATAACCTTCTTCTTTAATTGCATTAGGAGTAGCTGTATGGAAATCATTTGTTCCATGAGTAAAGAACACGGCACCGCGTCCTACAGGATACAAGGAATTATCTAATAAAAATTCAGAGTCTGATGTTTTTCCTTGACCTGTTTGGTGATAAAAGTTATTAAAGTAATAACTTTGGTCTTTTAATTCATTTAAGAACGGAGTAATCGGTTCACCGTTAATTTCTTTATCGATAACAAAGCTCTGCATGGATTCTAATTTGACTACAATGACATTCTTTCCTTTTGCAGCACCATACAAATCGTCATTAGGTGCTTTATAGCTAGCATTGATGTAGTTCTGAATTTCAGCAAGTTCACTTCCATCCGCCATTGCACGTTGCGCACGTGTTTTGGATTGGATGACTGCATCATAAACATGGTAGTTGTATGTCCCCAAGTTTTTCACAAGAATTTCTCGGTCAAATGTACGAGTCAATAATTGAGGTCTTTCTGTTTCTGCCAAGCCTAAGTTGAAAAGAAAAATACCCACAATGGACAAGAAATACATCTTGCGAACTTTAGGTCTCCATGTGCTCATATTTACAAATGATGGAGTCCATTTAGCAATTGCAATAAGAATGATAACATCAATGAACATTAATAAATCTACTGGTGTCATCAATTCCGTAATACTACCGCCAAGATCACTCATGTTACCTGATTGAAAAAGTAACGGGATGGTGATGAAATCATTGAAGAAACGGTAATAGACGGCATTTGCATAAAGGACAAACGATACGATAAAACTTGTAACAATCAGGTATCGCTTCATTCCCTTTTCTTTAAAGAAGAGGGCAAAACCGGCAATAAGCAATATAAAGCTCAACGGATTAATAAATAGAATAAATTCTTGTTTAAGGGATTCAATTGTAATGTTAAAACTTGTTTTATATACGATGTAAGTTTTTATCCAAAGCAGAACGACTGCAATCAGGATAAAAGGCACTTTTGATTTAAAAGCTTGCTTCATCTTTTTACCTCCTTATAGCAAAGACAGGGAAGCTCTTTATTTTAGTATTGTTTAAAAAACTTTTTAGATGTATCCATGACCAACTTTTCATTACTCTAAAAATTTGGCTACGACATATCTTAAAACTTTTTTTACAAAAAATCAATGGATAATTAATACTGTATTTATATTAAAGAGCTAGAATAATAGTCTTGGCGTTGTTTGCAACTATATATAATAGACGCAGTACAAGCCAAAAAGTTTCAAAAATATAGATGTTTTTTTATTCTAAATAGTCAAACAAAAAGGAGACTTCTGCTAAGAAGCCTCCAAAACGCGCTATTCCTGCTTCTTTCTATCTTTTTACCCAAGAGAAAGAGAGAATAAACTATACACTTTTTTACAATTTTGTTTTTGCTAAATACGCCGCCCCTATTACTCCTGCATCATTTCCTAAAGTCGCCTCAGCAATTTTCACGCCAACCTTTGTTCTTGGAAATAAGTATTTAACAAAATGATTACGAACAGGATCTAATAACTTGTCCCCTGCTTTTGAAACCCCGCCGCCAATAACGATTTTCTCTGGGTTCATCGCATTTGCCAAATTCGCAAGAGCCAGTCCCAAATAAAAAGCAACTTTATCGACTACATATTGCGAAATTTCTTCTTTTGCGTCAGCCTGCTCAAATACTAATTTCGCTGTTAATCCTTCTTGTTGTGCTAATTCTTCAAGCTTGCTACCCGGGGATTTTTCCATTGCTTCTTTAGCAAGACGAACAATTCCAGTGGCAGATGCAATCGTTTCCAGACAGCCTGTTTTTCCACAGTTGCATGGTGCTCCACCTTCTGGAATGACCGTAATGTGGCCTATTTCTCCGCCAGCCCCATTGATACCATGAACAATTTCCCCATTAGTGATGATGCCTCCACCTACTCCTGTTCCAAGGGTAACGCAAATGAGGTCTTTAGAGCCTTCACCGGCACCTTTCCACATCTCGCCGATTGCAGCAAGGTTTGCATCATTATCCACTACTACTGGCAAGTCTGTCTCAACTTCTAACAAATCTTTAAGTGGGTAGTTTTCCCAGCCCAAGTTTACTGCTTCATATATTAATCCTGTTGCCATATTGACTGGACCTGGTGCACCCATTCCAAGTGCTCTAAGTTTTGATTTTGACTCGCCTAATTCCTCTAATTTACTATCTATGGCTTTCGCAATATCTGTTGTAATATTTTTTCCTTTTTCACTTATGTCAGTGACAATCTCCCATTTGTGAGCGATTTCACCATACTGCGTAATAAAGGCCATTTTAATTGTTGTGCCTCCTAAGTCGACACCAACTAACCATTTGTTTTCCATTTGTTTCACCTTTTCTTTATCTTAATTTGGATAATTCTTGTCGCAAGATGATCATGGCGGATTGGAATACAGCTGCGTCCAATACCCCTGAACGGTAGAGCTCCCTTATTTCATCTTCCATTAGCTCTAGATCTGCTATTTTGTCACCTGTGTAGATAAAGGCTCCATAGCTTTTTAAGAGTTGTCTTATGTCGATCATTGTTTTCATGACTTCACCTTTTCTGCTTTACTAGTTGAAAGGGTTTACGCTCCATTTTTAGTATAAAGGATTCACTTGCGACGTCAAGCAAGAATACATAAGAAAAAAAGGGAAACCATGGTTTACCACCGCTGTTCCTTTCCGCAAATGGCCTCGCTTTCCGCGGGACGGTGCTTGAGCCTCCTCACAACGCTTCAGGGGTCTCAAGCTACCGTTACTCCCCCGCTGGAGTCTCCACCATTTGCTCCAATTCACAGCTAGAAAATATGAAAACGAAGTGTTAGTGCTTTTACAGTTAACACCGTTAAATGATTTTTTAAAACCCTTAAGTGAATAGAGTCATCAAGTTGATTGTAGTGGAAGGCGCGCAGAGAACCGCGGGAGAAAGGGAGAGGTGAGACCCCGGAGGCGCAGCCGAGGAGGCTCACGGACCGCCCGCAGGCAAGCGAAGCGTCTGGAACGGAAATCAACCGGATTATATGATTTCTTATTCTAATAAAAACGGAACAAAATAGCTAACGCGACGTAAAACCACGTACCAAGTAAATTTATAACCTCTTGGGACGTTGCTTGCTTTTCACATAGCTTTGACATATTGGCCTTGCTCGAATCTTGCCTTTGCGCTTCATCTCTGACCATTTAAATGAAATTTCATTGTTATCAAGGTATTCATATTGGAGACGAGGACCTCTCTCCTCCTTTTTCCTCGTCACTGAAGTCTTCATAAAGGCGATGAGGACCTCTCTCCTCCTTTTTCCTCGTCACTGAAGTCTTCATTACGGCAATGAGAACCCCTCTCCTCCTTTTTCCTCGTCACTTGAGGTCTTCATTACGGCAATGAGAACCCCTCTCCTCCTTTTTCCTCGTCACTGAGGTCTTCATTACGGCAATGAGAACCCCTCTCCTCCTTTTTCCTCGTCACTGAGGTCTTCATAAAGGCGATGAGGACCTCTCTCCTCTTTTTTCCTCGTCACTGAAGTCTTCATAAAGGCGATGAGGACCCCTCTCCTCCTTTTTCCTCGTCACTGAGGTCTTCATTACGGCAATGAGAACCCCTCTCCTCCTTTTTCCTCGTCACTGAGGTCTTCATCCCAACGCACATGAATGACTCTGAAGACTATTCCTGCATTCCATTTTCATTACTTTCTTAACAACGAAAAAACGGATGGAGTGATAACCATCCGTCTTCCATGTATAATTCTTTTTATCTATCCGGGTCTTCTGGGTGTAGGATTGTCGGTCTTCTGTTTTTCAACGGAATTGGTGAACGTATTAACACATCTCGGAACCCTCTGTAATTGAATGGAATAAATGGCCACAAGTATGGGACATTGTAGGACTTCATCATCATCAAGAACACAACAAGGATAACGAGCCCGATCATAAACCCAATGACCCCAAACATGTAAGTCAGCAGGAGGAGTACAATCCTAAATAACCTGTTTGCCAAACTGAGTTCGTAACTTGGGGTCGAGAATGTCCCTATTGCCGCAATAGCCAGGTAAAGAATTATTTCTGGTACAAAAAGTCCTACTTTTACCGCAACATCCCCTATAAGAATTGCCGCCACTAGTCCAAGAGCGGTACCTAAAGAAGTTGGCGTATGAATGGCTGCCATCCTGAGCATATCCATTCCTATTTCTATTATAAGAATTTGTGCAATTAAAGGTACTTCTCCTGTTTCGGTTGGTCCGATATAAGATAATTGTTCAGGCAATAGCTGTGTATTCGTTGCAAGCAAAAACCATAATGGCAAAATAAATATAGATGCCCACACTGCAAGGAATCTAACCAACCTTAAATAAGCCCCAACCACCGGTTTGTTTCTATACTCTTCGGCATGTTGCAGATGATGCCAAAATGTAGCAGGAGTTATAATGACACTCGGGGAACCATCTACTATAACTAGAACATGCCCTTCATATAAATGGGCTGCTGCTGTGTCCGGCCTTTCCGTGTACCTGACTGTAGGATATGGGTTCCAATGCCGCCCGCCAACAAATTCCTCCAATGTCTTTTCAGCCATCGGCAGTCCATCCGTGTCAATATTCTGCAAAGATTCTTTAATTTTCTTTACCAAATCTTGATCTGCAAGTTCGTCCATATAACAGATACTAATGTCTGTCTTTGATCTTCTTCCAACTTGTAAATACTCCATTCTTAGTGAACTGTCCCTAATCCTTCTGCGAATCAATGCACAGTTAAATATCATCGTCTCGACGAAACCATCCCTAGACCCTCGAACCACTCTTTCCATGTCAGGTTCTTGTGGCCCCCTGACAGGATAAGTCCTTGAGTCAATAATAATCGCTTCCTCAAGTCCTTCAACAATAATGACAGTTGGACCTGCAAGGACTTGATCTACAACGGTTTCCAAATCATCGGTTTTACCAATTTCGACATAAGGTATGTATGTCTTTAATAATTTATCGAGAGGTTTTTCATCTAAATCTTCAGGCAAAAGGTCGGACAAAAATTTCATTAAAAAAAGCATGATATCATCTTTGCCGAAACCATCCACTAGGAACATTCCGATTTTTCTACCTGCATAATGGAGGTCTAAAAAGATTAAATCAAAACTTTTATCCACAGCCATTCTTTCTTTTAAATATCCAACATCCTCATCGAAGTTTCCCGACATTTTTCTTGTTGGTTTATCCCAAGTCAAAATGAGTTCCTCCTAATTCTTAATGTATTAGGTATGAAGTGTTTCTCATCTTTTCATTTTCTGCTATTGTTAGCAAAAAAATACAAGAATACATAAAAAAACAGCAAGAACTGCCGCCCTCAGGAACGGTAATCCTTGCTGTCATGAAAGTTTATTCCAACCCATCTATTTCTGTGCGCAAATTATTATAAGCTTCCACAGTGGAATCAAGTTCAATAGCTTTATCAATCGAATCTGACGCCTTTTCCGTTTCATTTAGCTCAAGATACACTAATGCTAAATTGTAGTGCGCTTCATGAAAAGTCGGCTGAAGGGTTGTAAGTCTTTCTAAACGATTTTTCGCATCTTCTATTTTCCCCTCTTGAATATCAATATAGGAAAGATAGAAAAGAACCTCAGGAAATTCCTCTTCTCTATCTTCCAAATCGATAAGGAGATTATAAGCTTCTTCATATTGCTCTTGTTGCACTAACATTTCTGCCTGTTTAATTTGGGCTGTTGGATTTTCTCCATTGTAACCTTCTTGCAGCATAAAATATATTAATCCAGCACTTACCGCTAAACCAAGTATTCTATGGACGAATTTCTTATGCTTTGGTAAATGTACAACAGCTGATGCTAGGAATCCACCAATTAACCCACCAATATGACCGGCATTATCAATACCTGGGATGGTAAATCCAATCGCTAAGTTTATTCCTATCAATACTAGTATGTTCGTACCCATTGTACGGAAGAACAATTTTGGATGGTTGATTCCAACAAACAGGAGAGCACCAAAGCAACCAAAAATTGCGCCGGAAGCACCTGCAGATAGTGATGAAGTAAATACGAAACTAGCTAATGAACCGGCAAATCCGGCAAACAAATAAATGGCTAAAAAACGGACATTTCCATATATTCTCTCAACAGCTGTGCCAAGATAATAGATGGCCATTGTATTAAGTATAAGATGTAGAAACCCTATATGAAGGACAATTGGAGTGAAAAAACGCCACCACTCCCCTTCCAAGATGGCTGGGTTATATTTTGCCCCGTACTTAACCAATGTCTCAGGATTCTGGCTTCCTCCATTTGTCTCCAATAAGTAAAACATCACAAGGTGTAAAAAGATAAAAAAGTAGGTGAAAAAGGGTTTTCCATGTTGAAATAAGGACCTCTCCTTTTTATCTCTTTGAGTAGAAGCGTTTAGGACGGTCTGTTTAAGATGGTATAATCCTAGATCGTCTAGTTCGACCTCTTCTTTTACTGTAATCTCATCCCCAGTTAAATGTGAAATTCTATTTAGTGCACTTTGAGTATTTCCTTCATGCATAACAATAGAATGAAGCTCTGTTTTTTCGTTTTCAAAAGGTTCATTTACCCTGAATTCCCAATCATCCACAGGCGGGTATGATGAAACATAAATATTGAACGCATGCAAATGGCGTTTTCTCAGCTGTTGCTTGAAATTAACGACATGTCCCGATGCATTTTCAATGTCACGTTGAAGCCATGTGCTCCAATCCAGATCATGTCGATAAATTCTAATAATCGGTGCTTTCTTATGTGTAAGGTTTTCTAGCCAGAGTTCATTTTGATCTGGAGAGATATGTAAAATTCGATATTCTTTACTTACTACGTAATGTTGAATAAGCTGCCAAAATAAGATATCTTGCTTCAAATGCCCACCTCCTCGTTCCTATATTTTAAATGGTCCAAGGAGAAAAGTAAAAAAATAACTATATTGATTATTTATCAAACTCAAATCTTGATGTGATGACAGAAAGGGATTTGGATAAGGCATTTAGTTTCTTTCCTATTTCATTTGTATATTCCATCTGTCCTACTTGATTTTCACTCGCTGATAGCATTTCTTCTGAACTTGCGGAAGTTTCTTGAGAGACAGAAAGCAAACTGTCCGTTGCTGATTCCAAATTCGGTAAAAACTCCTGCCATCCTTTTAAGTCTCCATTAATGACCGTTAAGTTTTCGCTCACTTCTTCCATTTCAGCCATCAATTCATCGAAAGTCACTTTAGATAGGTTTGCAGTGGCTAAATTATCTTTAATCTTATTATGCATGCTTTCAAATTCATTTACCGCATTTGCTGTTACATCTTCCATACGCCCAATGGAACTCGTAATTTCCTCTGCAGCAGACGTAGATTGTTCTGCAAGATTTCTTACTTCGTTAGCTACGACAGCAAACCCCTTACCTGCATCCCCTGCCCTGGCGGCTTCAATAGTCGCATTCAGTGCCAATAATTTCGTTTGTTCGGCAATTCCTTTAATCAAGACTACTAACCCGGTGATGGAAACAGAATAGTCTTTTACATTTTTCACCGTGTTGGACAACGCTTCAAAGTCTTTTTCAAATTTAATAATTGTCGTAATGAGCGTATTCATGTGTTTTTTCCCAATTTCGGAAGAGTCATCCATTCTGTTGGAACTAGAAAAAACACGTGACATATTGTTCTGCATTTCCCTGATGATGTCTTTCATTTCTTTAATACTTTCCACGCTGCTCTCAGAACTAGAAGCAGTTTGCATAGCCCCTTCTTTTACCATATGAATAGAGCTTATTAATTGATGGGTAGAAACCATGGAGTCTTCTGCTGAAAGTCCAAGTTGGGTACCTGTCTCTTCTAATTCTCTCGTCGTTTGTTTTATTTCTTTTACAACCTGAGTCATGTTATGGATCATGGAATTATAGCTTTTATTTAGTGACACTAGTTCAGGAATGGATGTTTTAATATTTTTTGTAGGACGAAGGTTTCCTTCTCTTCCTTCTCTCATCGCTTCCCTAAGGACAGATAGAGGCTTTGTTAAGGTTCGTACAAAGATAATGGTGATGCACGTAAAAAGAATGATACTGCCTATAATGACCATGAGTATGAAGATACCCATATCATGAACAGGGCTTAAATAAGATGTAGTCGGAAGAATTAATGCATATATTCCACCCAGTTCTTTCATCTCTTGGTAGGTGACTGTATATTCCACCCCGTCAATGGATTCTTTTAATATACCTTCTTTACTGTTGACTATCGATTCCACCAAGTTATCACTCATAGACGGAAGATTCCCTTCACTTACTTTGAAAGGTTGAACAGTGTTATTGGCTATGTAAAAAAACTCCGGAGAGATGCCATCCTCTTTCAAAGTATCTCTTTGAGCTCGTATGTTCATCTCTAACTGCTGCATAAAGTATGCTTCATCACTTATATATGTGAACTTTAAAGGCTCTGCAATATACCCCATAAGTTCAACTTCTCTAACTAGACGATTTTCTATACTATCAATAGTCATTTCTTTAGATTTGGTATAGGAAACGAATCCCACTGCCGTTATGGACGCTAACATTAGTGAAATAAAGAGAATGAATAGTCTCGTACCCAGATTTATCTTTCCTAAATAATGTTGTACTTTCTGTATGATTCTGTTTTTATCGATTGCTAGTTGTTTCATCCAGTTAATCCCCCTGTAACTCCTATTCGTCTAACAGAATAAATTATAGAGGAAAAATATTAATCTAATGTTAATTTTATGTAATTTTAATGCCAAAAGAAAAACCACCAGCAGCCACTGGCAGTTTATCCACGAAATACGGTTTGTAAAAAGCGGTCGCGTACAAATGGAATATCCATACCAAAGGCAACCACAAATCTCCTAATACTACCGATTCCTAAAATGTAATTTAGGATTTTATAACGACTTTGGTAAATGGCATATGTACCGACACCAATCAGAAAAATTCTTAGTAAGAATCCCATCTTCATCCCTCCTATCTATATCTTGCTTAAAAATAAAAAAAACATGCCCACAAAAAGGCATGTCTTAGAATACTTTATCTTTTATTTCTGATAGTACTTTGACAGAGTGTTGAAACTGCTTTGTCTCTTTTTCACTTAAGTCAAGTTCGAGAATTTCTCTGATTCCATTTCGGTTGACAATTGCAGGGACTCCGATATAAATATCATTACTCTCGTACTCACCATCCAAATAGGCTGAAACGGTCAAAATGGAATTTTCGTTTTGGAGGATCGCTTTTGTCAGCCTGACAAGTCCCATGGCAATTCCATAATAAGTTGCACCTTTTCTCTCAATAATTTGGTAGGCTGCATCTCTGACACTGACAAATAGATCATTCAGATCTTCCTCTTTGTATCTTTCCTGTTTCTCCATCAGCTCTAAAATTGGTTTTCCGCCAATATCAGCTTTACTCCATACAGGCAGTTCCGTATCTCCATGTTCCCCAATGATATACGCATGCACATTGCGCGCATCCACTTTAAAATAATCACCGAGTACATAGCGAAATCTTGCCGTATCCAGAATGGTTCCAGAACCGATAACCCTCTCTTTAGGCAGACCTGAGAATTTCCAAGTTGCGTATGTTAAGATATCCACCGGATTTGTTGCGACAAGAAAAATGCCGTCAAATCCGTTCCCCATCACTTCTTCTACGATACTCTTAAATATCTTCGTATTCTTTTCGACAAGATCTAATCTAGTTTCACCTGGTTTTTGATTGGCACCTGCACAAATCACCACAATGTCGGCATCCTGACAATCTTTGTAATCACCATACCAGATCTTTGTTGGTGTTGGCGCAAATGCTATTCCATGATTTAGGTCCATTGCATCGCCCTCTGATTTTTCCTTGTTCAGATCAATCAATACAAGCTCTTCTGTCACACCTTGATTCAATAAGGCAAATGCATAACTTGACCCGACAAATCCTGTTCCTATTAAAGCAACACGACTAATTCCGTTTCTCATGGTATCTCCTCTTTTCACCTAGGTTACGTTTACAATTTTATTATACCAAGAAATATTGTGAAATACTGAGCAAATTATATATAATTTGTTACATTAGGACCAAGATAGTAATCATACTTGCAATGAATATGGATGCTATGTTGACCACATCATTGTTCACCCACACTTTTCCTTTTACAAGTCTTGTGGGCTGTTGACAGTGTTCTTTTCTTTCCACATGTTTTCCGCACACTTTACACTGGTAGTCGGATTGCACGGTTGCACCTAAAAATGTATCAATAAAGCAGCCGACTACACCCATTGCGGTAATGAAAAAAACGAGTTCCATCGTTATTTCACTCCATAAAAAGGAGGAAGCAACACTGATTAACGCAGAACCAGCTACTGCTGCTAGGGTACCTTGTACAGATATCGCTCCGGAAGTTCCTGGCTCCACTGTTTTCATTTTCATGAGAGATAAAGGCCTCTTCTTACTCAAGGATCCTATTTCGGATGCCCATGTATCTGAATTTGCGACAGCAATGGAGACGATAAATCCATATATCCAAAAGTCCCCAGGAAACACGTATGCTAATATTCCAATCAGTGCAGGCACGCCACCATTTGCGAAAACTTGAAAAATATCACGTTGCGACCCTTTTTCATGCATGTCTATAATCTTTTCCTTTTGCTTACGGTTGTATTTGCTCCATAAACTGGATGTCACAAAGAACAGTCCAATCAATACAAGACCATACCCTTTAAAACCTAAAGCAATCAACATTCCAACCAGGAAGGTTCCAAAAGCTCCCGAAACAGCCAAGGCCTTTAGTTTATACCCTCCCAAAGCCAACACAATAATGCCAATAATTAATAGAATCTCATTTTCTAATAGTGCAGTCATACACGACCTCATTCGTCACAATTTTATGTACGGGTATATCATAATGATCGGTCGGGACTTTTTTAACCAGCTGTTCAGTAAATGCCAATGCAACTTTAGAGCGGGTGTAATCAACCAGATAACGGTCGTAATATCCACCGCCGAAGCCTACTCTATATCCTTCCTCATCAAAAATCAGACCGGGAACCAGAATGAATTCGAGCTTTTCTTTCAGGCATATTTCCACTTCTGTGACGATAGGCTCTTTTAAACCAAAGTAGACGGACTCTAGCTGGTTGAAGTTTTCTAGGAAATAAAACTCCATGCCTTTGTTGTTTGGGAAACATTTCGGCACAGCCACTTTCTTTCCTTCATGCCATGCGCGCATGATAATGGCTTCTGTGTCCACTTCTGGAAAACGGGAGATGGTCACAGCAATTGTTTGTGCATCCTGCCATTCGTTTGAAGCAAACAGCTTTTCATGAATCGCTTTGCATTTTGCTTCATGGCTTAAAGGGTCCATGTTCCCCAGTGTTTTTTTCATCTCTTCCCTTATTGTACTCTTCTCCTTCATTACCTTGCCTCCTAAGACACTCTTACTCTTACCATACCAAATTTTATTTATACCTACACCTAAAACGATAGGATTTTCCAGTTAAAGATATTCATTGGGTTAAACAAAACTACCCTGTTGACTGAAGTGGAGGTGTGAGACTCCAGCGGTAGGTAGCGGTAGCTTGAGACCCCACAGCGAAGGAGGCCACTGATAAACCCAATAACTTATCTTTTGGATAATTTATAGCTATTGATTGGAGCAATAGGCGGAGACTCCTACGGGGGAGTAGCGACAATGTTGAGACCCCGCAGGGCGTAGCTCGAGGAGGCTCAAGGTCGCCCCGTGGAAAGCGGAGCCGTTTGCGGAAATCAACAGCGGTATCTTACAAAATCTAAAGTCAAAGACTTTTTCAGTGGCCATCAGCGCAGCGAGGAGGCTCAAGCACACGCCCCGCGGAAAGCGAACACCAAAACGGAAGGAAACAGGGAGTTTTTACACCCCCCCGAACTTTATTTTCCCCTACCCGAAAAAAAACTGGCATTATAAAAAAAATAATGATATTATAGTAAGGTCTGAATTGAATGCACTATATGTTTGGAGGGATAACGATGCGCGTAAACGTAACTTTAGCTTGTACTGAAACTGGTGATCGTAACTATATCACTACTAAAAATAAACGTAACAACCCAGATCGTCTTGAGCTTAAAAAATACAGCCCAAGATTGAAAAAAGTAACTGTACACCGTGAAACAAAATAAGCAGCAGGATTTTCCTGTCTGCTTATTTTTTTTGCCCATTAACCTGCTTCTACCGGGCTTATATTCTTTTTATTTTTGACCTTTACAGATGTTCCCGCTTTATATCCCTCACTAACCTGATACCTTGGGGCAATGGTTACGTTTCTTATTGATGATGGAGAGGTTTGTTCAATGGTAACATCATCCCAAACAATGCTTCTGCTTAACTCACAGTCCTTTGTTATTTTGGAACTCTTACCGATGATTGTGTACTTGCCAATAACCACATGTGCACCCAGATAAGAATCGTTACCGATATATGCAGGCCTGTTGATGGTCAC
Organism: Sutcliffiella horikoshii; assembly: GCF_020524325.1. Lineage (GTDB taxonomy): Bacteria > Bacillota > Bacilli > Bacillales > Bacillaceae_I > Sutcliffiella_A > Sutcliffiella_A horikoshii_D. Next base: position 174,079 of record NZ_JAIVKY010000002.1, read on the forward strand.
ATTGTCTTCCATTTTCACATTAGAGCCAACCCATAAATTAGGCAATACCTCTTCAGCCGCTATATTGACACGTACTTTTTTATCAAGCATGTCGTACTGCGCCTGACGGTAATCCTCATGACTTCCAATATCCTTCCAATATCCATTTGTGTGATAGCCATAGAGACTCATACCGTTTTTAATTAGCCTTGGAAAGATATCTTTACTAAAATCGTACGCTTTTCCTTTTTCCATCATACATAATACAAAAGGATCTACCACATAAATTCCAGTGTTTACAACCTTACTGAATTCCTCGTCTTTTTGTGGTTTTTCCACAAATCTCCTGATATGACCTTGTTCATCCGTATCTACAATACCGAACTTATTCGGTTTTTTGACTTCCTTTGTAAAAATAGTGAACAAGGAATGTTTTTGCATATGATAGCGCACTCCGGCCATCAAATCAAAGTCAGTCAATGCATCCCCGCTTATAACCAGAAAAGGTTCATCAAGAAGATGCTCTGCATTTTTTACGCTCCCGGCAGTTCCAAGCGGAAGTGTTTCCTGCAAATACGTTATTTGCACGCCCCATTGGGAACCATCTCCAAAATAGCTTCTAATTTTATCGCTTAAATATTGGAGGGTGATGATAATTTCTGTAATTCCATGTTCTTTCAAGAGTTCAATGCTGTATTCCATGACAGGTTTATTAAGCAGTGGCACCAATGGTTTTGGGAGTTTTTGTGTTAATGGCAACAGCCGGGTACCTTTCCCCCCAGCCAATATGACTGCTTTCATAAGCTTTATCCCTCCTACTGGACGGAAGAAGTAGTAACTGTTGTCTCATAAACCTTCTCTGTCTGATCTCTTACATCTTCCCAGTTATATTTTTGCTTCACTTCATTCAACGCCATTTCACCGAGGATAGCACCTAAAGTTGGGTTCTCTATTATAGATAGAATCTTTTTACTTAGATCATCGGCATCCCCTGGCTCAAACATCAGTCCGGATTCTCCATCTTTAATAATAGAAGAAAGACCTCCAGTCCTAGCAGCTATAACAGGTTTGGCAGCTGCCATACCTTCGATGGCAACTATTCCGAATGGTTCATAAATACTTGGTACAAGAAGCAAGTCACATCGTTTTAGTAACGTTGCTTTTTCACGTTCATTTAAATATCCGACAAATAATATAGTTTTCTCTAGCCCGGCCTGACAGACTAATGCTTGGTAGTCAGACAAATAAGGGCCTTTTCCAGCTAGGATAAACAAACATTCCGGATGGGTTACATGTATTTTTTTTGCAGCATCTATTAAAGTGGTGATCCCTTTCTCAGGTACCATTCTGCCTAAAAATAATGCAAGAAAGGTGTATGATTTACGATTCAAAAAGTCCGATACACTATCACTTTCCTCATTTAAAAGGGAAACTCCATTTGGGATTACACGAACTTCTTTTTTACCATGAATCTTATTTTCCACTTCTCTTTTCATAAAAGAGCTACAAACTATCAACGCATCTGAATTATGAATCAAGGATTCTTCCCATTTAGCGGTTTGAATCTGGATAGGGTATTCAAGGTTGCTTCTGCCCTGTTCAAGCGCATGTATTGTCGATACTAAAGGAAGTGTCATAAAACCTTTCAAAGCCCTTGCAGCAAATCCAACAAGCCAATCATGGGCATGAATGAGGGTAAACTTCTTGTTACTTGGAAAATTCCTAACCCGTTCTACTAAGTTCATATTGGTCTGGGCGACAAAGAGGTGAAAATCATCATATGTGCATTCCACTTCTTTAGCCCTGTAGACGGTTATCCCTTCCACGGTTTCAGTTTCAGGCGCTCCAAGGCAATGAGGAGTCACAAGTGACACGATATGTCCTGCCTTTGCCAATTGTTTAGAAAGTTGCCAAACGTGCTGTCCGAGCCCTCCTAGAACAGCAGGAGGGCACTCCCAAGATAACATAATAATATGATATTTATATTTTATTTCTTCATGTAACAAAAGATTATGTGATGAATGAACAGAATAGAATACATCAGAAGTAACTGTTTCCTGAAATGTTCCAGATTTAAACTGACGTGCTTTTTGAAGTTCAGAAGACGGTTTTTCATAATAAGTATAACCGGCAGCCAACTGTTGCCATTTCCCTTTACCAATCATCCTTAAGGGAGTCCATACCAGGTCCGCTGTTTCAGTTGCACGTTTCATACCCTCTACTTTCAGCGTGTTGCTTTCAAAAAAAGGGAAAAATCTGTCGGCTCTTCCTACACCTATCTCCGCTCGAATAAATTTGCATTTTCTATATTCTGGAAGTGATATGCTGCCATGATTCATTTCGGTTATTATATCCAAAAAGAAGACGTCATTTCTACTGACCTGTGAGCTTCCTTTCCATCCTATCAGTCTGATGTTCAGCCCTTCCTCTCCTAATGACTGATAGACCTTAACGAAATCTTCCCTCCATTGATGCACGACCCATTCAACTTTCATATCTCCGTCATCGCCAACTATCAACCTAATAAATTCCTTTTTTGGCTCTATGATGCTCATGGTCAAACCTCTTCCCCCACGAATCTATCTTTTCTTTCATCTTATCATGTGAATTTTCTTTTCCACAACAGCCGGTTTTTGTCGTCTTTTGTGGTAAAGCGTAAATTTTTTATGTCCGTTGACAAAAAACGTTCACAAAACCGTCATATGTTTCTGAGGAATTTGTCGAAAGACTATTTTTCCATCCCTACTCCTATGATATAAAAAAGAGAGAAACTTTTATCGAGGTGAAAAAATGTTAATCGCAAGTATAAGTTTGATCATTATTGCAGTCGCAGTGATTGTAATTTCCTTCTTTGTGGATGACAAGTTTGCTGACTTAGAAAAGGAAATGGAACAGTTATCCTTTGATGTTGTTCAGGACAAATATAAGTTGGAAAGAAAAATGAAAGTATTAGAAGAAGAACTATTAGGTGGAACTACTCCTATACATAAGGTTAAAACTAAAAGACAAGCAAGCCACCAAAATGTAAGCGAAGAAGATGTTGCTATTTCCCTTTACCAAAAAGGATACACACCTTCTCAAATCTCTCAATTCACTTCCACTTCTATGGACAAAGTGGAACAAATCCTTCATTCTGCGAACTTAAAAGGGAATGTAGCCAATGAGAACTAATCTTAGAGCATTCGCAATTGGGATCCTCTTCGCTACAGGAGTTATGGGAGTTGCCTATTCTATTGTTAGCGCCGGAGCTACTACATTAAATGCAGAAAGTGTACAGGCATATGCAGCAGAAAATGACCTTCACCTGTTATCAAAGGAAGAGTATGACGAGTTATTGCCTGAAGTAGAACCAGTAGAGGAAACAAAGACAGAAGAAAAAGAAGAAGTGAAAGAAGAGAGTAAGAACAAAGAAGAAGACACTGAAGTTGTGGAAGAAAAAGAAGAAGAGAATGAACCTTTTGAAATCGTGATACCGGACGGAATGGCAACCTATGAGATTACCGCGTTATTAGCACGTGAAGGGATCATTGAGGATGACAAGAAGTTTGACGCTTACCTTGAAGACAAGAACATTGCTACCAAGGTGCGTTCTGGTACGTTTACCATGAAAAAAGGTATGAGTTATGAAGAAGCAGCAGACGTGTTGATTAAATAATTCCTGTTGAAAAAGCGCCGTTCCACTTTGGACGGTGCTTTTTTGTAGCTTTCAGCGGAGGCAACAGATGGTTTGCCCATAAGCAAGATGCCCTGAAATAGCCTCCAAACCAAATCGGGCGATAATCTGAATTTACGGGCGATTTTTCAAAATTACGGGCGAAAAATAACCCGTTTCGGGCGATAATATAAAATTACGGGCGATTCCCTATATACCCCAAATTAACTTTGCAGCAATCTCCTCCATAAAAAAGCAGCAGCCACCCGATCCGGATGTTTCTAAAACGGTCGGGAAGGCTGCTGCTATCAGCTATCTCTTTATTTGGTCTTTTACCTTCAGAAGTCTCAAACTATTTAACGTTACAAGTAGTGTTGCCCCCATATCGGCAAAGATCGCAATCCATAAGGTGAGCCAGCCTGGAATAACGAGCAGAAGCGCCAAAATCTTCAGCCCCAATGAAAAAGAAATATTCTGCTTAATGATGGTTAATGCTTTTCGACTCAGCCTGATAGTGAACGGAAGCTTCCGCAGGTCATCTCCCATCAATGCCACATCCGCTGTTTCAAGTGCGGTATCAGTTCCCGCTCCTCCCATCGCAACTCCTACATTGGAAGCTGCAAGGGCAGGAGCATCGTTAATACCGTCCCCCACCATCATTATGCTATCGTGTTTCTCACGTAGTTCTTTAATATACTGAAGTTTATCTTCCGGCAGCAGACTCGATTTTACATGGTCGATCTCCACCTCGTGCCCAATTGCTTCGGCAGTCCTATCGTTATCTCCTGTCAGCATGTATAAATGAGGAATACCTATTTCCTTCAACTTCTTCACGCTTAAAGCACTACTTCCTCTTATCTCATCCCGGATTCCAACAACACCAAGGATCTTGTCAGAAGTTCCGACTACTATCACTGTTTTTCCTGCATTTTGAAGTAAATGGATACTTTCAGAAAGCCCCTTTATTTCCGGATGCTTTTGACCCAAGAACCAATTCGGACTTCCCGCTTGATAAAGAATACCATCAATAGAAGCCTTTATCCCTTTCCCGGCCACTGATTCAAAACCTTCCATACTATAACCTGTATCAACTACTCCAACATCTTCAGCTTTCTTGAGAATTGCTGAAGCTAACGGATGAGTGGAACCACCCTCAAGTGTTGCGATGATTCTAAGCAACTCTTTCTCTGTTATGTGAAAAGCCTGAACATCTGTTACTTCTGGCACTCCTTGAGTTAAGGTTCCCGTCTTATCAAAAGCAATCGCTTTAATACGGCCCACTTCCTCAAGGAATACTCCACCCTTGATCAGGACGCCATTTCGTGCTGCGTTTCCTATTGCTGTTACAATGGCTATCGGAGTGGAAATGACAAGGGCACATGGACACCCTACAACAAGAACCGCAAGGCCCTGATAAATCCATGTATTCCAATCCAATCCCATGAACAATGGAGGCACTATTGCCACAAAAAAGGCGATAACAATAATAAGCGGGGTATAATATTTCGCGAACTTATCTACAAACGCCTGGGAAGGTGCCCTTTCCGCTTGAGCCTCTTCCACTAGATGAATAATTTTAGAAATGGTGGTGTCCTCTACCAGCTTCGTGACTTCCACTTCCAATAATCCATCTTCATTGAAGGTTCCTGCAAATACTTCATCATTCACGCCTTTGGATACAGGAATACTCTCCCCTGTAATCGCAGCTTCACTGATGGATGCTCCGCCTTTCACAATGATGCCATCCATTGCGATTTTTTGACCAGGCTTTACAAGCATCCTGTCGCCAATCTTAACATCCTTAACAGATATCAGTTTTTCAGTTCCTTCTATTAAAATAGTCGCCTGTTTAGGAGAGACATTCATTAGGGATCGAATAGAAGCTCGTGCCTTTTCCATCGAGTAAGATTCCAACGCCTCGCTAATTGCAAACAGAATGACGACAGTGGCACCCTCGCCCCACTCCCCAATAATCGCAGCACCGATGATTGCAATCGTCATGAGGGTTTTCATATCGAATTGAAGCCTGATTAGATTATTGATCCCAGTGAAGAACAGTCTGTATCCACCTATTACAATGGAAGCAGCGAATAGAATAATAGTAGATAGGTGCTCTTCTCCTTGCTGAAAAAATGCCACCCAGCCTGCAACAAGAAAAAGGAATGAAAGAAGCACGGTTGCATGTTTTTGGTAAAAAGGAACAGCCGGCTCTTCTGGTAGTACCTCTTGTTCTGAAGAAACCTTTAACTTGTCAAACGCCCCAGCTTTTTCTATATCACTGATACTTGCAGATCCACTTACTGAAATCTTAGATGCACCGAAGTTAACTCGTGCTTCCGTAACACCTTCTATCTTTTTTACATTATTCTCGAATTTTTGTGCGCAGTTTGCACAAGTTAATCCTTGAATTCGGTAAGTTTGCTCTTCCTTATTTTTCACGTGTCTTCACCTCTTTTTGATGGGTAAAGGCAATATCAATTAATTGTCTGACATGATCATCATCCAATGAATAATAGACAAGCTTTCCTTCCTTCCTGTACTTTGCCAACCCGAAATCCCTTAACAGTCTTAAGTGATGGGAAGCCGTTGCGACAGTGGATTCTGTAATTGTTGCAACATCATGCACACATAGCTCCTCTGCCAAATTCAGTGCCTGCGCTATTTTCAACCTTGTTGGATCAGACAGCGCTCGGTATATCTTTGCCACATCATTTGTCATCGTATCATCTATTTGTTGCTTCACATTTTTCACTTTTGTTTCATTTGCACATTCTTCCTGACACTGTTGCACCGTCAAAACTTCCGAACTAGACTTGGTCGACATAATAGACTCCCCTTTATATTCAAACATTCATTTGAATATTAGTATATGCCACCCCAGCTAAAATAGTCAATACATTCAATCCGGTTCAAATAAGATAAAATAAGAATCCTGAAATGGTGGACATACTTATGACAGAAATGACAAACGCTGCCACTAGTTTTTTCTTGAAAATGCTATTTAATAATGCGACTTCAGGCAGACTCGCTCCAGCTGAACTAATTAGCAATGCCATGACTGGCCCCAAAGCCATTCCTTTGGCTATCATCATCTGAGATATGGGAATCATGGTAGAAAGCCTGATATACAGCGGAATTCCAATGATCGCGGCAATCGGTACAAGCCACCAGCTGTCTCCTCCTAAATATTGTGTAATGAAAGATGTGGGAACTGCGCCATGTATAATAGCTCCAATGGCTGCACCAATTAACAAAAATGGATAAACTGTCTTTATTAAGGTTAGCGTTTCTGCCAGAGATTGTTTAAGATTAAGTCCTTTAATCTCTGGTTGATAGTTCTTTAGCAATACTTTCTTTAATTGCTTCTCAAACCCCAATACTCCTAGAGACAAACCGATTACAATAGATAGAACAGTAGTGGTTAGTGTATATATTAAAGTTACTTTCCACCCAAGCAAAGCTGTCATAATGGTAAGGATGGTCGGATCTAAAACTGGTGATGCAAAAAGGAATACCATCACAATACCAAATGGCACTTTCTTTCTCAGCAGGGTGACAACCATCGGGATGGTGGAGCAAGAACAGAATGGGGTTATAAAAGCGAACAAGACAGCAAATAACGCACTTAGAAGCGTATTTCCCTTGTTTAACCACTTCTCCATTTTATGAAACGGAACAACAGACTGAATGATGGAAACCAAAAAGGTAATGAGAACAAACAGGACCGTCAATTCCAAGGCGATATACATAAAACTTGCAATTACTTCTTTCCACATAAAGATCACTCCTTTTTTATTTGCACTTTGCAAGTATTGATCCTATAAAAAAGCAAGCTTTGAAACTTGCTCAATATAACGGCTTACAGCACATGCTACTCTTACTCATCGCTGCATTCAATACTTTTAAAGACTCTACCACTTTAACTCTATCTACTTCATTTAAATTAGAAAAAACATTTGTTAAGTAATGATGCATTTGTTGATTGATTTCATCTTCCAGTTTATCGCCTTTTTCAGTGAGGTATAAATGGTACATTCTTTTATCTTCATTGGATTGTCTTTTTTCCACCAATTCCATTTTTACCAGGGTTTGAATCTGCCTGCTGAATGTCGTGATATCCATGCCAATCGTTTCCGCCACTTGTTGCATGGAAGGCCCTTCTGTTCGGGCTAGTTCGTAAAGAATATGGCTTTGGACTTGAGATATTTCCTGTTCCTCAACTGAGCAGCAGTTTTTATTTAACATACCAAACCTTCGCATCGTAATCTGAAGAATCGCTCTAACGTCTTCCATTGTTTTCACCTCTTTCTTTTATTATACTTAAATACTTGCATTTTACAACTATATTCCGGAAATAAATTTCCTTATCAGCGCCAAATATCTATAATTAACGCTGACAGGAAACGGTTATTTTCCTTCCGGCAACAACAATATTTTCCCTAACTTCCCTTTCTCCTTAAAGTAAGTCTGGGCTTCTCTAGCTTTCTCTAACGGAAATGTTTTATCAATGACAGGTTTTAATTTACCTTCTGCTATTGCCTGAAGCATATCTTTAAATTCTTCTCTTGTTCCCAAGACCGATCCATACATGGTGATATGTTTAAGATAAAGTGTTCTAAAGTCAAGATTTGTCTTCTGGCCACCCGCAGAGCCTGATATACAAAACTTCCCTCCATTTTTCAACACTTTAAGGGATGTAGAAAATAAAGCATCTCCCACTACATCTAATACCGAATCTATCGGGCCTTGATTTACTTTTAATATTTCTTCAGAAAGATTATCGGATTTGTAGGATAAAACATGAGTCGCACCTAATTCCTTCATTCTTTCCTCGCCATTCAGGTCCCCTACGATTGCAATAACCTTCGCGCCGAAAACTTTAGAGGCAATTTGTACATTTAAGGAGCCCACCCCACCATTAGCGCCTGTTACCATCACTGTTTCACCAGGTTGAATTTGAATCTGATTGACCATATGCCATGCAGTTAATCCGCTCACGGAAAAAACCGCACTTTCTGAATAACTTGGAAGCGGCATGTCATAACAAAGGTCAGCACGCCACACCACATATTCCGCATAACCACCATCGTATTCCGAACCGATAAAGGACATATCTGCTGAAATATGTTCCTTACCTTCTTCTCCACTAGATGTAAAAGGAAATAAAACAACATCTCTTCCCATCATAGATTCTTCCACCTGACTTCCGACTTTTACAATGGTTCCCGTTATGTCAGATCCAGGTGTACGTGGGAATTGTACTCCTTCTGGCTTCCACCCGGACTTAGAATCGGTGCCGTAAGCCCCTTCTCTCATCCAGATTTCAGTATTATTAATCGCACAGGCTTTCACCTTTACTAGTACTTCATTTTCTTTTGGATCAGGTATTGGTATGTCTACTGTTTCCAACATTTCAACATCCCCATATCCGGTTACTTGGACCGCCTTCATATAGACAACACCTTTCTCTCTTTCATTTATCGTCAATTATAGTATAAACCTTTTTTGGCTATTTACGAAAAAAAGAGCAAGCTTAACTTTATGCTTACTCTTCCAATTAATTTAACAACAATCACTATCCTTCATTCCCAACAATACTAACCCTTTCCCTTGTGGTGTTTCTTGAACATCCAATACAAGGTCGGTTGTCATGCTTTCGATTTTCGGATCGATTGCCACTATGATTGAATTTAATGTTTCTACTTTATCTTCTGTTTTTGCCTCATCCAGAGACAATCCTAATTGTGGGCTTCCTCAGCCCCAGCCTGCAAAGTAGACACGTATATTACTTGCCCCGTTTTCACGCAGGATATCCGTCAGTACGTCTCTTGCTTCGTTTGAAACCTTCACGGCCAGTCACCAGCCTTCTAATTATTTTTTCTAAAGGTCGTTTAACTCTTAATTTTTTTCGTACATGTTTTGAAGCACTACTTTTAATTCCGGCTTCATATTAATAACAGGACGGATGGAAGTTGCAAGCTTTTCCGCTTCTTCCACAGTACTAGCTTTCCCTATGTGAAGCAGGGTACCCATTGCAACCGTGCCTGTTCTGTTACGCCCACCGGAACAATGAAAATATACTTTCTTTCCTTCTTTTTGAGCTTGTACCACATACTTAATAGCTGCTTTCACTGATTCATCCTGTTTGGCCGTATCGTCCACGATTGGCATATGGATTCTAGGTAGATTATCTTCTACATTAACGGTTTTGGCACGTAAGTCTATAATAACATCCAGACCTTCATTTGTATGTGCTTCTTTAACTTGATCTGCACCACCGATAAAAACATTCTCCATTAATTCTTGATAGCTCTTCTCGCTTGTCATAATTTCTCACTCCTATAAAAGGTTCTCTTTTTCCCACGGTAGAATAGCACACTTCACTTTCCTTGCTTTTACTCTTTCAATCCATGGTATTTCATGCTTTCCTCTTCCTGAGAGCAATTGATCTTTTGTGTCTGTAATCGCAAAGCTCTGATTGATGATCCACCAACGCGGGACAATAGAAGCACGCTCTAAATCAGCATGTAGCCTTTCTGCTTCAAGTACTGGTGTTGCTTCTGGGAGGGTCACAATGAGTACGGCTGTTTCTTTTGCATTACGAAGTCGAGGCAGCAGGTTTGCCACTTCTTTAGAAACTTCGCCCGTTGAACGCAGTAATTCTTTTTGATACGATTGGGCCGCGTCCAGGAGCAGCAAGGTATGCCCTGTAGGTGCAGTATCAATGATGACCACTTCTTCGTCTGCTCGTCCAACTATCTTAGCAAATTTCTGAAATACCGCTATCTCCTCTGTACATGGAGAATTAAGATCCTCCTCAAGGTATGCAAGTTGCTCCTCACTTAATCCATTTCCAGCTTGTTGAAGTACTTGCTTTTTATATGCTTCTACTTCAGCTTTCGGATCCACTTTACTGACCTGTATATGTTCTTTTAAATTTTTGTCCTTTAAAACATATTCAAGATGGGCAGCTGGGTCGGTTGTAGTGAGATGGACTTTCATGTCTTTCTCAGCAAGTGTCATAGCAAGCTTCGCAGCAAGGGTTGTTTTTCCGACTCCGCCCTTCCCCATTGTAAATATCACACGGAGATTCTGGCTTATGATTTCCTCAGCTACTTGATCAAATTTTGCGAGTTCAGTTAGTATGCTAGGGTTTATATTACCTGCGTCAACTTGAACCGTTTCTCCATTTAACCAAGCTTTTAACGCACTAGTCCCTGTTAATGAGTATGAGATGTAAGGTAAATATGTCATCGGTATTTCTTTAAATGTATTAATGGCAACATCCATGGCTTTCTGCTGTTTATCAAAAAATGCCAAAGACACTTCATCATTGATAACTGGTTTTTCCAATAAACCATTTACAATAAGTTGCTGGTTGTGTAGCCCTATTTCTCGCAACTCCTTAGATGCTCGAGCAGCTTCGAATATTGGTGATTCATCAGGACGAGTTACGAGAAACAATTGAGTCTGTGTAGGATCAGCCAATGCCATTACTGTCTGTTCATAGAGCTCCTTTTTTGCACCAAGCCCAGAAAGTGGCCCTAAACAGGAAGCACCATGCGTGCTTTCCTCAAGAAAGGTGTTCCATGCAGAAGGTAAGGAGAGCAACCTAAGTGTATGGCCAGTTGGAGCTGTATCAAATACAATCACATCAAACTGACCGGTTATCTCTTCTTGTGTAAGCAATGTTGAAAATTGGTCAAAAGCTGCAATCTCAACCGAACATGCCCCTGATAACTGTTCCTCCATGGTAGCTAATACCGATTCAGGGAGTTTTCCTTTATAAGGACCAATCACACTTTCCCTGTAATCTCTCGCGGCTTCCTCTGGATCAAGATTGCAGGCATATAGTCCCTCCACACTAGGAATTTCGGATATATCATTTGTCAGTTCCGTTTCAAACACATCCTGTAGGTTGGAAGCTGGATCGGTGCTGACTATCAATACCCTCTTCCCTTCTTCGGCAAGAGCGATAGAAGTGGCACATGCTGTGGACGTTTTACCAACCCCACCTTTACCAGTAAAAAATAGATATGGTGTTTGTATATTTGTTTTTGGTTGGAATGTTGGGAGCATAAAGCCACCCTCCTAGTTGATTGAGTTTAGAGTAATGTTGAGTTTCTTTTTTGGTTTTTCCTGAACCATTTCCTCTACTTTCACACCGGTCCATTTAGCAAACTCCTCATTTGTAGGGTAATCCTCCATTTTGGCAACTTCACCATCTACTAGAATAACCGGAAGACATTCCGGTCCTTTTTCCATTAGCAATTCATTCACCTTTTGGTTCGTTACAAAAGGTTCTGGCTCTGAGCCTAAATTGTAACGGGAAATGTCGATCCCTTTTTGTTGCATGGAAAATATAGCACTTGCTACCCTTGTTAATTCCAGGTCAACACTAGGCCCACATACTCCAGTTGCACAGCACATTGCCGGGTCAAAAATTTCAATTTTAGCCATTTCTTATTTCCCCTTTCCGTTATAGAAAAAATAGCCGAGATATTTCACTCGGCCATTTTAATTATTTTCCAGTCTCAGCAAACGTTTGGATACGGTCACCAATTTCGTCACGTACTCGTTGGAAGAACTTCCACTTCTCTTCTTCTGTTCCTTCCGCTTTCGCAGGATCATCAAATCCCCAGTGAACTCTCTCTTTGTTTGGTGGTGTTGCGGGGCACACATCTGCAGCATGACCGCAAAGTGTTACGACTAGGTCAGCTTTTTTCAGGATTTCAGGATCAATTGTGTCAGAAGTTTGGTTGGTGATGTCTACGTCCACTTCGTTCATAGCTTTTACTGCGTTTGGGTTTACACCGTGTGCTTCGATACCTGCTGAGTATACGTCCCACTCGTCGCTTAAGTATTTTTTCCCCCAGCCCTCTGCCATCTGGCTGCGGCAAGAGTTACCTGTGCATAGGAAGTAGATTGTTTTTTTAGTCATGATGAAAAACTCCTTTATTTGTTTTTTGATATTTACTCCGACTCCTGTTAATTTCCGTTCCAGGTATTCGCTTTCCGCGGGGCGGTGCTTGAGCCTCCTCGGCTTCGCCTGTGGGGTCTCAAGTCAACCGCTACCTCCCGCCGGATTCTCATTCCCTTCACTACAATCAACAGGGAAACTTCTTAACCAATTATTAAAAGCCAGAAATATAGGCCTAATAGCGTGATGAATAGAGTTGGTATAGTTAGGATGATACCTACTTTGAAGTAATAGCCCCAACTGATTTTTACACCTTTAAGACTTAAAACGTGTAGCCATAGTAATGTTGCCAAGGAACCGATTGGTGTAATTTTCGGGCCAAGGTCTGATCCAATAACATTGGCATAGATTAACGCTTCCCGGATGGTTCCGGTTGTAACTGTATCTTTGATTGCCAATGCATCAATCATGACAGTCGGCATGTTATTCATGAAAGATGAAAGGATAGCTGCAATGAACCCCATGGATAACGTTGCAACGAAAAGTCCTTCATCAGCTGCCATTTGGATGACATCTGTAAGTAGATTTGTCAATCCTACGTTTCTTAGCCCATATACAACCACATACATCCCAATCGAGAAGAACACGATGGCCCAAGGCGCGCCTTTTAAGATCTGCTTCGTGTTAATGACTGGACTGTTTCTGCTTATTAATAGAAAAATAATAGCTACAGATGCTGCTACAAATGAAACAGGAATACCGGCAAATTCACTAGCAAAATATCCTATCAGAAGGACAGCTAACACTATCCATGAAAGATTGAAAAGCTTCATATCTTTTATTGCTTCTCTCGGTGCCTTCAATACGGAAATATCGTAGTTTTCCGGAATGCTTTTACGGAAGAACAAGTAAAGCACTACAATACTTGCACCAAGCGCAAAGAAGTTCGGAACAATCATTCGTGAAGCATATTCCACAAACCCTATATCGAAAAAGTCTGCAGAAACGATGTTCACAAGGTTACTAACCACTAGTGGTAGCGAAGTGGTGTCAGCAATGAACCCACTAGCCATAATAAACGGTAAGATCATCTTTTCTTTAAACTGCAAGTTCCTCACCATTGCAAGAACAATCGGAGTCAGGATAAGTGCCGCTCCATCATTTGCGAAGAATGCTGCAACTACTGCCCCAAGCAAGGTGATATAGATGAACATCCTCACTCCACTTCCCTTAGCGAATCGCGCCATGTGTAAGGCAGACCACTCAAAGAATCCTACTTCATCTAAAATGAGGGATATGATAATCAATGCCACAAACGTCAATGTTGCATTCCAAACGATGCTTGTCACATCAATAACGTCTGTAAAGGTTACGACACCAAAAAGCAATGCCAAGAGTGCACCTCCACAGGCTGACCACCCGATAGACAATCCCTTAGGCTGCCAGATAACAAAAACCAATGTAAGTAAAAAAATCACAGATGCCAAAATTATATCCAGCAAAATATTCCCCCCTTAAACTAACAACAAGTAATTCTAAGTCCTTTTTCCTCCAGTTCCTTCAGCTTCTCTTCGAGTGAAGGAACATGCACAAGAATTGATTTGATTAATTCGTAGTGTAGATGTTCTGTATTGATGGAATACATAATCCACTGACCTTTTCTTGATTCTTTAACAAGGCCGACTTCTTTCAGTTTTTTTACATGCTGACTAATAGAAGGCTGGCTCATTTGGAAGATTTCCACAAATTCGCAGACGCAGCAATCATGGTCCTGCAGTAGTGCCAACATAGAAAGCCTTGTTTTATCTCCTAAGATTTTTAGGGTGGCTGCCGCTTCGTCCATTCTCAGTACTTGTTGCATACGTACACCTACCTTTGGAAAGGATAAGTAATATAATCAAACGCTTATATAACAATATGCTTATATAATAAAACACTTATATACTGGTTTCAAGCTTTCTTTTGTAAAGAAAACGTGAAGTTTAATTGCAGAATTATCTGTTAATTGTTATGATATTATTAGAAAGCGTTTTCAATAACATATGAGTGGGAAAGGTGATGCTGTATAATGATGGACTATCAGTACAGACGACGAGCTTTTCAAAACCTACATGTGGAAAAAGAAGAAGCAAAAATTGACTTAGAACAAAAAGTAAAAAAATCCAAATCAATGTTGGCTTCGATAGCCGCATTCTTTTCTTTCATTCATCACACACCTTAAGGAGCTTCTGTGCTCCTTTTTATTATGTCTATTTGCACAAAAAACGGGACAAAATGAATTGTCCCGTCAATTAATTATTATTTAATGACCAGAAGTAGCAGATAAACCCACTCTGTCTATTAGTGTTTTACTCTCATCGTTAAGGCCTATAATTTTTACGTTCTTACCTAATCTTTGATATTTTTGCACCGTTTTTGAAATTGCGGTTACTGCAGATTGATCCCATATATGGGTATTGCTAAAGTCGATGACAACCTCTTTTGGATCATTATTATAATCAAATAAATCCACAAAATGACTCATCGTTCCAAAGAACATTTGCCCAGAGATTTGATAATGCATAACCTCATCTTTTAACGTCATAGTAGCTTTTATCTTCGCCATCTTCCAGCCGAAAATTAATGCACTTAAGACAACCCCTGCCGCTACACCTTTTGCAAGGTCATGTGTGTACACAACAATTGCAACCGTTACGATCATTACTACCGC
Source organism: Sutcliffiella horikoshii (assembly GCF_020524325.1). Taxonomy (GTDB): domain Bacteria; phylum Bacillota; class Bacilli; order Bacillales; family Bacillaceae_I; genus Sutcliffiella_A; species Sutcliffiella_A horikoshii_D. The sequence continues at coordinate 189,340 of NZ_JAIVKY010000002.1, forward strand.
ATCTGCGCGAGGTATTTTGTGAAGTTCGCGGATGGACTGCCAATCAAATGTTCCGATTGAAACCATGATCATTACTCCAACAAGTGCAGCCATTGGGATTTGTACAACGATATCACCTAATACCATGATTAAGAATAATAGGAAAGTCCCTGCAACTAAAGCAGAAAGCCTTCCCCGCCCACCGGATTTAACGTTGATAACAGATTGTCCAATCATGGCACAACCAGCCATACCACCGAAGAAGCCGGTTACGACGTTTGCAATACCTTGCCCCTTCATTTCTCGGTTCTTATTACTCTTAGTATCTGTCATTTCATCGACAATTGTTGCCGTCAGTAACGACTCAAGGTTACCCACGATCGCCAACGTGAATGCATACGGAAGGATGATCATAAGTGTTTCCCATGACAACTCAACCATAGGGATATGGAAGAAAGGCAAGGTTCTAGAAATCTCTCCTTGATCTCCTACTGTACTCAGACCAAACCCTCCACCAAATAGGGTAATGGCTGTGATAACGACAATTGCCACTAATGCAGATGGTAATGCTTTTGTGATTCTTGGTAGCAGATATATAATGGCAAGGGTAGCAATGACAAAACCGACCATTATCCAAGATCCACCTTTTTCCGGAGTAAAATGCACTAATTGTGCGGTGAAAATTAAAATTGCTAATGCATTAACAAAACCAATAATTACTGCTTGAGGGAGAAAAGATATAAATTTACCAAGTTTAAATACACCCATCAAAATCTGTATGATCCCCGTCAACACTGTAGCTGCGAACAAATATTCAATTCCATGGTCTGCAACTAATGTAACCATGAGTAAAGCCATCGCTCCAGTTGCAGCAGAAATCATCCCTGGTCGTCCACCTGTGAAGGCGATAACCACGGCAATACAGAAGGACGCATAAAGTCCCACCATCGGGTCAACACCAGCGATGATAGAGAATGCGATTGCTTCAGGAATGAGGGCTAATGCTACGGTCATACCGGCTAGTACGTCTCCACGCACATTGCCAAACCATTCTTGTTTTAAGTTTGCTACGTTCATAGCACACCTCTTTCTTTATTATTTAGTTTTGTGACTTTCTACTCTCAAGAAAGTCGGGTCCGTTTGCAACAGAATGAATCATACCATATATTATCTAAGCTGAAAATCTTTATGAAAACGGGAACATAAGAGTTTACCTCTTACTTTCTCACTTTTTCTCAGCTTATCTAATGTTTTTGTATGTCTGTAAAAAAATAGACATTTAAGAAATAAAGAAAGCTCTGTTCATTTAAGAACAGAGCTCATCGATTCAATCATTCAATTCATAATGACTTCCCTTTACAAGGTAGAAAATATTCTCTGAAATATTAGTCGTATGATCTGCCATACGCTCAATATAACGGCAAATGAAGCTCAATTGAGTAATTTCAGGGATCATGTCTGGATAATCTTTTGTCAGTTGAAGCAGTTCACGAATGTTTTGACCGTATAGCTCGTCCACTTGGTCATCCATGTCTGCTACTTTCTTCGCAAGGACTACATCCTCATCATAATAGGCCTTTAATGCAAGAGATAGCATTTCCGTTGCGATGCTATGCATTTTTTCTATCTTTTCAATCTGAATTAACGGTTGAGAATTTTTACCTATTCTTATCGTAGACTTTGCAATATTTACAGCAAAATCTGCGATACGTTCAACATCCGTGGAGATTTTAATTGCTACAAAAATTCTCCGTAAATCAATCGCCACTGGCTGTTGTTTGGCAATAAGAAGAATGGCAAAGTCATTGATCTCTTCATCTAAACGGTCTGCCTTGTTGTCCTCTTCAATAATTTGAAGAGCAAGATCTACATTTTGATTTGTTAAGGCGTCAATGGATTTTCCCATTGCAATTTCAGCCAAACTTCCAAGTTCCAATAATTTATCTCTTAACGTTTCTAAATCCACATGAAATTGACGCAATACCATCTACCTCTTCCTCTCTACCTTTATTATCCGAAACGACCAGTAATATAGTCTTCTGTACGCTTATCTGACGGATTTGAGAACAATTTATCTGTTTCAGAATATTCTACCACTTCCCCATTTAAGAAGAAAGCGGTTCTGTCGGATATACGTGCAGCCTGTTGCATATTATGCGTAACAATGACGATACTATAGTCTTTCTTCAGTTCTTGAACGAGTTCTTCCACTTTTAGGGTAGAGATAGGGTCAAGTGCCGATGTTGGTTCATCCATTAAGATGACATCTGGCTCAATAGCCAAACAACGAGCAATACATAAACGTTGCTGTTGTCCACCTGATAGACCATAAGCATTTTCTTTTAGACGGTCCTTCACTTCATCCCAGATAGCCGCTCCACGTAAGCTTTTTTCTACGATTTGATCAAGGACTTTTTTGTTACGGATTCCATGGATTCTTGGTCCGTAAGCAATATTGTCATAAATGGACTTAGGGAACGGATTAGGCTTTTGAAAAACCATCCCTACATTCGTTCTTAATTCTTCCACTTTATACGATTTTCCTAAAATATTCTTCTCACGATATAGGATATCACCAGAAACTTTTACACTTGGTACTAATTCCACCATACGATTCAACGTTTTGATATAAGTGGATTTACCGCAACCGGATGGACCGATGATTGCCGTAACTTCGTTTTCGTATATCGGCAAGTTGATGTTTTTCAATGCCAAGTTTTCCCCGTACCATAAGTTTAAATCTTTTGTATGATAAACAATATTTTTATTTTTTGGAGTGTTGGTTTTAGAAGAAGTATTGTTCTTCGTCTCACGTTCAGGCACTGCAATTTGCATAGATGATTCCTCCTAGGATTAAAATCTTCTTTGGAATTTATTTCGAATAATGACTGCAATGGAATTCATGACTAATAAAATGAAAAGTAGTACTACGATAGTTGCTGCTGCAAGGTTCGCATATTCTGCTACAAGAGCTGCGTCAATCGTCCAATAGTAAATTTGCATTGGAAGTACCGTGAATTTGTCGAAAATCCCCTCAGGTAGCGGAATCAACAATGCTGGAATTCCTAATACAACTAGTGGAGCTGTTTCCCCGATGGCACGGGATAGCGCAAGGATAACTCCTGTTAAAATACCCGGTAATGAAGCTGGCAAAACGATATTCTTGATTGTCTGCCATTTAGTCGCACCCATTCCGTAAGATGCTTCTCTTAAGTAACCAGGAACTGAGCGAATTGCTTCTTGACTCGCTACAACTACGATAGGAAGAACTAATAATGCCATTGTCAGACCACCAGCCAGAACAATATTTCCAAGGCCAGCCGCTCTAACAAAAATAGTTAATCCCAAAATACCAAATACAATCGAAGGTACACCTGCAAGGTTTGAAATGTTTGTTTGTAAAAAGCGTTGTAGGCGTCCTTTTTTTGCATACTCTTCTAAATAGATAGCCGTTCCAACACCTAGAAACAATGTTATAGGCGCAACAACTACCATCAGCCATACAGTACCCATAATGGCACCCATGATTCCAGCTCGGTCCGCCATTGTAGATAGTTTATTCGTAATAAATTGAAAATCAATCCAACCCATACTTTGCGAAATAACACGGTAAAAAAGAATGACGAGTACAACAAGACCAATTAATGTTGCTGCTAAAAATAATGATTTAGCAATATTGTTCACCGCTAATCTTGAATTCATTTTCTTTTGTACTTGCGCTGCATCAACATGTTTCATCTTAATATTCCTCCCTATACTTGCGAGAGATATACTGTGCGATCAGGTTCATGACAAGAGTAAAGACGAACAACGTCATCGCGACAGCATACAAGCTATAATATAAAGTTGAACCAGCTGGTGCATCCCCACCGGTTACTTCCACAATGTATGCGGTCATCGTTTGCATAGATTGTGTAACGTCAAACGTAAAGTTTTTTGTACTTCCGCTCGCAATGGTTACAATCATCGTTTCACCGATTGCACGGGAAATAGCCAGAACAAATGATGCGACAATTCCAGACATAGCTGCAGGAACTACAACCTTCCAAGCAACCTCAAGTTTCGTCGATCCAAGCGCCAATGCTCCCTCTCTCATTGCATTGGGGACAGAGCTCATCGCGTCTTCCGATAAAGAGGCAACCATTGGAATAATCATAATACCCATTACTATACCCGGGCTGAGGATATTCGTTGGTTCTAAACCAGGAATAATTTGTCTTAATAGAGGCGTTACAAAAGTGAATGCAAAGAATCCGTACACAATTGTCGGAATACCTGCTAGCACTTCAAGAACTGGTTTTAAAGTTCTTCTGACTCTATCTGAGGCATATTCGCTTAAGAAAACAGCACTCATTAAACCGATAGGAATCGCCACAACCATTGCAATGACAGAAGAAATAATTGTTCCTGTCAATAAAGGAAGCACACCGAATTGTGCATTTTCACCTAAAGGTTTTAATTGGGTACCTGTAAAGAAATCAAGAAACGGAACTCTAGAAAAGAATTCTACTGTCTCAAATAATAATGTAAAAATAATACCTAATGTTGTAAAAATAGAAATTGTTGCGATACCCAAAAGAAATTTGGGTACAAACGCTTCAATAAATCTATTCGTGTTAAGAGTTGTCTTTTTCTTATTGATTAACTCTCTCACATTGATGCTATCTTTCTGATTAGCCAATTTGAAATCCCCTTTCATCCTTTACCCTAACGTAACAAGGACCATCCAAAGCCTATATTAAAAATACATAGAGGAAGATGAGCAGCAAGGAGCCCCTCATCTTCCCTGATAACTTACTTTAAACCTTCAAGCTCTTCTACAGAAGCTTTGATCTCTTCATCTGTCAACGGAGCAAATCCTGTTTCACTTGCAACAGTTTGCGCATTTTCCATTGTGTAGATCGCATAGTCAAGTACTTGTGGCTTCTCTTTCGCCATATCTACGTTCAAGTAAGTGAATACTGGACGAGTAAAGTTAGCATAGTCACCATCTTCAGCGATTGTATCAAGTGATGGTTCTACAGGACCGTTACCAAAGTCAACTTTCACAGCTGTTAATTTATCTGTGTTACTTGCATAGTAACCATAACCGAAGAATCCAATTGCGTTTTTATCTTTAGAAACAAGGTCTACTAATGTAGAGTATTCTTGTTGTAAGTTAACACCTTCAACTAAATCTTTTTCTTCAAGAATTTTTTCCCAGAAGAACTCATATGTTCCGTGGTTTTCGTTTGGACCGTAAGCTTTGATTGGCTCATTAGGGAAATCTGGATTAATATCAGACCAGTTTTTAATATTACCTTCAGCTAAGAAGATTTTTTTAATGTCTTCTTCCGTTAATTCAGTTGCCCAATCGTTTTCTTTGTTGATTACGATTGTTAATCCGTCAAGTGCAACTTTCATTTCTTTTACTTCCATGCCAAGCTCATCAGCTTGTGCTTTCTCTTCATCTTTAATTGTACGAGATGCGTTATTGAAATCAGTTCCGTCTTCTACTAGAAATTTCTTAAATCCAGCAGATGTACCAGCACGACTCACTTCAACAGATACACCTTCTTGAGCTTCTGTCATGTATTTTTCAGCCATTAATGACATGAAAGGAAATACTGTACCAGATCCATCAATTACTACACTACCTTCAAGTTCTTCTCCACCTTCAGCAGATGCTCCTTCTGAAGATCCTTCGTTACCACCGTTGTTGTTTGCATTGCCACACGCTGCAGCGAATACTGCAAGTGATGCAACGATAGCTAGTAATAAAAAACGTTTGAAGCTTTTCATTTCTTAATTCCCCCTAAGGTTTTTGTTTTTGTTGATGTTTCTGTTTATCTTGCCCTACGAATAACAGAATATAACTTGTGTGTTAACTGGGTATGAATCAAGTGTAAAGGTTTTGTAAATGTCGGTTTTTCTGTAGTTTTATCGGGAATAATGGAGGAATTTAGTGTAAGTTTGCTATTGCAAAATTAAAAAGGTGGCATTAAGACACAAAAAAGCACCCCGAATGGAGTGCTTTTTGACTATTATTCTGTATCTTCTTCGGAAGTTTGTTCTGCCTCTTCAACTGTTTGTTCTTCTTCCGGTTTTTCTTTAGCTCGTTCTTTCTTCAGGTTGAAGTAAGCATCCAAAACAGCATCACCAATACGGGTACTGATTCCTCCTGTTACATTAAAGTCAGTAGATGCATAAGGAACCATAATGGCATAAGCAATTTCTGGATTGTCGTAAGGAGCATAACCTACTAGATTAAAGTTAAGCGTTTCATAGGAGCGTCGTTCTCCATTAGGAAGATACTCTATATACCTTGATTGTGCTGTTCCTGATTTTCCTGCAGGTTTAAATTCCTTCATTGTAGAACTTTTTGCTGTTCCTCTTGATCCATGATAAACCCTGATAAAACCGTCTTGAACTCGCTTAATTTGACTATCTGACATATCTACTCTGTTCAACACTTTAGGTTCAAATGGTTCGACTACACGACCGAGACCTTCTCCATTATTCGGCTCTCTGATTTCTTTAACTAATTGCGGCTGCATTCTATAACCGCCATTTGCAATGGTAGAAACATATTGAGCCAATTGAAGAGTAGTGTACGTATCATACTGTCCAATGGATAAATCTAGAAGAAGACCAGGCAGACTGGTATCTGTTCCTTCAAAACCCGCAGATTCACGAGGAAGGTCAATACCCGTTTCAACACCTAAACCGAATTGAGCTAGGTAGGACCTAAACGTATCATATGCGGCTGGAGGTATATATAACGGTTGCCTTGGCGAGTAATTAGCACCGGCAATTGCCATTGCAATTCTGAACATATAGACATTGGAAGACCTTTCAAGTGCTGTTAAATCATTAATACTCCCCATATTAGTATATGAAGCTTTCTTTAAAGAATTTGGGGCGCGGCCAATATATAAAGGTGAATCATATAGATAAGAACCAGGTTGGATGACGCCATGCTGATAACCTGCTAGCACTGAAGCTCCTTTCACCGTTGAACCTGGTTCATAAGCTTCTTGAATGGCACCCAATGCATTATCATAAATTTTAAGTTGGCCATCCTCTTCATCCCGAATCAATTGTTTTCCTGCAAGTGAAAGAACTTCACCAGTTTTAGGATTCATGACAACTACAAAAGCACGATCTAGGAATCTTGCTTTTGCGTTAGGATCTGCTCGTGTTTTTAGCATCTCATCAATTAAAGCTTCTTCTATTTTCTGCTGCAATTCCATATCAACAGATAAGATTAAATCTTTTCCGCGCTGACCGTCATATACTTTTTCTTGACGCAGCAAGTTTCCACCGGTATCTGTTACATTGCGAACTCTAGCTTTTTGGCCTTGAAGAACATTTTCGTATTGAGCTTCTAATTGAGAGGTTCCAATACGATCATTCCTACTATACCCACGAGCGAGGAACTCATCTATCTTCTCACTTGGTATGCCAGACTCAGAAGTTGAAACATTTCCAAAAACAGAATTCAGGGTAGTTCCATATGCATAAGATCTAATGAAATCTGTTGTAATATCCACACCAGGTAAATCTGTCAACATCTCACTAACCATTGCAAATTCCTTGGCCGTAACATCTTGGTTCTTAACAATCTGCGGGGTCAGTGCATACCCTTTATTGAACTCACGAAAAATAGCCAGTACCTCTTTTTCTTCTTTCGTGATTTCATCTAGTTGCTGTTTCGTAATTCTATCCAATTGCAAATCGTATAAGTCACTTTCTGCTAAATCCCCATCCGCAACCTTCTTTCGATCTTCATCTGTTATCAATTTTGCCGCTTCTTCAGGACGAGTTAGAATCCAATAGTCTTTTTTATCTCTTTCTTGAATCTTGTCAATATCCATCGTGATAATTTCTGAAAGTTTTTTTGCAACCTCCAACTGTTCCTTTTGGGTTGTTGACTGCATGCGTGTATATGTAATGGCATTTAATGGGGTGTTATCAACTACAACATTCCCATTGCGATCATATATTTTCCCTCTTGGTACTAATGTATTTACCGTAACATTTTCGGTCCGATCTACTTCTTTGCGGTAATCTTCCCCGAAAACAATCTGGACAAATCCTAGTCTAAGTATTAGGGCAGAGAACAGTAAAAAAACCGCAAAAAACAAAAGGTTTAAGCGTGAGGGGACATAATTTTTCTTTTTCTTTTTTTGCTTTTGATTGGTCATACTTTACACCTTTTCATTAATTATTTCGATAGGCTTATTAAGCAACATGTTTTATAAAAAGTAAGAGACACCTACGTTGGTTTGTATAGGTGTCTGTGTCTTTTTCTATTGTATAGGAAATCTCAATAAATTTCTATTATTAAATATCTTTTAAGGAGTTGATTCTCCTTCCCCGTCTCTCAAAGTTGTCACAATTGGATGTGGCTCTTCCTTTGGAGAAGGTACGGGTTCAAGTTCTACTTTTCGGACGAACGGATAAATCAAGGCATGACCCGCTCCAATCACACACATTAGTATTGGAATACTCTTTTGCGTATCAAAAAAGATAACGGCTATTAGAAACAGGATAATTGAAGCAATACGTCCTAAGTTCAAAAATATTTCCCTGACAACAATATATTCAATACGCATTTCTGCCGCTTTCCATCCTCTCCCGATCACATCGTATGTTAATGATACATATGGGACCAATAACAATGGGTAGGCAATTGCGATTGTGACTGCATACATCAGCAACTTCACATACGTGAGTTCAAAGATAAGAAAGAAAATAGCGCCATACAATATCAGTCCTCCCAGAAGGATAGCTTTTTTTCGGAACTCTTTTTTGATAAGCCGTGTAGCTAGATAGTAACAGACAAATGCCACAGCTGAGTTTAACAGTCCGAACGTTCCAAGTGCCAATTCACTGTTGGTTGTGATAAATACCAAAACAGAGATGGCAAAAAGAAACGTACCTTCACGTAATCCTTGAAAGAAATGAGCATTTGTTATGTATCCCCAGTTTGCATTGTTTTTTCTTTCCTGCAAGATGCGTCGGAGTTCAAAGTTTCCTTCTGCCCCTCGCCTTTGTAAAAACAAACTTAAAATTACCGCAGCAAAGAACAATATGAGGGAAATGGTGAAGATCACGGTGTATCCTGTGAATTTTTCTAATGTAGAAATAATATATCCTGCCGCTATGGGTCCAATCATTCCGCCAACTGAAGTTAGAATTCCTAGAAATCCATTGAAAAAATCTCTTGTTTCCGGTTCTGTAATCTCGAATGTTAATACATTAAAAGCAAGCCAGTAAAACCCATAGCCTATTCCAAGTAGAGCACCAAGTAGCAATAAGTAGGTGGAAGCCTTGTCTCCAATGAACAAAACGAACAAATAAAAAAGTGCTAAGAATACGACTCCTAAACGTAGCACAATGACTCGATCAATTTTTTTTGCCCATCTACCTGCCAGTATGAATGTTAACGGCTGAAAGACGACGATTGCTAAGTTGTAGAAGCCCAGGTCGCTAAATTCACCTGATTGCTTCCAAAGGTATACATTTACGAATGTATTGGAAAGCGCGATGCTGAGGGAATAGAGTCCACCGATGATTAAGAGTAGCATCAGGTCTTTGTTGACTTCGACATCGCCGATAAGTTTTTTTAGTACTGCCATATTACCCCGCTCCTTTATCTACGTTTATTGTGGCTTAAAGGAGTGGGAGTTATGTACTTTGATTTTTTTAGACTTATTGAAGTTTGACCGTTTCTTTCCGCTGCAGGCACTCGCTTTCCGCGGGACGGTGTTTGAGCCTCCTCACAACGCTTCAGGGGTCTCAACCTACCGTTTCTCCCCCGCTGGAGTCGAGTGCCTTCCGCTCCAATACACTCATCATTTTTTACATAAAAAAACTCCCATCCACATAGGGATGAGAGTTTTTGGGGTGGTTATTATTTTGCTTCGTTGTATAGTTTTCCTACTACATCCCAGTTGATTACGTTGAAGAATGCGTTGATGTAGTCAGGACGACGGTTTTGGTAGTTTAGGTAGTAAGCATGCTCCCAAACATCAAGGCCTAGAACTGGAGTCTTACCTTCCATTAATGGAGAGTCTTGGTTTGGTGTGCTTGTGATTTCAAGTTCACCGTTGTTTACTACTAACCATGCCCAACCAGATCCGAAACGAGTAGCTGCAGCTTTTGCAAACTCGTCTTTGAAGTTGTCATAGCTACCAAATTTGCTTGTTAAAGCGTCAGCCAATTCACCGTTTGGAGAAGTAGCGCCACCTGGAGTCAAGATGTTCCAGAAAAGGCTGTGGTTTGCGTGTCCACCACCGTGGTTGCGTACAGCTGTTTTAATGTTTTCAGGAACTGCGTCCATGTTGGAGATTAACTCCTCTACACTTTTACCTTGAAGTTCAGCTTGTCCTTCAAGAGCAGCGTTAATACCTGTTACGTAAGTATTGTGATGCTTTGTGTGGTGAATGTTCATTGTTTCTTTGTCGATGTGAGGCTCCAATGCGTCGTATGCATAAGGTAATTGTGGTAGTTCGTATGCCATAATTATCTCCTCCTAATTGTTATGTATTAATATTGAACCAAAAAAGCATGACCCTTTTGATCCGTTAATTTCAGATTACCAAAACTTGTACAATCTTTCAATTAATCTGCTTACCTACATTAAATTATTTATTTTGGGCTAGATCGATAACTCCTGCGATAAGCGATACATACTATCATCGATCTTGTGCGGCATGGAGAATACTTCATCAAAGGAATAATCAACAATCTGATTTTTTTCCATTCCCACTGCCCTGCCTGCTTTTCCATCCATCAACAACTCAACAGCCCGTCCGCCAAGACGACTTGACAGAACTCGGTCAAACGCAGTTGGTGTTCCGCCTCTTTGGATATGACCAAGAACCGACACACGGGTTTCCAGTTGTGTTTCTTTTTCAATCAGTTTAGCAAAATCCATTCCACTGCTAACGCCCTCTGCAAGGACAATGATCGTATGCTTTTTGCCTCGTTTTTGCCCACTCTTAATTCGGCCGACTACATCCTCTAGCTTAAAGCCTATCTCAGGAATGATAATGGTTTCAGCTCCACCTGCTAGACCTGCCCATAATGCGATGTCCCCTGCATGGCGGCCCATTACTTCAATAATGAATGTACGTTCATGGGAGGTTGCCGTATCTCTAATTTTATCGATTGCATCAATGACAGTGTGAAGTGCTGTATTAAACCCGATGGTATAATCTGTTCCCGCAATGTCATTGTCAATGGTTCCTGGCAAACCGATACAAGGAAAGCCATGTTCTGTAAGCTTTTGGGCCCCACGATATGAGCCATCTCCACCAATGACAACAAGGCCTTCAATTCCGTGTTTTTTTAACTGTTCTATTCCTTTTTGTTGACCTTCAAGGGTTTTGAATTCTTCACTTCTAGCCGTATATAAAACAGTTCCACCACGGTGGATGATATCCCCAACGGATCCAAGCTCCAACTTTTTGATATTGCCGGCCATAAGACCTGCATAGCCTTGGTAGATACCATATACATTCAAGTTGTGGTAAATTGCTTTTCTTACTACAGCCCTGACTGCCGCATTCATTCCAGGCGAGTCACCGCCACTTGTTAAAACTCCAATCGTCTTCAAGCCACCCACTCCTTCTTCGCACATATTATTGCTATAACACAAATGTATCTCTTTCAAACACTTCTAGTATAACCTTGTTTATACGAAAATAAAGAATATAATGATCATGATTCCCTGGATAATTCCTTTAACCAATGCACTACTAAACAGGCCGACCACAGATCCGAAACCTGCTTTCATGGACGCTTTTAAACCATTTTTATTAAATAATAGTTCACCAATAACCGCTCCCAAGAATGGGCCAAGAATAATACCAGCTATCGGTATAACAAAAGGACCAATCAATAATCCGATGGTACTTCCCCATATAGATGCATTGCTTCCGCCAAACTTTTTTACTCCTAAAAGATTTGCAAAGTAGTCCGCAACAAATAGCAAAATAACAAATAACACGGTGATGATCCAGAATAATAAAGTCAATTCTTCAAAAGAGAAAAACACCCCATAAAGAAGAAATCCACCTACTAAAAAGAGCACACTTGGAATGATGGGATAAACCAGCCCAACAAAAGCAATAACAAATAATGCAATGATTATTGCCCAATACAGGATTTCCATTACAAAACCTCCTTTAAACATTTTAAAAAAACCAGACCCATAAGAGTCTGGTTTTTAATACGTTCTTAACCTTTATAAAGTTTCGTGGTCTTCTCCTAAAACTGCTTCCGCAATATTTACAGCATGGTCCCCAATACGCTCAAGGTTACTGATAATATCAACAAACACAATTCCAGCTTGACCGGAACATAATCCTTCATTCATACGCAAGATATGTTTCTTACGAAGAGAGCGTTCCATTTTGTCGATTTTGTCTTCTTTCAATCTTACTTCATTCGCTAAGTCTTTATTATTCGATCTTAAAGCTTCAATAGCTTCTTTAACAGTTGATTGAGTCAGTGTAAACATTTCTTCAAGATCTGTTTCAGCAGCTTCCGTTAATTCCACTTTGTTGGCAATTTGATAATCAACTAACTCCACGATGTTTTCGAAATGGTCACCGATTCTCTCGATATCACGAACAGTATCCATTAATACGGAATGCTCTTCTGATTCATGATCAGATAAGGAGCTAGAAGAAAGCTTCACTAAGTAGTCCGTAATTTTTCGATCAAGATTATTGATAGCTTCTTCCACTTGATAAGCTTGTTCTGAATACTTAGTTACACCAGATTTTAAATATTCATGTGTAGATTCTAGTCCTACTACAGAATACTCACCCATTCGCAGAACTTCCTCTTTAGCTTGACCTAAAGCTAGTGAAGGTGATTGTTCAATAAAGATTGGATCAAGATGCTTTGGCTTATATTCAACAAAGCTGTCTTCTCCAGGAATGATTTTTGTAACAATCAACGCTAGTAGACCAATAAACGGTAATTGAATAAGAACATTGGCAATGTTAAAAGAACCGTGTGCAAATGCAATCGTCATTTCAGGGTTCAGATCTAGCTTTTGTTGAAGGAATTCTACATACATTTGAAAAGGAATCAACAATATCAAAACAATTACTGTTCCCAAGACATTAAACATTACATGTGATAAAGCAGCACGTCTTGCGGCAACGCTTGCCCCAAGAGCAGCTAAAACTGCTGTAATCGTTGTACCAATATTGTCTCCAAAAAGTACAGGTAATGCAGCACTAAGATCCATTGCACCTTGTCCATAAAGTTCTTGCAAAATCCCTACAGTAGCACTTGAACTCTGAACAATAACGGTAAAGACCGTTCCAACTACTACCCCAAGAATTGGGTTATCACTCATAGTTACCGTTAAGTCAATGAAAGCTGGCAACTCTCGTAGTGGTTTAAGTCCACCTCCCATGATTTTTAAACCATAGAATAACGTACCAAAACCAAAAACAATCTGACCGAAATATTGTATTTTTTGATTTTTAAAGAAGAATAACAAGATGGCACCTACTGCAATAATCGGCAAGGCATACTCGTCAATTTTAATACCGATGATGAATGCTGTAACAGTAGTTCCAACATTGGCACCCATAATTACACCAATCGCTTGGCGAAGCGTCATGAATCCAGCACTAACCAAACCGACTGTCAGTGCCGTGGTTCCGGAACTTGATTGAATAAGAACTGTAACTAGAATACCGGCAAATACACCCATTAGCGGATTCGTAGTAAAACGATCTAAAATATCTCTCAGCTTATCTCCAGCTGATTTTTGCAGTCCGTCACCCATGTATTTAATCCCGAAAAGGAAAATACCCAGACCACCAATAAATTCAAAAATTAACTTCTGAACATCCAAGTCCAATAAATTCAACCCCTTAATCAAAAACAATATAGTATCGACAAAAATCTACAAAACCAAATACAATTATTAACCTAATATGATTCTAATGTAAATAGAATTGATGATAAATTTACATTATCTTTACAAACCGTAACTTGAAATTTACATTAGTGACTGTTATGAAATTAATTATTGTTCACATACCCTAGTTAAGGTAACATGAAGTTGGTATATTACTTTAAAAAGGACTGATAGGAATTGAATATTTTATCTCAATTTGTAAAGAGCTTGTATTCCCCGAAAGCAATGGCCTCCTTCCGCTTTCAAGGAATAGGCAAAACCATCCTGTACGTATTTTTTCTCGTTCTTATATCTTCTATTCCCATGTTTATTACTTTTGGAACTAGTGCTGTGAATTTAGTTAATAGTACAGAAGAATTTTTGCAAAATGAAACCCCAGACTTTTATATACAGAATGGAGAATTTTTTGCAGATGTAGATGAACCGTTTATCGCCGATGACCAAGGCTTCACCATTATATTGGATCCTGAAAATGAGTTATCGATAGAGGAGATCAGCTCATACGGTGAAGTTGTGGCTGTACAATCAAATGAAATTATTTTTAAAGGAGCTGGAAAGACAGACTTCGTACCTCTCAGTGATTTTCAAGGAACAGAAGTAACAAAAGAGAATCTACTTCAATTTATGGATTCTGTGGGAAGTGCATTCCCTATTATCATTACTGTTTTATTGATAGTAGGTTATCTGTTCTTTACAGCAACTAAATTCGTGCAGATCTCTATTTTAGGTTTGTTTGGATTACTACTTAAAAATGTGTTAAAAAGAAATAAATTGCAATATCGCCATACATGGGTTTTGGCTGCTTATGCTGTCACGCTTCCAACGCTAATTTTCACTCTCATGCAGGCAAGCGGTTTAGTTATTCCTTTTTCTTCATTAATAAGCTTTGCTGTTTCTCTTTTTGTTCTATATCTCATTATCAAGGAAGTAAAAGTTAAATTGCCTACACCTCCAATTAATTAGTATATGTCACCGACAAATTCAACTAATTTGTCGGTGTTTTTTTGTCATCTTTTTCTCGGACAAGCATATAGTTAAGTAAGCTTGACTGAGGAGGAAAAATAAAAATGATCCGATTATTCGTTGCAGCTCTCATTCTCGTCACCATATACAGCATCTATTACGATTTATCATCCGGCACTATTCCTGAGCCCGCTGCTCCTGTTGCCGCTCCAGTCCCAATAACAAACTCGGAGACTGTATCAGAAAGTTCCGCCCTATCCTCACCTACTAACAACCTTTACATAGAAGTGGAAATTAAAGCTGGCGATACGGTATTGACTGTCGCAGAGAAAATTGCCAACAAACCTATTCCCGTTTCCATCACACAACTAATAGAAGACTTCCAAAACTTAAACGAAGGCATATCCCCAGAAAAAATCCAAATTGGCAAAACCTACAAGTTTCCTGTCTACTAAAAGCCAGGAAACTTTTTCTATGCATTTATTGTGAAATAAACAACCAGTTGATTGAAGTGGAAGGCGCGCAGACGCCCGTGGGAGGAAGGGACAGGTGAACCCCCAAATATCAAAGAAGCCACTGAAAAACTGTATTCTCATGTACTTAATTATTTCTAGCTGTGGATTGGAGCAAAAGGCGAAGACTCCTGAGGGAGATAGCGCTAGATGGAGACCCCGCAGGCGAAAGCCGAGGAGGCTCCAGCAGCGCCCCTAGGAAAGCGAAGCCATTTGCGGAAATTCACAGCGGTGTATGATTGTGCACCTTAATCATAGACTTCTGAGTGGCTTCAGCTCAGCCGAGTAGCTCACGGACCGCCCGCAGGCAAGCGAAGCTCCTGGAACGGAAATCTACAGTTAGCCCCAGTCTCCAGAGAGCCAGGAAACTTTTTCACTTGTCAGATGTGGTTACGATTGTTAAAATATGTTGGGAGTTAGTGGATAATACTAGCTTTTTCTCTCATTACAAGCTACTCTTATGAAAGAAAGATGTTTTGATCTGTAGATCATTCCTAAAGGAGCGATTCACTCGTGAATGAAATAATACATCGTACAAAAACCCGCCCTGTTAAAGTTGGAGACATAACAATCGGCGGCAGTAACGAACTATTTATCCAAAGTATGACAACCACTAAAACACATGACGTAGAAGCAACGGTTGCAGAAATAAAGCGTTTGGAAGAAGCAGGCTGTCAAGTAGTCCGAGTTGCATGTCCGGACGAGCGCGCAGCAAATGCCATCGCAGACATAAAAAAACAAATCAACATCCCACTAGTTGTGGATATCCATTTCGATTACAAGCTTGCGCTTAAAGCCATTGAAGGCGGAGCGGACAAAATCCGTATCAATCCTGGTAATATTGGTCGCCGCGAAAAGGTTGAGGCTGTTGTAAAAGCATGTAAAGAAAAAGGAATTCCAATTCGAATCGGTGTTAATGCAGGTTCCTTGGAAAAACGTATCATTGAGAAATACGGTTACCCAACTGCAGACGGCATGGTGGAAAGTGCTCTTCACCACATTAAAATATTAGAAGACCTTGATTTCCACGATATCATTGTGTCCATGAAGGCTTCTGATGTTAATCTTGCCATTGAAGCATATGAAAAAGCAGCCAAAGCTTTTGACTACCCGCTTCATTTAGGTATTACAGAGTCTGGGACCCTTTTTGCAGGTACAGTGAAAAGCGCAGCGGGCTTAGGAGCCATTTTAAGCAAGGGAATCGGTAACACATTACGTATCTCCTTAAGTGCAGATCCTGTGGAGGAAGTAAAGGTTGCTCGTGAATTATTGAAGTCATTTGGCTTATCTTCTAACGCAGCTACACTTATTTCTTGTCCTACATGTGGACGCATTGAAATTGACTTGATCAGTATTGCAAATGAAGTAGAGGAATACATCTCTACAATAAAAGCGCCAATTAAAGTTGCAGTACTAGGTTGTGCGGTAAACGGTCCTGGTGAAGCACGTGAAGCAGATATCGGAATTGCAGGTGCCCGTAACGAAGGACTACTTTTCCGTAAAGGAGAAATTGTCCGTAAAGTGCCTGAAGCTACCATGGTTGATGAACTGAAGAAAGAAATCGATAAAATTGCAGAAGAATATTTTGCAAAACAAGAAGAAGAAAAGGCAAAAGCTTGACACCAATTGGTGCCAAGCTTTTTTGCTGCCTTTAAATGGATGAACCATTTAGGTGGTGTTAAAACAATGGTAGTACAAAGATCCCAACAACAATGGAAACGATACCGATTCCGATTGCCCATGCTCCTAACCCTGTTGCCCCACGCTTGCGGGCAATAAAGCCGACGATAATACCGGCAGCTCCCATAATGATTGGCAGAAAGAATAACGACAGGATAGATAAGGCTAACCCTAGAATCCCTAGTCCTCTTCCACTCATCCCCATTACGTCACTGCGCTCTTCTTCAAAAATTGCTTCTCGTTCCCTGCTTCTATCTGATTGTACAACAGGAGGCACTGCAACCTCAGCTGCATGCTCTTCTAAAAAGTCCCGATGTCCCTTCGCTCTAGAAACATGAGGTTCTTCATAAGCCAAGTCTGAATCAAAACGGTCAAGTTTCTCTTCGTTTTTCTCAAATTCACTTGCCATTCGTATCCCTCGCTTTCTTAAGAAGTTAGGAGCATTATTTAGTATGAGCAAGACAGCGCAAAATCATGGATGTCAATCTTTGTTAAGTTTTGTTATGTCCCCTTTATTAAATCAACCAACAAAATCAGGGAAAAAAGGACAAAATATGATAAAATAAGTGTAGCAATAGGACTGGAGGCAATTATGAGAAAAAGATTCGGAATCGATATTGACGGGACATTAACTTGCCCTTCGACTTTTGTACCCTTCATCAATAAAACATTGAAAAAAAATATTACCCTTGAAGATATGAAACAATATGACCTGACCCCTCTTATGGGCTTAGATGAAGCTGGCTTTTGGAAGTGGATGGACGAAATGGAGCCAATCATCTATAAAGATGCCCCTCTTGCCAAAGGAGCTAAATCAATTGTAAAACGTTGGAAAAATGAATTCGACTTATATTTTATAAGCGCCCGCAGAAACCACCTTCTTGAAGTTACAGAGAACTGGTTTTCCAAACAAGAGATTGATTACGACCATATAGAATTGATTGGTTCACACAATAAAATTGCTGCCGTTAAAAAACATAACATAGAGTTATTCTTTGAAGATAAACATGATAACGCTTGTGATATAAGCGAAGAATGTGACATCCCTGTTATATTATTCGATACTCCATACAATAGGGAGCCAATACCTGCAAATGTTCACAGAGTAGCTAATTGGCAAGAAGCAGACCAAAAAGTACAGTCCTTGCTTCAAACAATAAGCGCTTCCCGATAAATATGATAAAGGAGAGTGGATATCTAGCATCCACTCTCCTTTTTATTTTGATCGAGACATCGCAAGCAGAAGCTGGCTTTCAATCGCCTTCACAAAGTCTTCTGTGCTAATATCTTTTCTGTTAGATCCCATTTCTCGGATTCTAATCATAATGTCAACAAAATCCTCTCTTTTCAAAGAGGAAAGCTGTGCACTCTCTGTTGTCATCTCATACACCCTTACGCATCTTTTAGAACATGTTTCGTCCATAACCGCCCATTTTTAGAGGGCACACATCTAAAAATAGGTGGTAATTACTATATATGAGATAATTCTTAATTTGTTACTTTAGACACATTCCGGGCACTTTCCATAGATCTCAAATTTATGGCCTGTAACATCATAGCCTTTCAAATTATCCTCCAGGTCTTGCATCGGGCAGGTTTCAATTTCCTTTGTCTTCCCACATACCATGCAGATAAAATGATGATGATGATGTTTTGTTGAGCAGGTAAAGCGGAAATGTTTCTCACCTGAAAGTTCAGTGCTCTCTAAAATTCCGAGGTCCACAAAAACCCCAAGATTACGATAGATGGTGTCAAAGCTTAAACCAGGATAATTGTCCTTCATGGAATCCAAGACATCTTTTGCAGTCAAATACTTATCTTCTGTAGCAAACAATTCAAGCATTTCCTGCCTTTTTCCCGTATACTTATATCCCTTATCTTTCATTAGAGTGAGTGCTTGTGATACATTCATTTTTTTACACCCCTTACTTTATTCCAAAGAATGGTGACAATCAAAATGAGAACGGATAGAATGACAATGGTTCCACCGGGAGCAAGATCAAAATAGAAAGATGAAATTAATCCACCGATCACTGCAATTTCTCCAAATATTATCGCCAGAACGATAGTTTGCTTAAAACCTCTGCTCAATCGCATACTCGCTGCTACTGGTAAAGTCATTAGGGAAGATACTAAAAGGATACCAACAATACGCATAGAAGCTGCAATAACAAGTGCCACCATTATAATGAATACCAAATGAAATACTCGTGCATTCACACCGGACACCTTGGCATGTTCTTCATCAAACGAAAGGATAAAAAACTCTTTGTAAAATAACATGATGGTGACCAGTACTCCGATAGTTACGATAAAGACCGTCCAAAAATCAGATGATGTTACTGCACTTACACTCCCGAATAAGAAGTTAAAAAGATCTGTATTAAAACCATCTGCAAGTGAAATAAAGATTACCCCAAGCCCAATTCCTGATGACAGAATGATGGGAATGGCAAGCTCTTGATAGTGTTTATAAACTCCTCTAAGCTTTTCAATAAACAGTGCACCTGTCACCGAAAACGCCATCCCGAAATAAATAGGGCTCACACCTACCATCAAGCCGAAACGCTTTTCCACCAGCAAGCTTGCCGCTATCCCGGCCAAGGTCACATGGCTTAAAGCATCTGCAATCAACGATAATCTCCTTACCACGACAAAAACACCTAATAGAGGTGCTAAAAAGCCAATTAATATTCCTGTAAAAAATGCATTCCTTAAAAATTCAAATTGCATAAAAGCTGATATCATTACATATGCCCTCCATCATGGTGATGATGATCATGACTTAAAACATGTACATCATGCCCGTAAAACTGAGAAAGGTCATTCGTACGTAATTTTTCAAACTCATCTGTCACACCGTGAAAATGTAGATTTTTATTCAAGCAGGCCACATGCGTTACTTTTTCCGTGATCGTCCCAACGTCATGTGTGACTAGGATCAATGTGATGCCTAGCTTTTTGTTTAGATGGGAAAGCATGGAGTAGAAGTTTTGTACATTTTTGATGTCGACTCCCACTGTAGGTTCGTCTAAGATTAGGAGCTCAGGCTCACTCACTAACGCTCTAGCTATAAAAATTCGTTGCTGTTGGCCACCAGACAAATCTCCAATATTTCTATCCATAAAGTCTTCCATTCCCACCGCTCGAATGGCTTCTAAGATTTGCTCTTTGTGTTGTTTGTTGAAGAAACGCAATAAGCCAACCTTTGAAACAAGACCCGTTGAGACTACTTCAAAAACTGTTGCCGGGAAACCGGAGTTGAAACTGTTCGCCTTTTGTGAGACGAAGCCGATCTTACTCCAATCCTTAAACTTGCGGATATCCTTTCCAAACAGTTCGATGGTCCCCTTTTGAGGACGTAAAAGTCCAAGGATACATTTTAAAAGTGTTGATTTACCGGAACCGTTTGGTCCGACAAGACCCAGGAAAGCACCTTTAGGTATGCTTAAATTTATATTTTCAATGACGTTTTGTTTTTCATATTTATAGGATAGTCCTTTGATTTCTAATACATTTTCCAACTTTATCACACCTTAAAAGATAAGAATCATTACGATTTTATAACAATAAGTTAGTATACAACAGCTGGGTGGAAAAGTAAATAAAGAGGCTTGTTTTGGTTTTGCTCAGTTTACTTGATAATGAAGACAAGACAGTTTCAGTCGATTTCTCTTGCCGAAATTGTCTTCATACTAATGATGAAGACAATTCTAGACGATTTTACTATCGAAAGTCGTCTTCATACCCCTAATGAAGACGTTTCTAGACGAATTTGCTTGATGAGATTGTCTTCATACCTTATCTCAGAACAACTATACATATGAAAAACCGGGCAAAATAAGCTAGGTCCTTTTAATGCTAACAAAGTTTTAGTTGTTTGGTTAACAAACCGCTATAACTTCCGCAAACGGATTATATATGGTTCTAATTCTTCAAACAAAAAAAGCCCTATTCAGGCTTTTCCTTGATCAGTGGCAAACGGTAGCAAAAGGTGGATCCTTCTCCTAATTTGCTGTCGATAAATAACTCGCCATCATGATCTTCTATTATCTTTTTACATAGCGGAATGCCCAGTCCATTCCCCTTTTCTTTTGTTGTGAAAAACGGTTTGCCAATACGATCTAATACATCATCCGCCATGCCTTTCCCGTTGTCTACGACGGTAATTTCATAGAAGGTATCTGACTTCTTGGCTCGTAATAAAAACAACTTGTTTTTCTGTTCCGGTAAGAAGGCTTCGATGGCATTCCTTAAGAAATTCAGCATGACTTGTTTAATCATGGCCTCATTGACCAATACCTGCTCTTCTACTGCCTCAATTTCAAAGTCAAAATCTATATTATGTAATAAACATTCTGATTGAAAAATATAAACCAAGGACTGAAAAATATGTTGCGGCTCAATAAGCTGCTTTTTCACTTTTTTTCTGGAAACAGATAAAAAGTCCTCGATGATGGAATTCATCCGATTTATTTCAGCCATGATGGTATCGTAATATTTACTCCAATTATTCGTTATCTGGGATAGTTGAATAAATCCCTTAATAACAGATAATGGATTTCTTAATTCATGTGCCATTCCTGCAGAGATTTGAGATACAGATTCCATCTGTTGTTTGTAAACAAGGAGATTTTCGAATTTCTGCTGATAAGAGCGGTCATGGATGATAAAGAATACCTTCTCTGTTCGTTCAAACAAGATTCCTTGAATTTGATATAATACTTCATCGTCATAGCAGATTCGCTCTTTGAACTTCTTATTTTGAATAACTTCTTCGTAAATCTCATATAACTTCTCTTTTAAAAAGACAGGAGTTAATAGATCATCGAACTCAAGATTGATATAGTCCTCACCAACATCAAGCTCCAATAATGTTAAACACCGGTTATTAATGTATTCAATCTTCCCTCCCTGTGAGAGAACCAATATGGCTATATCCAATGAATTGGTCATAAATTCATTGACCTTCAATGATTGTTCAATCGTGCCGTAATGGAGTGGAAGAACTACCGAACTATTCTTATTTTCAATTATGTGCCCTGACAAATATATACGCTCTTCAGACAGGATGCCTGTATAGACGACTTCATAGAAACTGCCGTTTATTCGATGAAACAAAATCCTTTTTATCTCTTTCCCAGGCGATTCAGAGATATCCTTTAAATATGTATAGACCTCTTGGCGATAGCTTGATGGAAAGCTCAGAAAAAAAGAGCGGTTCTCCTCCAATATGGAAAGAAACGTGCTAGCTCTCTCATTCCACTCTTCAATAAAGCCATTCGCATTCAAGATAAGTCGTAAATCTGAACTTAAATGCTGAAATATATCTTGTTCTTTTTTATCTATAATAAACGACAAGGTGACTCCCCCTCGTTACCCTTTAAATATCTTTCGTTCATGGAATATTTTAATTATACAATAATTTCCCAACAGTTGTCATATTATTTCGTAAAGGTAGCCATTTTGTTTTTCTATCATAGGCTAAAATGGGAGGGATAATATGATGAACATTTATCAACAAATCGTAAACAAGAAGCTTCACAACATTACGGCAGAAGAATTGATGAAGTATAGCGGGGAGTATAACATCTCCTTGACACCGGACCAAGCAAAGAAGGTATCTGCTCTTTTAAATTCCAAAAAAGTAAATGTATTTAACACGTCTGAGAGAATTCAATTGATGAAGGAAGTCGCAAAAATAACCGGACATGAGACAGCGAAAAAAGTGAATCAGTTATTTTTAGAGTTTACAAAGTAAGAAATAATCAGCTTAAGAACAAAAGAACTTTAGTATTGATTAATTATCGCTGTTCCTTTCCGCAAATGGCTTCTCTTTCCGCGGGATGGTGCTTGAGCCTCCTCACAACGCTTCAGGGGTCTCAACCTACCGTTACTCCCCCGCTGGAGTCTATGCCATTTGCTCCAATTCACAGCTAGATACTAGGTTGAATTAACGTTAATACCCTATCAGTTAACTCAGTTATGTAGCTTTTCTTTTGCTATCCTTTAGCAGAATGAAGTTACCTTGTTGATTGCAGTGGAAGGCGCGCAGACGCCAGCGGGAGGAAGGGACAGGTGAGACCCCGGAGGCTCACGGACCGCCCGCAGGCAAGCGAAGCGCCTGGAAAGGAACTCAACTGGTGTTATTAAAAAAAGAAGCAAGGGCACATTTTTCATGTCCCTTGCTTCTTTTTTATTAATCAATCATTCACGATTTTCGTCAATAGTTCTTCATCAAACTGCTTGTTCTTTAGCATGGCAATTTCATGCTTGTATGGCGGTTTGCGGTCTTTCTTATCTTCACCAACGTATGGCGTCTCCAATATTTTCGGGATATGTTTTAATTGATCATGATGAACAATATAATTAATTGCATCAAAGCCAATATGACCAAATCCGATGTTTTCATGGCGGTCTTTACTAGCACCACACACATTTTTACTGTCATTGATATGAAGGACTTTCAGGCGGTCTAAACCAATGATATCGTCAAACTGCTTCAATACCCCATCAAAATCATTTACAATATCGTATCCTGCATCATGTACGTGACAAGTGTCTAGACAAATGGAAAGCTTTTCGTTAAGGTGGACACCATCAATGATGGCAGCCAATTCTTCAAAAGTACGACCACATTCAGAACCCTTTCCAGCCATAGTCTCCAATGCGATTTGAACATTTTGCTCTTTAGTCAGTGCCTCATTCAACCCTTTAATAATCTGGCTGATGCCTACTTCCGTTCCTGCACCAATATGAGCACCTGGGTGAAGGACAATCTGTTTTGCTCCGATAGCATCCGTTCTTCTTACTTCTTCCGCTAGGAAATTCACTCCAAGCTCGTAAGTTTCCGGCTTCTGGGAGTTACCAATATTGATGATATAAGGAGCATGTACAATAATTTCCTTTAATCCATGCTCTTTCATATGTGCAAGACCTGCTTCTATGTTAAGGTCTTCTATTTTTTTTCTTCGCGTATTTTGAGGAGCACCTGTATAGATCATAAATACATTAGAACCATATGAAGCAGCCTCTTCGCTTGCAGCAAGCAGCATTTTTTTCCCGCTCATGGATACGTGAGATCCAATTAGTAAGTTTTCCATAACATCACCTCTTCTAACAATCAGCCTTTATTTTATCATAAGGATGCCATGAAAGGTTATCGGATTGCCCATGATTATCTTTTCTTCAGACGGCGTTGCCTCTTTTTGTACTGTTCTACTTCATACTTGTGTTTCTTTTTGTAACCTGGTTTTACTTTTGTGGATTTTTTCACAGCTGTTTTCGCAGCAACATCAATTTCATTGATCTGTTTTTTACGGTTTTGACGTTTGTTTCGTGGGCCGATTTCAACCAACTCACCGTTTTTTAAGTCCATCTGCGTGAACTCTATTCCCAATTTTTCGATTTGCGCTAAAGCATTCTCGTCTGTTGGTTCATATAGTGTAATAGCATTTCCAGAGTAATCGGCACGTGCAGTACGTCCAACACGGTGGACATAGAAATCCAGGTCTGAGGGAAGTTCATAGTTGATAACATGACTGACTCCCTCGATATCAATACCTCTTGCAGCAAGGTCTGTTGCCACCACATATTGATATTCCAAGTCATTGATTTGCTTCATCATCTTTTTACGTTCACGCGGATTAAGGTCCCCATGAATTCTACCTACTTTTAGACCTTGCTCAAGCAATGCATCTGCCACTTCATCTGCTTTTTTCTTCGTGTTGGTAAAAACAATCGCCAGATACGGGTTATATTGCACAAGAACATCATGCAATAATTTCGTTTTGCTTTTGGATTTAACCGGAATAAGTAAGTGCTTGATTTTTGCTGCAGTCACCTGTTTAGGTGCAACATGTGTATATTTTGGATTTTCCATGTATTTGCGTAAGAAAGGTTTCAACTTTTCAGGAATTGTGGCTGAAAATACCATGATCTGAAGATTTTTCGGCATTGCCGCAGCTACCTTATCGATATCTTCAATGAACCCCATGTCAAGCATAAGATCGGCTTCATCCACCACTATTGTTCTCGCAGTATGGACTAAAAGAGCATTTTCCACCATTAAATCTTTAATACGGCCAGGTGTCCCAACTACAATATGCGGCTGCTGTTTAAGACGGTCAATCGTACGTTGTTTATCCGTACCGCCAATATAACAACGTGCTGTTATCATGTCTTCACTAGAACAAAACTTAGTGATTTTTAATACTTCTTGGTAAATTTGATTAGCCAGTTCTCTTGTTGGCGCTGTGATAACAGCTTGTACTTCCTGTAGGGAAGGATCAATTTTACTCAAGATTGGAATAAGGTAAGCATGTGTTTTCCCTGTTCCTGTTTGAGACTGTCCAATGGCACTCTCTCCATTTAATAAGGAAGGAATCATTCTTTCTTGAACTTCTGTTGGCTTTTGAAATCTAAGTTCTTTTACCGCTTCTAAAATAAACGGCTTTAAATTAAACTTTTCAAACGTTGTATTCATTTATTTACCTCCACTTTTAAAATCATGCATGGAATATGTATCTATGTCATTATTTTAAAGTTTCTATTTTCATTCATGAGTTATTCGCGTTCCGTTACGTTCTGTTTAACCCCAAACAACTATTATAAAGCAGTTTTGGTTTTTTGGCTACACTACGGTTGTGCCCATTCTTTCCAGACAATAAACATGCCAAGCTCTATTCGCATAAATTATAGGAGACCAGAAAAGCTACTTAAATTCCGGCAATTATATAAAATGATTCTTTTCAAGAAAGAAAGGAGGATTACCATGTTTTTTGGACCAAATCGATCAATGCCACCAATGCAGCAACCGATGCGGCCTTCCCCATTCCGCATGGGTCCAGGTCCCTCTTCATTTATGCAACAGCCACATAATAATATGTTCAATATGTTTAATATGCCCAATCCACCTATGTCCAATATGCCCAATCCAATGTTTAGAAACCCCTCTTCATTTATGGGAGGAGCTGGGGGAGGAGCCGGGCGAGGAATGGGCTTATTAGGCGGAAATAGCCGTGGCGGTGGCGGTGGCCTGCTTGCGAAACTCTTTGGAAGAACTGGAGCTAGAAGCATAGGGAATATGGGCGGACTCGGTCAACTGGCCAATACAGGTGCCGGTGGAGGACTCGGCCAACTCGCGAACGCAGGAACCCTTCAGCAACTAATTAATCCAAACAACCTGACAGGAATGCTTGGAAATGTTCAAAAAGCGTTAAAAATGGCAGAAGGTGTCATGCCGATGGTTCAGCAATATGGACCTCTTGTAAGAAATATGCCAGCCATGTATAAGCTTTACAATGAACTGAAAAATGTCGATGATGACGATGAAACTGATAACGAGTCAACCGAGGAAGCAAAAACGGAAGAGGTTGAAAGTGACAGTGCAGCGGAAAGCAACAAAAAAAAGAAAGTAAAGAAGGGAAAACCAAAGCCTAAAGCTACTGAGTCAGAGGTAAAACCAGCAGGAGGTTCCGCTCCTAAGCTTTATATCTGAAGTTCCTAATATCTTCTTTTGTACTAACCTTCTTATTTATACTATAATAGACGTAAGTAGTGAGAGAGTGTTTATCACTCTCTTATTTGATGTAAGGAGGGCTATCCCTATATGGAACTAATAAAAATCGCCCCTCGTGGCTACTGCTATGGTGTAGTGGATGCTATGGTGATTGCAAGAAATGCAGCATTAGACAAAACTTTACCACGACCAATCTACATCTTAGGTATGATTGTTCATAATAAACATGTTACAGACGCGTTTGAAGAAGAAGGAATCATCACATTGGACGGTGCGAACCGCCTTGAAATTCTTGATCAAATTAACGAAGGTACCGTTATTTTCACTGCTCACGGTGTTTCACCGGAAGTGAAGGTTCGTGCAAAGGAAAAAGGTCTAACCACCATTGACGCGACATGCCCAGATGTTACCCGTACGCATGACCTGATCCGTATGAAAGAAGCACAAGGTTATGAAGTTATTTACATCGGGAAAAAAGGACATCCAGAGCCAGAGGGTGCAGTAGGCGTTGCTCCTTCTATCGTGCATCTAGTGGAGACGCTTGAAGACGTGGAAGCATTGTCAATAGACAGTGAGAAAATTATTGTTACCAACCAAACTACCATGAGTCAGTGGGATGTAGCCGACATCATGGTTAAGGTCCAAGAAAAATACCCGCATGTCGAGCAACACAAAGAAATTTGCCTCGCTACTCAAGTTAGACAAGAAGCCGTGGCAGAACAAGCAGGACAAGCCGATGTAACGATCGTTGTTGGTGACCCAAAGAGTAATAACTCCAACAGATTGGCTCAAGTTTCCCAAGAAATTGCAGGCACTCCTGCCTATCGCATTTCCGATATCAGCGAGTTAAATGTAGAGTGGTTAATGAACGCAAGCACGGTTGCCGTTACAGCAGGCGCTTCAACACCGACTCCGATCACAAAAGAAGTTATTCAATTTGTGGAGCAGTTTGATCCGTTCAATAAAGATACGTGGAAGACGACGAAGAATGTACCTTTGCAAAAGATTTTGCCGAAAGTGAAGAAGGCGAAAACTTCGTAAGGTTGTTTGCACCCTCTTTTTGGAGGGTGTTTTTTTTGGTGGCGCGTCGTTGGATTGAGGTTAGTGAGGAGATGAGGTGAGTTTAGGATTAATTGGGTTCTATGTTACCTTTGCGGCTTTTTTCGAGGAGCTTCGGGCATATAGAACCGCTCTATTTTACCTTTCTTCCTGTTTTCGAGGGGCTTCGGGCGTTTAGAACCGCTCTATTTTACCTTTCTTCCTGTTTTCGAGGGGCTTCGGGCGTATAGAACCTGTCTATATTACCGTTACTGTTTTTACAGAGGAGCTTTGGCCGTTAAGGGATTTTCTCTCCTACCGCTTTTCCTGTCTCCGAAGCTTTTCGGGCAGAGAGACTCCTTCTCTCCTACCGTTTTTCCTTTCTCCGTAGCTTTTCGGGTGGAGAGACATCTTCTCTCCTACCGATTTCCCTTTCCACGTAGCTTTTCAGACGGTGAGACACCTTCTCTCCTACCGTTTTTGCTTTTCCCAAAGCTTTTCAGGCGGAGAGACACCCTCTCTCCTACCGTTTTTGCTTTTCCCAAAGCTTTTCAGGCGGAGAGACACCTTCTCTCCTACCGTTTTCCCTTTCCACGTAGCTTTTCGGGCGGAGAGACATCCTCTCTCCTACCGTTTCACCTTTTCCCGAGATTTTCGGAGCGGAGAGACACCCTCCTCCGAAAAAAAAGAAACGACCCACAAAGGATCGCTTCTCCAAACAAACATCACATAAATGTAAACGGATCTGTATTCGTCTCAGAAACAATAACTTCAAGCTCCCAATTCTTCTCCTGAACTGCCTTCTCTAACCGCTGCGCCACACCTTTTTTCATAATCTTCTCAGCATAGTGCCCAGGGTCTACAACGTTCAAGCCGATTGCCATGGCATCATGTGCGGTATGGAAATAAAGATCCCCCGTCACATACACATCCGCTCCTGCGAACTTTGCAGCATGGATATATTTATTTCCGTCTCCGCCTAATACCGCTACTTTTTTAATCTCACTGTTTAAATCACCGACCACACGGACATTTTCCACTTCAAGTCCTTTTTTCACATGAGAAGCAAAATCAGCAAGCGACATTCCTGACTTTAACTTTCCAACGCGCCCCAAACCAAGGGAGTTCATACCGTTTTCAAGCTTGTAAATATCATAAGCTACTTCTTCATATGGGTGCGCTTTAAACAAGGCCTTCAAGACACGTTTTTCCATAGAGATTGCGTATACAGTTTCCACCTTCACCTCTTCTACTTTTTCAAGCTGACCTTTTTTCCCGATAAAAGGGTCTGTCCCATCTAAAGGAAGAAAACGCCCTTCACCCTCGGTTGTAAAGGAACAATGACTATAGTTTCCTATATGCCCTGCTCCAGCTTCACCAAGAGCATCTAAAAGCGTTTCTGCGTGAGAAACTGGAACAAATACGCTCAATTTTCGAAGTTCCTCTTGATAAGTCGGTACCAATACATCTATATCTTCAAGCTCTAGAGCTTCTGCAAGCAGGTCATTCACGCCTCCTTGTGCCACATCAAGATTCGTATGCGCCACATACACGCTGATATCATGCTTAATGCATTTAGTGACGATTTTGCCGGCAGCTGAATTATCTGTAACAGTCGGCAGCGCGCGGAAGATAGGCGGATGATGAGCAATAATTAAGTCAACATTCTGATCTATTGCCTCGTCAACTACCTCTTCAAGAACATCTAGCGTCACCATTACTTTATGGATCGGTTTATTCAATGTACCAATCTGAAGACCAATTTTATCCCCTTCGACTGCATATTTTTTAGGGGAAAACTGTTCGAACCACTCGATAACCTGCAAGCCGTTAACTGTTTTCAAATCCCAGTTCCTCCTCTACCAGTCTGATTTTTTCTGTTAGTTCTTTTCTTTTTTGTTCATTCGCCTCTGTTTGACCGGCTGCATCGAGCTGCGCCACTATTTTTTTCCAATGCGCAAGCTCATGTGTCCACTTTTGTACAAATACATCATTCCGTTCCTTTGCAAGAAACGGGCCAACAAGCAGATACGTCTCTTTTTTCACCGAGTATGGTTTTTCACTTTCTCCACGTTCTGCCACAAGAATCTCATAGATCCTACCATCATCAAGCAGAATTTGTTCTGTAACAAGTTCCCATCCATTTTCAAGAAGCCATACCCTGATCTTTTTGGCACCTATATTCGGTTGAAGGATAAGCGTTTGAACTCCTGCCAGTTTATCCTTTCCTTTTTCAAGAATGGATTGGATTAAAGTCCCTCCCATTCCGGCAATAGTGATGCAAGTAACCTCATTGGGAGAGATCACTTCCAACCCATCCCCTTTTCTCACTTCAATCACCTTATCCAATACGGTTTTACGGACCTGCTGGATGGCAGATTGAAAGGGACCTTCTACCACTTCTCCGGCAATACCTCTTTTAATCATTCCCTGCAAATAGGCGTAACAAGGTAGGTAAGCATGATCTGAACCGATGTCTGCCAACACACTGCCTTTTGGTATAAAAGAAGCTACTGCTTCTAAACGTTTTGAAAGTTTTAATTCATTCATGTCTGTTTCCTCTTTACTTATGTATTTGAATTCCTATATAACAAGTATAAAAAAAAATCCTTCACAAATGCAAAGGATCTTTTATATGTGTAACATTTTTCTAAAAAAACAAATCTTAATGTTCGCCTTCTTTACTTTCTTCACTTTTAGCGCCGTTAGCCAGCCACTCAGCAAGAACTTCAGCTTCCTTAGGTGTAGCCAAGCCAGCAGGCATAGCGCCTTGTCCATTAACAATAACGTTTTGGATTTCTTCTTGGGATAGACGTTCACCAACATCTGTCAATGCAGGTGCAGCACCTGCCCCTTCCAAGTTACCGCCGTGACAGCCGATACAAGAGTTTTGTTGGTAAAGCTCTTCTGCAGACAATTCTACAGTTTCGTCTTCACCGGATGCAATTTTTTCAGCCTGATCAAGTCCAACGAAAGATAATAGGAACATTAGTCCAAGACCTAATACCGCGATAAATGCAAAAGGAATAAGCGGATTACGATTCATGCTATTCAAACCTCCTTATGTACATGTACGTGTGTCTTATCTTATACAAGCACTCTCTATTTTACTTTATATTTTACTATAGGAAAAGACTTAAATGCGAACTTCTCTCTTAAATTCACAGTTTAGACAAAAACCTTCATCATGAAAGATGAAGGTTTTTATGTTTGTTGATTATATTGTACCTCAAATTATGAAAAGTGATGTGTTTTTGGAAAAATAATTTTGAATACGTGTAACTCCGCTGTTGATTTCCGCAAATGGCTTCGCTTTCCTAGGGGCGCTGCTGGAGCCTCCTCGGCTTCGCCTGCGGGGTCTCCACCTAGCGCTATCTCCCTCAGGAGTCTTCGCCTTTTGCTCCAATCAACAGCTAGAAATCCGTTTTACTATACACCTAAAGACCTTGCAATAACCATTCTTTGGACTTCGGAGGTTCCTTCGCCGATTTCTAGAAGTTTTCCGTCGCGCATGAAACGTTCTACGTGGTATTCTTTCATGTATCCATAGCCGCCATGGAGTTGAACGGCTTGATCTGCAATTTCCATGCATACTTCAGATGCATATAGTTTGCACATAGATGCCTCTTTGGAGAATGGTCTTCCCTGATCTTTTAACCAAGCAGCTTTATAAACCATCGTTCTGGCAAGTTCAAGTTTCATAGCCATGTCAGCAAGTTTAAATTGGTTAATCTGAAAACTTGATAAGGATCTTCCAAATTGTTTTCTTTCTTGAGAGTAAGCGAGCGCTCGCTCAAAAGCTGCCTGTGCAATTCCTACAGCCATGGCACCAATTCCGATGCGGCCTCCATCAAGGGTAATTAAGAACTGTCTGAACCCTTCTCCACGCTTACCTAGAAGGTTTTCCTGCGGTACACGCACATCTTCAAGAACTAGTTCTGTTGTATTGGAAGCGTTCAGTCCCATTTTTTCATAGTTATCAATCACTTGAAATCCTTTGGCATCTGTTGGAACGATGACAGCAGAGATTTCCTTTTCATCGCCTTTTTTATCGGTGATAGCCGTTAATGCCAGATGCTTGGCATAGGAAGCATTGGTAATGAAACACTTGTTACCATTGATGATGAAATCCTCACCATCTTCAACTGCAGTTGTTTTGGTACCGCCTGCATCAGAACCCGCATTAGGTTCGGTCAAGCCGAAAGCGCCGAGTGATTCACCTGTACAAATAGGCACAAGATAATTACGCTTCTGTTCTTCTGTACCAAAAAGGTTAAGCGGTGCCCCACCTAATGATACGTGAGCGGAGTATGTGATACCAGTCGATCCACAAGCTCTGCTCAACTCTTCCACCACAATGGCAAAGCTGACCGTATCAGCGCCTGCTCCTTCATATTCTTCCGGGAAAGGAAGTCCCATCATGCCTAATTGTGATAACTGTTGAAACACTTCAACAGGGAATTTTTTATCCCGATCTCGTTGGAGAGCCCCCGGTGCAACTACTTCATCAGAAAACTCTCTAATTGTTTTCTTAATCATCGTTTGTTCTGACGTTAAATCAAAGTTCAAAATCTTTCCCCCCTTGTTGTTTGGAAAACATTAGCATGAGCTAGTATTTCTCTTCCATCCTACAACGCTTTGAATACGCTTTCATTTTTATTATAATAGATATGAGGGAATTTTCACAACTTTTTAAAATGCCTAAATTATCAAGAAGTTACATTGATATAATATTTATAACAAATAAAACCAACGTTATTATCGCAGAGATATTTAAATAGTACCATTTTTTTATGTACCCGATAATAAACCACAAAACTGTCTGAAAAGTGATGACAGTAAAGGTTAAAGGCAACTGAACTGACAGTACTTCAAGGGATTTGATGGAAAAAACAAGTATAAGCAAAGCAGTTACAAAGACCGGTATATGTATGAAAGATTCTTCTTTTCGAAAAATAAAATATCCGATTATGGAAAGAAGAACAAAAAAAGTTACCAGGAGCATTTGCAAATGAACTGGCATTTCAGTAAAATAAATGACAAGAAATGTTATAGGAACAAGTAAAGATATCAGACATGCAAATAAGAGAGAAAATACCTTTCTTCTTTTTTTAGCGGTTTGTTTTATTCCTTCCCCTTCTGTATAGAGGGCCATCAAATAATCACAATATTGATCTGGCAGGAGTCGGTTTCTTTTCCAATACTCGATTTCTTGAACAATGGTTTCTTTTCGCTGTTTATTCACTTTGTTAACACTCCAATTACAGGTGTAAATATTAATAACTGAATATTATAAAAGTATCGAATTGCAAAAAAAGAGAAATAGCTTACTCTTTTTTAGAAAAAGCAAACTATTTCCATATGCCTAATTCTATTCTAGAAAATCTTTCAGACGTTTGCTGCGGCTAGGGTGTCTTAGCTTACGAAGTGCTTTAGCTTCGATTTGTCGGATACGCTCTCTTGTTACTCCAAAGACTTTTCCTACTTCTTCAAGAGTACGAGTGCGTCCGTCGTCCAAGCCAAATCGTAGTCTTAAAACATTTTCTTCACGGTCTGTGAGTGTATCCAGAACATCTTCCAGTTGTTCTTTCAACAATTCATATGCCGCATGATCGGAAGGCGAAGTTGCGTCTTGGTCTTCAATAAAGTCTCCAAGATGAGAGTCGTCCTCTTCACCGATTGGTGTTTCCAGTGAAACGGGCTCTTGTGCAATCTTAAGGATTTCACGCACTTTGTCTGGTGTAAGATCCATGTCTTCTGCAATTTCTTCCGGAGATGGTTCACGTCCAAGATCTTGCAACAATTGGCGTTGAACACGGATAAGCTTGTTGATGGTTTCTACCATATGCACAGGGATACGAATCGTTCTCGCTTGGTCAGCAATTGCACGGGTTATCGCTTGGCGAATCCACCAAGTTGCATATGTAGAAAACTTGAACCCTTTACGATAATCAAATTTTTCTACCGCTTTGATCAGACCCATATTTCCTTCTTGGATCAAATCAAGGAACAGCATTCCGCGGCCTACATAACGCTTGGCAATACTTACAACCAGACGAAGGTTGGCTTCTGCAAGTCGACGTTTCGCCTCTTCGTCACCTTCTTCGATTCGGTTTGCAAAACTGATCTCTTCCTCAGCGGAAAGTAGGTCCACACGTCCGATTTCCTTAAGGTACATTCTAACCGGGTCATTGATCTTCACACCAGGCGGTACAGTAAGATCATTCAAGTCGAATTCTTCTTCCTTAGCAAGTTGCTGCGTGTTCGGATCATCATCAGATTCTGCTTCACCGATGATTTCCACACCCTGCTCACCAAGGTATTCGTAGTATTCATCCATCTGATCGGACTCTATTTCAAAGCCAGCCATTTTCTCGGCTATCTCCTCATATGTTAGGACACCACGCTTTTTACCTACTTCGGTTAGTTGTTCTTTTACTTGTTCGATGGTCAATTCTGTTTCCATCTCTTTTGATTGTGCTGATTTTTCAGCCATCAACTGTCCCCTCCTTCCAACATTGAACGCGATAAAGAGGTATATTTATTGTTTTAACTCTTTTTTCATTTGGATTATTTCCATCGCGATTTGTGCAGCACCTAAATAATCATTTTGTGCTTCTGCTTGTTTCTTATCTTGCTCTTTTTCTTTTATTGTTAACAATTTTGGATAATTAAACACCTGTTTCATATAATCATGTAACACTGCATCACTTAATTCTTCCTCAAGTGTAAGCATACCCAGCTCGGAAATGATTTTCTTGAGCGATTGCTCAGGGATACGTTCCATGAATATACTGATATTCGGCTCATAGCCTTCTTCGTAGAAAGCATATAGATAGGTGGCGATCGCCCGATGCTCTTCGATGATAAAGGAGCCTTCAATTGAAGCTTGCACCTTTTCGGATACTGTCCTATCTTTAAGCATATGTGCCAGCAAATAGCGTTCTGCATTTAAATAAGCCGGTTTTAACGCTTGCGTGAAGATTTTGGGCTTGTTAGGTATATTTATTCTATTCTGCTCGTTATAATCCTTTTTTTGCATTAAAGATTTATACACTTGAAACTGCTGCTGCTTTAAGGCGTCCAAGGAGATGGAAAATTCATCTGCTAACTGACGAATATAATGATCCCGCTCAACCGCTTTGGACAGTAAGCTAATCTCTTTCAGAACGTCTTCCACATACCGCATCCGTTCGCCTTCATCTTTCATGTTCCTGCCCTTACGTAAGTACCTGAGCTTAAATGCCATGAACGTTAAACTTGCCCCTATTACATCCTGCTTAAATGAGTCTGATCCTTTACTACGGATATAGTCATCAGGGTCCATTTTATCTGGCATCATGGCAATTCTTACATAACATCCTTGTTGAATGAGGATGTTCGCTGCCCTGTACGCCGCCTCTATCCCCGCATTATCTCCGTCATAACAGATGGTGACATTTTCAACATGTCTCCTGATAATGCGGGCTTGATCTTCTGTTAAAGAAGTTCCCATTGTTGCAATTCCATTAGGTAATCCCGCTCCATCCGCAGCGATGACGTCGGCAAATCCTTCAAAAAGGATAACCTGTTCCTGCTTTCTTATATGAGGCCGGGCCTGATGGAAATTGTATAGGATCTTACTTTTATTAAAAAGTGGGGTCTCTGGTGAATTCAAGTACTTCGGTTCACCTTCTCCAAGTACTCTTCCAGAAAAGGCAATAACATTTCCTTTATGGTCATGAATCGGAAACATGATTCGATTTCTGAAACGGTCAAAATATTCAGCTGTATGCTCCTTCTCAATTAAAAGACCTGCCTTCTCCAGCAGCTGCTGGTTGTAGCCCCTTTTCGTAAGGAACTTCAAAGCAAAGTCCCAACTGTTAAGTGCATAGCCAACCCCGAATTTCTTTAATGTTTCGTCGGTGAATCCTCTTCCGGTCACATAATCGTATGCTTCCTGGCCTTCTTTTGTATTTAACAGTAAATGATGGTAAAATTTATGCAATAGCAAATGGGCATCCATCATCCATTTCGTTTCTTTCGATTGGCCAGTTTGTTCTGTGGCAGTATATTCTGGTACTTCCACTTCTACATTGGAGGACTTGGCAAGTTTTTGAGCAGCTTCCACAAAACTGATGCCATCGATCTCCATGATGAAATTGAAAGCATTCCCACCGGCACCACAACCGAAGCAGTGATAGATTTGCTTGTCTGGGGAAACAGAGAAAGATGGAGTACTTTCACCATGAAAAGGGCAAAGTCCGAAATAGTTGCGGCCTTGCTTTTTCAACTGTACATATTCACTTATTACATCAACAATGTCGGTAGACTGTCTAATTTGATCAATTGTTTGTTCAGGAATTCGATAATTCATAACAACACTCCGTGACTTACTATTTCTATCTCTACTCGATAATTCCTGCAATTTTCGACAAAGTTTTTTTAAGTGATTGAACAAATCTTTCTCTGTCATTCACTGAAAAAGCTTTCGGGCCCTTGGAATAGTTCCCTTTTCTCCGTTCTTTCGCAGATAGAAATCTCATATGCAAGCTCAGTTCCATTTCACTCTCTTCATACTGTTTTCCACGAGGAGTGAGAACATAAACGTTTTTAGACACAAGCATACTTGCTAGACCAATATCTTGAGTGACTACTACATCATCCTTCTTTGCATGATTCAAAATATAAAGATCTGCAGATTCTTTTTCATCATCCACATAGACCCAATTTCCTTCAGTTTTATTGGTCATGACATGGGAGTAAGAAGCTACGTAGCACACATCAACTTTATATGTATGACTTATTCTACTTATTTCTTCTTTAACGGGACACGCATCTGCATCCACCAAAATAATAGGTTTGCGATTATTTTGCATGTTAAATGGTTTCTACATCCCTTCCCAAAAACCTTCTTTTTTCGATATGTTTTTTTGTAGTTGTCGAACGAAACTGTTATATTGCCCTTGACTTATAGCTATTTTTAGTTTATTCGATAATCCATCACTCTAAACCCTATCGAGGAATTTTTTATCACAATTTTTTATTATAATATAAACTTTTCAAATTGACTACTGTTTCACATCGAATAATGAGTAATCTAAAATCATAAAAAAAACTGGGCAAAAAACCGCCCGGTCCTATAGTCGATTGTTTAATCGTCGCTGTTGATTTCCGCAAATGGCTTCGCTTTCCTAGGGGCTGACGTGAGCCTCCTTCGGCAAGCCTGCGGGGACTCCACCTAGCGCTAACTCCCTCAGGACAAGGAAGGCTTCGACAGCGAAACATCGCACGAAGAAAACGCGTAGCATTTTCGAGGAGTCTTCGCCTTTTGCTCCAATCAACAGCTATAAAATACAAGTACGTAAAATTAATGCTTTCTCGGTTAACCTGGTTAAATGCCTTTCATAAACCCTAGGTGAATGAAATAACTTTGTTGATTGAAGTGGAAGGCGCGTAGACGCCCGCGGGAGGAAGGGACAGGTGAGACCCCACAGGCTGAAAGCCGAGGAGGCTCACGGACCCCCGCAGGCAAGCGAAGCGCCTGTAACGGAAATCAACGGGATTTATGCTTTTTTCCCTTAGAAAAAGAGCACTCCTAAAAGCGCTCTTTACTTTAAACGGTTATTATAGATGTTAGAGATAAGATTAGCCGTTTCTTCTACGGCCTTATTCGTAACATCTATCACGTCACAACCTATTTTATTTACGACTGTTTCAAAAAATGCCAACTCTTCTTTTATTCTTTCAAGATTAGCATAGGCTGCTTTATCATTGAGCCCCAATGCTTTTAATCTTTCTTTTCGAATATCATTCAGCTTTTCAGGCGAGATCTTCAGACCGAAGCATTTTTCAGGATTAACTTTAAAAAGCTCTTCTGGTGGATCTACCTCCGGAACGATTGGTACATTCGCCACCTTTAGACGTTTATGCGCAAGGTATTGGGATAATGGCGTTTTAGACGTTCTAGAAACCCCCACTAACACGATATCTGCTTTAATGATTCCCCTTGGATCTCTTCCATCATCATATTTCACAGCAAACTCTACTGCTTCAATTTTTTTGAAATAATCATCATCCAACTGTCTAACAAGTCCAGGTTGGTATTTCGGCTTAACGCCGTATTCCTGCTCCATTAAGTCCACAAGAGGGCCAATGATGTCATAGACTTGGACGCCTTCCTTCATGGCCAACTCCACAAGATGCTTTCTCATTTCAGGGACAACAAGTGTAAAAGCGATGAGACCCTGATTAAGTTTTGCAATTGAGACTACTTCTGAAAGTGTGGCAATGTCTTCTACGTAAGGAATTCTTTTGAGATGGAAGTTCGCTCCATTAAATTGGCTGATCGCCGCTTTTACTGCCAACTCTGCAGTTTCTCCGACTGAATCAGATACGATATATACGGTACGTTTCTCCATGATTCTCCTCCAATCTAGATAATTTCATCGTGTGCCAAGGCAACCAGCACTTTTGTAATGTTCGTTTTTGTAATTCTACCGACTACTTCATAGCCTTTATCCGTTTGCTTAACGACTGGAAGAGCATCTATTTGTTTTTCAATCAGTTTTTTTGCTACATCAATAATCAAGTCTTCTTTAAAGCAGTACGTTACATTAGGCATTCTAGTCATGATTATATTAACCGGTATGGAAGTCAGCTCCTGTTTTCCGATGCTGGCCCTTAAAAGGTCCTTTCTTGATAGCACTCCAACAATAATGGAGAAGTTGTCCACTACAAAAAGGGTTCCCACGTCTTCTAAGAACATGGTGCAGATTGCATCATAAACAGAAACACTTTCATGGACAACAACCGGTATGGACTGGTGGTCATTCACCTGAATCTTATTTATCTTATCGGATAATAATTGCGATCCTGTTTTTCCAGTGTAGAAATAGCCAACACGGGGACGGGCATCTAAATATCCGGCCATGGTCAAAATAGCTAAATCGGGACGAAGGGTTGCCCGAGTCAAGTTTAGTTGATCGGCTATCGCTTCACCGGTAATCGGTCCTTGTTCTTTGACTATTTGCAAAATAGTTTCTTGCCGCTTATTCAGTTCGATTTTTGTTCACCACCTATTGGGTTATAAGGTGCACTTCGCTGAACGGGTGCCCTACGCTTTTCCATTTGTGACATACTGTATATGTAAATATTATATACTAATTATACTGATAAACAGAAGAATTGGAAAGAGGCTGACTAAATATTATGAGGATTGCATTAGTCAGCCTCTTTCTTGTGTTTAACTATTTTAACATAGGGTTATAGGTTTGTCTTTTTTAATCACTTAACGATGATTCCATTAACATTTCCGAAAATGGAGATAACCTTAGCCATATCATCCATAAGGGCTAGGCGATTTGCCTTTATTGCTTCATCATCTGTCATGACCATGATGTTATCGAAGAAGTCATCGATGGAAGGTTTTAAGGAAGCAAGTTCTTCATAAGCTGCTGAGAAGTTTTGTTCTTCCGCTGCACGGACCACAAGATCTTTTTTGTTGTTAAATTGTTTATAAAGCTCTTGTTCTTGCTCTTGGCTAAGCAAGTTCTCTTGAACTTCTGCAGATGCAGTTGCCTTTTTCGCAATGTTGCATACACGACTCAGTGATTCCATCGTTTCTTTAAAGTCTGCTTCATTTTTCTTCGATTCAAGCGTTTCTGCTTTCTTCACAGTGGAACAAACATTTTCAAGCGGGAGCTCTAACAAAGCCTCTACAATATCGTAACGAACGCCACGCTCAGAAAGGTTGTTCTTCAGTCGTAGTTTAAAGAACACTAAAAGGTCTTCCATGATCGCATTTGCATCTTTCTTAGCGATTCCTTTTTCTACATAACGCTCCACTACTGAGTGCATGAACGTTTCCAATGAGAAGGTCCACTCTTTGTTCAAGATTGTCTGAATGATTCCAGATGCCTGACGTCTTAATGCATAAGGATCTTGTGAACCTGTTGGGATGACACCAATAGCAAAGAAACCGACAATGGTATCCATTTTTTCTGCGATACTTAGGATTGCACCAACATCAGAGGAAGCAGTTTGGTCTTCTGCAGAGCGAGGCATATAGTGCTCATTGATCGCTTTTGCAACGACCGGGCTTTCCCCTTTTGCCAACGCATACTTCTCTCCCATGATTCCTTGCAGTTCCGGAAATTCATAAACCATGTGAGATACCAAATCAAACTTGTAAATGGAAGCTGCACGTTCTACATGCTTTTGCGTTTCATTGTTCACATTTACAATTTCCGCTAAATCTGTAGCAATGGTCTGTACACGTCGCACTTTATCGCCTGTTGTTCCGATTTCTTCATGGAATACGATCTTATCGAGCTTTTTAATTGCTTCATCAATAACAAGCTTTTCATCTTCTTTGGAGAAAAATGCAGCATCAGATAGCCTTGCACGCAATACTTTTTCGTTTCCTCTTGCAACATTGTCTAGATTCTCATGATTTCCGTTTCGCACAGTTACAAAATAAGGCAATAGAGTTCCCTCTTCACTCTTAACAGGGAAATAACGTTGATGCTCCTTCATGGATGTAATCAGCACTTCTTCCGGCAAGGTTAGATATTCAGATTCGAACGTTCCAAACAATGCTGTTGGATACTCTACTAGATTATTTACTTCTTCTAAAAGATCTTCATCCACAGGAATTGTCCAACCATTCTCTTCTCCAATAATGGATAATTGTTTCCTGATCGCTTCTTTTCGTTCTTCAGCATTAACGATTACATAGTGTGATAAAAGCTCTTCCACATAGCTACTGGCATCTTTTAATTCGACTTGACCTCCAAGGAAACGGTGTCCACTAGATACCCGGTCAGATTTTACCTTTGCAATCTCTACTGGTATAACTTCCTCACCGAATAGAGCAATTAACCATTTGATTGGTCGTACATATCTTAAATCTTCATCAGCCCAGCGCATGTTTTTTGGGAAGTGCAAGCTTGTAGCAACAGAAGCAATGCCACTTAGAATTTCTTTCGTTTCTTTTCCTTCTACATGCTTATTTACATGCACATATTCCACACCGTTGATTTCTTTAAAATAGATATCTTCGACAGTTAGTCCTTGACCTCTTGTAAAGCCTTGAGCAGCTTTTGACCATTCACCGTCAGCTGAAAGGGCAACCTTTTTCGCAGGTCCTTTTGCTTCTAAAGTAACATCTTCTTGTCGTTCTACAAGGCCTTCAATTAATACGGCTAGCCTTCTTGGAGTAGAGTAAGCGTGAATGTTATCATAGGTCAACTGATTTGTTTCTAGCCAAGATTTTACTTTATCCTGAAGCTGATTCATAGAATCTGTTACAAAGCGAGCCGGCATCTCTTCTAAACCGATCTCAAATAAAAAGTCTCTCTTACTCATTGGTGCTCTCCTCCTTTTTCAAAATTGGGAAACCTAGCTTTTCTCTTTCCTCATAGAAAGTTCTTGCTACTTTACGGGCTAGATTTCTTACACGGCCGATATAGCCAGTACGCTCGGTTACGGAAATAGCGCCGCGTGCGTCCAATTGGTTGAATGTATGGGAGCATTTTAATACATAATCGTATGCCGGGTGAACAAGACCATGGTCCATCTGGCGGTGCGCTTCTTTTTCATAGATATCAAACAATGAGAACAACATATCTGGATCAGATGTTTCGAATGTATATTTAGAATGTTCATATTCCGGTTGAAGGAAAATATCTCGAACGGTGAAACCTTCTGTCCACTCTAAATCAAATACATTTTCTTTGTCTTGGATATATGATGCCAATCGCTCAATACCATAAGTGATTTCTACAGAAACCGGTTTACATTCTATTCCTCCGACTTGTTGGAAGTAAGTAAATTGCGTGATTTCCATACCGTCTAGCCATACTTCCCAACCAAGTCCTGCTGCTCCAAGAGTTGGAGCTTCCCAGTTGTCTTCTACAAAGCGAATGTCATGTTTAAGCGGATCGATTCCAAGTTTTTTAAGTGATTCCAAGTATAGTTCCTGAATGTTGTCTGGCGATGGTTTCATGATTACTTGGAATTGGTGATGTTGGTATAGACGGTTTGGGTTTTCGCCATAACGGCCGTCTACCGGTCTTCTGGATGGTTCGACGTATGCTACGTTCCATGGCTCAGGGCCGATGCTTCTTAAGAATGTATATGGGCTCATTGTGCCGGCACCTTTTTCTACGTCGTAGGCTTGCATGAGGATACAGCCTTGTTCTGACCAGTGGTTTTGCAGGGTCAGAATCATGTTTTGGATGTTCATTTTGACACCTTCCTTTTTGTGTTTTGCTGGTGACTCCTTTCGATTTCCGTTCCAGGTGTTCGCTTTCTGCGGGACGGTGCTTGAGCCTCCTCACAACGCTTCAGGGGTCTCAATCTACCGTTACTGTTACTGCCCCGCTGGAGTCTCACACCTTGCACTCCAATCTAGAGGGAAACTTATTCATCGTTATGCCACCACTAATATAGATTTTCTTTTGTTGGCTTAAGGACAAAAAGGGAGAACCTCTTGTCTCTATGCCAACAGTTGTTGTCAGCATAGGGACGAGAGGTTCTCCCGCGGTTCCACCCTATTTGTAAAAAGGGATAGCCTTTTTACCACTTTATCCGTATTGCTCCAGAACGCCTTCCTTATCTCTTGATTCCCTAGCTCACACCATCCTAGGTTCGCTTTA
This sequence comes from Sutcliffiella horikoshii, assembly GCF_020524325.1. Lineage (GTDB taxonomy): Bacteria > Bacillota > Bacilli > Bacillales > Bacillaceae_I > Sutcliffiella_A > Sutcliffiella_A horikoshii_D. The sequence continues at coordinate 231,607 of NZ_JAIVKY010000002.1, forward strand.
ATCGAGTTTGATAAGTACTACTTTCCTTCAACGCAATCATTATAGATGTAATTGGATAATAAATGATTTCTATCACAAAGTCAATCTGGTTTTCCTTTTTTTTCGGGAAGATTTGCTTGTAGAGAACCTAATTGTTTCAGAAAGCGTTTGGATTTTAACATTATCCCAGAATAAGCTTCATAATATTCGTCGATAATGAAACGCAGTTCTTTTCTTGTTTCTTCTTTTAGCGACAGGTTTCCGATTCTATTGAGGTCATAATAATAAAATGTACGTAAAAGCCTAAGCGTAGCAGGGGAGACTTTTATTAAATATGGGTCTTTATGAAAGCATCTGTTGCAAAGGAATCCGCCCTCTTTTATGGAAAAGGAAAAGGTACCTTCCGTCGCACCGCAAGAAGCACAACGATTTAGTTCAGGTGTAATACCGATAACATCACACATTTTCATTTCAAAAATAAATGTCAATATCTCCGCATCAAAGCCATCGTTGATATAATGCAACACTTGATAAAGCAGGTCGTATAGCGCCGCATTTCGTTTGCCCTCATCCGTAGTTCTGTCCAATAATTCCACGATGAAAGATGCGTAGGCTGTCAGGAAGATATCTTCTCTGATAGACCTCATGGAATCCATGATCTCTCCTTGTTGGAGGCTTCCTAGTCCGGTTCCCCTTTGGAAGACGAAGGTAGCATGGGAAAACAGCTGAGAGACAGCGGTAAACCGGCTGCTTGGCTTGTTGGCACCCCTCGCCATCACCCCTACTTTTCCTAGTTCCTTTGAATAGATGGTAACAATCTTATTATTTTCACCATAGGCATTTGTTCTGATGACAATACCTTCACATTTATGTAGCAATTCGTACACCGTCCATTTTTCTGGCTTTTATTAATTGTACGGTTTACAAAATAAAAAGGCAATCTACAACACTTGCGTGTGTAAACTGCCTTAATTGTTGGTCATCTGTCATTATGAAATTGGTAAGTCACTATTCGCTAGCTCTTCTGTCTGTTCGGGTAAATCGCCATTTTCTTTCTCAAGTTCTTTAAAGAGAAGATAGGTATCAATATTACCTGTTTCTTTAAAGACCTTCCAGGTAAAATCCAACATTGTAAACTCCACCCTTTCTGTAGTAAAGACCAGCATGCCTATTCCAATTCCTATATGACTATGATGACCGTAGAAGGGTCAAAACATGTTAGATAAATTTTGTAAATTCAATGCTACGAATTAACTATATTCCGCTCGTCTTCCCAATTAGTATTCGTCTTCATTAAAACCAAAATCTCTAAGTTGCGACTGCTTGTTACGCCAATCCTTTTGGACTTTCACCCACAATTCCAAAAACACTTTGGATCCGAGTAGTGCTTCAATGTCCACTCTGGCTTTTTGTCCCACTTCTTTTAAGACTTTTCCTTGTTTTCCAATGACAATCCCTTTTTGTGAATCGCGTTCCACTACAACGGTAGCCTGGATATCGACCATATCCTTGTTTTCGCGCTTCTTCATGGAATCAATGGCTACAGCTATGGAGTGAGGAACTTCCTCTCTTGTTAAATGAAGCACTTTCTCCCTGATCAGCTCTGCAACAATAAAACGTTCCGGATGGTCAGTCACCTGATCAGCTGGATAATACTGGGGACCTTCTGGAAGGAATTTCTTAATTTGATCGAGTAAAACTTCTACATTGTTACCTTGTAAAGCAGAAATCGGAACTATTTCTTTGAAAGGATACAACGCTTTGTAAGTTTCCATCAATGGCAATAGGTCATCTGGATGGACTTCATCAATTTTATTTATTACCAAATATACTGGTGTTGACGTTTCCTTCAGCTTTTCGATAATAAATTCATCGCCTTTTCCTAAACCTTCTTTTGCATTGATCATAAATAGAACTAGGTCGACTTCTTTTAACGTATTTTGCGCCACCTTCATCATAAAATCGCCAAGCTTATGCTTTGGTTTATGGATGCCTGGTGTGTCGATGAAAACAATTTGTGCATCATCTTGCGTATATACACCTTGAATTTTATTTCGAGTTGTTTGTGGTTTGTCACTCATTATCGCAATTTTTTGGCCGATTACTCTGTTCAAGAATGTTGATTTTCCAACGTTCGGCCTGCCAATGATGGAAACAAACCCTGATTTATAGTTTGTAGAAGTGTTATGCATCTAAATCCTCCGGTGAAAAGGCTCCAGGCAGTAGTTCTGCTACTGTCAGTTCCTGAATATCACCGTGAAGGTTTGTCAGGATCACTTTCGTTTCAGGTGCACATAGCTCCGATATTACTTGGCGGCAAGCTCCACAAGGTGGGACAGGTCGTTTCGTATCGGCCACAACCGCAATTGCATCAAATTGATTGATGCCTTCTGAATACGCTTTAAAAAGTGCGGTTCTTTCTGCGCAGTTAGTCATACTATATGCAGCATTTTCAATGTTGCATCCGCGATAGACCTTGCCGTCTTTACCTAATAATGCCGCGCCTACTTTAAACTTGGAGTAGGGTACATAAGCCATTTCTCTTGCTGCTTTTGCTTCTTGGATTAAAGCTTCGATGTTCACAGTTACTCTTCCTTTCTTCTGTAAGCTTCAGGTGCGCGTTACTTATATTTTACCTTAATTCGCTTCTTAAATCACCCTTAAATTTTAAAAAATTTTAAATTTTCAATTTATTTATAAATAAGCCACAATATAAGGGCCAAATAAGATTACACCAATTATAACAGAGATACAAGCAAAAACTAAGGCCGCAGATGCAGCCACATCCTTTGCCGTTTTTGCTAGCGGGTGGAACTCCTCCGTCACCAAATCCACCACATTTTCAATCGCAGTATTAATAATTTCAATGACAAACATCCCGCCAATAACGAGAAAAAGAATGAGCCACTCTACTTTTGAAATTTGAAAGAATAAGGACAAGCATATCATCACGACAGCTATGAAAACATGGAATTTAATATTTCTTTCCGTTCGGAGAACAAACATTAGTCCCTCAAAAGCATATGAAAAACTAGAAGTAAATGAACCCCGATATCCCTTACGATTACGATCGTGTGAGTCCATAGGCATCTAAGATTTCTTTCTGTTTATCAAACATTATTTTTTCATCGGTTTCGTTTTCATGGTCATAACCCAGTAGGTGCAAAAGACCGTGCAGTGCAAGAAATCCAAGCTCCCGTTTTACAGAATGACCGTATTCTACTGCTTGTTCTTCCGCTTTTGGAATGGAGATAATGATGTCTCCGAGCATACGAGGGGCATCTTCGTCATAATTGATTTCGATTTCTCCTTCTCCCATCTCCTCCATTGCGAAAGAAATGACATCTGTAGGACGGTCCTTGTCGCGATATTCACGGTTGATTTCCTGAATTCTATCATTATCCACAAAGGTAACGGATAGTTCAGCACCTGCTTGGATAGTCTCTTTTTTAGCAGCAAATAATAATAAATCCTTAATATCGTTCCACTGCTCATCTGTCAGTCTTGACGTTTCATCTAACATATCAATTTCTATCATGCTTCTTCTTCCTCTCCTTTCGGATACTCTATTCTTGAGTGGAAAATTCCTTGTAACGTTTCACAGAAGGACTTGCCAATTTCCTCAAGTTCTTTAAAAGTTAAATCACAATCGCTATACTGACCATCTTGAAGGCGGTCTTTAATGATAGCTTTTACAATTGTTTCAATTTTATCGGGAGTAGGGTTGTTCAATGACCTAACTGCTGCTTCGATACTGTCTGCAGTCCCTACTATCGCTGCTTCCTTAGAAGTCGCTTTCGGTCCTGGGTAGCGATATTCTTCTTCTTTCAGATTTTCATTTTGTTCTTTTGCTTTATGATAGAAGAACTTCAATAAGGTTGTCCCATGATGCTGTGCTGCAATGTCCACAATCTCTTTAGGCATATTATGATCCCTGAGGATTTGAGCTCCGTCTGTTGCATGTGCAATAATAATATTTTTACTCGTCTGAGGCGGAAGTTTATCATGAGGATTCGCTCGGCCCATTTGATTTTCAATAAAATAATGCGGCCTTTTTGTTTTGCCTATATCATGATAATAAGAAGCAACCCTTGCAAGCAATCCATTCGCACCAACGGCCTCACAGGCAGACTCTGATAAATTGGCCACCATCACACTATGGTGATACGTCCCAGGTGTTTCCATTAAAATTTTTCTCAACAATGGATGATTCGGATTGGACAGCTCAAGCAACTTCATCGTTGACAGCATACCAAAGCCCACCTCAAAGAATGGAAGGATTCCAATCGTTAGAACGGCCGATACAACACCAGACCCGACCGCCATCGTTCCATTGATACCAAGGTCCAATAATTCATTCATGCCAGTGAGGTCCCTGTTGGTCAATAGAACCAACGCTATGACCGTCACTACGTTAATGAATGAAACAAATAGGCCGGTTTGAAGAATGGTAAGTCGTCTGTTATGCTGATTCAAAAATAATACCGATGCAACTGCTGAAATAATTAAGTATGATCCGACAGTATAGTTCATAGTTCCCGGAACCATATTAAAAATAAAACTTCCACAAATCCCAAATATAATGCTCGAAAAGATGGCAATACGATCGTTAATCAGCATTTTTATTAACATGGCACCCATTGCAACTGGGGCAATATAACCGATTTCCGTCGTATTCAAGGTTTGGAAGAAACTAAAGATTTTTAATAAGATTAACGTAATGGAAAAAATTAATAAATACATGGTCAAATACGTATTTTTGCTGTGAATCGTTGTATCGATATTTTTAAATAAGTAAATTAAAGCAAAAATCATTAATCCAATAATAATTAATAAACCCGCATACGGCGCGAGATTGTCAGACTGATTGACAAAGCCGGCAACAGTAAGAAGTCTATAGGTTTCCCGGTCAATAAATTGGTCCGCTTTTACAAGTGTATCTCCCTGTGATATCCGTACAGGTTCAACAGCATCGATTGCCTGTTGCCTCTTTTCCTGCGTTTGAGCGGAATCATAAATAACATTTGGGATAACAGAAATGCTCGAAATATTTATGATAACACTTGGGACATTTCCGGATTGTGAAAGCTCGGTTCTTGCAAGGTTCTTTGCTTCACTCGCATCTTCAACTGTATGTATATCCCTAGACATCGCGTTGTTAATTGCCGTTACTGAGGCATTTTTATACCTAGTGAGGTCTGCTTCCTTTGAACCAAGTAAGAAGAGTAGATTTTCATCATTCAATTCATTTTTCCAACGGTCTGGAACTTGTCCTTCAAGTGCTTCTTCTAGGAGGTTTAACTTCTCTGCATCTGTCAGCATAATAGGCTCAGGCTCTACTTGAGGTTGGGCTGAGTCCCCTTCTTCCTCAGCGGGAGGAGAAGTTTCCGGAAGTTTTTCGAGTTCCGCTATTTTATTTTTTGTTTCAATCAGCACTTCAAAAAAGTTTTCAACTCTTGCAATTTGCTGATATGCTTTATCCTTGTCCCTGATAAATTGATCGGGAACTTTATCTGCCGCTTCTTTTCTGAGTAGTTCCGTGGCTTCTCTATCTTCAAAACTATGAGGTGCCACAATTGTTTTTTCCGCATTGCTGAATAGTTGTACATTTATCTTCTCAGGCTTAACATTACTGAACATAATGCCAAACATGATAAGTCCCAACAGCACATAGATAATGACATGGTAAAACTTAAAGGCCTTCAAGTGTTGAAAAGAAATTTTCCTGGATTTCGATTTCTTTTTCACAGTAAATTGACTCCCTCCGTAAACGACATCCCCAAAAATAAAATCCTCTACAAGTGAAAGAGCCCCAATAAAGGGGCTTTATTTTGATTCTAACTTTTCGTAGGCATCGATAATTCTCGCAACCAATGGATGACGAACTACATCTGATTGTTCGAGTTCAATAAATTGAATGCCTGATGTGTTTTTCAAGATATCACGCACTACCGCTAGGCCCGATTTCATCCCTTTTGGCAAATCCACTTGTGATATGTCACCTGTAATGACCATTTTCGACCCGAAACCAAGCCTTGTCAAAAACATCTTCATCTGGGCGGCAGTAGTATTCTGCGCTTCATCTAAAATGACAAATGCATCGTCTAATGTACGGCCCCGCATATACGCTAAGGGAGCAATTTCAATGGTCCCTCTTTCTATTAAGCGTTGGGTATGTTCAGAACCAAATACATCGTGCAGCGCATCATATAACGGGCGTAGATATGGGTCAACTTTCTCTTTCAAATCTCCTGGAAGAAAGCCCAGGCTCTCCCCAGCTTCTACAGCAGGGCGAGTCAGGATAATCCGTTTCACCTGACCATTTTTTAAAGCGGTAACAGCCATAACCACGGCTAAATAGGTTTTCCCGGTTCCCGCAGGACCAATACCGAAAACAAGATCTTTTTTCCTAATGGCAGAAACATACTGTCTTTGCCCTAATGTTTTAACTCGAATTGATTTACCTTTTACGTTCTTTGTTAGTTCTTCATCGTACAGTTCTTGGAAAGAATGCATTTTGTCTTCTTTAGCTAGTTGTATTGCATAGATGACATCTCTCTCACTGATTGTGATGCCTTTACGTATAACTTCTAGTAAATTCTGAATGACGCTATCCACCATTTCTACCTGTTTGACATCACCGGATACATTGACTGTTTCGCCGCGAGTCACAATGGATACATTCAATTCTTCTTCAATTCTCTTCAGGTTGACATCTTGGTTCCCAAAAAGAGCAATTGCTTCATTTGGATTATTTAGTTGTTGATTCATCATCACTAGTTCTTCTGACATTCATTAGTCTCCTTGAATAATTGGTTCGATTTTTACAATATTTTCAATGACTTGGTAATGTATATCTACACTTACTTTACCATTCTCCTTAGAGGTGCGCAAAACTTTTTCACCTTTTATCTCTGCATCTTCCCCCAGATTGGAAAGTACCTGATCTCTTCCTATCTCCAAAGCCTCCTCAATGACTTCCTCGTCATCGTATATTCGCTCCACAATTTCTTGTTCATGAACGGTTTTTCCTACATAGGAGAAGGGCATTTTCCACTTCCAGAAATAAAATGGCCGCTCGGCTTCATATTCCTTTTGCTGTTCGAAATTCTCTTGAAAGAAACCCCATACCGGAATTTTAACACTGCCTACTTTCAAATAGTGTTTATTATTTGCTTTCCCTGTCAAGACCGGGAGAGTGGTCTTGATTGGTACATCCACACTGGTAAGGTACCATGTTTCACCGAGGACCTCCCCTATAGCTGCTATTGACGTTTTATTATCTTCTCTTCCAATTAATCCTGAAACCAAGACTTGTCCTTTATCGACATAGTCATTTACCTGAACGAGTGGTTGTCCTTTTTCTACGTAAATTTTTGCAACCATTGCTTTTTTCTTTGCCACTAAACTTCTTGGGGATAATGATTCCAACTTTTCCGGTTCATTCTTCTCTACCACTTCGAAATGGTAGGATGTCCCATTTAAAACAACACCAATCCAAGTAATTTCACTTATTGTGTCCGTTAAATAGCGTTGAATACTTTCTACATCTTGAACGAAAAATTGAAACTTCCCTTTTTTGACACCCAGCTTGTCTAATTCTTGCATAATTTTATGTTCTGTAGCCGGCTCTGCTCCTTTGATTTCAATACTCCACACCATATTGGATAATAAAAAAACGGTAAGAAAAGCCGCTATAATCCCAAATATTAATCCACTGTTTTTAAGTGAATATTGAGTTAGAAAAGGCAACCCTTTTCTCGTAAGAAAACGGAATTTGCAATCCTGCTTTTTAATTAATTGCCTTAGCCTATGGACATCCTTTAGCAGCACATGGCATGTATATGCCTCTTCTCCCATCTTTTTCACATGCCAAACCTGTATGCCGTTTCTAGTGCAGTCATTGAGGAATCTCTCTACACCATTCCCATGAATAATAATTTTTACGGTACCAGAAAAAAAGTTCATCCATTGATTTTTCATGCGTATCCTCCTAATTTATTCTTCCAGGTACATCACTTGACTTATTTTCCCTTCAAGTAAGATTTCTTCTGGTAAGATGGTCCTGATCACAAAGGAATCTCCTTTAACAAGCAACTGCCCCTGCTTTAAAAGCAAGCGAATTTCCTTATCACTAAACGTTAATAAACCTCGGTGATTTTCAATATATATATGTATTTGTCCAATCATTGTAATCCTCGGCAGATCCATCATGACATCTGCGGGTAATTCCATATTGTTGGTGATCCAATTATTCATGCGGGAACGAAACTTCTTGAGCATGGAAAAACCCCCTTTCCTTTCATATGTATGAAGAAGGAAGAGGGTTTAATACAGAATTTTTCTGGCGGGAAAGAGTGAGGTGAGAATAAAAATAGTTGGGTAAAACCGCTCGGTCCCTATTGGCATAAAACATTAGTTGTTACTTAATCGCCGCTGTTCCTTTTCGCAAATGGCTTCGCTTTCCGCGGGACGGTGCTTGAGCCTCCTCGCTGCGCTGCGGGGTCTCAAGCTACCGTTACTCCCCCGCTGGAGTCTTCGCCATTTTCTCCAATCCACAGCTAGAAATTACGTAAAGATATGATTATGCCTTTTCAGATAACTCAATTAGGAGATTTTTAAACCCTAAATGAACGAAGTAACCTTGTTGATTGGAGTGGAAGGCGCGCAGACGCCCGCGGGAGGAAGGGACAGGGGAGACCCCCAGGCGCTAGCCGAGGAGGCTCCCGGACCGCCCGCAGGCAAGCGAAGCGCCTGGAACGGTAATCAACAAGATTTTTTGATTTCTAATCTACTAAAAAACCCCTGCACAAAGTTTCCTCTGTGCAGGGGTTTTCAAATTGATTATTTTCTTTTTGAAAAATGTTCTGTATAAACAGGACGATGTGGATTTCTTGAGCGCGGTTGGCCCAGAATCTCAGACCACATAACCCCTTCCACCACTCTGTTAGGCTTAATGTTGATTGGAGTGGAAGGCGCGCAGACGCCCGCGGGAGGAAGGGACAGGGGAGACCCCCAGGCGCTAGCCGAGGAGGCTCCCGGACCGCCCGCAGGCAAGCGAAGCGCCTGGAACGGTAATCAACAAGATTTTTTGATTTCTAATCTACTAAAAAACCCCTGCACAAAGTTTCCTCTGTGCAGGGGTTTTCAAATTGATTATTTTCTTTTTGAAAAATGTTCTGTATAAACAGGACGATGTGGATTTCTTGAGCGCGGTTGGCCCAGAATCTCAGACCACATAACCCCTTCCACCACTCTGTTAGGCTTAATGCGGTGACGGGAAGAAACAACTTTCCCTTCCGATAGTTGAAGTTCCTGTTTTAGGATCGGACTGTCCTTGGAGATCTCTTGTCCTTTAATGGACAACTCCTTTACCTCATCTTTCAATTGTTTCTGAATGGAGCTAGCTCGTTCTTTCTTTTGTTCTACCTTCTCTAGATACGGGTTCACTTTTTTCCGGACTTTTTGCTCCAGTTCTTCAAGTTTCCCTTCTCCAAAAATGTCAATATCCCAATCGAAACGAGGCTTATCTTCCCGCTTAGGGGTTGGCGCACTCTCCCGACGATAATCCTCATAATCTTCTTGCCTTTGAGATGATTGTGTGGCTGTTTGCTGACGTTGTCGTTGTTGTTGCCTTTGCTGTTGTTGCTTTTTCTGTTGTTCTTCTTGTTTCCCCCCTTTGAAAAGGGTAGAGAAAATACCAAGCAACACAAAAATTAGCCAAGGCGCCTGCTGTAGAATATCAAAAATCCATTCCATTTGAACATCATCCTCCCTTCCTTAAAAGGAGTGGCAGGAGAATAGTTCATTCTTCTCCTGCTTCGTTTATTCTTGCTTATTTTTCACCGTCTTCTGGCTGATCTGTCAGTTTGCCGATAGAATCTCTCATATCCGTATCAGCTGTAATATTTTTGATGTTCATATAATCCATTACTCCGATGTTACCAGAACGTAAAGCTTCTGCCATCGCAAGTGGTACTTCTGCTTCTGCTTCCACAACTTTTGCACGCATTTCTTCTACGCGAGCGCGCATTTCTTGTTCTTGCGCAACAGCCATTGCACGACGTTCTTCTGCTTTTGCTTGTGCAATCTTCTTATCTGCTTCCGCTTGGTCCGTTTGTAGTTCCGCACCAATATTTTTCCCGATATCAATGTCGGCAATATCAATAGATAAGATTTCGAACGCAGTACCTGCATCCAAACCTTTGGATAGGACTGTTTGAGAAATCATGTCAGGATTTTCAAGGACTTTCTTATGGTCTGTAGCAGAACCGATTGTACTTACAATACCTTCACCTACACGCGCGATAACCGTTTCCTCACCAGCACCACCGACAAGGCGTTCAATATTGGCACGAACCGTAATACGAGCTTTTGCTTTTACTTCAATTCCATCCATCGCTACACCGGCAATGAAAGGTGTCTCAATAACTTTAGGGTTAACGGACATTTGCACTGCTTCTAATACATCACGGCCTGCTAAATCAATCGCTGCCGCACGTTCGAAAGTCAATTCGATGTTTGCACGTTGTGCCGCAATAAGTGCGTTTACTACGCGGTCCACATTACCACCAGCTAAGTAGTGACTCTCTAATTGGTTTGTTGTAACCGCTAAACCTGCTTTATGCGCTTTAATTAACGGATTGATTACTCGACTAGGAATAACACGTCTTAATCTCATCCCTACAAGCGTGAAAATACTTACTCTAACCCCAGCTGCCAATGCGGAAATCCACAGCATAACTGGTACAAATGTAAGTAATACAGATAAAAAGATAATCCCAAGAACAACTGCTAATAAAATAATTAAAGTACCTGGATCCATAATAAAATTCCTCCTAAATATTATTCAACAGAATGGATTTCCCGTACGACAATACGAGAGCCTTCCGCTTTTACAATTTTCACTTTTTTGTTTGCTCCAATAAAGTTCCCCTCTGTGACAACATCAATTCTTTCTTCGTTGATAACAGCGGTTCCTGCAGGCCGCAGCGGTGTCATTGTGATTCCTTCTTGCCCCACCAATTCGATTCTGGATACATTTGAAACATATCCTTGCTCTGTATTGGTGGAATCACGGAGTACAATCCGATCAAACAATCGAATTTTCTTACCGAATACCGTAAATAACAATACCATGGCAATAATCGTTACAAGCATAGCAATCAATAAGGATAACCCCATTCCTGCAATATCATCTGTTGCCAAAAAGAAACTCGTCACTACAGCACCAAGGCCAAGTATTCCAAGTATTCCTCCCGGCACAAAGAGCTCTAGGACAATAAGCACGACTCCCACCGCAAATAGAATGATTGTTTCCATGCCGGCAAGCCCAGCCACCATATGTCCGTAAAAGAACAACAGTAAGGCACTAATACCCATTGCACCAGGAATGCCAAATCCCGGAGAATACAGCTCAAGTACTAACCCAAGCGAACCTATTGATAAAAGAATAGGAACAACAACAGGATTAGTCAAAAACCTTGCCACATTTTCGGCAAATGTAACTTCTGAAGTAACAACCTCGGCATCCTCATAGCCCAATTCACTTAACAGAGCTTCCAGATTGGCTACAGTTCCTTCTGAATATCCTACTTCAAGCGCCGAAGATGCTCCAAGCGTAACCAGATCACCTTTAGGTGCCTCAACTTCAGGAAGATTTAAATCTTTATCCGCCATTCCGATCGCATATTTAGGATCACGATCATTAGACTCTGCTGCATTTTGCATTTCTCTTAACCAAAAGGATTGAGCTTTATCTTCTGCCGCACTTCCATCACCTGTGATAACAGCCGCTGCTCCCATTGAAGCGTTCGGCGTCATGTAGATCTCATCAGCATACAAGGCCAAGTAAGCTCCTGCAGACAACGCCTGACTGTTAACAAAAGCAACTGTCGGAATAGAAGTCCCTTCGAATTTATTTGCTATCTCCGTGGCTGCATCCACCAATCCACCTGGTGTATGGATATCAAAGACAATTAAGTCCGCTCCATCCTCCTCAGCAGTTTGAATGGACCTGTTAACAAAAGAGAGTAAACCTTTCTCAACCGTGCCATTTACGGGGATAACATGAACAAGCTTCTCGGCACCGCTAGTGTGTGATGGTAAAAGCGGTAATGCCGATAAAATAAATGCAAGTATAAACGCTGTAACATAACTAATTCGAAGAACTTTTTTCATCATGTCCTCCTCTCCAAAACCTTTTCATTTTTTATAATCACCGTATCCAATATGTAATACGCACGAAAAACCTCAAAGTTTCACTATGGTGAATTTTTTTAAATGTAAGCTTAAAAGTGTGGCGGATATGTGAACAAAATGATTACGAAGGAAATGAAAGGGATTTGCTTTCACTTAAAAAATAGCACCTTACATAAGTAAGGTGCTATTTTGGGTTTTTATGAAAGATGTTGTTGTACAAGTTTGTTAACAAGGCTACCGTCCGCTTTGCCTTTAACTTTAGGCATAAGTGCTCCCATTACTTTGCCCATGTCAGCTTTCGAAGTAGCATTCACATCAGCAATTGTTTGTTGGACAATTGCTGATACTTCGTCTTCTGATAACTGCTCAGGCATATAATGTTCAACTATTGCAATTTCACCCTGTAATTTATGAACCAAGTCTTCACGACCGGCTTTATCAAATTCTTGGAGGGAGTCTTTACGTTGCTTTAATTCACGAGACAATACGGTAAGTTCTTCCTCCTCGGATAAGTCTCTGCCGTGCTTGATCGATTCGTTCTGAATCGAAGACTTAACCATTCGGAGTACGGAAAGCTTCTCTTTGTCCTTATCCTTCATAGCTTGCTTAATATCGGTATTTAAACGCTCGAGAAGACTCATTCTTACACCCTCTTGTTAAAATTTACGCTTTCTAGCAGCTTCAGACTTTTTCTTGCGTCTTACGCTTGGTTTTTCATAGAATTCACGCTTTCTTGCTTCTTGCAACGTTCCAGTCTTTGAAACTGAACGTTTGAAACGGCGAAGAGCATCTTCAAGCGATTCGTTTTTACGAACAACTGTTTTTGACATTCTAATTCCCTCCCTCCAGAACAACCACTAACATTTTCAGAAAAAACATGATCCCATAAATGCAAAAAAGCATGTATAGAACATGTACTTACCAATTATAATATATTCACTATAGCTGGTCAACAATTATAAGGAAATGCTTTAAAACAATCTTCATTAACTATTATTCCGATATAGGTTTATCACCTTAGAATCCTTGCCTGCCAACATGTATTGAGATCTTCCTAGATATAGGGGGATCGAAAGTTTATCCCAGTCAGGCAGCCCATTTTCCGCAAATAATCCTTTATCCTTGTAAAATCCGGTCATCTCCCCTACAAACCAGTCATGATCTCCATATGTCTGCTGATCCATCAATTTGCATTCATAGGCAATGTAGGCTTCTTTTAAAATAGGCGCCGAAACTGTTTTCCCTTGTTCGAATTCTATATTTAGTTCTTCGAATTTATTATGCTCTTTTCCTGTTAGCATGCCGGACTGCTGTATGTAATGCGCAAACTTTTCCGGCACAAAGTTTATCGCGAACTCTTTGGAGTGTTGTATTAAGTGATGTGTATATCTTTCTTTTGCAATGGCCACTCCATAAATAGGCGGTTCATATGAAATGTAACTATGCCAACCTGCAGCCATTATATTTTGTTCTCCATTCCATTTTGCTGTGACTAAAGCCACCATGCCTGGGTAGCTATGCATAACAGTATTTGTTGTCCATTCCCTCATGTATGTAATCTCCCCTCTTCTTTTCTAGTCATTCTTGTCCACCACCAGCATATATTGTGATAGAGGTGATGGGCTTGTTTTCTATTATAACGTTAATGGCTGTTTACTTAGCGATTTTTTTAATTGGAATGACCGTTATGAGATCAGGGCTCCTTCAATTGTCCGAAGAGAGAACTAAAGGATATCTCACCAAGTTCACAGATATGCCCTGGAAAGGCCTGTTGATTGGAATATTCATCACTGGACTATTGCAGAGCAGTTCTGCTGTCATGGTTATTACTGTCGGTCTGGTAGCTGCAGGCTACCTAACCTTTTATCAGTCCATCGGCATTATGCTCGGCAGCAATATCGGATCTACTTTTATTACAGAGCTCATAACTATAGATATTTCACAGCTTATTTTCCCCATGCTCATTATCGGATTTATTTTTTTGTTTTCTAAAAAGAAATTGCCCTTCAGTTTTGGTTCTAGCTTGTTCGGGCTTGGCTGTTTGTTTGTCGCTATGAATGGATTTGAGTCCCTCGCTATACCTTTGGCAGGATTTCCATCTGTTCAGGATATGCTTGCGATGACCAATGATCACCATCTATTTGGGGTAGGTATCGGAACGCTACTTACAGCAATCATCCAATCGAGCTCCGCCACTACAGGTATCAGCATGAGCTTCTTAAATAATGATTTGTTATCTCTTCCTGCAGGGATTGCGATTATGCTTGGGGCTAATATCGGAACTTGTGTGACTGCGTATTTAGCTAGTATTGGTTCGATTCGCGAGGCTAAGTTAACCGCGTATGCGCATATATGGTTGAATGTGATTGGGGTTGCGGTGTTTTTCCCTTTGATTCCTTGGCTGGGCGGGTTTGTAGAGTTGCTCGCTTCCAGTGCTGATGTACAGCTTGCTCATTCGAGTTTGATTTTCAATGTAATAAGTTCCGCTTTGGCGTTGCCGTTTGTGCGGCCTTTTGCAAGGTTTGTGGAGAGGTTGCATGGGTGATAGCGTTGTTGAGGAGACTGGTGGGTCTTGTGGTCCGGTGGTTTCCTGCCGGAGCAAGCGGGGAGGGTCATCTTCGACCGTTTGATTAGGTTTGCTTGCTGTTCGGGCGTTGAGAGGCGTTCTCTACTTCCGTTTGATCAGACTTGTTGCCGGGTCGGGCGTTGAGAGGCGTTTTCTACTACCGTTTGATCAGACTTGTTGCCGGGTCGGGCGTTGAAAGGCTCTCTCTATGACCGTTTGATGAGATTTGCTTGCTGTTCAGGCGTTGAGAAGCGCTCTCTACTTCCGTTTGATGAGATTTGCTGCCTGTTCAGGCGTTAAATTTCCTATTTTTTCCTTCTATACGACTATTTTCCAGAGTTGGTGACCTATTCGGGTTTATAGAACCGTTCTATAAGACCGTTTGCAATTTTTCGCTTCCTGTTCGGGCGTATAGAGCCGTCCTATACGACCGTTTCCCAGAATTTGCTCCGCGTTCGGGCATATAGAGCCGTCCTATACGACTTTTAAGGCAAAACGGTTCTGTGTTCGGGCATATAGAATCCTTTTATTCCCTTTTTGATAGTCTTCCCCAATACAATGTCAACCTTCTGCCCACACTAGAACAAAAAAAAGCACTCCCTCAAGCATAAATTGCTTAAGAGAGTACTTTTCGCATATCCTAGTAATCCGTATCAGCAGTTAATCCTTTAACAATAGCGATACCAGAGCTTGCTCCGATACGTGTCGCTCCAGCTGCGATCATTTCTTCCGCACCTTTTGCATCACGAACTCCACCGGAAGCTTTTACTCCAATTTCAGGTCCTACGGTTTGTCTCATTAGAGCGATGTCTGCAACAGTTGCTCCACCTGTTGAGAAACCAGTAGAAGTTTTCACATAGTCAGCTCCAGCTTTTACAGCCAACTGGCATGCTCTTACTTTTTCTTCGTTAGTTAACAGGCAAGTTTCGATGATGACTTTAGTTAAAGCGCGACCTTTTGCGGCGTCTACAACTGCACGAATGTCTCTTTCTACTAGCTCATCGTCACCGTCTTTAAGTGCGCTAATGTTGATAACCATGTCCACTTCAGTGGCACCGTTCTCAATCGCATTAGTCGTTTCGAATGCTTTTACTTCAGGAGTGTTTGCTCCCAGAGGGAAACCAATTACTGTACAAACTTTTACATTGCTACCTTCTAAAAGCTCTGCAGATGTTTTTACCCAAGTCGGGTTAACACACACAGACGCAAAGTTATATTCTCTCGCTTCTTGGCATAGTACTTCTACTTGTTCTTTTTTTGTATCGGCTTTCAATAATGTATGATCAATCATTTCTCCAATGTTTGTATGCATGTTAATACTCCTTTCGAATTAAGAGGTCTGACCTCTCACATCATAACATGATTTCATTATTTTGGCGAGTACCATGTTAGTATTGCCTGTAACTTTTTCTTCACAACAAAAAAGTGACTCCATAATTATGGAATCACTCTCTACTAATTCTTATGAACTTAAACGAATATTCTCTTCTTCAAGTCGTGGCGCATCTTCAAGAACGCGAACGAATTGCCCATCGTTGAAAGGATATCCAGCTTTAGTAATTTTTACTTTAACAAGCTTTCCGACCATTTCTTCCGTTGCAGGGAAAACAACTTTTAGATAGTTGTCTGTGTAGCCTACATATAAGCCTTGGTCTGGTGCTTCTTTGTAGATTTCTTCTGGGATGACTTCTAACACTTCGTCTTCAAAAGTGGAAGCATATTCTTTTGCCAGTTGATCAGAAAGTGCAATTAGGCGATGAACTCGTTCATTTTTCACTTCTTCATCCACTTGGTCCGTCATTCTTGCAGCTGGTGTTCCTGTACGCTTGGAATAAGGGAATACATGCAGCTCGGAAAATTTATGTTCTTTTATGAAGTTGTAAGTTTCCAAGAACTCTTCTTCTGTTTCACCAGGGAATCCAACGATGACATCAGAAGTAATCGCAAGTCCAGGTAAAGCTTCTTTCAATCGGTCCAAACGCTCTGCGAAGAATTCCATCGTATATTTACGACGCATTCTTTTCAAAACAGTGTTGGAAGCGGATTGGATTGGAATATGCAAATGACGGACAATTTTATCGGAATTGTTCAGTACTTCAATAACCTCATCCGTGATTTGGCTCGCTTCAATGGAGGAGATACGGATACGCTTTAAGCCTTTTACTTTTTCATCCAATTCACGAAGAAGCATGGCAAAGTTGTAATCCTTCATGTCTTCGCCATAACCGCCGGTGTGAATTCCAGTCAACACAATTTCTTTATATCCTGCATCAACTAATTGTTGTGCTTGTGTGACAACTTCTTGCGGATCACGGGAACGCATTAGTCCTCGAGCCCAAGGGATGATACAGAAAGTACAGAAATTATTGCAACCTTCCTGAATCTTTAAGGAAGCACGTGTGCGGTCCGTAAATGCCGGTACGTCCAACTCTTCATAGACACGAGCCTTCATGATGTTTCCTACGCCATTAATTGGTTGGCGCTCTTGTTTGAACTGCTCGATATACTCAAGCATTTTCACGCGGTCCTGTGTTCCTACAACTACATCGACTCCAGGAATCGCCATGATTTCTGCAGGAGAAGTTTGTGCGTAACATCCAGTTACACAAATAACAGCGTCAGGATTTTTACGGATCGCACGACGGATCACCTGACGACTCTTTTTATCTCCTGTATTTGTAACGGTACAGGTATTGATGACATACACATCTGCCGTACCTTCGAATTCTGTACGTTCATAATTATTTGCTTTGAAAAGCTGCCAGATCGCTTCTGTTTCATAATGGTTCACTTTACACCCTAGTGTGTGAAAGGCAACAGTTGGCATGTTTTCCACCTCACATTAATTCAAAATGATACGAAATCGCGGCAAGCACATAAAGCGGTGCCGTTTCCGTTCTTAATATTCTTGGCCCAAGCGCGCAAGGAACAAAGCCATGTTCCACCAATTTATCGACCTCTTTTTCGGTGAGGCCTCCTTCAGGACCGAACACACAAAGAATCGATTCCCCTTGCTTCATGCTTTTTAGGGTGTTTGCAAATGCAGAACTTTCCCCATCCTTTGCACTCTCTTCATAGGCGACAATTTTATAGGTATAGTCTTTGCTCTTCTCTATAAGTTTGGCTAGTGTAGCAGGTTCCTCTACTACTGGCACCATCGAACGATGAGACTGCTCCGCTGCTTCCTTGGCAATCTTATTCCAACGTTCTACTTTCTTTCGGCCCTTCTTTTCGTCCCACTTTACAATCGAACGAGCAGCATTAAAAGGGATAAACGACTCTGCTCCGAGTTCTGTTCCCTTTTGTATTACTAACTCCAATTTATCCCCTTTAGGCAACCCGTTCGCAATCGTAACACGAACCGGAATTTCCGTTTCAGCCTTTATCCATTCTACAATATCTGTTACTACCATATCATTGGTAATTTCAGCAATTTTGCAAAGAGCTGTTTGCCTAGTTTCCGAACAGCTGCATAGGAGTTGATCGTCCTCGTTCATCCTCATAACCCGTGTGATATGATGAACATCTTCACCTGTTATGGTGATGGATGATTCATCTATTTGATTGGAGTTAACAAAATAACGTTGCACGATCTTCAACCTCGCTTATTCTTCTTTTTTGGCGATAAATGCTACCCAGTCTTCCATCATCATCGTTTCTTCAATCTTGAAACCTGATTTGATGAGGGCGTCTTTTACTTCTTGTTTTTTCATGCTGATGATTCCAGAAGAAATGAATGTCCCTCCGTTTTCCAACACGCGATACACATCATCGGTAAAACGGACGATAACTTCTGCCAAAATATTGGCAACCACCACGTCAACTGGGCCTTCTACATTTTTAAGCAAGTTGTTCTGTTTCACCGTCACTGTTGGATGTACTTTGTTGAGTTTGATATTAAGTTTAGCAGACTCCACTGCTACATCATCCAAATCCAGAGCAAGTACTTCCTTTGCATCTAGCATGGCTGCTGCAATACTTAAAACTCCAGAACCTGTACCTACATCAATGACTTTATCTTGAGGCTTGACCGTTCTTTCAATTGCTTGAATACAAAGCACTGTTGTTGGATGGGTACCTGTACCGAATGCCATTCCCGGGTCAAGTTCAATAATCTTTTCATCGGAGCTAACTGGTTCATACGTTTCCCAAGTTGGAACGATTGTGAACTTCTCAGAAATTTTCACAGGGTTGTAATATTTTTTCCATGCAGTTGCCCATTCTTCTTCGTTCACTTCACTGATGGAGATGTTGTTCAACCCTAGGTCGATATCATAGACCAAAAGATTATTGATTGCATCCTTTATACCTTCCACTGTTTCCCCTAAAAAGCTGTTCACAGGAAGGTAAGCTTTCATTACAACGCCTTCTTCTGGGTAATCATCTGGATTGAGTTGGTATATCTCTCCGAATTGATCTTCTCTTTCCTTAGTAAGTTCGAATGGATCCTCTATAACCACTCCACTAGCGCCTGCCTCATGAAGAATATGGGATATTGGTTCCACCGCCTCATTTGTTGTATGGATACTAATTTCTGACCATTTCATACATACCAACTCCAATCCTAGCTTACTGAAAGCTATTGATACTTTTTATTCACCTTTTAGGACACGTTTCACTTTTGAGAAAAAGCTATCTTCTTGTTCGTCCGGAGCTTGCCCGCTAGTTTCTGCAAATTCACGGATTAATTGTTTCTGTTTTTCTGAAAGTTTTGTAGGGGTGATCACTCTGATCTTGATGTGTTGATCCCCTTGACCATAACCACGAACATTGGCAATTCCCTTTCCTTTTAAGCGGAAGTTAGTGCCAGTTTGTGTTCCAGCCGGTACTTTTAGCTTCACTTTACCATGCAGCGTTGGAACTTCTACTTCATCCCCAAGTGCTGCTTGTGCAAATGTAATCGGCATTTCGCAGTATACATCATCGCCGTCACGCTCGAAGAATTCGTGTCTGCGTACATGGAATACTACATATAAGTCTCCAGCAGGTCCGCCGTTCACTCCAGCTTCCCCTTTACCTGCTACGCGCAATTGTTGTCCTTCGTCCACACCAGCAGGTATGTTGACTTTAATGGTATTGCGTTTTTTCACACGGCCCGCACCATGACATGTTGTACATTTGTTAGGGATGGATTTCCCGGAGCCGTTACATTTCGAACAGGTTCTTCTGTTAACAATTCGACCGAATGGCGTGTTCTGTTCTACGCTCTCTTGTCCAGTTCCACGACATTGAGAACATGTTTCCACTTTTGTACCAGGTTTAGCGCCTGTTCCTGAACATGTATCACATGTTTCTTCCACAGGGATTTCAATGGTTGTTTCTTTTCCGAATGCTGCTTCTTCAAAAGAAAGCGTCATTGTATATTGAAGATCTGCCCCTTGTCTTGGAGCGTTTGGATCACGACGTCTACGTCCGCCGCCTTGACCGCCGAAAAATGTTTCAAAGATATCTTCAAAGCCGAAGCCGCCGTCAAATCCACCACCGCCTCCGAATCCTTGGTTAGGATCAGTATGTCCAAATTGGTCATAGTGCGCTTTCTTTTGGTCGTCACTTAGTACTTCGTAAGCTTCTTTGATTTCTTTAAATTTGTCCGCTGCATCGTCTGCTTTATTGATGTCCGGATGGTATTGTTTGGATAGCTTTCTGTAAGCTTTCTTTATTTCATCTTTCGACGCGCTTTTACTGACGCCAAGCACTTCATAGTAATCGCGTTTACTCATTAAATACCCACTCCCGTTTCATTCACATAAAGGTTATTGTATCACCTGAAAGAGGGAAAAAGCAATAAAAGTTATGGCTCTTACCCTCTGTCTGGTTGTTCTCCTTGTTGCCTTTCGTTCCAGATGTTCGCTTTCCTAGGGGCGGTGCTTGAGCCTCCTCACTTCGTTGCGGGGTCTCAAGCTACCGCTATCTCCCTCAGGAGTCTCACATCTTGCACTACAGGCAACAAGGGGTTATCCCATTACATAAAAAGAAAGCCAAAGCCATGGCTTCGACTTTCTTTTTATCTTTATCAGAAAAGCCCTAGGACTTTATCTTACTTTTTATCGTCGTTTACTTCTTCGTATTCTGCGTCGACTACGTTGTCGTCGTTGTTCGCAGCGCCTTCTGCTCCTTGAGCCGCTTGTTGTGCTTGTGCAGCTTGCTCGTATAGCTTCATGGAGATTTGTTGAACGATTTCTTGAAGAGCATCCTTCTTCGTGCGAATTTCTTCAAGGTCGCCTTTTTCGATCGCAGCTTTTAATTCTTCTTTAGCGTCTTCTGCTTTTTTCACTTCTGCTTCTTCCACTTTACCTTCTACTTCTTTAAGTGTTTTTTCAGTTGTGAATACAAGCTGATCTGCTTCGTTGCGTAATTCTACTTCTTCTTTACGCTTTTTGTCAGCATCCGCATTCTCTTCCGCTTCTTGAACCATGCGGTTGATTTCGTCCTCGGATAGACCAGAAGAAGATTTGATTGTGATTGCTTGCTCTTTGTTTGTTCCAAGGTCTTTCGCACGAACGTTTACGATACCGTTTTTGTCGATGTCAAAAGATACCTCAATTTGTGGCACGCCACGTGGTGCTGGCGGGATATCCGTCAATTGGAAACGACCTAATGTTTTGTTGTCGCTTGCCATTGGACGCTCACCTTGAAGAACGTGAATGTCTACCGCTGTTTGGTTGTCAGCAGCTGTTGAGAACACTTGAGACTTACTTGTAGGAATCGTGGTGTTTCTTTCAATAAGCTTTGTGAACACGCTGCCCATTGTTTCAATTCCTAAAGAAAGTGGTGTTACGTCAAGAAGTACTACGTCTTTCACGTCACCTGTTAAAACTCCACCTTGGATTGCTGCACCTAGAGCAACTACTTCATCCGGGTTAACCCCTTTGTGTGGGTCTTTACCAGTTTCTTTTTTGATCGCATCTTGTACGGCAGGAATACGAGTAGATCCACCTACAAGGATAACTTTGTCAAGTTCTGAAGCAGAGATTCCTGCATCTTGCAATGCTTGACGAACAGGTCCCATAGTACGTTCTACAAGTCCAGCAGTAAGATCATCAAATTTCGCACGAGACATGCTTACTTCTAAGTGAAGTGGTCCAGCTTCTCCAGCTGTGATGAATGGTAGAGAAATTTGAGTGTTTGTTACACCAGAAAGGTCTTTTTTCGCTTTTTCTGCTGCATCTTTCAAGCGTTGTAATGCCATTTTATCTTTAGAAAGATCAATGCCGTTCTCTTTTTTGAATTCCGCTACAAGGTAGTCAATGATCACTTGGTCAAAGTCATCTCCACCAAGACGGTTGTCACCAGCTGTAGAACGTACTTCGAATACGCCATCTCCAAGCTCTAGTACAGAAACGTCAAACGTTCCGCCACCAAGGTCATAAACAAGGATCGTTTGATCTTCGTCCATTTTATCAAGACCGTATGCTAAAGCTGCAGCAGTTGGCTCGTTGATAATACGCTCTACTTCAAGGCCAGCAATTTTACCAGCATCTTTTGTTGCTTGACGCTCAGCATCATTGAAGTATGCAGGAACGGTGATAACAGCTTTTGTAACTGTTTCTCCAAGATATTCTTCTGCATAACCTTTTAAGTGTTGAAGGATGATGGCAGAAACTTCTTGTGGAGAGTATTCTTTTCCTTCCACTTCTACTTTGTAGTCTGTACCCATGTGACGCTTAACAGACATGATAGTGTTAGGGTTTGTGATGGATTGGCGTTTTGCCACTTCTCCCACTTGGCGCTCGCCGTTTTTGAAAGCAACAACAGATGGAGTTGTTCTGTTACCTTCTGGGTTAGGGATTACTTTTGGTTCGCCGCCTTCAAGCACAGCTACACATGAGTTTGTTGTACCTAAGTCAATACCGATGATTTTACTCATTTTGTTTTTCCTCCTATTGCAACTTACATTAATATGTAGTTTTTTATATATTACATTCACAGTTGATTTCCGTTGCAGGCACTTTCCGCGGGGCGACCTTGAGCCTCCTCGCTCCGCTGCGGGGTCTCAACATTGTCGCTACTCCCCCGCAGGAGTTTCGTGCCTTCCACTACAATCAACAAGTTATTGCTTTACTTTTACCATAGATGGTCGGATGACGCGGTCTTTTAGCTTATACCCTTTTTGGAACTCTTCCAAAACGGTGTTGGATTCTGCATCTCCCTCTTCCACCTGCATGACTGCTTGGTGTAGGTGTGGATCGAATGACTGTCCAACTGCTTCGATGGATTCTAATCCTTCTGATTTAAGTGCTTCCACTAATTGACGGTGCACCATTTCCATGCCTTGTAAAAATGTTTTGATTTTCTCATCCTCTGATTCTACTTTAAGCGCACGCTCAAAGTTATCAAGAGCAGGAAGTATATCTGTAACAAGATTTTGTGCACGGTATTTCTGTGCAGCCTCTTGGTCAAGTCTCACACGACGACGGTAGTTATCAAAATCCGCTTGTAAGCGAAGTAGGCGGTTTTCCGACTCCTCAAGCTTAGCTTCTAATTTAGAAATTTTTTGTTGTTCTGCAGAAACTTCTACTTCTTCAACTGTTTCCGTCGTTTCTTCTGTTTCCTCTGTTGATACTTCTTCATTTTCAACTGTTGCTTGTTCGTTGTTCTCGTTTACCAATGGTTTCACCTCCCTTAAAGTGTAAAAAACATGATGTTTTTGCATGGTGATAGGACGGAGCAAGAACTCCATCCCCTAACAATATTTCCATGCTCAGTCTTTTTGATACAGTTTATTGACCGCCTGTGAAAGGTCGGAACTGACAAGTTGCAAGAGACTGACGACACGGGAATATTCCATTCTGGTTGGACCGAGCAATGCGATGGTTCCAAGCTGTTCTGGTCCGATGGAATAACTTGCTGAAATAATACTGCAGCCCTCCATACCAGGAATGTTATTTTCACTACCTATCTTTATATGGATGCCAGCTTCTTTAGCACGAATATGCTGAGACAGGTCCTTGCCTTGGTCTATTAGTAACATCAATGAACGAATCTTGTTGATATCATTGAATTCGGGTTGGGCAAGCATGTTCGTCTTGCCACCAAAAAACACTTTATCCTTTTCCTCCATATAGAGAGTAGAACTCAAGGATTGCAGTATATTTTCGTAGTTCCCAATATGAGACCTTAACAGAGTTGCCACTTCTTTGTAAAGCTTATTGATAAGCTCTGAGAGGGGCACTCCGACTAAACGTTCATTTAAGATGTTGACCATTTTTTGTATATCAGATGAGTCCATGGTGGCAGGAAAAGAAAACATTCGGTTTTCCACATGGCCGGTATCCGTTACAATGATGGCAACTGCCTGTTCCGCATTTATCGGGATGATTTGCAGGTTTTTAAGCCTATGATCCCTTACACCAGGTCCAAGGACAATGGATGTGTATTTAGTCAAATCAGAAAGAATTTGCGCTGATTTTTGAACAGTTTTCTCTAATTCATATATTTGCTCGCGAAAGATGGATTTAATTTCAAAAACATCCCTCTTTGTCAGCCTTTCGGGAGAAAGCAGGTGATCGACATAATAGCGATACCCTTTTTCTGACGGAACTCTTCCTGAGGAAGTATGTGTCTTTTCAATAAATCCTAAATCCTCCAAATCTGCCATCTCATTTCGGATAGTGGCTGAACTGAACGAAATTTCATCTTTCTTCGAGAGCGTTCTGGAGCCAACAGGTTGTGCAGATCGGATAAAGTCGTCAATTATAACTTGCAAGACTAACAACTGTCGTTCTGTAAGCACTCAGCATCACCTCTGTTAGCACTCCTATTCATCGAGTGCTAATTCTATAAATAAATTACCAAATACCTATTCACATGTCAATCAGATCGCACCAATAAAAGCTTGAAAAACTTCATTACCAAGAAATTTTCCTTTTCTCGTCAGACGAATATGATCGTTATCATGTTCTAGAAGACCTTTTTCAAGATTTTCAGCAATTGGAGCTTGGAAGATGGTCAGCAGATTTTCTTGAAACTTTCTATAAAATGTTGAGCAAGAGACTCCCTGATTTTTTCTAAGCCCTAGGAACATTTCTTCTTCCATTTTTTCTGTCTTCGTTACCGTATGTTCTTCTTTATAAGGAAACATCGTTTCTTCTATTGCGTCCATATACTTTTTCAACGGCCCGTGGTTAGCAATTCGCACACCATCTAGATATCCGTGTGCCCCCGCTCCGATGCCATAATAGGACTCATTGTCCCAATACGTAAGATTATGTTTGCTTTCAAAGCCCGTTTTTGCAAAGTTGGATATTTCGTATTGCTGATAGCCGTTTTTCGCCATCTCATCCAATAACACCTCATACATTTCCGCTTCTTCTTCTTGAGTCGGTAAAGGGAGCTTACCTTTGTTCATGAGATTATAAAAAACCGTTTTTGGTTCAATAATTAAGGAATAGGCAGAATAGTGTTCCATCTCTAAGGAAAAAGCTGTGTGCAAGGTGTCCTTGAAGTCAGCCACTGTTTGATCTGGAAGGCTATAAATTAAATCGATGCTGATGTTTTCAAATCCAGCTTCTCTCGCATGTTCGAGGGACTTAAAGACATCTGCTTTTCTATGAGACCTACCAATTCTTTTCAAAAGGTCATCATTAAAGCTTTGCACACCAAAACTAAGCCTGTTGACCCCGCCTTCTTTTAGTAGGCGAAGTTTTTCGAGTGAAAGGTCACCAGGATTGGCTTCAAATGTGTACTCCATTTCTGGTTTAACCGGAAAATGCCTCTGAACTGAATCTAGCAAGTAGGCTAGTTGCTTTTCATTTAATGCAGTAGGCGTTCCCCCGCCAACAAAAATGGTTTGAAGAGCTGTAGCAGGGTGTTTTTCTAACGTATTCTTCATTTCTGTTTCCATATATGCCAAGTATTCATCAACTGGTTGGTTTTTTAGGAATACTTTGTTGAAATCACAATAGTGACAAATGTGTTCACAAAATGGGATATGGATATAGGCTGATTTAATCATAAGATCACACTTTCGTTTGTTTACTTCGTACCTTTTAGCATAACACATGTGGCGCATGTATGAAAAAATACCGCAGAATGAGCTGCGGTATTTTTCTTATTATTTTTTGTTGGCGTTGTCATCCATTTTCAAGACAGCCATAAATGCTTCTTGCGGTACTTCTACAGAACCAACTTGCTTCATGCGTTTTTTACCTTCTTTTTGCTTATCTAAAAGCTTACGTTTACGAGAGATATCTCCTCCGTAACATTTTGCAAGAACGTTTTTACGCATCGCTTTAATGTTTGACCTTGCAACAACTTTCTGACCAATTGTCGCTTGGATTGGTACTTCGAATTGCTGTCTTGGAATAAGTTCCTTTAGTTTTTCCACAATGATTTTTCCACGCTCATAAGCAGAATCGCGGTGAACGATAAAGGAAAGGGCATCGACTTTCTCAGCGTTAAGCAGGATGTCCATTTTAACAAGGTGTGAAGGTTTGTAACCAATTAGTTCATAATCAAATGATGCATAACCTTTTGTATTGGATTTCAATGCATCGAAGAAATCATAAACAATTTCCGCTAATGGAATTTCATAAATAACGCTCACGCGAATATCATCAAGATACTGCATATCAATAAAGTTTCCGCGCTTCTCCTGGCACAGTTCCATAACTGCTCCAACATAATCATTCGGCACCATGATCGTAGCTTTTACATAAGGCTCTTCTACACGATCGATTGTCTGAGGATCTGGCATGTTAGACGGGTTGTCCACACGCAATTCCTCCCCATCAGTCAAATGTACATGATAGATAACGGAAGGTGCTGTTGTAATCAAATCAATATTGAATTCACGCTCAATACGCTCTTGGATGATTTCCATATGAAGCAATCCTAGAAAACCACAACGGAAACCAAAGCCTAATGCTTGTGACGTTTCCGGCTCATATTGAAGCGCTGAGTCGTTAAGTTCAAGCTTTTCAAGGGCTTCACGCAAATCATTGAATTTTGCTGAGTCGATTGGATATAGTCCACAGAATACCATCGGGTTGAGTTTGCGGTAACCAGGAAGAGGTTCCACAGCTCTATTTTTCGCATGTGTGATCGTATCACCAACACGAGTGTCTCCAACATTTTTGATGGATGCAGACAGGAAACCAACATCCCCGACTGTCAGCTCTTTAAGTTGAACAGGTTTTGGTGTGAATACACCTACTTCATTCACCTCAAACTCTTTACCTGTAGCCATCATACGAATCTTATCTCCAACTTTGACTGTCCCTTCCACGATACGGATATATGCTACAACTCCGCGGTATGGATCGAATAAGCTATCGAAAATAAGTGCTTTTAAAGGTGCGTCTGGGTCGCCTTGAGGGGCAGGGATTTTCTCCACTACTTGTTCAAGGATTTCACTGATACCAATACCAGCCTTGGCACTTGCCAATACTGCATCCGATGCATCAAGTCCTATTACATCCTCTATTTCTTGACGAACCCTCTCAGGCTCGGCACTAGGAAGGTCAATTTTGTTGATAACAGGCATGATTTCGAGTTCATTATCAAGTGCCAAATACACATTTGCTAATGTCTGCGCTTCAATTCCTTGTGCCGCATCCACGACAAGAACCGCTCCTTCACATGCAGCCAAACTTCTGGAAACCTCATATGTAAAATCGACGTGTCCAGGCGTATCAATAAGATGGAAAATATATTCTTCACCATCATTTGCTTTATATCGTAATTGAACGGCATTCAATTTAATCGTAATCCCGCGTTCACGTTCAAGGTCCATGGAATCAAGCAATTGATTCTTCATTTCCCTTTGAGTCAATGCAGACGTTTTTTCTAAAATACGGTCTGCTAATGTTGATTTCCCATGGTCAATATGGGCGATGATGGAAAAGTTTCTTATCTTTGATTGTCGTTTTAACCGTTCTTCTCTGTTCATTATCTGTTTCACTCCTACACTTTCGGCAACGTACACTATTTCTGATTATATCAATACGGACAAGAAGATTCAATGATATTTGAAGGGTTTGGGTTTTCACAGATAAAAAGAAGCTTCCACCTAGGATATTTGAGGACTCCTAATGGTGGAAGCTTCTTTTTTTCATACAACACCGCTGTTGATTTGCGCAAATGGCTTCGCTTTCCTAGGGGCACTGCTGGAGCCTCCTCGGCAAGCCTGCGGGGTCTCCACCTAGTGCTATCTCCCTCAGGAGTCTCCGCCCTTTGCTCCAATCAACAGCTTTAGAACTCTAAAATCACCCAGTTTTCTCCTCTACGGTGTCTTGAACTTTGTTGAAGAGTCCACTCATTAAGCCAGAAACTCCGTCTGCCAGTTTTTTCCCTGCAGATGAGAAAACATTGTAGGCTTTAATGCCTTCTAGTTTTTCTTGTTTCTCTTTCATATCTTGGGAATCCAGTTGGCGACCCAAGATGGTTCCATTATAGCCTTCTGCCGTTTCCGCTACATGAAATGCTTGTTCTTGAAAGGCGGGATCATCATACCCCTTCATTTTCCGCATTCCATCATTGGCCTGTTGCATTCCCAAAAGCACTCCAAGAAATAATACCAGGGAAATGAATAAACACTTTACCATAAACCTCTTCATCGCACTTTCAGCTCCTGTCTATTTATTATTGGGCGTCCCCTTCAGGCTCCCCATCTACCTTTTCAGCCTGCCAGTAGATTTCACCAAAAACATCTGCAAAGATTTCAAGGGTACGGTTCATCTCTTCAAACGTATTATCTACTCCCCCAACCTCTATCAACATAGAATTAGGGGAAAGGTCTTGATTATAGATGCCATTACGAGTTTCGACAGCAGGTGGGACAAATATACCTTTACTTAAGCCAGGGTGCAGCTTCTCTAATTTATTGTGGATTTGCTCAGCTAAATATTGGTTCTTTTCATAGTTTTGATTTTTCTTTCCGATTACAAAATACAAACGCGCATGCGGGACGCCGTTAATATCCATTGTGGTACTTTTCCTTCTACCAGAATCTCGATGAATATCGATCAGGTAATTCAGGTCTTGGTTGCCTGCCATGGCCTCTTCCACAATCGGTCGTGTCACATCATAAGATTGGCCATACACCCAACCTCTATTCTTTAACGCTAAAGCCGTATCAGTAGTATCTATATCGGTGCCGATTCCGCGTTGAATTAATTCTTCCTGAAGCTTTTTACCAAGCCTCGTTACGTTGACTTCAGGGTGACTTGCAGCATTCGGGCTTGTCACACCTTCTAAATATGGCAAAAAGGATTCCCTCGAGTGAGAATGATAGATAAATACGGTTCGCTTATCTCCCGTTGTCTGGGCAGGCGGAGGTGCATTGTCCCCTTCTTCCTCCTCTACTTCAATAATGGAAGCTTGTCTCTCTTCTAACAACACTTCCATCGGAGGCGAAGATTCCACTGGCATATCTGTATAATTGACTCCAGATCCTGCTACAAGAATTTCTCCGTCATAATGAGCAAAACCCGGGATTTCATTTCGAATCAGGCTGCGCGGATCATCAAGGTTGATACTTGTTGTCAATTCAAACAAAGCGGAAGCATAGTTCGGCGCCTTTGCCTCACTTGAAAGTCCTTGTGTAAAATAAGCATTGGTATAACCGAATATATGTAACAGCGACTCCCCTGAGAAACGTTTGGAGAACTCATGGATGGAGCTTGAGCTGACTCGATATTCTGGTTTTAGAGAGGTCATGACACCGGATACCGCAAAGACGAGAATAAATCCTAAGATCACTGCTACGACTGATTTTTTTAAGCTTGTCCCATTTAATATTACGATGCGTGAGGAGCGGTAGCCCTTCATTTTCTCACCCTTTCACATACTTGTTGCTACTATATATATGAGAAAGGGTGAAAAGTAGAACTATGACGCTTAATGAGTATAGGCGTCTACATTATCCTGGTTGACATGATAATGCAGCGCTGCATTCAAACCTTCTGCCACGACATTTGCCATATCTTCTATAAAGTCATCCACTTCTTTTGGTGTTACCATCAGATTATGACCAAGCGGAGAGAGTACTTCATGGATTAATCTACGCTTTTCCTCTTCTTCAAGTGTCCCCACGATTCCTAGGAAGTTTTTGCGGTGCTCTTCCCCAGGCAGGTCTTCTTCGGTAAGCGTCCGTTTTTCCCCAAACGTCATCCCAGCAGGAGCAAGTGATCTGGAAGGACTGTCTCCTTCTTTCATCTCTTTACCAAAATGCTTCAAGATGAAATCAATCGTATCACTAGCCATTGAAACTGCATCTACCACCGTTGGAATACCGATGGCAATGACCGGAATTCCGAGCGTTTCCAAACTAAGCTCTTTACGCTTGTTGCCAACCCCTGATCCTGGATGTATTCCTGAATCGGAAATCTGGATGGTCGCATTTACTCGCTCAATTGACCTTGCTGCCAATGCATCAATCGCAATGACAAAGTCAGGTTTGGTTTTCTCTACTACCCCTACAATGATGTCACTTGTTTCGATTCCAGTAATTCCCATAACACCCGGAATGATCGCACTTACCGGCCTAAATCCGTCTTGTACCGACTCTGGCTGGAGCTTGAAAAGATGTCTAGTTATTAATAGGTTTTCACAAACTAAAGGACCAAGTGCATCAGGCGTAACATTGGTATTTCCAAGTCCCACTACTAAGCAGCTTGCATCCTTGGAGATATTAAGCGAATTTAAAAATGCACTAAATTCTTTTGCAAATACTTCTTCCACTTTCTTTTGAAGATCACTGTCCTTCTGGCGTATCCCCACTGTTTCAAGGGTGAGGTAGTTTCCCGGTTTCTTGCCAGTCATTTCTGCCCCTTTGTCAGAGATGGTAACGGTAGTAATATTGATTCCGTCTGTTTGCCGTTCCTTTACCACTACGCCTTCAATTGCGGAAACGGGTTGTGCTGATGTTTGGTTGTTTTCATTTGTTTGATTGTTGGGGTTAGTTTGGTTGTTTGCTTTTGTTTGATTTTGAGCATTCTGATTCGCTTCATTTTGACGATTTTGTTTTTCAATCGCCATCTGATTTGCTTCCACCGCCAAATCGGTTCTTACTTCATATTTACTTAAATCCAACGGTTGTTGTGGTTTTGGTTGATTCATCTCTATACACGCCTCCAGCATTGCCAAATTTTAGTTTTATTTTGACCTACCGATCGTTTTTCATGCATAGGAAAACCCGCGGAATTAACATTCAAGAAAATTCCCTTGACTCCCTATTGCATAATCATGTTGGATTTGATAAAATATCACTTGTTCTCATAAGTATAGAAATGTCGAGTTTATATATTCTCGATCGTTGAATTGTATGGAGGTGAAAGATATGCCAAACATTAAATCTGCTATCAAACGTGTAAAAACTAACGATGTACGTCGTGCTCATAACGCTACTATCAAGTCTTCTATGCGTACTGCTGTGAAGAAAGTAGAAGCTTTTGTTGCTAACAACGATGTTGAAGGTGCAAAAACTGCTTACCTAGAAGCTGCTAAACGTTTAGACAAAGCTGCGCAAAACGGTATCATCCACAAAAATGCAGCAAACCGTCAAAAATCTCGCCTAGCGAAAAAAGTAAACGGAGCTACTGCATAATAAAAGGGCGATCCGGACGGGTCGTTTTTTTATTTTTTGTCCTTTGGGGGTCAGACCCCCAAAGGATTTTTTTGATTTATGTCGAATACCTTATGATACTGCGGTTTTCTGCATTTTTAGGTGGTGATATGGAGTGAAGAGTTTAATTGTCCGAAGGTTTTTGGTTTTTGACCGAAGATTTCGCTAAGTTGTCCGAAGATGGAGTTCTGTCAATAAAATAGACATTAATCTGTACTGGATTGGCGTATTTTTTCTTCCGCGCTACGTGTTCCACTTCGCTTGCACGCCTCTACTTAAAGGATCAATTAAAAATCAAATTGATCCTTTAAGCAGAGGTTAAATGAGATTTATTGGCGTCTTCTTTTTGCGCCTTGAAGTATGCCAATTCGTACTCATTGGGTGTGGCGTATTCTAATGTGGAATGCATCCTCTTTCTATTGTAAAACTCAACGTAAAGTTGCACTGCTCCCATTGCTTCTGCCTTTGTCCTAAACACAAATTTATTCAGATACTCCTTCTTCAAGGATGCAAAAAACGACTCCGCACAGGCATTGTCATAGGGAGTGGCTTTCCTACTCATACTAATTTTCGCTTGTGCTTCTTTAAGCTCATCAATATAGTCTTTGGAACAGTACTGAGTTCCTTTATCCGAATGATGTATCCAACCTTCTTTCGGTTGACGCAGCTTGATGGCTTCTTTTAAAGCTCGAAGAGGCAAGGAACGGTCCATTTTGTCGTCTATGGCATAACTAATGACCTTCCTGCCGAACAAATCCAGGATTGGATTAAAGTATAAGAAACCTTCATGAGTAGGGATATATGTGATATCCGTCACCCAAACTTTGTTAGGGGCATCTGGGTTAAACTGACGGTTCAAGTTATTGTTATACGTGCGATTAGAATGATTAGAATCTGTTGTGACGGTATATATTTTAGGCGGTGTGGCAAACAAACCTAACACTCTCATGCGATTGGCAACCGTTTTAGAAGAAACATTTATTTTATCTTCTTTCACTAACTTACGGTGAATTCTCACACTACCATATGTTTCGTGGTTATCAGCGAAATGAAAGAGAATACGTTCATCCACGTACTTTCTCCATTGTTCTCTTTCCGTTTCCTCACGATCCAATCGCTTCACATATAAATAATAGCCAGATGTAGACACACCAAGAACTCTACACATCAACACCACGGTGTGTTCATTCCGGTGGGAATGAATGAATTCGAAGATCACTTCTTTTCTTGCGTGAAGATGTGCATAGCCTTTTTTAAGATATCTATCTCTTCCTGTAATTCAAGCTTAGTTCTCTTTTCAGCTTCATACATTTCCTTGTATTCAGATGCTGTTAATAATTGATTTTGAGCTTGTTGAGCAGCTTCTTTCTGTCTTTTCTTAAAACGATATACCCACTTTTGTAATGTATCATAGGGG
Source organism: Sutcliffiella horikoshii (assembly GCF_020524325.1). Taxonomy (GTDB): domain Bacteria; phylum Bacillota; class Bacilli; order Bacillales; family Bacillaceae_I; genus Sutcliffiella_A; species Sutcliffiella_A horikoshii_D. The sequence goes on from NZ_JAIVKY010000002.1 coordinate 264,334, forward strand.
ATATCTAGTTTTTGACTAACGTCAACAATCTTATGTCCATCCAATACGATTTGTTTCACCACATATTCCCTAAACTCTGGAGAGTAGCTTTTCTTTTTCGTCATGTTTAACACGTCCTTTTATCTGTTAGTTTTGATTAAAACATGACGCCAATCCCTGTGTCCACTTTCCATACTACCTCCAAAGATTTTGCAAAGTTGACCGAAGTTTCAGGCTTTTTGACCGAACCAATTTTTCAAATGGCCGAACCAACAAAATTTTTGACCAAACCCGGTGGTAAAAATGTCCGAACCCCCTCAGAAATAGCTAGTTAGTTGTCCGAACCATATAAAGAGTTGTCCGATTGCTTTTCCAGAAGTTCAAAAATGACCAAAAAACCACTCTTTTTTTAATAAACCAACGTTTTCAACTTCATATTCCGATATCCAGATTTCCACACTACAAAATACCACCAAACACCAAAAAACCACCGAACTTCATATGTTCGGCGGCTAGTTATCTCACTTTTGTTTTTTAGTCCTTGTTCATTCATTTCACCGGGGCAAGTTTAATCAGCAGCATTTCCATCGCCAGCTGTTTATCTATTTTCCCGCTCTTCATCAAATAATCAGCCTCAGCCAGGTCGTCCACCATTTTCATTAGTTCCGCTCGTTCAAAATACTTGCCTTGTTGGGACGCTAATTTTACACGGTAAGGATGCACCCTCAAAACACCTGCCATCTTCTGCTGGCTATATCCTTGCTCACTCAAATCTTTCACCTGATACAACAGCCGGAACTGATTTGCAATCAACGCGTGTAATTTGATTGGCTCTTCATTGTTTCGTACCAAATCATAAAACAGCTCCAATGCTTCGTCCACTCGCCTATGTACCATTTTCTCAATCAGCTCGAAAACCGAATGTTCAATGGACTTCGCTGCCAACAGCTTCACAGTATCAACGGAAATCTCAGGTTCCGAAACGCCAATATACATCGCCATTTTATTGATTTCCTGTGAAAGTACGGACAGGTTGACACCTGCGATCTTCAGCAGTTCTTCCGCAGCCGCATCACTTAGATCGGCTCCGTTTTGCATTGCTTTTTCCTTCATCCACATTTTAAGATCTCGCTCACCCAATGGCTGAACTTCAATAACCTCAGCTTGTTTTTTTAACTGTTTGACTATTTTTTTCCGCTCATCCAGTTTTTCATATGATGCCTGAATGACAAATATGGTATATGGTGCTGCTTCTTGTATGTAAGAAAGAAATCGGTCTGTATTATGTTCGACTTTACTTTTACTTTTTTCTGCAGTCAGAAAGAATGGATTTGATAACACCACCACTCTTCTTTCTCCCATAAAGGGCAATGTTTCTGCGTCTTCAATGGCTACATCCACTGGTTGTTCTTCCATATCATAAAAAGAAAGATTGAAATCATGCTCCTCTTCATTGAGTGCATGTTCTATGATAGAATTTCTAATTTCTTTCATTAGAAATGTTTCCGTTCCCAATAATAAGTATATTGGCGCAAAGTGTTTAGCCTTAATTTTTTTCAATGCTTCGATTCCCATTTTTTTGCTCCCGTCATCTGTTTCTGTTCTCCCTTATCGTACATGACAATTATGTACATTGACAAGCATCAAAACAGTACCAAAATGCAAAGGAGACTAGTTCTCACCTACAAAGAACTAATCTCCATTTTATATAAACGTTAACGATGCAAGCCCCAGGTAACTCGCCCGTCAACGATTGCCCCGTTTGGGTGTAATACTATGTTCTCCTCGAATTTCTGAACTATTTGTGACAACTCTTGTCAATGGAGGAAAAGCAAAAATGACTGGTGGATTTTTTTTGCTGTATAGCTTATACTAATGTGTGATAGGAGGGATACTTATGAACGAATTTGAGAAAAGCGTCCAAAGTAAACGAAACGATGCAGTAGATTCTGGTGTCGGTTTTATCGTATCCTTCGGTTTTTTCGCAACAATCTTTGCAATGGCAACATTGATTCAGTACCTAGGATCTTAATGACGGCATAATGATACATACCGTCGTGATTCTTTTCCAAAGCCAGTTGTGAAAAGAATGAGGATAACTCAAAAAAGCTTCGCTATAAAAGAGACTGCGTCTACATGGTGCAGTCTCTTTTTCATTTTTGATACTGTATCCTATGGGATTAAGGTGGAAAACGTTCCTCTCCGATGTGTAAATCTATAGATAATAGCACCTTGAAGGTCTGTCCTATATACTTCTGCTTCAACTTGAGACAAACGTTCCAATACTTCTTGATGCGGGTGTCCAAAACGATTGTTCCTTCCTGCTGAAATAATGGCAACATCAGGGCTTATAGTTCCAAGAAAGCCGTTAGTAGAGGACGTCTTACTTCCGTGATGGCCTACCTTCAACACATCCACATCAAGAGTTGGGTAGTGATGCATTAAATCACGCTCCCCCTCCTCTTCCATATCTCCTGTAAACAGCCATTTTTTGTTCCCCAACATAGCCAGAAGCACAATGGACCCCTCATTTTTATTATCATAAAATCTTGTTGGATGCAGGTATAAAAAGCTAGCACCTCCCACATTCCACCCCGTGTTAGCCACAGCAACACCGGTACTTATTCCCCTCTGTTTCGCGTTCTTCAACACCTCTTTCTCCATTTCACTCACTCCAAACCCTCGGGGCACAATAACCTCCCCTATTTCTACCTCTCCCCAAAGACTGTTCACATTTCCGATATGATCTAAATCCCCATGTGTAAGAATTAATTTATCAAGCCGCCTGACTCCTTCTGCTTTTAAAAACGGAACCAATACATCCGTACCGGTATCATATGTCTTCTTTCTCTCCTTCCACTCTTCTTGCGGAAATGTAAACGCACCGCCTGTGTCAATTAAATAATTGCCTTTATGAAATGGCAGGCATATGTAAATCGCATCACCTTGACCTATATCCAACACCACTACTTTTCCAAAAAAATTGAAGTAATTGAAGTTCCAGTGAAATACCAAGCATATCAGCAAAATGATCACACCAGATGTTCTTTTATTTAATTCCCACATGTAAAAAAAGAAAATAGCAACAATAACGTATATGACCATTAAGAAGGTGGGAGGTTTTCCGAAAACCAAGGTACCTATTGAAAATTCAGCAATCCAAACTACCAAGGAGTTCATTAATTCCAGCGGGTAGGAAAAAAAAGGTACAAATAACGAGACATAACCAGGAGAAAGCAAAAGGACAAAAAACAGAAAAAAAGAACTAGGAAGCACGAAAAGGGAATAGAAGGGAACAAAAATGACATTAAGAAGCGGGCTCCAGATAGAGAACTGATAAAAGTGATAAAGAAGTAAAGGCAAAGAGGCAACTTGAGCAATTAAGGAGACGATGAATAGTTGCGCGATCCCATTTTGCACTTTTTGAAGGATTCGAGAAGCTAATAGCAAAGACAAGCTGACCGAAAAGGAGAGCTGAAATCCAATATGATAAAGATAATAGGGGTTTAGGAGCAAAACAAATATGCATGCCAAACCAATGGTATCAATTGAAAAAACCTTCTTTTTCATAAGCATGAAGGTGAGTGCCACCCCTGTCATGGTTGCTGCCCTCATCACAGATGGGGCACCGCCTGCCAGTAAGACATATAAGGGCAAAAGGACTATCAAAATAATATTCATCCACTGCCTTGTAATTCCGACCCTGATTCCAAGGTAGAAAGTTGCCGCAGTGATGATTCCGACATGCAGCCCGGATATCGCCAACAGATGTACAAGCCCCAACTCTTGATAAGCATCAAGAATGTCGTCTTCCAGCCCGCTACGATCGCCAAAGATTAACGAAATCATAAAACTTGCATTCGGCTGATCTACATACTGATAAATTATTTTAATGCCTTGTTGCCTGTATTGTTTTATTGATGTTAAGAAGGGTGTTTTTGATGGAGTGAGGCATGATTCTGGAAGGGAGTTCAACGAAAGTATCCAGTGGATTTTCTGTTCATATAAATAATTTTTGTAGTCAAAGGCGTGAGGGTTGCTTGCTTGTTGAGGCTGCTTTAATACTCCTGTCCAGTTACATCTGTTGCCAACATTTAATTCACTCAGCTGAAGTACTTCTTCCTCTAACTTCATATAATATTCCACTAATAACACTTCATCTTGGATGCTTTTCATTTGGAAGCTTGACTTATTTCCATCTATTATAATTGGAGAATGAACAGTGCCTTGGAAGTGAGTTTCACTTTCATGATGCAAGGAGATATTATTATTGTCTACATACGTCATATAGCCAGAGAAACCTGTCATGAAGAGAATCGCCAGATAAAACAACCTTCGTGGTTTGGCGTCAAGACGGTAAATCATATAGAAAAATAAGAGGGAAAGGGTGAGCAGCCCCCAATGGAAGTTCGACCTGGAGACTGCAATTCCCAAACTGCTTGCGATAGCTAAATAGGCATAAAAGCCTGTCCTAAATTTCATCGCAGGCTATCCTTTTTTACTGAATAAATCGGTAGAACGCTCATACCAGCTCTTTATTTCTTCATCACTTGCACCAGACTCCTCCAGTCTTTCAATCAGACTGTTGATGAATCCTATTTTTTCAGGGTCATTTAAACTAACCGCCATCTCATCCAATTCCACCTGTTCCACTCTGACATCGGCTTGCTCAAACATTTCCAACGCATATGGATGATTTTTGTATTCCATTGCGAAATAGACGGTTTTGATTCCCGCTTGAATGATGGCTTTACAACAGTGAAGGCATGGAAAATGTGTGACATAAATTTCCGCACCTGTTGTAGGAACACCAAACTTAGAGCATTGAAGCAAGGCATTCATCTCAGCATGAATGGTGCGTACACAATGATTGTCAATGACATAACAACCTTCATCGATGCAATGAACACCGCCTGCTATCGAACCGTTATACCCACCGGCTATGATACGTTTGTCGCGGACAATGGTTGCTCCAACGGCAAGCCTTGTACATGTACTGCGTAATGCAAGTAAATGGCTTTGCGCCATAAAGTATTGATCCCATGATATTCTCGTCGTCATCCATCTGTCCTCCAGTTTCTAATAACATATACAATAACTCTAGTGTATCGGCTATCCTTTCATTTCGTCAATTCAATTGGCAACTGTTATTTGTTTTCTTAACTTTTCAAAAGACTTTTCCCCGATGCCAGTAACCTGCATGATATCTTCTTCTTTTTTAAATAGACCATTTTCACTTCGATAATCCACTATTGCTTTAGCTTTTGAAGGACCAATTCCGGTTAAGCTTGTCAACTCCTCCTCGGTTGCGGTATTGATATTGACTAGTCCGCCAGAGGCTTCCTTGTGTTCGCTATCATTTGTCACCGGTTGTATGATCACTTCCTCCGCCTCTTCGCCCTCAGCGGGAACGATTATGACCATTTCATCAACTAACAGCGCTGCTAAGTTCACCTTATCTGAATCGGCTCCCTCCATAAACCCTCCTGCTTTTTCCACCGCATCGATTACCCTGTCTCCCATTTTCATCCGATAGACACCAGGCTGCATGACTTGACCTTTTATATCAATGAGTACTTCTTGTTCCACAACCTCTACTTCTTCACTCTCCTCTATTTCTTCAGAGTTGTTTCCTTCCATTTCCTCCCCTTGCACTTCTTCGATAAAACTTATCTGTTGCATCGCAGTATCCGATTCACCTTCACTCAGGTTAGACCAACCGAGGATGGAGATCACCGCTAGTACACTGATAGATATCAATACTTTTATTTTATGGACAGACCATAGTTCTATCATCGATTTCACCTTCTATTCATATTAGTAAGCCTGAAAACATATAGTGTATGAGAAACTTTTTTGGATGGAGGAGGGAATAAACATGAAGATTGGATTGATCGGCACAGGCAACATGGGGAGAATCTTGGTTGAATCATTTGTCGACTCGAAAGCAGTACCTCCTGAAAATATTACAATTACTAATCGCTCAATAGAGAAGGCGTTTAAAATACAAAGTAAATACCCTGACCTACATGTTGCGGAGACTGCCGAAGAGGTGGTTAGTGCTTCTGATATTATTTTTTTGTGTGTAAAGCCATTGGATATTCACCCCCTTTTAACTAAAATCAATAAAAACCTTACGTCTGATAAATGTGTCATTTCCATCACAAGTCCTGTATCAGTTGCACAGTTGCAAACATTAGTAACATGCCAGGTGGCAAGGATTATCCCAAGTATCACCAACCGGGCATTAGCCGGTGTCACTTTAGTAACGTTCGGCGAAAATGTGGAAGAGGAATATCGTGAGTTTCTTCTAACCATTTGTTCAAAGATCTCTACACCTATTCATATTAAGGAAAACGTAACGAGAGTTGCCTCTGACATAGTGAGCTGCGGACCTGCATTTTTCAGCTATATTTTACAAAGGTTTATTGACGGAGCTGTAAGTGAAACAGCTATTTCAAAGGAGCAGGCGACAGATTTGGCAAGCCAGATGATTATCGGCATGGGGAAATTAATTGAAAAGGATATTTATACATTACAGACTTTACAAGAAAAGGTTTGTGTAAAGGGCGGTGTCACCGGAGAAGGCATTAAGGTATTAGAAAATGAGCTTGGTGATGTGTTCCATCATGTGATTCAGAAGACGCATGAGAAGTTTGATGAAGATATTTCAGAGGTAAAAAAACAGTTTCATTAATTAAGGTATTCGTTACCAATCGACAAATTCCTTTAAAATATTATAAATTTTTCATAAGAAAATCCGGGCAAAACAACGCCCGGTTTTCTCTTACATAGAACCATAGTATTCTGTCGGTCGCCGCTGTTCCCTTTCCGCAAAAGGCTTCGCGCTTTCCTAGGGACGCTGCTGGAGCCTCCTCGGCTGCGCTGTGGGGGGGGCTCCACCTAGCGCTATCTCTCCCTCAGGAGGCCCACGGACCGCCCGCAGGCAAGCGAAGCTCCTGGAACGGAAATCACCGGAATTATATACTTTCTTATCTTTTAAAAAAGGCGCCCTATAAAAGGACGCCTATTTTTGTGCGACAAAGAACACTCTTTCTGTATGCTCAGCCAAATGTTCGGTAGAATAATCGCCTGTTATAGATTTGACGATGAACCCTGCTTCTTCTAACCACTTTCTGTATGTTTCCACATCGAACGTCCTTTGGAAATGCAGTTCGTCAAAACGTAAGTAGCGGTCTGTTTCTTCTTCTTTTACAAAAAAGGACAACTCATGTTCCACACTATTGGGATGTTCTCCAGGAAAACTGTTCCAAATATAAGAAACATCTTCTTCTACACTTGTAAAAGTATTGTTCATAAACACTTGTGTCATTTTATAAAGAGAGTGAACATCAAAGAGCAGCAATCCGCCATCTTTCAATTGATTAAAAGCAGATTGGAACGTGTTTTTCACTTCTTCTTCTGACTCCAAATAATTTAACGAGTCACAGAAAATAGTGATACAATCCACATCTTTAAAGCCTTCAAGTTCTGCCATGTTTTGCTCGAAAAGCGGGATGGAAAGCCCAGAAGCCGAAGCTTTTTCATGTGCAATGGCCAACATACTTTCCGATAGGTCGACACCTGACACTTCCCAACCTTCTTGAGCAAAACGAATCGCAAGTTCCCCTGTCCCACAGCCAACATCTACGACGGAAAAACGATTAGAATCATCTGTCATATACTTTTGTTTAACAGTTTGGACAAAGGAGACCCACTTGTCATAAGGGACATCCTGCATCAATTGGTCATAAATATGGGCAAATTGTCCGTAAGCCATGTTACGTTAACTCAAGTTGAATATCTTCACGAGGAGCATCTCCCCAAAGACGTTCTAGATTGTAATATCCACGCTCATCTTTATGGAATACATGAGCAACGACATCTCCTAAGTCCACAAGGATCCAGCGTGCTTCATCAAAGCCTTCCATTCTGCGAACGTTTTGTCCGTTTTCTTCTGCAGCTTCTTTAATGGCACGGGCAATTGCCTGGACTTGTTTGTCTGAGTTACCGTGGCAAATTAAGAAATAATCCGAAACAAGGGAAATCCCTTGCATATTCAATGCAACTAATTCTTCTGCACGTTTATCATCTGCAGCCTTTGCTGCAAGCTGTAATAATTCGTTTGACATTTATGTTAACTTCCTTTCTTTTACCTTCATAGTCATATCGTTATAAGCATGGAATGTATCGGGATAAACCGGTTGATTTCGCTTTAGTAAGTAGGTGATCGTGTTTTTCATGGACTGGATAACAGCTATATCAAGAGAAGTCTTGGCAGATTCCCGAACCTGTTCTACACCAGGGAAATCCCTGCCTGGCTCGATATAATCTGCAACATATAAAACTTTGTCCAGCATACTCATCTTTATTTTACCCGAAGTATGACATCGTATTGCTTCTAGGACTTCTGGATCCGAAATCCCTGCCTCTTTTTCAACTAGATATGCGCCAACCGGTGCATGCCATAGTTCGTCATGAAACTGCAATAAATCCTGTGGCATCTTTTGATCGATGATGATCCGGCGCATCTCCTCTTTATCCCGAAACTTGGCGTAGTCATGGAAGATTGCTGAGAGCTCTGCTTTCTCTTTATCAACACCATATCGCTCGGCAAGTTCTAAAGCAGTTTCCATGACTCCGATTGTATGAACATAACGCCGGTCCGTTAGTTGTTCTTTCACCAGTCTTAACGCTTTTTCTCTATTCATATAGGCGTTTCTCCTCTATGATTTCTTTTACTTGATTTGGCACCAAGTATTGAGAGGTCCATCCTTCTTGTACACGCTTCCTTATTAAGGTTGAGCTGATGTCCACTTGCGGAGTTTCCACTTCAATCACTGGGTATTCCGTTGAGAAAGTATATCCCGGCCGTTTCACGCCAACAAAAGTGATGATTTCAAGCAGTTTTTCTATGTTGTGCCATTTAGGCAAGTACTCGACCATATCTGCCCCTATTATAAAATAAAAGCTAGTATCTGGATACTTTTCTGCTAACAACAACATTGTATCATATGTATAGGAGGGACCCTCCCTTTGAAGCTCAATGGTTTCCACCCGAAAGCTGCTGTTTGATGCAACAGCAGCTTCTATCATTTTCACCCTAATGGGTGTCGGGGTAATGGATTTATTTTGCTTATGGGGAGGAATATGATTTGGCATAAACCAGATTTCATCTAATGAAAGCTTCTGCCTTACATCATTTGCAATTAAAAGATGACCAACATGAGGCGGATCAAATGTCCCGCCAATTATGCCCACTTTATTCATGATGAATCCCTCCATCCATTTATCTTGGTAAAACGATTTGCTTGTTCTCTTTGGATTCTTTGTAAAGAATAATCGTGCTTCCGATAACTTGTACTAGTTCTGCCTTTGTCCCGGCAACAAGTTCTTGAGCCACATCTTTGCGGTCTTCATCACAGTTTTGCAACACACTGACCTTCAGCAGTTCCCTTACTTCTAAAGCTTCTGAAATCTGCTTTGTCATATTTTCATTTACTCCACCTTTTCCTACTTGAAAGATTGGATCAAGATGATGTGCCTCTGCTCGTAAAAATCGTTTTTGTTTACCTGTTAACATGTTTTTCCTCCTAGATGTTCTTTTACTAGTTTTTTCATTCTATCTGTATCGGGAAACTTCCCTGTCCAAATTTCAAACGCTAGAGCTGCCTGATAGGCAAACATATGAATGCCATTTTGAGTGATAGCACCAAGCGCTTTGGCTTCTCGTAGTAATCTGGTTTCTAGCGGGTTATAAATGATATCACTGAATACTGCATGTTGTTTAATCGGTTTCAATGGTAACGGAATGTCATTGACTTTAGGGAACATCCCCACCGACGTCGTTTGAACTACCACATCATAACTTTGCATCTCACTTGCGGCTTGATCGACGGTTATACTTCGTGCAATCCGCTCCAACGAGAATTCTTTAATTAAATCCTCTGCCTTGGAAACGGTTCGATTACAAATATCGAGTTGTATACCTTCTTCCAATGCCAGTGTGTAAAAGATTGCCCTGGCAGCCCCACCGGCACCGATAATAAGTACATGCTTACCTTTAAGCTCCGCCACTTCTTTTAAAGCCTCAACAAATCCTCTGCCATCGGTATTATACCCGATGAGCTTTCCATTTTTATTTACCACCGTGTTAACAGCGCCAATTTGAATGGCTGCATCTTCCACACTATCTAACAATGGAATAATCGCTTCTTTGTGAGGTATGGTCACATTAAATCCATCTATTCCAAGGGCACGCATACCGGCTACTGCCTGTTTTAACTGATCGGGTTCCACGTGAAAGGCATGATAATGTGCGTCCACCCCATTTTGGAGAAAGGCGTCATTATGGATGAGTGGAGACATGGAATGTGCAATGGGAGACCCGATTACTCCGTAAAGACGCTTCATCAGCATCTCCTCCCTTTTAGATCAATGATTTTCTTACCATGACCCCAACGCCTTTAGGTACGTGAGCCACGACTTTGATTCCAGGCTCATTGATTGTAACCCAGCCGAGTCCTGAGAAGACAATATCTGTTTTCTCGTCTTTGATTGTAAACTCATGTGCAACCAGTTCCGGGAAAGATTTCACAAAATCTTTACCAGGCGGCTGCAACAAATCTCCCAAGTGTTCTTTATAAACATTGTCTGCATTCTCAAGCTTAGTACGATGAATATAAAGGTCATTGGACACGTAACATGTAAAAGAATTACGGCCGCCTTTTACATAATCAAATCGTGCCAAACCACCAAAGAATAACGTTTGACCTTCATTTAGTTGAAAGATTTTTGGTTTGATTTCCTTTTTAGGCGAAATGACTTTTAGTTCTTTTTTATCTATAAAATGCGCCATTTGATGACGATTGATAATACCTGGCGTATCAAACAATGATGCTCCGTTATCCAGAGGGATATCAATCATATCAAGCGTTGTTCCAGGAAACTGGGATGTAGTAATGACATCTTCTTCACCTGAAAACTCTCGGATAATGCGGTTAATAAAAGTCGATTTCCCGACGTTTGTACACCCAACCACATACACATCTTTACCGTCCCTGTAGTCTTCAATGGCCTGGGCTAATTCTTTTACTCCAGTTCCTTTATCCGCGCTGATCAGGTACACATCCTCTGGCTTCATGCCAAGCTCTTTTGCTGCTTGCTTCATCCAATTAATCACTTTATTTGGCTTTACGGACTTTGGCAGCAAGTCCACTTTGTTTCCGACTAATAATATTTTGTTATTCCCGACAAATCGGTGTAAGCCCGGCAACCAACTGCCGTCAAAATCGAATATGTCTACAATCTTTACCACAAGGCCTTGAGTCTGGCCAATCGAATTTAATATTCGGATAAAGTCATCATCTGTCAGAGAAACATCTTGTATTTCATTGTAATGTTTCAGGCGAAAGCACCTTTTACAGATAACCGCTTCCTTATTTAATGAAGAAGGAGGCGCATACCCCAAACCATTTGGGTTTTCTGTTTGAATGGCCACTCCACACCCGATACATACTATTTGTTCTTCCATATATGTTAGTCCTCCCAATTAATCATACCTTTTCGTTTCATCCAAGAAAGAATTCGTCTTTCTACACGGCGGTTGAACTTTGTAATAAAACCGTCCGTTTGGGCAACAGGAACAACAAGGATGGTATGTAACCCAATCCGATTGCCTCCGAGTACGTCTGTTAGAAGTTGGTCCCCAATTACAACCACTTCTTCTTTTTTAAGTTTCATATCTCTCAGTGCTCTTCGAAATGCACGGCGCATCGGTTTTCTTGCTCCATAGATATAATTGATACCAAGTGGATCAGAAAACATCTTCACTCTTTTCAACTTATTATTAGAAACAATCGTTACTAAGATGCCGGCCTTTTGCATTTCTTTAAACCATTCAATCAAGGCAGGTGTCGCTTCCGGGCGATCCCATTCTACAAGCGTATTGTCCAAATCTGTAATAATACCCTTAATGCCCTTTTCCTTTAATTCCAACGGCTTTATCTCAAACACGCTCTTTACGTGTTGTGCAGGCAGAAAATACTTAATCATTTAATCACCCTCAATTGGTTTCGATAGTTGATAATGTTACATATTTAAATTGACGTTTCACGTTCAAAATTAACACTTTACCATCTTACCTAAATTCCTTCTCCATGTTAAGCATATTATTGATATTTCTAGTGTTAGCATGCTTCTATTTTCTAATTAAAAATAATCAAAATAAAAAGTTTTCGACAAATTCCTGTCGGTTTCAACACCTGTGGATAAACTTATCTACATTATACAGTGTGCCCCATAACGTTTACTGGTAATTATAAACAATATACCCACATGTTATCCACTGTTAACTGTGGATAATAGAACGGTTGTTCTAAAAATTAATACGTGGTAGAGTTATCGTACAAGCTAACAAAACTTACAATTATATGCAGGTTAAATAACAATTAGAACATACGATAAAACATAATGCATACAGCCATACATAGTGACGTAATAATAGGAGGTGCAGGGCAGAGGCCAATCTGATGAGAAAACTTTCTGATGAACTTTTACTAGAATCCTATCACAAAGCGACTGAATTAAAATTAAGCACAGATTTTATTCTACTGATCGAGTTAGAAATCAAACGCCGTTCCCTAAGCTACAAAATAAAAGCAACTTCCTAAAAGAGCCGGTCTTCTGGCTCTTTTTTTGTATAAATAGGTTTCTAGCTGTTGATTGGAGCAAAAGGCGAAGACTCCTGAGGGAGATAGCGCTAGGTGGAGACCCCGCAGGCTTGCCGAGGAGGCTCCAGCAGTGCCACTAGGAAAGCGAAGCCTTTTGCGGAAATCAACAGCGGCATAAAAAGAAAGAAAGCTAGTGCTCTCACTAGCTTAGCCAAGTACCGATTCTTTGACCGACCTTTACCTCTTCCTTCTCCTTCAATGTATCCTCTATCAGAAAACCGTCTTTCTCAAACAACAAAATAACCGTGGAGCCAAATGAGAAGTATGCCATTTCCTCTCCCTTAACAAGCTGCTCGCTTTCATGCGTCAACTCGATGCTATTCACAAACATCGCGCCAACTTTTACCACCACAACGTGTTTACCATCGTGTTCAATCTCTGTTAACCTGCGATAGTTTTTGGCAAGCGGTTCTTTTCCGTACTTTAATCCCATCTGATTAACAGGATAAGATTTTCCACCTAGTGTCCATTGTTTTGTAACATTCCCTGATATAGGTGTATGAATTTTATGGTAGTGGCTTGGACTTAAATAAAGGACCATATAGGAACCACCCATATATTTTTTTTCTAACTCCGGTTCTGAAAGCATTTCCCCGACAGAGTAATCAATTCCTTTTGCTCTCAGTTGGAGAGATTCCGTAATGTACCCTTTCTTCTCAATGACCGCATCTACCGGGCTTACCACCGAGCTCTTCCCTGAATCTATCGGCCTAACATGCGGCTTTAAGTTTCGAATGAAGAATTGCTGTAGGGTAGGGAATGTATCCATCTTTTCTTGCATTTCTTCCGTATTAATATTGTATACCTTCGCAAACGAGGGGATAAACCGCTTGCTAAGCTTCGAACTGGCAAAATGCTTAACAACCATTGAAGAGACCTTATGATTCGTCAACTCAATAGCAAGTCTGTATATACTTTTCAACAAAATGCATTCCTCCAAGATAATATTTCGTATTTATATAAATGAGTGAATCAGTTGTGTCCGTTAGTCTACTAAACTCCATGAGTGATATTATAACATTTCAACATCAGAAAAGGCATCCCCATATTAAGGAATGCCTTTACTTCTACCTATTTGTTTGTAAGTTGTAAAAACTCTTCCACATCTTCAAGCGATTTTTTGACTGCCTTTTCCCAGAAGTCTCTTTGTGTCAAGTCGACACCCAAATGCTTCATTGCTAAGTCTTCTACAGTCATGGAAGCCGTATCTTTTAGTAAGGCGATGTACTTTTCCTCGTAGTTCGTTCCTTCTTCTAAAGCTTGGGAATAGATGCCCAATGAAAACAAGTACCCAAACGTATAAGGGAAGTTATAGAACGGTACCTGTGTAATAAAGAAGTGCATTTTGGAAGCCCAGAATGTTGGATCGTACTCCCCTAAAGCGTCGCAATAAGCTTCTTGTTGTGCTTCTACCATTAGTTCGTTTAACTTTTCAACACTAACCAATCCGTTTTTGCGTTCTTCATAAAACCTTGTCTCAAAAAGGAACCGAGCATGTATATTCATGTAAAATGCTACACTGCGTTGGATCTTGTCTTCTAAAAGAGAAATCTTCTCTTGCTCATCTTTTGCATATTTAACTGCAGCATCTGCAACAATCATTTCAGCAAACGTGGAGGCCGTTTCTGCCACATTACTTGCGTAAAAACGGTTCAAGGTTGGAACGCCGTGCATAGCATGCTGGTGGAAAGCGTGTCCCAGTTCATGTGCCAAAGTAGAGACATTTGAAAGAGTACCAGAGTACGTCATGAAAATTCTTGATTGACCTGAGACTGGAAAACTTGTGCAGAAGCCACCAGGTCGCTTTCCTGCTCTATCTTCCGCCTCAATCCAACGGTCATCAAATGATTTCTTTGTGAATTCTGTTAGTTCCGGACCAAATTTGGAGAACTGTTCTATAATGAAATCAGCGCCTTCCTGATAGGAAAGGATGGTTTCTTCTGCAGAAAGAGGAGCAGAAACATCATACATGTTCAATTTCTCAAGTCCTAAAAGCTCCGCCTTGCGTTCCAGATACTTTTTCAATGTTCCTTTATGGTCCGTGATCACTTGCCACATCGTATCTAACGTCTCTTGCTTCATTCTGTTGTTTTCAAGCGGTTCCTTTAGTACAGAGTCCCAGCCTCTTTGTTCATATACTTGAAGGCGGAATCCTGCAAGATGGTTTAAAGCAGCTGCGATTGTTTCTGCTTGACCTTCCCATGCTTTTTTCCATGCATCAGAAACTTTCTTTCTAACACTGCGATCACCATTTGAAAAACGATTATGAGCTTGTCCAACAGACAGCTCCTTCACTTCTCCGTTTTCTTCCACAGGTATCTTAATGGTACCTACGATCGAGTTATATAATTTACCCCATGCATGATAACCGTCCACAGCTAATGAAGTAACCAATTTCTCTTGTGCAGCAGGTAATTTATCGCCAGCTCTGCGTCTTCTTTCATTTAATACATATTCTAATGGTTGAAACACATCTCGTTGAATGAGACTTGCCCATGACGCTTCATCAATTTCAACCAGCTTTTCATCCAATGCACCTAGCTGAACCTGTAATTTCGCATGCAATTGTGCTACTTTACCTTGAAGCTGTGAAGCAGCCTTATCTTTTACATCCTGTGCTAATAGACAGCTGATGAAAGCGGATGCCTGTACCACTTTTTTAACGACACTCTCATAGGAAACTAAGATTTCTTCAAGCTTATCAGTAGAGAATGCTTCTATTTGTTTTTCAAATTTGTTAAGTTCTGATTGGATATCTACTAGATATGTATGAAATTCTTCTGAATTGCTTCCACCTTGGAAAAATACATCTAAATCCCAAGTTTCACTGTATGTTTTTGTTGTCACGTTGTAATTCCCCCTTTTAGCATTATGTGTCTATTATATACGAAGAGTGTAAATATTTCTACAATTCTAAACTATTTGATTGGCGAAAGTTTCGTGTTGCGAAGTTATTATTAGAAATTAAATGAATAAAAAAAAAAGCCTATGCCCGAAAGCATAAGCTTATCTGTATAAGTGATTCTTGCAATAATAAGCGCCGCCAATAAGCAACAAGATAAACAGAATTACTAGTAGCCCATACAACCATCCGCCATAATATCCAGGTCCGCATGGTCCAGGATAAGGAGGAGGACAACAACCGAACCCTCCATAAGGGTACCCGTACATACCAACAACCCCTTTCTCCAACTAGGTATCTACACTACTACCATATGCACATCCCACAAAAGAGACAGGGCAAACGCGGAGAAAACCAAATAAATTTCGGGGAAGTTCATGATATTTGTGTTACAGGGAGATTAAAATCCTGTGTGGGGGTCAGACCCCCACAGGAATTTCGCCCTCCATGTCGAAACCCCCTGGCAGTTTTGATAGCCACGGGGGTCGTTTGTATTATTGTTTTTTCTTTTCTTTTTCGGCACGGTAGAATTCGTGGAACATTTTCATGAGAGCACGCTTTTCGATCCGTGATACATAACTTCTGGAAATGCCCAGTTCCTTCGCTATTTCACGTTGTGTTTTTTCATCTTTAAGATCAAGTCCAAATCGGCCGACAATGACCTCTCGTTCCCGTTCATCCAACACATCAATATATACCTTTATCTTTTCCAATTCCATATTAAGTTGAATGGTATCGATGACATCCTCGGATTCGGATTTCAGCACATCTATTAAACTGATTTCATTCCCTTCCTTATCTTGACCAATTGGATCATGTAAGGAAACATCCTTTTTCGTTTTCTTTAGCGCTCTCAAATGCATAAGTATTTCGTTTTCAATACAACGGGCAGCATAGGTTGCTAGCTTCGTCCCTTTTCCGGAGTGGAAGCTCTCGATTGCTTTAATCAATCCAATCGTCCCAATGGAAATAAGATCCTCTGAATCTTCCCCAGTATTTTCGAACTTTTTCACAATATGTGCCACAAGTCTCAGGTTATGCTCAATAAGTAGATTCCTTGCCTCTTCATTCCCTTCTGCCATCAATTTCAGGTATTTTGCTTCATCCCCTGATGACAATGGTTGTGGAAATGCATTGTTCTTGACGTAAGAAACTAGGAAAACAAGTTCTTTGATTAAGTATCCTACCGATGCTAGTATGCTTGACACACTTTCACCTCCATAGAAATGCTTAGGCAAGAGCCTAGTAATAATTCTTATGTAGGAAAAGGCATTCCTGTGCAAGTACACTTCAAAATTAATCCAAAAAAAAATGTCATATCAACACGTCATCAAAATGTTATATTTATGTTACAATTCTGACGATTAATGGTACAATTTATGTAAGAAGAACAAATGTTCAAGAAATAAAAAAATCTCCCTATTAAATAGGAAGATTTTAATACTTAATATAAGGATACTTTTTCAACTTAGAAGGTATAGTACCTTTGCCTACTTTCACCACACTGTACTCTTGAAACAATGTTTCAAACCACTTAGAAACTTCTGCATATGTTTTATTTTTGTAATCTACAAGCTGGGCAACACGGTAATGCCTACGCGCCTTTTGCTCACGATCAACAACGATAAACCAAAAGCATGTAAGCTCAAAAGCGTTTGTACTAGCAGCTGACATGGGTATCAACCTTCCTTTGTTAAATTATTTATTAATGTAAAGGCGGTAACTCATTCGTTTTGTAATTATCAGTAGGACCTGCATGAGAAGTAACTGCATTTGCACCAAACAAAGTTAAGGAAACTACTAGAAACGTTAAGATAAACTTCTTCATTATCATTACCTCTTTCTACTTTTTTATTTGTATTACTATTAAGCTATCTTTAATAAGTATTTTACACTATATTGAAAATTCGAATTTTCCTCAATATTGAATGTTATACCCAAATAATCTATGGTTTCCTTCTGTTTTCTTCGATTTTCGATTCAAATTATAACTCTAGGAATATTTTATTAGTTAGGATGTGATATATTGTGGATTTTTCTTTGATAGGGAAAGAGATAAAAATCCTGCGGTCTGCACTAAACTTATCACAAGCTGAGTTGAGTGAAGGGATCTGTACGCAATCACAGATCAGTAAGATAGAGAAAGGGGAAGTATTTCCTCTTGCTAATACCTTATATTATATAGCAGAAAGACTAGGCGTGGATATAAATTATTTTTATGATTTAGCAACTAACCCACAATTATCCTATGTAAAAGAGGTTTTTTCTCAGGTAAGGGAGTTGTTAAATCGTAGTCAATTTGAAGAAATTTCAATAATAGTTGAAAATGAAAGAAAAAACCCCCTATTTATTAATAATCGTAATAATAAGCAATTCCTCCTATGGACTGAAGGAATATGTGAATATCACTTAAAAAAGAATAAACGAGAAGCATTAAAGCTCATGCAGAGTGCTTTGGATCTGACAAAAATGACATCAAAACTATTAGGAGAGAGAGAGATTGAAATATTAAACAGCATGGCAATTGTTCATTTCGAGACAAAGAATTGTGAAGAAGCCCTGAGAATTTTCAACTTAGCAATAAATAGTTATATGAAAATCCCTTATCATCATGATCCTACTATAAAAACAAGGATCCTTTACAATAAAGCCAAAACATTAACAAGATTAAATAAACTTGAAGAGTCGAATAACACATGTAAACTTGCGGTAAAGTGGTGTGTAAAACAGAACAGTTTATATGGTTTAGGGAACCTATATTATCATATCGGTTATAATTATAGTCTATTAAACCATAGTGACATAGCCATTGAGTACTACAACAAGTCCATCCAAATTTTCATGATTCAAGAGAACAAGGTTTTTGTTAAGCATATTAAAGAGAAAATAGATGAACTATCTGTCTTAATTGATTAACAAAAAAACTAGGCCTCACAGCCTAGTTTTTTTGCGATTATTCCCCCAACAACCCTTTCTTCTCCAAAAAATCCTTAGCCACTTCATAAGTGGTTTTTCCTTCTACGGTTACTTGATAGTTCATGTCACGCATTTCGTCATCGTTTATTTGGTTTTCCAATTGATTTAGGATTTCTTCTACTTCTGGATGCTCATCAAGGGTTTCTTTTCTGAGCAATGCCGCACCTTGATATGGAGGGAAAAGGTTTTTATCATCTTCCAACACACGTAAATCAAATTGCTTGATTTCTGCATCTGTAGAATATGCGTCTACTAAATTCACATCACCATTTTCCACTGCTTGATAGCGCAGTTTTGCTTGCATGGTGGTCAGGTTAGGAAACGTGATACCGTATACTTCTTGGATACCTCGGTATCCATCTTGACGGTCGGAGAACTCAAGGGTGAATCCTGCCTTTATCTCATTTTTTGCACCGTTCAGATCAGAGATAGTATTTATGTCGTTTTGTTCAGCAAAGTCTTCAGGAATTGCCAGGGCATATGTGTTGTTAAAGCCCATTGGTTGCAAATACACCAACTCATCCTGTTCCATCAAACCTTTTTTCGCCTGTTCGAAAACTTCCTCATCATCAATGCTGACTGGTTCTTCTTCTAGTAGGGTTACAATGGCTGTTCCAGAATACTCCGGATAGATGTCGATGTCTTTATTTTTCAGCGCTCGGTACACAAAGCTAGTGTTCCCAAGTGACGGACGTAATTCAACTTTCAGATCTGTCTCTTCTTCTATCAAGAGTTTGTACATATTGATGATAATATCAGGCTCTGCGCCTATTTTCCCACTGATCACAAGATCCGCTTCTGTTGCTTTCATCACTGCAAAAGGAGATAGGAAAAGAAGAACCACGACAAGCCCAATGATGAGTGCCTTTTTTCCAGATCCTTTTCTTGCAGCGGTTTCAATCATGCGTAGAATGATATCAAATAAAATGGCAAGAAGTGCTGCAGGGATTGCCCCTAGCAAAATTAACGCGTTGTCGTTTCGGTCAATCCCAAGAAGAATGAGGCTACCTAACCCTCCGGCTCCAATTAAAGCCACAATGGTTGCTGTACCGATAATCAATACCATAGCTGTTCGTATGCCTGCCATTATAACTGGCAATGCAAGTGGCAGTTCCACACGGAATAATCTTTTCATAGATGTCATCCCCATGGCTTTTGCCGCTTCACGCAAGGATGGATCTACTTCTTTTATCCCAGTATAGGTATTTCTTAAAATTGGTAGCAATGCATAGAGAAATAGTGCAATGACAGCCGGGACAAATCCGATTCCAACGAGGGGGATCAAGAGACCCAGCAACGCAAGAGATGGAATTGTTTGCATGACCGCCGTAATACCAATTATTGGCTCTGCGATTCGTTCTTTTCTTGTTAATAGCACACCAAGTGGTACAGATATAAAAACTGCTATGGCCAGTGCAATGACTGATATTTGTATATGTTCTAATAGCGCTGTCCAAAGTTGATCGCCGCGTGCTGCATATAGTTCTTGAAGGAATGTCATTATATCTGCCCCCCTTCTTCGCTTTGCTTATGAAGGAAGTGCAGTACAATTTTTCGGGATAGGACGCCTAAAGGTTCATTTGCTTGCATGACCGTAACAGCCTCTTCTTCAGCCAAGATGGCAAGAAGTTCTCCAAGTGTCAGTTTACTGTCTACTGCTCTAAATGGTGTAACAGAAGGATCCATTTTAAAATCCTCTAATAATTCCTCAATCGTTTTCTGAAGAACGCTGCGTCTATTCCCGATAAAGGACTTCACAAAATCGTTCTTCGGGTTATTGACAAACTCTTCTGGGGTTCCTACTTGTACCGCCTCCCCATCTTTCATCAGGCAAATCCTGTCGCCAAGCGTTAATGCTTCGTTCATGTCATGAGTGACAAACACAATCGTTTTTTGAATTTTCTTTTTTAAGCTCAAGAAATCTTGTTGCAACTGTTCCCTGCTAAGCGGATCAAGGGCACTGAATGGCTCGTCCATCAGGATGATAGGTGGATTGGCAGCTAGAGCTCTTGCCACTCCGACTCTTTGTTGTTGACCTCCTGATAATTCAGATGGCTTTCTTTTTTTATAGGTAGACGGATCTAATCCAACAAGATCGAGCAACTCGTTCACTCTTTTGGAAATATCTCCTTTTTTCCAAGATTTAAGCTCTGGAACGATGGATATGTTCTCCTCGATTGTCATATGTGGAAAAAGCGCAATTTGCTGAAGAACATAGCCAATATTCCACCGAAGTTCATGGATATTATGTTCTGAGATACTCTTTCCATCAATGAGGATATCCCCATTTGTTACATTATGTAATCGGTTGATCATTTTTAAGGTGGTTGTTTTTCCGCATCCACTCGGTCCTATTAGAACAAAGAATTCTCCTTTTTTTATCTCCAAATTAAAGGATTGGACGGCGGTCGTCCCGTCTTCATATGTTTTAGTTACGTCTTGAAAGGTTATCAAAACCTTCTCACTCCCCATACAATTATTATTTCTCTACAGTATTTCCTAAAAGCACAAACTATAAATACCCTACTTATGTAAGTGTCAAACTTCGTTATAAAAGGCCACGAAGTCCTTCCCGTCGCATGGTATAATAAGGAATACTTTTGCGTTGAAAGGAGTCACCCATGAGAATTAAATTATATACATGGTGTTTAATTCTTGTTCTTATGTTGGCAGGCTGTTCTTTGGATGAGAGCTCCTCCACTGTAACAGAGAATGATTCACCTGAGCCAGTTCAGGAGCAAGTTGATCCACCTGATGAGAATTCTGATGAAACAGAGACAGAGAGTCTTGAAGATACCGAACCTGAATATGAAAGAACGGAGGTTCCACTTGTTCGTGTCATTGATGGTGATACGATAAAGGTGATCATTAATAATAAAGAGGAGAATATCCGATTCTTGCTTGTAGACACTCCAGAAACGAATCACCCTAGAATGGACGGTCCCCAGCCATTTGGGCACGATGCGAAGAACTTTATGGAAGAGTTCATGGAAGGCGAAATGGTGGAAATTGAGTTGGATGTAAGCGAACGAGACCACTATGGACGAATTTTAGCTTATGTTTATGTGAACGGTGTCTCAGCACAGGAAGAGCTTTTAAAGCGCGGGTTGGCACGCGTAGCATATATTTTCCCACCTAATACGAGATACGTAGATAGCTATCAAGCCATTCAAAAAAACGCGCAAGCTGAAGGTGTTGGTATTTGGAGTGTGGAGAATTATGCACAGGAGGATGGATTTTATCCTGAATTTGTTGAGGATCCTGAGCTTAAAGCTCCAGCCGAGGAAAAGCCTGTTACAGACAAATGCACGGTAAAAGGTAATATCAGCTCGAGCGGAGAAAAAATCTATCATGTAGAATCAGGAGCCTACTATGACCGGACCATTCCAGAAGAATGCTTCAACACCGAAGAAGAAGCAGAAAAAGCCGGATACCGGAAGTCAATGAGATAATTATATCCTTAGGCGAATGGAGTCCCTTGTTAATTAGAGTGGAAGGCGCGCAGACGCCCGCGGGAGGAAGGGACAGGTGAGCCCCCACAGGCGCAAGCTGAGGCCACTAAAAACCCAATAACCTATCTTTTGGATAATTTATAGCTGTTGATTGGAGCAATAGGCGGAGACTCCTACGGGGGAGTAGCGACAATGTTGAGACCCCGCAGGGCATAGCCCGAGGAGGCTCAAGGTCGCCCCGTGGAAAGCGGAGCCGTTTGCGGAAATCAACAGCGGTATCTTATCAAAATCTAAAGTCAAAAACTTTTTCAGTGGCCATTGCACAAGCCGAGGAGGCTCAAAAACCGCCCGCAGGCAAGCGAAGCGCCTGGAACGGAAATCAGCAAAAAAAGAAGAGGAACCTTATCTGAGGGCTCCTCTTCTTATTGTTCATCCTGTTCTTGCAACAACTTCTTTAACTTTTTCGCTCTCAATACAAAAAACACAGCCCCACCAAGTAAAACAACAGTGGCACCCATCATCGTAAAAATCTGCAAAGCTTCTTTTCCTGCATGCTGAAAAGCTACTCCAATATATAAAAACACACTGACGGTCGTTAATATCATGGCATATCTAGTATAATCCTGAATCTTCGCTTGTAAGGCCTTTGTATTCATCATCTAGATTCCCCCCCATCTAATATTCACTTTAACATAGATTCCTAGGTTTTCCGGTATGTAATTTCTTCCTAAACCCATGTAAAAAGCCTTCTGCAGCTAAGCAGAAGGCTTTTCCTTTAGTTAAAATTGATAGATTGCGGAATACTTTTCTTCTAAATATCTCACCAAATATTTCGCATCCAGTTCTTCCCCTGTCACTTTTACAATCAATTCGTTTGGAGAATAAAGTTTTCCATATTGATGGATATTCTCTCTTAACCAACCGCGAATTGCCATGAAATCGCCTTGCT
Source organism: Sutcliffiella horikoshii (assembly GCF_020524325.1). Classification (GTDB taxonomy): domain Bacteria; phylum Bacillota; class Bacilli; order Bacillales; family Bacillaceae_I; genus Sutcliffiella_A; species Sutcliffiella_A horikoshii_D. The sequence goes on from NZ_JAIVKY010000002.1 coordinate 287,323, forward strand.
CGATTTTGTCATAGAAATCTGGCATTTCTTTTATAAAAGTATAAAGGATCTGCGCTGCATAAAGGTTACCTAATGAATAGGAAGGGAAATAGCCGAACCCACCAAAGGACCAGTGCACATCCTGAAGAACACCAAGCGTGTCTGTAGGAGGGGTGATTCCTAGGTATTCCTCTATTTTTTCATTCCAAACCTTCGGAAGATCTTTCACTTCATATTCCCCGGCAAATAAACCTTTTTCAATTTCATAGCGAATCATAATGTGAAGATTGTAAGTCAGTTCATCTGCTTCTACTCTAATGAAAGATGGATCCACTCTGTTTGTGGCAGCATAGAAATCTTCCAATGAGACATTTTGCAGCTGGTGTGGAAAATGATCTTGCAAATCCTTATAAAAATAAGTCCAAAATTCCTTACTGCGTCCCACCATATTTTCTAAGAAACGAGATTGAGATTCGTGGATACCAAAGGATGTCCCACGACGAATCACTCTTCCTTCAAATGCAGGATTGACTCCTTGCTCATACATTCCGTGTCCTGCCTCATGGATAGTGCCAAAAATAGCAGAACGGACATTATCCTTTAAATAACGGGTCGTAATACGAACGTCCCCCGTATTGACAGAAGAAGCGAAAGGGTGGACTGTTTCGTCCAAACGCCCGCCGTCCATGTCAAAACCGATTAGCGGCAAAATATATTGATTGAACTTCTTTTGAGCTTCTATATCGTATTCCTGTGCGAAAATATCCTCACGTGGTTGAGACTCTGAAGCTTTAATTTTATTCAAAAGCTCTACACTTTTTTCACGTAGCTCTTTAAACAATGGATCTAGTTTTTCAACCGTCAATCCTGGCTCAAACTCATTCAGCATTGCATTGTAAGGATGCCCTTCATAGCCGTAATATTCACCAAACTTCTTCTTGAACGCCAATACTTTTTCCAGTACAGGTGCATAAGAGGCGAAATCATTCTTTTCTCGCGCATCCTCCCATGCCTCATTTGCGTCATTAACAAGAATGACATACTCCTGATACTCATCTGCCGGGATTTTTATAGACTTGTCATAGTTTTGTTTCCTCTCGCTCACACAAGCCCTTGTTGCTTCATCTAACTGCTCCCAAACCTTCTCCTCTGTTAAGAAGGTCAGCAATTCTCCCATTTCTTCTGAGATTTCTAGTTTGAAAGCTTCCGTTGACAATGTTCCTCGTGCTTTTCCAAATAAGGAACGCCCTTTTTTAGGTGCTTTCGTTTTAGAATCCCAGCTAAGCAGGCCCAACACATCATTATAATGGCAAAGCTTCTCATCCAATCTGTTGAATGCATCCACTTTTTCCTGAACATTCTTTTCTAATACAGGTACTGTAGACATGATAATCCTCCTAGTAAAAATAGTATGAAAATTATGTATTCTTTATATATTATATCAGATTTCTAACAGAACGCTAACCAACTGCTTACAAAAAAAGCCCTATAAGAGCTATACTCTCATAGGGCCGTAAGTCTCATATTAACCTTCAATCGCCTGCTTCAGATCTGCAATAAGATCTTCTACATCTTCAATACCAACGGAAATACGTACTAAGCCATCAACAATTCCAAGTTCCGCACGACGCTCAGCCGGAATGGATGCATGCGTCATACGTGCAGGAACAGAAATCAAACTTTCCACAGCTCCTAGACTTTCCGCCAACGTGAAATACTTAATTCTCGCTAATAGCTTATCAGCTTTCTCAGCACTTCCGATGTCAAAGGACACCATGCCTCCAAAACCGCCAGCTTGCTGCTTGGCAACCTCGTGGTTTGGATGGTCTTCTAATCCAGGATAATACACTTTCCCAACAAAAGGATGGCTTTCTAGGAAATCCACAATGCGGCGAGTGTTCTTTTCTGTCGCCTCCATGCGCAATCCAAGTGTCTTAATTCCTCGCATTAACAACCATGAATCTTGCGGCCCTAAGATGCCTCCGGTAGAGTTTTGAACGAAATGCAGCTCTTCTGCCAATTTCTCTGAATTGACGACCACAAGACCTGCTACCACATCACTGTGACCTCCAATGTATTTCGTCGCACTGTGAAGCACAATGTCTGCACCAAGGTTGATTGGAGTTTGCCAATATGGCGTGCTGAATGTGTTATCAACGATTGTTAATAGATTATGCTTTTTCGCAACTAAACTCGCTTTTTGAATATCTGTCACTTTTAGCAATGGGTTTGTCGGTGTTTCAATGAAAAGCGCCTTCGTATTCTCTTGAATAGCTGCTTCAATATTTTCCACTTTGCTAGTATCCACAAAAGTGGAACTGATTCCCATTCTGTTTAATACCTTTGTCATGACACGGTATGTTCCACCGTACACATCATCTGTAAGGACCACGTGATCACCGCTGTCAAACAGCATCATAACCGCCGTAATGGCCGCCATACCAGAACCAAAAGCGAAGCCCGCTTTTCCGTTTTCTAGGTCCTTGATTAATTCTTCAAGCGCATGACGTGTCGGGTTTCCAGTTCTAGAGTACTCATAACCTTTGAAATTCCCTACACTCTCCTGTTTATATGTGCTAACTTGATAAATGGGAGTGGAAACTGCCCCAGTATGAGGATCTCCAAATATTCCACCATGTATCAATTTTGTTTTCTTATGCATATCAAATTCCTCCTTCATAAATCTTTTTGCTTAAATAGCGTTCGCTACTATCGGCAAAAATCATCACAATGTTGGTTCCAGGTTGTGCAATTTTAGCTTCCTCTAAGGCTGCATGAAGTGCTGCCCCTGATGAGCTTCCAACCAATAAACCTTCTTTTTGCGCCAATTCCTTGACGCGGTCAAACGCATCCACATCATAAACCGAGTGAATGGCGTTGAAATACGTCTCATCCATATAGCCTGGAAGGAACTCCATTCCGATGCCTTCTGTTTTATGCGGGCCGGACTCGCCGCCATTTAAAATAGATCCCTCCGGTTCGACGATGACCGTTTTCACATCAGGATTCTTTTCTTTTAAAAACTTGGCCGTTCCCATGAAGGTTCCACCAGTACCTGCTCCAGCTACAAACACATCAACCTGGCCATCCAACTGCTCCCATAGCTCAGGACCTAGTGTTTTGTAGTAGGTTTCAGGATTGGCAGGGTTACCGAACTGTTGCGGACAATAGGAATTAGGAATTTCCTTGTTAAGCTCTTTGGCTTTCTCGATCGCACCCTTCATTCCAAGTGGTGTTGGTGTGTGAACGATTGTTGCACCAAGGGCCTTCATAAGATCCTGTTTTTCCACACTGAATTTTTCCGGCATACATACCATTACCTTGTAGCTCGTGCCAACTGCAGCAAGCGCAAGGCCTATCCCTGTATTGCCAGCTGTCGGTTCGATGATGGTTCCGCCTTCTTTCAGCTTTCCGGAACGAACAGCATCTTCTAATAACTCTTTCCCTAAGCGGTCTTTAATGCTTCCGCCAGGATTATAAAATTCAAGCTTTGCAAAGAGGCGAACCCCTTCTGGTACTTCAAAATTAGTCAATTCCACGACAGGTGTATTGCCAATCAAGCCATGGACATTTTTAAAAACGTTCATCCTTTATCCCCCCGCAGACATTACATCTTTGTGTTAAGCGTTTTTTAGCTCAGTTAGCATATTTTCAATTAACATGGAAGAATGCAATGCTGCTTTGCTTAAGAATTGATCAAAACTGATATTGGATTCTTTTCCTGCGATGTCAGACAGGGCGCGGATTACCACAAACGGTACCTCAAACGCATGGCAAACCTGTGCAATGGCAGCTGCTTCCATTTCAGCAGCTTGCAATTCAGGCATTTTTTCACGAACCGCCTCCACGCGTATCGGATCATTCATAAAAGAATCACCTGTTGCGATTAGCCCTTCCACAACCTGCATGCCACTTACATTTTCAGCAGCCTTTTTCGCTACAGCCATAAGCTTTGCATCAGCTTCAAATGCTGCCGGCAAACCAGGGACTTGTCCGTATTCATATCCAAAAGCCGTCACATCCACATCATGGTGACGAACTTCCGTTGAAATGACAACATCTCCAACATTCAATGATGGCGAGAACCCGCCTGCGGATCCAGTATTAATAACTACTTCCGGCTTGAAACGCTCTAAAAGTAAAGACGTACTAAGTGCCGCATTTACTTTTCCAATTCCTGATTTTGAAAGAATAACATTCACACCGTTCAATGTACCTGTATAATATTCACAACCTGCAACAGTTGTTGTCTCCATACCTTCAATCTTTTCACGCATGATGGTTACTTCTTCTTCCATTGCTCCGATAATTGCTACTTTCATTATAAGAATCCCTCTTTTCATAAAATTAGTGGACGGATCGACTCACTTTTTCAAAAAAGAGAGAATGTGATTGCCCGCCTACTATTGTTTCGTCGCTTCTATTACCCAGACAAAATGATTAAAACGCTGGTACTCCACTTCAAACCCATGTTTTTCAAAAATATCAGTGAGTACGCTTATCGTTGTATAGTATTCCGTTTTCAAATCGTTCGCCAAGTTTAAAAACGTATGCTTTTCTGCCTGTTCAATTGTCGCTCTGTACGCCTCTTTATTTTCAAAGACCGTATCAGCAAATACTATTTTACCACCTTTATCAAGTAACTTTCCATAGTGCGCCACCGCTTCTTCCTTTTCTACATCTGTCAGATGGTGAAACGCATAGGTGCTGACAATGGATTGAATCTGATCATTTGGTTCAGGAAAGTTTAGAAAATCCCCATCCTCGATGCTGACGGTCAGTGGTAACTTTTCTGCCGCCTTTTCCCTCATCGTTTTTGAAGGCTCAATCGCATACACTTTTTTGCCTTTTTTCAAAAGTTCAGCTGTAAGATTCCCAGTACCTACACCAAATTCTACGACAGGGCTCAACGCCTTAGTGGCTACATCTTTCAATATATCATCATACCCACGGAAAACCTCCGCATATTCTTGATCCTTGCCGCTTACCGTCGCATCATAATAATTTGCCCAGTCATTAAACAGTTCGACGAATTCACGTCCCATTGATGATCACTCCACTACAATTTATATAATTCCTATCAGTATAGTATGTTTTTAAAAATTAACTGTTCTCAATCTAACATATCTTTCTATTTTCTTCAATGAAAATGTTTGGTAGGATATAGTTGGACAGTTGATAGAAAAGGGGTTGGAGCGATTCCATATTCACTCACAACTTCCCTAATAAAACCCGATGAAAGGACTTGGAATAATTAGTGATGAACTTTGAATTTAGTTTATTAGAAGATAAAGTGGAGTTTTTTGAAGCACTTGAATTAAAAACACTTGAAAAGAAGATAAATGAACAAATTGATCATAACCGTGCCATCATGCTCGGCGTTCACTCTGTTTCTCATCAGATGCATGTGGATGAGGAAGGCAGACGCTTTTATAGCGCAGTGGTGCATTTTAGGTTGAAGGGAAAATAATAGGAATGGATGGAAACGCTCGGGATGGGGGCGTTTTTTTGTTTGGTTATAAGTGTTTTAGTGGAGGTTTCATAGAAAGTATCTCCTATTTTTAAAGCTACCCTCAAATTTCAACCCCATAGAAATTAAATACTTAGATGAAACAGAAGCAGAAGGTAACCTAAGATAACTCCTTAGCTCCTTGTTGCTGATCGTCTCTCCAATCAAAAGTTTGTAATCTCTAATCGCCTCTAAATGAGCGTCCTTAGAATAGGCGCTACACCTCTGACAACACCAAACTCCTCTTTTTCGAAGCATAGGGGCAGTCGAGCAATTTATACAAATCACACCTGTTATCAGTTCATTTTCAGCTATATTATAGTTGTTGAGTAATCGGAAGTGGTCTGGTGTATGCTTTTTTATGAGCGTCTTGGAGAGTTTTTGGAGGTCTTTGTTACTTAACACGATATTTCCTTTAGAGATATTTTCATCTATTTCTTTCAAGCGATTGGGCAAGTTGGTATGGAAGGTAACCTTTTTATTGATGGAAGGAGTTGTCCTTATGAGTGCGGCATTATTGTGGGTCAGAACAATTAAACTTGCGATAGGAATAGAGGGAAAGCCATTCTTTTCTAACCAAAGGGACAGTTGATGTCGTTGCCTAGTTATCTGCGAAAGCGGATCTCCTATTTTCTCAATATCTTCGCTACCTGGCAAATGTCTTAAAAGCTGGTTAGCACTTTCATCAAATTCTAACTTTCCAGACATATATTTTGAATCAAGGATTATACAATGTGTTGGGGCCAATAATAAACTGTCTATTTGAAAATACCTACCTTTTGGATCTTCTAACCTAAGACTATTAAGAATCAAATAGTTGTCATTTGGTAAATAGGTTAAAAAATAATCTAGCGCCTCTTCCCCCTTATGCCCATATGACAATTTACCGTGCTCTTGCTCTAAAATTGGATACTTTGGATGACTTTTTGGAACTCTTCGCATGGCAGCTTCATGGGTCAGTAATTTATGAGATTTTTCTCGTTGTTTTTTTATCATTTTAGTCCTCCTTTTTTTGTCGATTCTTGTTATTTCTCTGTACAAAGGGTAGTTTCCTGCTAAAAAGTGGGTATTTTTCAAAAAGTTAAGTTCTATGTTTTTCGTAAGAAATCATCTCCTAAAAAATACTGTCGGAAAACAGACATTTACTGTCGGATTCGGGTCAAATACAAGCGGAAATTCACAAAATACTGTCCGAGATTTTGAAATACAGTCCAAACTAGGCAAAATACATGCCAACCGACAAATTCCGTAAGATTTCGACATCCGCTGTATGTTTGGGTAATCCAAAACCCAACCCCTCAATTACCTATTTTCGAAAAAGAGACACCCAAAACCTCAAGCTCCACCACCAAAAGCCCTTCAACACTTCAATCCCTTGACCTTCCCAAAAGCTGAGCACCAAACCCATGACAAAAAAGACCCACCCCAATTGGGATAGGTCCGCACCAAGATCAAAATTCATACATACTTTACAACGACTTAACCTGCTCCACCTTTGTTGGTTTCCAACCTTTGTTAGTTACCCACTCCAGATAGACTTTGAAGTTCTCACCGGTGGATTTGTCTTTAATCGACGCAACAGATAAGTGCTCGCTGCCGCCATTGCCTAGGAAGTATAAAGTGTACTCTCCGCTGCTTAAACGGGTAGCTGCTTCCACAGCTTTTAACTTTTCATCCCAGTCTACATGCCCTTGGTCGTAAACGGATGTATGTGGCTCAGATTGAGAGGTTCCAACAGGTCCCCAGCCTGGATTTGTCATTGTTTTGATGACGTTAGGATCATTGGAGTTTTCTGAAACCTCTGTTTCGGAATCGTCCGCTTCGTTGGACTCTTCCTCTTCTTTATCTTTATCTTTTTCTTTATCTTTATCTTTTTCTTTTTCCGCGTCTTTCTCAGCAGATTCTTCCGCTTCCTCAGATTCAGCTTCTTCCTCGTCAGTTGGAGCAGCTTCCTCGGATTCTTGCTCTGTTTCGTTCTCTTCTGTTTCACTTAATTCCTGTTCCTCTGTAGCAAGCTGATTTTCGCCATCAGTTGCTGGGTCATTCTTTCCAAAGAACAGGGAAGAAGCAAGCACAACGATAAATATGAATACAACACCAATCAGGATGTTCAAGATCATGTTTGTTTTTTTGCGTTTGGTTGTTCGGCCGTAACGTGAGCCACCTTTGTTAAAGTCTAAAGACACGACAGTCCCTCCTAGTCAAAGCCATATATAGTATAATTACAATAGCTTATTGTACCATCAATACTATAAAAAGCACAGTGAAAAGGATTGCCATTATCTTTCTTGGTTTTCCCAGTCGTATATTTCTTCGACCATTTTCGCATAAACAGATGAGACATTGTTCTCATCTACGACATCTAATTCGACCATGACCATGGCATACTTAGGACTTTTGATTGGAAAATACCCTGCAAACCACCTATTGTATAACTCCCGACCATCTTCTGTAAATTTTCCCGTCTGTGCCGTACCGCTTTTTCCAGCAACTTCGTAAGAGAGGCCTTTCATTCTCCAGCCAGTCCCAGTATCTCCCTCCACTACTTCTCTTAAAAGATGCTGAAGCTGCATGACCGTATAGGAAGAAAGCTTTTCAACATCTCTATCATGCTCAGGGAATGTATACAAGGTCGTCCCGTTTTTATATAGGATGTCACTGACCAGTTTAACTTCTTTTGATTCTCCACCACGGGCAATCGTTGCCATCATGTTCGCCACGGCAAGCGGCGTTACCTTAACATCTTTTTGCCCGATGGAAGTCTGCGCAACCGCGAGGGGAACTCCTTTATCTTCATCGTTATCCCAAACCACATTTTCTTTTTCTTGAGGGATCTGAACAAAATCATCGAAGCCAAACATATCCCCCTTCCATCCAACGGTTCCTGTTAGCCCAAGCATTGCTGCATACTTATCTAATACGTCTTTATCTTTACCAACCAATTGCTTTCCAATCTCACCAAAAGTATAGTTACAACTTTGGGCAAAGCTTTTTTCAAGATTGAGGGTACCCATACGCTTCTTTTCATCCTCAAGCAATTCCCCCCTTATATCCAAATCACAGTTAAACACCATTTCATTGTCTACCACGTTCTCATCAATCGCTGCTGCCGTTACGACCGTTTTGAAAACAGAACCAGGAAAATGCGGTTCTAGCATGAAGTTATGTGCACCGGCTCCCTTTGAAGGATTTTCAGGGTCCAGCGCCGGTTTGGACACCATTGCGACCACTTCATTGGTTTCTATATCAATGACGACCAGCCCACCCTTATTGACCTTATATTCATTAAGGGTTTTCTCCGCCAGTTGCTGGATGTTCCGGTCAAGAGTCGTTTGGACAGTAAGCGGATAATAGGGATTGGATGGCGACATATACCTTACATCGATCCCGAACAACGGGCCACCAAAACGATCAACATGGTAGAGTAATTTTGTAGAGCCCTCTGGTAAAATAATTTCATCAAAAGCCTCTTCTAAGCCGGAAACCCCGATAGGTGTATGTGGCGAATAATTTTCTTTCTCCACTTTATCGGCATAACGTTTCATAAATGTATCGGCGTCTTCCCCAGTCAAACCGATGACGTGTTCTGCTATCTTTTCATCAAGTTCAAACTGGCGATACAAGGCGACAATTCCAGGATAATCAAGCTCATTAATTTGTTCAATCTTCTCATCTGTTAAACTTTCTGATAGTACGACGGGTTTTTCTGCATCAGCAAGAAGTCTGTCAATCTCAGATGTGTTCATCTCGAGTATTCCAGCGAGCTCACCTTTCGGCCAATCTAGTCCACTTAAGAATGGAAATAAGATGACACTTGGAAAATAGTCATGTGTTAGGGGGAGTCCATTGCGGTCGGTGAACCTGCCGCGCCCTTCATCAATCACAAGAGACTGTGTTCGTTGTTTGACGCTAGCTTCTATTAAATTTATATGTTGGTCTGTGAAGGACTCTGTGCTGATGAGCTGCAATTGTACAAGCCTTCCGACAAGCAGGCTTAAGAGCAGTACGACACAGATTCCGAGTTTATTGATTCTCCCTTTGATTAACCGTTGCATAAAAAAACACCTCATCAACATTGTTGACGAGGTGAGTTCTTTTTAATCAAGTCGGCTGTTTTCTATAAAACCGATGTTATCGGCTTGTAAGGTTGAACGTTTGTTTTCGCTACAGCCACTCGCTTTCCGCGGGGCGGTGCTTGAGCCTCCTCCCAACGCTTCAGGGGTCTCAAGTCTACCGCTATCTCCCGCCGGAGTCGAGTACCTTTCGCTACAATCCACTCTTCCATCTAACTTTTAGATTGCAAGTATCTTTCATATACAGCCTTGCTTATTTTACAGAAACAATCTTCACGTTCATTTCTCCGCCTGGAGTTTGGATTGTTACTTCATCGTTTACGCGTTTGCCCATTAGGGAGCTTCCCATTGGAGATTCATTAGAAATGTTGCCTTCAAACGGATCAGCTTCAGCGCTACCTACGATGGTGTACGTTTCTTCTTCGCCGTCTGGCAGCTCCACAAACGTTACAGTCTTACCAAGGCCGACTGCGTCTGTATCCTTGTCTTCTTGGATAATTTTTGCGTTACGGACCATTTGCTCAAGAAGCGTAATGCGTCCTTCTACGAATGCTTGCTCTTCTTTTGCAGAATCGTACTCAGAGTTCTCAGAAAGATCTCCAAAGCTACGTGCTATCTTAATACGCTCTACTACTTCTTTACGTCTTACAGATTTCAGGTGCTCTAATTCTTGCACAAGCTTGTCTTTCCCTGCTTGTGTCATTGGATATACTTTCTCTTGTGCCATGACTTTTCACTCCTTCTAGTAATTGCATTCCCCAATTTACGTTGTATCTTTATGGCAATAAAGTTCAAAGCCTATGTAAATGTGGAAAAAGATGTACCCATTAAATGGAATACATCGTCGCTCCTTCCACAATTGGAAAATTCTCTAGCTTCTCATATGTTATTACAAAATCTCTTTTTGTTCAAGAATTGTTTGAATTTTTGTTACCATCAGGTCAATGGCAACGTGATTTTGTCCCCCTTCAGGGATGATGATATCTGCATATCGCTTCGTTGGCTCAATGAACTGATTGTGCATTGGACGGACAACCGTCACATATTGTTCGATGACAGAATCAATCGTACGTCCGCGTTCTTTAATGTCACGCAGCATACGGCGGATGATGCGCAAGTCTGCATCTGTATCTACAAATAGCTTTATATCCATTAAGTTACGCAAACGTTCGTCTTCTAATACCAATATTCCTTCAACAATGATAACATCTTTTGGTTCTACTTCGATTACTTGTGATGATCTTGTATGAAGCGTGTAGTCGTAGACAGGTTTATTGACTGTGTCATAGTTTAATAAATGCTGAATGTGTTCAATCAATAAATCGTTATCAAATGCCAAAGGGTGGTCATAGTTTGTGTTTAACCTCTCCTCCATTGGCACGTCTGTCTGGTCTTTATAGTAATAATCTTGTTCCAGCATTAAAATGGACTTCTCTGTAAAATGGTCAAAAATAGCTTTTGTTACACTCGTTTTTCCTGAGCCAGATCCTCCGGCTACACCGATTACGATCGGTTTTTTCCCCATGGTATTTACTGCCCCTTTCGCATCATGTTGTTCGGATAAATCGGCTTTTCCACTTTAAATTTCACGATTTGTAGTGGATGGCGGGCAGCATCTAGCTCATTGCCTTTCTCATCCCAAACCTTCTCTATTTTTTGTGTGAAGTTTTCAATTTCCGGACCGAAAAATTCCACTTCATCGCCTGGTTTAAAAAAGTTCCTTTGTTGTAAGGTTACCATTTGAGTTTCCTTATCATAATCTAGCACCAATCCAACGAAGTCAAAGTCTGTCTTCTTGCTATGGTTGCCAAACATTTGCTCTTTATACCCTGGAACACCTTCAAAGAAAGCAGGTGCCGTCTCGCGGTTTGCACATTTATCAAGCTCTTCTAGCCATTCTTGTTGGATGGTGAAGTTCTCAGGGTCAGCGCAATAAGCGTCGATTACTTTGCGGTATACACTTACTACTGTTGCTACATAATGAATGGATTTCATGCGGCCTTCGATTTTCAAACTGTCGATTCCAAGTTCAATCATTCTAGGAATCGATTCAATAAGCTTTAAATCTTTTGGACTCATGGCAAATGGTGAATCACCCTCTGCAAATAACGGTTTTTCTTCGCCGCCGTCCAATTCATACAAATCATAATCCCAACGACAAGACTGACAGCAGCCTCCACGGTTAGAATCCCGGGCCGTCATATGATTACTTAGCGTACAACGTCCAGAGTATGCGATACACATGGCACCGTGAATGAAAGTTTCAATCTCAATGTCCACTTTCTCTTTCATCTCACGAATTTCCTCTGCACTTGTTTCACGAGCAAGAACGACACGCTCCAAGCCTTCTTCTTTCCAGAACTGGACTGCTTTCCAGTTGGACAGGGATTGTTGCGTACTTAAGTGAACTTCAAGCTTAGGTGCTACTCTTCTGCATGTTTCAATGATGAGCGGGTCAGCCACGATAATTCCGTGAACCCCTGCACCTTCAATGCCGCGTAGGTAATCATCTAAACCGTCCATGTTTTCATTGTGTGCAAAAATATTGGTGGTTACATAGATTCGAGCGCCAAATTTTTCTGCAAATTGAACACCTTCAGCCATTTCTTCAAAAGTGAAGTTTCCAGCATTGGAACGCAATCCGTATTCTTGACCACCGATGAATACAGCGTCTGCACCGTATTGAACAGCTATTTTTAGCTTTTCCAGGTTTCCAGCTGGCGCAAGTAATTCTGGCTTTTTGACGATTACTCGTTTTCCGTCAACTATCTTGGAGATTTTATCATTTACATAGGTTGTCATAAAAGGCTACCTCCTTTTCACATTAATAGACTGTTTCTTTAAAGAAGAATCCCGTGTCTAGTGGACGGTGGTCTTGTTGAAGTTCTTCCATTTTGTTTAACAGCTCATCTTTTATATCTTCATATGCTTCTCTTTCATCTGCACAAAGGTCTATTGCTTTTCTATAACTTTTTGTTACTTCCACGATATATTCAGGTGTTTGAAGCACACCGTCAATTTTGAAGCTGTCCACTTCTGCATCCATCATTTCTTCTAGTTCATCAATGATGCACATGTCATTTGGACTCATGATATGAGTGCCGTTTTCATCCTCATATACAGGATATTTATTGCTTCGTTCCTTATCATGAAGGATCATGGCGCGTTCCTTGCCTTTTTCGACTTCCATTTGTTTGCCTTGGTATTCAAAATAGTGCCCTAGTAAGGAACGCTTGGATTGGAACATACAGGTCATGCCGTGGACTTGTACTTCTATTTCCACTTCTGCGTTTTCTTTTATTTCCACGATGGCATCCATGTTAAGTTCCCTGGCCAACACGGCACGTTTGGAGCCTTTTCTGCCCCAATAATTACAGGTATAGTAGTTGGTTGCTGTCGTCTCTGTATTCCAATGCAACGGCATGTTTGGAGCAACTTCTTTTGCTGCCATTAATACAGCCGGATCTCCGAAGATGACCGCATCTGCGCCTGCTTCATTCAAAAATTGAAGATAGTCGGATAACTCGTCCACTTTTTCATTATGAAACAGTGCGTTCATTGCCACATACACCTTTTTTCCGTGCTGGTGTGCAAGTTCAATGGCCGCTTTTACTTCGTCCTTATTAAATTCTCCGGCCAAACGTAAACCATAGCGTTCTTCTCCAACAACAAATGCATCTGCACCTGCATCTATCAGGTCCTTTAAGTTCGTTAAGTCTAAGGGTGTCACTAATAACTCAGGTTTTTTCAACTTTCTTCACCTCTTTTTTTTACTGATTGCCACCCCATCACCAACAGGCAAGATTGTAGTGATATAGTCTGGGTGTTCCATCAACCATCTATTGTATTTGTCTATTTTTTTGACCAGGTTTCTGATTCTTTTCGGTTCGATCGACTCGTGGTCTTCTGCTACCATCCCACGGAAGAGGACGTTATCGGTGATGATGATGCCCGCTTCGTTTAACAGGGTTTCATACATGGTAAAGAACCGCTCGTATTGCCCTTTTGCTGCATCAACAAAAATGAAATCAAACGGCGCTTCCTTGTCCACTCGGTCGAATACTTCCAATGCGTCTCCAAAGATCAGTTGAATTCTATCTTGGAGGCCGGCTTTTTCTATATGCTCTTTTGCTTGCAAGTATCTGTGTTCATCCCGCTCTATTGTCACAATGGTCACTTCAGGTAAAGCTTGTGCCATCCTGATTGCTGAGTATCCGATTGCTGCGCCTATTTCTAGGATTCTTTTTGGCATGGATAGACGTAAGAGTTGCAGGAGTGTTTCCATTCCTACTAGGTCCATGATTGGGACATTCTCTTTTCGGGCAAGGTTTTCCATTTTGCTGACAAGTTCATTTCTAGTGGGAGTGAGATTATTCAAATAGGTTATTACTTTATTTTCATTGGCTTCCAACGGTGGACGCCTCCTTTAATCTTGCTAAAAACAAAGCTCTGTTAGAATTCCGCTGTTGATTTCCGCCCCGGGCTTCGCTTTCCTAGGGGCTGACGTGAGCCTCCTCGGCAAGCCTGCGGGGTCTCCGCCTAGCGCTATCTCCCTCAGGACAAGGAAGGCTTCGACAGCGATACATCGCACGAAGAAAATGCGTAGTATTTTCGAGGAGTCTTTGCCCTATGCTCCAATCAACAGCTAGGATTCACTATAAATTTTATTATCTTCACAAAGCTAAAAACAAAGAAAATAGAGGTGACCTCAGTGGAGGAACCCTCTTTTATTTTAAAATATTTCAGTTCAAAACAACTCGATATATTTTACCACAAAAAAATAGGGAATGCGAATTAATTTCGCACTACCCTATTTGACTTATTCACTGTTCTGACTTGTGATATGTTCATTTTTATCGATGTTGTGCTCTTCTAACGTTTCGTTGAATAACACTTCGCCATCTGGTGTTGCTAAGAAGTAGTAAAACTCGGTTTCAGCAGGATTCAATGCGGCTTGAATAGATGTCAAACCGGCATTTGCGATAGGTCCCGGCGGCAGACCTTGGTTCTTATAAGTATTGTACGGTGAGTCCACTTCAAGGTGCTCGTATAACGTTCGGTCTTTATGTTCACCAAGCGCATATAACACCGTTGGATCTGTTTGAAGCGGCATTCCTACGTCAAGACGGTTGTAGAATACACTTGAAATTCTTTCACGATCTGTTGTCATAGTAGCTTCTGCTTCTATTAAACTTGCCATCGTCAGCAATTCATGTGGTGTAAGGTCCATATTCCCCATGCCTATTCTTACTTCGTCATCTTGTAGTATCTCATCCGTCTTTTGAAGCATTATATCAATAACTTCTTCGGCCGTTGGATTTTCCACATAGAAAGGATAGGTAGCAGGGAACAAATAACCCTCTAATGCATACTTTACATCTTCATCAAACATTTCATCCTTAATAACGTTCGGATATTTCTTTTTCATCTTTTCGAGGAAATCCTTGTCATTTGCTTTTTCGAGGAATTCTTTTTCCGAAAGCCCCATTCTATTCTCCAGGATTACAGCAATTTGCTCCAATTGACGCCCTTCAGGAATCGTAATCTGGAAGAGCACCTCCTGTTGGACTTTTCCTTCTTTTAGATGTCCGATAATCTCGTCTAATGTCATAGAAGGACTTAGCTCGTATTCTCCTGCCATAAATCCTGATTCGTTTTTAAACTTTGCATAGTAACGGAATATTTTCCCATTATTTATAATACCATTTTCCTCCAAAATGCGTCCGATTGATCTCGGGGAGGAACCAATTGGAATATCCACTTTTTCCGTTGTAGTATCTTCTTCACTTACAGGCTGCAATGCATTTTTTATATAAAAATAACCGCCGCCAATCACTCCAGTCAGGGCTAGCATGAGTATGACAAATACTGTAAAGACAATGCGGCGCACAATCTTTGCTTCAAAATGTTTTTCTTTCAATTTTTCTTGAATATAGTCTTTGTTATTTTTTTCAGACAAAAAAATACCCCCTCTCGTACACCTAACAATTATACAACAAATTCATTATTTTTTTGACAAAAAGCATGTTTTTTCTCTTTTCCGACACATTCCTACATCATATTTTACCATTTTTTTCGCGATAAGCATTACTTTTTTCCTAAATATTTTGAATTTATTAGGGTGATTGACTTACATTCATTTAGTAGTTTTACCATTTTCATTCAGAATAAAGGGTATGGTAAAATAAAATTGGAGGTAGATGATGAAACTTACACTATACACAGACTACTCATTACGAGTTCTATTATATTTAGCAAGTGCACCGGAAAACAACAAGCTCATCCAAATTAAAGAAATTGCTGAAGCTTATGGTATATCAAAAAATCATCTTATGAAGGTTACTTTTCATCTTGGAAAGTTAGGCTATGTGGAGACCATTCGAGGCAGAAATGGGGGATTGCTGTTAGCAAAGGAACCCAAGGAAGTGATTATCGGCGAATTAGTGCGGCAAACAGAGGAAGACTTTCATATTGTCGAGTGTTTTCAAGATCATGAGTCTTGTATAATATCACCACACTGTAAGTTAAAAGGGGTATTATATAAAGCAACACAGGCGTTTATTTCTGTGTTGGATCAATATACTTTAGCGGATTTAATTTCAAACAAAGAGCAATTGACCACTCTATTGTTTCCAGATGAAAAGAAAGCGGACAAAAATAAAGAGAGCAATCAGGACTAACCTGTTTGCTCTCTTTTTTCTTACTCTTCTTCTTCAGCCAAGAAAGTGTTTAACATTTCTTCAATCATGTCCCACTCTTCATCCGTTTCTACCGGTTGAAGATCGCCACCTTCTTCTGATTCGCTAGGAACGAAGCTTGATGCATGGATTTCGATGTCATCTTGGTCATCGTTTTCCGCTCCTACTGGGTAATAAAGGACATAGGACTTTCCAAATTCCTCAGAATCAAATGTGAAAAGCACCTCACATAATTGCTCATTCCCGTTTTCGTCTACTACTGTAATATTTTGTTCTCCGTGTTCCATTATGCTCACCTCTAATTTATTGTTGGCTGTCAAGATATCCTTGTAAAATGACAACGGCAGCCATCTTGTCTATTACTTGCTTTCTTTTTTTTCTACTTACGTCAGCAGAAAGCAATATTCTTTCTGCTGCTACAGTAGAAAGCCTTTCATCCCAATAGATGACCGGTAGTCCCGTTTTGGCAGTCAGCATTTCGCCATAATGCTTGCTTGCTTCGCCGCGGGGACCGATGGAACCGTTCATATTCTTTGGTAAGCCAATTACGACTTTTTCAGGCTTATATTCAGCGATAATCTGCTTCAATCGCTTAAAACCTAAATTTTTTATTGCTTCATCAATTTTTATCGTTTCCAACCCCTGTGCTGTCCATCCCATTTCATCACTGATGGCAACACCGACTGTTTTGGAACCGACGTCTAAGCCCAAAATGCGCATGTACTACTCCTTGCGGTGCTGTTCTAGGTAAGACTTCACTAATTCTTCAATTAGCTCGTCCCTTTCAATTTTCCGAATAAGCGTTCTTGCTTCTTTATGACGCGGAATGTATGCTGGATCTCCAGATAACAAGTAACCGACTATCTGGTTGATAGGGTTGTACCCTTTTTCCTGCAACGCCTCATAAACTGTTATTAATACGTCATCCACATTAGCTTCCAATGCATCTTCCGGAAAGTTAAACTTCATTGTTTTGTCAAAGGAGCTCATCATTTGCACCTCTCTCTTAGACTTCTTTTTTTCTAGCATCCGTTAAATCCGCTGTTGATTTCCGCCCCGAGCTTCGCTTTCCTAGGGGCTGACGTGAGCCTCCTCGGCCTACGCCTGTGGGGTCTCCACCTAGCGCTATCTCCCTCAGGAGTCTTCGCTCAGAGCTTCAATCAACAGCTCTAATATCGCAATTTCAAACGAAATCATTTTAACGTAGCCTTTTCTATCTGCTTGTCAATTGTTACCTATATTGTACACCAAATGTCGGCAATGTTAAACGGATTTTATCCAATCTTCAACAGATTGTAATGCAGAATCGACTTGTTCCGGGTTTTTTCCGCCTGCTTGAGCCATGTCAGGACGACCTCCGCCGCCTCCACCGCAACGTGTAGCCACTTCTTTTACAACCTTGCCGGCATGGTAACCTTTTTCAATTAGATCCTTTGTTACTCCTGCAGAGATGTTTACTTTTCCGTCTTGTACGCTTGCAAGTACTATGATACCAGAACCAAGCTTGGTTTTTAAATCATCCACCATCGTACGAAGGTTATTCATGTCTGTACCTGCTACCTTGCTCACAAGCATCGTTACTCCATTGACGTCTTTCGCTTTGGAAGACAGGCTAGATGCTTCAATGTTTCCAAGCTTTGAAGCCAAGGATTGGTTTTCTCTTTGCAGTTCTTTCATGTCAGATAAAAGAACATCGATTCTTGTTCCAACCTCCTGTGGTTTCGTTTTAAGCTTAGCAGCTGCTTCTTTTAACAGTTGAACTTGATCATTTAGTAAACGATAAGCCCCTTCACCTGTGACAGCTTCCATACGGCGTGTTCCTGCTCCGATTCCAGACTCAGAAACAATCTTGAATAATCCGATCTCAGATGTGTTTGGAACATGGCAACCGCCGCAAAGCTCAAGGCTGTATTCTCCGACTTGTACAACACGAACGATATCTCCGTACTTTTCACCAAACAATGCCATTGCACCCATCTCTTTTGCTTCTGTGATGGATTTGTTTTCAATGACAACATTGATACTTGCCCAGATCTTTTCATTAACAATCGCTTCAATTTTCTCGATTTCCTCTTGTGTCACTTGACCAAAATGTGAGAAGTCAAAACGAAGGCGATCAGCAGTCACTTGTGATCCCGCTTGGTTTACATGTGTCCCCAGCACATCTTTTAATGCTTGATGGAGAATGTGTGTAGCTGTATGGTTTTTAATAATCTGTGCACGGTTTTTCGCATGCACTTCCGCTTTAACGGTCTGCTGTCTATTTAACACGCCTTCTTCCACGACAATGGTATGAAGGTTTTGGCCGTTTGGAGCTTTTTGAACATCTTTAACAAATCCTCTGCCAGATTCAGTTACGATGTAGCCGTGGTCAGCAATCTGACCTCCGCTTTCTGCGTAAAAAGGTGTCTCCGCCAATATTACTTGAACCTCATCCCCTGTTTGAGCTGAATCTGTTAGCTCGCCATTTTTAACAATGACAGATAAAGTCGTTTCTGCCACAAGCTGGTCATATCCGACAAAACTGCTCTCTGTACGGATTTCCCCAAGCACACCTGATTGCACTTGCATGGAACTGGAGTCTTGACGAGCGGAACGAGCACGATCACGTTGCATTTCCATTTCTTTTTCGAAACCATCGTGATCAAGCGTCATACCTTGTTCTTCCACATATTCTTCAGTCAGTTCAACTGGGAACCCGTACGTATCATACAGTCGGAATGCGTCTGCACCGGAAACTACTGTATTTCCTTCCTCTTTAGCTTTTGCAATGACAGTGGAAAGGATCGCCAAACCATCATTCAAAGTTTCATGGAAACGCTCTTCTTCTGTTTTCACCACACGCTGGATAAAGTCTTGTTTTTCCTTTACCTCTGGATAGAAATCAACCATGATTTCCGCTACAACCGGTACAAGTTCATACATGAAAGGACGGTTGATGCCAAGTTGTTTAGCATAACGAACAGCTCTTCTTAGTAGGCGTCGAAGTACATAGCCACGACCTTCATTAGAAGGCAGCGCACCATCACCAACTGCAAATGTCACTGTACGGATATGGTCAGCAATTACTTTAAACGCCGTATCTTTTTCTACGTTTGTGCGGTATTTTTCACCAGATACACTTTCAGTTGCTTCGATAATAGGAATGAAAAGGTCTGTATCAAAGTTCGTTGGTACATCCTGAATAACGGAAACCATACGCTCAAGGCCCATACCTGTATCAATATTCTTCTTTGGGAGCGGCGTGTATGTATGGTCTGGGTTATGGTTGAACTCAGAAAATACAAGGTTCCAAATTTCAAGGTAGCGTTCGTTCTCTCCACCAGGATATAATTCTGGATCATTTAGATCGTTGCCATAGCTTTCACCACGGTCATAGAATATCTCTGTGTTTGGTCCACTTGGGCCTTCTCCGATATCCCAGAAGTTACCCTCTAAGCGGATAATTCTTTCAGCAGGAACGCCAATTACTTCATTCCAGTACTTATATGCTTCTTCGTCTTCTGGATGAATGGTGACGGATAACTTTTCAGGGTCAAAGCCAATCCATTTTTCACTCGTAAGAAATTCCCAAGCCCAGTCGATTGCTTCTTTTTTGAAGTACTCTCCAATGGAGAAGTTTCCAAGCATTTCAAAGAATGTATGGTGTCGGGCTGTTTTTCCTACGTTTTCAATATCATTCGTACGGATCGATTTTTGTGCATTGCAAATACGGGGATTTGCTGGGATGACACGGCCGTCGAAGTATTTTTTTAAGGTTGCAACTCCACTGTTGATCCATAATAGGGATGGGTCTTCGTGTGGGACTAGGGATGCGCTAGGTTCAACTGCATGTCCTTTTTCTTTGAAGAAGTCTAGGAACATTTGTCGTACTTGAGCGGATGTTAGATGTTTCATTTGATTTTCCTCCTTTGATTGATACTGTTTAAACTCCTGTTTCCCTTTGTTCCAGGTGGTCGCTTTCCGCGGGGCGGTGCTTGAGCCTCCTCGCTGCGCTGCGGGGTCTCAAGTCTACCGCTACCTCCCGCCGGAGTCGACCACCTTGCACTTCAGTCAACAGGGAAATTTGAAGAAAACAAAAAACTCCCGTCCCTAATAACAGGGACGAGAGTGTTCTCGCGGTACCACCCTGATTATGACAGAATAATTCTGTCATCTCTCAGATTGCTTTAACGGTGCAAGCCGGCAGGATTTTACCCTGCTCTCCGGATTAGCTTTCTATTACCCTTCACCCTGGAATTCTTTCAGCCTTGGAATTCCTCTCTTTTCAGGATGGTCTGTAATGTACTCAGATCCTTCTTTGAATTGGTTTATGTAGCTAGTTATGCTTCGATTATATGCAACAGAAAGACCGTTGTCAATGTTTGATGAAATGAGCAGTAAGATGCGTTAAAGTAACCTTCATCACAGCGAATACAGGTACTGCCAAAATCAATCCTACCACCCCTGCCACCTCTCCGCCAATCAATAGAGCCAAAATGATGAATACAGGGTGAATATGAAGACTTTTACCCACAATCAATGGCGATAAAATGTTTCCCTCTATAAATTGGAGTCCAAAAATAATGATGATTACTAATAGGACCATCTTCACTGAAATAGTCGCAGCGATGATAACTGCCGGAAACGCCCCAATAATCGGGCCAAAATAAGGGATGATGTTGGTGATTCCTATAATGACACCTAGTACGAGGGGATATTTCATGCCGGTCATCCAGAGGCTTGCGGTAGCCAAAATGCCTATAATCAAGCATACCGTCAACTGTCCCCTTATATAGCTGCCCAGTGAGATGTCTACATCCTTTAAAAAGGCGATACCAGGCTCCCTCCATTTACGAGGAGTCAAGTACCAAACTGTTTTTTTCACTTGATCATAATCTTTTAAAAGATAAAACACGATAAAAGGAATGACAATCAAGATGAAAAAGGAGTTTAACAAACCTTTCAACCCAGCCACAACTTTTGTCATCAGGTTTGACAACATAGCTTCGAATTCACTAAAGGTCTGGTCCACCCTCTCATGGATACCATCAGGCCATCCAGAAGTAGAACTATGAATCTGCTTGATCCAACCACTATATGTTTGAGCTAATCTGGGAAAGTTTTCTGACAGTTCCCAAAGCTGATCAATGATGACCGGTATCCCCTTGTAAGCAATGAGACCTATTCCACCAAAAAATAAGAGATAAATAATTAGTATAGCAATTGGCCTTGGCATCCCCCTGTTGTGTGTGTATTCTACAACAGGATGGAGCAGATATGTAATGAAAATGCTGATGAAAAACGGGATGCTAATGATGAACACAACCCTTAAAACGGGCGCCCACAACGGACTAAGTTTCATAAAAACATACAAAATTATCATAACGAGTAGAAGTGTACCCAGCCGTAACAGCCATTTCTTCTGATTTTCCAAGAGAAACGCCTCCTACTCGTTATTCTCTATTTAGTTTATCGTATTTATACAGGCCTTTTACTTCAACTCTAAAATAGAATCTGCCACCGTCTTAATGATAAATTGCAGGTCATCATCACTGATGGACAATGGTGGTGACAGAGTCAGGACATTATTAAAGCCTGCTACTGTCGCTCCGTTTTTCCCGACTATCAAGCCCTTCTTTTTACATGAGGCAATGACACCGTTAATTTTGTCTATTTCAATCGGTTCTTTTGTTTCCTTGTTTTTAACAAGCTCCAATCCTATTAAAAGCCCTTTTCCACGAACATCCCCAACAAAAGGATGATTTGACAGACGGGATTTTAATTCACTTAATAAAACTGCCCCTTTTTCTGCAGAGCGCTCTATCAACTTTTCATTTTCCATAATCTCTAAGTTTTTTAATGCCAAGGCACATGATGCCGGACTGCCGCCAAAAGTATTCACATGACGCAAGTAGTCGTATTCCTCAGAGCCTTTGAATTGGTCATAGATCTCTTTTTTTACAGCAGTGGCTGAAAGTGGCAGATAAGCACTTGTAATTCCTTTAGCCATGGTGATAATGTCTGGTTTCACCCCATAATTCATGAACCCAAATGGTTTTCCGGTTCTCCCAAAACCGCAGATTACTTCGTCTACAATTAAAAGAGCACCATGTTTTTTGCAGATTTCAGAGACTGCTCCCATGTAGGTATCCGGGGGAGTAAGGATTCCTCCACCTGTAATGATTGGTTCCATGATCATCGCTGCAATGGTTTCACTGAGCTCCCAGGTCATCACTTGATCCACATCTTTTACGCATCGCATTTTCAGCGGATCTTCTGTTTGCGCGTCTTCCATTCTATATGTGTCAGGTGGTGGGATGTGCACAAATCCTGGTGCGAGCGGCTCATATTTATATTTCCTTTGCGCCTGGCCAGTTGCTGCGAGAGACCCCATGGTGTTTCCGTGATAAGAACGGTATCTGGATACAATTTTATAACGGTTGCTCTCACCACGTTGAGCATGATATTGTCTTGCAATTTTAAAGGCTGTTTCGTTTGCTTCCGAGCCGCTGTTGGAAAAGAAAATGACATATTCTTCTCCAAGCCATTCATTTAGCTTTTCAGCAAGCTTTATCGCCGGGACGTGACTTTGTGTAAGTGGAAAATAAGCCAGTTCTTTCAGCTGTTCGTACGCGGCTTCTGCAAGTTCTGTTCTGCCATAGCCGACGTTTACACACCAAAGCCCTGACATCCCGTCCAAATAGCGGTTTCCATCAATATCAGTAATCCAAGCGCCTTTTGCTTCTTTTACGACCATGGTGGAGGATGGACTATAGGGTTTCATGGAATGCCATAGATAGCGGTCATCTTGAGCCAATAAATTTTGTTCTTGCGTTTGATTTATTTTACCCAACGGAAACACCCTTTCTATCTTCATTACAGTGCTGGTGATTTCCGCCTTTTGCTCCAATCACCAGCTAGAAATTTTTCTATACTGTACACCATATTTTAGAAATCGAATCTTGATGTGATCATTTTTTTGCGGGTGAAGAAGTTGACGCCGTCTTTTCCGTTTACATGAAGATCTCCGTAAAAGGAATCTTTCCAGCCGGAGAATGGGAAGAAAGCCATGGTTGCTGGAACTCCTACATTAACCCCGATCATCCCGGCATCCGCTTCTTCCCTGAACTGCCTTACAGCTTTAGCATCTTTTGTGTAGATGGTTGCGCCATTTCCGAATCGGGATTTTTCGATATGAACAAGCGCCTCGTCAAGGTCTTTAGCCCGCAAGAGACTAAGAACAGGTGCAAAAATTTCTTCCTTGGCAATCGTCATTTCAGGGGTCACATGATCAAAGATCGTTGGCCCAAGGTAATTTCCTTCTGGCATCTCATCCATTTCTTTACGCCCATCACGAATTAGAGATGCTCCCTCCGAAACTCCCTGTTTAATATAGCCTAGTACTTTTTCTCTGTGGCTTTCCCTAATAACAGGGGTCAACAATACGTCTTCATCCATACCGTTTCCGATTGTCAGGGAATTTGCTTTGTTTTTCAGTTCTTCCACAAATTTATCGTTATCCCCGACAACCACTACAGCACTGCAGGCCATGCAACGCTGCCCCGCACTTCCAAATGCAGATGTCAGGATATGCTGTGCTGCTTTTTCAATATTGGCATCCGGCATCACAACATGATGGTTTTTCGCACCAGATAATGCCTGAACCCTCTTCCCATTTTTCGCCGCCGTCTCATACACATATTTCGCAACCGGCTGGGAACCGACAAAGGATATCGCTTTAACATCCTCATGATCTAGCAAACCATTTACCACATCATGTGCTCCGTGGACAATGTTCAACACCCCGTCTGGTGCACCCGCTTCTGCGAAAAGCTCCACTAATCGATTGGCAAGCATCGGGGTCCGTTCGGAAGGCTTCAAGACGAATGTATTTCCGCATGCGATGGCGAGCGGGAACATCCATAGCGGAACCATCATCGGGAAGTTAAAAGGCGTTATTCCCCCAACCACGCCAAGAGGGTATCTATACATGCTAGAATCAATATCTTCTGCAATATTGGATAAGGTCTCCCCCATCATCAAGGTTGGAGTACCTGCTGCAAATTCCACACACTCCAACCCTCTCTGCACTTCTCCATGCGCTTCCTTGAAGGCTTTACCGTTTTCTAGTACTATCAACTTTGCCAATTCGTCATGATTTTTCGTTAACAAGTGATGATAGGCATACATGATGCGTGCACGTTTAGGTACAGGCGTATCCTTCCATGTTTTAAATGCTAATTTGGCTGCTCTCACCGCTTCTTCTACATCTTCTTTAGTTGATATCGGCACCTTTGCCAAACACTCTTTTGTGGCAGGGTTGATGACTTCCATCTTCTCTAAACCTTTAGAATCTACCCATTTTCCATCTATGAAATTTTGCAATACCCTTGTGTCTTTTGAAGTAATTGTCATGATATTGTCCTCCTCATTCGTTAATAGAATATTTAGAACTTATGACTATTATCTGACAAAATAGAAAGGCTTTCATTAGACAAAATGTAAAATGGATAAGGTTTTACTCCTGACATTTTGCAAGAAAAAAAGCTGGTCCCTTTGGAAACCAACTTTGGAAGCTTTTTAAAGACTATATGTTTTGCTATCTCCATCCAAATACGAATTGGTGGTATTCAAATATTCATATACAATCACCATGAATTCTATAACAAGTCTCTTTTCAGAGATCATAAAATCCTCCCCTAGCAGGCTTTCAAGTTTTTGAATCCTGTGGTAGAGAGTTTGTCTTACAATAAAAAGCTTACTTGCTGTCTCTTTTTTTGATCCATTGCAGGAGAGATAGATCTTTAATGTCTCCAGAAGCTTACCATTATGCTTTTGGTCGTAAGCAATGACAGGCTCCAAATATTCCATAACAAAATCACGAAGATCGTGATGTTTTTGCATGAACGAAATCAAGCGGTAAATATGAAGGTCCTCAAAAAAGGAGAAATGTTCATCCTTTAATAGTTGCTCCTGAATTTGCATAGCTTCCCATGCAGACTGATAACTTTTAGAAAGTTGATCAAGCGGCAAAAAATATTTCCCGACTGCAAAACGGAGCGAATAATTCCCTTTGGCGTCCTTTTGTTTGCTGAGAATGTTAGTTATTCCTTCAGATAGCCTGTCCCTCCAACCCTTCTCCTCTCTTCTGTTAATGAGAATGACCGTAAGCGTATTTTTCATTTCCGTAAAGAAAACAGAAAAACCTTGTTGTTCAAAAATGGAACGAAATAAAAGGGTGAGATAGGTTATGTCAAGCGCGGGAGCCTGTTGGTTTTTCTTTTTACAAAGAAGAACAACTCCGCCTTTATGAAAAACAGCCTCATTGCGACCAAGGAAATCCCGAATGGCTTCTTTGCTCTGACCACCTTCTAGCCAACTGCGAAGCCATTCACTTTCTTCTAGTCTTCTTTTCTCCTCCACATACAACCCTCTTAAAATATGCTGAGCAAGTGCTGTTATCGTTCGATCCAAAAGCAAATGATCAAACTCGCTCAGTACGCGGTCTTGGGAAAGAATATGAATGAATCCATGTTGCTTATCCAATACTTGAACGGACTCCATTAAGTATCTTTCTTTGACCGAATCAGATTTCATTGAGCATATAATTTTTTTCCGCTCGTGAATAGGAACGTCAGGGATAAAGAACCTATCTCCCGTTTTATTTTCGTATATTATTTGAGTTTCCAAGTGTTTTTGAAGATAGTGTAGTATTTCAAATTCATGGGTGATGGTCAATAGATTCTTGTTTAACGTTTGAGAGTAGCTTTCGAGTTGAGAGATCATTTGATATTGCTGGTTGATCAACACAGAATGAATATCTTGCGTAATATCTACAAATGACACTTCATGATGAAAGAGGATGAGAGGGAATGCTTGTGAATCGGCTAAATCAATGATTTCTTGTGGGATGGAGGGAATATAAGCACCTTTTTCAATACATAATCCGGCAGCCTGACAGTTTATTAGTTGTTGGACAAAAGACTTGAATTTTATCGTATTATCTCCAAAAGATACTCCAGTGGATAAAATAAGTTCTTGTCCATTCAACAGCTTTTCAATATTGGTTATTTCCACAACGTGTACCCATTTTACTTGGCGATGTATACCTTGTCCTCCTGCGATTACTTCAGCTTTTTCAAACTGTTTCCGCTTCATGATCTCCTGTAGGGACAACATGGTTTTCATCCGTTCACCTCTTTTTTTAAAATTGGTTGTTAGCTTTATGTATGACTAGGTCCTAAAACGATAATTTAATTATACCGTATGCAGAGGGTTTATTTAACTAAACATTCTGACATTAAAACACAAAAAATGACATGTTGATGGTTTCTCAACATGTCATCTACTTTTTCATTTAGTTATTTATTGGAAAATATAATTGAATTTCCTGGACCATTTCTTGAAATTCACCTTCATCATTGAAATCACTTGAATCCCAGTTCTCCAATATCCAATTTACTAGTTCTTCAGGTGAATTAAAGAACTCTCCACTTGAATCTGCTTTACGGATCGTAAACCTGTTGTTATCCTCATCAATTGTTACCTCGCAAGGGTAGGCGCTTTCTTTGCATTTTAATTGATATTCCATCGAATACTCCTTTCACGATGCAGTTTACAAAATTTTATTCACAGCACGTTCAAACTATGAAGGTTTCGTTTTAATTTTCTTGCCGTTGTTGCTTAATCAAAAGGGAGGCAAAGTACTTCCTGGAATCTGCATGCTTAATGTGTAGGGTCTCTTCATGGGAAATTTCTTTCTTGCCATCGTTTCGTTCTAGAACAAGAAAGGAACCTTCTAAGTTTTCTTCTACATCTTTAATGCGAAACCCTTTATTAATGAAAAAGTCTATCTTCTCTTTTTCTGCTATATATTGTTGATAATCACTCAAAATATATTCCTCCTTTCTAATTAGCTCGAAAGCTCTTTAGGTTCCTCAAAGGCATCCGTTTCTTCTACAATCACCCAGTCTCTTCCAACTGTAATACCGAGATACTTCTCATCATCTGGGTCTTCTATTTCTGCCTGCTGATACTTTTTAAAGTACCAATATTTTGCCAAGATGTAATATAACCCTCCCCCTACAACAAAGCCGACGATGAAAGAGTAGTTTGCAAGATAGTATGCTGCAGCACCACCTACAAACCAAGAGATAAATCCTGCTAAATTAAAGCCCTTTGTATATTTGAACTGGCCATCGTTTTCGTAAAGGTCATGAACATTCACACGGCGTTTCCTCAGTAGATAGTAATCTGCAAACAAAATCCCTACAATGGCAGATAGAATTCCTCCGACAATCAATAGAACAGGTATCAATATTCCAAAAAGGTTCCACGGTTGAACAACAGAACCTACAATCCCTGCAATGACAACCCCAGCCCAGAAAGGAACTTTTGGCCCTCCAACATTAGAAAAGATGGTTGCAGCCGGAATAAGGTTGGCTGACGCATTAGTAGACCATTGGGCGAAAATAATCATTAATAAAAGAACACCTAGAACAATTCCGGTTGCAGCCTCCTGCAATGCGATTACAGGATCATAATTTGATACTGCGATATAAGAAACTCCTCCGATCGCTACCATGAAAGTTTGAGTAATAGGCAATGCAATGACGCTTCCAACAATACTGGATTTATTCCGTTTCAACCAATTTCGTTCATATTTAGGCGCTTTAATGAAACGTGAGATGGAAGGGATATCCGCTGCCAATGTTGCCCAGAATCCCATGTTACTGAATATGACGATCAGGAAAGCCGTTACGGCAGCACCACCTGTTACAGGACTTTCAATCCATGACCAAACTTCCCTTCCCTGCTCCAATGCTCTGTCAGAAAGGGTGGTGTACATCCAAGCAGAGATGATGATAATGATTGGTGCCGCCAGATCAGCGAAGCGCTCAACCGCTTTAATGCCAAGTGCGGTATTAAGAAGTTGAACAGCAGCAAAAATGAGAAAGCACACAAACCAGTTATCAAAACCTGTTAGTGTAAAAAGGATGGCATTCATTGCAGTGGCACCGAAATAAGTGTTGATACCAAACCAGAAGGATGCCGCCAAACCGCGGATGATGGAAGGGATATGTGTCCCTATCGTTCCGAATGGTGCCCGCATATAGACCGGAAAAGAGAGGCCGTGTTCGATTCCTATGTCCCCTGTAATGGTCATGAACAAGCCGATAGCTACGCTTCCGATGATGGTAGCGACGATTACCCAGCCTAGGGATAAACTTTGTACACCTGCTCCTCCGATTGCAAATGCAGCGAGTACTACTGCCATTCCGACCCACATGACTGCAAACCCGATTGTGCCGATTTTTCTGTTTGCGTGAGAGATTGGGAGTAGGTCAGGCGATTTTAGGTAACTCTCATTCTTTTTCATCACAACACCCCATTTTATAAAATTTAAGGTATCCTTTAACTCTTGCAGATCTGCGTTCCGGGTAATAGATTTCCGCGGGGCATGTGCTTGAGCCTCCTCACAACGCTTCAAGGGTCTCAACCTACCGCTACCTCCCGCCGGAGTCTCTCACCCTGCACTCCGAACTGCAAGGAAATCTTTTTTGATATAACAAATGCTTGACCTAGGGTGATTTTGTAGGTCAAGCATACGGAGGTTTGTTGAATAGAATTGTTAGGTTTGTTAGGTCAGATGGACAAGGTCTGGTTTTGTTTTAGTTGGGATGTTGCTCCATATTTGTTGCGTTTGATATATTGCCCGCTTCCTGCTTTACCGACAAATTGCTTATCACGAACGACAAAGTCACCTCGCACCAAAACAGAAACAGGTTCACCGGTTACTTTCATTCCTTCGAATGCATTATAATCAACGGCCATGTGGTGGGTCGAAGCGGATATCACCCTTTCATGGTTTGGGTCAAAAATGACGATATCGGCATCGGCGCCAACGGAAATGGTTCCTTTTTTCGGAAACATGCCAAAAAGTTTTGCGACTCTTGTGGATACTATGTCGACGAACTGATTAATGGATATTCGTCCTTTTTTCACTCCTTCTGAAAACAGAATGCTAACTCTGTCTTCAATCATAGGTCCTCCATTTGGTATTTTAGTAAAGTCACCTTTACCTAAAGATTTTTGGCCTTCAAAGTCAAACGAGCATTGATCAGATCCCAGCGTCTGAAGCTGACCGCTTTTTAAGGCATTCCATAAAACTTCTTGATGCCATTTATCACGCAGTGGAGGTGACCAGACATATTTGGCACCTTCAAAGTTTGGTTTTTCCAAATAGCTTTTATCTAGAGCCAGATATTGCGGACATGTCTCTCCCCAAATCTCCACTCCTTTGTTTCTTGCTTCGGCGATTTTCTCTACCGCTTCCGCACAGGATACATGAACCACATATAGTTGAGAATCTGCAAGCGAAGTAAGTTGTGCTGCCCTTCCAGTCGCTTCTCCTTCCACCTCTGGCGGCCTTGTTAAGGCATGGTAAATTGGATCGGTATTTCCTTTTTCCAACGCTTCCTTTGTTAAGTAATCAATGACATCTCCATTTTCCGCGTGAACCATGACCAGAGCACCAAGATTTTTCGCTGCCTTTAACGTACGAAAGAGGGTTGCATCATCTGCTTGGAACACATTTTTATATGCCATAAATACTTTAAATGATGTGATGCCTTCCTTTTCAATTACTTGTGGAAGTTCCTTCATGACCGTTTCATTCATTTCACCAATCATCAAATGAAAGCTATAGTCGATAACCGCTTTGTCCTTTGACTTGTCATGCCATGTTTTAATAGCTTCCTGAAGCGGACGGCCCTTTTCTGTCAGACAGAAATCAATAATGGATGTCGTTCCTCCAAAAGCTGCCGCCATTGTTCCACTTTCAAAATCATCTTTTGTAACAGTGCCCCCAAAAGGCATATCCAAGTGTGTATGAGGATCAATCGCCCCAGGGAAAATATAACAGCCTTTTGCATCAATCACTTCTGCGTCGGCTGAGGAAAGGTCGATCCCGATGGAAGAGATCGTTTCCCCTTCGATTAAAATATCTGCTTCATACTGGTCGCTTGCTGTCACAATAATTCCGTTTTTTATTAGTTTTTTTGCTGCCATTTGTTCTATTCCCCCTTATTTAACCGTATCCACTTCGCATTGCTTCAATAAACCAAGAGCAGACTGCCTGTCATTCCATGTCATAGGCGGTTGTTCATGAGGCAGCTCCACCATCGTGATAGCGTCGTCCACCGGACAGACAATAGAACAAAGATTACAACCAACACAATCTTCTTCTCTTACCTGCAAGTATGATTTACCTGAGGAATCTTTCAGCATATCAATACACTGATGGGAAGTGTCTTCACAGGCGATATGACATTTATTGCAGTTAATACAGGTATCTTGATTGATTCTTGCTACAATCTTGTAGTTCAAATCGAGATTGCCCCAGTCCGAATATTTCGGTACAGATTTTCCTACAAGATCCATGACTCTGGCAATTCCTTTTTCATCTAAGTAATTGTTGAGCCCATCCAACATGTCTTCTACAATTCGGAATCCATGATGCATCGCTGCTGTACAGATTTGAACACCAGTTGCACCCATCAGCATAAACTCCACGGCATTTTGCCAATTAGAGACGCCGCCCATTCCGGAGATCGGTACATTTATTCGTGGATTTCTTGCACATTCTCCCACCATATTCAGGGCTATCGGTTTAACAGCAGGCCCGCAATATCCACCATGAGCTCCTTTACCGCCAACATGAGGTATTGTGTTCCAGCTGTCAATATCTACACCAGCGAGGCTGTTGATGGTATTGATCATACTGACAGCATCAGCTCCTCCTCTGACTGCTGCCTCTGCCGTCACGGTGATGTCTGTGATGTTTGGTGTCAATTTTACGATGACAGGCGTATTTGCGGCTTCTTTTGCCCAATACGTTTGTTTTTCCACAAGTTCTGGAACCTGGCCGGATGCAGAACCCATTCCCCGTTCGGCCATTCCGTGCGGACAGCCGAAGTTCAACTCAAGTCCATCCACCCCTACTGCTTCTACCTTTTTCACTATTTCATGCCATTTTTCTTGTTTGGGTTCTACCATCAAAGAAGCAATGACCGCCCGATCTGGGAACTTCTTTTTTGTTTCCTCAATTTCTCGTAAGTTCACTTCCAAGGGTCTGTCAGTAATAAGTTCAATATTGTTAAAGCCCGCTACTCGCTGTCCATTAAAACTGACTGCCGCAAACCGAGAAGACACATTGATGATGGGATCTCCAAGAGTTTTCCACACAGCACCACCCCACCCTGCTTCAAAAGCACGCTGTACTTGATATCCAGAATTAGTAGGCGGTGCTGAAGCAAGCCAGAATGGATTAGGTGCTTTAATACCTGCCAAATTTATTGATAGATCTGCCAAATGCTTTCCCCCCTCACGCTAAGTTTTAAGCTGTCTCCACCTTGTTTTTTACGAGCTTTTCATACAAAGCATATGCGGTAAGCTTTCCTTGCTCTGCTGCAGTTACCACCATTGCCTCTCCTTGCCCCTTGCCAAACACAACATCACCACAGGCAAATACTTTTTCATTAGAGGTTTGATGGGTATGCTTATCTATCATCACTACTCCATCGTCATGAATGAGACCGAATTGTTCTATAAGGTTGGTGTATCTCGTCTGACCAATTGCCTTAATGACAGCGTCAACTTGCAATGTAAATTCCGAACCTTCCACTTTCACAGGTCTTCTTCTACCATCCGCTCCTGAAGTTCCAAGTTCCATCCTTACACATTCGATGGCCGTTACTTCGCCTTTATCGTTTCCAATAATTTTGCTTGGCGCTGTAAGCCAGCGAAATTCCACACCATCTTGTTTTGCAAATTCATACTCAAAGTCATAAGCAGTCATTTCTTCCTGAGTTCTTCGGTATAATATTTTCACATTTTCTGCGCCAAGCCTAACCGAACAGGTAGCACCATCAATGGCAGTATTACCTGCCCCAATGACCACGACATTTTTCCCTTTGAATTTATCGGTAATGCTGTTGGTCTTTGTTTCTTTTACAAAATCAATGGCATCATACACTCCATTTAAATCTTCGCCGTCAATTCCAAGCTTAGGAACACTTGCCATGCCAACTGCTAAAATAACCCCATCATATTGAGTCAGAATGTCATTTACGGAAATGTCCACTCCCACTCTTGTATTGGTGCGTATCTCCACATCCAAGCTTTTAACCTGTTTCACTTCCCAAAAAGAAACACTTTTAGGCAGTCGGAAGGAGACAATCCCATACGTATTCAGACCGCCTGCTTCTTGCTCTGCCTCAAATATTGTGACTTGAAAACCAAGTAGTGCCAGTTCACGAGCTGCAGAAAGCCCTGCTGGCCCGCCGCCGACAATCGCTACTTTTTTGCCATTGGATTTCCCTTTCTGAAAAAGAACTTGCTCATTTCTAATGGCCCAATCTGTCGCATAACGCTGAAGATCACCTATTACAATCGGTTTTGTATGGTGGTTTAGGACGCATGCCCCTTCACACAATTCTTCCGTTGGGCATACCCTCGAACAACTTGCTCCGACAGGATTGGCAATCATAATCGTTTTTGCTGAACCCTTTAAGTTGCCTGAAGCAATTTTCTTAATAAAAGAAGGGATATCAATACTTGTTGGACACGCTACAATACACGGTGCATCGTAGCAATATAAACATCGGTTAGCCTCTTCTAACGCTTCCCGATCTGTTAAACCAGGTTTTGCTTCCATAAAATTTACTGCCAAATCTTCTAAATCGATTCGTTTCATTGCCCCTTTCACATACCCACTCCCCTTTATTCAATCTCGCAAGAAAAAAAGGTAATTCATATCGACGGATGTGCCCAATATTAAATACTGGAATCAGGTTCACAAACTGCGAATGAATTACCTCTTGTCCTTTACGGCAAAAGTGCGGTCATTTCTTCATATGTCTCCGGTCGTCTGTCACGGTAAAATTGCCACACATCTCTCACTTCACGGATTAATTTTTTGTTCATTTCACCAATGATTACTTCGTCTTGATCCCTGCTTCCGATGGAAACAAAGGAGCCTCTTGGATCAACTAGATAGGACTGCCCATAAAACTCGCCCATTTTCCATGGACCTTCCACCCCGACCCTGTTGATGGCACCGACATAATAGCCATTAGCCACTGCATGAGCAGGCTGTTCAAGCTTCCATAAGTATTCAGAAAGTCCTGCCACCGTAGCAGATGGATTGAATACAATTTCTGCACCTTTTAAGCCAAGCAAGCGTGCTCCTTCAGGAAAATGTCTGTCATAGCATATGTACACACCAACTTTTGCATATGCTGTATCAAAAATCGGATAACCAAGGTTGCCCGGTTTGAAATAAAATTTCTCCCAAAAGCCGTGACCTTGATCTCCTACCCCAACTTGAGGAATATGTTGTTTACGGTATTTACCAAGATATTTACCATCCGCATCAATCACCGCTGCGGTATTGTAATACGTGGCAATGCCTTCTCTTTCATAGATTGGTAGGACAATAACCACTCCAAGTTCCTTAGCAAGATCTTGGAACAGTTTTGTTGTCGGACCATTTGGAATCTCCTCGGCAGCCTCGTACCACTTGGCATTTTGTTCACTGCAAAAGTATGGACCATAGAAGATTTCCTGAAGGCAGATAATTTGTGCCCCTTTTGCTTTTGCTTCCCTTACAAGTTTAATATGCTTTTCGATGGCAGCCTTTTTATGGACCGCCACGGCCTCCGAGCCATCCACATCATTGGATGCCTGAATTAAACCTATCATCACTTTGTCGGACATTTAAGAACCTCCTTTTGATGATTGCATGCAAAAAATAAATTATTAGAATAATTAGAACTTTATGTATATTCTACTGTCTTTAGGCTTGTATTTCACTATACATAATGTCAAATGATACAAGGCAAAGACTGTCCACAATGTAAAACGACAGTATCCTAGTAGATTGTAGTGGAAGGCGCGTAGACGCCCGCGGGGGGAAGGGACAGGTGAGACCCTGCAACGAAGGAAGCCACTGAAAAACTAAACTATAATGTGATTAGTGATTTCTAGCTGTGGATTGGAGCAAAAGGCGAAGACTCCTGAGGGAGATAGCGTTAGGTGGAGACCCCGCAGGCGAAGTACGCTGCACCCCTAGGAAAGCGAAGCCATTTGCGGAAATCAACAGCGGTCTTTAAACAACATCTTATATCAGTGATATTTTCAGTGGCTTTTAAAGAAGAGAGGAGGCTCACGGACCGCCCGCAGGCAAGCGAAGCGCCTAGTTAGACGTAAGAAAACCCGCTCCTGAAAAGGAACGGGCTCACACATTAAGAAAACAATTTCTTGGCTTGCTTTCTCATTTTCTTCATATTGCGTTTGGAAGTCATATCTCCCAAAAAGTTTTGCACATCATTATTTCGGCTAAGTCGAGTGGCAGCGGCTCCAAGGCCAATCATTAACAAGGATGTCATAGCTCTGTTCATGCGACTCACTCCCAAGTTTTAGTTACATACTAATTTGTCGATCGTCTTCATGAAACAAATCATCCAAAGAACTTAACGTCCCGTCCTCTTCCACCTGATGAGTATGGACCATTCCTTTGGATACAGAAAGCTCAATAAAACAGCCCCAACAATAATACTGATTCACACCGATTTTACCGATATCTTTACTTTTGCAATTAGGACAACAAAGGACCATCATTGACACCTCGCGTTAAGATAATACAGAAACGACGACGGTATCTTTTCCGATGACAAGATCTGAAGGATTCTTAACAATTCTCTTTCCTTCCGACAAATCTGCGAAAAAACCGTCCGTTACCTCATATCCTACGATTGTGCCCGTTTCCTCTTCGAAATATACATCATCCAACAACCCAAGCTTATCGCCTTCACCTGTTATAAAAGACTTTCCTTTTATACCGTGGAAGTGGTGATAATACACTTGCCCGTCCTCTTTAGCAATGGGTGTAAGAGCATGGTCTCCCACCATAATTCCTTCATCACCAAAAGAATGAATGTATTCAAAAGGTAGAAACTTGGCTCGATGGAACAGGCCTTTTCCATCAATTATCAGCCCTTTGATGTGCCCAGGTTCTTCAATACAAAAATCTTTCACACGGCCAATCTTATTCCCTGATGCCATATCGTAAATTAGCATCCCAATCACTCGAGAAAATGTTCTCAAAGAATCCACCTCTTTTCGAACATTACTAGCTTTTGTTTGATTGGTTGTGTTGATACTGCGAAAGGTTTTCCATTTTAAAATAGGTGTTTAGATTGAAAAACAGGCCATATTTCTCCACCTTTGACCAAGCAGTATTTCGTAAGTCGAATAGTATGTAAAGACTTCATTGAAAGGAGGTGAAAATTTATGCCTAATTATTATTATTACTACAAAAGTGAACACAACATGGCTATTGCTGACGACTCAGCAGAATTTGACTACAAGAAGCATGATAAGAAGGATCATTGTGACAATTATTATAAAAAAGACCATAAGAAGGATAGATCAAAATTAGTGGAATTTGCTTATCAAACATCCGACCCCATTACAACATTACCGTTACCTCTAACCTTCCCACTAAGTACGCAACCACAAGTCGTTGCTACAGCCACTCTAAAGGATGTCGAAAAAGGGAATGTCGTATGGCTAAATGGTCTTTACCATGTGAACAACAACTCGGCGGAATTTGCAGATTTGTATACAAGAATTTATCGTGGTAGCATTTCTCCCGGAAACCTAATTTATCAAAGCATTGTTGAAATCGATGCAGAAGGAGATGCTGACGCAACAGAAGCTGTTACTCAATTCGTAGATGTGATTCCTGCTGATGCAAAATATGTGACCTATTATCTGACAGCTCAAAAAGGTCCGGGTTCTGAGGTCTTAGGTGTCTATGCATATGGTCCGATCACTTTTACTGCTGCAGAAATAAAACAGTAAGATGAACACGTAAAAGCCCAAAGAAGCTTGCCCATTGGTGGACAAGCTTCTTTCCCATTGGTATTTTCCCTTTTAAACACAGCCATTATTCGTCATCCATAAAATCATATGGACTGACATTTTCCATGCCGATGTTAGCATCTTTCCAAAAAGGTACTTCTTGAAGTACAGGATCTATGACTTCCTCGTCTGCTAAAGTTCCGGACTCTTTTGTTTGAAGCCTTTCTTTTAAGGATGTTTGCCTTGCCATTTCATCTGCACGTTGCACGCCAAGTTTTAATGCCTCTTCTTCCCCACAAAGAATTAAAAACCGCTTCGCACGTGTCACAGCAGTGTACAGTAGATTACGCCTGAGCATCCTGTAATAACTTTTCACCACCGGCAATACGACAATAGGGAACTCACTTCCTTGAGACTTATGTATGGAACAACAATAAGCGTGAGTTATCTGCCCAAGATCCTGCTTTGTATAAGTAACTTCATTGCCATCAAAAGAAACGATGACCATGTCCTGCTTTTCAGTATTTTCTTTCGCATAGAAAATGGAAACAACTTCACCAATGTCACCGTTAAAAACATGACTTTCCGGTTGATTGACAAGCTGCAGTACTTTATCACCGGTCCGATACACCACATTTCCAAAACTTAATTCACGCCGCTGATCACTTTTGGGATTGAAAAGTTCTTGAAGCATTTCATTAAGCTTATCTATACCGGCTGTCCCTCTGTACATTGGTGCAAGCACCTGGATATCGCGAGCAGTATAGCCTTTACTTTGCGCGTTTGCACATACTTTTTTTACGACATCCAATATTTGCGACTGTCCGCATTTGATAAACGACCGGTCCTTCTGTCCAGATGAAATGTCTGATGGCACTACCCCATCCTTCATATAGTGGGCCAACTCAATAATGGATGAACCATCTGCCTGTCTATAAATATCCGTCAATTGAACAGTAGGAATCACGCTAGACGCGAGTAAGTCCTTCAATACTTGACCCGGACCAACAGAAGGAAGCTGATCTTCATCTCCCACCAATACAACTTGTATATCATCTGGCAGAGACTTAAACAGTTGATTGGCAAGCCAAATATCCACCATTGACACTTCATCCACAATCAGAAGCTTACCTGTAATAGGGTTTTCTTCGTCATGTTGAAACCCTTCCGAACCATTCCAACCGAGGAGCCTATGAATGGTGAGAGAAGGCAGTCCTGTCGCTTCACTCATTCGCTTGGCAGCACGGCCTGTTGGAGCAACAAGCATAATTGGAAAAGGATCATCTTTGCTATAATCATTAGGTTCCAATGAACAACCATGTAGATCTGCGTATAGTTCGACAATTCCTTTGATGACGGTCGTTTTACCTGTCCCAGGTCCACCTGTCAAAAGAAGCATTGGAGTCATCAATGCTTGCTGAATGGCTTCCTTTTGAGAAGGCGCATACTGGACCTTCAATCTGTCCTCCAGTTCCCCTAAGGCGAGAAGAAATTCTGATTCAGGGAACTGCTCGGCATATTGAGTTTGTTCCATCACCCTTTTAATATTGGTAACCACCCCTTGCTCGGAAAAATAGAGACTGGGTAAATACACTTTTCCATCTTCTGCTTTAAGCTTTCCTTCTTCTGTCAATTGCATAATTTCCCGAGAAATGTCAGACTCTGCGACAAGACCATGCTGCTTTTCGTTTAATAGTCTGACGACTGCTTCGGTAAGCTGTTCCTCGACAACGTAACAGTGACCTTCTTGCATGGAATGCTGTTCAAGCATATACAGACAGCCTGCCCTGATGCGGTCTGGATGATTTCCGGATATCCCGAAGTGATTTCCAAGCTCATCTGCTCTGGAAAAGCCAATTCCTTCTACTGTTTCCACAAGCTCATACGGGTTCTTTTGGAGCGTTTCAATTGTCTGGTCTTTATAGGCCTGATAAATCTTCATGGATAATTGAGGGCCAAAACCAAACTGGGACAAGGCAATCATGACCTGCTCCAACCCTTGATGCTCCATCAACGTGTCATATAACGATTTGGCTTTATCACCGGCAAGCTTTGGGATGGAATCCAACACAGATGGATTTTCAAGAATTTTGGAGATGGCATTTTCACCAAGTGCATCTGCAATTTTTTCAGCTGTTTTTCTTCCAATGCCTGAAAACAGATCGCTTGAAAGATACTGAACAATACCGTGTCGTGTTTGGGGTATGTCCTTCCGAAAGTGTTCTACATGAAATTGCAGCCCAAATCTGGGATGTTCCTTCATTTGTCCAAAAAATATGTAAGTCTCGTCTTCATGAATGCGAGGGAAATAACCAGTGACGACCGCTTCTTTTTCTTCATACGCAACATTCGTCTCCGTCACTCTGATTCGCACCACTGAATACATATTAGATTCATTATGGAAGATGGTGACGAGATGCGATCCTTTGATAAACTTTTCATGTTCCTCGAACAAATCGAGGGAGGATTGCTGCTTCTGGTCCTTCATGGGATTTCCCTCCGTTCCCTAGTTTTCTTCTGTGAGAATCTTTTTCGCATGGGCCGCCAACATATGATCTTCTTGCACGTCCAATGCTTTATCCAGATTCTCCATTGCTTTTTCCCGATTCTCTTGATATGCATAGGCAACGCCTAAATTATAATAAGCATCCGCGTGCATTGGATCTTCCTCTACTACCTTTTCAAACTCCGTTGTCGCTTCTTTGATGAGCCCTTGTCCAGCTAAACAAAGTCCGTATTGGAATCTTGCTTCTGCATCTTCAGGCTTTAATTCGACTGCACGTTGAAAATAAGGAAGGGCAAGCTTTGGCTGTTCAAATTGCAATAAAGTCATCCCTAACATGAAAAAGATATCACTATCATTAACACCTTTCTTCATCGCAAGTTCAAACTGATCTTTTGCTTCATTCCATTTTTCAAGCTGATAATAGACATTTCCAAGTCCGTAGTGCGCAGTACCGATGGTGTCGTCTTTTTCCAAAGCTCGTTCGAAAAATTTCATTGCTTTTTCTAGCTCCCCGACAGCGCTTAGCACATTTCCAAAGTTCACATATGCTACGGCATTCTCCGGATTCTCTTCTATTTCTTTTGAAAAAGCCGCAAGTGCCTCCTCGTATTTTCCTTCTTGAAGGTATTGAATACCTAATGCATTATTATCTTTCATTTGTACGTACACCTCATCCATTTCATCAGTCTTTTTAGTATATCATAGAGAAAACCTCCATTCCTTATGGAATCGAGGTTTTCACTTTTATCCTACATACCAAAGCTTTTCATTGTTTTTAAAGACATGGTCAATCGTTCCCCCACCAAGACACTCATCACCATTGTAAAAGACAACGGCTTGTCCAGGAGTAATCGCTCGGACCGGCTCATCAAAGATAACCTTCACTTTGTTATCTTCCAAATGCTGAATCGTCACCTTGTTATCCTGTTGACGATAACGGAATTTAGCCGTGCACTCTGTACCATCTACAGGAGGGTTATCAGACACCCAGCTGATATCTGTAGCAGTGATGGAATCTGAGTATAATAATTCGTTATGGAAGCTTTGTCCCACATAAAGGACGTTCTTTTCTAAATCTTTTCCGATAACAAACCAAGGATCCCCGCTTCCGCCGATCCCAAGACCGTGACGCTGTCCAATCGTATAATACATCAACCCATCGTGCTTTCCTTTTACTTCCCCGTCCATCGTCAACATGTTGCCAGGTTGAGCTGGAAGGTAACCGCTGAGGAACTCTTTGAAATTGCGTTCTCCAATAAAACAGATACCCGTGCTGTCTTTTTTCGTTGCAGTAGCTAGACCAGCCCGTTTAGCAATTTCACGAACTTCAGATTTTTCAATATTGCCAATTGGGAACATTACTTTAGATAGTTGTTCTTGGCCCAGTTGGTTCAAGAAATAGGTTTGGTCTTTGTTGTCATCAAGGCCGCGGAGCATTTTGTATTCGCCATCGCGGAATGCAACTTGAGCATAGTGGCCTGTTGCCAAATAGTCTGCTCCAAGGTCCAATGCATGCTCAAGGAAAGCCTTGAATTTGATTTCTTTGTTACACATCACATCAGGATTTGGTGTGCGACCTGCTTTGTATTCATCTAAGAAGTATTGGAACACTTTGTCCCAGTATTGTTTTTCGAAATTTACCGCGTAATAAGGGATTCCGATTTGGTTGCAGACGCGGATTACGTCGTTGTAGTCCTCTGTTGCCGTACATACTCCAAATTCATCGGTGTCGTCCCAGTTTTTCATGAAAATACCGATTACATCGTAGCCTTGTTCTTTTAGAAGAAGGGCTGCTACGGATGAATCTACTCCACCAGACATTCCTATTACTACACGGGTATCTTTTGGTGCTTTTGTCATCTTGATCACCCCGTATTAAATTAATTTAATTATTCCGTTTACACCCTGTAGATTTCCGTTCCAGGTGTTCGCTTTCCTAGGGGCGGTGCTTGAGCCTCCTCGCTCCGCTGCGGGGTCTCAAGCTACCGCTATCTCCCTCAGGAGTCTCACACCTTGCACTACAATCTACAGGGAGATCTTATCTACTATTTCGTGTTAATCTTTTTACTACTTTGGCTGTTTGTTTGGCTGCGTGTGTGATGTCTTCGGTTGTGTTTCCGAGTCCGAAGCTGAATCGGATCGAGGAAGCAATTTTGTCTGAGTCTTTTCCGAACATGGCAACAAGAACATGGGACGGGTCGATGGAGCCTGCTGTGCATGCAGATCCACTCGACACCGCGATACCTGCCAAGTCCATGTTAACCAATAAGGACTCTACATTTGTTCCTGGAAAATAAACATTCAGTACATGCGGCAATGTTTTTTCTGAACCGCTGTTAATCTGAAACGAGACATCTTCTTCGTGCCAAACTTGAAGCATCATTTCTTTAAAACTTTGATACAATGCCACTTTTTCTTTTGCTTGCTCCATGCTTAATTCGATCGCTGTTTTCAAGCCGACGATTCCAGCGACATTTTCCGTACCTGCACGACGTTTCCGTTCTTGTTCGCCGCCATAAGTTAAGGTAGAGAAGGTTGCTCCAGCTTTTGCATATAAAAAACCGACTCCTTTAGGACCATTGATTTTATGGGAAGACATAGAAAGAAAATCAATGCCTTGTTCCTCCACATTGATTGGAAGAAGTCCGAAAGCTTGTACAGCATCTGTATGAAAATAAGCTTGATGTTCTTTTACGATTTCTCCTATTTCCTTGATAGGCTGAACCGTTCCTACCTCATTATTTCCATACATGATGGTGACAAGAATGGTCTGCTCGGTAAGTGCACCCTTTAGATCGTGTAGATTAATCTGACCTTGTTCATCCACAGGCAAATAGGTTACTTCAAAGCCTTCTTTTTCAAGTTGTTCACATGTATGAAGGACTGC
This sequence comes from Sutcliffiella horikoshii, assembly GCF_020524325.1. Classification (GTDB taxonomy): domain Bacteria; phylum Bacillota; class Bacilli; order Bacillales; family Bacillaceae_I; genus Sutcliffiella_A; species Sutcliffiella_A horikoshii_D. The sequence goes on from NZ_JAIVKY010000002.1 coordinate 328,883, forward strand.
ATGGTGCTCAATTTTCGTTGTAATGATATGATTTCCACGTGATTTGTTGGCGCGAGCGACCCCGATGATGGCCAAATTGTCCGCTTCTGTCCCGCCGCTTGTAAAAATAATTTCTGTTTCTTTCGCACCAATGGAAGTGGCTGCTACGTGCCTTGCCTCATCCACGAGGTGCCGTGTTTTTCTTCCAAATCCATGAATACTGGAAGGGTTGCCGAAATCCTCCCTCATTACAGGAAGCATACTATCGAGGACAGCTGGATGCATGGGTGCGGTTGCTGCATGGTCTAAATATATCTGTTTCAATGAGGACGCCTCCTTTCCTACTAGTTAATGTTCCCTTTTGCTCTGCTTAGATGTAGAACATATATGCTTCTTGATCTCCGCCTTCATAATTTGCCAAATCATCAAGAGTTGTACTATCCAAGACGTCTTTTACCGCATCACGGATTCTGATCCACAGCTCTCGTTTCGCTGGTTCTTCATCGTCAATCACTTCAACCGGGCTGATTGGTCCTTCTAGTACACGAATGATATCTCCAGCCGTAATTTTCGCTGGTTCGTCTGCTAAAATATAACCACCATATGCGCCTCTTATACTTTTTACGAGCCCTGCATTACGAAGGGGAGCAATTAATTGCTCTAAATAATGTTCTGAAAGGTCATGCGTTTGCGCAATCGTTTTTAATGATAGAGGACCTTCCCCCACATTTTTTGCTAGTTCAATCATGATGGTCAAACCGTATCGTCCTTTAGTTGAAATTTTCATCTCCGAACACCTCTACTCTTTCTATTCTGTTTCTATATTTGAAAGGTTACCTTGTTATCTTTTTTATGTTGAATTTTATCAAGTAATGAGTCCGTTGCCTTTTGACAGGCAGGCAGCGTCAGACCTACGATGCTGCCGATGGTTAGACTGAATAGTATGGTACCGATAAAGACAGGGCCACCTAAAAGCCAACCTAAACATAATACTACTAATTCCATTCCTAATCTAATATATTGCACTTTCCATCCTGTCACTTCCGTCAGAGCAATCATCAGGCTATCCCTTGGTCCTGCACCACAACGTGAGGAAATGTAGACGCCTATTCCGATTCCAATGACCATTACCCCGGATAGGAGCATGGTCAGTTTTCCTATAAAGTTATCAGGCGTGTTCAACTGTGGAATCATCATATACAAATCAATGAAAATTCCAACCATCAGCATATTCAAAAAAGCTCCTAAAGGAGGCAGCTTTTTCGTAATCATGGTAGAGATCATCAAAATAAAAAAGCCCACAATGATGGACCAAGTACCAATCGTAAGTCCGATTTGGTAAAAAAGTCCGATATGAAAGACATCCCATGGCGCACTGCCCAAGTCAGCACGTATCATTAAGACAATTCCAAAGGCCATAATTAATAGCCCAATGAAATAGATGGCCCATTTTGCCAAAAACAACCTTCTGCCTATACTCCGCTCTCCTTGCATGCAGCCTCTACCCTTCTGTCTTTACTCTTTTCTGTCTCAAGTTAAAATCTATCCTATTATAGCATAATTTCAAAGGTTTTACATTTTGTCTGTTTTGTTTTAATGCATGATAACAATTGTGGTACAGTGGGTATGGGACACTAGATGTCATTGTATGCAGGAAGGTGTTTAAATGAACAATAAACCACTGGCCTTTCGGATGAGGCCTCGGACGATAGATGAAATGGTAGGACAGGAGCATCTTGTAGGAGAAGGCAAAATCATTCAGAGAATGGTAAAGGCAAAACATCTCTCCTCTATGATTCTCTACGGTCCGCCTGGTATAGGAAAAACGTCCATCGCCACTGCCATTGCCGGCAGTACTCAATATGCATTCCGGACATTGAATGCGGTAGTACACAATAAAAAAGATATGGAAATTGTAGCGGAAGAAGCGAAGATGTCAGGCAAGGTCATTCTTATTTTGGATGAAGTACACCGACTTGATAAGGCAAAACAAGACTTTCTGTTGCCACACCTTGAAAATGGTCGAATTGTTCTGATTGGGGCTACCACAAGCAACCCTTATCATGCGATCAACCCTGCCATTCGAAGCAGATGCCAAATTTTCGAGCTTCATCCATTGTCTGTAGCGGAAATCAAACATGTCATCATGCAAGCATTGGGAGATACGGAACGAGGTTTAGGAGATTACCAAGTTGTTCTTGATGAAGAAGCTTTGGAGCATTTTGCAAACGGATGCGGCGGCGATGTTCGTTCTGCGTTAAATGCACTAGAATTAGCGGTACTTTCCACCACCCCAAATGATGATGGAAAAATAACGATAGGTGTTGAAACGGCTGAAGAATGCCTGCAAAAGAAAAGCTTCTATCATGACAAGGACGGTGATGGTCATTATGACGTACTGTCCGCGTTCCAAAAATCCATTCGCGGCAGTGACGTGGATGCAGCACTTCATTATTTGGGACGGTTGATTGAAGCCGGCGACCTTGTAAGCATTGGAAGGCGCCTGCTTGTTATCGCCTATGAAGATATCAGCCTGGCAAATCCTCAAGCCGGTGCACGCACATTGTCTGCCATTGAAGCCGCTGAGAGACTTGGTTTTCCTGAGGCGAGAATTCCGCTTGCCAATGCAGTCATTGAATTATGCCTGTCCCCTAAATCCAATTCCGCCTATAAAGCATTGGATGAGGCATTGGCCGATATCAGAAAAGGACTGGTCGGCGAAGTACCTGCCCACTTGAAGGACGCACATTATAAAGGTGCCTCCGCACTTGGCCGAGGAATTGAATACAAATATCCGCATGACTACCCGAGCGGGTGGGTAGCTCAACAATATTTGCCAGACAAGCTAAAACATAAATCCTATTACAAGCCCAAAGATACAAGCAAATTCGAAACAGCCCTTGGGCAAATATATGAGAAAACAAAGAAGAAAAGATAAGGGGACTCTGCTTCCCCTTATTTTTTATGTTAATCTAGTAAACTTTCGTATATTTTTCTCCTTTTCTGGAAAAGATGGTAAAAAACGACCGTTTTAAGGAGTGGATTTGGATGAAAGTAAGACAAGATGCATGGTCTCATGAAGATGATCTATTACTTGCAGAGACTGTTTTACGATACATAAGAGATGGTGGCACACAACTTGCCGCCTTTGAAGAAGTCGGGGATGCGTTAAACCGCACATCAGCCGCATGTGGATTCAGGTGGAATGCCGAAGTAAGGAAAAAGTATGAACCTGCCGTTGCCATAGCAAAGAAGCAACGAAAAGAGAAAAAACGAGCGCAAGATAAGATAGCAAAAATGCAACAAAAAAGCGAGTCAGCTCCAGCCAAAAAAGCTACCAATCAACCATTGGAGATGGAATGGCTACCTGCACCAAAAGTAGATTCTGTGGAAAAAGTCAGCCTGCCATTTGAATATGATATGGAAGATGAAGAGTATGCACCGCTTCCAGTGCGAAATGCAACAGCGACTTTTTCAGCTGCATCGGCTGCGGCTTCCATTACCCTTGACGACTGCATTACCTTTTTACAAAACTTTCAACAAAACCAGAATTCCGATTATCGCTTGCAGTTGGAAAGTGAAAGATTACAAAAGGAAAACCAGTTGCTAAAACAGAAAAACCAATCACTTGAAAAGCAGCTTAAGAATTTAGAAGAACAACAAGTTGCGATAAATGAAGACTATGAAATGCTCGTCCAAATCATGGATCGTGCAAGAAGATTGACCGGTAACAGCATGCAGGATGAAGTAATGTGAAATAAAAGAGAAAGCCTCGTCATGAGTTGACGAGGCCTTCTCTTTATTAATTATTGCTTTCCACCGACACGTTGAATTTTAACATCTTTCAAAATATCATTAATGACATAGCCACCTAGGATAAGTCCCGCTACAGACGGTACAAATGCATTGGAGGAAGGCGGCATTTTTGCTTTACGAATTTCTGCATTATCATTTCCGACCGTTTTACGAACATCTTCACGAATGACAATTGGGCTCTCATCAGAGAATACCACTTTAATGCCACGGTGAATCCCTTCTTTACGAAGTCGAGTTCGGATGACTTTTGCGATAGGATCTGTGTGCGTTTTGGAGATGTCCGCCATTTTGAAACGCGTTGGATCCATCTTGTTTGCCGCTCCCATACTGGAAACCATCGGAATCTTGCGCTTTAGACACTCTTTCATTAAATGAATTTTATAAGAAATTGTATCAGAAGCATCGATGACATAGTCCAAGCCATAGCTGAAGAACTCTTCATACGTTTCTTCCGTGTAGAACATTTTCAGTGCAATTACTTCGCAGTCAGGATTGATGTCCTGGATACGTGCTTTCATTAGATCGGCTTTTGGTTGACCCACTGTGGACATAAGTGCATGAATTTGACGGTTAACATTTGTAATATCCACATCATCTTTATCCACTAGAATAAGGCGTCCGACGCCGGAACGTGCTAATGCTTCTGCCGAGAAAGAACCTACTCCGCCTATTCCTAATACTGCAACCGTGCTATTTTTAAGGGTTTCTAGACCTTCTTTACCTATTGCCAATTCGTTTCGTGAAAATTGGTGTAACACTGCATATCAACTCCATTTATCGCTTGTTTCATTTTTAATGTCTTTTAAAGATTGTACCCGAAATCGAATATAACATACTTTGGGTGAAAAGCAAGTAGTCGGATAGGAATTTTTCTTTTTTACGAATTGGGTTTCAATACCTTATAATGAAGGGAATAGTAACTGAATATTATTTTTTTATTGAAAGCGGGGAGTTTGTATTGAAAAATCTATTAAAGGCCTTATCTTACTTCTTAGTTATTGGCAGTGGTTTAGTAACAATCTTTCGCTTGAACAAAACGAATAAACAGTTAATGGCACGGGAAACAACGTCATTTCAGGTGAAACAGACGCTTGAAGCGATTGCTGCGACGTTGGAGAAGACACAAGAGTCCGCGCATTCTACCCCAGCAGAAAGTAAGCAACAAACTTTGGAGCTTGCAGAAGATAGGAGTTCGGAAGTGATGACTTCGGATATTGAAGTTGAGGAGAACGATCAAGAAGTTGCTGAGGAACAACAAGAAAATCCCCCTTTGATAAAAGCGAACAAGAATGCGCGTGGCGAGTATATTTATCACGTTCCGGGCGGCGTTTTCTATAACCGGACGACCCCAGTGGAATGGTTTCATACAGAAGAAGAGGCGCAGGCTAAAGGGTATCGGAAGTCTGCGAGGTAATGATTGTTTATGGGACAACCTTCATATTGAGTGAGGGTTGTTTTTTTGTGTATTGGAAGGCGGGGTATGAGGACAATGTTTGGGGGATATTGGCTGCTACGGGAGTCATACACCTCCTATGAGGACAATGTTCGCGTGATTTGGCTACTCCGGGAGTCATACATCTCCTATAAAGACAATGTTCGCGTGATTTTGGCTACTCCGGGAGTCATACGCCTTCTATGAGGACAATGTTCGCCGGATTTTGGCTGCTACGGGAGTCATACGCCTTCTATGAGGACAATGTTCACGTGATTTAAGCAACTCGGGGAGACATAGCCATCTTCCACAAAAAAACCGGCATCCCGCAATAATGCGAAATACCGGTTTTTAATCCGTATGTAGGCAAGTCCCAATCGTGCCGTCGTCGATGCCTTCGTTTTGATCCCCGCTCACAGCAGGTGGGTGCTCTGTTTCATGCATGTAGTAAGTCCTCACGAGGAAGGCATGTACGCAGCAACGAAAACTCTGAGCTCCCGTATAATCTATTGTTCGGTCAAAACAATAGGTTATACGACGAACACATCAGGACTTGCGACTTCTTGAAGTAATCTTAACACACAGGAATTCTATTTTCAAGCTATCACCGTCTAGCAAAATCTACTCTTTTTTGACAGCTAGCGACAAATGTAACTCATCTAATTGTCCACCTGCAACTGGACTTGGCGCTTCTGTCAGGATACAGCTTGCGCTTGCCGTTTTAGGAAATGCAATGGTGTCACGAAGATTGGTTCTTCCTGCCAATAGCATAACTAAACGGTCTAATCCAAGCGCGATTCCACCATGTGGAGGAGTTCCGTATTCAAATGCTTCTAGTAGGAAACCGAATTGCTCCGTTGCCTCTTCTTTACTGAAGCCAAGTACTTCGAACATTTTTTCCTGAATGTCGCGTTCATAAATACGTAAAGAACCTCCTCCTAGCTCATAACCGTTTAATACTAAATCGTAAGCTTGAGCACGAACTTCCCCTGGGTTTGTTTCCAGTAATGGAAGGTCTTCGCGGACAGGCATCGTGAACGGATGGTGAGCAGCAAAGTAGCGGCCCGCTTCTTCATCGTACTCAAGTAATGGCCAGTCCGTTACCCATAAGAAGTTGAACTTGCTTTCGTCGATTAGACCAAGTTCTTTTCCTAGCTTTAAGCGAAGAGCACCAAGTGCATCTGCAACAACAGATTTTTTATCTGCCACGAATAGGATCAAGTCCCCTTCTGCAGCGTCTAGGGATTGAATGAAGCCTTGTTGTTGTTCTTCATTGAAGAATTTTGCGATCGGTCCTTTTAATCCTTCTGCTTCTACTTTTAACCAAGCTAACCCTTTTGCTCCGTATACAGCAACAAACTCAGTCAAGGCATCGATATCTTTGCGAGAGTATTTACTTGCCGCTCCTTTTACATTGATTGCTTTTACTTGACCGCCATTATTTACAGCTGCGCTGAATACTTTGAATCCGCAGTCAGCAACCTGCTCGGACAGGTCCACAAGTTCCATTTCAAAACGAGTGTCTGGCTTATCGGAACCGTATCTGTTCATAGCATCTTGATACGTAATACGAGGGAATGTTTCTGGAACATCCACACTCTTTGTATTTTTCATGACCATTCTCATCATGTCTTCCATCATGCCGATAATTTCTTCTTGTGATAAGAAAGAAGTCTCAATGTCGACTTGTGTAAATTCAGGCTGTCTGTCTGCACGAAGGTCTTCGTCACGGAAGCAACGAGCAATCTGATAATAGCGCTCCACACCGGAAACCATCAATAGTTGCTTGAAGATTTGCGGAGACTGTGGCAACGCGTAAAATTCACCTGGGTGTACACGGCTTGGTACTAGGTAGTCACGTGCACCTTCTGGCGTGCTTTTAGTCAATATAGGCGTTTCCACTTCCATAAACTGTTGATCGTTCAAAAATTCACGGATGGAACGTGTTACATCATGACGCATTTTCAATGTGTCAAACATTACCGGACGGCGAAGGTCCAAGTAACGGTATTTTAGACGAATGTCTTCATTTACTTCCGTCTTGCTATCCAATACGAATGGTGGTGTTTTCGCAGCATTCAAGACTTCAATTGCCTCTGCCTGCACTTCAATTGCACCTGTTTTCAGGTTAGGGTTTACTGTTGCTTCATCTCGGGCAACCACTTTTCCCTTAATATATAAAACGTACTCGTTACGTACACTTTCAGCAGTTTTTAAAGCATCTGCGGAAACATCGGGATTGAAAACTATTTGAACAAGTCCTGTACGGTCACGAAGGTCTAAGAAAATAAGTCCTCCTAGGTCACGGCGCTTTTGCACCCAGCCTTTTAATTCGATTGTTTCTCCGATTGATGATTGTGGGACTTCGCCACAGTTATATGTTCTACCTTGCATCATTTATCTCTCCCCACTTTTCTTTGCTGTTAAGAATGCGACTGCATCTTCAAATGCAACTTCCTGTTGTTCGCCTGTTTCCATTTCTTTGATGGAGACGACGCCTTTTTCTAACTCATCATCTCCAAATACGATGGTATATTTTGCTTGCAGGCGGTCGGCTGCTTTGAATTGTGCTTTTAATTTTTTATCTTGATAGTCTTTTTCGGCTACAATTCCTGCTTTTCTTAAATCAAAAAGCAGCTTTACTGCAGTTTCTTTTGCCTTGTCTCCAAGTGCGACCACATAACAATCAATGGATTCTTCAAATGGAAACTTCACATTTTCTGCTTCCATTGCAGATATAAGGCGCTCGATGCTTAGTGCAAATCCAATACCAGGTGTTTCTGGTCCACCAATCTCTTGAACAAGTCCGTTGTATCGTCCCCCGCCACAAAGAGTCGTGATTGCACCGAAACCTTCTGATGTGCTCATGATCTCAAATGCTGTGTGGTAATAGTAATCAAGTCCTCGCACCAAGTTTGGATCGATTTCATATTGAATGCCCAGAGCCGATAGATAAGCTACCACTTTATCAAAATAAGCTTTGGATTCTTCATTCAAGTAATCTAGGATAGACGGCGCTGTTGCCATCAATTCGTGGTCGCGGTCTTTCTTACAATCAAGAATTCTGAGAGGATTTTTTTCTAAACGTCCTTGGCAATCACCGCAGAACTCGTTGATTCTCGGTTGGAAGTGATTGATCAACGCATCTCTGTGTGCTTGACGGCTTTCCTTGTCCCCTAAGCTGTTAATGACAACTTTTAAGTTATTGAGGCCTAAGCTTTTATATAATTCCACTGCTAACGCAATTACTTCTGCATCAATGGACGGGTCATTACTTCCTAGTGCTTCAATTCCAAATTGAACGAACTGGCGGAAACGCCCTGCCTGTGGACGCTCATATCGGAACATCTGGCCGATATAATAAAGTTTTGTCGGTTGCGTCGGTGAACCGAACATTTTGTTGTTTATATAAGATCGCGCCACTGCAGCGGTTCCCTCTGGGCGAAGTGTAAGGCTTCTGCCACCTCGATCCTCAAATGTGTAAACCTCTTTCTGTACCACATCGGTTGTGTCTCCCACACCTCTTAAAAACAACTCCGTGCTCTCGAAAATCGGCGTCCTAATCTCCTTATAATTATATAACTCACAAATCTCCTTCGCCTTCGCCTCAATATACTGCCACTTCTCCACCGTACCAGGTAAAATATCCTGCGTACCACGCGGTATCTGAATCGCCATTTACGGTTCCTCCTTCTAAAGGGGTCAAAGCCCCTCTTTCGTTATTTAAAGTGGTAAAGAGGGGTCTGACCCTCTCTACGTTAATTCGTTACATCAATAAAGCAATTTACATATAAAAAACTCCCGTCCCTTGTTTATTATCTAAACAAGGGACGGGAGTTGTATGTCCCGTGGTGCCACCCTAATTGAAGTAGTTTGAAGGCTTAGCATGTAAGTATGATGCTATTTCCTTCGGTTACTTCCACTCAAGCAGTTAACGCCTGCAACGTCCATCTCCTAGTAGAGCGTTTTTCACGACCTGCTGCGTAATGACTATTAAGGCAGATTTGTGAGATTAAGCTTTTTCAGAGCGGATCCTACGGAGTGTTCATTCATTGAGTCATCAAGGGGAAATGCTTTCAGCCCAGGGCATTTCTTCTCTTTCCATGTGGTTCTCAACTACTGTTCTCCATCATCGGTATCTTGTATTTTAGTCCATTAACGCGACTAGTTGTTATGTAAGATACTTGCTAGTATATATACTTTCAAATCTAATTGTCAAGGCTTTATTGAATTCGATTCAATTGTTTTTTTAACGATTTCACATCACGCATCGTAATTCCGAACTCAGATGCCAGTTCCACGTAGGTGGAATCCTTCTCTTTTTCAATGAAATCATGAAAACTTACCCCAAAAACATCTCTACTTCCGTATGCACGATTATGTTTATCACTAAATTTCATCTTTTTACGCTCCTTTTTTGTTACACTAGTATCTATCCTGTCCCTTTTTTGCCTGTTTCTTTCAAAAATAGCAGGATTTTTTTCACTTTTATAGAAAAAGAAAGTTTGAACAAAAAAATGAGGAGGACAAAATTTGGGTCACAAAGTACATAGTTTTCTTATTGCCCTTTTATTATTTTCTACTATCTTTTCTTTTTTGGACCCTTCCACTGTGCAGGCGAATAGAACGGTCGTAGTGGCAACAGATGTATTGAACGTAAGGGAGACTCCAGATGCAAATGGCGTCATCATTTCTAAAGTACAACGAGGCGAATCCTATCCTGTTGTGGACAGTCAAGGAGAATGGCTAAAGATACAAGTCACTTCTTCTAAGGCGGGATGGGTGGCATCTTTCCTTGTTACAGAAAGCAGCGATGGTGCTCGTTCCACAGCATCAAGATCAAGCGATGGTGCCAATGTACAAATTCTGACCGATGACCTTCGTGTCCGTTCAGGTCCAGGCACAAATTTTTCTGTGGTCGGCTTTCTTCATGCAAGCGCGCCATCAGTGCAATACTTGGAAGAAAATGAAAACTGGGTAAAGGTTCATTCTGACGGAGTAGAAGGTTGGGTCTCAAAAGAGTTTGTGACGATTCTGGCTAAAAAGAAGAAGAAATCACAGCCTGAACCTACCGAGTCAACGGAAGAATCAGAAGGACAAAGTGCCACTATCACTACTGACGGGTTGAACATCAGGAGTGAACCTTCGACACAAAGCGAAGTGCTAGGTACATTAACAAGTGGTCAAGAGGTAGAGCTACTTGCCATTCGGGGAGATTGGTTGAATATCTCTTATGACGGAACAGTCGGCTGGATACATAGTGATTACGCGAATATTAATGAACCCCCTTCTGGCACGCAAGCCTCAATCTCACCTAAAGCAGAAGCAACCATTAAAGTGGCCGGGCTAAATGTAAGAAGTGAACCGACTCTTAACGGGAAAGTATTGGACCAACTACCACAGGGGACAACTGTCAGCATTATCAGTGAGAAAAATAACTGGTGTGAAATAGAGTATGACAATGGAAAAACAGGTTGGATCGCTGGATGGTTTTTAGAAAAGAGCGGTGTTTCATCTCCCACTCCATCTCAAAGCAGTGATGGAACAATTGTAATCGTTGATGATGCCACAAATATCAGAAGTGCACCTTCCACCGATTCCAAAGTGATATTGCGTGCAGATGAAGGAGAAGAATTCTCCATTGTAACTGTGGAAGACAATTGGTATAAAATCAAGTTGCAAGACGGATCAGAAGGCTATGTTGCCGGTTGGATCGTGGCAACGAAAGGAAACGCCACCAGCATAAAAAGGGCTGGTGCGGAACAATATTTATCCAATAGGGTTATAGTAATTGACCCTGGTCACGGCGGCAGGGATGTTGGAGCAATCGGAGCACAAGGAACCTTTGAAAAGGACCTGACACTTAGGACTGCGCTTCTATTGCAAGACAAATTGAAAGCTGCAGGTGCTACAGTCTACATGACTAGAATGTCCGATACATCAGTACCTTTGCAATCTAGACCGCAAATGGCAAACTATCATGGCGCAGATATTTTTCTAAGCATTCATTATGATAGTATTGATGATACGAGCGTAACAGGGACCACTACTTACTATTACGGCCCTTCTGACCAAGACTTGGCTGATAGTGTACATTCCTCTCTTGTACAATTTACAAATTTACGAGACAGAGAAGTACGCCAAGAAAACTATCTTGTTTTGAGAGAAAGCATGCAACCTTCCCTGCTTTTAGAACTTGGGTATATCAGTAACCGTGGAGAGGAAATAACCGTCCTTTCGGGTGATTTTCAAGAACGGGCATCCACTGCTATTTATCAGGGGTTGGCACAGTATTTTAGAGGGAATTAACTGGCTGAAAAGAATGAAGGAGGACCTGTGAAGTTTAAGGTCCTCTTATTTGTGTTTGTGACAGAATATTTTTGGTTATTGTGACTTTTTAGCGTCTATTGTGACTTTTTCGGAGGTTATTGTGACTTTTCCACCAGTTATTGTGACAATGGTACAATTTGATCAACTTCCTCACAAAAAAAGCCAGCCGCACACCTCCAATTAAAGGCATACAACCAGCTTCAAAAATCATTTACTTTCCACAATCAACGTAACAGGTCCATCATTGACAAAATCCACGTCCATCATGGCACCAAACCTGCCTGTCTCCACGACAATACCTTTGCCGCGTAACTCTTCGTTAAACGCTTTATAGATGGTTTCTGCATGGTCAGGCTTTGCAGCGTCCATAAAATTAGGACGGCGGCCCTTTCGGCAGTCGCCATATAAAGTGAATTGAGAGACAGACAGAATCTGACCTTTCACATCAAGTAAGGAAAGGTTCATTTTATCCTGCTCATCTTCAAAAATACGGAGGTTTGCGACTTTTTCAGCAACATACGCGGCATCCTCCATCGTATCCTCATGCGTGACGCCTACGAGTAACATCAATCCACGATCGATTTTTCCCACTACATCGCCGTCCACACGCACTTCCGCTCTCTTCGCTCTTTGTAATACAACTCTCATGTCAAAAGAACCTCACTTACTGCATTATTCTTCGAACAGCATAAATATCGGAAATCTGTTTGATTCGCTCCACGACTTTATGCAAATGATTGATATTATGAATTGCAATAGCCATATGGATGGTTGCCATTTTGTTACGATCAGAACGGCCGGAAACTGCCGTAATATCGGTCTTTGTTTCGTTAACCGCCTGCAACACTTCATTTAACAAGCCTCGGCGATCGTAGCCTGTTATTTCTATTTCCACATTGTACTCGCGGTTGTCTTTAACATCGCTTTCCCAGTCAACATCAATAAGACGGTCGGTGGTGCCTTCCGCTTCAACGTTTGCACAATCTGCACGGTGAACGGACACACCACGGCCCCTTGTAATAAAACCTACAATCTCATCCCCAGGAACAGGATTACAGCACTTAGAAAGGCGTACAAGCAAGCTGTCAATCCCTTGAACGACGACACCTGCGTCTTTGCGTTTTTTGACAGGAGCAGTTTTCTTTTTCTCGGCATTTTCGGTTATATCCGTGATTTGTTGTTCTTTATCACGCTGACGACGCTGCTTTTCAGTCAGACGGTTTGCCACCTGAAGAGCAGTGATTCCGTTATAGCCGACTGCGGCAAACATATCATCCGGTGTCATAAAGTTGAATTTTTCCGAAACGCGGTTAATGTTTTCGGCATTGAGAATTTCCTTGAGGTCAAAGTCCATACCCTTGATTTCTTTTTCAACAAGGTCACGGCCTTTTTCCACATTTTCCTCACGACGCTGCTTCTTGAAGAACTGTCGGATTCTATTCTTAGCCTGGGAGGTCTGAGCAAGCTTCAACCAGTCTTGACTTGGTCCGTAGGAATGCTTGGACGTCAGGATCTCAATAATGTCACCTGTTTTTAATTTATAATCCAATGTGACCATTTTGCCGTTTACTTTAGCACCGATTGTTTTATTTCCGATTTCCGAGTGAATACGATAAGAAAAATCAATCGGCACAGATCCGCTAGGAAGCTCAATGACATCTCCTTTTGGTGTAAAAACGAACACCATATCAGAGAACAGGTCAATTTTTAACGACTCCATGAATTCTTCAGCGTTTGTCGCATCATTTTGCCACTCGAGAATTTCGCGGAACCATGTTAATTTTTCTTCAAAAGAGGCACGGTCATCTGCTTCTTTGTCTTCTTTATACGCCCAGTGTGCAGCAATCCCGTACTCTGCAATCTGATGCATGTCACTTGTACGGATCTGCACTTCCAAAGGATCTCCTTTAGGTCCGATCACAGTTGTATGCAGGGACTGGTACATATTAGGTTTTGGCATGGCAATATAATCTTTAAAGCGGCCAGGCATCGGTTTCCAGCATGTATGAATGATTCCAAGAACGGCATAACAATCTTTAATGCTGTTTACAATGATGCGGACAGCTAATAAATCGTAAATCTCGCTAAACTGCTTGTTCTGTTTAGCCATTTTACGATAGATACTATAAATATGCTTAGGACGACCGGAAAGCTCTGCAGTGATTTCCACCTCTTCCAGACGGTCATTTACTTCATTCATAACCTCAGAAATATACTCTTCACGCTCGGCACGCTTTCGTTTCATGAGGTTAACAATGCGGTAGTACTGCTGTGGATTTAGATAACGTAATGCAGTATCCTCAAGCTCCCACTTAATTTTACTAATCCCCAAGCGATGAGCAAGCGGCGCAAAAATTTCCAGGGTTTCGTTTGATATTCGACGTTGTTTTTCTTGCGGAAGATGCTTCAAAGTCCTCATATTATGCAGACGGTCTGCCAGCTTAATTAAAATAACGCGGATATCCTGAGCCATCGCCACAAACATTTTTCGATGGTTTTCAGCTTGTTGTTCTTCTTGGGACTTATACTTAATTTTCCCAAGCTTGGTCACACCGTCCACAAGCATCGCCACTTCGGCATTAAAGGCTTCCTTGATCTCTTCCAAGGAAACGGACGTATCTTCCACCACATCATGAAGAAACCCAGCCGCAATGGTGGATGGATCTAGATCAAGGTCCACAAGGATTCCTGCGACCTGTATGGGATGTATGATATAAGGCTCACCGGATTTTCGATACTGTTCTGCATGAGCGTTTTTCGCAAACTCATACGCTCTTTCCAAAAAGGCAATGTCCTCACCCTTTAGATAGCGCCTCGCATTATCTATCACCTGGTCTGCAGTTAATACTTGCTCATTTGCCATATTTCTACTCACCTTTTTGACTTTCTTTTTTTATTTTACTAGACATATCCTATTAAAAAAGCGCAATCGCCTATTATATTCTACTGAATTTCTTACCATTATGGACAGAAATCTTTCGTTCTTTACTTGAATAGAACAAAAAAGTATATTGTTTTTATTATCGTGAAATTTTATGTAGATGTAAAGAGATTATGAGGGAAAAATAAAGATTTGTCGACAGATTTTTCAGGAATTGGTGTAAAAAATATACTTTTCTAATAAAAGCGGTCTTTTTACCTATCATTTCATTTTATTTATACTAACAGAAAATAGTACTAGGCCGTTACCATTAGATATGAAAAAAACTAGAGCAATCCGATTGCCCTAGTTCTTTTTAAAAATTAATATTTCATTAATGTAAGAATATCGAAACCGTCTAATTTGCTGCGTCCATCCAAGTAGGATAGCTCGATAAGGAATGCAATACCTGCAACAACTCCGCCAAGCTCTTCAACAAGCTTGATTGTCGCTTCGATTGTACCACCTGTTGCAAGTAAATCATCTGTAATTAATACGCGTTGACCAGGCTTGATTGCATCTCTATGAATAGTCAGTACATCTTTACCGTACTCTAAACCGTATTCAACACGAGCTACTTCACGTGGAAGTTTTCCTTCTTTACGAACTGGCGCAAAGCCAACTCCTAAAGAGTACGCTACTGGACAACCAATGATAAATCCACGTGCTTCCGGTCCAACAATTAGATCTACTTCTTTATCGCGAGCATATTCAACGATCTGGTCTGTTGCATAACGGTATGCATCACCATTGTCCATCAACGTTGTAATATCCTTGAACTGTATACCAGGTTTTGGCCAATCAGGAACGATTGTTACGAATTTCTTTAAATCCATCTTCTATTTTCCTCCTATGAATGAACAGTGCATTGCTTGGTTAGATGCTGATCAAACCACACTTTTAATTGTTTATATGAAGAATATAAAAACAAGTTTTCAAGCATCACTTGCTGTTGCTTTTTACGATAAGTTGGAGACTCCTCAAAGTCCCTTTTTTTCGCTGCATGGTTTAATGCGATAAAACCCTTGTCTATTGTAACAAATTCTAAGTCAAAAAACACCTGTGATATGAAATCCACTGTTTCTTTTGACCAGCCGCGGTGTTTGGCAATATCTTCTGCATGTTTTCTAAGGTCAAAAGAACCTTTTTTCGCAAGTAATCCATAGAACCATTTGAAATGTTCCCTTGTTGGGATCGTAGAGAAGAAATGATTCTCTTTTTGATAAAAAGAAGCATAAATCCGCTCAGGCATACTGTTTTGTAATAAGTTTGATAGAAGCGCTTCTTCAGATGGGATATCCAAAATGACAACGTAGTTTCCTGTCAAATCTTCTGTTGTACCCTCTGTTACCAAACTTGCATATGGCCGTAAATCATCATTCAGATTTATTTCATCTGGCGTTGATTCGTTAAAATATAGGATGTGGAGTTTATTTTTATCTATTCCATTTAGTGCTTGATTTAACTGTTTAATGGAACGAATATCAAAAAGCTGCCAATCTGTCACTCTGATATCTTTCAAAAAAAGTTGCGGTTTGCGGAAATTATTCCATTCATTGATAGAGAGTTCTCCCAAAACGTCAAGAGATGCCCCAGGGGATACGTGATGATACGTTTCTCCAAAGCCAAACCCTACACAATCCAGTGAACTGCCATCCTGTTCAATGATCAGTTTCAGATGGTTGCTTTTGTTTCCGATTTGGCGGATTTGCTGCGGCAATACATCCTTGACCAGCACTTTCGGTTTCGGATTGGCCACTCCGAATGGAGCAAGCATTTCCAACTGCTCAATCGTTGCGAGTGTGACCTCTTCCACTTTACATTCAATGTCGACGTCCGTAATAGGAGTGAAATCTTCCTCTGTCAAAATTTCTAACGCCTTTTGATTCATTCTTCGTCTGAGTTCTGCAACATCGTCTATTTTTAACGTCATCCCAGCGGCCATTGGATGTCCACCGAAATGAGGCAAAATATCCCGGCATTCCGAAAGGTTTTCAAATAGGTCAAAACCTGCAATGGAACGCGCAGACCCTTTTGCAAGGCCTTTTTCTTCATCTAGGCTTAAAACGATGGTTGGTCGGTAAAAACGGTCCACCAGGCGTGATGCGACAATCCCAATTACTCCCGCATTCCAGTTGTTCCCTTCCACAATAATGAATCCATTATCTTCTGGGGGATATTTCTCCTCCACCTGTTGAATAGCTTCTTCGGTAATTTGAGTCACAATTTGCTGTCTCTCTCTGTTGTAACTTTCCATTTCCTCTGCAAGCATTTTCGCTTCTTCCGGATCATTTGTCATAAGTAGATGAACCGCGGGGTCTGCATTATCCAGTCGACCTACCGCATTGATTCTCGGTCCGATCGAAAACCCTACCGTCTCTTCTGTTACCGTGTGCAATTCAACCCCGCATTTTTGAAGAAGCGCCTTCAGTCCGACTCTTGTGGTCTGTTGCATCTTTTTAATTCCTTTAGACGCAAGCAATCGGTTCTCCCCGATTAATGGGACCAAATCGGCAATGGTTCCGATGGCTGCCACATCTAACAGATGCTCTGGGTTTTTCCCTAGGAGTGCATGTGCGACCTTGTATGCAACACCAACACCAGCCAGGTCATCAAATGGATAAGAGCATGTTTCTTTTTTAGGATGAATGATCGCATAAGCATCAGGTAATTCCGGTCCTGGTTCATGGTGGTCGGTGATGATAAGATCCAATCCTAGTTCTTTCGCAACTTTAGCCTCATAAAGAGCGGAGATTCCTGTGTCGACTGTAATAACGACAGAATATCCGTTTTCTTTTGCTTGCTTGAAGGCATTTTCATTTGGGCCATAGCCTTCTGTAAAGCGGTTTGGAATATAGAAATCAACCAGTGCGCCGATTTCACGTAACGCAGTCACCATAACGGTGGTACTGCTGACTCCATCTGCATCATAGTCTCCAAACACAAGGATCTTCTCTTCGTTATTAATTGCTTGATTGACTCTCTCCACAAGCTTGTCCATATCCTCCATTAAAAAAGGATCATGAAATTCTTGATCATTTGTATATAAAAATTCTCGTGCTGTATCTATCGTGTCAAACCCTCTGTTTACCAAAAGGGAAGCAATAAGAGGGGCTATATTCAATGACTCTGCCAGTTGATCAACTAGCTCTCTACTCGATTCACTTACATTCCATCTAGATTTAGAAGCTAACAAACTAATTCCTCCCTTAGCCTATCTAATTATACAAGAGAGTTGTATTAGCTTCAATGGGCGAAAAAAGGAGCTACAGAGGGGTACAAAGGGTACCTGACCCCAAAAACCAACAATCCTATGCACCTACTACACACAATACTGGGGTCTGGTACCGCACCTAAGCTCTTAATCTTTTTTCCTTTCAGCGATGAGAGTTTTGTTGGTGACTTTCAACAAATGTCCAAAGATTTCTCAAATTTGACCGAAGTTTTCCGAAAGTTGACCGAAGATTCCACCAATTTGTCCAAAGATTTTCAAAAGTTGACCGAACCAAAATTTCAAATGACCGAACCCCCTATTATAATTGTCCAAAGACCGCGTCTGATATGGTGTTCTAAAAGTAGACAGTTTTAGAAAAGCGGACTTTATGGCAATAACTTGTCATAGAAGGAGCTGATCTAGGATGAACGCAAGTAAAAACAGAAAATATTCTTATGAATTAAAAAAGCAAGTGGTCGAGTTGTATTTTGAAGGTAGACCTATTAACGAAATAGTGGATAAGTTTCATTTAAGTAGTCGCAAGAGGATTTATGAATGGGTAAAAAAAGCTAAAAACGATGGATTTTCTAGCCTACAAGACCATAGAGGAATATACAGTGCAGGGAAAAAGAAAAAGGAAAAAGAATCGTTAGAAGAAGAAAACTATCGGTTGAAGTTAGAGGTTGCTTATTTAAAAAAGCTTATAGCCTTAAACAGGGGGTGAAAAGTAAAGAAGAAGAATTTTCGTTTATACATGCTTATTCAAAGGATTTTCCTGTATCAATGTTAGTAAATTATATCAACAGTGTGGAAGAAAATACAAAGAGAAAGGTATCACGTTCTGGTTATTATAAGTGGCTAAAACGGCAAGGTACAAATAGGCAAGACCGGATTGACGAAGAACTCTTTCTTTATATAAAGAAGTTGTTTAATGACCACAAAGGAACTGTAGGAAGAAGAAGGATAAAAATATTATTAAAAAATGAATACAGCTTAGAGGTATGTGAAAAGAGAATATCACGTTTAATGAAGAAGTACGGATTACGTTGTAAGATTAGGCAAAAAGGCTTCAGGGTGAGGCTTCAGCCCCATGGAATGATTCCAAACTTATTAAAAAGAAATTTTTTGGCCGTGAAAGAAAAGATAAAATTCGCCATTGATATTACCTATTTAGAAGTAAAGGGATATCAAAAGTGGATATATTTGTGTGCCATTAAAGACATGTACAACGGAGAGATAGTTGCATATGCCGTTGGCACCAATCAGAGTATGGAGCTTGTGCATAAAGCCTTTAACTATCTAAAAAGAAAAGGGTTTGCGAAAGGTGCCCTCATTCATAGTGATCAGGGCATTCAGTTCACAAACCGGAGCTACATTCAGCGTGTAAAAGAAATGGGATTAACCCAATCCATGTCCCGCAGAGGCAACTGCTGGGACAACGCTAGTATTGAGAGCTTCTTTGGACATTTGAAATCCGAGATGTACTGTTTTGGTCAACCAGAAACAGTACAAGAAGTTACTCAAGCTGTAGAAGAATATATTCATTATTATAACAACATACGTGTTAGTGTAAACCTAAAAAATAGTCCAGTAGCATACCGTTTGAAAGGAGCAGCCTAACAGGAAAAAGCAACACTAAGCGGCTTTATATGGAGGGGCAGGCATGATACCCTGTCCGGGGCTCGAAACAGGAGAGCTTCGAGCTTTCGAGAAGAGATCATGCCTGCAGAGGCTCCATGTCAAGCCGCGATGGGAACGGCCCATTTTATTATGTATAGTGTCCGTTATCTTACTGTCTACTTGACAGGTACATGATCAGTCCAAATGTCCGAAGCCTTCGAAATTCCAACCAAAATTGACCGAACACATATCAAAAGTGTCCGAACCAATTTTCCACAACAAAAAAAGGCGTGTTTTCTTAAAAAAACACACCTTTTCCAAGTACCTGACCCCAAAAACTAATTCATAAAATTTTCACTATACCAAATATTGGGGTCTGGTACCGCACTTCGCTCTACCGCGACCTGCGTCTCTCCCCAACTGTTTCCACCGTCTTCTGATCCTTATCCTCAACCACCGGCTCTACTCCAGTTGCTCCGCCAGAAACACCTGCATGCTTCTGCTGCATCTGACGTTTAACCTTAATCACCTGATAAATCCCGATAGATCCAGCAATGACAATCCCCATCAAAGTCGAAAATAATATGACTAACACCAACGGCCATTCCGCTGTCCCGAATAAGTAGTTCACCTCCACCGGTGCAACATTCAATACTGCGAAAATGGCAACAACGATGGTAAAAAGAACTCCCGCCAACAGATACCATTGCGTCTTCATCTCAAAAACCTCCCCCTCAATTATTCAGAGTATGGATTGATATGCACAAACACATCCTGTACTTCTTTATTTTCAACGAGTTTTGTCTTCACGTTTTTACCTATTTTATGCCCATCTTCCACTGTAATGTATGGATCAACGGAAATCTTTAAATCAATGATGACGTAATGACCATGTTCCCTTGCATGCAGACTGTCAATTTTCATGACACCAGGTACAGTTAAAACAACCTCGCGAAATTCCTCGGTATCTTCCTCGTGCATCACATGGTCCATCGTATTGTGAATGGACTCCGAACCAAGCTGCCAAGATATTTTGATAATCATAAGAGCTACCACAATCCCTGCAACCGGGTCAAGGTATACTAACCAATCAACTCCGATATACCCTCCCAAGACAGCACCGGCAATACCTATTAGAGCTGCGATGGAGGAGAAAACATCTGATCTATGTTCATATGCATTGACGATGATGGCGTCACTCTTTATTCTTTTTCCCAAATTGTACTTATAACGAAACATTATTTCTTTTACGATAATAGAAAAGACAACTACATAAATAGCTAGAGCTTTGGGTGCCTTAATCGGTTCGAAAAAAGCCTGAAAAGACGATTTTCCAATTTCAAACCCGACGATTAACAACAGAACTGCAACAATAATTGCAGCAATATTTTCAGCCTTCCCATGTCCATATGGATGGTCTTCATCAGGTGGCTGCTTTGCTGCCCTCAAACCTATGTATACAGCCAAAGACCCTGCAACATCAGATGCTGAGTGAACAGCGTCCGCAACTAGCGCCCGACTGTTGGCAACTACTCCAGCCCAAGCTTTCAATCCGGCCAATACGATGTTTCCCACCACCCCGACCAGTGCTGCAAATTCGGCCTTCTTAAATCGCTCATTATGTTCCATTACGACACCCCTTTGCATTCTCTACTTTCTATTGTACCCGAAATAAGGCAAATCCTTCTAAAAAACACAGAAATAAAAATGTCACAGCGCATCTATTTAACGCTGTGACATTTCTTATATTATACCTCTGGCTCTGGATCTTCTACAGACGCCTTCTTTGGTTTAGTAATTTGTTTGTACTTCCAATTCATCCACAGCTGTGCGGCAATGAATAAAGAAGAATACGTACCAACAATCAATCCAACTAATAAGGCAATGGAGAAGTTCGTAATCGATTCACTACCGAAAATAAGCAAGGCGATGACTGCAATTACTACCGTTCCAACCGTATTAAGAGATCTGACGAAAGTTTGCTGCAAGCTTTTGTTCACTATTTCTTTTAAATCTTCATATGTTTTAACCCGCTTTTTCTTTTTCAGATTTTCACGGATCCGGTCAAACGTAACAATTGTATCATTGATCGAGTAACCAACAATCGTCAACAAGGCTGCAATAAAAGTAATGTCCACTTCAAGTCTTGTTAGGCTGAAGAACGCGACGATGAAGAAGGCGTCATGGAACAATGCCACGATGGCAGCAAGTGCAAACATCCACTCAAATCGAATGGTTACATAGATGATAATCCCCACAGCAGCAATCAGTATAGCAAAGAAAGCATTCCTTGCAAGTTCCTGACCAACAGTTGGTGAGACTGTACTAACACTTGGTTCCGATCCGTACTTATTTTGCACATATTCTTTCACTTCTGCTATCTCGGCCTGTGAAAAATCATCCACATACCTAGCAACGGCGATTTCATTATCATTTCCTGCTAGAACCACATCTTTAGGCTGCAAGCCGATGGAAGCTAGTTCTTCCGTAATTTCATCAGCTGACAGGCTTGTTTCACTTAAGATTTCAACCCTTGTTCCAGCTGCAAAATCAATACCAAGGTTTAAGCGGAACACAGCAAGCACTATAATGCCGGCAACAATCAAAGCTCCTGAAAGCATAAAGAATTTTTTGCGATGCTTCAAGAAATCCCAGTTTTCAAATCGGTTTGGAGGTTCCGTATTTTCATCCGTCATATTGATATCAAGGATATCCTCTTTTTTCACACCGAATAAATGTGGCTTATTATTCATAAATCTACTGTTAACCCATAGACCAAGCAATAGTCTTGAGCCGAAAACAGCTGTAATAAAACTTAGTAAGATACTGACAATCAACATGGTCGCAAACCCTTTTACAGAGCTTGTACCGTAGACGAACATAACGCCAGCTGCTAGAAGCGTCGTTAAATTGGCATCCAAGATAGTTGAAAATGAGTTTCTGCTTCCTGCACGGAAAGCAGACATCGCAGATCTGCCAAGCTTTAATTCTTCTTTAATTCGTTCATAGGTGATAATATTGGCGTCAACTGCCATACCTACACCAAGTATCAAAGCTGCAATACCAGGTAGGGTAAGCACACCATTCATCAGTTCAAACACAAGCAAAATTAAGAAAATATACGTACTTAATGTGACAACCGCAACCAGACCTGGCAAACGGTAATATACAAGCATGAAAATCAGGATAGCACTAACACCGATGATTCCGGCCAGTACTGTTTTCTGAAGTGCTGTTTCCCCAAATTTAGCTCCAACAGAGGTGGAATAGATTTCTTCCAACTCAACAGGCAAGGATCCTGCATTTAGAAGTTCTGCTAACTCTTTAGCAGATTCAATGGTAAAGTTCCCTGTAATCTGTACATTCGTTTCGTTTAAAACTTGCGTAACTTGAGCCGCCGAAAGATATTTAGGATCTTCTTTTCCGGCTTCCGCTTCATATGAATCTACACCTTCTTCATAATCTAACCAAATAACCATCAAGTTGCGCCCAACACCCATATCACGGACCTGACGTGTTATGTCTGCAAATTCAGAAGCAGATCGAAGCGTCAAGGCCACACTAGGAGCATTGTTTTGGTCAAAGGATTGGCTTGCTCCTCCTTCTGCCAGGGCTGAACCATCCATTAATAATTTGTCATCCACATCACGGAAGGTTAATTTTGCTTCTGTGGATAGTAGTTCCCTTGCCTTGGACTGGTCTTCCACTCCGGCAAGTTGGACACGAATACGATCATCGCCCTCAATTTGAATGTTCGGTTCACTTACCCCCAAAACGTTGACACGTTTATTTAGGGCACTGACCGTACTTACAAGCAAATCACGATCCACTTCACTATTTTCATTGATAGGTTTTACTTCATATAGGACCTCAAAGCCCCCTTGAAGATCAAGACCAAGTTTAATATCTTTTGTAATTGGATTCGTAAACACTCCAATTGTGCTTCCAATTAGAATAAGAAGTAAAAAGAATGCTACTATCCTTCCTCTTTTGACCATTCGTGAAAAATCCTCCTTCTGCACTTACAATCGATGAAATAACTTCCGTTTTATGGACACTTGGCTTCTTACATGCTTCACGTAAAATTATGTAAAATAGTTAATATAAGCCGTTTCAATGCCATCATGTACCATTATGATTCATCCATTAATGCCTGTCAATTTTTGCTGAAAATTTAATCTTTTTGTGAGGTAAAATAATTTGGTGCTTTGTACGCTTCAATGGTGATGTAACTCATATAGTCGGTGACCGATAAACTGTATACATCATTGACAAGTTCAAATAGTCTTTTGGTTTCTGGGCGCTTCCATTTCTTTTTAGTTAAGCACTCCCACAATTCATCCTCTGATACGGTGTCATAGCCAAAAAGCTGAAATTCCTCCAGCTTGCTCTGCAAAATTGGACCCAGGTCGTACCGGAAAAGGTCATAAGCATGTTCATTGGTTTCTTTTTTCATTGTTCATTGAACCCCCATTCAATTCACTCTCTCATTATGATGCTTATACTATAAACCTTCTTTCCTTTCACTAGCACCTTGATAATACTTGTCATGCTTGGCCCACTCTTGTGCATATAGATAATTGTATATGATAACTCAGTAATTGAGAAGGCAGGGAATGGCATGACAAAGCAAACATTTTTAAGAGGGACCTTAATTCTAATTATTGCTGGATTGATTACAAGGGTTTTAGGGTTTGTCAACCGGATCGTAGTCGCAAGGTTTATCGGGGAAGAAGGCGTGGGACTATATATGATGGCTGTTCCTACACTTGTACTGACAATAACTATTACCCAACTTGGATTGCCTGTTGCCATTTCCAAATTGGTCGCAGAGGCAGAAGCTCAGGGTAATCACCGGAAGATCAAAAAGATTTTGGTCGTATCCCTTGCCACGACTGGAGCACTCAGCATTATCTTCACTCCCGCCATGATTCTCCTTGCTCCTTACTTATCCAATCATCTTTTTACAGACCCAAGAACCTATTATCCATTGATGGCTATTGCACCTGTCGTTCCGATAATCGCGATCTCATCTGTCCTTCGCGGTTATTTCCAAGGAAGACAAAATATGAAACCATCCGCCATTTCACAAGTCATTGAACAAGTGGTTAGGATATCCTTAGTTGCCGCTTGTACAAAAGCATTGCTACCATACGGAATTGAATACGCAGCAGCAGGCGCCATGCTTTCCGCAGTCGTTGGAGAACTGATGTCCTTGCTTTACATGCTTTTTGTGTTTAAAAATAAAAAATCATTCCGTTTGCGTCGAAAGTTCTTTAACTATGTTGGTGAAGGAAAAGAGACATTCCGTGATTTGATGCGGATTGCCCTTCCAACGACAGGAAGCCGAATGATTGGTTCTGTTGCCTGGTTTTTCGAACCAATCGTCGTTGCCCAAAGTTTAGCTATTGCAGGTGTGGCAACTGCCATGGCCACCAAACAATACGGCGAGCTAGTTGGATTTGCCCTTCCATTGATGATGCTTCCGTCTTTTATTACTTATTCTTTATCCACCGCTCTCGTTCCTGCCATAAGTGAAGCAGCAGCGAAAAAGAATAGCATCCTTATTGAACATCGCCTTCAACAAGCACTAAGACTTTCCTTTGTCACAGGCGGACTAGCAGTCGTACTTCTCTTCGTTTATGCAGACCCTATCATGTTATTAATGTATGGCAGCAGCAAAGCGGCCATCTATATAAAAGTCATGGCGCCATTCTTTTTGTTCTACTATTTCCAGGGACCACTTCAGGCTACATTGCAGGCATTAGATCTCGCGAAAGCGGCCATGATCAACAGTTTCATTGGTGCCGCAGTGAAAACAGCTGTAATATTTGTTTTGGCAAGTAAACCTGCTTTTGGGATCATGGGGGCGGCGCTTGGAATTGTGATCGGGATGATGCTTGTTACCTTATTGCATATGGCAACTATCATGAAGGCCCTTAACTATTCCCTGTATATCCGTGATTATGTAAAAAGTTTCATTACCATGGGGATATGTGTCTTTGCAGGAATGTGGATGGTTGATCACTTCTTGTTGGGGCTTGGAGTGGGACAACGAAGCGGATTGATGATTGTTCTAACATGCCTTCTGTATATGGCTCTACTTTTAGTTTTTGGACTAGTAAAAAGAGAAGAACTTGCAAGGCTGCCTTTCTTAAAAAAGTGGCTGGCAAAATAGGCGTTTTGCCATCAGGGGTGTCTGGAGTTCTCCATTCTAGACACCCTTTTATTTTATTCATCAATCAAATCAATAAAAAACACGCCATGATCATAGCTACAATAAGAAATCTTATGAATATCTTTGTATCCAAGAGACCTTAATTGTTGCCTAAGCCAAAGATTGTTTTTATCGATCTGTTTTAAGTGTTCTTCTTGAATGACACCGTCCATAACAAGCGGCAGGTTCATGGAATCTTCTTCTCCATCAGCAGAGTCTTCTTCCTTCTTTTTCTCAAATACCGAAAGTTTTCCTGAAGGTTCAAGAATGGCAAACTCGACATCGGCCACATTTTTCACATTCTTCTCTCTAAGTTGCACAAGGAGGTCATCAAAGTTATAGCGTTGTTTTTTCATTGCGTCCTCATCTATTTTCCCATTATTAATGATGACGCTAGGTTTCCCGTCAATCAGGTCTCTAAATCGTTGACTTTTAAGCGACACAAAAGCGAGCATTATCTGAATTCCCATCAACAATAACATCGGAAGAAGCGAATGAATCAGTGGGTCTTTTGGATTTTCAATTGCCATTACAGCCATTTCCGCAATCATGATAAAGACGACCAGGTCCAAAACACTTAATTCCCCTATCTCTCGCTTCCCCATAACTCGAAAAATCATAAGGATAAGGAAATATAGAAAAATGGTTCTGGCGATAATCAGCACGTATTCCTCCATCACACCCACCTCTTCCTAAAAAGACAATAGTATCTTTAGCTTTCTCCCAAAAAAAATTTATATTCTATAATGTCGTTCTTGTGAATATGCTTGTATTACTCAGCATGTACTATGAAAGGGGAAAAGTACGCATGGAATCAAAACGACTTGGTTTAGCCATCATGTATGGCTTAATTACCGTTTTTATGTTGGCAATTGTCATCAGTTTTATATTTTCTCTACTTTTACGGTTCACATCACTTCAAGAAACTAGTGTGGCATGGATTATTGTGACCTTATCCTTTATCACACTGTTTATTGGTGGATTTATTTCCGGTGGGCGCGGAAAAGAAAAAGGCTGGTTACTTGGCGGAGCAACAGGCGGTGCCTACACACTTGTCATTTTTCTTTTTCAGTACTTAGGAAATGACGCTCTTTTCACGATGCAGCAAATGTTATTTCACCTTGGCTTTATCGGGATTGCCGCTCTTGGGGGGATTATCGGAGTGAACATTAGCGGTGGTTATACGTCAAAAACCTAAAAAAAAGAGCATGAACCCAAAACGGGAACATGCTCTTTATTCATTAGTCTTGAACTACATCTCTAACCGCTTGACGGTCGTATGTAAGACGAGATCCGTCTCCTGCTTTGATGACAATCTTGTCCTCGTCCAATGCATCCACGATACCGTGTAATCCACCGATTGTAACAACTTTGTCCCCTTTTTGCAGGCCAGTCTGCATTTCACGAACTTGCTTTTGACGCTTTTGTTGTGGGCGAATTAACAAGAAGTAGAAAATAGCAAACATTAATACTAAAGGTAAAATAGCACCAGCCATTCCTTCCATGTTGTAACGCCTCCTTTCTTATCAGTCATGTATGGGAAGAGATTTTAGAAGTTCTTTGCATTCGGTTTATTGAATCCATATTTCTCAAAAAACTCTTCTTTGAAGTCCCCCAGACGATCTTCGCGGATCGCTTGTCTGACATCCTCCATTAATTTTACCAGAAAATAAAGGTTATGGTAAGTTGTTAGCCTAATTCCCAAAGTTTCGTCACATTTGATTAGGTGACGGATGTAAGCTCTGGAATAATTTGTGCAAGTGTAGCAGTCGCACTCTGGATCAAGTGGTCCAAAGTCACGTGCAAACTTCGCATTTTTCACAACCAAACGGCCTTCACTTGTCATTAATGTCCCATTTCGGGCAATTCTAGTCGGCAATACGCAGTCAAACATATCAATCCCGCGAATCGCTCCATCAATTAGGGAGTCAGGAGATCCGACACCCATCAGGTAACGCGGTTTGTCTGTTGGCAACCACGGCGTCGTGAATTCAAGCGTTCGGTTCATGACATCTTTAGGCTCTCCTACAGATAAGCCCCCTACTGCATACCCAGGGAAGTCCATAGATACTAGGTCCTGTGCACTTAACTTACGAAGATCCTCATATTCCCCACCTTGAACAATTCCAAACAGACCTTGATCTTGCGGACGCTGATGTGCTTCTAAACAACGTTCAGCCCAGCGTGAAGTACGTTCCACTGATTTTTTCATATATTCATGTGTTGCAGGATATGGAGGACACTCGTCAAATGCCATCATGATATCCGATCCAAGGTCATTTTGAATGTGCATTGCTTTTTCTGGTGATAGGAAAAGCTTGTCTCCGTTCATGTGGTTGCGGAAGTGTACTCCTTCTTCTTCAATTTTACGAAGGTCGCTCAGACTGAATACTTGGAATCCACCGGAGTCAGTAAGTATAGCACGATCCCAGTTCATAAATTTGTGGAGACCGCCTGCTTCTTTGACGATTTCGTTACCTGGACGCAGCCATAGGTGGTAGGTGTTGCTTAGGATGATTCCTGCACCCATTGCTTTGACGTCTTCTGGTGACATTGTTTTAACGGTTGCAAGTGTTCCTACAGGCATGAATACTGGTGTTTCAAAGCTTCCGTGTGGAGTGTGGACGATTCCAAGGCGTGCGCCTGTTTGTTTACATGTTTTGATTAGTTCGTATCTGATTGCTGTCATTGTTTTCTCCTTAGGATTTCTATAAAGCATTTCATTGTTTTGGCAAACTCCTGTAGAGTTCCGTTTCGGTGTTCGCTTTAGGCGGGCAGTATTTAAAGCTGTTGATGTCATAGGTCAAACTAAAGCGTCACTTCCAGTTGCAGATCCCTCGGCTCTCGATCATAAATAGGCTGGTGAACTTCTTGAGCAGGCAAACAGCCCATTTTTTTGTAAAAATGCTGCGTTTCGACCGCTGGATGAGCACCAATATAAAGCTTGTCCGCCCCCATCTCTCTTGCTTTTTTCATGGTTTTTCGAAAAAGCTTTTCTCCTATTTTTTGTCCTCTATAGTCTGCAGAAACATGGATAAAGGATAGTTCCAGATAGGTTGACTCCGTTCCAAAGTGGTCTGGTTCAATAACAGAAAAGCCTAGTAGCTTCCCTTCTTTTTTCACACAGATTACTGCTCCACCTTTTTCGGCGGTTGTTCTAAGATGTGATGCGATGTTCTTTTTCTGTTGCTCGTTCCAATCATCAACAAACGCATCCTCTTTTTTCAACAGTTCATTGTTATCCAGCACATAGACGTCCTTGGTTTCCTGAAACCGCTTAAAGCCTGATAGAAAATTCTCGGGGATCTCTTGTGGATCAAGGATAAGTATGTTCATTCTTTCTTCTTCCCTTCAAGAGAGTTCCATTATAAAATCAGCATTGCATCGCCAAAACTGAAGAAGCGATATCTTTGTTTAACAGCTTCTTCATATGCGTGCATCACGTTTTCGCGGCCGGCAAGGGCGCTGACAAGCATGATTAGGGTTGATTTTGGCAGATGGAAGTTTGTAATCATGCCATCAATGGCTGCAAACTCGTAACCTGGGTATATGAATATGTTTGTCCATCCGCTCACCTCTTTAAACTCTCCATGATCACGTGCGATCGTTTCAAGCGTTCGCGTAGAAGTGGTTCCGACTGTGATGATTCTACCGGCCTTGCTGCGAACTTCATTCAGAAGCCTCGCAGTACCTTCTGACATCTGGTAAAACTCTGCATGCATATCGTGTTCTTCCACGGAATCCACGCTTACCGGGCGGAATGTTCCAAGGCCAACATGAAGGGTTATGAAAGCAGTATGTACTCCTTTATCCTTCAAAGCCTCTAGCAGTTCTTCTGTAAAATGAAGACCTGCAGTCGGAGCTGCAGCAGATCCAGTTTCCCTTGCAAAGACGGTTTGATAGCGGTCGCGGTCTTCTAATTGTTCTTTGATATATGGAGGAAGCGGCATTTCTCCCAAGCTATCTAATACTTCGTAAAAAATGCCTTCATAGCGGAAATCAAGCTTTCTGCCGCCATGCTCGCTTTCGCCGGTGCAAATAGCAGTTAATCGACCGTCACCAAAGGATACGACAGTGCCTTCTTTTACTCGCTTGGCAGGTTTAATAAGTGTCTCCCATGTGTCACCTTCCAATTGTTTCAGCAAGAGAACTTCGATTTTTGCTCCTGTTTCACTTTTCACGCCAAAAAGACGTGCTGGCAATACTCTTGTATCGTTCAGGACTAGGCAGTCGCCTTCTTTTACGTAGTTCAATATGGAGCGGAAGGTTGGTTCGTGTGTTAGGTTGCCTGTTTCTTTGTTGAGTACCATCAGGCGTGATGCTTCTCTTTGTTCTAGTGGCGTTTGTGCAATCAGTCCTTCTGGTAAGTGGAAATCAAATAAATCTATCTTCATAGTGTCACCTTTTCTTGTTTGCTATCTTAGAGTCTCATTGACTCCTGTTTCCTTGCGTTCCAGTTGTTCGCTTATCCAGAGGACGGTGCTTGAGCCTCCTTAACCTGTGTTGGAAGAACCTCAAAACAATCTCTGAATTAAAGTGTTGTTCAGACACCGCTGTGTATTTCCGCAAATGGCTTCGCTTTCCTAGGGGCGCTGCTGGAGCCTCCTCGGCTAGGCCTGCGGGGTCTCCACCTAGCGCTATTCCCCTCAGGAGTCTTCGCCTTTTGCTCCAATCCACAGCTAGAGATTACAAGCACATAATATTTCAGTTTCTCAGCGGCTTCCTTCGTTTTATGACTTCAAGCTACCGTTACTCCCCCGCTGGAGTCTCACACCTTGCACTCCAGTCTACAGGTAGAATCCATTTTATCTAAATCGGCCGATGAAATAAAAAATTAGACTGAGTACGATGCTGATGATGATGGAGGTTACGATTGGGAAGAAGAAGGTTACGTTCCCTTTTTTTACGACGATGTCTCCTGGGATTTTTCCGACCACTTGCCAGAGAAATCCTACGATTAAAAGAACTGCTCCAACAACCATCAGCATTTTAGGCAGTTCCATTATTCGTTTGGCACCTCCATATTGAAATGACGGTACACTAGGTCTGTTACAACCCGGCCTCGTGGAGTTCGTTGGAGAAATCCTATTTGTAAGAGGTATGGCTCATATACATCTTCAATGGTATGGGATTCTTCTCCGATCGTTGCTGCGATTGTATCCACTCCAACAGGACCACCACGAAATTTTTCAATGATGCCCATAAGTAACTTATGATCGATATGATCTAGACCAAGTTTATCAACCTGCAAGCGATCTAACGCTTCTTTTGCAAGCGATGCACTAATCGTATCTTTTCCTAAAACTTGGGCAAAATCCCTCACCCTTCGTAATAGTCGATTGGCGATACGAGGGGTTCCCCTTGCTCTTCTGCTTATTTCTACAGCTGCGTCAAGTTCTAGTCCAATTTCTAAGATTTGTGCAGTGCGCAGACAGATTTCTGTCAGCTGCTCTTCGTTATAATACTCCAGCCTGCTGAGTACCCCAAAACGGTCTCTCAAAGGTGCGGTCAATAAGCCCACTCTTGTGGTTGCCCCGACTAGTGTGAAAGGAGGAAGATCCAGACGAACAGATTTTGAGGTAGGTCCTTTTCCTATCACGATATCTAAACAGTAGTCCTCCATAGCAGGATAAAGAACTTCTTCAATGGACCGGTGAAGACGGTGAATTTCATCGATAAAAAGAACATCACCCGGCTCTAAGGCAGACAAGATTGCGGCAAGATCTCCCGGGCGCTCAATGGCAGGTCCTGCTGTGGTGCGAAGCTGAACCCCCATCTCATTGGCTATGATGGCCGCAAGCGTCGTTTTCCCGAGTCCTGGAGGGCCGTAAAGCAATACATGATCCAATGTTTCTTGGCGCATCTTTGCCGCTTGGATGAATACTTCGAGGTTTTCCTTTACTTTGTCTTGGCCAATATATTGCTGCAGGGTTTGAGGCCGTAAGCTATATTCTAAAGAATGTTCCTCTAATGTTGCATCCTGCGATACCATGCGATCGTCCATCATGTGGTTCCCCCTTTCTTAAAACAGTGGTTAAAATCCTAAATTATTTAAGAAGCAGCTGCAATGCTTTTTTAACATATTGGTCTGTAGATAGGTCTTCCTTTTTCAATGCAGGCACAATTTTTTTGATTTCCCGGTCAGCATAGCCTAGTACTTTCAATGCCTCTAGAGCTTCGTCCAATGCAGAGTTGGTATTTGTCGTGACATGGACCTCTACATCAGGCTGAAACAGATCTGGAAAGGCACTTGGAACAAGATCGTTCAGTTTTCCTTTTAGATCTAAAATTATTTGTCTTGCTGTTTTCTTGCCAACTCCAGGGAATTTCACGAGAAATTTTTCATCCTCATTTTCTATCGCATGGACAACTTGAGCTGGCTGGCCGGATGCTAAAATGGCAAGTGCGCCTTTGGGGCCAATGCCTGTTACGTTCAAAAGCTTCATAAACAAATTCTTATCTTCTCTTGTTTTGAAGCCATATAGGGCCAGAATATCTTCCCTGACATGTTGATATGTATAAATGGTCACTTCTTTGTCGCGGTCCACCTGATAGATGAAAGGGTTTGGTGCATTCACCTGATAACCAACTCCCATCACTTCCACCACAACGTATTCCGGTGACACGTATTCCACAAAACCTCTAATAAAATCGATCAACGTAAAAATACTCCCCTTTTCGTTCAGCTTCTACTCTTCATTTTACCATGAATAGAAGAAACAATCGGCTCAAAAGAAAAAGATAGCATATTTTAGTACAATTGTTAAGGTATTTCACCTTGTCCTAGACCAACGCGAAAAACAGACCAGCAGAAAGCCGGCCTGTTTATTGTTTTTTTGTCGTATAAGGCTTGAATGTCTCCAGTACCTGAACATAATCATCCTTGGTTCCCACTTTAATACCACCCTTTAATTGCTCATGCTGGTGGCTTTCCAGTTTCCCTACATCAATTTGGAAAAAGGATTGGATTATCTTGGAGGCCTCTGTCGGCTTACCTTCATAGATAGTAAGAATCCCCTCTTCTGAGATTCCAAAGTATCCATTGGATTTCAATAGTGGTGATATGTCATCAATGTACTGTTGGAACACGACTTGTTCACCGTCAAGGTCAATAACTTGCCAGTCTTCGTATTGAGCCCAAAAGTCCTCCATTGCCCATACAGTCTGGTCTACAATCTCCTCACTTACTTCACCATCCAAGTAAATCCGCTCCAACACAACCTTCAACGTTAATGGACCGTTTACTTCAAACGCATCCTCCAATACTTCTTCATCCACATATTCATTCTCATCTGCTGCACCTTCATAAGTGGTAAACGTATAAAGCAATCCAAATGCGGCAACGAACACAACTACCAGAAGGATCCACTTTTTAAGTATGATGGGTTTCATTGTTACATTGCCCCCTCACATTCTCATTAGTTTAATTTCTATTCCAATTCTATTGGTCTTATCTTTTTTAGTTTGACCATATCTAGGAATATTAACCATGAGTATACATGAAAATTTAGTAACATAAATAAACACTTACCCTAGTTTAACTCCAAAAAATGAAATCATGGTCTCAAATGCTCTGAAATATCGCCAGAACCTTACCTTTAGCTGCATAATCGAAGATGAAGACTTCTTTCTACTTTTTTCCTCGTAACAAATGTATTCATCACGTTCATGAGAACCTCCCTTCTCCTTTTTTCTCGTTACAAAGGTCTTCATCACTGCGATGAGGACACCTCTTACCCTTTTTCCTCGTCACTAAGGTCTTCATCACTGCGATGAGGACACCTCTTCTTCTTTTCCCTCGTCACTAAGGTCTTCATCACCGCGATGAGGACACCTCTTCTTCTTTTCCCTCGTCACTAAGGTCTTCATCACCGCGATGAGGACACCTCTTCTTCTTTTTCCTCGTCACTAAGGTCTTCATCACCGCGATGAGAACGCCTCTTCTCCTTTTTCCTCGTCACTGAGGTCTTTATCTAGCCTTTGAAGAACTCCCCTGAAAATGATTCCTTAAACAAAAAAACAGCCCCTAGTTATTAGAGGCTGCTCCTAAATAGTTATCTTCTCATGGTACGATAAATCCCATTCATCGTGTGGTCCAAGTCATGCAAATGCCATTCTCCATTACGCAAGTCATTGTCCACGCTTCTGACTGTACTGTACACACTTGCATCAACGGCAACGCGCACCTCTTTATTTTTCAAAAGAGGTTCTACTGCATCGCGCACTTCACGTTTTAGTTGACGGGTATCATCTGTCCTATTCTCCGGATTTACCGCAACAAGCACTTCATCCCCATTGATTAACACACGGGCATCATCGACTCCATCAACTTTTGAAGCACGTTTCACGATTCGATCTGCAAGGTTGCCATCATAGTTATTGTAATAAGATGGATTGCCTACATTCTCGATTCCGTTAAGATGTCCGTGATAATTCTTATCTGTGGGACTGTAATCCGGCGTATCATATCCGATGTTCAGATCCCCGCCACCATCATTACGATTTGTTGCATTTCTGACTCCATTATCTTTGTTACGTCTTACTCTGTTTTCGTCATAGACAACAGAACGGTCCAAGATTTCATTCAAAGGACCATCATTATCTTCCAGAAGACGGGCATTTCCTCTTTCTTCCGGTTCGCGACGTGTACGGTCATTGTTTACATAAGGATTGTGTTCGCTTGTATAATACCCAATAGGTCTTGTTTCCTCATAATACCTATTGTCTGTTGCACTTTCTTTTTGGCCGCATCCCGCTAAACCGCCAACTAAAAGTGCCGCAGAGGTTACAGTGAATAGTGATTTCCTCAATGTAAAAACCCCCTAACGAGTCAGTTGAGTACAATAGATGTACTCTCCATTAGGGTGACAAGTTAAGGGGTGTTTTATTTTGTTAGTTCTCTCCAAGCTTTTAAAATTTTGGAGGGCCATACGCCAATTGACGTTTATGTTCTGTGCGTTTATGCATTCTATCGATGATTTGCTTATCTTTTTCGGGAATTTCTTCACCCTTAAGGTAGCTATCAATCATATTGTAAGTTGTACCCATTTCGTTTTCGTCGGTTTGGCCTTCCCACAGTCCTGCACTTGGCGGCTTACTGATGATGCTCTCTGGCACCCCAAGTACTTTCGCCATTTCACGAACTTCGCCTTTGGTGAAATTCACAAGTGGAACTAAGTCTACTCCACCGTCTCCGTATTTAGTAAAATACCCAGTATGCCATTCTGCCGCATTATCTGTACCAACTACCAAATAACCATAATTGTTAGCCACTGCATAAAGGGTCGTCATACGAAGACGCGCACGAGTATTTGCATCACCAAGTCGGGCTGTTTCCTCGTTCCATTCGCCTTTTTCTTTAAGCTGTTTTTCCATCGCAGAAAAAAGAACGGTGTGTGTCTCAGAAAGGTCGATGGTCGTATGGGAAATTCCACAACTTTCAATAACCTCTAGCGCGTACTCCTGATCTTTCGGGTCACTTTTGCATGGCATAATAACCCCTATAGAATCTTCAGGGAATGCTCTCTTGATTAGATGGGCGACCACAGCGGAATCGATTCCACCACTTACCCCAACAATTGCTCCATTCAGTCCTGCATCTTTAACTTTTTCTTGTATCCATTGTACCAACTTGGCAATTTTTTCTTCCATTACGTATTCTTCCCTCCATTTAGCAATATAAATTATTGTATCAGATTGTTGTAATTCGTCAAAAATTGTTTGCGTAATTCCCAAGTAGAAATAAAGTAGGAGAGATTGGCAAAGCTGCTTGGCATTGTCTCATCACCCATAGATTTAGAAAACTGGTTACCTTCTCGTAAAATGTCCATTGGGAAAGAGAGCGCCGTCCAAAACCACGGATGGTCTTTAGCCATTTCCATTAGATTGAAATGCGTGTGAAACAAGCTCCCATTCCATTTTAAAAAAGGGAGAATCCTGCTTGCATATTGAACATAATCCCAATCTGCACTTCCAACGGAAAGCAGGTCATAGTCAATTAAATACACCTTATTATCTGCAGCCTTAATAAAATTATGACTCACCACATCACCGTGAAGAACCACTTCATCTGTTTCTTCGTACTCTTCCGCCAGCTTACTCAATGAAAGATGACTATAGTATACAATTTCACCAATAACATTAGGGTTAAACCACTTTGTTAAAAAAGGGACATGATTTTCGAAAACCAGAAGCCGATTTTGCCATTTTGCAATCGTATTTTCCTTCGGGAGACCAGGTGTAAGGTTTGGCAGGACGATTTTACTGTGCTGATGAAATTTTTGCAAAGTAAGCAAGCCATCTTCTCTATCTTTCTCCTTTAAAAAACTAAATTTTCTCTTAGGAGCAATATAATTTATCAGTACCCAAACTACACCTTGTTCATTAAGAAGGAATTGACCATCCCTAAATTTCTCGTACATAAGCCCCGTATGAAATCCGCTCTTATGTAAAAGTTGGCTGAAACGTATGATGGAGTCCAGATTACCTGATTCCGCATAACCCTTTAAAATATACAGACCCTCTTCTGTAAGGATTTTATAGAGGTTATGTTTTATTTTCGTATAGGAATGGATGATTAGATTTGTTTCCTGTGCGAGACGTAAGAAAAGACGATTTCGATTGAAATCGTCTCTAAAGATCAGATGATCAGTTTTCATCATCAGTTTCCGGACCTTCAAAATCGGATCCGTCATTTCGTTCTTCATTGGAAACCCCGTAGCCATAACCTTGAGGATTATAATAGCCTGGAGCAAAAGGGTAGCCATACGGTGCATAACCATAAGGTACATCATTGCGATAACCTTGAGGTGCGCCACAGCCACAATCTCCACCTGAGCTAGCTCCTGCAACTTGTTGCTGTTGTTGGTCACCCTCCATTTGTCCGAATCCCGAACCTGGAGAAACTGGCCCCATTGGATAACATGGATAACCACCCATTGGTCCCATCGGCATTCCTTGAGGCATCATTTGTGGCATGCCCATTCCTTGCATTCCTGGCATCATTCCAGGCATCATTTGCGGCATACCCATTCCTTGCATTCCTGGCATCATCTGCGGCATGCCCATTCCCTGCATCCCATTTTGAGCCATTTGATCTTGAACACCCATTACCGCACTTTCCATTTCTTCATTGCTCATGTTAGGCATTTGGCCCATTTGTTGCAGCTGTTGCATTTGCTGCATCATTTGTTGTTGCATTTGGCCATAGTCCACATCTGGAGACTCTTCGCCTTGTTGAACTCCCATTACTTGTGATCCATCCATGCCTTGCATTCCTGGCATCATCCCTGGCATACCCATTCCTTGCATCCCTGGCATCATTCCTGGCATGCCCATTCCTTGCATCCCTGGCATACCCATTCCTTGCATTCCTGGCATCATTCCTGGCATACCCATTCCTTGCATTCCTGGCATCATCCCTGGCATACCCATTCCTGGTCCTCCCCAACCTGGTCCCCATCCATGGTGATGGTGATGGTGTTTAGGTGGACATGGAGGACATAATCCGCTTCCAGGCAATACAGGTGATACAGGATAGCACTCTTCCATTGCTGGTTGTTGCACTCCCATCACTTGTTCCGGACTTTCCGGACTTTCCTCTTTTGGTTTTGGTATGTTCACTGGCATGTTTTCATTTGCCATGCCAAGATTCGGCATATTCACATTTGGCATCTTTATGTTAGGCATTTTTGCATTTGGCATTTTAATGTTCGGCATCTTCGGCATTTTTTCATTAGGCTGCTTGTGAGGAACATTAACCGTCAAATAATTATTTACATCCACTTCAGGAAAATACGGCTTTAGTTGCGGCATTTTCGGTTTGTATGGAGTTTTCTGAGCTTCTTTTACCGGTTGTTCTTTAACCGCAGGCTTTTTCGGCATCTCTTTATAAGGATGCTGCGCTTTAGGCGCCTGTACTCCCATTACTTGCTTTGGTGCTTCTTTCGTCACACCCATCACTTGGCTTTCTTTCTTGACAGGTACCCCTGCCATCGGCACTTTTATTTTCATTCCAGGCATAATCATGTCAGGATTGCTTAGTTGTGAATTCGATTTCTTTAGTTCTTCGAAATTCACATTGTATTTCTGGGCAATCTTCCACAATGTATCCCCTTTTTGGACAATATGGATTTTCAAGGATTTTCCCTCCTTAGCAAAGTCTTTACAGTCTATGAGTTGTGTAGGCATTTTGCCACTATTCTTCAACTCAACTTATGCGTCTAAAGGGGAGTTTATGATAAAAAACATGGACACCGCAGGGAAAAATATAATTTTTCCGGCGGTGCCCATTTTTAAGGTTTGCTTAAAAAACGTTGTTGATTTCCGCAAAAGGCTTCGCTTTCCGTGGGGCGACTTTGAGCCTCCTCGTTTCACTGCGGAGTCTCATCAATGTCGCTACTCCCCCACTGGAGTCTACGCCTTTTGCTCCAACCAACAGCTAGGAATTTCATTAAACATTTTACGTTTCTGATATTTTCAAGCGTGTTCGAGCATTTTGTTTAGAGCGGATATGGCTTGGTTTGCAGTTTCTTGATCGACTTGGATCCTATTGATGATTTGTCCGGTCTCGATTGATTCAAGCGCCCATAATAGATGTGGAAGGTCGATTCGATTCATGGTAAGGCATGGGCACATATTTGGATTAAGCGACACGATTTCCTTGTCGGGATGCTGTTGAATAATTCTGTTTACCAGGTTCATCTCTGTCCCAATTGCCCACTGACTGCCCGCATCTGCTTTTTCAATGGTTTCGATGATATATTTCGTGCTTCCTGCCAAATCACTCTTTTGTACCACTTCCCACGTACATTCCGGATGCACGAGAATGTTCATGTCGGGTTTATCCATTCTCAGTTGCTCGATATTTCCAAGCGTGAATTTTTCATGAACAGAACAATGTCCTTTCCAAAGGATTACTTTCACATTGGAAGGATCCCCGTCGTATTCCAGTTCGTCCGTTATCGGATTCCAAACCGCCATCTCCTCAAGCGGTATCCCTAAATCATAAGCAGTGTTTCTGCCAAGGTGTTGATCTGGCAAGAATAAGATTCTTTCTTTTTGCGTGAAGGCCCACTCTACCATTTTATGGGCGTTGGAGGAAGTAACAGTGGCTCCTCCCCTTTTTCCGCAAAAGGCTTTAATGGCTGCAGTGGAATTTACATAAGTCAATGGCAGCATCGTATCGCCAAATACCTTTTCAAGCTTTTCCCAAGCACGCTCGGTTTGATGGATATCTGCCATATCCGCCATCGAACAGCCTGCCCTCATATCCGGCAATATGACCACTTGATTTTCATTCGTCAAAATATCTGCCGTCTCGGCCATAAAATGCACGCCACAAAATACGATATACGTTGCTGTCGTCTCCGCTGCAGCTTGTGCAAGTTGCAAAGAATCTCCCGTGGCATCCGCGAATTCAATGACTTCATCTTTTTGATAGTGATGTCCAGGAATAAACAGATCCGCTCCAAGCTTCTCTTTTATCTCCTTCACCCTTACTCTCATTTCATCCATCGTCATATCACGATATTTGGCAGGCAATAGCCCGTTATCTTTTTTTACCAAATCTAGTATGTTCATTCTATTAAACCCCTTTCGCCCCAACGTTAAAACTGATATCTAGTGATTTTGCTGAATGGGTAAGCAAACCGAGAGAAATATAATCAACACCAGTTTTCCGATAGGTGGCCAGATTAGTAAGATTGATGCCCCCAGAAGCTTCTGTAGTAATATGTTTTGGTACATGCTGAATGTATTCTTTTATTTCATCTGGTGTGCGGTTATCAAACATTATCACGTCAGCACCCGCCTCGACAGCTTCCTGCACTTGAGACAACGATTCTGTTTCTACCTCAATCTTAACCATATGTCCTACTTTTTCACGGACAAGTCGAACGGCGTTTGTAATACTTCCCGCAAACTCGATATGATTATCTTTAATCATCACCCCATCGTAAAGGCCAAAACGATGATTATAACCGCCTCCGCAGGTGACCGCGTATTTTTCCAACATTCTTAAGCCTGGAGTTGTCTTTCTGGTATCACAAATTTTTGTATGATTGCTATTAAGCTCGGAGACGGCAGCAGCAGTCAGCGTCGCTATCCCGCTCATACGTTGCATCAAATTCAGGGTCACTCTTTCTGCACCAAGTAACGCGCGCATTTTACCATCTGCTCTTGCAATGACTTCCCCTTTTTCGAGTCTGTCTCCATCTTTTTTGAAAAGAGTCACTTGAACGTCTGGATCCAGTAACCGCATGGCCTCCTGCACAATCTTTTCTCCGACAAAAATACCGTTTTCTTTTGCTATAAAGCTTCCTGATCCTGTCTCTTTTTCATCAAAAAGCGCTTCAGACGTTAAGTCTTTTTCACCGATATCTTCTTTATAAAAATGATGCAGCATCTCTTGCAGCATGATTGAATTCATCTAGTTCTTTCTCCTTTCGCATTGCATTACCATCCTTTTGAACATGCAAAATCCGGACCTGTCGCCAAGATTCTTTTGCTATAGGAAAATCTGAACGAAAATGAGCTCCGCGACTTTCCTTACGTTGCAAGGCCGCTTCTGTAATCAGATAGCATAATTGAAGCATGTGAATGGTTTCTATTTCTTTTAGTGGCAAAATTTCTGTTAGTTGGTTTATCGCCTTGAAGTATGGCAGGTAAAGCTCCAGCCAGTTCTTTAACTCTAATAAGCCATCCTCATGTCGGACAATGCCCGCATGCTTCATCATCATATGTTGAATCTCTTCTTTTGATGGAAGTGGCACAGCTCTTTGCTGAAGCAAATCCCTATCCATTTTTTCAATTGAGGTTTTATGCCAGAATTCATGATGACTTCCTTTTAAAAGGTGATCCGCAAGTGTCTTAGAGAAAACAATGGTCTCAAGCAAGGAGTTGCTTGCTAATCGATTGGCCCCATGCACTCCGTTGCAGGAAGCCTCTCCAACTGCGTACAAACCTTTTAGAGATGTTTCTCCATCTACATTTGTATAAATACCACCCATATAAAAGTGAGCTCCCGGCACAACCGGTATGAGATTGGTACTCAAGTCAATGCCGTTTGTTGCACATAGCCTAGTGATGGCAGGAAATCTTGTTTGGAATTGTTCCACCTTGGAGATATTCAGGTAAACCTTTTCTCCATTGTCAAGTTCTTGAAAAATTGCACGTGACACCACATCTCTCGGTGCCAGATCTTTCATTGGGTGTACATTTTCCATAAACCTAAGGCCTTTCACATTTTGAAGAAATGCCCCTTCCCCACGAACTGCTTCCGAAACAAGCCCAACAGCTTTTTCATCTACTGACAGCATTGTTGGGTGAAATTGCATGAATTCCAAATCTGTTAGCGTAGCTCCAGCCTGATACGCAAGCGACAATGCCATGCCGGTAATGCTTTCATTATTGGAAGTATAAGGATAAAGCGATCCCGCTCCACCTGTTGCCAAGATCACTTTTGAAGCAAAATAGTTTGTCCGTTCCCCGTTGGAATTGTATGTTTGCACCCCACAACAATGATCGTTATGAACATGCAACTTGATAACAGTCTCATGCTCCACCATGAGAACTTTTTTTGACAGCCTTGATTGAAGCCATTCCATCAATTCTTTGCCTGTTTGATCTCCTCCGGCATGTAGAATTCTCCTTTTGGAATGGGCACCTTCCATGCCAAGTGAATATTCACCCAGACCGTCCCGATCAAACTGCATCCCATTTTGAATGAATGCTTGCAACTCGCCTGGGCCACATTTGGTAAGGAGTTCTACCGCATCTTCCTCGTTATGGTAACAACCAGCGGCCATGGTATCTTCGTAATGTAATTGCCAAGAATCTGTATGTTCGATGGCACAAGCAACTCCACCTTGTGCAAGGAAAGAATTATTATCATTTTTACTAGACTTTGTGAAAATAATCACATTCATGTGTTCACTTAAATAATTTGCAGTCAACAAAGCAGATAAACCACTTCCAACTACAATGACATCTTGCTGTATACTAGACACAAAAAAACCTCCTGTGTATATAAGTGTCTTGACACCTATATTTACATATTTCTATACTAATGACAAGAGATTTTTTACAAGACCGAGAGTTTGCTAGATTTAGCAGTCTATTTAGGGGAAGGAGTTTTCAAACATGATCTATCTCGATTACGCAGCTACTACCCCAATGAGCAATGAATCCTTGGAGGCATACCAACATGTGGCAAGAAATTATTATGGAAACAGCAGTAGTTTACACGACACTGGCACCACTGCATCTGATTTGTTGGAAACCTGCCGTGGCGAGCTTGCACGGATAATTTCAGGGAAAAAGGAAGGCATTTACTTTACAAGCGGCGGAAGTGAGGCAAACCTTCTGGCCATTCGCACGCTTTTGAAAGGGTGTGGGGATAAAGGGAAGCACATTATTACCACCTCTACAGAGCATGCGTCCATTCACTCCCTTTGCAAGTCATTAGAACAAGAAGGCTATGAGGTAACCTGGCTGCCTGTTGACGGCAATGGAATCATTGCACTTTCGCAATTAAAAGCTGCATTACGGGAGGACACATGCCTTGTTTCCATCCACCATGCCAATTCCGAAACCGGAATTTTACAGCCGCTTGAAGCAATCGGCGCACTGCTAAAGGAGAAAAATATCCACTTTCATAGCGATTGTGTCCAGACATTTGGTAAAATACCAATAGACGTGGAGAAGCTCCACCTTACAAGCATCTCGATATCGTCGCATAAAATTTATGGACCAAAAGGTGTCGGGGCATTATATATCAATCCAAAAGCAACTTGGAAGTCCATTTACGAAGGTGCGAGTCACGAAAAAGGAATGCGCCCCGGAACCGTAGACGTTCCCGGCATCGCTTCTTTTTTGACTGCTGCACAGCAAATGGAGGCGTCCATGCAAGATTTAAAAGAAAAATATGAAACGATGCGAATTCATTTTCTAAGGTTGATTCAGCAATCTTGGCTGCCGATTGTAGTGGAAGGCGAGCATGTACAAGGTCTGCCGCATATCCTCGGACTGCGACTATCCGGTGTCGAAGGACAGCACGTAATGCTTGAGTGCAATCGAAAAGGCATTGCGATCTCTACAGGAAGCGCCTGTCAAATGGGATCCCAATCCCCTTCCAGAACCATGATTGCCACCGGGAAAACACCGGATGAAGCACGAGAATTCATTCGCATTTCATTTGGAAAACAAACCACACTTAGAGATCTTGACCTTGCTGTAGAGGCTCTAAAGGAAATTATAGAAGAACGCATGAAAAGGAGCGGCTAAACTTATGACGCAAGAAAAGAAAGTACTAGGAGAAGAACGCAGAAACCTCCTTTTGCACTGGCTGCAGACGGAAGACAAGCCGCTGACTGGAGGAGAGCTAGCTGGAAGGACGAATGTTAGCAGACAAGTCATCGTCCAAGACATCTCCCTCTTAAAAGCCAAAAACGAACCGATCCTTGCAACCAGCCAAGGCTACGTTTATATGAAACCCTTCGGTGAGCAGGTAAAAAAAGAGCGGATAATTGTTAGTTTCCATGAGCCGCACCGAACGAAAGAAGAACTGTATATTCTGGTGGACCACGGCGTGACGGTAAAAGATGTCCGGATTGAGCACCCTGTTTATGGCGACTTGAACGCGTCCGTCATGGTGTCCAGTCGCGCTGAAGTGGACGCTTTTATCCGAAAAATAAAGCAAACCAATGCATCCTATTTGTCGCAATTGACGGACGGAACGCATTTGCATACGATTGAAGCGGATTCTGAGGAGAAGCTTGATGCGGCGTGTACGGCGTTGAAGGAAGCTGGGATGGTTGTGGAATAGGGTTATTGGGGAGGGGCGAGGCTTGCTTAGGAGCTTGAGTTAGAGTGCAGGGTGGCGGCTCTGTTACCGGTTTGGTGTTTGGGGGTTGGGCGTTGAGACGGTCTCTCTGTTACCGTTTGGTGGAGTTCGTGGGCGTTTCGGGCGTTGAGACGGCTTCTCTGTTACCGTTTGGTGGAGTTCGTGGGTGTTTCGGGCATTGAGACGGCTTCTCTGTTACCGTTTGGTGGAGTTCGTGGGTGTTTCGGGCATTGAGACGGCTTCTCTGTTACCGTTTTACTACTCGCGGGGCGTTTTCGGGCGGAGAAGCAAATTTATATTAGACTTTCACCTACTTTTTCCTCGGCTTCGGGCGTATAGACCGTTTTATTAGACTTTTCACCCTGCTCCCTCCACGCTTCGGGCGTATAGAGCCCTTCTATTTGACCATTCACCTGCTTTATTCTAGGCTTCGGGCATATAGGATCCCCAACTCCACAAAAACTAAAAACCCGCCCAATGATTCCCCTCACTTCAGCACCCCCAGACGGGTTTTTCCAAACAAAACAACACTACCTCAACAAATAACTATTATATCTCCCCAACACTTTCACCGAGCATCCCAATGCCTCCAACTCCTCAATCGCGGGTGGGATTAACGGATGTTCCACTTCCTCATTAATATCAATAATGAAAAAATAATTACCCAAACCCGTTTTCATTGGGCGGGACTCTATTTTCGACAGGTTCAGCTTTCTCCATGCGAATACAGATAACACTTGGTGAAGGGCACCAGATTGGTCAGTGGGAAGCGACACCATCAGGGTTGTCTTTTCACCAATATTAGCATGTTCTTCATTTTGAAGCATCACTGTCTCATCACGATGCAGGATAATAAACTTGGTGTGATTGTTGTCATAGTCGTGGATATTTTCCTGCAGCACATTTAAGTTATATTCTTTGGCAGCTAGCGAATTTGCAATGCAGGCGGCTTTTTGGGAAAGTCTATGGTCTGAGATCAGTTTTGCTGCAGCGGCAGTGGACGAAGTGGTTTCATACACTGCATTTGGATAGTTTTTATGTAAGTATTTATGGCACTGGGCGATCGCGTGGGAATGTGAATAGATCACTTCCAGCTCTTCGCCATTTTTTATATGATCAGGGTGCACTAATAAATGCTGGCTAATTGGGATGGTCAGCTCGCCGACAATCGGCAAGGGACAATCGTGAATAAGGTAATCAAGTGTGACATTTACAGATCCTTCAATTGCATTCTCAAGTGGAACAACAGCCATATCGACCTTTCCCTCTAATACCGCATCCATGCATTCAGGAATGGTGGAAAATGCTTTTTTATCAAACCTTGGAAAAAACTTTGTCACCGCCATGTCAGTAAATGTTGCTTTCGGTCCTAAAAATCCAATTCTTGTCATGCTCTCTACTCCCCTATCTCCACTATGCTTCCTTAGGATTGCACTTGTAATAGACTTAAGCGCCTGT
The DNA here is from genome assembly GCF_020524325.1 of Sutcliffiella horikoshii. Lineage (GTDB taxonomy): Bacteria > Bacillota > Bacilli > Bacillales > Bacillaceae_I > Sutcliffiella_A > Sutcliffiella_A horikoshii_D. The sequence continues at coordinate 373,711 of NZ_JAIVKY010000002.1, forward strand.
CCCTAAGATCTCTACTTTATCTACAAATTCTAATCGCTTCAGCATCGAAAGTAAAGCGTTGATATCACCTTTTAGCCCAGACATATCAAGGGAAAGTGTCACGTTTGCCTTTCCTTGCAGGGGGATGGTCTGGTGAATGGTCAATACGTTACAACCGACCGTTGCCACTGTTGCAAGAAGTTGCGATAATGCTCCTGTTTGATCTTCCAAGTGAAAAAATAAAGTCATGATTTTTTCTTTTACCATGGTGTGAAACGGAAAAACGGTATCACGATATTTGTAAAAGGCACTCCGGCTGAGGTCTACCTTTTGTACGGCTTCAGCAATGGAATCCACTTTCCCGCGTGCAAGCATTTCTTTTACTTCAATTGACTTTTTCATCGCTTCTGGCAGGACATCTTCCCGCACTAAAAAGAACTTCTCCTCTAACATCGGATCTCTCTCCTTCTTTTCGTATATGTAAAGAAGAGAGGATAATATGAATTATCCCCTCCGGCCAATCTATTCAACAAATTCGAATTCATATTTCTGTAGACGAACGATGTCGCCGTCTTTCGCACCGCGTGCACGCAATGCTTCATCTACTCCCATACCACGAAGTTGACGGGCAAAACGTTTGATAGACTCTTCATGGTTGAAGTTCGTCATCACAAACAGTTTTTCAAGTTTTTCACCTGACAGTACAAATGCACCGTCTGGATCACGTGTAATCATGAATGGAAGTTCTTCTTCTTCATGCTTGTATACCACGCGTTGCTCGATTGCTTCCTCTTCATATAATGGATATTCTGGTGCATGCTCAAGCTCATCTGCCACCGCATATAAAAGGTCACGCAGACCGCTGCGAGTTAGGGCAGAGATAGGGAACACCTTCACATCTTCGCCAACTTGTTGCTTGAAGATTTCAAGATTTTCTTCTGCATCAGGCATGTCCATTTTGTTTGCTACAACAATTTGGGCACGTTCTGTCAGACGCAGGTTGTATTCTTTTAACTCTTCGTTGATTGTCTTGTAATCCTCATATGGATCGCGGCCTTCTAATCCGCCCATATCCACTACATGGATGATGACACGAGTACGCTCGATGTGACGAAGGAATTGATGTCCTAAACCTACACCTTCATGCGCACCTTGAATTAGACCTGGCAGATCGGCCATAACAAAACTGCGGCCGTCTTCCGTTTCTACTACCCCAAGGTTAGGTACGATAGTCGTGAAATGGTATTCAGCGATTTTCGGTTTTGCTGCAGAAACAACGGAAAGAAGTGTGGATTTCCCTACACTTGGGAAGCCAACAAGTCCTACATCCGCAAGAACTTTCAACTCAAGAACAACATAGCGCTCTTGACCTGGTTCCCCGTTTTCAGCAACTTCTGGAGCTGGGTTTCTTGGTGTCGCGAAACGTGTATTCCCGCGACCTCCACGGCCACCCTTTGCTACAACATATTGCTGGCCGTGCTCTGTTAAGTCAGCCAATGTTTCTTTTGTATCGTCATCCATGACGACAGTTCCCGGTGGAACCTTAACAATCATGGATTCAGAATTTCTTCCGTGCTGGTTTTTGGACATTCCGTGCTCTCCACGGTTTGCTTTAAAGTGACGCTTGTAACGGAAATCCATCAAGGTACGCAAGCCTTCTTCTACTTGAAGAATAACGTCCGCTCCTTTTCCACCATCACCGCCGGCTGGTCCCCCATCCGGTACATATTTTTCACGACGAAAGGCAACCATTCCGTTCCCGCCGTCGCCACCTTTTACATAAATCTTGACCTGATCGACAAACATTGATTATTCACTCCGATATGTCAAAAGGTTGATAAAACACCTTTTGCGTTCATTTTTTAAAGCTTGTAAGACACTTGGATGGAACTCTGCTCAGGATTTATTTCTTGTCCAATCACTGAGAAACCATCCGGCTGTACTTGCAGCCACTCCGTTAAAAAGTCTGTATCTTCTAGTATTCCATTTATATCAAAAAAGAAACGAACTTCCGCTTCTTCTATATGCAAACTTAAAAACAAATGGTTATCTGCTTTTTTGTTTACCGCATTTTCCAGGTCGGTAAACAAAGAAGAAATCCATTTGCACAATAGCTCATCCGCTTTTGACAGATTTACAGGCTCTCCGATTATTTCATATTCCATCGAAAAGAGTCTCGGTTCCCAATGGAAAGTAATCAGATATTCCGCAAATGCAGGGGCTTGTAAATTCGTCAAGTTGGATTCATGATTGGCCTCAAGCACAATCTCCTCTATCAAATTATTCACTCGCTCCAAACGTCCAAGCGACAAATTCGCCTTAATCAACTGAATGCGATTAAGCCAATCATGCCTCGAATGACGCAACACATCCAACGTCCCTCTATTTCTCATAATACCGTACTCCTAGTCCAAACTTTAATTCCAATACCTTCTTGACTATGTCGATTATAGCACAAAAAAAGAAGAAAAGGGGGTCAGACCCCTAAAGGATTTTAGACCTTTATGTCGAAGGGAACCACAAAGCGCTAATTCATTATCGCTTATTATCAACTTATAATCGCTTGCATTAAAAAAACTCTAACCTAAACATAGGCTAGAGTTCCTTTGGAATTATGCTTCTTGAGCAACAGGATATACGCTAACTTGTTTGCGGTCACGGCCTAGGCGCTCGAAACGAACGATTCCGTCAACCTTCGCGAACAATGTATCGTCTCCTCCACGTCCAACGTTTGCTCCTGGGTAAATTTTAGTACCGCGTTGACGGTATAAAATAGAACCACCAGAAACTTGTTGACCGTCTGCACGCTTAGCGCCAAGACGTTTGGATTGAGAGTCACGACCGTTTTTAGTACTACCTACTCCCTTTTTGGAAGCAAAGAACTGAAGATCTAATCTTAACATGTATTCCACCTCCTACTTAGAAATGGTTATATAATTTCCATAGTCACGTTCAATCGTCTCTAAAGACACAACCATACCTTCTAGCAACAGTTGTACTTTTTCAAATGTCGACTCATCCAAGCCGGATGGGACCGAACACTTTAAAAATCCATCTGCCCCTTGCTCAATATCAGGAGTAACTTGACATAATGACATGACCGCGTTCACCGCACCGAAAGATACGGCCGAAACACCGGCACACACAATGTCTGCACCCTTTTTGGCAAAGTTAGCATGTCCAGTTATGGTAAACGATTGGATCAACTTGTGATCATCTCGTTTAATTGTAACTTTAATCATCCGATCACCTTTAAATTACAGGTTGATTGCATCAACAGTAACTTTTGTGTAAGGTTGACGATGACCTTGTTTTTTACGGTAGTTTTTCTTCGCTTTGTACTTGAATACAGTAAGCTTCTTCGCACGACCTTGTTTTTCAACTTTAGCCGTTACAGTTGCTCCCGCTACTAGTGGGCTACCAACTTTAACATTGTCGCCACCAACGAAAAGAACTTTGTCGAAAGTTACTACATCTCCAGCAGCTCCATCAAGTTTCTCGATGTAGATCGTTTGACCTGCTTCAACCTTGATTTGTTTACCACCTGTTTCAATAATTGCGTACATTCTCTTGCACCTCCTCAATAGACTCAGACTCGCCAGTATCAGGTATATGTAACGAATTTACGCTCATATTTCACGGAACCTGGACTGTGCGGTTGTAGCACGGGTGCTACAAACTAACAAAGAACATCTTAGCATATTCTAAACCCTTATGTCAATAAGGTTTCACAGCGTTTTTACCCTTTCTTTCGCATCCTCGATAGATCCGGCAAAACGTATATCAAAACGTGGTACTCCGTCATTTTTTATAAAATAAATCTGAAGACCACTTCGTTCCATTATATCAGGCAACCCCATCAGTTTGTCCACTACTTCTGAACTTGATTCTACAACAACCGCGTCAACATCGCTTCCTTTGAACTCCAAAAGTTCGCGTTCCAACTGATAAGTGACGGTATCCAATGAAAACACCTCACCTTTGCCGTCGCAAGGTGAACACGGCTGCAGCAACATCTTCGTCAATGGCTCCCGAACTTTCTTGCGGGTTAACTGAAGCAAGTTTAATTCCGTAAAGCCAATCACTCTGACATGGGAGCGATCTTTCCGAGCCGCATCCTTCACCTTGCGCAACACCTGCTCCCGCTCACCATCACTAGCCATATCAATAAAATCAACAATAATGATGCCACCAATTTCCCTTAGACGCAGCTGTCTCGCAATCTCTACTGCAGCCTCTAAATTGGTTTTCAACACGGTCTCTTGCAGCCCCGTTTTTCCTATGTATTTTCCAGTATTCACATCAATGACCGTCATCGCTTCAGTATGTTCGATAATAATGTACCCTCCGCTTGGCAGCCACACAATTCGTTTTAACGCTTTTTCAAGCTCCTGTTCCATCCCTCTTCTTTTAAAAATGCCCTCCTTGCCTTGATAAAAGCGAACAGGATAGCCTTTCTTTTTTAGAAGTTGCGAGGTCTCCGCATCATCCACTTCTACAAGTTTCACCTCAGCAGGTGGAATCTCCCGAATTATTTTGGATAAAAAATGATCCTCTTCATGGACAAGTGAAGGCACCTTGACTGACGCACTTTGTTTCTCCTGCACCTCGAGGAACTGTCGCTGCAACTCAAGGAGTTCTGCCTCGACCACTTCTGAAGCAACATGCTCACTTGCTGTTCGTAAAATAACTCCTTCATCCAAAGTCAGCCACTCTTGCAAAAGACTACGCCACTCCTTCCTTTTAACATCCGACATTTTCTTGGAGATGGCTTTGTACTTTCCGTATGGCTGGTACACAATATGTGTCCCGGGAAACTCTATCAGCCCCGTCAACTTGGCGCCTTTCGTCCCTTCACCCTCCTTCACAACCTGCACGAGAATTGCTTCTCCCTGATGGACAAAATGGGAAATCCCTTTCTGTTCCTTTTCCGTTTTAGACAGCGTGGAGGTCTGATAAGAACATAAATGGTCGCGATGAAGATATCCTGGCTTCTTTTGTCCAAAATCAACAAAAGCGGCTTGCATGCCTGGCAGGACATTCACAACGCGACCAATATAAATATTCCCTTCTATTGGATGAGATGTCGGCCGGTCAATCAGCAGCTCAACAATTTTATCATCCTCTTTTATCGCGACTCTTTTTTCTGTCGCCTTCATGTCCATAATTAACTCTATCAATGAATTAGCCTCAGCTTTCGAAGTGAAGTTTTAGTGAGGCTCTTTTCTCAATTATTGTTGTTATTTTTTAGTAAAAAGTCAGCTTTTAGACTTTTTACCGCTGAGCTGCTCTAAATGTGGCATGGAACCTTTCTCTGTTATTCCAAGAAAAGAGCACGACAGCAACAATAAAAACGGTTGTGATAAAAATACGACAACCAACACCGTATACGAAAAGAACCTAGTATGAATACAGGATATCTCCTATATCAATTGTCGTCAACTTCTCCTTGAAATAAGCATGCAGCAGTTCATTTTCATCAAGCGGAGGCTGTTTGTCCTTCCCCTTCATCACGATAATATTGTGCTTGCAGTCCCGCTTAAATTTTTGAAGCACCTGATGGATCTTTTCTTTTTCATCCACCACAATTGGCGTTATGGTAGAAAACGTATTATTTTTTCCATAGTACCGCTCCATCAAAAATCGCATAAAAACAAAGTGCCGCTGCTTCCACTCTGTATATAAGGAAAAAAACAGGAACACTGTGATAATCCAAATATTAATGTGCAACGGGTCAATGACCAGATAAGTTGCACAAAAAAGCGCTAAAAACACAAAGGAAGCCTGCAAAGTTCGCTCGTGCGCCTGCGCAAAGGCTGACGTGCGACTAAACAGCAGCCCCATGATTTTCCCACCATCCAACGGCCAGATCGGCAATAGGTTCACCAGGAAGATCATGATATTAAAAGTAAAGAACATCTCCCACATCCCTGCGGAAAGATAGCCAAGCTTAAAAAGAAAAAAGGCGCCCGCTGAAAGCCATACATGCTGCAAGGGACCGGCAAGTGTTACGACCAGCTCCTCTTTCAACGGACGGTTGCCATGCTCCTCCATTTCGGCAACCCCGCCAAATGGCAGCAACAACACCTGTTTGATGCGCCAGTTGTAATGCGTCGCCGCAACTCCATGGCCCAACTCATGAATAAATACAATAAAAAATAAGATAAGCAGCTCCCGGAAATTGGCGGTTAAAATGGCCAACCCGGCGAGAAACCACATCAGTGGATGTACATGAATCTTCTGTAATAGCCTCAGCCATTTATTATTCAAATGAGATCACCTGCATAGGGTCGATAAATTCATTATCTTTTTGGATGGCAAAATAAAACATCCCTTTTGAACCGTCCTCAAGCACCGTCGTTTTGCCAAGCACATCGCCTGTTTCAATAAAGTCAAAAAGCTTCACATCTACTTCCCCAAGCTGCCCATACCACGTATAACTATCATCAGGGTGCTGGATAATGATTGTCTTGCCTGTATCCTCCCTGTTCCCAACAAACGACACAAACCCACCATTCATGGCCTCCACATTAGAATGGGCCATCGTTTCCACCATCACGCCTTGCCCGTTCGCCTCAAAGCTTTCGAAAACTCGTCCAGAAGCCGGGATGACATAATCATCCGCATTGACGTTTGGTTGATCTGTGGTGTTTGGTAACGGTAACAACGCCAAGGACTTACCGAATTTCTCCTCGTACCAAGATGTGAACGCTGCAAATTGAAAACTCTGCTCCATTGTTTCTGAAACAAACTGACGCGGCTTTTCAAAAGTACTCGTAGGATTCTGGAACATGATGGCTACCACCAACACAAGAATCGCCGATGCCAAAATCTTAAACAAGAAAAGCTCCTTGTTAAATAAGGGATGCCCTCCACCTCCATCAGGTCCCCCCTCATAAGAGGTGTAACTAGAACCTCCATACCTTTCCTCATCCCTCACAAGCTGTTGTGTTGACCCTATGTTATTTCGTTTCGGCAACTGATTCTGCCGCTGCCGTCTTCTCTTTGCGGCCCTTCTTCTAATTTCCGCAATCCGATCATTCATACAAACACCCTTCCCGCAAATAGGTTTGTACCATTTTATGACTTGTCCGGGGAGGATATGACGGCGGTCTTGTGTAAAAAGAAAAACTTTCCCTATAAAGAGAAAGTTTAATTGTATTCCCGGTTATTATATTTGATACTTCCGTTGCCTTTTTTGGAAGGCATTTTGTCAAATTGAACAGAACCATCAATAACTATTATCCCATTCCCTCTTACAAAGACATTCTCATTGAAATGACTTGCTCCAAATATATCTAAGGTCCCTTGTCCTGCAATATCAACGGATTTGCGAAAAACAACAGAACCATCAATCTCTAGTTTAGCCTGACCAGTTATCTTGATTAGCTCATCAATTACGAAACTACCATTAAGATAGCAATACGTTTGTCCAGAGAGATGTATTTTTCCATTTTTACTGTTCAAGTCTAAGCAAGCTCTATCATTTCCACTAGTCGGAGGAGGTTGAACTTCATCTTCATTGTCTCCACCATTCACAGGTTGACCTGTATACTTTAAACGATAAGTTTCAGCTTTCTCGTCTTTAGCATCATTTACATATGCTTCACTCATATAGTCAATTAATATGTAGTTAGAGTCCTCAGGGTCAAATCGAACTTCATTAATGTAACCTACTCGATACTTCATCGTTCCACTGTCTGTATCTAGCTGAATTAACTCCGCTTCATCTATCTTTTTTAAGGCGGACATAATTTCATCCGGATTTTTTGTTGTTGTCATGCCTCCAGCTGTAATATTTTTCGCTACATCATTTCTAAAATAATGGATTCCCATCTCTGTTAAATTCTCGAGTTGAACATTTTCTTCTGTTTTTTGATTTTGAAGGGAGCTGCTCATAACGCTGTTAATTAATGGCGGTGCTATCAAACCAATAACTACGATGGTAAGAAGAACAATTAGAATAGTATAGCCTTTATCATTCCTAACTACATTCAACTTAAATCCCCCTTCTATTCAAACAGGTTTATATATTGATAGGTTTCATAAATAAATCTATCCTGGTTAGAATTATTCATAGATTGATATGTTTTGATATGTACACGATGCAGCCTTAAATCTGTTTCCTCTGCCGATTGACATATGGTAACATATGAGTAGTAAGTCCTATTATTTTGCGTAAAGAAAAGTTTTGTTAAATCTGGAGGGTAGGTTTGCCATTCATCTTGAGGGTCTTGATCTGCAATGTACGATACTAAAGAATGAGGTTCCGCATCACAGGAGTATGTATTGGCACTTATAACTGATTCTATTGTACTACTTCCTTCGACATAATACAAAATTCTTTCTGAAATATTTACACCAACTAGATTATCCTCCTCTTTAACAGAAAAAAGCAATGCTTGTGAAAAAAAGCTTAAGAATGATAAAATTATGATACTTAATATGACAATTGATACCAATACCTCCAACAAAGTGAAACCACTGTCATTATTTATCTTTTCCCTAGTAAATTTCAACATAACCAACCTACTGTTCTTTTAAAATTTGTGGATAAAGTGGTGAAAAAATGAAAAAGTATCTTCAAAATGAGCGTGGCCTAACTCTAATAGAGTTGCTTGCAACCATTGTTATTGGGGCCATAGTTATTGGCCTTGCAACAAGTGTGTTTGTTTCTGCCGCTAAGCAAAATAAAACGACCTATGAGCACAATGCCCTAAGACAAGAAGCTAATTTAATTATTACCAAATTGCGACAAATACATCAAGAGCCAGATTCAAATGAAGCGCCCTATTCTTACTCTTTATGTTACGAATCTAATGAAAAAATTTATTTAGACACTACTTTAACTAATTCCTTAGGAAATGAAAACTATAAATTTAAAAATGTAGAATTCATTAATGCAGTTAATACCCCTGACTCATACAAAACAATTGAAAGCACAAATGATTGTATTAATAGTGTAGATATTTATTCTCCACTGTTGGTGAAATTCACACTAGTAAACAATCAAGGCCAAGAATTTGATATGAATACAGCTATTGCGAGGATTACACCCCTTGATGAAGTTTTAAGGGAGTGGGAAGAAAATGAAGAAGAGCTTCCGGGTGAAGTGCCAAACCCTAGTGAAACAACAGAGCAAGTAGTGTTTCAGGAAATTGACAATGATGATTTTACACAATATAAAGAGTTATCTAATGGTGACTTAAATAGTTGTAAATACGACGATACAAACCATAATTATAAAGACAACGGAACTCTTAACTTTCCACCAAATAAAGAGGGGAAATGTGGTAGCTTTCCTAAGAGCTTATTTGTGGAAAATTTAGAACTATCTTCGGGGACTCTGGACATATCGGAAAGTTTTTATAATAAAGGGAAAACAGTACTTCAAGAAAGTTCCACACTAAACGTCTTCTCTAACGCTAGACTTTCAGGAGACCTAGAACTAAAAAAAGATGCTTCACTAATCATCGGAAATAGATTACAAGCTTCTAAAACTACATTAGAGTCAAAGTCCGACATCTATGTAGGTGATTCTGCAAGATTCACGAGTGATCTAATATTAAAAAGCAACACGGAACTTTATGTAGAAAACAACTTATTCGCTCAAAAGATCACTCTCGCTAATGGAGCCAAAATAATAGTAGGGAATGCTGGAATTTTTGAAAAGCCTATTACAATGAATAACGGTAGTATTTGTGTGGAAGGAAGAGCTTCATTCTCCTTTGAACCTGAACCGGTTGTTGTTTATGCTGACTCTTGTACAAATCCTGCCCTGAATAAAATCACTGTAGTAAATAAGCCTTGAGGAAAAGCTAGCTCATTATTTGAGCTAGCTTCGATTTATTTAACATTCACTACTTCAATCCGATTCGTCCAAATATACCCCGAAAAGTTATCCGGAACTCTCTCCATATCCTCCTCTGAATCAAACCCATCAGAAAATCCACCATCACCTGCAACAATGATTACCCTTGTATCCACTTTATCCATTCGCTGCTGAAATTTGCCTGACCAGCCCCATAAAAACGGTCCTATTTTTTCAGGAATATGCAGCTGGGTTTCTTCACAGGCTTCCGGAACATAGCCTGTCCAACCGATGGCGATATATGGAATTAGACAGCTTTTCATTGTACCTTTGGACATCACCCTCATATCAGGCATCTCTTCTTTAAGACTATTAATAGGCTGATTCCCACCATAAACGGCTAAGCTCTCCATATTCCTTTGAGGATTGCTTTTTATATAATCTGCCAGTAAAACACCTTCTTCTGGGTCATCGCTTTTTATATGAATCAGAAGTTCCTTATCAGGGAATTGTTCCAACACTTCCCCGAGCGTCGGAATAAAACCCTTCCCTTTTCCACGTAAAGGATATGTCTTTCCGCCATCAGCAGTATAACCATATCCTACGTCCAATTGACGCAGTTCTTCCATCGTATGTTCTCGGGTCACTCCTTCTCCGTCTGTTCTACACTCCAATGTCCAGTCATGAAAAACGGCGAACTCCCCGTCTGTTGTAGGATGCACGTCCAGCTCCACCACATCTGCTCCAAGTCGGAAAGCTTCTTCCATCGATGCAATCGTGTTTTCGATATAAGAATGCTCAGGTTCATAAATTCTCTCCGCTGTACAAGAGTCCCACTTTATTCCGTCCATTGAAAATGTTTGATGAACACCCCTATGAGCCAGTAGCTTAGGATCACTATTCTCCTTATCCATAAAAAGTGAGGTGTTATTCAAGAACATAAAACCAATCAATAAAATCATGCCTATGCCAATATATTTGAATGTCTTTTTAATTTTTTTCAATTTCCTCATGACCCCTTTTCCCAAAACAAAACCGCCCCTAAAATAGGAGACGGCCTCATCATTTCCTTAGCGTACACCAAAGAATTTTTTAATTTTAAACATAACTCCCTTATTCTCATCTTCAAGGGATTGAAGTGGAACGGATTCACCTAGGATTCGTCTTGCGATGTTGCGATAGGCAATGGACGCTCTACTTGTTGTATCCATAACGATTGGTTCACCGCTGTTGGAAGCGCGGATGACACTGTCATCGTCTGCTACAATTCCGATGATATCAATTGCTAGGATGGATACAATTTCATCTACATCTAGCATCTCACCGTTCTTCACCATGTGGTTACGAATACGGTTGACGACAAGTCTTGGTGGTTCCATGTTTTCTTCTTTTTCAAGCAGGCCGATAATACGGTCTGCATCTCTAACAGAAGAAACTTCAGGCGTGGTCACGACAATGGCTTTGTCTGCGCCGGCAATGGCGTTTTGGAAGCCTTGTTCGATTCCTGCAGGACAATCTATAATAATATAATCATAGTCTTGCTTTAACTCTGCAACGAGTTTCTTCATCTGTTCAGGCTTTACTGCCGACTTGTCACTCGTCTGAGCGGCAGGCAGGAGCTTTAAGCATTCAAAGCGTTTATCATTGATTAAAGCTTGGTGCGTTTTACAACGTCCTTCGATCACGTCCACCAAGTCATAGATAATACGGTTTTCAAGCCCCATGACAACATCGAGGTTGCGAAGCCCGATATCTGTATCTACTAAACATACCCTTTTTCCTTGTAAGGCAAGAGCCGTCCCGATATTTGCAGATGTTGTTGTCTTGCCTACTCCACCTTTACCAGAAGTAATTACGATAGCCTCTCCCACTTGTTACATTCTCCTTTCAAGCCGTGTTAACATCGGTCTTAGTTGTGAAAGCAATTGTAAGCGGTCTATGACAATTTGATCTGAATCATTTATATAGGCGCACTCCATTTCACTGCTTCCTTCTAGTTGCTCACTTAAATCTGGAGCGCGGTTTATCGTGTTATCGATAGAAAGCAAGGTTGGCTTCATCAAGCTCGCTGCAATGACGGCATCTTTTTTACCTTGAAGCCCGGCATATGCGCTGCCGCGTAATGCACCAAGGATAAAGATATTGCCGCCTGCCTTCACTGTTCCACCGGGATTGACATCGCCAATAAGAAGAAGGTCACCCTCTACCTCCAGGACTTGACCTGAACGAATCATTCGTGCAACAGGAACGATTTCTGATTCCTTTTTCCACTGAATGGCCTGTTCTTTTGTGACGACATTGCTTTCGATATCTTCCACGATAAAGTTTTTCTTGCTTCGTATTACATCTCGCAGTTTTTCCTGCTGCTTATTGGTTAGAAAACGATTCCCGACTTTTAATCGTACTCCAAGGAGCGGGGTTTCGTCTGGATTGCTATTCGACGTTAGTTTTGCTTCTATTTCAGCTAAAAGCTCTTGAAATGAGCATGTATCATCGAGATGCAGGGTTAGCCCCTCTTTTGTGCCCTTAATGGTTACATACTGTTGTTTTTGTCTATTCACGACGTTCACCTCAACAAGTATATAATTCGACATCGTCCTTCTATTTCCTTTTTCCTATACTCATAAAATAAAAAAAGATTGCTAGAATTAGTATGTATTGGAAAAGCCCGTCCCTTTGAATGGGGATGGGGCTTTAATAGGAAACTTACAAAATTTATATTATCCCTTGTAACTCCTGTAGATTTCCGTTCCAGGGGTATTCTTTTAAACTTAAAAATCACTTACAAAATTAAGTCAACTCATCTTTCTGCTCGATTGCTAGGCGTTCCATGAACAGTTTGATTGGGAAGAGCAGGAACAATGCGATGATGGCATTGAAGATGAGTGTTGGTATCATGCGTATGGATAGGAAGTCGGAATGTGTCAGTTCGGTCGTTCCGATAAGGGAGTGAATGCCAAAAACAAGATGCTCTGTTATGGAGATGGAAACCAAGACCATCAGGAAAGAGATCAAGTAGTTTGTATTCACAAAACGTAAGATACTAGACACAATGTAAACCGATATTCCGAAAGCAAACAGATAGACACCTAGTATTTCTGTGTAGACTATATCGTACAAAAAGCCGAAAAGCATCGCGCATATTAAACCTACATACGGACTTGTATAGATGGCACATAAAGCGATGACAATCAGCATATACCTTGGCACGATAATCCAGTTTTCATTGAAACTATGCAGTCCAAAGAAGTCGACACTTATACTTTCCAGGATAAACAAGAAAAGAAGCAGGGCGGGTAAGACGTATTTTCTCACTCAGAGCCCCCCTCTTCAGTTGCTTCTTCTGTTTCTCCTGGTTCTTCAGCGGAAATTATTGTGCGTTTGACAATCATAACTTGGTTGATGTCATAGAAATCAGCTGCAGGCTTCACATAGGCCATTTGCGTTAAACCATACTCATCTGCCACTACTTCAGTTACTTCTCCGATCATCAATCCTTCAGGGAATACACCGCCAAGACCTGAGGACAGCACGGTCTCTCCTTCTTTTACTTCCGCTTGGTGAGGAATCCGTTTCAATAACAGGGCTCCCTTTTCTTCGTCATATCCTTCGATCAATCCGAAGATATCTTCTTCTCCTTGTATGTATGCAGAGATTCGATTCTTAGGATCCAATGAACTCAACAATTGGACAGTGGAAGTGAAAGCATTGGCCTGCTTGATTTTACCGATCAATCCGCCTGATGTGATGACGGCCATATCTTTTTCCACGCCATTTTGCTTACCTTTATTCAGTGTGATTTGTTCGACCCATTGGTCTGGGTTTCTGCCAATCACTGTAGCAGGTTTTGGTTCATAATCGCTCAGTGAATCAAGCTCGCCGATCACTTCGCGAAATTCTTCATTTTCTTGTTCTAGCTTCTGGACTTTCGTTTCTAAGAGAGCATATTCTTCTAGTCTAGCACGCAGCACTTTATTCTCTTCATACGTATCCTTTAGATATCCTACATTATCAAAGAAACCCGCGACAACATGTGCGGGTCTATAAAAGATAGATTGGACAAAGCCTGTCGTGTCTTTAACAAACTGTTCAGGCCATGTCAAATCGTCCCGTTCTTTTAAAGAGAAACCAATCAATGCCACCAGAAAAATTAAGCTCACCAACAAAATAATCAACCTTTTATTGAGGAAAAATTGTGGCATGACTTAACACCTACTTAGCGATAATCTCTTGATTTCTTTTTAAACTCATCAATATAATCTAATGCTTTGCCTGTTCCGATAGCAACACAATCCAATGGATTTTCAGCAATAATAACCGGCATTTTCGTTTCTTCACTAATTACTTTATCTAAGTTGCGAAGTAAAGCTCCGCCACCAGTTAGGACAATTCCACGGTCCATAATGTCAGATGCTAATTCTGGTGGAGTACGCTCTAATGTTGCTTTAACAGAATCTACAATAGCAGTTACTGTATCCTTTAGCGCTTCTCCAACTTCCTTAGCTGTGATTTCAACCGTTTTTGGTAAACCTGTTAACAGGTCACGTCCACGGATATCCATCGGTTCAATACCTTCTGGATCTCCTGCAGATCCAACTTCAAGTTTCAACGCTTCCGCTGTACGTTCCCCGATCATCAGGTTGTAGTTTTTACGGATATAAGCGATGATCGCATCATCCATTTCATCACCAGCAACACGGATGGACTGGCTGGTAACAATTCCACCTAGGGAAATGATCGCAACTTCTGTCGTACCGCCACCGATATCTACTACCATGCTTCCCGTTGGTTCCCAAACCGGAAGATTCGCACCGATTGCTGCTGCAAAAGGCTCTTCGATAGGGTATGCGTCACGCGCACCTGCTTGGCGAGTCGCATCAATTACAGCTCTTTCTTCAACTGCTGTAATGCCTGATGGTACACATACCATCACATAAGGCTTGCGGGAAAAGGAGCTTTTGTTTTTTAACGCTTGTTTAATATAATATTTCATCATCGTTGCCGTTGTTTCGTAATCAGCAATAACTCCATCTTTCATCGGACGTAATGCGACAACATTCCCCGGCGTACGACCGATCATGTTCTTTGCATCGTTCCCGACAGCAACAATGGATCTTGTGTCAGTTTGCAGCGCCACAACAGACGGCTCACGGACTACAATCCCTTTTCCTTTAATAAAAACTAATGTATTGGCTGTTCCCAAGTCAATACCAAGATCTCTCGTTCCAAACATATAAGTGTATCTCCCTTTCTGATACTAATGCGTAATAGTGGTAAATGAAAAGTGATTAAACGGACGAAGCATGCCCTTATATTTTCATTAACATGTGGATAACGTTTATTGTAGAAAGTTGATGGATTAAGAAGGTTGTCCTTCCAAACTCATGAGTAATATTATAGCGTAGGATGTCAAAAAAGCATAGTACTTACACGTAGCCTTTTTCTTTCAAACTGATGAACTTCTGATCGCCAATGATTAAATGGTCCAAAAGCTCTATGCCGATAAGCTTTCCGCACTCACTCAATCGTTTTGTCACATCTATGTCCTCACGACTAGGAGCTGGGTCACCTGATGGATGGTTATGGATACAAATGAAGGATGCTGCAGAACGCCGGAAAGCTTCCTTGAACACCTCGCGCGGATGCACAATGCTCGCATTCAAACTTCCAATGAATACGGTCTGTTGATGGAGAACCTGGTTTTTTGTATTCAAGTAAAGGCAGACGAAATGCTCTTGTGATAAAAAGCGCATGTCTTCCATGACAAAATTAGCTGCATCTTCAGGTGATCGGATGACATACCTGTCCTCATATTGCAAACGGTGTATTCTTCTCCCAAGCTCCACCGCTGCCATTAATTGGACAGCCTTCACCTTCCCTATTCCTTTTGTATCCGTAATCTCTTCAATAGAAGCGTCCTTTAGCAATCTCAGGCCTTCAAAGTTTACTAATAACTTGTTTGCCAGTTGCAGAACCGATTCCTCTTTCGAACCTGTACGAAGCAGGATTGCTAATAGTTCATGATTGGACAGGCTTTTTGGCCCATCCTGAACCATTCTTTCTCTTGGCCGTTGATCTTCTGGGTAATCTTTAATCATTAGTGCAGTGGTTTTAGTGGATTCCAATTCTTTCTTCCTCCTCTTATTATGCGGAGGGTCATGCAACGGCCATTTTATCGAAAGCTTTTCAGTTCACGAACCGTTCTTGAAAGCGGAAGTCCCACAATAGAAAAGTAATCTCCTTTAATTTCTTTTACAAAAAGAGCTCCTACTTCTTGAATACCATAAGAACCAGCCTTGTCCATCGGTTCTCCTGATTCAATGTAGAAATTAATATCTTCATCTGTCAGTTCCCAAAACGTAACAGATGTCTTTTCATAAAACGTTACTTCTTTATCCTGACTGAGAATAGCCACTCCACTGATGACATGGTGTGTGTTTCCACTTAGTGTTCGTAATGTGGCTCTTGCCTCTTCTTCACTTTCCGGCTTTCCAAGAACCTTATCGCCAAGGACGACAATCGTATCAGAGCCGATTACAACGGCTTCTTGATTTTCTTGAAAAACACTTTTCGCTTTTTGATAGGCAAGAGAAGTGGCGATTTCTTCTGGTGAAAGTTCTGGGTCAAAGGTTTCTTCGATGTTGCTTACCTTGACTGTAAATGGGAGATGTACTTGTTGGAGAAGTTCCTTTCTTCTGGGGGATCCTGAGGCTAAAATAAGAGGTTTCATGTTTTATCACCTTCCGCTAGTAGTCAAAAATTTTCGAGAGATACAGGTTAATCCTATCACAAAAAAAGTAGTAAGAACAAATATCTTATAGGGTTTTGGAAAGATTGTTTTTTAGGCAGGAAAAAAGCCTCAAAAATTGTTTTTGAGGCTTACGATTTAAGTTTAACGTTACTTTCCGCTACAGTCACTTGCTTTCCGCGTGCGGTCTGGGAGCCTACTCGGCTTCGCCTGTGGGGTCTCCCCTGTCCCCTCCTCCCGCAGGACAAGGAATACATCGACAGCAATTCATCACACGAAGAAAATGCGTAGCATTTTCGAGGAGCCAAGTGCCTTTCGCTCCAATCCACTTAACTTTTAATATAGAAACGCGGTTGCGTCTAGTAGTTTTTGTTGAGCGTTCCATAGGGTTTCTGCACTGTTGGATTCTTGGTATGATTTGATGTCTTCAAAAGCGCCGGAAAGAGATGTTTTCCAGCCTTTTGTTGCGTCTGTAAGTTCTGCTTCTTTAATGGCTGCCACTTTTTCAAAGGAAGCATTCAGGCTTTCCACTGTAGCGCTGTCAAGAGAGCTGCCTTGTAAAAGTTGAGCTGTTGCCACCGTTAGCTGATTGTATAGCACTTGTCCCTCTTGCAACAATAGTGTGTCCTGTTGCGTCAGTGAGTCCATTGTTTTTTCTGATAAAGTTAGTTCTTTTGCAAAAGGTTCAAATCCTTTAGCTTGAACACCCGTTGCAATTTGCTTCATTCCATCCACACTGTGTCCTACAGCCATCAAGACAAAAGTAGGTTCAGATCCGACAGCGACTGAAGGGAAACCGGCAGCTTTCAACCTGTCCATTTCCGCGTTGGCACCGTCCATTGTGGAAAAAGCGCCTGCTTGAAGAACGGATATACTTTGAGCAGGGATAGTCGCAGTTCCATCTCCATTGACTGAAGCAGGGGTCTCTTGAGTATCAGTCGTGTCTGTAGTAGCCGGGGCAGCCGTCGGAACTGAAGGATTAACCGGTGATTCTGACATGTTCATAACCCCAAGAATGAGAAAACCGAGGCAAGTACCAATACCAATCGCCATACCTATAGATACTAATAATTGTTTTGAGAAAGATGGAGGGACCAATTTTTTCTTTTTTCCAAATGGGGCCGGACGCACTTTGGATCCTTTTCCTTTTTCCTTATTAAGCTGGCGGAGATCTTCAATATAAGAGGGCTTAGTTGAAGTATCTTTATTGTTTTTTGATGGTGCTGGTGTTTCTTCTGGAAGGACCCATTCAAACTCTTCTTCCTTTTTCTCCGCTGCCGCTGCGGATTCATCCACAATGATGATTGGTAGTTCCTCTTCAGGGAAATCATCTTTTACCGGGACCTCTTTTTGCTGAGATTGGACACTTTCCTTTTTGTTCTTTTTCTTCTTTTTGCCGTGGCTGTATGAACTTTCTTTCCCGTTTATTTTTATTTTCACCTGGTGATTGTCCACTTTTCCCACCTCCGTGTACTTTTGACAATTTTTGTCTTGGTCAGATTTGTTTCATCCTATCATAGGCCATAAAAAAAAGAACAAGACTTTTGTCGTCTTGTCCTAATTCTTTTCCGACACTTTCTTTGATGATCCAATAATTTCGACCATTTCCACGGAAATAATTTAGTTATTGTCGAGAAATGGATTGATTCGGTTAGCAGGTTCAGGAACGGATAAAGGAGGAAGTTCCTCTATTAGATCTTCCAACTCTGGATGATAGAAAGCGGAAAGTGTAACAGAATACGTTAATGGTTGCAGTTCCTGTTCAGTTGAGGTAACTTCCGGCTGACCAGTAAAGCTGACCGATTCTATCTGAGTGATTCTAGTCAAACTTTCTAATGAACTAAGAAAAGTTGAGAGATCCTCATATACTTCCGATTCAACAGAGAGATTGACCGTCACTTTTTTTAACCCTTCAGGTAGATACGCTTCCTCTTGCACTGTCTCTTCCTCTTCATCATGCATCGTCTCATAGTCTTCCAGAGTAGAAGCAGGAATAAATTCCCCTTCTCCAAAAGACATGTTGACAATTGTACTTTCAGACAGCACTTCTGCTTTTTCTAATTCTAAAATAAGTTGTTCTAAAAAAGGAGTAACAGGAATTTTACGCTGTAATTCTACCGTTGTGTTTCCATTAGCTTGGGCGGTTTCCTCTTGTTGCTCTAACACTTGAATAAGCTGCTCTTCAATAGCTTTTTCTTGTTGTAGCTGTTCTGCTCGTACTTCCTTTGGTGCATAGGACACATAATAGAAACCGGCAATTCCTAATACAATAAGAAGAACACAGGAGCTTAGAAGAACATAATGTTTTCGTTGCAGTTCAATCATCATAGTTCTTCGCCTCCGTCCTCATCGGTATCGGTGTCGGTTTCTGTGTCGGTTTCTGTCTCCGTACCGTCCTCTGTTTCTTCCTCTTCTAATTCATCCATTGACTGAAAGGCAGCTCGGTCAAATCCAAGCGTATATTGACCTACATACCTAGGCAGGACATCCACCGAATCTTCGTCTCCAACATCAACAGTTGAGATGGATGAAAGATCAATAGAATGATATTGAGGAGATTCATTTAAATGATAGAGAAAGTAAGCTGCATCTCTTGATTCGTCAAACTGAACCGAAAGATTTAGAAGACCTGTCTCATCATAAGAAAAACTTTGAATGAACCCGCGTTCTGGCAAGAGCCTAATCAAATCCTGCATCACTGGAACCATTTCCAACGGATACTCCTCGGCCCAAGCTACCGTATCTTCCAAACGTTGTGCCGAAGAAGAGTTTTGTGGACGGTTCATCGCCTCTTCTTTTGCAATCCGTAATTGCTGCGTCATCTCGAGATCCTGTTCAGCAGTTTGGACATCATTATTAACCATATTAGAAAAAGTAAAAAGAATGATAGCTACAAACAATAGGAAAAAGGCACAAATGCCATACACAAGAGGTGTGGTGATATTTCGTGATTTTCTCTTTGGTAATAAGTCGATATCAACTAACATCATTGCACCTCTTTTAATGCCAACCCTAAAGAATAGTAGTATTTCGGGTCAACCGTCTCTTGGTCTTGTGTATAAACATCCTGCTCAAACGTATCTACTTTTACAGAAATCTTTTCTCGTAGTTTTGACAATATTAACGGAAAGTTCGGATGGTCACCATGAAGAAGAATTCGGTTGATTTCCTCATTTCCTTGATTTAAGGAGTAACGGAAGAAGTTCATGATCCGCTCCACTTCGACGATGAAATCCTCTAAGAAGACATTAAATTGAACAATATCCCCTGCCCATTCCAGCTGTGTATTGGTAACCGATACTTCCCAAACCTTCATGTCCTGAGGGAAGGCAACGGTCCTCATAAACACAGGAACATGGTTCACGAAGATGCTCAGAGTAATACAGCTCACGTCAAAATGAACGACTAATAGATGATCCTGTTCATTACGCTGACCAAATTCATAATAAAGGCGATACAGACAAAGTGCGGAAACATCTGCTGCAGCAGGCTTAAGTTTACTTTCTTCAAGTAAGGTGGACATCTGTGTTACCACTTCTTCAGGAGACGCAAAGAGCACAAGCTCCGTCTTTTCCGAGCGATGAAGAACATGAACATCAAATACCGGATCCTCAAAAGGCAAGTGAATGGTGGAACCTAACTCCAAATACAAGTGACCAATGATCTCATCATCCATAATGATAGACGGAATGGTCAGTTTTCGAGTGACGACGTATTGATCTGGAACGACAAAACGGACATGCTTACGTTTCAGTCCCCAGTCTTCCACACATTCCTCTAAAATTAGACGAAAAATATTCTCATCGACAATCTTTCCATCACGAACAATATTTGGTGGCAAAAAACGCTCATTTGTGCGTTTAACGGTGAGAGGATCTAAACTCTTCAACTCTACCATTCGAATGACATGGTCACGGATAATAATATTTATGAAGTTGTTTTGCTTTGGTTGCAGAAACGAAAATTCCATCCAAAAAGCTCCTTATGTAAGATGATTTACTAGAAGAATAAGCTAAAATACCAATGAAGTATCTGTTCACCTTTAAAATAAGTGATAAGTGCTGCCAGAGCGATAGAAGGTCCAAACGGGAATGGGACACCTCTTTTCACTTTTCCTAACAGCATTCCTATAAGTGCAGCAATCATGCCAATTAATGAAGAGAGAAAGAATGTGAGTATTACTAATTCCCACCCTAAAACAAAACCTAAGACAGCAAACAGCTTTACGTCCCCTCCACCCATACCGCCTTTAGAGATGACGGCAACTATAAATGGAATAAGGAATCCTACAGCCACTCCAATTAGGTGTTCCGGAATCGGTTGGAACGGAATGAAGAATCGTTCTATAACAAAAAGACCTAAGAAAAATAGCAGAATCTTATTTGGGATGATCATATAATGAAAGTCTGAAATGACAATTATAATGAGCATCGAAATGAACGTCCAAGCAACAACCAGTTCATAGGTCCAACCCATCAAAAGCGGAGCTAGGACAAAAAGCACAGCCGTCAAAAGCTCGAATAATGGATAAATAGGAGACACGGACTTTTGACAGTGCCGACATCTCCCTTTAAGAAATACATATGAAAGGACGGGAACTAAATCTAGCCCCGTCAATGTGGTCTTGCAATTCGTACAATGTGATCTTGGTGTGACTATTGATTCACCCTTTGGAATCCTGAGGCCGACTACGTTGTAGAAGGAGCCTAGGAGGAGGGCGAAAGTGAAAACAGCTTGAGCTAAATAAATAGTACTAGTATCTATAATTTTTTCCCATCCTTATCAATAGTGGCATTACCATCGCCCCAAACTAAATCAATACTTTGTACTTTATTGCCATTAACATTTACTATTACACTCGTGTATTGTTTGTCAATTTTATCAATATATTTTGCCATTTGAGATGATACTGTAGTTGCGGCAGCATCTCCGGTTCCAGTAGTTGAGACTACAGTAATTTTATTATCAGTAACAGTAACATCGTTATTCGCAAGAGCCAATCTAGCTGCACTCATAATTTGTTGAGCATTTGCAACATGTGCATCATTACGGCTCTTCTCAATAATATTCCCAATACTAGGTATAGCAATCGCAGCAATAATCCCCAAAATAACAACAACAGCAAGTAACTCGATCAATGTTAAGCCTTTTTCGTTCCGAAGCATTTTTCTACATTTTTGTAACATCGTAATTTTCCTCCCTAAATGGAAATATGTAGTATTTATTTCTATCTATAATTCTATTATACTATCTTTCAATTTTCAATAAGATTTTACATGTTTCTACATTTGAATGTGGTTAAAAATATCGAACATTGGAACTAGAATAGACGTGACTATAGTCCCGACTATGACAGCGAGCACAACAATCATTAATGGCTCGATTAAACTCTTTAATCTGTCGGTTGCATAGTCTACTTCTTTTTCATAGAACTCAGCAATTTTATCAAGCATAGAATCCAAGGATCCTGTGCTTTCTCCGATGGTAATCATCTGTGTGACAAGCGGCGGGAACGCCCAGTGTTCTTTCATTGGACCTGTTAGTGACTCCCCTTTTTCTAGTTCTATTTTACTAGCAGCTAGAACACGTGCAATGACTTCATTCTCGACAATCTTCTCCACTATGGAGATGGCCTGCAGGATAGGTACAGAACTGGAAAATAACGAACTCAATGTTCTTGTTAACCTCGCAATAACTGCCTTCTGTAATAACGGCCCGAAGATAGGAACTCGCAGTAACGCATAGTCAATATAGTATTTCGTCTGCTTCTGCTTATTCATCGCCATTATCCCCATAACGAAACCTAAAACAATTAATAGAAACAGCCACCAAAAACTCTGCATCCATTCACTTGCACCAAGTACGAATCTTGTAATCAAAGGCAAGTCCGCTCCAAAATCACTAAACATTGCAACGAATGTTGGTACCACCCCTACAAGTAAAAAAATAACAACTCCAATGGCGATAACCCCGAGCACAAGCGGGTAAGTTAATGCCGAGACAATTTTCTGCCTTGTTTCGTTCTGCTTTTCAAACTGTGTGGCAAGTCGATCTAGCGTATCATCCAGCGCTCCGCTCGCTTCCCCTGCTTTGATCATGTTGATAAACATGGTGGAAAAGACTTTTGGATGCTTGGCTGCCGCTTCTGATAGAGGGTTCCCCTGCTTCATCTCTTCTTCTACATCAAATAGCACTCGCTTCAATGCTTTGCTGGATGTTTGCTGCGCCAGAACATTTGTCGCCTCTACCACTGAAATTCCTGCACGGATCAAGGTAGAGAATTGACGAAGGAAGATAACAAAGTCACGAAGCTTGACTGGGTTCCCGATAGTAATTTCCTTTGTGAAAATAGATTCGGGAACTTCCTCTAAATTCATTACACGTATTCCTTTTTCTTTTAGCGTCACAATCGCTTCCCGGCGTGAGCTGCTTGTGATGCTTCCTGTCTGCTTGCCGGCTGTATTTCTGCCAGTATAGGTAAACCTAGGCATGATGCATCGACTCCTGTAAGAAGCTTTCGGCTGACAGTCGGCTTATATCGCCTTGTTGAATGAGCCTTTTGATGCTCATATCAAGTGTGTGCATCCCTTGCGCCCTGCTCGTCTGCATCACATTTTGAATCTGGTGAATCTTTTCGTTACGAATAAGATTGGCTACTGCCGGCGTATTGACTAATATCTCAGTGGCCACCTTTCTTCCCTGTCGATCAATGGTCGGAAAAAGTCGCTGAGAAATAATTGAAACTAGAACAGAAGCAAGTTGAATGCGAATTTGTGCCTGTTGCGGGCCAGGGAACACATCAATAATACGGTCAATGGTGGATGCTGCACTTGACGTATGTAGCGTGCCTAATACAAGATGTCCTGTTTCTGCTGCCGTAATCGCAGTTTGTATCGTTTCCAGATCACGCAACTCCCCTACTAGGATGATATCTGGATCTTGACGCAGAGACGCACGTAAACCTGATGCAAAGCTTCCCGTATCAATACCAACCTCACGCTGATCAATCATACATTGATTATGACGATGCAAATATTCAATCGGGTCTTCAAGTGTGATGATATGTTTCTTCTGAGACCTGTTCATAAAATCAATCATGGATGCTAAAGTGGTAGATTTCCCACTTCCTGTTGGACCTGTTACGAGAATTAACCCTTGAGGCTTATCCATTAGTGATTGAAGAATGGATGGCAGTTGCAGTTCCTCTAATGAAGGAATTCTAGTCGGGATGATTCGTATCGCTATCGCTACAGAGTTTCGTTGTCTGTATGCATTCACACGAAAGCGGGAGATTCCAGGGACACTGTAGGAAAAGTCCAATTCGCCCCTTTCCTCAAAACGCTCCAGCATAAACTCGGGGATCATTTGCTTTGCAAGGGTTTCGGTGTCCTCAGGAGTAAGAGGATCTTCACCGTATCGCTTTAGCTCTCCATTGACTCGAAAGACAGGTGGCACTCCGACAGAAAGATGAATGTCGGATGCCTTGAATTCATATGCGGCATGAAGCCAACTATTAATTTTTTCAATCATGGTCATTCACCTACTCTGATAAAGCGACACGCAATATTTCCTCTGTTGTCGTTAATCCCATTTTTACTTTTTCTAATCCATCATCTATTAAAAAGACGGTATCTTGTTCATAAGCTAGTTCGCGAATGGTCGATACGGATTCGTTGTTCATAATCATTTTTTTCATTTTGTCATTGATGACTAATAGCTCATGAATGGCAAGACGACCTTTGTATCCAGTCATATTGCATGTTCCACAGCCTTTTCCGCGCGGAACTTTTTCGACGGTTAAGCCGCGTTTCGCGAAAATTTCAATCTCCCTTGCCGTCGGCTCTTCCATTTTCGCGCAATCACGGCATACTTTCCTCACCAAACGCTGAGAAAGCACGCCATTGATAGATGATGCCACAAGGAATGGCTCTACCTTCATATCAATCAATCTTGTAATGGTACTGATAGAGTCATTGGTATGTAAAGTGCTCAAAACCAGGTGACCTGTTAAAGATGCACGAATGGCCACTTCTGCAGTCTCTCTGTCACGAATCTCCCCTACCATGATCACATTGGGATCCTGACGAAGAATGGCGCGGAGTCCCTTGGCAAACGTCATTCCAACATTGGTATTCACTTGAATTTGATTGATTCCTTCTAGCTGGTACTCGACAGGATCTTCGACGGTAATGATGTTTATCTCTTCACTGTTCAAGTGATTCAATGCTGCATAAAGAGTCGAGGATTTTCCGGAACCGGTCGGACCTGTTATTAGGATAATCCCGGTTGGTCGATGAATCAGGTCCATAAACCGCTCGTTGTTCTTTTTATTGAACCCTAGCTGAGAGATGTCGTTTAAAGCGCTGCTCATATCGAGGATACGCATTACGATTTTCTCTCCAAACACGGTAGGCAATGTAGATACACGGACATCTACCGGGTGAAAATCAATATTTGTTTTGATTCTCCCATCCTGTGGTACGCGGTGTTCGGTAATATCCATTTTCCCAAGAATTTTTATTCTTGCTATCAATACGTTTTGCGTGTGTTTTGGTAATGTCCTCTCGGTTCGAAGCACGCCGTCAATACGGTAGCGCACGACCACTTTCGTTTCATGAGGATCGATATGAATATCACTTGCCCTTTGCTGGACAGCATTTTGCAGGAGCTGGTTCACAATCCGTACAATCGGTGAATCATCTTCAGTGATACTCTCTTCCTGCACCTTCATCTCTACATTTGGTTCGAAACCGTCCAATAGCTCGTCCATGGAGTCCGTTGTTTCATAATATTTATTGATGGAACGGAGAATATCATCCTTTGTTGCTATGACAGGCTCGACTTCAAAACCTGTGGATAAGCGAAGGTCATCCATGGCGAAGAAATCCATTGGATCTGCCATTGCAACAAACAGTTTATCCTGTTCTTTTTTTAGAGGAATGATCAGGTTCCTTTTCGCAAAATCCTTGGAGATTAAATGAATTAGTTTTTCATCCAGAGGGTATCGGTACAAGCTGACATGGGGTATACCTAATTGGAATTCCAATACCTCTATCAGCTGCTGTTCGGTAATATATCCTTTTTGAAGCAGGACATCTCCAATTTTTTGTTCGCGAGTTTTTTCTTTTAAAGCGCTTTGCAATTGACTTTCTGTGATGATCCCGGCATCAACTAGCAGGTCACCAAGTCTTTTTCTGATTTGTACCATTGGATTCATCCTTTTGTGTCACTTATTTGCCGATATAGCCGCCACTGCCCGGGTCTTCGTTGTCATCATCGTTCGCATTCCCGTTTCCTGAGCCTGTATCATTGTTGTTAGTGCTACCTGTGTTGGTATTGTTATTCGAATTCGTTTCACCGGTGTTCGTATTTTGGTTTCCGGTTGTATTGTTATTTGTACCGGAAGTGTTTGTGTTCGTGTTTGTGTTCGTGTTGGTATTTGTGTTTCCAATATTCGTTCCCGTATTTATGTTGGAGCCGTTATTCGTGTTAGTGTTTGTTCCGGTATTATTCCCGATAGAATTAGGACTGGTTGGATCAGTTGTAACGACAGGACGGGTTAATGCATGTAATTCCACGCGCTGAATTGGGGCATAGAAATCCTCACTATAAACGATGGTTTCTGTTATTTGCCCGGATGCATCTGTTGCTGTTCGAACGAGTTGAATGTAGGAACCATTTTTCCCCGCCTCTTTTACACGCGTTCCAGAGCCCGGAATTGTAGCAGAATACTGAATAACTGTTTTAGGTGATAGAGTCTGCATTTCCACTTGATTCACTTCATAGGTGTATGGAAGTGGCCCGCCCTTTAATTCCCCTGTAAGAGATGAGCCATTGACTGATATGGTAATGGTATATTCACTCGTATTTGGATTGGTAAAAGCGAAATCCATCTTTTCTTTTTGAAAACGTGCTTCATACCCTTCTGATGCCCAAGTTGGAAGTTCTTTAGAAATATGTCGCTCCACTACACCGAAATTGGTAGGTGCTATTAATTCGAATAGCATGGACGCAAACATGCTTGCTGCCTCATCAGATAAAGTTAGCTCTTCTTTCTCAAGCCATGCCTCAACAGAGAACGCTTCACTTCCCAGAAGTTTAATTTCTTTTCCATTCAAAACTTCCTGAAGCTCTGTCATAGCGGTTTGACCGGCAATATTCACTGTAACTTGAAGATTTGTTTGATCCATCACTTCATCATCAACTAGGTAATCTGAAAAGGAAAAAGTATGATCTCCTTCTTTTAGATGAGAAGCTACTTCTTCCAGATCCTTTTTCAAGTTTTCCGTATCCATGGCAGCAAAAATATCAGAAGTTTGAGAGAGCAATTCAATTTGCTCCAACAATTTTCCATTTGGAAGTTCTACTTTTAATGGATTATGAGAACTGTCTTCCGCAAGTTCTACTGATTCAGGAATGTAAAAAGTAAAAGCTTCTTTCGGAAAAGGTTGGAGTTCACCCGCCCACTCTAAATAAATCGTTCCATTGGTTATCCAACTGTTTTTAGCCTCTTCCACCTTCTCTAATGCATCCGTTTTAGACGTATTACTTACTTCCGCATTCGCAATAAGGGTGGATTCAGAAAAAGAATTGGTGTGTGGCAGCCACTGATTAGTGATCAGGGTTCCCACTTGTGAAAAACCAAAAATAAATATTGTACAGACTAGCAAAGCTGCCAATAGTTTTAGACTTTGCATCCCTTTCCCTCCAAACAATCACCTAATCAATTTTTATAGCTGCGAACTTTTTTACTAGAAACCTTTGGATGAACCGTTTGTGATGCTATTTTTTTGTTCCATTGTGTGTTGTTGTTCAGTTGAAGATATGAATAATGGCAATCTTTGAAGAAGAATAGCAGTAAGCAGCAGGAGAAGTATCATTAACAGTATGCTATGCCATAGAGTGAGAAGTTCGAATATGTATATACCTAACGTGCTGACCACAAATGCAATTGTGGGAATAACCCATTTTCCAGTTTTAGAAAATTTCATTGGAAATAAAAAGAATAGTGCCAACAGTAGTAGAAGTGCCAGACCGGCAAATAGATAGTCCCCCAACTCGTCACCGCTTTCTATGTAATTTACGTTTTTTGTAGAAGTAAGTAGACTATTGTAATTGTATAATAAAGCCAGGTAATTTGAAATAGTAGATTACTAGATAAAACATTTTATTGAAAAAATTGTTTATTGAAGAAATCTCTTTCACTCCCTGTTTCCTTTCGTTTCAGTAGTAATACAAAAACTCTCGCCATTATCGACGAGAGTTTTTGTATTTATGAAGTTTTCCGATACTCAGCAACTTTATTTCTGCCAGCTTTTTTCGCGCCGACATACATCGCTCTGTCTGCGTGGCGGATCAAGTCAAGCGTGTCCTCTGCATCATCCGGTGCTGTCGCGAACCCGATGCTTGCCGTAACTTTCACCATTTGAGCTCCTTGCGTTTCTCGAATATGTTGCTTTAGCGCAAAGGATCTTGTGGCTAAGTGCACTCTGATGCGTTCGGCAAGTTCAAAGCATTGTCCCCGTTCCATATCAGGAAGTAGGATTACGAACTCTTCTCCACCATAACGGGCAACCGTACCTTTACTGCCGACAAGGGCAGTGAGCCTGTCTGCAACTTGCATGAGGATTTCGTTGCCACTTTGATGTCCATACACATCGTTCACTTTCTTAAAGTGATCCAAGTCTAGCATGATGAGTGAGAGAGATTTCGAATGGCCTTTGTTTAATTTATCGTATTCTCTATCTAATACACTTTCAAAAAAGCGATAGTTGTAAAGTTTGGTTAATGCACAGCGTTCACTTTTCTGCTTGGTTTCTTGATAGTGTCGCGCTTTTTCCATTGCCACTCCAAAGTAAGAGCATAGGATATCGACAATCATTAATTGGGATTTGTCATACGTCCGCTTAGATGTGCTGGCTAACAACACAAGCCCCTCAATTTTGTGGTTTCGGATAACCGGAACACACATAAGGCTTTCAATTTTTGCAGGCAGATGTGTTTTAGACATATGCTTCCACTCTTTTTTAGTAAAATAGCAGACGCTTTTTCCGCGTTTCAGCATATATTCCAAAAGCTCTTCATCATCTGTATGCAAAATCGTATTGGCCTCCACGCTGTTCTCCTTGTCCATGACGCGAAGGACTTTCATAATTTTTTCCCCATTCACATCAATGATGGCAGCATAATCCACCTTAAAGAGCGTTGAAATTTTATCTAAGAAAACATCTAGAACGCCTTGTGTATCAAGCCTTTCCGTCAACTGATGCCCGACATCTGCTGCTTGCTGAAGGTAAACATTTACCTTCTGACTGGCATGATAAAGTTGAAGAATGAGGGTAAGGATGACAAACGGTA
This sequence comes from Sutcliffiella horikoshii, assembly GCF_020524325.1. GTDB lineage: Bacteria > Bacillota > Bacilli > Bacillales > Bacillaceae_I > Sutcliffiella_A > Sutcliffiella_A horikoshii_D. Next base: position 402,606 of record NZ_JAIVKY010000002.1, read on the forward strand.
AACCGACATACAACAGTGCTAATGGGCCAACCTGTTCATATAGCATGTAAAGAATTAAACCTACAGGCAGAACCATAATACTTGTTACAGCATCCCACTTGGTGTCAGGAGTGATGAATTTACTTTTACGATCATAAATTTGCACCTGGATAAAATAAAGGGCAACTGTATTGAGGGTAAAATAAACTAGTTCGTGAGCAAGAATAGGCGTTATTACACCAATATTCAATAGTCTCGTATCTCCCGGTGTCCCCCCAAATAGATAGAATACGAACCCAGCAATTAAGGATATGCCAGAAAACATAAGCATATTGATTGGAATCCTGAGTCTATTGTCACTGTTGAAGCGCATATATGCCATCAAGGCGAGGACAGAAACCAATGTCACAATCATTTCAATAAACAAACCGAAGGATAAAAGGGCTGCCAAGGAAACACCCTGCGCCAGAAATAATGGTACCTCACCGACGACGATTGGGATAAGGGCGAGAATGATTGCTAACGCCAGAAATCCCACAAGGTGCCACATCGGCAAATCTTCTAATACAACAGGAGAAAGCTGATATCCCAGCCACAAAAAGATGGGAACCATGACAACAAAGCTTGTCCAGATGACCATTTCTTTTTGGCGACTTACTGCTTGAACCACCAAACTTACCCCTCCCTTCTTTATCCTTTTTTCGACACACTTTCGCAATAATTAAATATTATCAAATTTTCTAACATTTGTCACAACAAAAATAGGATAATTCTCCCTTATTTCTTTTCCCCGTTTTATATGAGGATAGTCCTAATTTCTGAAATGAAATATAAAGAACCGGTAATAAGTAACACGGAATTGTCATCAAGCCTTGATAAAGCAGTCTGTAACGCTGTTTTCCAATCCTCATCAAACTCTCTTTTCTTAATGGAGCTGACCTGAAAAACATCTTCTGCACGGGCCGCTCTAGGGAAATTAAACGAAGTAAAAATTATTTCATCTGCGATATGTTCCAATTTGCGAACCATCAGTTCAATTGGTTTATCTTTTAATGCGCTGAACAAAACCACTACCTTTTTATCAGAAAAATTCATTTTTATCGTATTCACTAACGCGTCAACGGCCTCTTCATTATGTGCACCATCAAGAATAATAGGTGGTTCTTTTTGAACTAATTCAAATCGCCCAGGATGCGCTGCTTTTAATAGCCCTGCTTTTAACACGCACTCCTCATACTTCATGTTCCACTTATCCATCAAAAGTACATAAGCCATAATGGCCAATGAAGCGTTTGCAGCCTGATGCTCGCCCTGCAAAGATAACTCTATTTCTTTCATATTCTTCTTTTCAGATTGAAAAGATAGATTTCCTTCTTCCATTTGATAAGAAAAATCTTCTCCTATGAAATAGACCGGACTTTCTGTTAACAAAGCTTCTTTTTGGATGACCTCTTTGGCTGCTGGTTTTCGTTCCCCGGAAATAACCGGTACTCCCCTTTTGATGATCCCTGCTTTATGATAGGCAATTTCTTCAACAGAAGTTCCAAGAAATCCTATATGATCATGGCCCACGTTGGTAATGATGCTAAGCAACGGGGTCATCACATTCGTGGAATCCTCTCGCCCGCCGAGTCCCACTTCAATTAACGCGACATCCACCTTTTTAATCGTAGCAAAATAATAAAACGCCATCGCCGTCTGCAGTTCAAATTCCGTTAACCCTGCTTCTTCTAACCCATGTTTATTAAAGACGTGAATTATTTCCATCATTTCTTTATCTGTTATGTGTGTTCCATTGACGGATATTTGGTCATTGATAAAACGATATGCAGGCGAATGAAATACGCCAACCTCTAATTCTGCCTCTAATAATACACTCTCTAAAAAACGCAGAGTTGAGCCCTTTCCGTTTGTCCCACCGATATGTACCACTTGTATTTGATTTTGCGGATTACCCACTTTATCTAAAAACTGAAGCATCCTGTTCAGACCAAGATTGATTTCATTTTTTATCGTAAAACTCACTTGCTCTTGCAAATCTTTAAATGACAAAAACATATTAATCTCCTTTTTGTTTATCTGTTAGGTTAAAATGAAAAGTATTAATAAATTGAGGTGGAACTATGATAAATAAACTTCCAAATGCCTTCATTGTTCCGGAAAACATCCGGACAGATTTCTCAAAAAATAAAAGTATGCTGGTTAAACGTTCCATTATATCGCCATTTGGAGAAGTAAAACTTTTTAAAGGAACATCTCCTATCTTAATGGTTATTCCCTCCACTGACATCAACTTACTGGCTCTGGGGATAACCTTGCAAGAAATCAGCAATTGTCACTTGATGGTAATAAAAAGGTTGACTCCAAAGATAGAAAACAAGATTCAACGGTATATCGCCCAAAACAATATCCGTGGATTGATTGGTGTGGAGGAGAATGAAAACAACGGGTATGAATATATGTACAACGATCATTTTCATCCCCTCATAAACTATATAACAGAAAAATACATAGACACAACTGTTCCCAATACCATCACAATGCAAGAGGATTATTGCCTCAAGGAAAATAAACCATCTGTGAAGTTTTACATCAATAAAAACGATGCAACATCTTTTTTACCTGTACTTCTTTCCTTATTAAAAGTGTTGCCAACCCAAATCGAGCATAATCAAGCACCTTGGACTGCTGCTTCTGTGTCCGATTCCTATAAAGTAAGCATGATCACTCCTTTTAACCGGTTGGAATTATCAAGGGAAACGAAAGAAAAATGGGAGCTTAATGAACATGACTATGTCTTTGTTCTAAATCCAATCACAGGCTCTTTTCGTAAATGCGTGGTTTATGAAACAAAGAAAGAATTAGGTGCTAATGAAGTTATCCTTAGTATCGGGGTTAAGAATAGTTTGTTCGGTTCATCAGCTGTTGAACCCGTGCTTATCCAAAAGGCGGCAAGATTTCCCGTTCATCATATACAAACTCAGAGCGCCAGTGATGTTCAGTTAAATCGAATTGTTGTATCGGAAAGCATGATGAATACATTGAAGACAACGGAATCTCCATATATCGAATTAATGAATCCTCATACCGGAGCATCCTTTGACTTTCATATTTCTCAGTTAGCTCACCAGCCAGGTCTATCAGACGACAAAACTATCAAGCTGAACTACATACAAAGACAGTTTTTAGATTATGAACAGCCGCCAGACTTTGTTCCTCCCACTGTCTTAAAGGACCTTTGTCAGAATTTGAGTTTGACAGAGCCCGAACAACTATTACTAAAAAGTACATACGGGGAAGGGAAAGTTTTAGAGCGGATCAGCTACCAAGAATCACTTAACTTAAAAAAAGTACTGAAAAAGGCCGGATATTATCATACATTCATGTATCCTGTTAACCATTATTACAAGGAAGCGAAAAAGCTTTCCGTAAAAAAGCGAATCACAAACAAACTACTTACTGCTTTTATCGGAAACAAGCAACTTTCATTAAAGGTAATCAGGCCATATACATCAGACGAAACAAGCAACATCATCCGCTTGACGAAAAGCACCATGACCTTGCTTGGAATTGAAGAGGCCGATACGGTAATCTTATCTTATCGCAATAAAACCGCAAAAGCGCAAGTTTTAGAGATGAATGACCTGGAGTTGATTAAAGAAACAAACATCATGTCTTCTAGCAGCATGATGAATATATCTGTTGCGGTTCCGTCAACCATCAGGACTCACTTAGGATTGAACAATATCGGAAAAGTCATCCTTGTGGAACGTGATATGACATTTCTATTGAAGAAAAATTGGAACATTCAATTTGTACCGATAATCGCGGTCATGTTCACTGTTCTATCTGTTTCCATTTTTACAACATGGACACGAATTTTATTGCTCTTACTTTTCGTCCCATTATCAATGTATGTTACGCTATCAAGAGTTCGTTATAGCATCTCCAATAAAAAACAGAGTTACTAAACAAAAGGATGGACCACTCATGAATTTTAATCTATGGGAAAAAACATTCATTGAAGAAAGCTTTCAAGGTAATCAAGAAGGCTTTCATTATATTGAAGGCGACCTGCCGATTCTCTTATCCGCCCCTCACAGTGTTACACAGCAACGTAACGGAAAAGAGAAACAGGGAGAATTTCTGACAGGTCCAATAGTCATGCACCTTCAGCAACAATTAAACTGCCATGCCATCTTTAAAACGAATAATCTGATGGATGATGCCAACTATGATTCTAAAAGCACATATCGTGATTATATAAAAAGAAAAATCGAGGACCATTCCATTAACTTTCTATTGGATTTTCATATTATGGCACCTTCCAGACCTTATAATATTGACCTTGGCACAGGTAGAGGAAAAAACATCAGGCACACTCAAGGTCCGTTGATTGTTAATCATATTCGAAAAACGTTGTTAGATCACGGAATCAATGATGTACTTATTGATCATATCTTTACCGCAGGCTACCCACACACGGTATCTGCCGATGTTTCAAAAAGCTGCAATATCTTTTGTTTACAAATTGAAATGAATTGGAAGCTACTTAAAGATTTATCAGATTCTCCTTACTTTGCAAAGATTCTTGATGCAATGAAGGCTGTCATTCATTATCTCGCATCAATGGAGGACCAATCATGAAACATTTATTATGCTGGATTATCTATAACGGAAACCTTCCTCAGCAAAAATTTATCGAACTAGCTGAATGGTTTGATGTGGAAGCTAAAAGATATAGCGTTTCGACTAAGTTAATAAAAAATAATGAACTGTTCCCAACCGTGACTAACGGGGAAGCAACATTAGAGATGCTTCTGCCCAATCAGGAGCTTCCAGATTTCGTTTTTTTCCTGGACAAAGACGTCTTACTTGCCCGTCACCTAGAAAAAATGGGGATTCCGGTCTATAACAGTGCTTCCTGCATTGAAATCTGTGATAACAAATCGCTCACCTTTCAAACGCTATCAGGTCACGGAGTACCAATGCCCAAAACACTTTTAACACCAATGGTCTTCCATGCTCATGAGAATTTAGAACCCTTTTACCATGCGGCAGAAATTCTAGGTTTTCCACTTGTTTTAAAAGAAGCTTACGGTTCATTTGGAATGCAAGTTTACTTGATACACACAATAGAAGAACTGTTCGTGAAAATCAAGGAACTAGGGAACCGCCCATTCCTGTTGCAAGAATTCATCTCTTCTAGCAAAGGCAAAGATATCCGCTTAAATGTCGTGGGAGACGAGGTGGTTGCTTCCATGATGCGAATCTCAGAAACTGATTTCCGGGCAAACGTGAGTAATGGCGGGAAAATGTTGAAGTATGAACCGACATCTTATGAAAAAGAAGTAGCAATTCGCAGTGCAAAACTTGTTGGGGCAGATTTTGCCGGGGTAGATCTCCTGTTTGCTGAAGATGGCTCCCCGCTTGTTTGTGAAATCAACTCCAATGCCCATATCAAAAATATCTTTGATTGCACCGGAATTAATGTTGCGACTTATATCGTCCCACATATTTTACAGAAGTGGAAAGAGACCCAACATGAAAACTAAAGGCTGGCTTATTTACGAAGAAAAACATGCTGAAAAGAATAAAGCTTTTATCGAATGGTTTTTGGGTGAAGCAAACGAACTGGGAATAAAATTAGATTTCATTTTGCAATCTAGAATCTCTTTTGGAATCCAAAATAATGAATTAGTGATATTACTAGACCAGGAATCCATTGACTCACCAGACTTTGTCATCATGCGTAACATTGATCCTCTTTTTAATGAGCAGCTAGAACGGATGCGCATCCCTTGCTTCAACTCCCATCACGTTTCCCTTATTTGTAACGATAAGGCCAGGACGCATCAATACTTAGCAGGCAAAGGGATATCAATGTTGGAAACATATTTCACCACTGCTGACGAACTGCTTACCGGAAACCGCCCTCTCCCATTCCCGTTCGTCATAAAAACGCGGACAGGCAGAGGAGGCGGGGATGTTTATAAAGTGGAGGACTTGCAACAATTAGAAGCGGTACATGATCAACTATCCACTCGTTCCATAATCGCTCAACCACTTGCCGGAATACCTGGGAAAGACTTGCGTGTTTATGTATTGGGCCGTGAAATTGTTGGAGCTGTACTGCGTTCTAATCAAAAAAGCTTCAAAGCAAACTTTACACTTGGTGGACAGGCAGAGGCGTACTCGCTCACTGAAGAGGAATTGAATGTCGTGAACAAGATTATAGAGCAGTTTGATTTCGGCCTTGTTGGTATTGACTTTTTATTTGATGAGGATGGTAGACTTCTTTTCAATGAAATAGAAGATGTTGTCGGCTGCAGGACTTTATGCATAACAAGCAACATCAATATTGTGAAACTGTACTTAGAATTTATTTTACAAAAGCTTTCAACAGGAGAGACATTTACATGACATTTAAGACCATGAAAGAAGCTGTTCCTTATATTTACACCTCACTGTTGAAAGCAAAGCCTTTTCAAAGCGAGGAAAATGATGCCCTGACACGCGCACCCCATTTAACAAAGGAACTATTGAGTTGTCTTGACCTTATCCCTTCCAGTGAAAAAGTCATACTTGTCACCGGAAGCAAGGGTAAAGGCTCAACATCTCGCATGATGGCCGCCATCCTCCGCAAAATGGGATTGAAGGTTGGACTATTTACCTCCCCCCACCTGATTGATTATAACGAGCGAATCCGGGTGAATGGGAAAGCAATATCAGATGATGCATTTCTCACCTATTTAAATCAGCATACGCCAACCATTGATAGGATTACAGCTTCCATTGAAAATCTCCAACACTACCTTGGGCCAACCGGAATCCTGTTGTCTATCGCTCTTGCACACTTTCAATCTGAAGAAACCGATATTAATGTCATTGAAATTGGCCGCGGTGGCACGTATGATGACACGAATGTTTTGGAAAATAAATGGGCTGTGGTGTCGAAGGTCATGGAAGAACATCTAGGTTTCCTCGGGCATTCATTGGAGGATATTGTACGACATAAAGTAGGGATTGCGAAAGAGTCTACGGAGTATGCCGTGATTGGAAAGCAGTCTGAGGACGCGTTGGTAATGATGGAAGATATGGTTGGGAAGTCAGCGGTTTTTTATGGTGAGGATTACTCTCCTTCTCTCACCTCGACTAGTTTAAGTGGCAGTACATTTACGTTAAGGACTATGTTCGCAAGATACGATGATCTTTTACTACCCTTATTGGGATCCTTTCAAGTGGAAAATGCAGCACTTGCGATACAAGCTTGTGAAACTGTGATGGGAAGAGGTTTGCCTGGTGACTTGCTGAAAGAGGCATTACGGGAATTAAAATGGCCAGGCAGATTAGAGGTGGTTGCTGAGAACCCGACCGTTGTGCTGGACGGTTCTATTAATCGTGTCTCCGCAGCATACTTAAAAGAGATTTTGCCACTCGTAGATTCAAAGAAGGTTGCTACCATCATTGCTGTTCCTTCGAATAAAGATTATGAAGGGGTAATAAAGGTGTGCAGTGAGTTTTCGGATGTGTTGGTTGTGACAAAGCCAGATAACTCGCATAAGATGTTTCCGGATGATGCACTTGCTGTTGCTAAGAAATACCACTCAGGAGCTGTGGAAGTCGGTTTGCTGTCAGAGGCTGTTGAACAGGTTCGGACTTTGGAGCCTACTCTCATCTTCATTGTAGGAACACAATCGATGATCGGCAGTGCCAAGGAGATTTGGAAAGATTCATTGATGGATATTGGATAAAATGATGCTTCGGCCACCTATTTGTGATGGAGGCCGGGGCTATTTTTAATTTCTGAAGAGTTATTGGGTTTGGTTTTTCTGAAATTCTTTTAGGAAATTGGTTTTGGAAATCAGTTTTGGCGGAGGTTCTACATTTCCCAGATGACCTTCTACATTTCCCAAAGGAGGTTCTACACTTTTGACGAAACCTTCTACCACAAACAGGCGAGGTTCTACCCTTTACATGCCACCTTCAACCATTCAACATTTTTCGACACACCTACTCCGCCACCCCTCCCCCCTCACAAAATCAGCGACATCTCCCCCATCCTCCCCAAAACAAAAAAATCCCAAGCAGACACCCCCTATAAAAAGGACATCCACCCAGGACCTAACTCACAAAAAGCTCTTAACCTTTCAACTCATCAATGCGAGCTTGAACAGCATCACGCTTTTCTACATAATCTTTTTCTTTTGCTTTCTCTTCTTCTATAACATTTGCAGGTGCCTTAGCAATAAAGCCTTGGTTGGAAAGCTTCTTTTGCACGCGCTCTACTTCTTTATCAAGCTTCGCAAGCTCCTTGTTCAGACGGGCAATCTCTTCGTCAATGTTAATTAACCCAAGCAACGGAAGAATCAATTCCGCACCAGTTACTACTGCTGTCATCGCCTTCTCGCCACCATCTAATGCAACATCTGTTCCAATTAATAGTTCGCTTGGGTTACAGAAGCGCTCTAGGTAAGAACGGTTGCTTTCAAGCTTACCGGAAATCTCAGAAGTTTTCGCTTTAACAAGCAATTTAACTTGCTTGCTCATTGGCGTGTTCACTTCTGCACGAACGTTACGTACACTGCGGATGATGTCCACTAGTAAACGCATATCTGCTGCCGCTTCTTTATCTGTCAACTCATCGCGAACTTCCGGCCATTTTGCAGTCGTGATGGACTCGCCTTCGTGAGGAAGCTGCTGCCAGATCTCTTCTGTGATGAATGGCATGAACGGATGCAACAGGCGCATGGTGTTATCCAGCACGTAAGCTAAAATAGAGCGAGTCGTCTTTTTCGCCGCTTCATCTTCACTGTACAATGGAATTTTCGCCATTTCAATATACCAGTCACAGAAGTCATCCCAGATGAAGTTGTAAAGGGCACGGCCCACTTCACCGAACTCATATTTTTCAGCAAGCTTGGTTACGGTCTCGATTGTTTCGTTCAAACGAGTCAAAATCCACTTGTCTGCAACGGACTTCTCGCCGCTCAAATCGATATCCTCAAACTTCATATCTCCCATATTCATCAATGCAAAACGGGATGCGTTCCAAATCTTATTAGCAAAGTTCCAAGTAGACTCCACTTTTTCATAGCTGAAGCGTAGGTCCTGACCTGGTGAGCTTCCTGTTGATAGGAAGTAACGCAGGGAATCTGCGCCATACTTTTCGATAACATCCATTGGATCCACACCGTTACCAAGGGATTTACTCATCTTACGGCCTTCTTCGTCACGAACAAGTCCGTGAATCAGAACATCTTTAAATGGACGCTCGCCAGTGAATTCAAGTCCTTGGAAAATCATACGGGATACCCAGAAGAAAATGATATCATACCCAGTTACTAGGGTACTTGTTGGGTAGAAACGTTGATAGTCCAATGATTCTGTTTCCGGCCAGCCCATTGTGGAGAAAGGCCATAACGCAGAACTGAACCATGTATCAAGTACGTCTGTATCTTGCTCCCAATTTTCGATATCTTCCGGTGGGTTATGGTCAACATGGATTTCTCCTGTTTCTTTGTTATACCAAGCCGGAATTCGGTGGCCCCACCATAGTTGACGGGAGATACACCAGTCGCGGATATTTTCCATCCAACGCATGTATGTGTTCTCAAAGCGGTTTGGTACGAAATTAACCTTGTCTTCTTGGGATTGAAGATCCATCGCCTTATCCGCAAGTGGCTGCATTTTAACGAACCATTGTGTGGAAAGATACGGCTCAACAACCGCTCCGCTTCGCTCACTGTGACCTACGGAATGCAAGTGCTCTTCAATTTTGAAAAGAACGCCACTTTCTTGCAAGTCTTTTACTAGCTGCTTACGGCATTCGAAGCGGTCCATTCCGTTGTACTTGCCGGCTTTTTCGTTCATGCTTCCGTCTTCGTGCATAACAAGGATACGCTCCAGGTTATGACGGTTACCGATTTCAAAATCGTTCGGGTCGTGTGCTGGAGTGATTTTTACTGCACCAGAACCGAATTCCATGTCTACATAATCATCAGCAACGATCGGAATCTCACGTCCTGTGATTGGAAGTGTCACCATTTTTCCAATTAGGTGCTTGTAGCGCTCGTCTTCTGGATGAACCGCTACCGCAGTATCTCCAAGCATTGTTTCAGGTCGCGTTGTTGCGATTTCAATGTGGCCGGAACCATCAGACAGTGGGTATCTCATGTGGTAGAATGCACCTTGAACATCTTGGTGAATTACCTCGATATCAGAAAGAGCCGTTTTCGTTGCAGGATCCCAGTTGATGATGTATTCCCCTCGGTAGATAAGGCCTTTTTTATAAAGCGATACGAACACTTCGTTAACTGCTTTGGAAAGCCCTTCGTCCAATGTAAAACGCTCGCGGCTGTAATCAAGGCCAAGTCCTAGCTTGGACCATTGCTGGCGGATATGTTGCGCGTATTCATCTTTCCATTTCCACGCTTCTTCCATGAATTTTTCACGGCCAAGTTCATAACGGTTGATCCCTTGGTTACGAAGCTTTTCGTCTACTTTTGCTTGTGTCGCGATACCAGCATGGTCCATTCCAGGCAACCATAGAACATCGAAACCTTGCATACGCTTCATGCGCGTGATGATATCTTGCAGGGTAGTGTCCCATGCGTGGCCTAGGTGAAGGCGGCCTGTTACGTTTGGTGGCGGGATAACGATGGTGTATGGTGTTTTGTCCTGGTCGTTTGTCGCTTCGAAAAAGCGGCCGTCCAGCCAGTATTGATAACGGTTTTTTTCGATTGTTTGTGGATTGTATTTTGTCGGAAGGTTTACTTCATTCATTTCCATCCTTTTTCTCCTCCTATTCTCATATGTGGTTCTGTTGGACTCTGCTGTTGATTTTCGCGCCAGGCTTCGCTTTCCGCGGGGCGATGCTTGAGCCTCCTCGGCTCCGCCTGTGCGGTCTCAAGCTACCGCTACCTCCCGCCGGAGTCTGCGCCTTTCGCTCCAATCACCAGCTGTGAATCTCCAGAACCAAATAAAAAACTCCCTTCATCCAAATAAAAGGACGAAAGGAGTTAAGTTTCGCGGTACCACCTTTTTTTACAGGGTGAAAAAAATAGACTTTCCCCTGTACACTCAAATCTGTTAACGGCTCTCCACCGGTTTCAACTACTAGACGCGATGCGTTCACTGAAACTACTCGAGGGCGACCTTCCAATCCGACTTTCCTGAGAAACCTTTCAGCTAGTGGTTTCCCTCTCTAAAGGGGTCTGCAATTGTACTCTTCCCTGTCACTGTATTTAATCTTTATCTTATTACCTTACTATGTTACATAAAGGATATGCTAATAGTCAATAAGCTTCTCCAATTTTTTATTAAGTTATGCACAAAATCAAATATTTGTTCCAAATTGGGCACTATCTTATGCACACAATCATATCTTAGGTATATATACATCGAGAAAAGTGTCTTTAGGAGGTACCTTATGCGAAAATACAACCCTTATTCCTTGCCGCCATGGTTGAGACAGGTTCGAAGTGTATGCGCGCAATTTATTATTCCTATTTGTGTGTTTCAAGGAATACGTACCATCTTTCTTCCCACAACCTTTGACGTTCTCATTCTTGCCATTTGCATTGTGGTTGCCATTTGTTTTCATTTGGAATGGATCTAGGCGACCTGAAAAACTGCCTCGGATTTTTTGTGAGGCAGTTTTTATTTCGTCTTTCGACACATTACCTATAGCATATTTCCTAAAAATCATCCATAATACTACATAAAGATATGAATTTTCTACCAATTTCGACTTTAAAGGAGACGTACATGATTTCATTTATGCAAAAACCTAAAAAGGTTCCTTACACTGCTGAGATGCAGTTTCCAGAAAGACAAGCTGTTGTAAGTCATTTAAAAGATGCCGACCTGGCAAGCCGCCTTTACTATATGGGCTTCACAAAGGAACATCTGCAAGCTTTACAAAATGCAAAACCTGTCATATTTGAAATACTAGATGAAGTACTTGAAAAAGTGCTCGAACATTTATATAAACAACCACCGATGAAACGGGTTGCCACAAGTAATTCCAGTAAGGAAAGACTCAAGGCAGTATTTGTTCGCTATTTTCAAAGTTTGTTGAGCGGAACGCTTGATGACGATTTTTATAAAATGCGAAAAAGTATCGGACAAACTCATAATGGGGTTCATCTGCCCGTTACTTGGTTTTTGGCGACCTATTCCGCCATGCAGACCCTTCTGCTTCCAAAGGTAGTGGAGTTGCTTCAGGACAGCCCAAAAGACCTAGTCACCACGTTAACCGCATTGACACATATTATTAACCTTGACTCTCAACTGGTTGTTGAAGAGTACATCCATGTACGTATTGAATTGCTTGAACAGGCAAATGAAGCAAACCGTTCGTTGCAGGCTGAACTTACTAAGATTAGTGAAGAAGTTGCCGGCACTGTGACAGAGACGGAAGAGACTATCCAGACCGTCACACTAAAAGCGGAAGAAGTGTTGAAGGATACCAATCTCACACAAAAAAGCAGCCAAAACTTGTTGCATTTAACCAATGACAATGAGATGCAGATGGAGAAGATGGTAGGGAATTTTGAGGAAGTCATGAAGGAAGTCAGTCAATCATTAGAGGAAATGCATACATTGAAATCTGTCTCCGAAGAAATCATCACGATGACTCAAGGAATTGATAACATCGCCGATCAAACGAATCTATTGGCCCTTAATGCATCCATTGAAGCAGCGCGTGCCGGTGATGAAGGTCGTGGTTTCGCCGTAGTTGCGAGTGAAGTCCGTAAACTTGCCGAAAGCTCAAAGGAACTAAGCAGCAAGATTAAAGTACTTATCGACAAGAGTGATCAGCAAATCACCAATGTGACAAGCATGATGTCTTCCATGCATAAAGTAACCGAGCAATCTCAACAGAATATCGTCCAAGTAAAGGGCGGCATTGTCACTGTAAAAATGGAGATGGATAACTATCTCGATCGTTTCAACAAAAATAAAGCAGACCTGGATATCATCGTTAATTCTTTTAAAGAAATCAATCAATCGGCTGTCAGTTTGTCGTTGTTGACTGATACGTTGTTAGCAAAAGCAGTTCACAAAGCATAAAAAAGCAGGCCCATCCCAGCTTAACTGGTTTGGGCCTCTTTGTTTTTATTTTGCTCTTCAATTTGATTGATCCTGCCTGCCACATATTCAATATTTTTGGCTTGCCAGTAGCTTCCCTGTATTTTTTTCACCAATTCCCTTTCCGAATAGGCTTTTCTTTGGTTAGGGTTGGGAGGTTGTTGAAATTGTGTTACTGCCTGCATGAAAGAAGCAGGGTGAGAGAGATAACTTAATGTAAGATCTTTTTCATATTCTTGAAGACTGAATCCTTTTTGATATTCATAGAACCAGTCAATACAGTCATCGCAGAAAACCGGATACGTTCTTAAATATCGTTGATAAAAAGAAATAATGTCGTTGGCGGGCGCAGCTTGTTTGGCTCGCTCCCAGCTGATAAAATAACCCCTGCCCTCTGTATCTTTTACAAAATGATGAAACGAGACCCTTCCATGTGTCATGGCCACCCGATGTTTTTTAGTTTCCTTTACCGCCTCCTGCCAGTTTTCCAGCTTTTGCAGGGAAAATTTCTGGGCAAGCGATATTTCATGGGCATACGTGCACACTTGAAGCTCAAATGGGGACATATACAGCTTTTTCTCACATACATCCACAAACTTCTCTAGGTCCTGTTGCTCTTTCGTCCACTCTTCCGAAATCCGGTCGTAAAATGTAGTAATTTCCTCTTCAGGATACTCTTTCTCTTGAACCGTCATGCTATGAAGTTTGGCCAGTTCTTTAAACATCATGCTGTCTTTGAAATCCAGTTCCCGCTCTTCATTATCCTCTATCCACGGCATCAAGTAGTAAGCATCTGAATAACTTTCAATAAAATAATACCCCTGCCTTGTTTGATAGATAGGTACTACTGTTTTGATACCACGTTGGAAGAGCGAATGGATATTGCGGAACAAAGGATATGCCTGTTCTTTTTTTATCTTTTTGAGGGCAAAGGCACCTTTATTTGTTGCAACCCTCCATACTCCGCTATGCTGCTCTATATATTCAGGTACGATGCCATATTGATACACCAACTCTTCTACGCTTTGCTCATTTGTCTGCATCGCGAAAACTCACTTCCTCTAATATTTTCAGGTAAAAAAGAAGTGAGAAAAGGTCACCCCTTCCTCACTTTCCTCCAAAGCCGGTTATTGACTCTTAGAGGAAGCCTTTACCGGAATATATAACAATTGCCCTTCATTGATGTGATCATCTGTGGAAAGCCTATTGACCCTGATTAACTGCTGAATGGATACATCATATCGCTCAGCAATATGGTCCATGGACTCTCCTTGCTGGACAATGCATATTTTCAGCTTGGTGAAGTCATCTCCACCTTCATCTGCAAAAATCTTGGTGAGGGATAGATCATTTTCATCTCGCGGTTCATTGGCATAATCCTCATATTGTTGAGGATCTGCAACCGCCTGCTGGCCTTTCCTTTTATCAAAGAAGGAAACAACATTTGATGCTTCTTCCTCGTCCTGATAGTGGTTCCCTGCATGTAAGGAATGGAGCGGAGCATAAGCATCATCCGCCTTATTCTGATAAATATAATCTGCAGGATTATATGGTGCTTCTTCCTCTACTGCAGGAGCTTTTCTTGCCTCCACCTCAAACGGTGCATACTCGCCGTCTTCATTGTAATTGTATTGCATATTCCTATCGATCTCATCTTGATTGAGGATTTCTTCTTCCTCGTCGTCATCTTCCTCTGTATAGTACTGGTAGGTATCTTCTTCGTACTCATTATCGGAGTTTGCACTGCGATACATTGGTTCATACTCAAATGCTTCTTCTTCTTCTGTTTCTTCTGCTTGAGCATCTTGCTCGTATTGCGGTGCTTGATTTTGTGAAGCGTATGCTTCTTCATGGTCCCGGTTAGGTTCCACTTCATATTCAAATGATTCTTCTAGACTGTCTTGATCCTCTTCCCAGGACGGTGCGCTTTGTTGATGGCCGTAAATACCAGAGATGGATAACTCCGCATCCAATTGCAGGCAGCCTCGAGTTGGGACACTGTAGTCAAATGACTCAATGGCCACATAAATATCGTCTAAACTCTGGATTCTGTTCTTCGGTATCGTAATATCTACCGGGAAGCGATGGTTCAATACACAGACGCCATCCTCCCGCTGCTCTACTTCCTGGACAACACGGGCTTGAGGTTGATACTCCTCCTCATCATCCGCCTCCGCATTCACATGATATTCCCCCGCTAATAATAAAGCTCCACGTATGGAAACATATTGGTCCTGCTCATAAATTTGTATATCAGGATCTAACGCAATGGAGATGAGCTCAGATACTTCCTGTCCCTTTTGAAACCATATAGATTCCTCTACTGAAAACCGCAAGCACGATTGCTGATCTGAAGACAAAGGGGTTCCTCCTTTCACACCTATCAAAAATTTACTATATCAATAAAGATGTATGATGAGATTTAGGAGAATATGAATGGTTGGGAGAAATTTATGAAAGGGGTAAAAAAAAGGGGTCAAAAAAAGGGGTCAGACCCTCGCAGGAGATTTGAGGTGTGTGTCGAAGGCGGCTTTGGATTTAGAGGTGGTTAGTAGATTGTATGATTTTGTGTGTGGTTTAATGTTTGGTTGTTTGGTCTATGTGGTGTTTTTGTTGGAGGGGTTGGGGTTAAATGTAGAAGGTTTGTTTTAAATGGTAGAAGTGAGGCCGGGAAATGTAGAAGGTCTTCCGAGAAATTGTAGAAGCTCGCTCGGGAAATGCACAACCCCCACTTTCAACAAAAATCCCACATAAATTAAAAAGCCCACCCCAATGCATTTACATGCATCGGAGCGGACCTCATCTCAAAAAGAAAATCCATTATTATCCCTTTATCGCAGCAAAAGACTTTTCAATCGCATCCAATGTCTTTTCTATATCCTCATCCGTATGAGCTGTGGACAAGAACAATCCTTCAAACTGGGATGGTGGTAAGAACACACCGTTGTTTGCCATCTCGCGGAAGAACTTCGCGAAGTAACCTAAATCTGAAGACTTCGCCACATCATAGTTCACAACTTCCTCACTATTGAAGAAGAAGCCAATCATGGAACCAGCACGGTTTACAGAGACAGGCACATCGTACTTCTCACCTAAAGCGACAATCCCCTCTTCTAAACGATCAGCTTTTTTGCCGAACTCTTTATACGTTTCAGGAGTCAGTTGAGCCAAGGTTTCATATCCAGCTGTCATGGCAAGCGGGTTACCAGACAATGTTCCTGCCTGATAGATCGGGCCGCTTGGAGCAATCTGCGCCATGATTTCCGCTTTACCACCGTATGCACCAACAGGAAGCCCTCCACCGATAACTTTACCAAGACATGTTAAGTCAGGTGTTACTCCGTAATATCCTTGGGCACAATGGTAATCCACACGGAAACCAGTCATTACCTCATCAAAGATCAATACTGCGCCGTACTCCGTCGTTACCTCACGTAAGCCTTCCAAGAAACCTGGTTGCGGCGGAACCACTCCCATGTTACCTGCAACAGGCTCCACAATGACACCAGCGATATCGTCTCCAAATTCCTTGAATGCATAACGGATGCTCTCCAAGTCATTGTAAGGCACAGTGATTGTATTTTGCGCGACACCTTCAGGAACACCTGGGCTGTCCGGCAATCCTAGCGTAGCAACCCCAGAACCGGCTTTAATCAATAGGGAATCCCCATGGCCGTGGTAGCAGCCTTCAAACTTGATTATCTTGTTGCGACCTGTGTATCCACGTGCTAAACGTAGCGCACTCATGGTTGCTTCTGTACCGGAGCTTACCATACGTACTACCTCGATGGAAGGTACTCTTTCAATAACAAGCTTTGCAAGTTCGTTTTCAATAAGTGTTGGAGCACCAAAGCTTGTCCCTGATTCTGTTACCTTTTTAATTGCTTCCACGACGCGGTCATTGGAGTGGCCGTGAATTAGTGGTCCCCAAGAAAGGACATAATCTATGTATTCGTTCCCGTCTACATCGTATATTTTCGAGCCTTTTCCTCGCTCCATGAAGATTGGGTCCATGTCTACTGATTTAAAGGCACGTACTGGGCTGTTCACGCCACCTGGCATCAGCTTGGATGCTTCTATAAAAGCTTCTTTAGACTTTTCATAACTTCTCATTTTTCTATCATCCTTTCTTTTATCTGAAATGGATTTTCGTTGCGGGCATCCGCCTTATTTCTCATCCAACCAACGCGCCACGTCTTTTGCATAATACGTGATAATCAAGTCTACACCTGCACGTTTCATGCCAATTAGTTTTTCCATTACAACTTCTCGTTCGTTGATCCATCCGTTCATCGCTGCTGCTTTGATCATGGAGTATTCTCCGCTCACATTGTAAGCAACAACTGGTACGTTGAAGTTATTTTTTACATCACGGATGATGTCTAAGTATGCCATGGCTGGCTTCACAATTAGGAAGTCCGCTCCTTCTAGCATGTCTGACTCTGCTTCACGAAGTGCTTCTTGGCGGTTGGCAGGGTCCATTTGATATGTTTTTCTGTCTCCGAATTGAGGAGAGCTGTGCGCTGCATCACGGAAAGGTCCGTAGAATGCGGATGAGTATTTCACTGCATAGGACATGATTGGAACATCTTCAAAACCGTTCTCATCCAACCCTGCGCGGATTGCCGCTACAAACCCGTCCATCATGTTTGAAGGTGCAATGATATCCGCTCCTGCACGTGCTTGGCTGACAGCTGTGCGCGCAAGCAAGTCCAACGTTGGGTCGTTTAATATCTTCCCTTCTTCCACAATTCCACAGTGCCCGTGGGACGTATATTGGCATAGGCATGTGTCTGCAATGACAACAAGCTCTGGGAAACTCTCTTTAATTTGTGAAATTGCCTGCTGTACGATGCCATGGTCATGGTAGGCTTGCGTTCCCACTTCATCTTTTTCTTTTGGCACACCGAAGACAATAACGGATTTAATGCCCAGTTCCGTCACTTCAGCCATTTCTGCATTTAACAGATCCAAGGAAAGGTGGAACACGCCTGGCATGGACGGTACTTCATTTCGGATATTTTCTCCTTCTACCACAAAGATTGGGTAGATAAAATCTTCCTTATGTAAATATGTTTCACGCACAAGTGAGCGCATGTTATCTGAATTTCTTAATCTGCGATGACGATTAAATTGCAAGTCTTTCATATTATGTATCCTCCCTTTTAAAATATTTCACGATTTCTTCAAGCAAACCGTTCATTGTATACTCAGATGGACTAATTGCCACCTGTATTCCCGCCTTTTCTGCTGCATTTCTAGTGATTGGACCGATGGTTGCTACCGGTCCTTCTGGCAGTCCGAATAGTTCTATGAAGTTATGTACGGTAGAAGGGCTGGTAAAAGTGTATAGGTCAACTTTCCCCTTTTTTACCCATTTCCATTCCAATTCCTCTGGTACTCGAATCACGTTTTCATATACGACTATCTGCTTAACATTGTACCCTATTCTACTAAGTTCTTCACGCAAAAGGGGTCGTGCAAGATTGCCCTGTATGAGCAAGACAGAACTTACTGTCTCTTTTCGAAAACTCTCTATTAAATCTTCGGCAGAAAAACGTTTTGGTACAAGCTCGACGTTATATCCGTACGATTCCAATGCTTGTTTTGTTTTCACTCCGACCACTGCAATCTTGTTTGACAAGGACCCTTGATAGATGTCAAAAAAGTACTTCACGCCATTTACACTAGTGAACACAATCCATTCGTACTGGTCAATGTTTGCCTTAATCTCAGCCTGCATTTGCATGGTATCTGAAACATGCTGAAATTGAATAAGAGGGACTTCAAGCGAGGTCCCTCCGAGTGCTGCAATCTGCTTGGAAAAATACCTTGCCTGCTCTTTGCTTCTTGTAATAAGAATGCGTTTATCGGCTAAAGGCAAAGTACGATCCATTACTGATCCAGCTCCTTTTTTACATCATCAATTAATTTCTTTCCACCTTGAGCAGTAAGACTCTCTGCAGCTTCCAATCCAATCTTTACAGGGTCTGTTCCGGTGATTCTCTCTTTATATAAAACAGAACCATCTGGAGCGCCTACAAGAACAGTTAGGATGATATTGTCATCCTGACCAACCGATGCAAATCCAGCAATCGGAACCTGGCATCCGCCTTCCATTTTATGAAGGAAAGTACGCTCTGCGATAACCGCTTTTTCTGTAACAGAGTCCGTGAATAACCCTAAAGCTTCAAGTAGTTCTGCATCATCTTCACGACATTCAATGGAAAGAGCCCCTTGTCCAACAGCTGGCAAGCACAAATCTTCATCAAGGAATTCTGTCACCACATCTTTTGACCATCCCATTCTTGCAAGCCCTGCTGCTGCTAGAATAATCGCATCATAATCTTCGTTTTGAAGCTTTGCTAAACGTGTATCAATATTTCCACGAATCCATTTGATTTCTAAGTCCGGACGTCTTGCAAGAAGCTGTGCACCACGGCGCAGGCTGCTTGTTCCAACAATGGAACCGCTCGGTAGATCAGCAAATTTCACATGATCCTTAGAGATAAAAGCATCACGGTGATCTTCACGGAACGGAATGCATCCAATCGTCAATCCTTCCGGTAGAACCGCCGGCATATCTTTCATGCTGTGAACCGCCATGTCAATTTCTTTATCCATCATCGCTTGCTCAATCTCTTTTACAAAAAGACCTTTCCCACCAACCTTAGATAAGGTCACATCAAGGATTTGGTCTCCCTTTGTGACGATTTCCTTTACTTCAAAATCGAAAGGCGCACCCAATGCCTTCAATTGGTCGATGACCCAGTTCGTTTGGGTTAAAGCAAGCTTACTTCTTCTAGAACCTACAATTATTTTTCTCATATTTCCTCCTTACCCAAAACCGATGGGATTCCTATAAGATCCAAAAATGAAAATTTGATAATCTACCGAACAGGAAAAAGTTGATGAGGACGACAAGAAACGCTGCGATATTCCAACTCGCAATTGTCTTCCCGCTAATTCCTTTGGCAAGTCTTTGATAAAAATAATAGCTATATGCGGTGATGACGATGAATGACCCTATCACTTTCATGTCATACCATTGAAATTCGGACAATTTAACAGACGCCCAAATGCTTCCTAAAATTAACGACAGCAATAACATCGGTACTCCAATTACATTCAAAACATAGGACATATGATCAAGTTTCGCCAAATCCTGAATGCGTAATAACCGCTTGCCCCACTTTTTCTCCTTTAACAGTCGATATTGGATGACATATAACAAGGAAAAAGCGAAAGAAAGGGAAAAGGCACCATAGGACAGGATTGCCATTGTAATATGTATGATGAGTAATTCAGATACCAATGCTTGCGCAACGACTTGTGATTCATGCTGAATTGGTGTGAATGTGTGCAGTGCCATCACTAGGAATCCAATCACATTTGTAAAAAATACAATAAAGTCCACACGCAAAATTCGGTTGATGACGAGCGAAAAGGTAATTAATACCCACGTATAGAAATACATTCCCTCATAAAGAGTCAGTATTGGAAATCGACCGGTATCAAGCATTCGTAAAAATAAGAATACCGTTTGCAATACCCAAACAATTGCAAGTAACCAGAAGGCTGTTTTATTTGCCTTCTGGTTATGTTGAAGAAAATCAATAAAATATAAGAGCACGCTTAAGGCATAAAGAAGAATCGTTAATTCGTACAGCCTTGCGATTGTCATCTCTAGCATAGTTAACAGCCTCTCTTACGACCTGTATGTCGCAGCTTGAGGAAGCGGAATTCCTACAGGAGCAGAAGAACTCTTCTCCTTTTTCACAGCATAGTACTGTGATTGAACTTCTTGTTGAACCGCCTCTTCGATATTAAAGATTTTAGTGAACAGTTCTAGAGATTCTTTTGCGTCAGATTCGGCTGAAAGTTCTTTCGCACGTAAAATGGGGTCGCGCAACATCTGATTGATGATGCTTTTCGTATGTTTATTTAAGACCTTAATTTCACGTTCCGATAGATGAGGAAGTTTTCGTTGGATACTTTGCATCGTTTCGGATTGAATATCCAACGCCTTTTGACGTAATGCGGAAATGACCGGAACGACACCAAGTGTGTTCAACCAGTGTTTAAATTCCACAATCTCCTCTTCTATGAACAGCTCAATCTCATCTGCCGCTTTTTTGCGTTCTGCCAAGTTGGCATTGACGATTCCCTCAAGATCATCAATATCGTATAAGAAGACGCTCTCTAGCTTATCCAATTCTGGATCCAAATCACGAGGAACCGCAATATCCACCATAAAAAGTGGACGTCCTTTTCTCATACGCTCGACATAGGTCATATCGTCTTTACTTAGTACATAGTCTTTGGCACCGGTAGAAGAGATAAGAATATCCGCTTCTACCAACGCACAGGAAAGCTCCTGCATGGACTTTGCCTGGCCTGCGAATCGATTCGCCAGGTTTGTTGCTTTTTCCAAGGTACGGTTAATAACCGTGACCTTTTCTACCCCGTTGCTGTGAAGATTCTGGACGGCGAGTTCTCCCATTTTCCCTGCGCCTAAAATTAATACATGCTTGTTTTTTAAATCACCGAAAATCTTTTTCGCAAGCTCTACCGCTGCATAGCTGACAGATACGGCATTGGATCCAATATCCGTTTCGGAATGCGCACGTTTAGCTAAAGTGATAGCTTGTTTAAATAATTGATTAAAAATGGTTCCGACCGTTTTATGTTCTTGTGCAGCAAGAAAGCTTGTACGGATTTGACCAAGAATTTGCGTTTCCCCAAGCACCATGGAATCCAATCCACAGGATACGCGGTACAAATGCTCGATTGCCCCGTCATGTTCATATATGTTCAAGTAAGGAGAAAACTCTTCCTTGTCCAGACCAAACCAGTCTGCAAGGAAAGCTTTAATATAATAACGTCCAGTATGCAACTGATCGACTACCGCATAGACTTCCGTACGGTTGCAGGTAGAAACAATGATGTTCTCTAAGATGGACTTTTGGTCCTTTAAAGCTACCATTGCTTTATTCAAATCAGCTGGATTAAATGTCAATTTTTCACGTATTTCAACAGGGGCCGTTTTATAATTAACACCGACTACTATGATATGCACTTGTTCGTACACCCCCACAAAAAATAATATCATCTACTAAAATTATAACATGACTAATGCTAGATACTTTTGTTAAAATGTGAACAAATAGTTTCCAATTAATTAATTAGGATACAAGAAAATACACCGTTTTCATGGTTTCTCTTAGTTATATATTACAAACATTACAATTCTTTTATTCACCAACTTGTACATTAACAGAATTTCATTGTAGAATCAAGGTTTCAGCCTCGATCTCAAGGAGGAAAATATGAAGAAAAATAGCTTTCTGCCTGGTTTGCTTTTATTATTTTTTGGTGCATATTTCCTGTTACAACAATTAAACATTGTGTTGTGGGAAGGGATGCTGCACTGGTCCACTATCCTAGTTATTACAGGGATTGCACTTTTATTACAAGCTTATAAACTGAGTGATTACCCTAATATCTTACCCGGCTTTGTCCTATTAGGAATTGGTTTGCATTTTCAGCTTAAAGATATAGTTGAAGTTTGGCCCGATCATTTTGCGGTGATTATCTTGATTATTGGGATTGGCTTTATCTTGCGTTCGCAGAAGACGAAGGGCGGGATGTTTGAAGGTGTACTGTTATGTATTCTTGCCAGTTTCTTTCTTTTCTACGATACGTTTATGGAGATGCTTGGTGTGGTAGAGACTGGTGTTGCTAGTTTACATACTTTTTGGCCGGTTTTGTTGATTGTGATTGGTGCGTTTTTTGTTTTTAAGAAGAAATAAAAGGAGACCTACAGGCAATGGATGTTATTCCGTTGTTGTAGGTCTTTTTTGTGTCATGGTTATTGTTTTGACGCCGCTGTTGATTTCCGCAAACGGCTTCGCTTTCCGCGGGGCGGCCTTGAGCCTCCTCACAACGCTTCAGGGGTCTCAACATTGCCGCTACTCCCCCGCAGGAGTCTACGCCTTTTGCTCCAATCAACAGCTAAAAACCACCACTGTACTCCCTGTATCCTTGCGTTCCAGGTGTTCGCTTTCCGCGGGACGGTGCTTGAGCCTCCTCGCTGCGCTGCGGGGTCTCAAGCTACCGTTATCCCCCCGCTGGAGTCTCACACCTTGCACTCCAGGAAACAGGGGGAATCTACATCTCCAAAATTGTTTTTGTAGTTACAGAACCGCTTCTAGGAAGTCCCTTGTTCGTTGGTTTTTTGGGTTGTTGAAGAGGTCCTGTGGGTTGCCTTCTTCGACGATTTTGCCGTCGTGCATGTAGATGACACGGTCGGCTACTTCTTGTGCGAATCCCATTTCGTGGGTGACTACCACCATGGTCATCCCTTCTTCGGCAAGTTCTTTCATGGTTTTAAGAACTTCCCCTACCAGTTCAGGGTCAAGGGCAGAGGTGGGTTCGTCAAAGAGCATGACGTCTGGTCTCATGGCAAGCGCACGAGCGATGGCCACACGCTGCTTTTGTCCGCC
Source organism: Sutcliffiella horikoshii (assembly GCF_020524325.1). Taxonomy (GTDB): domain Bacteria; phylum Bacillota; class Bacilli; order Bacillales; family Bacillaceae_I; genus Sutcliffiella_A; species Sutcliffiella_A horikoshii_D. Next base: position 426,185 of record NZ_JAIVKY010000002.1, read on the forward strand.
TGAAAGTTTTTCCGGATAGACATTTTCCTTGTCGGAGAGTCCAACCTTTGCAAGAAGTTCTGAAGCTCTTTTTTTCGCTTCGGATTTTTTCAAGCCTTCCACTTGGACAGGAGCTTCCATGACATTTTCCAAGACAGTTTTATGCGGAAAAAGATGAAAATGTTGAAACACCATTCCCACTTTTTGACGGACTTTGTTCAGGTTATCTTTTTTCACATCGACTTCGTTTCCATCAATAACAATAGAACCGCTATCTTTTAACTCAAGAAAGTTTAAACAACGTAAGATCGTACTTTTTCCTGAGCCACTCGCGCCGATGAGGCACACCACTTCTTTGTTTTTCACTGTTAAGGATATGTCTTTGAGGACATGCAGTTCCCCAAAAGATTTATTTAAGTCTTTTACTTCAATTTTATTACCCATGTCCTACCTCCTATCTTTCACTCGCTGAGAATTTACGTTCTAATAGATTTACGACGATTCCAATTAATCCGACAAGAATCAGGTAGTATACAGAAACGACAAGTAAATATGTCATGACGTCATATGAGTTGGCACCTTGCGTCTGTGCAACGTTGAATAGCTCATAGTAGCCGATAAATGCTGCAAGAGAGGAATCTTTCAAACAGATAATGAACTGGTTACCAAGCGGCGGTAGCGCTCTTCTGAACGCTTGGGGTAAGATGATTCTTCTCATCGTTAGATTTCCTGTCATTCCGAGTGATCTTCCTGCTTCCATCTGTCCTTTGTCTATGGACTGAATACTTCCACGGAATATCTCTGCAATATAGGCGCCGTTATGGAAAGCAAGAGCGAGTGTGACAGACCAGAATTGGGAAATACCAAATGTGACTAGACCAAAGTAGAATACAAAGATCTGAACAATTAGCGGTGTCCCTCGAATTAAAAAGATATAAGTATTGGCAATCCATTCTAACGCTTTTATCTTGGAAATTTTTAAGAAAGCGAAAAACAACCCTATAATTAGTGCAATCGCTATGGAAACCGCTGTTATTTGGAGGGTTCTAATCATCCCTTTGAAAAACATATCGTATGTATTTAAGAATACTTCAAAAAAGTGCAAAAAACTGGGCATGCTGGTTTCACTCTCCCTATATTTAAATTCGTTGAACGCCGCTGTTGATTTCCACAAACGGCTTCGCTTTCCGCGGGGCGACCTTGAGCCTCCTCGGGCTGCGCCCTGCTGGGTCTCAACATTGTCGCTACTCCCCCGCAGGAGTCTTCGCCTTTTGCTCCAATCAACAGCTATAATTTTGTTACTAACTCTTAATATAAATCCCTGATAAAAAATGTGTGGTGAATGAACACCACACATTTTATGAACTGGATTTATGGTCAGCTGCGTTTCAGCTTGTTATTCTTGCTCATCCGGGTCTGTAGTGATGTCTTCTCCAAAGTACTTTTCACTTATTTCTTTCAACTTTCCGTTTTCACGTAATGTTTCTAAAGCGTCATTGATTGCTTCAAGAAGTGCTTCGTTACCTTTAGCAACTCCAACTGCCTGCTCACTGCGGTCGAGAAGCTCACGTCCTTCTAGTTCCATGCCAGATCCAATTGCTTCACGACCAGTGACAAAGTCTGTTACCACGGCATCGTGGCGGCCATTATTCAATGCTTCCAATGCTACAACATCGCTATCGTAGTTTTGGATATTGTCAGAGATATCACTAACAAGGTCTGCGTATGTAGACCCTCTGGAAACCGCAATTTCTTTACCTTCCAGGTCTTCTAATGTTTCAATGTCACTGTCAGGCCTTACAAAAATCTGTGCACCAGAATAGTAGTAAGGCGTGGAGAAATCCACTTCCTTCAGTCTATCCTCTGTAATGGTATGACTTGCAACTGCGGCATCAAAACGACCGCTTTTTACTCCTTCAACAATACTCGCAAATGTGTACTTCTCCTGATCAGGTTCAAGACCAAGCTCAGCAGCGATGGCTTCTCCGACTTCAATATCAAAACCGGTCATCTTACCGTTACCATCTGTTACACTAAATGGTGCAAATTCTCCTGAAGAAGCAAACTTGAACTTCCCTTCCTCTACTAATTCATACCCTTCACTTGTTGTCACTTTTCCGCCGCAAGCAGCTAGAATCGTAGACAGCACAAATAATGTGACTAACAATACCCTTTTTTTCAATTTCCAAAATCCCCCTTAGTGTCCATTTTTTCGTCTCCCTTTTATGTTAACAATTACGGAAAACTACCACAAATAAGCTTGAATTTCATATTTGTTAATAATTCTGTAAATTCTAACTTCAGAAGACCTGACTACCTATGTACCTTATGTATGCTCGGAATTACTCCTTGTACATCCTATTCCCTATTGCTCCACTTTAATAAACATATTTTTTAGAATTTTTCATATTTTTTTAACAACAAAAAAATAGATTCCATAGCCTTTTTCTCAAGTAAGCTATGAAACCTATTGTAATTTTAATCGTTTGTTATAATATGTGTTATTTTTTCTAACACTTCTTCCCCTGTTAGCGTTGTTTCTCCCCCACCTTGGACGAAGTTTTCTCTGCCGCCTCCTTTTCCATTTATGAAAGCAAAGACTTTGTTGGCAATGAACTTCATATTGATATCTGAATCGCTTCCTCTAGCCCCGACAAATTGTAACTTCCCTACATTTTCAGCTACAAGAAACACGTTGATGTCATCTCTAGCAGACACTAATTTCCGCGCCATACTTTGGAGTTCTGCCATTTCCCTATTTTTAAGCACAGATTTTATTATTGTACGACCTGAAACTAATTCCTTTTGAGAAACAAGAGCAGCTGCCTCGTATTCTAAAAGCTTTTCTTTCATATCTTTTAGCTCTTTTGCCTGTTCTTTACTCTGGTCCAATATTCTTGTGACCGCAACACCCATACCATTTTGAGGGGCATTTAATAAGGAGGACAACTCCGATAAGACCTGTTGTTTATCATGAAGTTGTTTTAACACACGATTTCCTGCAACAAAGGATACACGGATCATGTTCTTTTGTTTTTCTAGCGAAAGAATTTTAAGTGAAGCTACCCCGCCTGTTGAATGAGGATGTGTTCCGCCACACCCATTATAGTCAAATTCGGGAATAATCACTAAGCGGATATTTTCCGATACGGACAGTTCTTTTCTTAGCGGGTAATCTGATAGCTCATCTTTTGTGACCCACTTGGTCTCTATTTTACGGTTCTCAAGGATAATTCTATTTACGAGTGATTCAGCCTCCAGAACTTCCTGTTCCGTCAACCCTGTTGTAGCAAGATCAATGGTGGACACTTCTTTACCCAGATGAAAACTTTTGGTTTTGTATGAAAATAGTTCTTCAAAAGCAGCAGATAAAAGATGCTGTCCGGCGTGTTGCTGCATATGGTCATATCGTCTTTCCCAATCAATGTTGCCTGCGACATCCTTTGTGGCCTCAGAAAACGGTTGATCCAAATAATGCCTGATTTCTCCGTTGATTTCTTGTACCTCGATAACTTTTTGGTCATTCAGCGTTCCCGTGTCATATGGCTGTCCGCCGCCTTTTGGATAAAAGGCGGTTTGTTCTAAAGTCGCATACCATTTTCCCGCTTCGTCTTGTGCTTGTTTTGCTAATGTAGTGTTGAATGTTTGTATATAAGGGTCTTGATAAAATAACTTTTCCATCAATATCACTCCTGTGCCAATTCCTATATTCTTATGACCAGCTGTTGATTTCCGCACTGGGCTTCGCTTTCCGAGGGGTGGTGCTTGAGCCTCCTCACAACGCTTCAGGGGTCTCAAGTCTACCGCTACCTCCCTCCGGAGTCTACGCCCTGCGCTCCAATCAAAAGCTATGGTTACCTCTAACAACCAAAAAACTGCGTTCAGAGGATTTCTTTCTCTGATTCGCAGTTTTGGTTTTACTTCATTCGTTTTTGTAACATACCCCAGACTTCATCTTTACCTTGTCCGGTTTCGGAGGAGAAGAGGATCAGTTCATCCTCTTTATCCATTCCTAGTGTTTCTTTTATTACTTTTAAGTGCTTTTGCCATTTCCCTTTAGGGATTTTGTCTGCTTTCGTCGCGATGACGACAACTGGAAGCTCATAATGCTTCAAGTATTCGTACATCGTGACATCATCCTTGGATGGGGGGTGACGAAGGTCCACTATTTGCAAGACAGCACGTAGCTGCTCTCTGCTTGTCAAATAGGTTTCCATCATTCTGCCCCATGCATCTCGCTCGGATTTCGGAACTTTAGCGAATCCATAACCAGGCACGTCAACAAAATGCAGCATTTCATTGATCAGATAAAAGTTTAATGTCTGTGTTTTCCCTGGTTTGGAGGATGTTCTCGCAAGGTTCTTACGGTTGATCATCTTATTGATGAAAGATGATTTTCCTACATTGGAACGGCCTGCTAAAGCGAATTCTGGTAAAAGCTCACTTGGGTATTGCTCTGGTTTAACGGCACTTATTACTATTTCTGCTTGTGTTACTTTCATTTTTTCTCTCCTGCTAATGCGTGTTCTAACACTTGATCTAAATGTGATACTAAAACAAACGTTAAATCTTTGCGCACACTTTCTGGAATATCATCCAAATCTTTTTCATTCTCTTTAGGTAGTATAACCTTTTTTAAGCCGGCGCGGTGTGCACTCAGGGATTTTTCTTTTAATCCGCCGATTGGAAGCACACGCCCTCTTAACGTTATTTCACCCGTCATTCCCACATCTCTTCTGACCGCTCTGCCAGTTAAGGCGGAAATTAAGGCAGTGGCCATCGTAATTCCCGCCGAAGGACCGTCTTTTGGAACAGCGCCTTCTGGGACATGTATATGGATATCATTTTTCTCATTGAAATCGGGGTCAATATTCAATTCGTCCGCTCTTGATCGGATAAAACTGAATGCTGCATGAGCAGACTCTTTCATGACATCCCCAAGTTTACCGGTCAACATAAGTTTTCCTTTGCCTGGTGATAGAGATACTTCAATCGATAACGTATCGCCACCAACGGTTGTATAAGCAAGCCCTGTTGCCACGCCAACCTGGTCTTCTTCTTCCGCCTGACCATAACGGAATTTTGGTTTTCCAAGGAAATCAGCAAGGTTCTTCTCTGTAATGACTACCCTTTTCTTATCACCGGAAACGATAAGTTTGGCAGCTTTTCTGCAGATAGAAGCAAGCTGCCTTTCTAAACTACGCACTCCCGCTTCTCGGGTATGGTGACGGACGATGGACATTAATGCCTCGTCTCTTATTTGCAAAAGGTTCTTCTGTAAACCATGTTCCTTTGCCTGACGTGGCAGCAGATGGTCTTTTGCAATGTTTAATTTTTCGATTTCTGTGTAACCTGCAATCGTGATGATTTCCATTCTGTCACGTAACGGCCCAGGAATGGTCGCCAAATTGTTCGCTGTGGCGATGAACATAACATTTGATAGGTCATAAGGCTCTTCAATATAGTGGTCACTGAAATTGAAGTTCTGTTCAGGATCCAATACTTCCAATAGTGCAGAAGATGGATCTCCCCTGAAATCATTAGACATCTTGTCGATTTCATCTAAAAGGAAAACAGGATTGATGGTACCTGCTTTTTTCATTCCTTGAATGATTCGCCCAGGCATTGCCCCTACATAAGTTCTTCTATGGCCGCGGATTTCAGATTCGTCGCGAACTCCACCAAGGGAGACGCGGACAAATTTGCGATCCAGTGATTTTGCGATGGAACGTGCCAGAGAGGTTTTACCTACACCAGGAGGTCCTGCTAAACAAAGGATCGGGCCTTTTAAGGACTTCGTCAGTTGTTGAACAGCTAAGTATTCCAACACGCGTTCTTTCACCTTTTCCAATCCGAAGTGATCTTCGTTAAGAATCTCTTCCGCTCTGATAATATTCAATTGATCTTCTGTCGCTTCCGTCCAAGGAAGGTTCAATAACCAGTCAATATAGTTGCGGATAACAGAGCTTTCTGCAGAACTGGATGGAATTTTTTCATAGCGGTCGATTTCCTTCAATGCAGTCTTTTTCACATTTTCAGGCATTCCGATCTTTTCAAGCTTCTCTTTCAGATCCTCGATTTCGCCGCCTTTTCCTTCTTTGTCGCCAAGCTCTTTTTGAATTGCTTTCATCTGTTCGCGAAGATAATATTCCTTTTGTGTACGTTCCATGGAACGCTTCACTCGCAGGCCGATTTTCTTCTCTAGTTGCAGCACTTCTTTTTCATTATTAACATGCTTGATCACTTTGTTCAGACGTTCTTTCACATCTCTTGTTTCCAGGATATCCTGTTTTTCTTTCATGTTGACAGGTAAGTGAGATGTAATGATATCGGCCATTCTCCCAGGCTCTGTTATATCTGAAACGGTATGATATGTTTCGATTGTTGTCTTCTTGGAGAGCTTTGTGTATGTATGGAAATAGTCCAGCAAAGTCCTCATCAAAGCTTCATCTTCCGGGTCTTTCTCTTCTGTATCCGGATAGGTCAAAAGTTTAGCTTCCCAATGTGTATCTTTTTCAATGAACTCTTCTATTTTTGCACGCTCCAAACCTTCTACTAGGACGCGGACCGTACCATTTGGAAGTTTTAACATTTGTTTTACTTTTGTTAAAGTACCCCAAGTATAAAGGTCCTCTTTAGCAGGATTGTCGGTTCCTACTTCTTTCTGAGTAGAAAGAACGACAATATCGTCTCCAAGCATCGCTTGTTCTAACGCTTCTATTGATTTTTCCCTTCCGACATCCAAATGTAAAACCATTGTCGGAAAAACCATCAGTCCTCTTAAAGGCAATAATGGAACATGATATTCCTTATTTGTTGCCATGGTAACACCCCCGTACGCTCTTCCTTTATGTATCTTTGTTCAATTCTATCCTAATTAAATTGCCCTGTCTAATTAAAGAGACAGTTTAACCTGTAAAAGCATATTGTTTTATTATCTTTTACAAGTTTGCCTTAGTTAATAAAGAAATGGTAGTAAAAATTTTACACTTTTCAAGACCTGAGTGCAATAAGTAAGGCTTAGTATATGTAAAACAGGCAGACCGTTACAAGGCCTGCCCACCCTTTACATGGATTCTGTTTTTGGAATGCTCATTGGAGCGTGCAAAATGCTTTCAACGTTTGTTTCCGTAATCTTTTCTCTTAATAAGGTAAGATCTAATACTTCTTGGAACTCTTTTACCGGAATGACTTCAATGCCGTCAATTTCTTTGATAATGGATTGCATGTTATCAGCTGGAATAATTACTCTCTTAGCACCAGCCTGTTTTGCCGCTTTAATTTTCGGAATGACACCTCCGATTGGCTTAACTGTTCCGTGGATACTGATTTCACCTGTCATTGCTACAAGGTTGCTGACCGGAATTTTGAAAATGGCAGAATAGATTCCCGTTGCCATTGCAATCCCTGCAGAAGGTCCATCAATTGGGATACCACCTGGAAAATTCACATGGATATCGTAATCAGCTGCAGGAACGCCCAGCTTTCTAAGTACAGTAATAACGTTCTCAATGGAGCCTTTAGCCATACTCTTTCTGCGGATGGATTTGCCGCCTTGGTTACCCATGCTTTCTTCTTCCACGATTCCTGTGATGTTCACAGTCCCTTTTTTCTCTTCGGTAGGGATTGCCGTCACTTCAATCTCAAGAAGAGCGCCTGAATTCGGTCCAAATACCGCGAGGCCGTTGACTAGTCCAGGCTGTGCTGCTTCCTTAATTTTATTTTCATATTTCGGTGCCAATTGACTGGAGTGTACCACCCATTCAATGTCAGCCACTTTTACAGTATCTCGGTCTTCTGTGATAGCAAGTCCACATGCTATCTGCATCATGTTTACCACTTCTCGTCCATTTCTTGTATAAGAAGCAAGCAGGCTGATTCCTTCTTCTTCCACCATCATATTGATTTTAGAAGCAGCATTTCTCGCCACAGCCTCCAACTCTTCTTGTTCTAACTCACGGAAAAAGACTTCCATACATCTAGACCTAATGGCAGGTGGAATTTCGTTTGGTGTTCTGGTGGTTGCGCCAACAAGACGGAAATCTGCTGGTAGACCATTTTGGAAAATATCATGAATATGTGTTGGGATCTGATTATTCTCTTCGCTGTAATAGGCGCTGTCTAAGTATACTTTTCTGTCTTCTAACACTTTAAGTAATTTGTTCATCTGGATAGAATGAAGTTCACCAATTTCATCAATGAAAAGCATTCCTCCATGTGCGTGCGTTACAGCTCCTTGCTTTGGCTGCGGTATTCCGGCTTGGCCCATTGCTCCAGCACCTTGATAGATTGGGTCATGTACAGAACCAATCAATGGATCTGCAATTCCTCTTTCATCAAATCGAGCTGTTGTAGCATCTAACTCAATAAAGACGGCAGAGCCTCTAAATGGAGATTTTGGATTCTTTTTAGCTTCTTCCAAAACAAGTCTTGCTGCAGCAGTTTTTCCTACTCCAGGAGGTCCGTAAATGATAACATGCTGCGGGTTTGGCCCACAGATAGCAGCTTTTAGTGCCTTGATTCCATCTTCTTGTCCGACGATTTCTTTGAAGCTTGTTGGTCTTACTTTCTCAGCCAGTGGTTCTGAAAGTGAGATACTTCTCATCTTCCTTAGTTGTTCCATTTCCTTTTTTGATTCTTTATCAATTGTTACTTTTTGTGTCCGTTGGTTTTTGAGCAGGTTCCAGAAATAAAGGCCGATGATGACCCCAAAGAAAAGTTGTATGAACAGTGCTATACCCGTGAAAGACATAGAAACCCTCCTGCATTCTTGATGTGATTATATGGTAGTATCTCCGTGGGATTGGGTAATAATCCAACAAAAAACATTTGGATAAAATAGGCTTCCCACGAAAAGATTGGAGGGTATAACTGAAATGCATGAAGAAACTCAGTTGATTGCAGTGGAAGGCGCGCAGACGCCAGCGGGAGGAAGGGACAGGTGAGACCCCGCAACGAAGTGAGGAGGCTCACGGACCGCCCGCAGGAAAGCGAAGCGGCTGGAACGGAAATCAACGGTGTTTAAACAAATTCTTCATTTAAAAAAGCACTCTCCCGAAGGAAAGTGCTCTCTCATCATTTATTATGCAGAAGTCTTTTCGTCTTGTTTCAACTCAGACCCATCATCTAAAATCAACTTCGGTGCCACATTATCAGCAACCGTTTCAGCTGTAATCACACACTTCTTGATATCCTCACGAGAAGGCAACTCATACATAACATCCAACATAAGTCCTTCAATGATAGATCTCAATCCACGCGCACCAGTTTTTCTTTCAATTGCTTTCTTCGCAATCTCAGATAATGCACCATCTTCAAACTCAAGTTCCACATTATCAAGATCAAGCATCTTTTGATATTGCTTCACAAGTGCATTCTTAGGTTTTGTAAGGATTTCAATTAGCGCATCCTCATCAAGCGGCATTAAGCTTGCTGTTACAGGAAGACGTCCGATGAATTCCGGAATCAAACCGAAACGAAGTAAGTCCTCTGGCAATACTTTGCCTAGCAATTCTTTTTGCTCTAAATCATCCGCTTTCGTTTCAGCAGTACCGAAACCGATAACTTTTTTACCTAGACGACGTTTAATGATTTGCTCGATTCCGTCAAATGCTCCACCGCAAATAAATAGGATGTTTGTTGTATCGATTTGAATGAATTCTTGATGTGGGTGCTTACGTCCACCTTGAGGAGGAACGCTCGCAACAGTACCTTCAAGAATTTTCAATAGTGCTTGCTGTACACCTTCACCGGATACATCACGAGTGATGGACGGGTTCTCAGATTTACGCGCTACTTTATCAATTTCATCGATGTAGATAATTCCTTTTTCAGCTTTCTCCACATCATAATCAGCAGCTTGAATCAGCTTTAGCAAGATGTTTTCTACATCTTCCCCAACATAACCAGCTTCTGTTAAGGAAGTTGCATCTGCAATCGCAAATGGCACATTAAGAATTCTTGCAAGTGTTTGAGCAAGAAGAGTTTTACCGCTACCAGTTGGTCCGATCATGGCAATATTACTCTTTGCAAGCTCAACATCATCAATCTTACTGTTGGAATTAATACGCTTATAGTGGTTATACACCGCTACAGATAAAGATTTCTTCGCAGACTCCTGACCAATAACATATTCGTCCAAAATATCACGAATTTCTTTTGGTTTTGGAACGTCTTTAAATTCTACTTCTTCCTCTGTACCCAACTCTTCTTCTACGATTTCCGTACAAAGTTCAATACATTCATCACATATGTATACGCCTGGACCTGCTACAAGTTTACGAACTTGATCTTGTGTCTTTCCACAGAAAGAGCACTTTAATTGTCCTTTTTCGTCATTAAATTTAAACAAATTGTTTCACCCCTTATCATTTCTCTCTTTTCCCATCCATCGGCTGGTTTCCTAAAAAATGAGAAAATCTCATCACTTTTAAAAAATAGTTATGTACTGCATTTTACCACATTTAAGCCTAACATTTCTAATAATAATACTTTGGTTATGTATGGATATTTTAGAAGATGGGTCCGTACTATTGTATCCATGAATTCCTTTTAATAACACAGTGATGAATGGAAAAATCGGAAAACTTTACTTTTAAAAAAGTTCTGTTAGACACCGCTGGTGATTTCCGCACCGGGCTTCGCTTTCCTCGGGGCGCTTGCAGAGCCTCCTCGGCTTTGCCTGCGGGGTCTCCTCTAACCGCTACCTCCCGATGGAGTCTACGCCCTATGCTCTAATCAACAGCTATAAAGCTCTTATAGATTAACAATATCCTTTTAAAAAAGGTCTAGATGGTACAAAACAAGGCACGATCAAGTCGCGCCTTGTCTCTTATTCTCTATTATGCAACATCTTTGCTGTTTTCTACAAGGAAATCAATTGCTTTTCTGATTTTCAAATCTTCTTTAAGACCTTCCAAGCTACCTAATGCTTGCTTGATTTGGTCAACAGACATGTTGTACATGCCAGCCATTTTTTCGATTTCTTCGTTTGCTTCTTCATCCGTTACTTCGATGTTTTCAGCTTTAGAGATTGCTTCAAGCGTAAGGTTCATTTTCACACGCTTTTCTGCATCTTCTTTCATTTGAGTGCGAAGAGCTTCTTCATCTTGACCGGAGAACTGGAAGTAAAGCTCCATGTTCATACCTTGCATTTGAAGGCGTTGTTCGAATTCACGAACCATGCGGTCTGTTTCAGTTTTCACCATTGCTTCAGGAATTTCCACTTCTGCATTAGCAGCAGCTTTGTCCACTAGCGTGTCGCGTAGGTAGTTGTCAGCTTCAGTTTTCTTCGCTTCTTCAAGGCGAGCTTTTGTTTTTGCTTTAAGCTCTTCAAGTGTTTCAACTTCTTCGTCTACATCTTTCGCGAATTCATCGTCAAGTGCAGGAAGTTCTTTTGTTTTGATTTCGTGTACAGTTACTTTGAAAACTGCAGGCTTACCAGCAAGCTCTTCAGCGTGGTACTCTTCAGGGAAAGAAACTTCTACTTCTTTCTCCGCTCCAGCTGCAAGACCTACTAATTGCTCTTCGAAACCTGGGATGAACGTGTTAGAACCGATTTCTAAAGAATAGTTCTCTGCTTTTCCACCTTCGAATGCTTCGCCATTAACGAATCCTTCAAAGTCCATAACAACAGTATCGCCGTTCTCTACAGTTCCTTCTTCTTTCACAGCAAGCTCAGCTTGACGCTCTTGAAGACCTTTTAAGTCAGCTTCTACATCTTCGTCTGTAACGTTAGCGTCTAGACGCTCAACTTCTAATCCTTTGTATTCGCCAAGTTTAACTTCAGGCTTTACAATCACTTTAGCAGTGAAAACAAGCTTTTCGTTTTTAGCGATTGTTTCGATGTCGATTTCTGGTTGGTCAACAGGCTCAATTCCAGTTTCAACAACTGCGTTAGAGTATGCAGTTGGAAGAATGATATCAAGAGCATCTTGGTATAAAGACTCTACACCAAAACGTTGTTCGAACATTCCACGAGGAATTTTCCCTTTACGGAAACCTGGTACGTTTACTTTAGTAACTACTTTTTTGAATGCTGCGTCAAGACCTTGATTAACTGTTTCCGCATCAACTTCAACTGTTAATACGCCTTGATTACCTTCTAACTTTTCCCATTTAGCAGACATAATTTTCCCTCCAACATCTATTTTCAAAAAAGATAATGATTTTAACACTATCTAATCTGATGAACCACACATGGTGGTTGTTGTTTTCTACATTTTTGCTGCAAGTACACAGTCTTAAACACCCCTTGTTACAAGAGGTTAATCTAAGAACCTATATCGTATATACAGTTTACAACCCTTACATTATAACATAATCCCAGATGAGTTCAACACATAGCCTTATAATCGTAAATATGAAAAATCTTCAAGCTTATTGATCTCCCGTGTGACCGCCTTAACTTCGAGAGGCGAAACGCGGTATTGCGCTGCCAACTCTTCGTCGCTTGCATCTAAACCAAAGAGTTCCACCCCAGCTCTATGCAATCCAGCCGCCCATACTTCCGGTTTGTCTGGTGTGAACGGCATAGGAAATTGAACAGTATGTATCCGGACGAGCATCTCTTTTAACCCTTCGAAAAGAGAGGGATTATCGCTTTCCACTGTATCTTCTAATATAGAAATAATTTTATTTAAGAAAGGATCTTCCTCGCCACTTTTTAAGTTGGATGGAACAATGATGGTTTGTTGCCCCATTTTGCTTACCTCTGTTTCCTTGTCCCAGCCTTGTTCTATCAGAATGTGAACCAAGAATGTTTTTAAAACCGGATGCTTCAGTTCATCCTTTAGATATGTTTCAATTTCAGGAATTAGGGGACGAATGTTGCGGTGCTTCAACGATTGGATGAGTTCATATTGTTTTTGGACATTTCCTTCATGAAGCAAAAACAGTTCTTCCTCTTGATCGTTATAATCTGGTTCTATTGATTCATTTTCTTCTGAAGGCAGCATCTTTCTAGCAAACTCCAAGAGCTGATAGAAATTTTGTGCGTATTGTGCAGGAAGCTTGTCCTCTTCAAGAATTGCTTCAATGGTTGTTTTGACTTCCGCATACTCTTTTAATTGAATAAGAATTGTTATGTATATTTGAAGCACATGAAAATAATCGCCAACATCCTCGCGTAACATTTTCTTGCAACGGTTTCTTGCCTCTGTTAACTGGCCTAGTTCCATATAGCAAACAACCATCCCAAGCTCCACTTCCGCATACGCATACTCATTTTCTCGGGCCTGTTCAAAAAGCTCCAACGCTTCGGAAAACTTTTTTTCTTTCATTGTTTGCATCGCTTTTTCCAGCAGTCTTTGTTTTAGATTGGGGAACTCTACGATCTTTTTCTCTTTTTTCATATGTAGGTAGCCGTCCTATTTTTATTGTTGTGAAATATTTGAAACAAGTTTATCAGTGTTTGGAGGGGAGCACAAGCAAAAGGGTGGGTACCTGGGCATTGGGGAGGTGTATCGGAGACCATTTGCACTCACGTGGGGGATTTTGGGCATTGAGACTCTTCTCTGTTACCTTTTGCGCTTGCGCAAAGGGTTTTCGGGCACTGAGACGGCTTCTCTGTTACCTTTTGCGCTTGCACAAAGGGTTTTTGGGCACTGAGACGGCTTCTCTGTTACCTTTTGCGCTTGTGCAAAGGGTTTTCGGGCACTGAGACGGCTTCTCTGTTACCTTTTGCGCTTGCACAAAGGGTTTTCGGGCACTGAGACTCTTCTCTGTTACCTTTTGCGCTTGCACGGAGGGTTTTCGGGCACTGAGACAGCTTCTCTGTTACCTTTTGCGCTTGCACGGAGGGTTTTCGGGCACTGAGACGGCTTCTCTGTTACCTTTTGCGCTTGTGCAAAGGGTTTTCGGGCACTGAGACCACTTCTCTGTTACCTTTCGAGTGCTTCGAGTTATAGATTACTCTGCCGCTCCCTTACAACAACATTCCCACTCTTCTCTAAAAAAAAACACCATGTCATCATTTTCATCAACACTCTTACTAAAAATGTTCATAAAAATGCACATAGTGTTTTTAAATAAGTGGCGTCCCAGGAGGGATTCGAACCCCCGACACACGGCTTAGAAGGCCGTTGCTCTATCCAACTGAGCTACTGGGACAAATTTAAAATAGGATAACTTTAATTTCTCTTTATACCGTCGTCCCAATTTTGCTAGGATCATAACTCAGGAAGTTTTCAAAATCGTTACGCTGGAGTTTAATCAGGTAGCGTATTCGATCGTGCTCTATCCAACTGAGCTACTGGGACAAAATTAAAATTATGTACTCTGCGATAAGAAATATTTTCTAATTATCAGCAGCGACAAGATTTATTATATGAGATACACACATTAAAGTCAACAGTTTTTAAAAAACTTTTCTCAAATAATTTCCGCGGCCTATTTTCTCGAGAATAGAGAGAGGAAAGCCCTCTCTCCTATCACTTCTCAAATGTATGGGAAGAAAGTTTTTCTCCCTTTTCATTATAGTAGTGTACAAAATAACAGGAATCTTTTGCATCTAGTATAGCATACGTTTTATTCCGTGTCATACGAGGAAGTTCAATGCTGCCAGGGTTGATAAAGAGGATTCCGTCTAAATATTCCACACCTGCAATATGTGAATGGCCGAAACATGCGATATTCGCATTTTCCTCTTTAGCAGCATACTTTAATGGCAGTAAAGAAGATTTAACCTGATAAAGGTGTCCGTGTGTAGCAAAAAGTCTTTGGTTGCCAATTTCCTTGGTTAATTGTTGAGGATAATCATCGTCAAAATCGCAGTTTCCCCTTACTCCATAAAAGCCTTTCATTTCTTCGCTTGTAGAAGGAAGTTCAGAATCACCACAATGAATGAATAAATCCACTTCCCCTTGATGACGGGCTTTTATTTGCCGTAGCACCTCTGCTTGTCCATGATTGTCACTAACAATTAAAACTTTCATGCTTCCACTCCTAGTTTTTGCGGGAGAGCATCTCCCACTGATTGGTTAATTGACTGATGGCATTTCCTCTGTGACTGATTTCACTTTTTTCCTCTTTTGATAGTTGGGCCATTGTCCTCTGTTTCTCTTTCACATAGAAAATAGGGTCATAACCGAAGCCATTCTCTCCTATTGGTTCTTGAGAGATGGTTCCTTCACATGTCCCGCGAACGGTAAACTTTTCTCCTTCAGGATCCACCACAGCAAGCACACATACAAACCGTGCTGTTCGCTTTTCACCAGAAACTCGCTTTAATCCATCAAGTACCTTTTGAATATTTTTTCTATCATCCTTTTCCATACCCGCATAGCGCGCGGAATACACACCAGGTTCACCATTTAATGCATCTACCTCAAGACCAGAATCATCTGCAAGCACGATTTTCCCAAGGTGTGCTGACACCGCTTCCGCCTTCAACAAAGCATTTTCTTCAAAAGTGGTTCCTGTTTCCTCCACGTCAGGTATTTCAGGAAAATCAGCAAGGGATTTCACTTTGAATCCTCTTGGTTCCAAAATCACTTTAAAATCCTTTACCTTTCCAGGGTTATTAGTTGCGATAATTATTTCCGTCATCTTAATTTTCTCCTTTTCTACTAGCAATGATACCTTGTGCTAATGTTCCTAACGCTTTCTTTTGTTCTTCTACCAGATGCAAAATTCCTTCTTCAGCCAGGTCCAACATTTCATTAAGCTGTTTTCTTGTAAAAGTTGCCTCTTCTCCAGTACCTTGCAATTCCACCAGATCCAACGAGCCTGTCATAATGACGTTCATATCCACTTGGGCAGTGGAATCTTCTATGTAGTTTAGATCAAGCAAGGCTTGACCATCTTCCATCACACCAACGGAGGTTGCTGCTAAAAAGTCGGTAACAGGGAGACTTGCTATCTTCTTTGCTTCGACGAGTTTTTGAAAAGCCAGGACCATCGCAACAAATGCTCCGGTGATGGAAGCTGTTCTTGTACCTCCGTCCGCCTGAATAACATCACAATCTATCCAAATTGTTTTTTCGCCTATTTTCTCAAGTTCTACAACCGAACGAAGAGCACGACCGATCAGCCGCTGTATTTCCATTGTCCTTCCGGTTACCTTGCCCTTGGTGGACTCTCGCATCGTTCTTTTTTCAGTTGCCCGCGGAAGCATAGAATACTCTGCTGTGATCCACCCTTTGCCCCCACCCCGCATAAATGGAGGCACTCTATCTTCTATGGTGGCTGAACAGATTACTTTCGTGTTTCCTACACAAATCAAAACAGATCCTTCAGGATGAGTGATGTAGTCCGTAATTATTTCAACCGTTCTCAATTCATTTTGCTCTCTACCATCTGATCTAGACATTCTTACAAGCTCCTTTTATCTCCAATAAAATAAAGAAGAGGCAGTATAGCACCTCTTCTAATCATTCTTTCCTTAGTATAACAAACTTCAGACGTTAAAATCTGCCTGTGTTTACTTTTTCAGGGCGTGCGACAGGCTCAGAAATGTTTGTTCCATCTGTTGCCATTAAATCGCCTTCCCCGTCCACTGTAATTGCAATGCTTTCAACCCCTGTTTGTTCGGTTAATGTTAGAACCAGCGAGTCCACAATGGATTTTGAAACAATTCTTCCTTCTAAGCCAAGGATAGCCTCATTGAAGTTCAATACGAGATTCCCATCGACCAGTACCGGCTCATCTAGAAGCGCCACTTCATTTGACAAGTCATTTGTTAAACCTGAAGTATGGGAAGGGCCATTAATCAAAGCATCTACAATCGCAGAAAACTTGTCTTTCCCTTCCAAACTTAGACGAGATGTAACGGGTACATAATATGGGTCTCCATTACTGCTTTCCGCCATAAAGTACAGGGTTACAGCTCGAGAATTCATTAAATCCACTGCATTCGCAGTATTAAAATTAATTCCATTGGCTCTGCTTACCCCATCACCAATCGGTGTTTGATTGACTGGCATCACCGTTTGCTCATGCCCGTTCACCATGATTTGCACTTTTTCCACATTTTCAAACTGTGTCAGTGTCCAAGTGATGGCTTGAAGAATTCTTTCTTCATCTGCTTTATCATAATTAGTAAATTCTTTGGAAAAGTCGGCTACAATAGTACCGTCCTCTTTAAGGTTTACGTCCACTTCCGTTCCAGCCGGTAAGACGGCTCTAAAGCCATTTGGAAGCAACTCATCCACCGGACCTCCGGCAACTAAGTATTCTAAAGCCTGTTTCGCCACTTCATTTGTTTTTGGAAGCTCCAGTGTTTGCGAAACAACATATCCATTACTATCAATTAAGTATAATTCTCTTTGCACATTTTCCGAAACAACTGCTTCTTCCCCATCCATTTCTTCGCCTGTTGTATCTGTTTCTGCACCAGTTTCACTCGCAGCATCATCTACATATGATACATCTTGCGGAATATCCTCTTCTTTACCTGCCTGCTCGTCACCTCCAAATAATCCACATCCAGATAACAATACAGAAGAAGCAAGCACAGCAGCAGCGGTCAATTTTACTTTTTTATGAGACATAGGTTTCCCTCCTAAGACGGTTTGTACTACTATGTATACGAGCTATTCAAAAAAATAGACCGAGCTTTGGAAAAAGTTTTGCCCCACAAAAATGAACGCAAAAAAAACAGGACGAAAAGCTTCCGTCCTGTTTTCATTGTTTTTTAAATCCCAATCGGATCCAACACAATCGTCTTTACATTCTCGATAGGCTGTTCAAAAAGCTTGCTTGCTATCTTTTCAAAAAGCTCTTTTGAACCCGTTGTGTAAAATTGATGGTTTTCTGTACGCTGTTTTTTATTCAACAGTTTTTTGAAGTTAAGGATAGTACTTACTTCGCGAGCTGTTTCATCCCCAGAACTGATTAATTGAATGCCATCCCCCATAACCGCTTGAATGGTAGGGGTTAATAGCGGATAATGCGTGCAGCCAAGAATCAGTGTATCTATTTTAGACCCTTTAAAAAGATGAAGGGTATCTTCCACTATTTCTTTCGCACGTTCTCCTTCAAATTCGCCACTTTCCACTAATGGAACAAAGTTTGGACACGCCAAGCTTTCTACCTTTACTTCATTGTTAATAGATTTCAAAGCATTGGCATATGCACCACTGTTGATTGTCCCTACAGTCCCGATGACACCAACCTGATAATTGGATGTAACCTTTAAGGCCGTTCTGGCCCCTGGGTCCACCACTCCGATTACCGGAATGTCCAATTGCTCTCGTATTTCATCCAACACGACAGCCGTTGCTGTGTTACACGCAATAACAAGCATTTTTATATCATGAGTCAATAAATATCTTGTCATCTCCCAAGTATAGAGACGAACTTCATCAACAGGCCTAGGTCCATAAGGGCAACGCGCTGTATCTCCTAAGTAAATGATGCGCTCTTTCGGTAACTGACGCATAATTTCCTTCGCAACGGTCAACCCGCCAACACCAGAATCAATAACTCCAATTGGTCTTTGCAACTAAATCCCTCATTCTTTCATTTCTAGATGTAATCGTGCTAAACACTTTTCTAACATGAAAATTTCATCTTTGGAATAGTTCTTTAGTATGTTTTGCAAATAGTCCTGACGTTTTTTCACCACTTCTGCAATAATGCGCTCCCCTTCTTCTAAAAGGTGGATGCGTACTACACGGCGGTCGTTAGGATCTTTCACACGTTGAACAAGTTCATTCTTTTCCATCCGATCTACAAGGTCTGTAGTTGTACTGCAAGCCAAATACATTTTAGTAGACAATTCACCAATGGTCATATCTCCGCCCTCAAGAAGCCATTGCAACGCAACAAACTGCGGAGGAGTAATAGTGTAATTGCTTAAAATTTCGCGACCCTTTTGCTTCACTAAAGTCGCTATGTATCTTAACGATTTCTCAATATCTGCTACCAATTGTGGATCCTGCAATACTGCTTCATTCTGATTCGTCATTCTCGACCCTCTTTCTTCCCTATTTTCTTTTTATCTAAGCTCTTTTCTCAAGAATTGTTGCTAATCCTCGTAAAAAAGTCGGCAATTGGACTTTTTACCATATATCTACTTTAATTTACGCATGCAGCTATTCTCGTTAATAACAAGAAAAGAGCACGACAGTAAGGAGTAGAACGAGTTACTTATTAATACGTCAAGCAACAAAGTTACAAAAATAGCCTTATCTGAACATAGATGTCATGTAGTCTGTGTCTAGTATGTTTATTTTCTTATGTTTTCATATAAAATGCAAGATGTAAAGGCTTATAAACATATTTGCCCACATAGAAATACTTGGGTTTATTCAAAGGTAAATAACCGACTACCACTCTTAACTGTTTGGTCAGAAGATAGTCGGCAGTTTAATTTAAAGCTCTAATTCTCCCATGCGAAGAAGCTCGACAACTGCTTGGGAACGCCCCTTTACTCCCAGCTTTTGCATAGCATTTGAAATGTGGTTCCGAACTGTCTTTTCACTGATAAACAACTCACCAGCAATCTCTTTGGTTGTCTTATCCTGAACTAACAGCTCAAATACTTCTCTTTCTCTTTTGGTAAGCAATGGCTTTGGTTGAAACTCTTTCTCCTTCAATAATTGTAACCCTCCTTGCCTTAGCCAGAGCTGAACTAGCGGATGGGTGTATATTTAGTCATGGTATAATATGTTAGAAGGAGGGCGGGAGTTACATGTATTTAGACGTATTTTATATTATTTTTTCAGTGTTTCTCGGGAAAGAAAGAGATTTCGTTGTTCTTCACTCCAAGCTTCCCCTTTTCCAGTAAGTTTATTAAGTTGTACCATACGTCCTCTTCCGACAAAACATAGTTCTCCATTCCCCTTTCTACCTAGGTAATGCAGATCAACGGAAGATGTTCCTACTTGATGTGCTTTCACGCAAACTTCAAGTTCTTCTCCAAAATAAACCTGTTGCAGGAAATCGCATTGCAGGTCCGCTACGACTGGAATGGTGCTGCTTCCTGCGTCCGTCCAGTCTTGCATAAATCCGAGACTTTTGAAGAATTCGATTCTAGCTTCTTCAAAATAAACGAATGGGACGGTGTTATTTAAGTGGCCGAACATGTCCGTTTCTGAGAATCTCACTCTTACTTCGTGACTGAATGAGAACTCATTCACCCATTGTTGCAAATCTTCTATATAAGTTGGCTTTTTCATAAACTAATTCCTCCCCTTGTATAAAAATATTAATATGTTAGTTTTAACTCCCTGTTTCCTTTCGTTCCAGGTGTTCGCTTTCCGCGGGACGGTGCTTGAGCCTCCTCGGCTTCGCCTGTGGGGTCTCAACCTACCGTTACTCCCCCGCTGGAGTCTCACACCTTGCACTTCAGTCAACAGGGGAAACTACTTTAGCATTAATATATATATCTTAATATCTTTCAGAAAACCTAGTTGATTGTAGTGGAAGGCGCGCAGACTTCCGCGGGAGAAAGGGACATGGGAGACCCCGAAAGCTTGCCGAGGAGACTCCTGGACCGCCAGCAGAAAAGCGAAGCGCCTGGAACGGAAATCAACAGTCGTTTATATCATTCTGAATTTTCAAACATGTAACTTTGTAAAAAAACGCCTCTTTGTGTAAAGAGGCGTTCTGTTGGTTGTTTTAGCCTTGGTCGGAACCAAAGAAGTTTCTGAACATCTGAACCGTCGTGTCGCGGTTAAGCGCTGCGATAGATGTCGTAAGAGGGATACCTTTCGGGCAAGACTGCACACAGTTCTGTGAGTTTCCACAGTTTGCAAGGCCTCCGTCTCCCATGATTGCTTCAAGACGCTCAGACTTGTTCATTTCCCCAGTTGGATGCGCGTTGAATAGACGCACTTGGGAAAGTGGTGCAGGACCGATGAACTCGGACTTGCTGTTAACGTTCGGGCAAGCTTCCAAGCAAACACCACATGTCATACATTTGGAAAGCTCATAAGCCCATTGGCGTTTTTTCTCCGGCATACGTGGACCAGGTCCAAGATCGTATGTGCCATCGATTGGAATCCATGCTTTTACCTTTTTTAAGGAATCGAACATGCGGCTTCTATCTACTTGAAGGTCACGAACAACAGGGAATGTGCTCATTGGTTCAAGAACGATTGGTTGCTCTAATTGGTCTACAAGCGCTGTACAGGATTGACGTGGCTTGCCATTGATGACCATGGAACATGCTCCACATACTTCCTCCAAACAGTTCATATCCCAGTTTACAGGAGTTGTTTCTTTTCCTTCTTTATTGACAGGGTTACGACGAACTTCCATCAGTGCAGAGATTACGTTCATATTCGGGCGGTATGCTAATTCAAAAGTTTCATAGTAAGGGGTTCCCTCGGGACCATCTTGACGCTTCACTTTAAACGTTACAGTTTTAGTTTGTTCAGCCATCATTCTTTACCCCCTTTTTTCTTAGAGTAGTCACGCTTACGCGGCGGAATCAAGCTTACATCTACATCTTCGTAATGGAACTCTGGTGCAGATTTAGGACCTGTGAATTTCGCCATTGTCGTTTTTAGGAACTCCTCGTCATTACGCTCTGGGAAGTCCGGTTTGTAGTGCGCTCCGCGGCTCTCATTACGGTTGTATGCACCGATTGTGATAACTCGTGCTAATTGAAGCATATGTTGTAGCTGACGAGTGAACGCCGCACCTTGGTTGCTCCATTTTGCCGTATCGTGGATGTTGATATTATCATAACGCTCAAGAAGCTCTTGGATTTTTTCGTCCGTTTGCTTCAGCTTGTCGTTGTAACGAACAACTGTTACGTTGTCTGTCATCCACTCGCCAAGCTCTTTATGAAGCACATAAGCATTCTCTGTACCGTTCATTGTCATGATTTTGTTCCACTTTGCTTCTTCTTCTTTTACATAGCGATCGAATAGAGACGTTCCAAGAGAATCTGTGGATTTTTCTAATCCATTCATATATTCTACAGCTTTTGGACCTGCTACCATACCACCATAGATTGCAGATAGTAAGGAGTTCGCTCCAAGACGGTTTGCACCATGCTGTGAATAATCACACTCACCTGCAGCAAATAGTCCAGGGATGTTTGTCATTTGGTCATAATCAACCCAAATTCCGCCCATGGAATAGTGAACAGCAGGGAAGATTTTCATTGGTACTTTACGTGGATCATCACCCATGAATTTTTCATAGATTTCAATGATTCCGCCAAGTTTGACATCCAATTCTTTCGGATCTTTATGAGAAAGATCCAGGTATACCATGTTTTCGCCATTAACACCAAGTTTTTGGTTAACACACACATCAAAGATTTCACGTGTTGCGATGTCACGCGGTACAAGGTTACCGTAAGCTGGGTACTTTTCCTCAAGGAAGTACCAAGGCTTACCGTCTTTATATGTCCAAACACGTCCGCCTTCTCCACGAGCTGACTCACTCATCAGACGAAGTTTGTCATCTCCTGGAATGGCTGTCGGGTGAATTTGGATGAACTCACCATTCGCATAATAAGCACCTTGCTGATACACGATGGATGCAGCTGAACCTGTGTTGATAACAGAGTTAGTTGATTTTCCGAAAATGATACCAGGTCCACCAGTTGCCATGATTACAGCATCTGCCGGGAATGATACGATCTCCATGCTTGTAAGGTTTTGTGCGACAACTCCGCGGCAAACGCCATCGTCATCAATAACAGAACCCAAGAATTCCCAGCCTTCATACTTTGTAACAAGACCGGACACTTCGTGGCGACGTACTTGCTCATCTAATGCGTATAACAGCTGCTGACCTGTTGTTGCTCCAGCAAATGCGGTACGGTGATGCTGTGTTCCACCAAAGCGTCGGAAATCTAGTAATCCCTCAGGCGTACGGTTGAACATAACTCCCATACGGTCCAATAGATGGATGATTCCTGGTGCTGCTTCACACATAGCTTTTACAGGAGGCTGATTCGCTAAGAAATCTCCTCCGTATACGGAATCGTCAAAATGTTCCCAAGGAGAATCCCCTTCTCCTTTTGTGTTTACTGCCCCGTTTATTCCACCCTGGGCACAAACTGAGTGAGAACGTTTAACTGGTACTAATGAAAATAGATCAACTGGTACACCGGCTTCAGCGACTTTGATGGTTGCCATCAATCCCGCAAGTCCACCGCCGACCACGATAACTTTTTTACTCATATGTAACTCACTCCTTAATAGTTGCTGATTAAACGAATGCTAGAATTGCACGTACCCCTACGAAAGATAAAGCAAAGAAAATCCCGATAGTTACGTAGGTTGCAATAAGTTGAGAACGAGGAGTTACTGTAATTCCCCAGCTTACACAGAAAGACCAAAGTCCATTTGCAAAGTGGAAGATTGTTGCAATTACCCCAACAAGGTAGAACCAGAACATAAACGGACTGGACAGGATGTCTGCCATCATGTTGTAGTTAACGTCCGCACCAAGTGCAGCTGCGATTCTCGTTTCCCATACATGCCATACGATAAAAATTAATGTAACGATTCCTGTAAAGCGCTGAAGCATAAACATCCAGTTACGTACAAATCCATACTTGCTTACATTGTTTTTTGCTGTAAAAGCAATATATAAGCCGTAGATAGCGTGGAATAAGATTGGAAGAAAGATTACAAAAATTTCTAGTGCATAACGGAACGGCAAGCTTTCCATAAAATGTGCCGCTTTGTTGAATGATTCTGGCCCTTTTGTCGCAAAGTGGTTGATCACCAAATGCTGAACCAAGAAAAGACCAACAGGAATGACTCCCAGTAACGAGTGGAGCCTACGAAGTAAAAATTCACGTTCAGTTGCCATCACTTAACCCCCTTTTTCAAGTAAGAAAATAGATTAGATGTTTTGTAAGTTCTGCTTTTCACTATCTATTATAGTAAAAAATCATTGAACTCTCCATCTTGTTTTTTAAACTTTCAATAAAATGAAAGCCTTTACAGATTTATCGACAAATATGTGACATATTTATTTTACTCCCCTATATGTGTAGCGTCAAGAAAACGCGACCAAAAATTGCACTTTTAAAAATACTTTTATCATTGGTTAATTATCAGAAAAATATAAAAATATATTAATAGAATAAAATACTCCATACGTTTCATTTATTAACCCGATTGGATGGTATATAATAAACATAGAGAAAGAGGGGAACTAAATGACTGAATCGAACAACCAACAACAAGTGATGGACACACAAATTCAAGTCCCTATCTTCGGGTACGAACTGATCCGCGATATGCTCCTACCTGACCTACTGGGGAAAGATCACACCCAGGTCATCTATTGGGCAGGAAAACAGCTCGCACGCAAGTTTACTATTGATACTCAAGAGGGAATCGGCCAGTTCTTTAAGGAAGCAGGCTGGGGAGAACTTGAATTATTGGAACAGAACAAGCATGAAGTGAAGTATGTTATCCGCGGAGAAATGGTGACACGCCGCCTTGACTTGAATAAAGACGCGACATTCCAACTTGAAGCAGGATTTCTTGCCGAGCAGACTCAACGTCTAAAAGGCAAAACTGCAGAAGCAATTGAAGAACAAAAAAAGAAAAAAGAGATACTGATTACGGTACAATGGGATAAATAATAATGTTGCTGCCTCCAGGGTGGTTGGCCTGAGCTTAGTTTAGTTTCGTTGCTGGGGTTGGGGGATACTGCCTTCCGGGTGGCAATTTGATAGAACATGTCGTTCCTTGTCGAACGGCATGTATTTTTTATTTTCGGACCGTATTTTGGTGAGTTTGGCTCGTATTTGTTTGAGTTTGGCTCGTATTTTCATTTTACGGACAGTATTTTGCTCTGTTTGGCTCGTATTTCTTTTTTACGGACAGGAAATTCCCGTCGCATCATTAAAAAGCACCCTCTCCACATTGAAAAGGGCACTCCACAATGAAAAACTACTATTCTTTTAGCTTAATACTCTCTCCACAGACTCTTCTCCAAGCTTAAATGCCACATGTAGTGCTTCCACTGCACGAACCATCTCCGCAACATCAACGACAGTAGAAACTTTAATTTCTGATGTGCTGACCATTTTGACATGGATGCCTTCCGTTGCCAGGACTTGGAACATTTCCGCTGCGACCCCGGGATTAGAAACCATACCGGATCCAACGATAGAAACCTTCGCTAATCCGCTCTCCTGCTCGATACCCGTGAATCCAAGACGACTTTGATGCTGCTCCAACACTTCGATTGTTTCTTTTACGTCTACAGTTTTAACAGAGAACGAAATATTTGTTGTATCTTTATCCATACTCGTTTGAATGATGATATCCACATTCAAGCTGTGCTGAGCTAATGTAGTGAAGATGGTGGATAAGGTATGTAGTTCATTTGGTAAGCCACATACGGTAATGCGGGTAATTTGGTCTTCGAATGCTATTCCTCTGACAACTAGATTTTTTTCCATGGATACTTCCTCCTCAATAATCGTTCCTTCTTCCTCTTCCATACTGGATCGCACAACAAGCTGTACGCCGTAATTTTTTGCAAATTCAACCGCACGTGGATGAAGTACACCTGCACCTAAGTTTGCCAGTTCCAGCATTTCATCGTACGCAATTGCCGCAAGCTTTCTTGCCCCTTTTACATAACGAGGGTCTGTCGTGAATACTCCCGTCACATCAGTATAAATATCACACTTCTCCGCCTTCAATGCAGCCGCCAATGCAACCGCCGTTGTATCGGAACCACCTCGGCCCAGTGTGGTAATCTCATTGTTAGCAGTAATTCCTTGGAAGCCCGCAACAATGACAATCTTACCGGCATCCAAATAACTTTTTAACAAATCTGTCTCAATATGCGTAATTCTAGCGTTTCCGTGTACAGGTTCTGTTCGAATTCCTGCCTGCCAACCAGTTAGGGATACTGCTTCATGGCCTCTAACTTGCAATGCCATTGCCAATAGAGAGATGGTGATTTGTTCACCTGTTGTCAAAAGCATATCCATGTCGCGCTTGCTTGGGTGTGGGTTAATTGCATTTGCTAAAGTTAGCAGTTCGTCTGTTGTTTTGCCCATTGCCGATACGACGACAACCACTTTGTTGCCGTTTTCCACTTCATTGATGACTCGACTTGCAACGTGCTGAATTCGTTCAACCGAGCCTACTGATGTTCCTCCGAATTTCTGTACAACAATCGTTGACATGTGCACCATTCCCTTTTCATTGATTAGTTCTGTTAAACACCGCTGTTGATTTCCGCCCCGGGCTTCGCTTTCCTAGGGGCTGACGAGAGCCTCCTCGGCAAGCCTGCGGGGTCTCCACCTAGCGCTATCTCCCTCAGGAGTCTCCGCCCTGTGCTCCAATCAACAGCTAAGTTACTAATTTTATTTACAGAATCTGTAGTCTCATCATAATGTTAGATAGTTCTCAGTACGCATTTAGCCATGTAGCTTTTTTGGATATAAAAAAACAGCAATGAGCTAATGTCTCATTGCTGTGATTGGTAAAATAAAGAATCCGTTCACGCGGTGAGATAGCTCTCCAGGCAGCACAAAGACAACCTGACAGTCCTACATTTCTTAAACGCAGAACCAGTAAAAAAAAGAAAAAGAGACTTTTTTTTACTTCGGCGATCCTCCCCTTTCCGTAATCATCTCGGAAGCTCTTTCTTCTCCGATTACATACTTTTGAAGTTCGCACCTCTATCATCACTTCATCAATTTGAAGTGGCACATTATGAAATTAATAGTGATTATATCAGACAATAAGATTCCTTACAACACCTATTCGCGAAGTTTTTTAAAAATTTCTTCAGCTATAGGTTTCGGTATTTTCGCAGCCTGAATTTCTTCTACTGTGGCTTCTTTCATCTTCGCGACAGAACCGAAGTGCTTCATAAGAGCCTTTTTCCTCGTTGCCCCAACCCCTGTGATTTCATCAAGTATTGATTGAAAGACACTCTTACTTCTTATTTGACGATGGAAGGTAATCGCAAATCGGTGGACTTCATCTTGAATTCGTTGCAGAAGATAGAATTCTTGACTCGTTCTCTCAAGCGGAACGATCATGGCATCTTCGCCTGCAAGAAGGTTGCTCGTTCTATGCTTGTCATCTTTGGCAAGGCCGACAATCGGAACAAATAAATCCAGTTCATTTTCAAGCACATCTCTAACAGCACTCATGTGACCTTTTGCACCATCAATCACAATCAGGTCCGGGAGCGGTAAAGATTCTTTTAGCACACGGGTGTATCTTCTTCTGACCACTTCCCTCATCGATTCATAATCATCAGGTCCTTGAACACTTTTTGTTTTATATTTTCGGTATTCTCGTTTCTCGGGTTTGCCGTCGATGAATACAACCATCGCAGAAACAGGATCCGTTCCTTGGATATTCGAGTTATCAAACGCTTCAATACGGTGTGGGGTCATGATGCCCAGTATTTCCCCAAGGTTCTCAACAGCTTTTATCGTTCGGCTTTCATCACGTTCAATCAAGGAGAACTTTTCTACAAGTGCCACTTTTGCATTCTTGTTTGCCAAATCCACCAGCTGTTTCTTTTTCCCCCGTTGCGGCTGAAGCACATTGGTTTGCAATAGTTCTTGTGCAACCGGCAGGTCAATTTCACTAGGTAGCATTACTTCTTTAGGTACAAAATGATTCTGTTTGGAATAGAATTGTCCGAGGAATGTGAGGAAATCCTCTTCCGGTTCGTTGTAAATCGGAAACAGTGACACATCACGCTCAATTAGTTTCCCCTGACGGATGAAAAAGACCTGTACACACATCCATCCCTTGTCAAAGGCAAATCCGAATACATCTCGGTCGACAAAGTCATTCATTTCCATTTTCTGTTTTTCCATTGTTGCTTCTATGTTGATGATTTGATCCCGAAATTCTTGTGCTCGTTCAAATTCCAGGTTTTCAGAGGCCTTCATCATTTTTTCTGTAAGCTCGGTTTTGACTTCTTTATAGCCTCCATTCAAGAACCGGACAATTCCATCAACCATTTGCTTGTTCGTTTCTTCCGAAACATGTTCCACACATGGAGCAAGGCATTGACCCATGTGATAGTAGAGGCAAACCCTGTCTGGCAGCGTCATGCATTTTCTAAGCGGATAGATCCGGTCTAGCAGCTTTTTCGTTTCATTTGCCGCTTGAACATTTGGGTATGGCCCAAAGTATTTCCCTTTATCCTTTTGCACTTTTCGGGTAATCAAAAGACGCGGATGTTTTTCCGCCGTAATTTTAATAAAAGGATAACGTTTGTCATCTTTTAGCATGACATTGTATTTGGGATTGTGTTTTTTAATAAGATTCAGTTCCAGTATCAACGCTTCGATATTGGAGGATGTCACAATATATTCAAAGTCCACAATTTCATTTACGAGTCGGAGCGTTTTTCCGTCATGGCTCCCTGTAAAATAAGAGCGGACACGATTTTTAAGAACTTTCGCCTTTCCGACATAGATAATGGTTCCTTGACGATCCTTCATCAAGTAACATCCCGGTTGGTCAGGCAGTATGGCAAGTTTTTCTTTTAATGATTCGTTCAACGTTTTTTTCCTCCCAACCAAAGATTTTCGTATGTAATCTATTATACCTTGTTTCGTACGTATGTTCCATTTGGAAGTAATAGGGTAGTTGGAGAGGATGTTTGGACGGAGGGTACGGAAACGTTGGGCACTCACGGTTTTATTGATATATCCTGATTTTTCTTGATATATTTAATTTTTTCTCGATATAATTCTAATTTTCTTGATATATGGAGATTTTCCTTGATATATCTGGATTTTTCTCGATATCCCCAGTTCATTCAACTATTTATGCCCCTAAGACACGCAAAAAGCCCGGTCACATGACCGGGCTTTCTCGAAAACGCATTAAGCGTGCTTGTTTAATAGTTCAGCCAAAGCTTCTTTCGGTTGGAAACCTACTGCTTTGTCTACTACTTCACCGTTTTTGATAACAAGTAAAGTCGGGATGCTCATAACGCCGAATTTTCCAGCAGTTTCTTGGTTCTCATCCACATCAACTTTTACGATTTTCACTTTGTCACCCATGTCTTGATCTAATTCTTCAAGAACTGGAGCGATCATTTTACAAGGTCCGCACCATGGCGCCCAGAAATCTGCAAGAACTAGGCCTTCGCCAGTTTCTTGTGTAAAGTTTTGGTCAGTTGCATTTGTAATTGCCATAATAAATTCCTCCTAAGCCTTTTATCTCACAGTTAACAATATATGCTGTTAATGTGTTCTCTGACAGATGGAAAATCTTTCAGAGTTTTACTATAGCTAAAGTATAGCATTTACCACATAGTGTTGCTAATTATTTGCTTCGTTATAGGATTACCCGTTTCCAGCCATTTTATTTCAGGCTAAAATCCCTCTAATCGCCGCTGGTGATTTCCGCAAGCGGCTTCGCTTTCCGCGGGGCGACCATGAGCCTCTTCACAACGCTTCAGGGGTCTCAACATTGTCGCTTCTCCTCCGCAGGAGTCTACGCCATTTGCTCCAATCACCAGCTAGGTTATCCCTAATCCATCACAACAAAACAGCCAAGCACCCAAAAGTGCCTGGCTGATTAATGATTCAATCTTAGTTCGTTACCAATAACTTCTTGAATTCAGCTGTTAACATTGGTACTACTTCAAAAAGGTCACCTACGATACCGTAGTCAGCTACTTTGAAAATGTTTGCTTCTGGGTCTTTGTTGATTGCAACGATTACCTTGGAGTTGGACATACCGGCAAGATGCTGGATAGCACCGGAAATACCGCATGCAATGTAAAGGTCAGGTGTTACTACCTTACCCGTTTGGCCGATTTGTAAGGAGTAATCGCAATAGTCTGCGTCACACGCTCCACGGGAAGCACCAACTGCCGCTCCTAGTACGTCTGCCAATTCTTTTAATGGCTCGAAACCATCTTCAGATTTTACTCCACGGCCACCAGCTACCACTACTTTCGCCTCAGAAAGGTCTACACCTTCCGTTGCTTTGCGGACAACTTCTTTAATGATTGTGCGAAGATCCTTCACATCAACATCAAGGGATGATACGTCACCGGAACGTGACTCATCTTTTTCAAGAGAAGCGATGTTATTCGGACGTACCGTTGCAAAAATAACTCCGTCTGTTACGATTTTCTTTTCAAATGCTTTACCAGAGTAGATAGGTCTTGTGAATACTAGGTTTCCGCCAACTTCTTCTACTTCAGTTGCATCAGAAATTAAGCCAGAGTTTAATTTGGAAGCCAATTTAGGGGATAGGTCTTTTCCTAAAGCTGTATGTCCAAAGATTATTCCTTCTGGGTTTTCGGATTCGATTACCGCCATTAATGCTTGGGAGTAACCATCAGATGTGTACGTTTTCAAGTTTGCGTGTTCAATTGTAACAACACGGTCTGCACCGTAAGCGATCAGTTCTTGCGCAAGTGATCCTACGCCTTCCCCAACTAGTACAGAAACTACTTCTCCACCTTCTGCTACTGTTTTCCCTGCTGCAATTGCTTCAAATGATACATTACGCAATGCGGAATCACGCACTTCTGCTAATGTTAATACTTTTCTTGCCATGTTTGTCTCCTCCTGTCCATGTATCTATCTATAATTAATCTGTTTAAAGACGCTTTTGATTTCCGCAGCTGGCTTCGCTTTCCGCGGGGCAATTGCTGAGCCTCCTCAGGCCTCCTGCAGGGTCCCACCTAAGCGCTACCTCCCGCAGGAGTCTACGCCATCTGCTCCAATCAAACGCTAATTGTTTATCGTATTAGATTACTTTTGCTTCGTTTCTTAGTGCGGAAACTAATTCCTTTACTTGTTCATCTAATTCACCTTGAAGCACACGACCTGCTTCTTTTTTCGGTGGAAGGTAGATTTCCAATGTTTTTGTTTTCGCTTCTACATCGTCCTCATCAAGGTCTAGGTCATCTAGTTCTAGTTCTTCAAGAGGCTTTTTCTTTGCCTTCATGATCCCTGGAAGAGATGGATAGCGTGGATCGTTCAAACCTTGTTGTGCTGTTACAAGCAATGGAAGGGATGTTTCAATAACTTCGGAATCACCTTCAACATCTCGCACGATCGTAGCTTTTCCGCCTTCGATGTCTAGCTTTGTGATGGTTGTAACATAAGGAATATCCAATAATTCCGCTACGCGAGGTCCAACTTGGCCGGAACCGCCGTCGATTGCTACGTTACCGCCGATAATTAAGTCAGCATCTTTATCTTTTAAGAATTCTGCCAAGATTTTCGCCGTAGTAAATTGATCTCCATTTTCTACATCATCTTCTGTGTTGATTAGGACAGCCTTGTCAGCACCCATCGCAAGTGCCGTACGAAGTTCTTTTTCCGCCTCTTCAGAACCAACCGTTACGACTGTTACTTCTCCGCCATGCGTGTCTCTTACTTGAATCGCTTCCTCTACCGCATACTCGTCGTATGGATTGATAATGAATTCTGCACCATCTTCATTTATGCTGCCATTTGAAACCGTCAGTCTTTCCTCCGTATCAAATGTTCTTTTTAATAAAACAAAAATATTCATCACAGTACCTCCTGTTTAAACATTATTTTTATTAGTAATATTCAGATTTTATATTATAAAAAAAATTACTTCCCTTTAAATTCGGGAGCTCTTTTTTCCATAAACGCTGTAATACCTTCCTTACCATCTTCTGATGTGAAGACTTTACCAAATAATTGTGCCTCTCTGTCTACCCCTTGATAAAATTCTTCATGTTTAGCAAAGCGGGACAATTCAATAACAGAAGCAACCGATATCGGTCCCTTTTGTGCAATCTTTTTCGCCATCTTCAAAGCTTCATCCATTAAAACTTCTTCATCGACGGCTTTATTCGCAAGTCCCCACTGAACCGCTTCTTCCCCAGTTAAAGTGTCGCTTGTGAATAACATTTCAAAAGCTTTTGCGGAACCAACCAGTTTAGGCAAACGCTGTGTTCCAGCAAAACCAGGTATTAAGCCCAATTGCAATTCCGGCAAACCAAGTTTGGCTGTTTTAGTGACCAAACGGATATGACAACCCATTGCAAGCTCAAGGCCTCCACCTAAGGCTGCACCGTGGATGGCTGCGATGATCGGTTTTGGGAAGTTCTCCATTCTTTCAAATAGATCTTGACCAAATTTCGCTAGTTCTGCAAATTCTTCTCCAGTTTCCACTGTAGTGAATTCTTTAATATCCGCACCAGCAGAGAAAAATCTACCTTCTCCGTGAAGCAAGACTACTCTAACGTCTTCTTGCTTTTCCAGGTCATCCATCAATAATGAAAGCTCTTTCAAAACTGCGGATGACAAAGCATTCGCCGGGGCTTTGTTAATAGTGATGAGAGCAATTCTATCTTCTACTTTCAATTGCAAGAATTCCATTATTAATCCCTCCTTATGTAGAACACAGAGCTACTTAAGGGGTAGCTCCAAACCCTTTGATTAATAGTTCATGTACTCTTGGTGCGATGGATGTCAAGTCGTACTTTTGGTCATTCATGACCCAAGTGGTGATAGTTTCATCAATCGTCCCGAAGACCATTTGTCTTGCAAGGCGGACATCTAAGTCGGAACGAAGCTCACCGTTCTTTGTACCAGCAACCAAGATCTCATCCACAACATGTAAATACCCTTTTAGCACTTCGTTAATCTTCAATCGAAGCTCTAAATTGGATTGTCTTAATTCAAGTTGCGTTACGATGGCAAGGTGGTGGTCTGCAGCAAGCAGCGAGAAGTGCTTTTCTATCAACGTTAATAATTTCTCTGTTGATGTCGATTTTCCTGCAATTTCTTGACGAATCTTTTCGATAAAGAATCCCATTTTTTCTTGAAAAAGAGAAATGAGGATGTCTTCTTTATTTTTGAAGTATAGATAGATGGTCCCGTCTGCTACTCCGGCTTGTTTGGCGATCTTGGAAACCTGTGCCTGATGATAGCCGTTTTCTGCTATGACGATGACCGCTGCATCTATTATTTGTTTATATTTAGGTTTTTGTTGTTTCAACCTTTTCGCTCCTTTTTAAAAATGAATGAATAATCATTCATATTTTCATGATACTGTACCATGAATGAACTGTCAATCATTATCTTATCATAATTTTTATGCTCGTTACTATACAAAAAAGAGAGAGAGGCTACTTTCATCTCCCTCTCCAAATTATCTATTTCGCTATTTTTTGTTTTTCTTCTTCTACCAATGCTCTTCTAAGGATTTTTCCTACAGCGGTTTTTGGCAGTTCATCTCTGAACTCATAGTATCTTGGCACCTTGTAGGCAGCAAGATGTTTACGCGTATATTGGTCCAACTCTTCTTCTGTCAGCTTGGATCCGGCCTTTTTCACGATATAGGCTTTAACGGTTTCACCGCGGTAAGCATCAGGAATTCCTGCTACCACTACTTCCTGAATTTCTTCATGTTCATATAGTACTTCCTCAATTTCTCGAGGGTAGATATTGAAACCTCCGGCAATAATCATATCTTTCTTACGGTCCACCACATAGAAATAACCACGCTCATCCATATAACCTAAATCCCCGGTTAGGAGCCAGCCATCTTTTAAGATAGCTTCGGTCTCTTCTTTTCTATTCCAATAGCCCTTCATGATCTGTGGACCTCTTACAGCTATTTCGCCAATTTCACCTGTTGGAGCCAGTTCTCCATTTTCCATGGAAAGAATGACAGACTCTGTATTTGGCCAAGGTATCCCAATGCTTCCTGATACCCTTTCATTCCATAGGAAATTGGCGTGGGTAACCGGTGATGCTTCAGAAAGCCCATAACCTTCCACCAGTTTTCCTCCCGTTACACGTTCAAACTGTTCTTGCACCTCAACAGGCAATGCTGCGGATCCACTGATACATGAATCAATGGAAGATAAATCATACTTCTTAATATCAGGGTGATTCAATAGAGCAATATAAATAGTCGGTGCTCCAGGGAAAAGTGTCGGCTTTTCTTTCTGAATGGTTTTCAATGTTGTTTCTGGGTCGAACTTAGGTAATAGTACCATTTCATATGCCTGCATGATGGAAAGGTTCATGACGGCCGTCATCCCATATACATGGAAGAACGGAAGAATTCCAATTACCTTTTCCTGAGCCTTTTGGCAACGGTACATCCATTTCACACTCATAATTGAATTGGAGACAAGATTCATATGTGTTAACATAACACCCTTAGGAAATCCTGTTGTGCCTCCAGTATATTGTAGCAATGCAAGGTCTTCGTTAGGGTTGATAGGTACATCTATCGTTTGAGCTTCCGATTGTTTAATGATCTCGGTAAACAAGTGGTTTTGGCCACTGTGCTCCACCTTCACCACTATTCCGTACTGCTTTTTTTGCACAAAAGGATAAAGCATATTTTTCGGGAACGGCAGATAGTCTTTTATTCCCGTTACAATGACATGCTTTAATTTTGTGAGCGCTTTCACTTTTGATACTCTGGGATACAGAATATCCAATGTGATGATTATTTCGGAGCCGGAATCATTGACCTGGTATTCGAGTTCGCGTTCCATGTATAGGGGATTTGTCTGTACGACAATTCCTCCGGCCAACAGAACACCATAATAACTGATAACCGCTTGCGGGCAGTTAGGCAGCATGATGGCCACTCGATCCCCTTTCTCCAGGCCGAGTCCTTTTAAGTAGTTTGCCAGTTTTAAAGATTGATCATACACTTCTTCAAATGTTAACTTTTTGCCGAGGAAGCTAATTGCCGTTTTTGCGGGATATTCTTCCGCCGCTTGTTTTAAATAAGACTGCAGTGTTCGTTCTTCGAAGTTGATCTCATGAGGTATTTCTTCTGGATAAAGTGATAGCCACGGCTTATTCACTACTTGCTCCATTCCATTCCCTCCTCTTTATCGGCCTGTACTACTACAAAAGGCCCATATCTGTTTGTTATAGTATATCAGCAAATCCACAAAAATTATAACATTTTTTTGATTTTTGCAAAAAATGATGAAAGATGACACTACTTATCCAGGAACTTTCAGCTTTATATTCTTTTTTATTCTTTTCTTTTCATAGAAAAGATTCGTCAATTTTGGCGCAAAAATAAATATCAAAATCCCAAGTATTGCTGAGGCCAAGATAAACACACTACTAAAAACCTTGGTCGCTCCAGTGGCTATAGATGCAATGACAACGGAAAATTCTCCTCTTGGGGTTAAAGAGAATCCAGCTCTCAAAGCTACTCTTTTTGTCAGCCCATACCATCTTCCACCAAGCATCCCGACGAAAACCTTCCCAAGTAAAGCCCATCCAATCAATGTTAGCAATAAACCTACATACTGCACTCCTTCTCCAAGATCGATCGTCGTTCCGAAATGCATAAAGAATATAGGCAAAAGCAAATCTCTCACTGGTAAAGTAACCTGCTCAATGTCTTCTGAGCGCTTCGTTTCAGCAAGCATGATACCAGCCAAGAATGCTCCCAAAACCTCTGATAATCCTAGTAACAATGCAAGGCCTGCATAACAAAGTGCTATCCCGACTGTTAACATAATAAAGATATCGCTTCCGACCAATCGCTCAAAGAATTTCTCCAAGCGAGTGAAACCGAAGCGACCAATGACCATTGCACCAACTGTCAGTAACAAAATTTTACCCAAAAGTATCATAAAATCTGACCATGTTATTCCACTGTCCGAAGCTAATCCAATTAGGACTGCAACAATGACTGGCGCCACAATATCTTCAAAGATGAGAATCGCCAGGATATATTCCGATTCTGCATTTGCCAAGCGTTTCGTACTTTCCAATAGTTTGGCTGAAATCGAAGAGCTTGTCGCATAAAGGACCCCGCCTATTAAAAAGGAAGTAAGTAAATCTAGTCCAAAGAATAGACAAATGACAGTAGATATTCCAAAGTTTAAGGCTACATCCAATAGACCTGGTTTCCATATCTTGATTGCCATATTCTTTAATTTTTTCAGGGGGAATTCCAAACCTAGTAAAAAAAATAATAGAACAAGTCCAATTTCACTTGCAGTATGCAATAATTCGTTTTGTGAGATAAATGTTCCGATGCCAAGTCCTAAAAATATATAAAGTATGACGCCGGGAATTTTCACTTTGCCCCCGACATACCCCATAACAAATAGAACAAGTAGTATGACTCCTATGCTTAAAAGTATTGGAGTACCGTCATGCATCAGTTAGCAGTCCCTCCCCCGCAAAGCTTGGTAAGTTTTTCAATTTGCGCTTGTTTGCCGCACACCATAAGCACATCCTCTTCGTGGAGCTTCACATCGACATCCGGTACGGCGATGTTATCTTCTCCCTTCACAATACCTATAATGGATGCCCCTGTTTTGGTTCTTATTTTCGATTCTCCGATGGATTTCCCAATTAAAGAGGAACCTTTTTTCACTTCAATCCATTCAATGATGATTTGTTTCTTGAATATTTTCATCTTATCCATATCTACAGGTTGATAAATGGCACCAAGCAGTTGCGCGCCAAGTTCCCGTGTTTCGTCTGAGGTTAATGAAATCGAGAAGTCTGCTTCATCTTGATCGGGATCTTCAAAAAAATACATCTCCCTTTTACCTGAATGGTGAACAACCAAAACCACCATATTTCCTTCAGCCGTCACAAATGATAGCTTCTTCCCAATCCCCGGTAGTTCCGTAGTCTTAAATTGCATCTCAAGAACCCCCTCCTATAAAACCTATATTCTGCAAACCAACCTAATCTCCCTGCTCCAAAATTTTTAATGGGGGAAGAAAAACTGCGCAGTCCTTTTTAGTGAAAAACATTAGTTAGTGGTTAATCGCCGCTGTTCCTTTCCACAAACGACTTCGCTTTCCGCAGGACGATGCTTGAGCCTACTCACAACGCTTCAGGGGTCTCAACCTACCATTACTCCCCCGCTGGAGTCTACGTCTTTTGCTCCAATCCACAGCTGAAAATCGCGTGAACGATACGATAATGCTTATTCTGTTAAATTGGTTAGATGCCTTTTCATATAACTTTGTGTGTCATTTTCTTGCAATGAAGACAAAGTCAAAAGAAAATTTTACATCTGATTGTCTTCATTCTACATATGATAACAATCTCAACACAAAATCCCCTACAAGATTGTCTTCATCACATCTATGAAGACAATCTTAACGGAAATTGGATCGCCAAATTGTCTTCATTAACCCCATCTTTGATAAATGAAAGTACCTTAGTTGATTGGAGTGGAAGGCGCGCAGACGCCCGCTGGAGGAAGGGACAGGTGAGACCCCGGAAGGCGAAACCGAAGCCACTGAAAAACTAAAAACTCATGTACTTAAATGATTTCTAGCTGGTGATTGGAGAAAAAGGCGGAGACTCCTGAGGGAGATA
Organism: Sutcliffiella horikoshii; assembly: GCF_020524325.1. GTDB lineage: Bacteria > Bacillota > Bacilli > Bacillales > Bacillaceae_I > Sutcliffiella_A > Sutcliffiella_A horikoshii_D. Next base: position 463,371 of record NZ_JAIVKY010000002.1, read on the forward strand.
GCGCTAGGTGGAGACCCCACAGGCGTAGCCGAGGAGGCTCCAGCAGCGCCCCTAGGAAAGCAACAGCGGTGTCTAAATTACATCTAAATTTATAGACTTTTTCAGTGGCTTCCAACGAAATAAGGAGGCTCACGGACCGCCCGCAGGCAAGCGAAGCGCCTGGAACGGAAATCAACAGTATTTTATACCCTATTATTTTTTGAAAAAAAAAGGAAGAAGCAGCAATGTGAAACTTGCTTCTTCTTCCTCACTGTTATTAACTCTTTATGCTACAAAAAGATAAATAATACCAATTAAAACAAACACAATACAACAACCAATTAATACCTTTGCTAAAGTCTCCAAAATTCCCTACTCCTTATCCAATACTTGCCCCGATAATAAAAGACAACCCTACAGAAATCACAAAGGAAATAAACCCAACAGCCCAATTCCCTTTTTCAATTTCCTTATCAATGTTAAAGCTTGGTGTCAAAAACTCAAAAATAAAGTAAGCAAACAACAACAAGACAAACCCAGCCGCTCCCCAGCCAATCATCGTCAACAACGAATCATGATCGCTGATCGAGTACCGGAAAATGTTAGCGATTCCGAGTATTTTACCGCCTGTTGCCATCGCTACTGCAAAATTTCCTTTTTTAATTTCTTCCATGTTTTTATATTTCGTCACTAGTTCAAAAATTGCCAGAAACAAAACAAGACATAGTACTACCACACTAAAGTTAGCGGCCGTTCTGACTATATCATTTTCCCAAAAAGCAGACATATCAGGCTCCCCTCTTATTTCAGTTCGACGACGGTAACACCTGTGCCACCTTCAGACGCCTCACCAAATCGATAATTTTTGACGGAACGATGGTTCTTCAGGTAATTCTGCACCCCGACACGCAATGCTCCCGTTCCTTTACCATGAATGATAGAAACGCGGTGATAGCCTGCAAGTGTTGCATCATCCAAATATTTTTCTACTCTCATCAATGCATTTTCAAAACGTTCACCTCGCAGGTCAAGTTCTATGCTTACATGATAGTCTTTCCCTTTGATGGTTGCGAGTGGCTTTGTTTCCACAGGTTTTGGCCTGCTCACATATTGAATATCCTTCGTTTTTACTTTCATTTTCATGATGCCGATTTGAACTTGCCATTCTTTGTCTCCCGTTTTTTGGACGAGATGGCCTTTTTGATTAAGACTCATAACCTTCACTTCGTCACCAGGCTCAAGTGTTTGGTTGCTAACTTCCTGCTTTTTCGTGGTAGCAGATTTTTTAACGGTAGGAACAGCGCCTTCGAGACGTTTCTTCGCGTCAATCAATTCGTGCTCTTTTACATTCGCATGCTGTTCGATACGCATCTTACGCAATTCGCGAATGACCTTTTCTGCTTCTTCCTTGGCATCTTCGACCATCTTCTCCGCTTTTGCGGCTGCTTTTTCGTACAGTTTGTCACGCTGCTCATTAAGTTCCTGCATTTGTTGTTCTAACTCTTCATGCAGCTGTTGTGACGTTTTTCTTAGTTCTTCTGCTTCTTTCCATTCCTCTTCCGCTCTTTTTTGAGAAGCTTCGAGTGAAGCAATCATGTTCTCGACTTTGTTGCTGTCCTCGCTAACAAACTCTTTGGCACGATCAATAACTTCCATGCTTAAGCCTAGTCGTTTAGATATTTCAAATGCGTTACTTCTACCTGGAACCCCAATAAGTAATCGATAGGTTGGACTTAATGTGTCCACATCAAATTCCACACTAGCATTTACCACACCTTCCCTGTTATAGCCATAAGCCTTTAGCTCAGGGTAGTGGGTGGTCGCAATTACACAGGCACCGCGTTGATAGACTTCATCCAAGATGGAAATAGCAAGTGCTGCCCCTTCTTGAGGATCTGTTCCTGCTCCTAGTTCATCAAAAAGAACCAGACTTTCATGATCGACCTTTTTAAGAATATCCACAATATTAACCATGTGGGAAGAAAATGTACTTAAACTTTGTTCGATAGACTGCTCATCACCGATGTCTGCATAAACTGCGTTGAACACTCCCACTTCTGATCCGTCTTGAGCGGGTACATGCAACCCGGATTGCGCCATAATTGTTAACAAACCAAGTGTTTTCAACGTTACGGTCTTACCACCAGTATTCGGACCGGTTATCACGATAGAGGTATAATCTTTTCCAAGTTCAATGGTGTTCGGAACCACCTCATCCTCATTGATCAGAGGATGTCTCGCCTGGACAAGCCTGATATATTTGTCATTATTGATTTCAGGCTTTGTTCCGCGAATATGCTTACCATACTTAGCCTTAGCAAACATAAAGTCTATTTCAGCCAAAATATGAACATTTTCAAGAAGGTCCCGGGCAACTTCTGCCACTTCTGCTGAAAGCTCGGCAAGTATTCGATCTATTTCAAGCTTCTCTTTTACCTTTGCTTCTTGAAGGATATTGTTAAGGTCTACTACCTGCTGCGGTTCGATGAACAATGTCGCACCAGAAGAGGATTGATCATGAACGATTCCGCCATAGGAACCGCGGTATTCTTGTTTTACAGGTATCACATATCGCTCATTACGAATGGTGATGATGGCATCAGATAGCATTTTTTGTGCGTTGGAAGAGCGAATCATGCTCTCAAGTTTCTCACGCACCCTGGATTCTGTGGATCTTAATTGCTGACGTATGCCTCGCAGTTTATCACTTGCCCCATCCAGTACTTCTCCGTATTCATCTATACAATTTTTAATATTGCGTTCTAGTTCAGGATAGATAATTAACTGTTCCATGTACTCTTTTAAAATAGGAATGGATATATCTTCATCTAATATAGATTCCACAAAACGATCCAGCTTTCGTGCCGCATAGATGGTTCCCGCAATATCCAATAGTTCATGGGTGTTCAATGTCCCGCCTATCTCCGCGCGTTTCACATGTCCACGGATATCGGTAATCCCTCCAAGCGGAACTTCCCCTTTTAATCTGAGAACCGTTGCTGCCTCGTCTGTTTGCAGCTGTCTCTTGACCACCTCTTCATAATTGGTGGCAGGTGTCAGCTGTGCCACTTTTTCTTTTCCTAATGAGGAGGCCGAAAAAGTTGCCAATTTATCTTTTACTTTATTAAATTCTAATACCTTTAAAACCCTCGGTTGCACGGTACCATAACTCCCTTCTGTCTTTACATTACGTATGGTGTCGTGTTAAAAATTTCTTTAACTCGTCTAGTGTCCATGTATTGATTACATTGTCCTTTTTAATCCAGCCTTTTCTTGCTGCTGCCACTCCAACTTCCATATGATCGAGCATGTCTATGCTATGGGCATCTGTATTAATGACAAGCTTCACTCCCGCATCCTGTGCAAGTCGGACATAATGGCTTGCAAGGTCCAAACGGTTCGGGTTGGCATTGAGCTCAAGCGCCGTATCTGTTTCTTTTGCCAACTGAATCAACATTTCCACGTCCACATCATACCCTTCCCTGCGTCCAATCAGGCGTCCTGTAGGGTGTGCGATAATGTCCACATGATTATTTTCCAACGCTTTTCTTAAGCGGTCCATGATTACTTCTCTTTTTTGGGAAAAGCTTGAATGAATCGATGCGATGACAATATCCATCTCTTCCATTAGCTCGTCATCATAATCAAGAGAGCCGTCAGGGAGGATGTCCATTTCCACACCGGATAATATCGTAATATCTTCATATTTTTCATTAAGTTTCTTAATTTCTTCTTTTTGCTGCCTAAGACGTTCTGGCGTTAATCCGTTTGCTACTTTCAGATATTGAGAATGATCGGTTATCGCCATATATTTATACCCTTTTGCCCGGTTTGCTTCTATCATCTCTTCGATTGTGTAGGCACCATCACTGTAAGTGGAGTGCATATGAAGATCTCCCCTTATGTCATCTAGTGACACTAATGGTATCTCGCCATGCTCCAAAGCATAATCCACTTCTGTACCATCTTCTCTTATCTCGGGCGGAATGAATGGCAGATTAAAATGACGGAAAAATGCTTCTTCCGTTTCAAAATGCTTCATTTCTCCCGTTTCTATATTTTCCACACCGTACTCACTAATTTTCTCTCCGCGGTCTTTCGCAAGCTGACGCATACGGACATTATGGTCCTTTGAGCCTGTAAAATGATGAAGGGTTGTCGGAAAGCTCTGTGGCTCCACCATCCGGAAATCAACCGAAACATCATAATCATATTTTAAAATAATGGATACTTTCGTATCACCATTGGCAATAATCTCAGTAACTCTGTCCATCCCCACAAGCTGTTCCCGAACTTTTCCAGGTTCAGTGGTGGAAATGATAAAATCAAGATCCTTGATAGTTTCCCTGTATCTCCGCAAGCTTCCTGCACGCGAGTACTCTTCTATTCCATCAACCTTTGCAAGAAATTCTTCTATCTGCTCTGCAATTGGCGTCATGAAAGAAATAGGCAAACGGTCAGGACGTTTTCCCACTTCTTCGATTGCAGCAAGGATTTTCTCTTCAGTCTTTTTTCCAAAGCCGGCAAGCGCCTGCACTTTTTCTGCTTCACAAGCTTCTTTCAAGCTTGTCATATCTACTACGTTTAGCTCTTGATAAAGTTTCGCTATTTTTTTGCCGCCAAGTCCAGGCAACTTCAAAAGAGGAATCAATCCTTCTGGAACTTCTTGTTGAAGCTCCTCTAAAACGGATGATTTCCCGGTTTCCAAGATTTCCTGGATAACAGCTGCCGTTCCTTTTCCAATGCCGCTTAATTTTGTAAAATCCTCTATTTGACTTAAGCTTCTTTCATCATTTTCAAGGGCCAGCGCCGCTTTTCGGAACGCCGAAACTTTAAAGCCGTTCTCACCCTTCAATTCCATATATGTCGCAATCGTTTCAAGCCATTTCACGATTTGTTTTTTATTCACGTTTCCTCACCTGACCTTATGTAGACTTATCTTATTAAATCATACAAATAAATGAGGCAAATGTACAATCGAACAAACTCCATCCATAAAAAAACAGGCCCAAGGAAGGCCTGTTTTATCGTTTGTACTATTGCTTGCTTGCCATATACCCAGACCATAACTCTTGTAGCTTTTCTGAGAATATCGGGGTATTTTCCACAATACCCTTCGCCATGGAAGAATCACTGATTGATGACTGCACCATCTCTAAAGGAACCAATGCTCCTATGTATAAGAAAATAAAGACAATCAAATAAACTTCCACAAATCCTAATACCGCACCAGCCCAGCTGTTCACCTGCTTTAAAATCGGCAAGTGGGAAAGGAAATCTAGCATCGAGCCAATAATTTGTGCCGCAATCCTTGTTCCGAAGAAAAGGATCGCAAAAGCAACAGCTCTGTAGTAAGCTGTATCCAAACTGATTGTCTCAAAGAACATGGAAAACTCTGCGTTTCCAAAACTCGGCATCGGCACCCAAAGTTTTAATTTAGGCGCTAAATCAGCATAAAACATATACGCAACCACAAAAGCTGCAATAAAACCGGAAAGATGCACAATCTGCATAATGAATCCTCTGCGGATCCCCACAATCAGTCCCATAATAAATAGAAAGATAATAATTAAGTCTAACATCGTACTCAACCCTTTTTCTTTAATTCTCTCTCAAGCATATCGTATTCGTCTTTTAATTTGATATAATCATGTACAACGTTAACCGCAGTCAGAACTGCCAGTTTACTGATGTCTAAGTTTGAATTTTTGCTATTGATTTCTCTCATTTTTTCATCGACAATGGAAGCAACAAGTCGTATGTGACTTATACTTTCCGTACCAACAATCGAGTATTGTTGTCCATATATGTCGACAGTTGTGCGAGTTTTATGCTCTGACAACGTGTATGCCCCCATTCATTAAAATCCTAATCTTTATAATACCATGAAACTTTCTAAAGTGGAAAAGAAACATGGAAAAATGTAAAAATTTGTAGTAGGAGTGAATTAATTGTCATATCAAGTCATTCAGGTATCTGGAACTATTTTAAACAAAATTGAGAGTTTCTATAAGGAATATAAGCTAGACAAACTCCCATCAGGGGCCGTTTTTGTCGCCAAATCACCTACATGTAATATTACTGCATACAGGTCAGGGAAGGTTTTGTTTCAAGGAAAGGGAGCAGACGAGGAAGCGAACATATGGAAGGGGTTTGGAGCTACCGATGCACCGTCTAAATCTAGCAAGAAGGCAACAACGGTGTCATCAACAGGAAACAAAGCGAAATCCTCCCTGCCTGCTGGCTTTGCTTCCCTTTCTGTCATTGGATCTGATGAAGTTGGGACAGGAGATTATTTTGGTCCTATTACTGTTTGTGCCGCATATGTAAAAAAAGAGCACATGGCTAAATTGACAGAACTTGGTGTGCAAGATTCGAAGGCATTAAATGATGAAAAGATTGTGCGGATAGCCAAAGCAATCTTGCCGCATGTTCCTTATAGTCTATTAGTTTTACATAATGAAAAATATAATGAACTGCAACAGAGTGGTATGAGTCAGGGGAAAATCAAGGCGTTATTGCATAATAAAGCATTGCAACATGTTCTGGATAAGATCGCTCCTGAGAAACCTGATGCCATATTGATTGATCAGTTTGCGGAGTCAGGGATCTACTATAGACATGTGGCTCAGCAAAAGAAAATTGTCCGTGAAAATGTTTATTTTCATACAAAAGCGGAGGGTCTGCACCTTTCAGTAGCAGCGGCTTCCATCATTGCGAGGTATTCTTTCTTGAAGGAGATGGATAAGCTGAGCGAGCTTGCGGGAATCACCATACCTAAAGGTGCGGGTTCAAAAGTAGATTCTGCAGCTGCAAGAGTCATTGAAAAGCATGGAGAAGGATTTTTGAATAAAGTGGCGAAAGTCCATTTTGCCAACACATTAAAGGCAAAAAAACTGGTCAGATAACTTTACCAATCGAAAGTTCGTTTACAGTAGGTTGTCTTGTGCTATAATTTGTGTATACACATGATTGAAGAAGCCAAAGTGTTGGACGCACTTTGACTTAACAGTATAAGTTCCGCAGAAGCACGGCTACTGTGGAGTCGAACGTAATAAGTAACTCACCCGACTGCCTAACAGCGAATTAGAAGTCACGGGTGGGTTATTTTTTTGTCATTTCTTTTATTAGCACGATTACTAGATTTACAAACGCAAAGAGGAATAGTCCTGATGTGAGGAAAAGCTGCATTTCGCTCATACGGTCACCCCCGTTCTCCACAGGGATTCACCGCACCACCCGTTCCTATTATACTGTCCACTCTATTATACCATTCTATCGGAAAAACAGAACACATGTTCTTATAAATCATTCGAAATACCTAGTTTTGATTTTAAGAGAAACAAGCCAATTAGAGTGGTTTATTTAAATCTAAGAGTTTGAGTTTGTTTGGTTAATCGATAACCATCGTTTTTCCCTTTTTGAAGGAGTTTTGGGCTTTGAGACGGCTTCTCTGTTACCATTTTTGCTTTTCCGGAGGAGCTTCGGGCTCTGAGACGGCTTCTCTGTTACCGTTTTTGCTTTTCCGGAGGAGCTTCGGGCTCTGAGACGGCTTCTCTGTTACCGTTTTTGCTTTTCCGGAGGAGCTTCGGGCTCTGAGACGGCTTCTCTGTTACCGTTTTTGCTTTTCCGAAGGAGCTTCGGGCTCTGAGGCGGCTTCTCTGTTACCTTTTCCACACGAGTCTTCGCCATTTGCTCCAAATTATAGCTATAGACAAGGTATATAAACTCTACTGGTTCTTCAGTCAACTCAATTAGATAGCTTTTATTTACTTTTAAATGAATTAAATTACCTTTTTAATTAGAGTGGAAGGCGTATAGACCCCTCAGGAAAGCAATACACCTGGAAAGTTCAACTGTGTTATCTGCTTTCTTGTTCTTTGAGAAAGCACCAAAAAAGGGATCCCATTAGGAATCCCTTTTTTGTTTATATTAGCTTCTTAGTACGGCGTTGAATTTTTCTTCTACTGCTTGAAGCACTTTTGTGTGGACTTTTGTTACTTCTTCGTCTGTTAGTGTGTGTTCTGGGTGGTAGTAACGCAATGCGAAAGCGACTGATTTTTTGGATGAGTCGATTTTGTCTCCTTCGTATACGTCGAATACCTGAACTTCTTTCAATAAAGAACCACCTGTTGTTTTGATGACTGCTTCTAGTTCACCTGCTGGAGTTTCGCGGTCTACCACAAGCGCGATGTCGCGGCTGATGGATGGGAAGCGTGGAATTGCTTCGTACTGGATTTCTCCGATACTTTCTCCAAGTAGAGCTGTTAAGGAAAGCTCGAACACATATGTTTCAGGTAGATCTAGTTCATTTAATTTCTCTGGATGAAGCTGACCAATGAAACCGATGCTCTCACCGTTTAGGAAGATTTCCGCTGTACGCCCTGGGTGCAAGCCATCTTTTTCAGCACGTGTGTAAGTGATCGTTTCACTCACTCCAAGCATAGAGAACATGCCTTCTAGAATTCCTTTAGCTACAAAGAAATCAACCGCTTTTTTCTCTCCCTGCCATGGGTGTTGCTGCCATAGACCTGTCAGGGCACCAGCGAGACGCTCTTTTTCTTCCGGTAAAACTGCATCGTCTTTTCCAATGAAAACAGAACCAATTTCGTAAACTGCATTTGCTTGCAAGGAACGAGCAATATTGTGTTGAAGCGCTTCTAAAAGGTGAGGCACTAAGCTTAATCGCAACGTGCTTCTTTCTTCACTCATTGGCATCGCAAGGCGGATCGCTTTTCCATCTTCAAGGGCGAATTGCTTCGCGCGCTCATCGCTTGTCAGGGAGTATGTGATATTTTGAATCAAACCTGCACCCTCAAGGTATCGACGAACTTTACGACGCTTCGCTTGGTATGGAGTCAACACGCCAGGTGTTGCCGCACTTACAGGCAATGTTGTTGGAATGTTGTCGTATCCGTAAAGACGTGCAACTTCCTCTACAAGATCCTCTTCAATCGTGATATCCCCACGACGAGTTGGTACGGTTACTGTGAAGCTCCCGTTGTCTTCTGACACTTCGAATTGCAGCTTGGTGAAAATATCTTTTACTTCTTCAGAAGAGATGGATGTTCCTAAAACAGAATTTATCTTTTCTACAGTAGTAGTCACAACTGCAGGCTCTACTTTTAATGTGTTTACTTCCACAGAACCTCCGACTACTTCACCTCCAGCATATTCTGCCATAAGGGCAACTGCTCTTTCTGCCGCTTCATGTGTACGGTTCGGATCGATTCCTTTTTCATAGCGGGCACTCGCTTCACTGCGAAGACCATGGTCTTTCGAAGCTTTTCTGACAGTGACTCCGTTAAAATATGCGGACTCCAATAGGATCGTCGTTGTATCAGATTGAACTTCTGAATTCGCTCCACCCATAACACCAGCTAGTGCGACAGGCTCTGAACCATTTGTGATAACAAGATGATCTTCTGTTAACGTACGTTCAGCATCATCAAGCGTCGTAATTTTTTCATCCTTATGAGCACGGCGTACAAGGATTTCCTTGCTGCCAAGACGATCATAATCGAACGCATGCAATGGCTGACCGTATTCTAATAGAACGTAGTTTGTGATGTCGACCACATTGTTGTGTGGGCGGATTCCGGCTGCCATCAGACGACCTTGCATCCAAAGCGGTGACGGACCGATTTTCACGTTTTTCACTACTTTTGCGACATATAACGGGTTGTCTTCAGAAGCATCCACATTTACGGAAATATAGTCAGACGCTTGCTCACTGTTTGCTTCATATTCAGTGGATGGCCATTTTACGTCACGGCCAAGGATCGCGCCAACTTCATAAGCCACACCTAGCATACTTAATGCATCAGAACGGTTTGGTGTAAGCCCTAGTTCCATCACTTTGTCATTGCGGTTTAGATATTCTAGTGCATCTGTCCCAACTTCCACATCATTCGGGAATACAAAAATCCCTTCAGAGAATTCTTTGGCAACAAGCTTAGAACCTATTCCTAATTCTTGTAAAGAACATATCATTCCATTGGACTCTTCGCCACGAAGCTTTGCACGCTTAATTTTAAAATTACCAGGAAGCACTGCCCCAACAGTTGCCACTGCCACTTTCTGGCCTTTGTCTACATTTTTAGCTCCACAGACAATTTGTGCAGTCTCTCCGTTTCCAAGGTCCACCTGGCATACATTCAATTTATCCGCATTTGGATGCTGTTCCTTTTCTAACACGTGACCAACCACGACACCTTTGATTCCGTCGTTCAGCACTTCCACGCCTTCTACTTCAATACCGCTTCTTGTAATCTTCTCTGCCAAGTCTTCCGCAGAAATATCATCTATATTTACGTAATCTTTTAACCAATTGTAAGATACTAACATGGTTTCCCCTCCTCTTAAACTCGATTGAATTGCTTTACAAAACGTTGATCGTTCGTGTAGAAATGGCGGATATCGTCAATGCCGTAACGAAGCATCGCAATACGCTCAGGTCCCATTCCAAAAGCAAATCCTTGATATTTCTTCGGATCATATCCAGACATTTCAAGCACACGCGGATGAACCATACCAGCTCCTAAAATTTCAATCCAGCCAGTCCCTTTACACATACTGCAACCTTTTCCTCCACATTTAGCACATGTCACGTCAATCTCAACAGATGGCTCAGTGAACGGGAAGAAACTTGGACGCAGACGGATCTCACGGTCTTCACCAAACATCTTTTTCGCAAAAGTTTCAAGCGTCCCTTTCAGGTCACTCATGCTGATGTTTTCATCAATAACAAGTCCTTCAATCTGCGTGAACTGATGGGAGTGAGTCGCATCGTCATCATCACGGCGATATACTTTACCCGGGCATATGATTTTGATAGGTCCCTTTTCCTTATTCGCTTCCATCGTTCTTGCTTGAACAGGGGAAGTTTGTGTTCTTAAAAGTACTTCATCTGTAATGTAGAAAGAATCCTGCATATCGCGAGCTGGGTGATCTTTCGGCAGATTCAATGCTTCAAAGTTGTAGTAATCTGTTTCCACTTCCGGTCCTTCTGTGATCGTGTAGCCCATTCCTAGGAACAGGTCTTCGATTTCTTCAATGACTTTTGTTAACGGGTGCGGGTTTCCTGTTGGTGCTGGGCGGCCAGGCAATGTTACATCAATTGTTTCAGATGCAAGCTTCTTTGCTACCTCTGCTTTTTCAAGCTCAGCTTGTTTTGCTTCAATTTTTTCCGCAACATTCCCACGAACGACGTTTGCCAGTGCTCCCATTTTCGGGCGTTCTTCTGCAGACAGCTTACCCATCCCTTTTAAAATTTCCGTGATTGGTCCTTTTTTTCCAAGGTACGCCACACGGACTTCATTTAGTGCTTTTAAATCTTGTGCTTGTTCTACCTGCTCAATGGCAAGCGTCTCTAATTCCTTCAATCGTTGTTCCACATCTATTCCTCCTTGGTTCATTTTTGAGTGTAAGTAAAAAGGATGTTTAGATTTCCAGCTGTTGATTGGAGCAATGGGCGGAGACTCCGGAGGGAGGTAGCGGTAGGTTGAGACCCCGCAACGGAGTGAGGAGGCTCAAGCACTGCCCCTCGGAAAGCGAAGCCCAGTGCGGAAATCAACAGCGGCGTTTAACAGAGCCTATAAAAAAACAAAAAAACTCGCCCCTCAAAAAGGGACGAGATATTCGCGGTACCACCCTAGTTAACAAAAGAAAAATACTCTTTGTTCGCTCTGTTCCAGATAACGGCTATCTAACCGGTCCACCTTTACAGCAACTTTTCTGGGTTGCTGGTCCAAGTGTCACTCAAGAGGTGAAATCTTCACTCATTCTTCCTTTAAGATGCTTTCAGTCTGCGGCACCTTTTCCCTGATAAGGTCTGAATGGAGCTACTTGCCTCTCTCATTGCTTTGTTCAGTATGTAACTATTGTTATATTATATTGAAAACATGTGCCAGATGCAACTCTATCCACGTAAATAATACATTAAAATTCCGGCTGCAACGCCAACATTCAAGGATTCACTTTGACCATGAATCGGGATGTATAGGTTCTGATCTGTCATGTCTAGATGTTCCTGGGCCATTCCTTTTCCTTCATTGCCAAGAATAAGCGCGAAAGATTCGGATGGTTGTACTTGTTGGAACGGTAATCCATTTTGCAGGGAGGTTCCGTAAACAGGTGTTTGTAGTTCCTTACACTGCTTAATATAGCTTCTAAGATCGCCCCTTGCTATCGGTAAGTGAAAGATCGATCCTTGTGTGGAACGAATAACTTTTGAGCTATAAAGATCAGCGCATCCTTCTCCTAAAAAAACCATGTCCATACCGGCAGCGTCCGCTGTTCTTATCATTGTGCCCACATTTCCCGGGTCTTGAACATTATCAAGCAAAAGAATTTTTTGGTTGGGTTGTATTTTGTGTTCATTTTCTTCTGGTATGCGGCAGATCGCTGCCACCCCTTGAGGTGTTTCCGTTTCACTGATTTCTTTTAATACATTCGGAACAGCGTAAATGAGTTCCACATGGTTGAGGTCCCATTCTTTTGGGATGGTGCGATCTTCAGAAATAATGATTTCTTCCACAAGGTTGTCCACTTTAAGTGCCTCTTCCACTAAGTGAAAGCCTTCTATAATAAAAGTTCCAGACTGTTCGCGTTCTTTCTTTTTCTGCAGTTTTTTCCACTGTTTCACTTTATTGTTCTTGATGGATTCTATATGTTTCAATGCTTGTTTCTCCTTTTCCGCTACTCAATACTGCTATTATACGCATTTTGCACACATAATTAAACCATCTTATGGACAGGCTATGTGTTGATACTATTTTTCCTACGAGGTGATAAGGATGAATTTAAATTTACGTCATGCGATCCGGCAGAATGTGGAAGGAAATTCTCAAGACCAGCTTAGAGAGACAATCTTAGATGCCATTAATAAAGGCGAAGAAAAAATGCTTCCAGGTTTAGGCGTGTTGTTTGAAGTGATTTGGGAGAATTCTTCTGAGCAGGACAAAGCTGAAATGCTCTCAACTTTAGAGGATGGATTGAAATAGTATTGGAAATGAGGCAGCTCCTTTTTGAGGGGCTGTTTTTATTTGAGCTTGTAGATTCTCCTATATTTTGAGCCGCAGTGTTTTAATCCTAGAGAGTAAATAATTTTAGATGTGGTTGAATCTGAATCTAATCCTAGGAATTCTTTTAATTCTAGATGGGTGATGTTTGTACCGAAAAGTAAGCGATAATCTTCTAGGGTTGATATATGCCCATCTTTAGATTTGAAATTGCATACTTTACAGAGCCATGATCCACTCTTCCTATTCATGGGGATGTAGGAACAGCTCGGACATGCTACACCTTTTATAATCTCCTCAGGCCTTATACCATAACGATGAAGGATGTTAATATCTTCCTCGCAATGCTTCTTTAATAATTTCCGTGATATTTTTAATAATTCATTTTCAGTAAAGATGGAAGTATCTGTTTGATGTTCAAAATCTTCTAGTTTCGAAAAAATATTATGTGCATGCAAGACGGATTGAGAGTCTTTCACTCGGGAGTCTGATCTGATAATGGTTTGGGGATTGGTAAAACATACAAGGGACTTTATTGGAGGACGCTTTATCTTTTGGCTTTCTATAAAAGAATATAGTCTTAAATTCTGTTTTTTCACCTGATCTAGAGGATTATAAAATCCCTCTTCTATGCCATTTAGTGTCCGAATAAATTGAGCAAAATGATTTTCAAAAGTGACTTGGCCGATGATGTTTTTTATTTCAATAATGAGGAAGTATGTTGAGGTTAAAATGAGGACATCCATTTGAAAGCAGTAGTTACTAGATGATTGTAGTCTTAATGCATGCAAGATATAGTATTTGCGCTCGTCCAAAAACGATAAATGATATTCCATGGACTGCTCACCTTTGTATCCTGCCAGTCTTTTTGCCAAATCCTGCTCAATTTGTGGCCGTTTGGGATGATTTTTATCAATTCTTCTCAACAATGTTTCTAGCTTACTGATTGTTAACGGTTTTTCTAGTGGTTTTATTATCATTTTTCCCTCCAAATGGTTTATTTGAATTAATTTTACCATAATATAACAGGATTCTTAAGAGATTTCCTGATAGTTCGTGCCATTTTATGTCGAGTTCATGCCGAAATGCATCAAGTTCGTGCCAAAATCGCCCGAGTTCGTGCCAAAACACAACGAGTTGATGCCAAAATGATTTTCACCCTAATTTCTACTAATTATGTGACCAAAAAATACGAAAAGAAACAAAAGGCCCGCCGCGGCGGACCCTCCAATCTATCAATCAAACGTCAATCTGCTTACTGTATCAGCATCCAACTTCTTAATCACTTCAGCAATTAATTTAACCGCGTTCTCGTAGTCATCACGGTGCAGCATTGCTGCGTGAGAGTGGATGTAGCGTGTTGCGATTGTGATGGAAAGTGCCGGTACACCTTGAGCTGTCAGGTGGATGGCACCGGAATCTGTTCCGCCACCTGCAACAGAGTCAAACTGATATGGAATTTCCATTTCGTCAGCTACACCTGTAACAAAATCGCGTAAACCTTTGTGGGAGACCATGGATGCATCATAAAGGATGATTTGCGGGCCTTTCCCCATTTTGCTTAGTGCTTCTTTTTCCGTTACGCCTGGAGTGTCTCCAGCGATACCTACGTCCACACCGAATCCGATATCAGGTTGGATTAGGTTTGCAGAGGTTTTCGCACCGCGAAGGCCAACTTCCTCTTGTACTGTACCTACTCCGTACACAACGTTTGGATGGTCTGCGTCTTTTAACTGCTTCATCACGTCAATGGCGATGGCACAGCCGATGCGGTTATCCCAAGCTTTTGCAAGAAGCATTTTTTCATTGTTCATTACTGTGAATTCGAAGTAAGGAACAACCTGGTCGCCAGGGCGTACTCCCCATTCTTGTGCTTCTTCACGGCTGGATGCACCGATATCAATGAACATGTCCTTGATGTCTACCGGTTTTTTGCGTGCTTCTGGAGGCAGGATATGTGGTGGTTTAGACCCGATCACACCTGTAACGTCACCTTTAGAAGTTACGATCGTTACACGTTGTGCCAACATTACTTGCGACCACCAGCCGCCAACTGTTTGAAAGCGTAGGAATCCGCGATCGTCAATATGTGTAATCATGAAGCCCACTTCGTCCAAGTGACCTGCGACCATTACTTTCGGTCCGTCCGCTTTTCCAACTTTTTTAGCAATTAAGCTTCCCAATCCGTCTGTGAATACCTCATCAGCGAAAGGCGTTATGTATTTTTTCATTACGTCGCGTGGTTCTTTTTCGTTGCCGGGAATACCCTTAGCATCTGTTAGATCTTTCAACATTGTTAATGTTTCATCTAGCTTTGTCATGTATTTCGACCCCCTTAATAAATATCAATCCAACAATTATTATACAGAAAACTCTTACTAATGTAAAAAGGATTAGTAACCTTGCTGTTGCCTTTCGTGATTCACTTGGTTTTTTTCCAAGTACGCCTGCTCCACTTCGGTCCACTTAAAGCCAAGCATTTCACCTAATTGAATATAGGAATCCAGTAATAGATAGTAATTTTCTTCAGACAAATCGTCTTTAAAAGTAGAAACCAGCTGATATACTCTATTGAATTGCTCAGTTAGCGAGGCTGCCTCCTCCGCAAGCCCTCTAGAAGTTTCCGGACCGTCATACCAAAAAGTCAATCCTAGGGATAAAATAAAATGCACTCCGTCCACATACTCTTCCAATATTACTTCGCGTGCTGCCGGTGGCTTTACACTCCAAAATTTAAAGCAACGAGTTTCATTCGCCAATTCTCCAAGCTCTACAAGCAAGGCCAATATCTTTTCTTCAACCAAATCTTCTTTCCGCAACCCATGTTGTGATTCGATTTTTGCATCAAGCTCTCTTTGCATGTCGTATAAACGTCTTAAATTCAAAAATATCGCCTTCTTTTTAAAAAAATTTATAAAAAAATGAAACCTTTTGATACCTACACCCGTATATAAGGTATTTTATAACACAAACTGTATTTTTGCGAAGGAGTAGCAAATATGTTTATGATTCTCATTCGTCTTGCTTTACTTGCACTTTTTGCTTTTATTATTTATTCCATTTTCAAGTATCTCCTGAATCCGAAAAGGAAGCTCGAGATTGCGCATGAACAGAAGAACTTCTATCTTCTAGATCAGAAAAGCAATGTACGGAAAAACTTTCTTCTGACCTACAAAGGGGTCATGTTTGAAGGGGAAAAATATTTGGGGACGACTGACAGAGCGTTCGAGGTCATTTCCATTTTCATCTGGCCGAAGAACCCCGAAAAGTTGCAAGGATTAAAAAAGCATGACTTTGAATTTATTCAAAAAGAGGTACGAAAGCAATACCCAGATGCTTTAATTGATTGGAAAAGTCCCATAAAAGAGTTTTTAAAAGATGAAAGAGGATAACGCTTCTTGGAGTTATCCTCTTCTGTACAAAATCATCCTCACCTTAATACACTTCATTAAGGACTTGTGCCAAAAGGGTACCTTTAATACTTTTACTAGTCTTTCATACGGGTAATTACCTCATCTTTCACCTTCTCACACCACTCTATATACATTTTTGCATACATGATCCCATATTCAGAAGTGGCAAAATCTCCTATCATACCAATAGAATTTTCCAGATGTTCTTTTTGCCATGCCAAGGTACCATCTAAAACTTGTTTCTCCCTCGAGATGATGGAATCTAGCAGCGTGAGAATTTCCTTTTTTGTAAGGAGATGAAAAGCGCTTGCCTTTATAAGAAATTCATCCTTAATCTTCGCTGGCTTGTGAGCTTCGTCTACTAGCCACTCCACCAACATTTTCTTGCCTTGGTTTGTAATGGAGTACATCTTCTTATTAGGAGTTCCTTCTTGATAAATAAACTCCGACTCGATTAGCTCGTCCTTCTCCATTTTGTTTAACTCCGTATAAATTTGAGAGTGAGTGGAACTCCAAAAATATATCATTTTTTCTTTAAATGTTTTATATATTTCGTAACCAGTCTGTGGATGTTGTGAGAGTAGACCAAGCAATGCATATTTTAAACTCATGTAACATCCTCCTTTCCATCTATGAACAGTTTGTTACAGATACCTGTGATGTATTGTGTAAATCCAAAGTCCCCTTTATGATTAATATGTCAATAATGACATATAGCTGTTTTGAAGGAGGTGACATATGAATAAACGTATCGTATTACTCATGATGATACAAGTCTTTATATATTTAGGATTTGGAATAATAATTCCTGTCATACCAGAGATTGTTAGCAAGCTAGACACAACCTCGGTTCACTTAGGGGGGCTCCTGGCAATCTATTCCCTTTCCTCATTTATCACAGCACCTTTCTGGGGAGGTCTGTCCGATCGATTTGGAAGAAAAAGCATGATGCTTATAGGATTAATGGGCTATTCTTTATCCTTTATCCTATTCGGATTATTCCTTAATAGCTTAGCCGGACTTTACGCATCAAGGGTATTGGGTGGAATATTTTCAGGTGCCCTGTATTCTGCGACCATATCCTATGTGGCCGACAATACAAATGAAGATAACCGAACAAAATACATGGGGTTTATCGGGATCAGTATTGGGGTTGGCTTTATTTTGGGCCCATCAATTGGAGGGTTTCTCAGCACCCTTAGTCTGACAGCTCCTTTTTATACCTCAGCTGGCCTGCTTCTTCTCCTATTTATTCTCACATGGCGGTTTCTCCCAGATTCAATAAGAAAAGGAGAAAACGCTATGAAGCATAGATTACTGTCCAAGAAGCAATGGGGGATGCTTCGCAGTAATCAAATGATTGCCTTATTAAGCTTTACCTTCATTGCTACCTTATTGATGGCAGGACTTGAGTCTACCTTCCAACTTTTTGAAATCAAGAATATTGGTATCACGCCTGTTCAGATAGGACTTTTATTTATGATTAGCGGTTTCGCTGATGCCATCGTCCAAGGCGCAATCATTCCATTTATAAAGCGTGGACAGGAGGCTAGGTGGATCATTGCAGGGCAAATAGCATCCGGTGCAGCTTTATTATTAATCCCCTTTACCCAAGAGCTTTGGATAGCTGGGGCAGCATTAGCCTTGTTCTCGGCCGGTAACGCACTCGTGCGCACGTGCACCATTTCCTTGATTACCCTGCAGGCTGAACATCAACAAGGTCTGGCTTCGGGTATCAGTTACTCCTTGGACAGTCTCGGTAGAATTATTGGACCATTAGCTTTTACATTCCTATTGGACATACATGCTGTCACGACATTCATTGTGTTAAGCTTCATCACGTTTTTCAGTATTATACTCATGGTTTATTTTGAGAATATACGCTCAGCACATACAAACATGATACCTCAAAATGATTAACAAAGGAGAAATTTACGATGTTTCAAACTCTATATTCCATTCATGCCAGTGTTTGGCTGTTACTTGTCATAAGTTTTTTTATCACCTATTTTATTAACAAAAAGAAAATAGCTCACATGGTTTTGCGACTTTTTTACATTGTGATGTTGGGTACTGGTATTTCGATGCTCCATTTAATGGGATATCCCTTCAACTATACTCTAAAAGGTTTACTGGCTGTTACCTTAGTGTCCCTAATGGAAATTCTTCTTGTAAGGAGAAAGAAGGAAAAGAAAAATGGAGGAATCTTACTTCTATTATTCTTGGTACTATCCCTTGTGCTTCTTATGGGGTTTAACGTGGTAACTTTTTGATGAGTAAGAAACATTATCTTTTGATAGTTTTTCTTTTCATTGCCATTTGGGCATTAATTGTATTCACTAAACAATAAAAGAGTGATTGGATGATAGTAATACACCTAAGAAGATTGATACAAATATTGAATTCCATTTGGAAATCGAGAGTTTTCCAAACTTATCAGGGTAAAGAAATTTTAAATGGTAACCTATTGCGCACCCAGCTACAGACTCTTGGCCCTACTTTCATTAAGCTAGGTCAATTTTTAAGTACTAGAGATGACCTGTTTACAGATGAGGTTCTTCGTGAATTAGAAAAACTACAAGATCAAGGGGACGCACTACCTTTTGGTGAAATAGAACATCTATTAGAAAGTGAATGGAAACTACCCATATCTACCGTTCTTAGAGAAATATTTGAACAACCTCTTGGGAATGCTTCCATTGGTCAGGTATACAAAGCTGTCCTCATTTCTGGAGAGACGGTAGCAATAAAGGTACAGAAATCTAGTGTTGAAAAACAAATTCAGCAGGATCTCACTCTTATTACCTTATTGGCCAAGAAATTGGATAACTGGCTATCCCCTACGATTTTGTATTCGGACATTGTGAGAGAATTTGCCGTTTCCCTACAAAAGGAATTAGATTTTGAACAAGAGATGGTCCATATGCAATCTTTCGCCAGATATAATAAAAGTTCAAACATTCTAGTTCCTAAAGTATATAGAAATTTGTCTACAAAAAAAGTGCTTGTTATGGAATACATGCAAGGTGAAAAGGTTACGCATCATCAGTTTTCCAGTCAAGCCCAGAAGAGGGAATTCGCTAACCGGTTTGCTAGTCACTTATTTTGTCAAATATTTGTAGACGGTTATTTTCATGCTGATCCTCATCCCGGAAATGTCCTTATATTAGGCAATGACCTCATATACTTAGATTTCGGGAACATAGGTAAAGTCTATGGCCCTACAAGAAAGTGGATGGGAAAACTCTTTTTCCATTTAACAAATGAAAATTTTGAACACCTTGCTGAAATTTTAGCAGAAGACATGCATCTTGATGCAAAAACTAAAAAGAAATTAGTATATGATCTTTCTGTATTCTCAGATAACTATGTAAACTCTCCTGTAAAAAGCGTAAAATTAGGAGAAGTACTATTTGATTTAATCAAACTTATGAAAGAATATGACTTATATGTGCCAAGTGAAATGATGGTGGTTGGTAGCGCACTACTAAAAGCTGAGAGAACAATTGCCCTTCTCGATCCTGAATTAACACTTGCTAGCCTCATTAAAAATACAGGAATAGAAATGTTAAAAGAAAGATATCAACCTAATTCATTGATTAAAGAGGTCAAGGTAAAGGAGATGGAATGGCTTGAGGCGCTTCAAGACATCCCTAATCATGTCAATAAGGCATTGAAGAATATAGCCACAGGTACTACACCTATCACTATTGATTTACAAAGTGACAAGCTTTTAGACAGAAAAATTGATAGAATGGTTAATCTCATTACCTTCAGTATAGTGTTGCTTAGTTTTAGCATTATTTCGACTGGTATAATTCTCAGTCTAAAAGTCACAAACAATTCCATCATATCTAGTGACCATGCAGCAACTCTCGGTGTTACGTCCAGCTTAGTCGTTACGGTTGTTTTCATCGGCATATTAATTTCTTTAGTAAAAAAGAAAATTAAGTAAAAAAAACACATAAAAAGGGCATCATAGTATGCTCTTTTTCTACATACTTAAAGATATTCGTCTACGTTGTAAAATTTATATCTTCAACAATCTGGCCATGATTGCTGAAGAAGTTTTACTAGACAATTTCATTATAAAACCAGTATCCTCAAATAGAATCTACGACTAGATACTCGCTATAGGATCATGAGAAACGTTCTATAGTAAAATCAAAATCTCTATGTACCTTTGAAAGTTCCACTTTGGTCCCTCAAATCTTTTTACACAGTACAACTATGTTGATAACCCCTTTAGCTAAGACAGCCTCCTTTATTCCTGGTTTTCAAACAGAGTTTAAATTCAAATAAAAAAGCCTATTATCCGCACCCTGCAGGTAGTAGGCTTTTTAAATTAAAGAACTTTTTTAGTAAGTAATCGGATATCCATCATTATTTAAGTTCAGTCTATTTACCCCATCTTTTATCCATAATAACCATTAATACTGTAAATAAGCGTTAACCTCTTTTATATTGCTTTTCTTTATGAAAGAATTGTTCCCACTTCATGACAACGACTTTTTGTCTCATTACCAACATAAGAAGCAACAGTCCTATAAGCACAGCAACCATGGCAGTTGGAGAAAATTCCGTGATAAATTGGCCAAATACGGTATAGATTATGGCGAGAGGAATATTAGTCAGGAGAGAAGCTTTTGCATAGTGAGAAAAGCTTTTTGTCGTTTCAATCAAGCAGAGAGAAAGTAAGTGGAAATGGATGAATGGGATCAGACGCATGACAGTGATCTGTCCAACGGAAAAGTTTGCCCGATTGCCAAAGAACCTTTCTTTCATTCTTAAAATTTTCCCGAATATGCTAGGAAACTGCTGATATAAAAAGTAGAAAAATAAACTGGATAATGTTAAGCCTGCCATTGAGTAGATGCTGCCGATTACTCCGCCAAACAGGGCTCCACCGGCAATGCAGATGATGACTACCGGAATAAACAAAACTTGTCTTAATATATGGAAAAGTATAAAACCAAGAGAAGCCAGCCACCAGTGACTTTCAATCATGACAAAGAGTACGTTCAATTTTTCGTCCATTTGGCTTGCCTCCTAGTTTTAATATTAAAGCTTATTCAACTATCAATATTTTATGTTAACTTATCAGGCTATGAGAAAATACCCCCAGAACCCGATATGTAAGAATGTGATGAATGGTAGACCTATCCGGAATAACAGGCGCTTTGTTTTATGACGAAAGGTTTGCATCCCCATCCACGTCCCAAGTGCACCGCCAAGCATGGCAATTCCCCATAGATGTAATTCAGGTATTCTCCAGCGATGTTCAATGGCTTTTTGTTTATCTACTTTCATAATAATGAAGCCTACAATGTTTATAAAGATATAATAACCGACGAGTACTTCCATCATATCCTCCGACGTTCGAATGTGTGCACACATTTTGTATGTAGACTGAACTATCTATCAGTCTCAACTTATTTTATCAAAACACAAAAGAGGCTACCAAATTGTTAGCCTCTTTTGTTTGGGTAATTATTTATTTAAGCTGTTTTTCGCAGCAGTTGCCAATTCAGCAAATGCTTTTTCGTCGCTAACTGCTAGCTCAGCTAACATTTTGCGGTTTACTTCGATTCCAGCTACTTTCAAACCGTGCATTAGACGGCTGTAAGAAAGACCGTTCATGCGAGCCGCTGCGTTGATACGAGCGATCCAAAGCTTACGGAAGTCGCGCTTTTTCTGGCGACGATCGCGATAAGCGTACATTAGGGATTTCATTACTTGTTGGTTAGCTACTTTATATAAAGTGTGTTTAGAACCGTAATAACCTTTGGCTAATTTAATGACTTTTTTACGACGTTGGCGTGTTACTGTACCGCCTTTAACTCTTGGCATTATGAATACCTCCTATAAAAAATATTATCTTAAGTTGTCTAACATGTGACGGATGCGTTTGAAATCACCTTTGCTGACCATAGCTGATTTACGCAATTTACGCTTTTGCTTTTGAGACTTGTTAGCGAATAAGTGACTTGTGTATGCGTGAGAACGCTTTAAGCTACCAGATCCAGTTTTCTTGAATCTTTTCGCTGATCCGCGATGAGTTTTCATTTTAGGCATTGGAGTTCCTCCTCATATGAATTACTTTTCGTTTTTAGGTGCCAAAATTAAGAACATGCTACGTCCATCCATTTTAGGATGGGACTCAACTGTTGATACTTCTGCACATGCAGCAGAGAAACGATCTAGCACACGCTGACCAATTTCTTTATGTGTAATCGCACGTCCTTTGAATCGGATCGATGCTTTTACTTTGTCTCCTTTTTCAAGGAATTTGATTGCATTGCGAAGCTTCGTGTTGAAGTCATGCTCATCAATTGTAGGGCTTAAACGAACTTCCTTTAAGCTGATTACTTTTTGGTTTTTACGCGCTTCTTTTTCTTTCTTCTGTTGCTCGAAACGGAACTTTCCGTAGTCCATAATTCGGCATACAGGAGGTTTCGCATTAGGCGCAACCATTACTAAGTCAAGGTTAGCACGTGCTGCTATTTCTAGAGCTTCGACTTTTGACTTAATTCCTAGCTGGTCTCCATTTTGACCGATTAGACGTACTTCACGGGCACGAATGCCATCGTTTACCATCATGTCCTTGCTAATAATTAGCCACCTCCAAGGTTTATTCCGAACACCGTTTGACGAACAATTTACTCTTTTGTACAAACAAAAAAGTGTGGATGTACACATACACCCACACTTTACGATTACATAAGTAAAAGATAAAATCTTTCTCGTAAAACCTGCCAACTGCATCAGATGCGTCAATCAGGTGAGAAGCGGGTGCTTCTTCTTGTCCTCAAACAAGTATTCAATTTGACCTTGTATAATATATCATTAATGATGATTGATTGTCAAGAATTCGTATCAAATGAAACAACGTTTTAAATGATATCAGATAAATTGCGATTGTGCAATAGTTTTTTTCGTTGGGTGTAAAAGATAGGTGTTTGGGTTAACTCCTTGTCTCCTTTCGTTTCAGGTGTTCGCTTTCCGAGGGGCGGTGCTTGAGCCTCCTCACAACGCTTCAGGGGTCTCAAGACTACCGCTATCTCCCTCCGGAGTCTCACACCTTACACTCCAGTCGACAAGGGGAGTTTGTATAAATATTTAAATTAGCTTACTGTCGGAAAGTACCCATTTACTGTCCGTTTGGAGGGAATACTGTCCGAAATTTAAGAATACGAGCGAAAGTGAGGCATTTACTGTCCAAACTACCTCGAATACAAGCCAAACGACAAACTCAGTCAAATTCCGACAACCCTAAGTGCAGCCAGTATGCTTACCACAACAAAGGGGAACGCCCTGGCACCTTCAGCCAGGACATTCCCCCCGTATTACGAAAAGCTTATCTCTTCGCTTCTTTCACCAGTTCATCCACAAACTTTTCTAGTGAGATTGTTTCGGATTTTTGTTCGCCGTATTTACGGACGTTTACTGCGCGTTCTTGGATCTCATTGTCTCCTAGCACTATCATGTATGGGATCTTTTGCATTTGTGCTTCACGGATTTTGTAGCCGATCTTTTCGTTTCTTTCGTCCATTTCTACGCGAATTCCTTTTGATTTTAGAAGGTCTTGCACTTCTTTTGCATAATCAAAATGCACATCAGGTGATACAGGGATCACTTGGACTTGTACTGGCGCCAACCAAGTTGGGAATGCACCTTTGTACTCTTCGATTAAGAATGCCACAAAGCGTTCCATCGTAGATACGACACCACGGTGGATAACAACCGGACGGTGCTGCTTGCCGTCTTCCCCAACATAAGTCAGGTCAAATTTCTCTGGAAGTAAGAAGTCAAGCTGAACAGTAGAAAGAGTTTCTTCTTTTCCAAGGGCAGTACGAACTTGAACGTCTAGCTTAGGACCGTAGAATGCTGCTTCGTCGATTGCTTCGAAATAATCTAGACCAAGCTCATCCATTGCTTCTTTTAGCATGCCTTGTGCTTTTTCCCACATTGCATCGTCATCAAAATACTTCTCTTTATTTTCTGGATCACGGTAGGATAGACGGAAGGAATAGTCATCCAGGCCGAAATCTTTATATACTTCAAGAACCAGGTTCACAACACGTTTTAGTTCATCTTTGATTTGATCAGGGCGAACGAAGATGTGTGCATCGTTCAAAGTCATTCCACGTACACGCTGGAGTCCTGCTAGTGCCCCGGACATTTCATAGCGGTGCATTGTTCCAAGTTCAGCAATACGTACAGGAAGCTGACGGTAACTGTGGATGCTGTTTTTGTACACCATCATATGGTGCGGACAGTTCATTGGACGAAGAACAAGTTGCTCGTTATCCATTTCCATTGGAGGGAACATGCCGTCCTGATAGTGATCCCAGTGACCGGAAGTTTTGTATAGCTCCACACTACCCATTACAGGAGTATAAACGTGGTCATAGCCGAGCTCCACTTCTTTGTCGACGATATAACGCTCAATTACGCGGCGGATTGTTGCACCTTTTGGCAACCATAGCGGTAAGCCTTGCCCAACTTTTTGGGAGTTGAAGAAAAGGTCAAGTTCTTTTCCGATTTTACGGTGATCGCGCTCTTTTGCTTCTTCCAACAGGCGAAGGTGCTCATCAAGTTCTGCTTTTTTGAAGAAGGCTGTTCCGTAGATACGTTGCAGCATTTTATTTTTGCTGTCGCCTCTCCAGTATGCACCTGCAATGCTTAACAATTTGAACTCTTTAATTTTCCCAGTGGATGGTACATGAATTCCACGGCAAAGGTCAAAGAACTCGCCTTGTTCGTAGATGGAAATAGTTTCTCCTTCTGGCAGTTCGCGGATCAGTTCAAGCTTCAGCTCATCATTCAGCTCTTCATAGCGGCGCAATGCTTCTTCTCTGCTCACTTCCACACGAACAACATCCAAGTTTTCGCTGACGATTTTCTTCATTTCTTTTTCGATTTTTTGAAGGTCTTCTGGAGTTAGTGATTCCTCCATGTCGATATCGTAGTAGAATCCGTTTTCGATTACCGGACCGATTCCTAGTTTCACGTTGCCATATAGGCGTTTGATCGCTTGTGCCATCAAGTGGGCAGTACTGTGTCGCATGATTCCAAGCGCTTCGTCGGAGTCTTGCATGATGATGCTGATTTCTCCGTCTATATTAATCGGGGAACGCAGGTCAATGAGTTCTCCGTTTAGTTTTCCAGCGATTGCTTTCTTTTTCAGACCCGGACTGATGGATGCAGCGATATCTTCTGTTGTCGTACCACGTTCAAACTCCTTTACCGCTCCGTCTGGAAATGTGATTTTCATTAATTCCGACATCTCTGTCACCTCTTCTTTAGAATTTTTGTTGGTTCATATAACGCCGCAATTGCTCTCCGCAAACGGCTTCGCTTTCCGCGGGACGGTGCTTGAGCCTCCTCACTTCGTTGCGGGGTCTCAACCTACCGTTACTCCCCCGCTGGAGTCTACGCCTTTTGCTCCAAGCAATTGCTAATAGTTATTTCGAACCAAAATAAAAAAACCCGTCCCTTATTTAATATAAGGGACGAGTTTAATATCCGTGTTTCCACCCAAGTTCCCATCTTTTAAAAGTCTAAAAGACGGCTTCATTATTGGATAACGAGGGATTTCCCCGTCAACAGCTACTGCGATGTTCACCGTTGAAGTTCAGAGGTGGTTAGGGTTTAATCGTGATAGGAAGCTTGCAGCCGGCGACTTCCCTCTCTAAAATCCGTTTTTAAAACACTCATGTCCTCATCGATACTTTTTGAGCTATGAAGTTAAAATTGATTATGTAGGTTATTATATTCTCCTGTTAAAGGAAAATCAAGTGGTCACTTTAATCAATTTTACTTTTATTTTGCCCAAAATAGTGAAAAGGTAAAACAACGGCACGTTCTTCAAATATATTTCGGATCGTCTCCACAAGTTGATTCTCTGTGTTGTCCGTGTATAGAAAGAGTTTTTTCGGCGCGATTGAAACCAAGGGAGCCAGTACGACCGAGTCTATATAATACGAATAATTATTGAAATGAGTTCTGTTCATATATTTGATGAGCTGGTTTTTTGGAATGTGCGAGAAAGACTTATCATAAAAATCAAATTGATATTGATAAACAAGGTGCAATTCGTCAAGCTTGGAATCTGTCGTCGTCAGCAATTCCCGCAGCTGATGGACGAACGATTGGTATTCCTGTTCCAGCTTATACTCATCAATCGCCGCTTCTACAAACACCTGCAATCCTTCAAAGTATTCTTTCAACCGGAATGTTATAAAGGAATCAAATGAAAAGGATACGGGCATTTGAAAAAAGGACTGCATGACAGACTCCAACTGTGCATCACGTTGTTCGAGAGCCGGGAGATTCGGAATATCCGGCCGTTCTCCGAGCAGGATGGATTGCAGAATACAGAGAATCTGTTCCTGTTCTTCTTCCTCTTTATAATAAAACGTATTTTCCAATACCGACAATATCCATTCTTTTTCTTTGGTACGGTGAATGTAATACTTCAGTACCGGGACAATGGTGTTTCTGTAAAAATGAACATCCTTTGATTCCACGACGATTTTTTCTTTATGTAAAGAAAGGATAGAATCACTCTCAGGATTTTTTTCCAATACATTCATATATATCGCATTTGCGTCCGATTCATTTCGAAAGGAAATCTCAAACAAGTTTGTCCCCCCTTTGGTACACCTAATTCAATGTATATGGGCAGGAGGGTGGAAAAATGAATAAATATAAAAAAATATGCGCCAGTCCATCCATAAAAAGGACCAGCGCGTATTATTATTCTTTACTCAAATGGAAAATCGCCAATGATGACTTCTAGATGACCTGGAAGAATGGAGACAGTAGAGGGGGTAAAGTAGGTTTTTTCTCCATCTGAATCAATTTCCTGATTGGGAGTGGCATCGATTTTTAGTTGTTTGGCTCGGAAATAGATTAAATCGTCGTTCCCTTCTGCCGGAAATTCCTTTTGAAGTCTTGTTTGCATCCATGTCCAGAGCTGGGCAATGGAGGTCTGCTTGATTATCAATACATCCAGTTCCCCGTCCTGTACGCTTGAAGAGGGAAAAAACGATTGAATACCGCCGAGAAAGGAACCATTACCAATTAGTAGCATGACAGCATCCCCTTCATAAGATTGTGTTTCACTTTCTAAAGTAAGCTGGAACGGTTCCTCTTCCATTACCGTTTGTCCGGCGCTGATATAATAAGATATTTTACCAAGCAGCTGTTTCGTCCCGCTGTCGATGTTGTCTGAAACCTTTGATACCAACCCTATTCCCCAAAAATTCAAGAAATATTGATTATCACTTTTTCCGACATCTACCTTTTCTGTACGTTTCTCTATAATCTGTTCCACTGCTTTCATAGGATGCTGATTGATACCAAGCGTTCTTGAAAAATCATTACAGGTTCCGCCTGGTATGATTGCAAAAACAGGTCTCTTTACCAGAGGAGCCAAGGCGTTGATTATCTCAAAAATGGTTCCGTCCCCGCCAGCACCGATAAGAAGGTCTACATGGTCTGCCAACTTCTCCACAAGTCTGGCACCGTCCCCTTCTTTTTCGGTCGGATGGATGGTCACTTCCTCAAAGGTGCTCAATAACCTTTCTTCTATCTGTTCGATGGAATTGATCAACTTTCTGTTCCCGGCATTGGGATTAACGATCACCGCTACTCTCTTCAAAGGTTATTTCCCCTTTTCTTTAGTCTTATAGTAGACGATACCCTTTTTTGGTAGTATTAACATCTTTTTGAGAAATAGCATGATAAAAAAGAAGGCCGCATCACCTAAAAGGTGCATACGGCCTCTACATTATGGATCTAATCGTATCTTTTTCTCTTTCATTCTCGCCAAACGTTCCATCAGCTTCTGTTTTTCGTCTTCTTCTACTTCTTTGAACTTGTCTGACTGATTATCTAAGGCATCAGACTCCGTTGCCGCTCCGTCTGAGCTGACAAAACGGTTGCGCACCACTTTTCCTGCTTTTGCTTTTGAGGCGCTACCTCCACCTGTGCTCTTAGCTGCTGGCTTTGTATCCGCCCAGTTCTGATATTGGCGATGTTCCTCTTTGGCAAGTTCCATCGCTTCACTGACAGTTTTCACCTGTTTTCTCGCCCAATGACTTGCAATCTTCTCGACGTATTTGCGGTTTAGCTTCATATCTGTTTTCAACAACACATAATAAAGTAACACATTCACAACGCCTGGTGTTAATTGTTGTTTGAACATGACGTCTTCCACTATTCGAAGGTCTGAGGCAGAAGGTTCCGATCCACCTGAGAGATCTGTCAGCATTTGCTTTGGTGATACATTCTCCAGCTGTTGAATGAGCTGTTCATCTTTAGTTGCTGGCTTTTTATCTGTAAACTGTCTTAAATTCAGCGGCTGTGTTTTTTCCACAAGGCCAGGCAATGTATCTTGATATTCAAGCTGATACCAATCCCTTGCTGCCTTTCGCAGTTTCTCTAAATCCACTTTTTCTTCTACATCAATTACATTCATCATCAAATCGCGCATCGATATCGGATCAATGGTATAAATGAAGGACAGTTTGACAATCGCTTCTTTCACTTTAGCGGTGATCGATTTTTTCGGGATGACCACCTCAGATAACCCTGCAAAGAACAAATCAAAGTCAAAGGTTTCTTGATTTACCCTTGGCTCACTTCCCTTTTTGCGCTCCAACCACTCTTCTCCTTGTTCCAATGGAAGTTCCTCCATCATCTCCTCATTCGCCGCATATGCCATGTTTTCTGACTGAACAGATTGGAAGACATCACTGAAACTTCTAGTCACTTCCTGGTATTCATCCACAGGAATAATCTTATCGGAAAAGTATTTCTTTACACTTGCGTATTTATTTTTCCCTAGTCGATTATATAAGTAAATGGTTAGCATGGGTTCTGAAAAGAATGCTTCCGGGGAGAGTGGTGGTTGAAGTTCATAAATGAAGGTTCGAAGCTGATCATCTTCCTTGACCCACGTCTTTAAAAGTCCAATGCCTTCAAGTTTAATTCTTTCCTGATGGATATCCTTTAAGTTGCATTGCATCGTCGTCATAATCCCGTGATGCGTCGTTTCCCCGCCCCACAAGCGATCTTGGTCCAGCTCACTCCAGAGGGTCATATATAAACTGTATCCCCTGAAACCGAGCAAAGGTTGATAAAGCATTGTTAGGAGTTTACGGTCAAACTGTTGGAGCACTCCGTTTGAACGGACAATATAGCGGTCTACAGGGACCAGCTCTTTCCAATGGCGATCAGACATGAAACATCCAAACCTTTCTTTTATTGAAATAATGGAAAGAGAGAGGCAAATAACTTCCTCTCTCCCTTAGGGTTCCTTATTGCAGCCTTCTTATTTTCTTTCTTTTTCAATGATTTCCTTTAATTCATCCAAGAAAACATTAATGTCTTTGAATTGACGGTAAACAGAGGCAAATCGCACATATGCCACTTCATCTATTTTAGAAAGTCTCTCCATTACCATTTCTCCGACCATATCGCTTTTCACTTCGGATATGCCGATATTTCTTAATTCTTTTTCCACTTCCATCACAATGTCTTCCAATTGTTTTAGGGCTACCGGTCTTTTTTCGCATGCCCGAATTAAGCCTCTCAGCACTTTTTCCCTGCTGAACTCTTCTCGTATTCCTTCCTTTTTCACGACGATAAGCGGCATTTCTTCCACTTTCTCAAATGTCGTAAAACGATAGGAACAAGATTCGCATTCTCTTCTTCTTCTGATGGATTTTCCCTCTTCTACAGGGCGTGAATCTAATACCTTCGTCCCATTATGGTGACAGGCAGGACATTTCATGATGGTTTCCACTCCGTTTCCAATCTACTTTTTCCCCGAATTCAGCCCGGATCCAATATAGATCATCGATTTATCAATCCGTTCATACATTTGTTTGATCAGTTGACGACTGTATCCAAAATCGAAAGGTAGCTTGGTTTCTGTTGTAACGGAAAAATCAACTGCGGTTTCAAAAGGGCGGACAGATATTACAGTGACAATGACAAACGCTTTTTTGCCTTTGTGCACTTGCACTGCCATTTCCCCGTGCTCCTCAGAAACGGATTTGACCGTTACCCCTTCCATATTGTTAAACAATTCTTGTAAGGTCTTCATTGCATTCTTATTGGTAGTTTTATAATAACGACTACGCAAGGATTCTTCTGTATGATTTTCCCGCGTTTCCGAGTGATTGCTCAATATACCTTTCAGCTTTTGTATCGCTCCCACTATAGCCTGACAACCCCTTAACTTGTTGTTTTTTTATGTATAATATATTTTGAGTATAATAAAAAGAGGTGCATGCTATACACCTCTTTTTATTTTAATGCATTTAGTTATAATTTTAAAGAGCTTTTGCTTTGTTTACTTGAACAGGACCCATTCCACGTGGAAGTTCGATTGTTTCACGCGTCTGAGCATTTAAAGCAGTTGCAATATAGTCAGCTGAAATATTAGGATCTAATTCTCCGCATGTATAAACATCGATACTTGCATATCCGTGCTCTGGGAAGCTATGAATCGTTAAGTGGGACTCGGAAATAATTACTACTCCGCTTACCCCTTGAGGAGCAAATTTATGAAAAGCTACCTCTCTTACTTCTGCACCTGATTTTAATGCAGCATCGACAAATGTTTTTTCGATGTAATCCATATCATTCAATTTGTCAAAATCGCAACCCCAAAGTTCTGAAATAACGTGACGACCTACTGTTTCCATCTCACGTTCCCCCTTTTCATTTTTTAAAATACATGAATTCCTCAAAGGTGAAGAGTGATTGATGTATTACTACCACGGGGGAAAGTTAGTCCAGAGAGGTCCTAACCCTTTAAGTAGCCACATAATCGTTTCAAGAAGTTCACGAAAAATAGTATAATGCTTTTATTTTAGATTTGCAACAGGCATTTAAGACTTTTTTTCTAGTAAGCTATGAATTTATAAGAAAAACTATGTAATACCTTTTAGTTTGTTGGTTATGCTCCGCTGTGGATTTCCGCAAATGGCTGCGCTTTCCTAGGGGCGCTGCTGGAGCCTCCTCGTCTTCGCCTGTGGGGTCTCCACCTAGCGCTATCTCCCTCAGGAGTCTTCGCCTTTTGCTACAATCCACAGCTAGGAATTACTAGAAAAAAATAATTCCATTGCCCGACACATGCAAAAAAGCGATTAACACAGACTGTTAACCGCTTACATTTATATCACAATAATTTTGATTTGGTTGAATTAACCAGCCATGACCTCTTTTGCTTCTACCATTTTTTCTGCTACAAATTGAACCAGATCTACCACTCGGCAGGAGTATCCCCACTCGTTGTCATACCAAGCTAATACTTTTACCTTTGTATCGCCCATCACCATTGTGGATAATCCATCAATGACGGCAGAATGTGGATTTGTGTTAAAGTCCACAGACACAAGCGGCTCCATTGTTACACCTAATATCCCATCCATCGAACCGACCGAAGCACTTCTGAACGCATCATTCACGTCTTCTACCGTCACCGGTTTTTTCAAGTCTACCACTAAATCAACAAGCGATACGTTAGGTGTTGGAACACGCAGCGCCATACCATGCAGTTTTCCTTTTAGGTGTGGAAGAACTAAGGATAATGCTTTTGCCGCACCTGTAGAGGTAGGGATGATAGACTGACCGCATGCTCTTGCTCGGCGCAAATCCTTATGCGGGTTGTCAATATTCTTTTGGTCATTTGTATAAGCATGCACAGTTGTCATTAATCCATTCTCAATACCAAACTGTTGATCTAACACTTTTACAACCGGCGCTAGGCAGTTTGTCGTACAAGAAGCGTTAGAGATGACAAAGTGCTCATTCATATCCAATACTTCTTCGTTTACGCCCATGACAATCGTTACATCTTCGTTTTTACCTGGTGCTGTCAGTACAACACGCTTAGCACCAGCTTGAAGATGAAGTGCCGCTTTGTCGCGGGAGTTAAACTTTCCTGTAGCTTCAATAACGATATCTATGTTCATTTCTTTCCAAGGAAGCTCTTCTGGATTACGGTTGTTCACTAATTGAATGCGCTTACCATTTACGATTAAGGCATTGTCTTCTGCGTAAACATCCGCATCAAAGCGACCATGGTTTGTGTCATATTTAATCAGGTGAGCTAGCGTTTCCGCTGGATAGCTAGCATTGATTGCAACGATATTTAAGCCTTCTTCTTGGATGGCGCGTCTGAATACCATTCTCCCAATTCGTCCAAACCCGTTAATTGCAACCTTTGCCTTCATGTAAATTCCCCTTTTCTGTATATATGTTATACTTATTAATCTGTTATCCTGCAATTAGTATAACATAATTGATTTCTATATGTCATGTAAAAAATACAAAAAGGGCATATCCCTATTTTGGGATATGCCTTTTTGTTTCACAACCAATTATTTTACATTTTGCATTTACTGTCGATCCCCGTTGCAGGCGCTTCGCTTTCCGTGGGCGGTCCGGAAGCCTCCTCACTTCGTTGCGGGGTCTTCCCTGTCCCTTCCTCCCGCAGGACAAGGAAGGCTACGGCAGCGATTCATCGCACGAAGAAAATGCGTTAGCATTTTCGAGGAGTCTGCGCGCCTTCCACTGCGATCAACTGGGTTTCTGGATATGCCAGTTGGTTAAGATGTCATTTAGTTGTTGTTCTGTTTTGGTAAGAGATCCGTTGTTGTCTATGACTGCATGGGAGAGTTTTACTTTTTCGGAAAGAGGCATTTGCGAATTTATTCTGTCTGTTGCTTCCTTTTCGGTTAGATCGTTCCTCTCCATCAAGCGTTTCAGTTGGGTTTCCTTTGTTACATACACAAGTAAAGTTTTATCTACAAGATGAGTCAGTTTGCTTTCGAAAAGTAAGGGAATATCCATGATAACCACTTCATGGCCTTCTTCTAAATATTGTTGGGTCTTTTCTTTCATGCTTGTCCTGATGCTTGGGTGCATAATGTTATTGAGCTTTTCCCGTTTTTCCTGATTTTGAAAAATAATGCTTCCGAGCTTAGGTCGGTTCAGTGTTTTGTCGTCATTAAGTATTTCTTGTCCAAATTCACTGACCAACTTTTGATATGTATCTGTACCAATTTCTACAACTTCTCGAGCCACAACATCAGCATCCACAATCGGTATATTTTTATCGCGCAGCATATTGGCCACTGTGCTTTTACCGCTTGCGATTCCTCCTGTTAGTCCTATAATCAAAGGCATGTCCATTCCTCCTTTATAAAAGAGAGGCTGCGTTAGACAACCTCTAGTGTTTCTTTTTTACATTTTAATAATTCCAATCACAATAAGTAATACGCCTGGTAAAAAGGAGAACTTATTGATCCACGAAACGGTGGAAAAGACTCTTCCCAATTTTATCCCGGTAATCACAAATAATGAACTCATCACAGCAACTGAAATCGCCATAACCCCAGGAGAGTAGCCAAGCAAAGCTGCACCGATTCCCGCTCCAAACGCATCGAGGGACAGGGCAATACCAAGAAAAAAAGCCTCTAATCCAGTGATAGAACCGGAACGGTCAAAGTCGGCTTCTGTTGGCTTTCTCAAAATGTTAATTACAACACCGAGTGATTTGATTTCAAGGTTGAACAAAATGCGTTCATCGGCAAAAGAGGTACTGTCTTCGGCTGTACTGGCACGGAAAAACTGATAGAGAACCCACATTCCTAATACAATTAGAATGCTTCCACCAATTGTCTCTGCAAAAGCAGGGGAGAGAAATTTCATAAGTATGGTGCCTACTAACATGGCAAGCAAAAGCGAGACGGCCGAACAACACGCGATGATACTGATTGATTTAAGCGGCATATGCATTTTTCTTAGGCCATATGTCAAGCCAACACTGAAGCTATCCAGACTAACAGCAAAGGCTAGTAGGATAAGTGAGATGTATGGAATCATTAAGAGCTCCTCCCTAACTATCACTAAGATAGTATATGGCAGGAGCCTATTCGATGTGTTCTAAATATTTTTTAACTCTAACTCCCTTTTGCCTTTCGCTCCGGGTGTTCGCTTTGAATTTAGATATTGTATAGACACCGCTGTGGATTTCCGCAAATGGCTTCGCTTTATGAGGGGCGCTGCTGGAGCCTTCGCCTTTTGCTCGAATCCATAGCTAGAAATCACCAAGCACTATATGATATCAGTTTTATGGCTTTGGCTGGCATTTAGGGCAGGTGTGGGTGCCTCTGCCGGCTACGACTGTTTTTTCTATTTCATTGCCGCATTTTTTGCATGGCTCTCCTTTACGGCCGTAGACGAAAAGTTCGAGTTGGAACATACCGATTTGACCTTGGGAGTTTACATAAGAGCGAATGGTGCTTCCACCTTTGTCGACAGCTTCTTGCAGAGTCAGGACTATTTCGCGCTGCAGCTGTATAAGCTCTTCCTCGTTCAGACTGCTTGCCGTTCTTTCGGGATGAATTCCCGCTCTGAATAATGCCTCATCCACATATATATTCCCAAGACCTACTACAACTGTTTGATCTAAGAGTACAGCCTTGATATTGCGGTTTGTTTTTGCGAGTCTTTCCTTAAGGAGATCAAGGTTGAACTCGTCCTCAAAAGGCTCTGGTCCTAAACTGGCAAGCGATTTTGCTGCAAGTTCCTCGCCTTTTTTATAAAGATGAAGCGTACCGAATTTGCGAACGTCCTGGTAGCGAAGTTCGGTGCCATCCTCAAAATAGAAGAACACATGGGTATGCTTATTCGCTGGCTCTTCTTTTTGATAGAGGCCATATTTGCCTTCCATTCGCAAATGAGAAACCATGCAATAATCGTTAAGGTAGAAGAGGAGAAACTTTCCTCTTCTTCCGATTTTCACAATCTCTTGCCCAATAAGCATTTCTTCAAAAAGAGCGGCATCATCCGGCTCTTTTATCATTTTTGGCCATAAGACTTTCACTTGTTTGATTTTTTTCCCTTGTACAAGCTCAACTAGTGTTTTTCTGACCGTTTCAACCTCAGGAAGTTCTGGCATGGTAACACATCCTCACAAAAACAATTATTTCGCATCGTACCATGTAGAGCCGTAGGAATAATCCACCTTAAGCGGGACCTTCAATTCCACTGCTTGCTCCATTACTTCTGGTACAATCTTCTTTAATTTTTCGATTTCATCTTTAGGAGCCTCAAATACAAGTTCATCATGTACTTGCAAGAGGACTTTAGATTTCATATTTTCTTCTTCCAGTTTGTTTGCCATATCAATCATTGCTTTTTTGATGATATCAGCGGCACTTCCTTGAATTGGTGTATTCATCGCTGTTCTTTCTGCAAAACTTCTCAGGTTGAAGTTACTGCTTGTTATCTCAGGCAGGTAACGGCGGCGGTGCAGTAGGGTTGTAACGTATCCCTTATCCTTTGCATCAAGGACGCTGTCTTCCATGTATTCCTTCACTCCAGGGAAGCTTTCCAAGTACCGATCAATAAATGTTTTCGCATCTTTTCTCGTAATGCCTAAGCTCTGTGAAAGGCCGTAATCACTGATGCCATAAACAATTCCGAAGTTTACTGCTTTTGCTTGACGGCGCATACTGGAAGTGACTTCATCTTCTGAAACATGAAACACATCCATTGCGGTTTTTGTATGAATATCTGCATCTTCTTTAAATGCTTCAATCAGTTTTTCGTCATTTGCAATATGTGCAAGTACCCTTAGTTCGATTTGAGAATAGTCGGCAGCAAAGATCACCCAGTCTTCATGAGAAGGAATAAACGCCTCTCTTATCTTTCTACCTTCCTCCAGACGAACAGGGATATTCTGAAGGTTTGGATCAATGGAACTCAAACGTCCTGTTTGGGTTAATGCTTGGTTAAAGCGCGTGTGAATTTTATGAGAGTCCTCATGGATAACTTTTAATAAGCCTTCAATATAAGTCGACTTCAATTTGCCTAATTGACGATAGTGTAATATCTGCTGAATTATTTCATGCTTTTCAGCAAGCTTCTCCAAAACGTCGGCAGAAGTCGAGTAGCCTGTTTTTGTTTTCTTAACAGGCGGTAGTCCAAGCTTTTCAAAAAGAATGACACCAAGCTGTTTTGGAGAGTTAATATTGAACTTTTCACCTGCTAGTTCAAAAATCTTCTCTTCAATTTTCTCCAGCTTCTCACCAAGATCGGTTCCCATTTCTTCTAATCGAGCTTTATCCACTTTAATACCGAGTGCTTCCATTTCTGCTAACACCAATGTTAAAGGCATCTCCAGTTTTTCAAATAATTCCAACTGTTCATTGTCCTTTAACTCGTGAATAAATGACTCTTTCATTTCCTGCATGGCGAAAGTCTTTCTCACCAGATGATCTGCAACTTTTTGCTGATCAGGGACAGCTCGCTTGGCACCTTTACCGTAAACCGCTTCATCTGTTTCGATCTGATAATAGCCTTTTTTACGGGCAATTTCTGCAAGGTCTGTGGACGTCTCGGACGGATTAACGATATAAGAGGCAATGATAAAATCAAAGTCAATTCCGTTCAGTTCAATTCCCTTCCACTTCAATGCTACGATTGCTCTTTTTGCATCAAAAACCGTCTTTTTTCTTTTATGGTCTGATGCAAATGTCGCAAACTCTTCTGACTGCATGGCTACTTCTGTCGGGATAAAATAATTTCCGGTCTCATTCACAAGGGCAATCCCTTGAATATCTGCACGGTGGTAATTTTCATCCAGCACTTCCACCATAAAGAAGTTTTCTTTTGCAAAGTGCTCTTCTTTTACTTCTTCAAGTATTTCAAAGGAAATATCCTCAAGATCTTCTGTCAGCGTTTCTCCATCTTCTCCAAGCTTGTCTAACAGGGAGTTGAAACTAAGTTCTTTGAAGATATCGACCACTTTCTTTTTATCGAAGCCCTCATAAAGAAGTTCTTCTACGGTAACTTCTACCGGTGCTTCGGTCATGATGGTGGCGAGTTGCTTGCTCATGATTGCCTGCTCTTTATTATCTTCTAATTTCTCTTTCAGTTTCTTTCCACTAACCTTGTCAATGGATTCAAGAAGTGTTTCAATGGTGCCAAATTCCTTTAACAGTTTAATGGCGGTTTTTTCTCCAACCCCAGGAACACCAGGAATGTTATCCGAAGAGTCCCCCATCAGACCTTTCATGTCGATGATTTGATCCACATTCAATCCGTACTTTTCTTCAATGAAAGCAGGTGTGTAGGAATCTACATCCGTAATGCCTTTTTTGGTGATATCAACCGTGATCTTATCTGTTGCAAGCTGTGTTAAATCTTTGTCGCCTGAAATGATCTTCACTTCATAATCATCTTTGGCAGCTTGTTGAGCGAGTGTCCCAATAATATCATCGGCCTCATATTCAGGCAGCTCGTATCTCTTTATGTTATACGCATCCAGTAGTTCTCGAAGGAAGGAGAATTGTTCGGATAGTTCAGGTGGAGTTTTTTGGCGTCCCCCTTTGTATTCTCCGAACGTTTTATGACGGAATGTAGTTTTGCCTGCATCAAATGCCACAAGCATATGAGTTGGCTTTTCTTCTTCTAAAATGCGCATCAGCATCATGGTAAAACCGTAAATTGCATTGGTATGTATTCCTTTTTCATTACTTAACAGTGGAAGTGCAAAGAACGCACGGTAGGCAATGGAGTTGCCATCGATCAGTACTAGTTTGTTTTTTGCCATGTTTGCTACTCCTCCTTTGTTTCTTTTTGATTTTTCGTATGTATAATCCCAACTATAAAAAGCCACAATTCTTCTTCTATTCTATCATGGATAAGAACAGAAACAAAAGTTGTGGCTTTGTTGTTATAAGTGGAGCTTCACTTTAAAGTTTGGTCGTTTCTTTCCGCTGTAGGCACTCGCTTTCCGCGGGGCGTGTGCTTGAGCCTCCTCACAACGCTTCAGGGGTCTCAACCTACCGCTATCCCCCGCTGGAGTCGAGTGCCTTTCGCTTCAATTCAATCATCTTATTCCATTCCGCCCATTAGGAGTTTGGCGTATGGGGAGTCGGATGGAAGAACGATGACGGTTTCTCCATCGATGGTCTTTTTATAGGACTCTAGTGTGCGATAAAGCTCATAGAATTCTGCATCTTTAGAGAATGCGTCATTGTAAACTTTAGCAGCTTCTCCCTCACCCTGGCCCCGGATAGTGTCTGCATCCGCTTGGGCTTTTGCAAGTATTTCTTTTACTTCACGGTCTGTATTTGCCATGATTCTATTTTTGTCGGCATCACCGCGAGAAAGATATTCTTGAGCCGTTGACTGACGCTCTGAAATCATTCGTGTGAACACGGCAGCTTCATTTTCAGGCGGCAGGTCGGTTCTTCTCATGCGCACATCCGTGACGACAATTCCGTATTCATCTCTTGCCAACAGTTCGTTTACTCTTTCTGTAACTCTATCGTTCAGACTTCCCCTTGATGATTTTTCATCATTGATAATATCATCATAGTTAAGTTGTCCGAGTTCTGTTCTGACAACAGAAAATACAAACTCGGACATTTTGGTTTCTGCATTCACAAGGCTTGCAAGGTTACTAATCATCAATTCAGGATCTTCTACTCGCCATACTACATAATTATCAATAAGCATTCGTTTCTTGTCACGAGTGTTTATTTCAGCACTGGCTTCATCGTAAAGCATTTGATATTTAGGCACAGTTGTTACTGACTGAATAAAAGGTGTTTTGAAATTTAAGCCAGGCTCTTCTACAATTTTGACTACTTCTCCAAATTGTCTAACAACCTTATATTCTCCTTCTTTTACAACAAATACATTCGCAAGGATTAAGCCAAGAGCAATAAGGATAACAGCTCCAATTAATCCTCCGCGGATAATGGTTTTCCATTGCAAATCAGGCTTTTTCTTTTCTAGATTGATAATGTTTTGATCACTCATTGTTCCCACTTCCTTCCGGGTTCGCTGGTGGTTTTGGTGCTGGATTTTCGGTACGGAGCGGGAAATATTTCATCGTATTGCCGTCATCGTTCATAATGTAGATTTCGGCATACGGTAATACTTCTTCCATTGTTTCTAAAATTAAACGCTTTTTTGTTAATTCCGGAGCGTTTACGTATTCGTTATACAAGGAATTGAATTTTGCTACGTCACCACGTGCACGTTCAATCCTTTCTGCCTTTTCACCTTCTGCTTTGGAGATGATGGCATCCTTTTCCCCTTCAGCCTCATTCATGCGCTGGTTTTGATATCTTTTCGCTTCATTGTTCTTCGTATTTTCCATTTCACGTGCATCTGTTACATCTGTAAATGCTTTCCGGACCTCTTCATTTGGTAGTTCCACATCCTGAAGATTGACAGATGTAATGGAAATACCAATATCATAGGTTTCCATCAGAGATGTAAGCAAGTCAAAAACCTCTACTTCAATCTGTGCTTTTCCTGAAGTTAATGCTTCATCAATCTGCGTGCTCCCGATGATACTACGCAGTGATGCTGATGTTGCATTGTATAGGACCGCCTGAGGATCGTCACTATTGAATAAGTATTTTCCCGGATCGCTTATTTTCCACATGACAACCATATCTGCTAAGACGATATTTTCGTCACCTGTTATCATTTTCGTATCATTGGTATGTTCGACTACTTCTCCATCTCTTTCTGTATAGCCGAATTGTAAACTGAATGTTTCCTTGGACATTGTCTCTACGGTTTGGATAGGCCAAGGCATTTTAAAATGTAGCCCCGGTTCACTGATTCCTTCTTCTACTTTTCCAAATGTCATGATCACAGCTTGCTCTGATTGGTCTACTGTGTACCATGACGTTAAAGCAACTGACCCTATGACAGCAGCAAGTATTACAAGAAAAACGGTCGTGTAAATTCGCTTTAAACTCATCAAAGTTGTATTCTCCCCTTTTTATGTTCTCCATAACTAATACGTATGAAGAAGGGGAAGGTTTCATTATTTAAATGGATATTTAGTTGCTTGGTTTTACTCCGCTGTTGATCTCCGCAAACGGCTTCGCTTTCCGCGGGACGGTGCTTGAGCCTCCTCGCTGCGCTGTGGGGTCTCAATCTACCGTTACTCCCCCGCTGGAGTCTTCGCCTTTTGCTCCAATCAACAGCTCGAAATTCTATATACTTGGAAAATAATTTTTCAAAATTTCAGGTGATTGAAGTAACCTTGTTGATTGTAGTGGAAGGCGCGCAGACGCCCGCGGGAGGAAGGGACAGGGGAGACCCCGCAACGGAGTGAGGAGGCTCCCGGACCGCCCGCAGGCAAGCGAAGCGCCTAGAACGGAAATCAACCGGATAAAATGCTTTCTTATCTTTAAACAAAAAGAAGGAGAGAGCAGGGTGGGCTCTCTCCTCTTCCAAAATTGGCTCCTTGGATGAAGGGGTTTTCATAGATTATATTAACAAAGGTTTGTAAAGACGTTATGAAAGACATGTAAAGCTATTGTAAATCTTCATTTTCTTTAGACAATTTCACCGTAAAGGCAGTCCCCTTATTCAGCTCGCTCGTAACAGAAATACTGCCATGATGGGCTTCCACGATATGCTTGACAATCGCAAGTCCTAAACCGGTTCCGCCTGAGTTCCGACTCCTCGCCTTATCTACCCGGTAAAAACGTTCAAAAATCCTTGGTATCTCATTCTGCTCCATCCCAATACCAGTATCGGACACCACAATGATTACCTCTTTTCCTACCTCTTCCACTTTCACCTTTACTTCTCCACCGGCTGGTGTATATGCGATGGCATTGTTAATAAGATTAATGAAAACCTGTTTAATCCTGGAGACATCTGCAAACAAATATAGCTCTTTCTTAGGTTTGGATAGAGCAAGGTCAATTTCTTTCTCTCTTGCCTTGCCTTCCAATATTACAAATATCTCTTCCAATAGATCGTTTATTTCTAAATATTCAGGGTTCAATCTAAATCCTTGTTTCTCAATTTTAGAAAGATCAAGCAGGTCTTCAATGAGTGACTGAAGTCTGTCACTTTCTTTTAAAATGATGGAAAGAAAATACTCTAAGGTATCTTTATCATTCATCGCTCCATCCAACAAGGTTTCTGAGAACCCTTTGATAGAAGTGATTGGCGTTTTTAACTCATGCGACACATTGGCGACAAAATCTTTTCTCATTTGTTCAAGCTTTTTCAATTCTGTTATGTCATGGAAAACAAGGACAATCCCTTTCCATTCATCGTTAACACCTATGATAGGCGCCCCATACACTTCAAAGTGTCTGCGTTCAATCGTTAATGGAAGCAGAATTTGCTTTCGCACACTTACCTCGGTCATAAAAATTTCTTCAATCAATGTGACAACTTCTTTTTGTTCGATCGCTTCATAATAAAGCCTGTATAAATATTCTCCAGGATTTGCATCAAATGTTTCTTTATAAGCGCGGTTGATGAGGTTCACATAGCCTCGACCATCAATTAAAATCAATCCGCTCCCCATGCTCTCAATTAGAGTGCGCAGGCGATCTTGCTGCATTTCTTGGGCTTTCGTCATATCCTGAAGATTTCGTGCTAATATGTTGATGGATTGACTTAACATGCCTGTTTCATCCACATGCTCTTCAAAGGTCCTCGCTTTATAGTTTCCTTTTGCAAGCTCGGTTGCCACTTTGGTTGCAGCTTCAATTGGCCTTGTGTATTGGGAGGTGATTCTCACACCAAGAAGCAAAATAACTACAAAGGCAGCACCAAGGCTTGCAATTAACAGTCCCCAAATTTGTTGATTGACCCTTTGGAGAGAATCTATTGGAGTACTTAACATTAAAAATCCATCTCGAACTCCATTTCTGGAAATGGAATTCCCGTAATAATACATTTCATTATTTTGCTCATAAAATATTCTGTCACGATTCTTATTCTTTTTAACTGCCTCTTTTATTATTTCCTGATGTGAGTCCACGCCAGAAACAGTCGGCCCTGCGGTCTCATATACTAC
Source organism: Sutcliffiella horikoshii (assembly GCF_020524325.1). GTDB lineage: Bacteria > Bacillota > Bacilli > Bacillales > Bacillaceae_I > Sutcliffiella_A > Sutcliffiella_A horikoshii_D. The sequence continues at coordinate 505,676 of NZ_JAIVKY010000002.1, forward strand.
CGTTCCATCTTTATCGGTAATGCTGATTCTTGCCGCTAAGGTCTTACTAACATCTTCTAAATGCTTTTGCAGAGTCGGTGTCACACTGGTCTCCTCTTCCACCAGCATTGTGACAAGCTCTGTTTCTTTGATAAGCCTCTGATTAAAGGTGTTTAAATAAAAGGATTTAAAGAGCTGCCCAAGCAATAGCCCCAAGCACACAAGCACCACGATAATTAAAGTGATGAGTGCAAACAGCAGCCTTGAGCGAAACCTATTCATGTATTTTCGGTTCCTCTAGCTTGTACCCTAAACCTCTAATTGTTTTTATATATGTAGGTTTTTTTGTATCTGTCTCTATTTTTTCTCTCAGATGACTTATATGAACATCGACAATACGTGTATCACCGGCAAAATCATAGTTCCACACCGCGCTCAAAAGTTGATCGCGTGTCAGCACTCTACCCTTATTCTTAGATAAGTAGACCAAAAGCTCAAATTCCTTTGGCGTAAGTTCCAATCGTTCTTCACGAAAATAAGCTTCATAGTGTTCAGGCAATATTTTAACATCACCGATTACAATCTTTTCAGTGGCGTCTTCTTCTACTTTTGGTGCCTCTGTGTTATTTGTCATTTGTTGCATTCTGCGAAGAATAGCCTTTACCCTGGCAACCACTTCTCTCGGACTAAAGGGTTTGGTCATATAATCATCGGCACCTAATTCTAATCCTAACACCTTGTCAAACTCATCATCCTTAGCAGTAAGCATCAGAATTGGGGTATGGATTTTTTGCTGCCTTAATTCTTTACATACTTCTATTCCATCTTTTTTTGGAAGCATCAGATCTAAAACGATCATATCAAATCGATCTTCCATCGCTTTATTCAAGCCTTCTTCTCCGTCCATTGCAACGGAAACATCATATCCTGCTTGCTGTAAATTATACTGTAACAATGTTACAATCGATTGTTCATCATCTACAATAAGAATCTTTTTCATTCTTTTCCTCCACCAACTGTTTTGGAAAACCCATTTTTTTCACCCAATTAGCAATTCTATAATTTCTCTATTATTACTTTTCCATTTTACACGTATTCATTATTCATCACAATAAAGAAAAGCTTACCACTCGAGATATCCGCGTGGGAATTTAGTTTTCTAAAATAAAAAAAGAGCCTAAGCTCTTTTTTAAAAGTTTTCCATCGCGCTGCTCTCCATCGGTTCAAGACGATGAGGAGGACAGACTGTAATGGAGCCTTTAGCAACCGTTTGATTTTCTTCATTTGTACCGTGAACACTCATTACAACACAATGATCTTTTTCTTTAATTTCTACCACTTCAAAAAGAAATTGAACGCTTCCATAGTGGTAGACCGGTTTTGGAAAAGAAATGTCTTGGTGTACAACATGACTTCCCGGACCTGGTAAATATTTGGATACAGCGGAAGTAATGATACCAGTTAACATGATGCTAGGTACAATTGGTTTTTTAAATGGTGTTTGGGACGCATAGTCATGCTGGATATAGAGAGGGTTCGCGTCATTAGTTAAGCCAAGGTATAATAATAGATCTTTGTCTTCTATTTTTTCGGTCAGCTCTAGTTTTTCGCCGACTTGAATTTCTGCAAGTTTTCTTCCGAGTTTTCTCTTTTTACCTAGTAACATACATACACCCCCTGATGATGTTGGAAAATACCCCTTGTTGCTTGTAACCGTTTACAATAGTGTGGTAAAAATTCGGGGAAAGAATTCCCCGAATCAATTACATTCTTCTGTTATACACCGCTGTTGATTTCCGCACCGGGCTTCGCTTTCCTAGGGGCGGTGCTTGAGCCTCCTCACTTCGTTGCGGGGTCTCAAGCTACCGCTATCTCCCTCAGGAGTCTTCGCCCTGTGCTCCAATCAACAGCTAGAGATTCTTAAAACTTTCTACATCCTCTTAATAGTTTTAGGATAGGACATTCATGACATTTTTAACGGATTCGACAGATTTGGAAAGTGCGGCTTTTTCTTCTTCTGTCAGCTCTAGTTCAATAATTTTCTCGATGCCGCCAGCGCCAAGGATAGTCGGTACGCCAAGGTAGATTCCATCGTGTCCGTATTCTCCTTCAAGATAGGCGATGGAAGGTAGGATTCGGCGTTGATCTTTCAGTATCGCTTCTACCATCTCCACCATCGATGCTGCAGGCGCATAATAGGCACTACCATTGCCAAGCAGGTTGACGATTTCGCCGCCGCCTTTTCTTGTTCTTTCCACAATTGCATCTAGACGATCTTTCGGAAGCAATGTTTCTAGCGGAATTCCACCTGCATAGGAATATCGGACAAGCGGCACCATGTCATCGCCATGACCTCCAAGCACGAATCCTGTAACATCTTTAACAGAAAGATTTAGTTCCTGAGATACAAATGTACGGAATCGAGCGGTATCTAGCACTCCTGATTGACCGATTACTCGGTTTTTAGGGAACCCGGACTCCTTGAATACAGTGTATGTCATGGCGTCTACTGGGTTGGTCAACACGATGATATAACAATCAGGTGAGTGTTTCACAATCTCACGCGTTACGCTTTTCATGATGTTTTGATTTGTCGTAACCAAATCATCACGGCTCATACCTGGTTTACGGGCGATCCCGGCTGTAATGACAACGATGTCGGAATTAGCTGTATCTTCATAGTTGGATGTTCCTGTAATGTTTGCGTCAAATCCTTGGACTGGACCTGCTTCTAACATATCTAAAGCTTTTCCTTTAGTAGGATTCTCCATTTGCGGGATGTCTACAAGTACAACGTCTGCGAGTTCTTTTTGCGCGAGTAAGAATGCAGTGGTTGCACCCGTGAAGCCTCCTCCGATTACCGATACCTTTTTACGTCTCATTGTCATATTCATTCCTCCCTAACCTATTAATGGGCAACTCTTACACCGCTGATGATTTACGCAAACGGCTTCGCTTTCCGCGGGACGGTGCTTGAGCCTCCTCGGCTTCGCCTGTGGGGTCTCAAGCTACCGTTACTCCCCCGCTGGAGTCTTCGCCTTTTGCTCCAATCATCAGCTAGAGTGCATCGTTTACCACTAGCTTATTTTCAAAAAGCAAAAACCCTTCGAGAGTTTTTGCTTTTTTTGAAATTACATGTTTTTGATTAGTTCGTCGCCAAACTCGGAGCATTTTACTTCTGTTGCGCCGTCCATTAGACGTGCAAAGTCATAAGTTACAACTTTAGAAGCGATGGATTTTTCCATAGCATCTACTACAAGTTTAGCAGCTTCTGTCCAGCCTAGGTGCTCAAGCATTAATACACCAGAAAGGATTACAGAAGATGGGTTTACTTTATCAAGACCAGCGTATTTCGGAGCAGTACCATGTGTAGCTTCGAAAATTGCATGACCAGTTTCATAGTTGATGTTTGCTCCTGGAGCGATTCCGATTCCACCTACTTGTGCAGCAAGTGCATCAGAGATGTAGTCACCGTTCAGGTTCATTGTTGCCACAACATCGAACTCTTTTGGACGAGTAAGAATTTGTTGTAAGAAGATATCAGCAATGGAATCCTTCACAAGGATCTTGCCTTCTGCTTCTGCAGCTTCTTGCGCTTTGTTTGCAGCATCTTTACCTTCCGCTTCCGCGATACGGTCATATTGTGCCCAAGTGAATACTTTATCGCCGAATTCTTTTTCAGCTAGCTCGTAACCCCAGTTTTTGAAAGCACCCTCAGTGAATTTCATGATGTTTCCTTTGTGAACTAGTGTTACAGATTTGCGGCCATGTTCGATTGCATAGTTGATGGCACCACGAACAAGACGGGAAGTACCTTCTTCAGATACAGGCTTGATTCCGATACCGGAAGTTTCAGGGAAACGGATTTTGTTAACTCCCATTTCTGTTTGAAGGAAGTTGATTAGCTTTTCTACTTCCGCAGAACCTTTCGCATACTCGATTCCAGCATAAATATCTTCTGTGTTTTCGCGGAAAATAACCATGTCAGTGTCTTCAGGGCGTTTAATAGGAGAAGGAACTCCTTGGAAATAACGAACAGGACGTAAGCATGTAAATAGATCCAACTCTTGACGTAAAGCAACGTTAAGAGAACGGATTCCGCCACCAACTGGAGTAGTCAGAGGTCCTTTAATTGCAATTATGTACTCACGGATATCATCAAGTGTTTGACTTGGCAACCATTCACCTGTTTGGTTGAATGCTTTTTCTCCAGCCAATACTTCTTTCCAAACAATTTCCTTTTCACCATTATATGCTTTTTCAACAGCTGCTTCTAAAACACGGGATGCAGATGCCCAAATGTCAGGACCAATTCCGTCTCCCTCGATGAATGGAATAATTGGGTTGTTAGGTACGTTTAAAACACCATCTGTAACTGTAATTTTTGTTCCTTGTGTCAAAGTAAAAACCTCCTAAGAATATGATGACAATAGATGTTTGGGAAAGGGATTTCCCCTCCCCATGTATTATAGCAAAAATTCAATCAATGTATCTTGTTGTAACGTTATGTTTAATTAGCTACGTTTTTCTAATGGTACATAGTCCTGTTTGCCAGGGCCAGTATAATCTGCACGCGGACGGATCAAGCGGTTGTTGGAATACTGCTCAAGGATATGAGCCAACCAACCGGATACACGGCTCACAGCAAAGATTGGTGTGAATAAGTCATGATCAATTCCTAAAGAATGATACACAGACGCACTGTAGAAATCAACGTTTGGCGGAAGCGGTTTCTCGGAAGTCACGATTTCTTCCACTTTCACGGACATTTCATACCATTTAGGCTGACCTGTCAGGTGTGTAAGTTTCTCAGACATTTCACGTAAATGCTTCGCACGAGGATCACCCTGGCGATATACGCGGTGACCGAAGCCCATGATTTTTTCTTTATTTGCTAGTTTTTCACGGATATAACTTTCCGCATTTTCTACTTCCCCAATTTCAGAAAGCATCTTCATAACCGCTTCGTTTGCTCCACCGTGCAATGGACCTTTTAACGCCCCAATTGCAGCAGTAACACCAGAGTAAACATCAGATAATGTCGCTACACATACACGTGCAGTGAAAGTAGATGCATTCAACTCATGGTCAGCATGAAGAACTAATGCTTTATTGAATGCTTCAATGGCAACCTCAGATGGCTCTTCTCCAGTTAACATGTATAAGAAGTTAGCTGCCATGCCAAGATCTGTTCTTGGAGCAATAGGATCCAACCCTTTACGGATTCTTGAGAACGCTGTCACAATTGTCGGCATTTTAGCTTGCAAACGAACAGCCTTGTGATAGTTTACTTCAGGATCCATGTTATCTGCTTCTGCATCATATAGACCTAATAATGATACTGCCGTACGTAATGCAGCCATAGGGTGAACTTTATCGATTGGATAAGTTTTAAAGTGATTGATGACTTCATCAGGAAGCGCAGCATTTTCAGCTAATTCTTTCTTCAGGGAAGCCAATTCTTCCTTGTTAGGCAATTTTTGATGCCATAAAAGATAGATTACCTCTTCGAAGCTAGCATAGTCTGCTAAGTCATCAATGTTGTAGCCAACATACGTTAGTGTGTCGTCAATAATGGAACTGATAGCGGAAGTTGTTGCTACAATTCCTTCTAGACCTTTAGTTGTTGTCATTTCAAACCTCTCCTTTATGTGAAAAATTTCTTCAAATCCTTATCTACCATTGCCCACCCGAACGCTTGCTCACCATAATGATAAAAATTAATGCTCTGCATAAATATTTAGAGTAATTCATTAATTCAGAATCTAGCAAACTAAGAAAATGCTTACATTTCCATTCAAAAAAATAAGCGCCATATCCATTATGTTCATGGGGGTGCGCGCATTTTCGGCGAACAATGTTTCTCTTGCTTAGTAGGAAGGAAGTGTCCTTGTCCCTATTATAAACAATTATCTGACTTTTGTGAATGAAAAGAACGAAAGTCCTGCAAAAAATATTATCACGAAAAAATAATTTGTGAAAGATTCCCTATGTGAAATACTCTACTACCTTCATTGCAAGATAAGCGATTCCGGCCCCAATCAACGGGCCAACAGCCACTCCATTGAACAAGGAAACCGCCAGGATTGTCCCAAAAACCAATGCCGTAGTTATATGTGGGTCATTGGCAAGCAATGTTAATCCGCTTTTGGCAATTAGTGCAACAGCTATACCAGCTCCCAACGCCACCCAAGCATAGGAAGACTTTAACGCTTCCTGTAATTGCTTGAATCCTATATCCCCAGTAGCAATCGGAACTAAAACTGCAATAGTTATGATCGTTACTCCCCAATTGATTCCTTTAGATTGCAGATAAGGGAATACTTTATTATCCAGACCAATAACTTTAATAACAAGCAATACTGCCACAGCAAACATCAAGGATGGATTCTTTGCAATAAAGCCGATTAATAGAAGTATTAGTAAAAACACGGTAGCTTGACTTATCATTCTGTTTCATCCTTCCAAAACCAGACCCTTTTTCCATACTACCATAATAAAATGCGAAATAAAAAGAATTAAGACCGTACAGAATTTTCCTAATTTTTAAATATAAAACTATGAAAACAATATGGCAGGTTGTAAAATATGAAGTAAGGAAATTCCGGTATTCATAAGGGGTGTTATGCTTGAATTGGAATTATGTACATATCGTTTTTCGTCTCCTTCTTGTGCTTCTCATCATCACGTTCGGTCTTGTTTCATTTTTTCATCTCTTCTCCATTGCTTATCCATTCATCATCGCATTAATTCTAGCGTTTTTAATAAACCCGCTCGTCAATTTCCTTGAAAAGAGTGGGCGGCTCCCAAGAAGTTTGGCCGTTTTTCTATCCATCATGGCGCTGTTTGCTACTGTAGTCGGCGTTGTCACATTGCTCATTGTTGAAATTGTTTCAGGTACCGAGTACTTGGCAAAAGTAGTACCGGGACATTTTGAAACGTTAGTCGTCTATGTAGAACAGTTTGTTGTAAATAACATACTTCCTTTGTTTAATCAGGTCAGTACCATGTTTCATAGTTTGGAAGAGGATCAACAACAGTCACTCTTAACTAATGTTGAAAATATCGGTGCAACTGTTGCCAGCACAGTTGGAGAGTTCATTCAGTCCTTCCTTACAAATCTTCCAAAACTTATTACATGGATCCCAAGTGTTGCCACAGTTTTAATATTCTCGTTATTAGCAACCTTTTTCATTAGTAAGGACTGGTACAAGCTAAAAGGAAGACTGAAGAAAATTACTCCTATTAAAGCGCAAGGAAGCCTGACTAAAGTGTTTGTAAGCTTAAAGAAAGCTTTCTTCGGTTTCATGCGGGCACAGGCAACGCTTATTTCCATCACTACTATCATCGTCTTAATAGGATTATTGATCTTACGGGTCGAATACGCCATTACCGTTGCGTTAATCATAGGTTTGGTAGACTTGATTCCGTATCTTGGAACAGGATTGATTTTTGTTCCATGGATTATCTTTTTAGCCATAAGCGGAAATTTGCCCTTAGCTATTGGACTTGGCATTCTGTATTTAATTGTGATCGTGCAGCGTCAGTTGATGGAGCCAAAGATATTATCATCCAGTATCGGCCTTGATCCATTGGCGACATTAGTAAGTTTATTTGTCGGCTTCCAGCTGATTGGCTTTCTTGGTCTAATAGTCGGTCCAGTGACAGTAGTTATTTTTAACACACTGTGGAATGCGGGAGTTATTAAAGACATTTACCTATTTATAGTTGGGAAAAATAGAGTGGTTTAATTTGGGTTGTAAGGTTAACGACCGCTGTTCCTTTTCGCAAATGGCGTCGCTTTCCGCGGGACGGTGCTTGAGCCTCCTCACTTCGTTGCGGGGTCTCAACCTACCGTTACTCCCCCGCTGGAGTCTTTGCCATTTGCTCCAATACACAGCTAGAAAATATGTAAATAAACGTTTATTCTTTTAAAAAACTCAATTAGACCAACAGGTTCTGATACTTGTCAAAAAAAAATTGTGTGGTGCAAACAACCAAAACACAGGGCAAATCACTATGAAAACTACGACATTTTCTACATTAAAAAGGCTTAGAGTGTTTTCCTATCTAAGCCTTTTTACTTTATTTCATTATTCAACAATCGCCCTAGATTGCGGAAAAACGAGATTATCTCGAACTCCTTATAACTTTAAAGGACAAGCTTGTTAAAATAAATGATACTCCTATTAGTATTGGTGTTATCACAAAAAGTCCTAATAGGTCAGTTTTATAATTCCAAGGCACAAAAGTGTCCCACAAAATAGACATCAATTTCCATAATACGATAAAAATTAGTAGAGCAAAAATAAAATATATTACTTTTTCAAAGACTCGTTTCACTTTTATTTAATCTTCTCCCATATGAAATTCTTAGTTGTAAATTATTAATAATAAATCCTTATCCAACAATCGCCCTAGATTGTTGAAAAGATAAATCACACAGAATTACTGTGTGGTTCTGCATAAAAATTATTTTAAGTTATTTTCCCATTTACCTCTAAGTTTACCATCCAGAAAAGAAATCTCAGCCATTGACTCATCTTCTGTACCTTTCCAAACAAATTTCTCTACTTTGTCTTCTTCTTTAGTATCAACTGTACCTTTATCCCCTTCGCTCCCAATTATTTCCACTACTTTTTCATATGTCATACCTTCTTCTAATTGATTGTACTCATTTAATGTAATCTGTGAAGTATTTTCAACATTTGAACAACCTACCAATACAGTAAAAAGCATTAAGATAGCAATAAAATATTTTCCCATATAAGCACCCCCATATATTCTTACTTAATAGTACGAATAAGTATAATAAAAGTTTCAAAATATTTTTATAAAATAATTAGTTACAATAATTTCATCCTGCATATTCCAATAGTTTTCAGTTAACCGTGCTACGCAATGCTGCCCAATTCTTAAGTAAGGAGCGAACCACTATGCCGCAATCGCTCCTAGATAGTTGAAGAAGGCTTTTTTTATGGTTCGCTTATCCCCATTGCTACTAGTAAAAGAAAAGTAAAGGCTAAAACCGCACCGTTCCCTAATAAACCAACAATTAATAAAATAATGCGTTTGGACATCAACCAAGAGAAAATAGCAAATGAAATCCCAAAAATTGATAATATGATAAAAACTGTTATACCAAAATCAATATCAGCATTAGGACCTCTTTGTATATAAAAAATAACAATGCTTATTAACACAGTTAATATAGATGTAACGCCAAATATAATTCCTAGGTTTCTTTTATCCAAAACACACCCTCCTCATTTTAATCTAGTTACGTCCTTTTCCTTAGTAAGGAGCTATAAGTTTTTTACAATCGCCCTATTTAATTAAATAACAACAACAATATCAATATTACACATAATATCTCATTGGTCTTCTGTCTTAGTATGTAATAGTGGATCACACACAAACAACAAAAAAAGCATAGGTTGAACAGCAACCAATGCTCTTTTGTTTTTTATTTAATTGAATTTGCAATCTCAACTAATATATCGGAAGTAGCTATATCAGAGATTCTTTTGTCCACACTCAAAATGTACTGGAATTTATCCTTTTCAAATACTAGTAAATTAAATCCATTTACGGCTTTTGTACTATATATGGCTTCATTGCCATCACCCAATTTAATTCTTTGGTCGATTTGATTATCCCTAAAATCTACCCCATATTTAACAGGTTGTATAGTAATATTAAAGTGGTTTTGAGGTTTATCTTTATTCACGTATTCAATGTCGTACCTATCATTTACTTCGCCATCTGGGTTTTCGAATCTTCCGAAACTATGCGTAAAAGCAACTGGAGGTAGCTGTACTGGCAAAACTATTTCTTGATTAAAATATTCATTACCTTCGTTTAAAGCATCATAAATGCTTTTATAGCCAATTTCAAAAAGTGATTCTTGAAATTCTTCGCTTGTGTAGTTAGCTTTAGCAACAAATGAAAAAGAAAAGGTGAAGACAATGCATAACAGGAATATTTTCACTCTCTTGATAATAACCACATCCTTTTTATCATAAATTCAGATTTTAGTATGTGCAATTATTACCTTAAATATGAAATATCCTAATTGCTTCCCTTTTAGCCTTTTCCTGCTTCTATTAAATACCATTGTTCCGCAATCGCTCCTAGTTTGTTGAATAAGGAATCATTCATTAAGACGTAAATATAATACTTCATTTCCATCAGGAGTTTTTAATAGCAATTGAGAGTATTTTGTTAAGCATACTCCGATAAACTCTTCTTCATCATTGATATCTATTTTTGTGTTGAATTCTTCTGGTAAAAACAAAATATAGTCCCCACCAATTCTTTCCCATATACCCTGTAAATATTTCAATTCATCTTTGCAAATAATTTTAGTGTATGGATTAACTATGTTTTTATCATTAATGCAGCTTGGTTCATACCACCAAAGAATCGTGCATTTTTCGGTGCCATAAACACTTTTTATGAAGTCAAATAAGCCTATTAATAATTCTTTTTTTGGTTCTGCTAATGGGAATTCAATTAATGTCTTTAACTCCGCTTTTTGTCTTATATCTTGATTTAAACCAATTATATCTAAAAATCCTGCCCAAGAGCTTTCCATACTAATACTAAGCCTCCTTAGCTTGTTTAGAAAAAACGAATTATTCAGCTTGTTTGAGTAAGAGTTACTACCTTTTTTCCATAAAAGCTCCTAGATTGCGGGGCAATGACCATAACGGATAAGTTAAATATCACTACTATCAATATTAAGGAGATAATCATTGGGTATGTAGTTTGGGATTTTCTCAGGAGAGTCAAATAAACTACTTTTAGTAAATATGGTGAAACCCACCTCCTCAATATCTAGAAAAGTTTCGAGTTTATTTACATCAAGGTTTACAAATACTAAAGGTTTATCCACCCAATGTTTTGGAGGAATTAAATCTTGCTCTGATAGATCATTCCCGTGAAAAATGAATACACTCAGACCATTGGAAACCAGTTCTTCTCCAAGCTTACTTATAATATGTAGCTTATCTGTTGAGTCTACTTTTATGACAGCTCCGTCTGACGAAAATTGAAAAAATGGAATGTTATTAGAAATTAAAGTTTCTTTCTCATATCCAAAGGTCATTGTGTGTAAAACAAAGAAAACAGGAAGACCGAACATTTTTTGGACTAACGATATAATTAAATCATATGTGATGTCAGTCATTCCAATAGATATAGATGAAAAAATATCTTTTGGAAAGTTGAAACTATTAATTATGCTTTGGTCCGAATATTGTACAAAATATTCCTTTTCCAATTTCAGTCCTCCTTCTATATTACAGTTCCGTTTTTAACAATCGCTCCTAGATTGCTTAAAAGGAAAATTAATCACTTTCCTTTATTTCTTAAAGAATACTCAACCCATACAATACCAATAGATATTGTACCTGTCGTAAGAATTGTAGATATAACATCACTAATATTTAAAGGTACAGGTAAAAGGACTGTTTTAAGTATTAAGTTACTGGCTGTAAAAACTATAAAGTAAAGTAAAAACTTTAATATTACTTTGTTAAAACTCATACTATCACCTCATAAGCTATTACTTCCCAAATTTTCTTCACTTAAGCCATTATTCAACAATCCTGCCCTTTAATGGAATAACATCTTTATCTTTATATTAACATAAAATACCATATTTATTTGCTATAATAATTAGAAACTTCAGTATTTCTTTAACCTTAATTAAATGAAGTCCTCTTGTTGATTGGAGTGGAAGGCGGGCAGACGCCCGCGGGAGGAAGGGACAGGTGAGACCCCGCAGGCAAAGCCGAGGAGGCTCACGGACCGCCCGCAGGCAAGCGAAGCGCCTGGAACGGAAATCAACTAGTATAACCAATACATAAAAAAGGCTGTCCAGAGCGGACAGCCTTTTTCATATGTTTCTATTTAAACAAATCAGCAATGGATTGGAACAGGTTACGGAAAAAGTCTTGAACACCCTGCCAGAAACCTTCATTTCCTACCACTTCGTCAATTTTATTCTTAATATCAGTAGAAATTTGCTCTAACTGATTCTTCACGCTATCAAAGTTGATATTCAACTCACGCATTTTTTCAAAGAGATCAATTAACAGTTGTCGGTCTTCTTCACTTAACTCGATATTTAACTTTGCCAATTGCTCTTCTACGATCTTCTCAACATCTTCTCTTGTTGCGGGATTTTGCTCTGCAATCTGCTTTTTGATTTCCGTCAGCAACTCACTGACTTTTTCACTGTCCATGCCTTCTTCTTCCGCAAGTTTTGTTGCGATGGACAATTCTTCGTTTGCCACTTCCATGCGATCTTTGTTAAGTGTTTCTCCGCTTACTTCATATGCTTTGTATATGCCTACAAGTGCGGAATGACCACTAACCTTGACTGGAGATGCGACGATAACTTCAGCATCCTCAATTCCGGCAGTTAAGAGGGCATTCGCATACATATCATCTGTTACTTGTGTGATGTTTTCAGGAGTGGCTCTTTTAATAATAAGCCCTTCCCCTTTTTCTTTTCTGGTAATTTTAGCAGAGGAGAACATGCGGGCATTTCTGTCTTCTCCCTCAATATAGGTAACAAGGTCTTCTCCTGTTACTGTGATTTCCTCGACCATTTCAGGGTTCTTAACCTTTAAATGCTCGCGAACTTCCTGCTTTTGGTCATCATTCAAGGTCCCGCCGTATACAACAATAGGAAGTCCGAACTTTTCATTGATGCTCTCTTCTTCATCTTCTCCGCCAGCAGCTTGTACAACATTTGATAATGTAAGGCCAGATAAAACCAAGGTCAACACTAGCAACAATTTAAACCAATGCTTCATTACATTTCCCCCAAACTAATATTATCAATTGCTTTCTCTTTATCTTCTGTTAATAACAATAAATTGCCCGCGATCCATTCTGTTTCTGATTGCACGCATAATGGACGGTTTAATCAAATTCCTTGTAGGTGGTAAAAGTAAGGCAAAGCCGATTGCATCTGTAATAAATCCGGGTGTTAATAGAACCACACCGCCAATTAGAATACATAAGCCATCAATAATTACATCACCTGGCATCTGCCCACTGTTCATTTTTTGTTGAGCACTTCTAAGAGCAGATACTCCCTGATATTTTGCAAGCCAAGCTCCCAAAACTCCAGTAAGGATTATCAACATGATCGTGGGAATCGCCCCAATCAGCTTACCAGCTGTAATGAGGAGCCATATTTCCAGTGCGGGTACAACTATAATTAAAGCTAATAAAATTCTGAACATAAGAGGACAACCCCATTTCTTTAAAACAAGCTACCAGTTAATTATAGCAAATGTGAAAGAATTACTCTAATATAAAACAAACCCCTCTTCCCAGCATATGCCAGACAGAGGGGTTCATGTCCAAAATTATAATACGTTTGCGTGACCAGTGTAAATCGTACCGCGGGAAGAATCAACCGTAATTTCTTGACCATCTTGTAGAATAGAAGTAGCTTCTTCTACTCCAACAATGACTGGAATTCCAAGGCTTAACCCTACAACAGCAGCGTGACTTGTTAGGCCGCCTTCTTCAGTGATAAGAGCAGATGCTTTTTCTAATGAAGGCATCATGTCTTTATCGGTGCCTGTTGTTACGAAGATAGCTCCGTGTGTCATTTTTTCAGCAGCTTCTTCTGCTGTTTTAGCAACAACTACTTTTCCGTAAGCAGATTTTCTACCGATGCCTTGTCCACTTGCAAGTACGTCACCAACAACGTGAATTTTCATCAAGTTTGTAGTACCCTTTTCCCCAACCGGAACACCTGCTGTGATAACAATTAGGTCTCCGTGAGAAACGATGCCTGTGTTCAAGGATTCTTCTACTGCTACTTCTAGCATTTCATCTGTAGAAGTTGCTTGACGACCGATGCGAGGGTAAACACCCCATACTAGTGCAAGTTTACGGGATACCGCTTCACAAGAAGTAACAGCAACAATTGGTGCTTTTGGACGGTATTTAGAAATCATGCGTGCAGTGTGTCCACTTTCAGTTGGTGTCACAATTGCAGAAACATCCAAGCTGATTGCTGTGTAAGCAACAGATTGTCCAATAGAATCAGTTACAGTTAGTGCAGCTTGCTTGCTGTGCTTTGTAAGGATTTCTCCGTAAGCTAGTGCTTGTTCTGCACGGGAAGCGATGTTGTGCATCGTTTGAACAGCTTCGATAGGGTATGAACCAGCAGCTGTTTCACCAGAAAGCATGATCGCGTCTGTTCCGTCAAAGATAGCGTTCGCTACGTCACTTGCTTCTGCGCGCGTTGGACGTGGGTTGCGTTGCATGGAATCAAGCATTTGAGTTGCTGTGATAACAGGCTTTCCAGCAAGATTACATTTTTTGATTAGTTCTTTTTGAACTAGAGGTACTTCTTCTGCAGGGATCTCTACTCCAAGATCTCCACGAGCAACCATCAAGCCGTCAGATACTTCCAAGATTTCGTTGATGTTGTCAACACCCTCTTGGTTTTCAATTTTAGGGATGATTTGTATGTCAGTAGCGTCATGTGCTTCCAATAATTCACGAATTTCAAGAACGTCAGATGCACGGCGTACGAAAGATGCCGCTATGAAATCTACGCCTTGTTCAATACCAAAGCGAATGTCATTTGCATCCTTTTCAGTAATTCCAGGAAGATTCACTTTTACACCAGGAACGTTTACACCTTTTTTATTTTTCAATGTACCGGAGTTTAGGATTTTGGTTCTGATTTCGTTGTTTCCTACTTCCAGAACTTCTAGTCCAATTAGGCCGTCATCTAAAAGAATTCGGGAACCAGGATGCACGTCTTCCATAAGTCCAGGATAAGTAATGGAGAACTTATCCGTTGTTCCAATCACTTCTTCCATGGAGATGATGATTTCATTTCCTTGAACTAATTCGATAGCACCATCCTGCATCGTGTGCGTTCTGATTTCTGGTCCTTTTGTATCCAAAAGAATTGCTACATTTTTCCCTGTGCGTTCCACAGCTTCACGAATATTGCGGATACGAGCTCCGTGTTCTTCGTAGTCACCGTGTGAAAAATTCAAACGAGTAACATTCATTCCTGCTTCCATCAGCTGAATTAGTGTTTCTACACTTTCACTAGCTGGTCCAATCGTACAAACAATCTTGGTTTTTTTCATGTAAAGTTTCCTCCTAGTTATATACCGTTCTTTTCACTTCGTCCTTTTATATTATAAAGCAACAGAGTGGCATTACACCACCAATAGCCTTAGGTAACCTGGTAATGAAAACGATTCCAATGCGCTTATATCACTAAATGGAAAGCTCTTTTGAAAGGTCGTACATTTTTTCATCAATTGTATGTGTTCTAGATAATGCCTCAATAATATCATGGTCAACTAACACATTACTTTGAATACCTACGCATCTGCCGCCTTTGCCATCCATTAGCAATTCCACTGCACGTGCGCCTAATCGACTTGCCAAGACTCTATCGAATGCAGTTGGTGATCCACCGCGCTGGATGTGACCAAGCACACTAACTCGCGTTTCGAAATTTGTCTCGTCTTCGATTTTCTTTCCGAACTCTACCCCGCTGCCTACTCCTTCGGCTACGACGATGATACTATGCTTTTTCCCTCGCTCCGTTCCGCGTTTCAGTCTTGCAATCACTTCTTGCATGTCATCTTTCGCTTCTGGGATAAGAATTGTTTCCGCACCGCCTGCAAGACCTGCCCAAAGTGCGATATCTCCTGCATGGCGTCCCATCACTTCAATCACGTATGTACGCTCATGAGATGTTGCAGTGTCACGAATTTTATCTATGGAATCGATAACTGTATTTAGCGCAGTATCAAAACCGATTGTAAAATCAGTACCTGGGATGTCGTTATCAATTGTACCCGGCACACCAATACATGGATAACCGTGCTCAGTCAGTTTTTTTGCTCCTTGATAGGAACCGTCCCCACCAATTACAACTAAAGCTTCAATGCCATGCTTTTTCAGATTTTCAATTCCTTTAAGCTGACCTTCTATTGTTTTAAATTCTTCACATCTCGCAGAATATAGCATGGTTCCACCACGATGGATGATATCACCAACAGAACCTATTTCAAGTTTTTTAATATCTCCATCAATCAATCCAGCATATCCACGATAGATTCCGAATACTTCAATGTCATGAAAAATAGCCTTTCTTACTACTGCACGGACCGCAGCATTCATACCTGGTGCATCTCCACCACTTGTCAGAACGCCTATTCGTTTCATTCTATATTCACCTCTTGAGCTAATTTACCTATAAACGTATACCCAAACATATATTTTATTAGAAATATGAGTACTATGTAAAGCCTCTTTATTAAAAATTAACATGAAGGTATGTCGAAAACAATAGAAAACTGTCGATGAAAAGTTTTGTATACGCTGTCATTTTCCATTGTTGACATTTTGGTCATTTTTATTATGTATATCTCTTCAAGGCAGTCAGCATTCGAACTTGTAGCTCTTCCTTTAAGATACCCAGCTTATTCCTTACTATCCAAAAGAAAACAGGAGGAAAATAACCCGTTCCCTCCTGTTGAAAATTTTTTTGTAGTATATGAACTAGCTAAATCCTCTATTGGTTAATTTTTTCCGGCTTCAGTTGTTCTTTAAAGGAGAAAGCACCAATACGTTTATATTTTGCATAGCGGTGTTCAATTAACTCTTCCGCAGTGAGGGGCATCAGATCTTGAAGAGACTCTTTCAAGATTTCCCTGATTCCTTTTGCTTGAACATCCACATTTTTATGGGCACCGCCCTTTGCTTCCGGAATGATTTTATCAATGATTCCTAAATCATGCAGATCTGGTGCAGTAATCCTCATGGATTCTGCGGCTTTCTTGGCGAGACTGGCATCCTTCCACAGGATAGCAGCTGCCCCTTCTGGTGAAATAACAGAATAGGTGGAGTTCTCAAGCATGTGCACATGATTTCCTACGCCAAGTGCAAGGGCTCCCCCACTTCCTCCTTCACCGATAACGATACAAATAACCGGCACTTTCAAACCTGCCATCTCAAAAAGGTTTTTGGCAATGGCTTCACTTTGGCCGCGCTCTTCCGCAGCTTTTCCAGGGTATGCACCCTTCGTATCAATGAAACAAACGATAGGGCGATTGAATTTTTCAGCCTGATACATCAATCTTAATGCCTTGCGATATCCTTCCGGATGCGGCATACCGAAGTTTCGGCGGATATTTTCTTTCGTATCCTTCCCGCGTTGATGCCCAATAATCGTGACAGGTACGCCGTCAAATTTTCCAATGCCTCCAACAATTGCTTCATCGTCTCCGTAATATCGGTCGCCATGTAATTCTAAGAAGTTCGAAAAAACTCGTTCTATATAATCCAATGTAGTGGGGCGCTCGGGATGTCTGGCAATTTGAACGCGATCCCACGGGCTTAAGTTTCCATAGATATCTGTTTCTAGTTTTTCTAGTCTTACTTCTAACTTCTCAATTTCGCTCGTCAGATCCATGTCACTATTTTTCGTGAACTCTTTTAATTCACCTATCTTTTTGCGAAGCTCTACAACCGGTTTTTCGAATTCCATTTCTCCTACCATCTCGTCTCCCCTCCTCCCTGGTGTATATCTAATAGGTTTGTTAAGGTTTCTTTTAACTCAAGACGAGGAATAACCGCATCTAGTTGACCACATTTCAATAAAAATTCGGCAGTTTGAAAGTCTTCAGGAAGGTCTTCCCTAATGGTTTGCTCGATGATACGTCTGCCGGCAAACCCTATCAAGGCTTTCGGTTCTGCAAAATTATAATCTCCTAATGATGCAAAACTTGCAGAA
Source organism: Sutcliffiella horikoshii (assembly GCF_020524325.1). Classification (GTDB taxonomy): domain Bacteria; phylum Bacillota; class Bacilli; order Bacillales; family Bacillaceae_I; genus Sutcliffiella_A; species Sutcliffiella_A horikoshii_D. Next base: position 523,461 of record NZ_JAIVKY010000002.1, read on the forward strand.
ACACCACCAGTAGTCGGATGAGTCATCACCGAAATGATTAACCCGCCACTTTCACTATGAAGTTTCAAAGCACTACTAGTTTTGGCCATTTGCATTAAACTTAAAACACCTTCCTGCATTCTTGCACCGCCAGAAGCTGTGAAAATGAGGAATGGCACTTTCTTTTCTTTTGCCTTTTCAATGGCACGGGTGATTTTTTCTCCGACTACCGATCCCATGCTTCCCATACGAAAAGTTGAATCCATAACGGCAACAACAAGAGGAAAACTATTAATTGTTCCTTCACCCGTCACAACCGCCTCATTGATTCCGGTTTTCTTTCTGTCACCCTCTAGCTTTTCCAGATAGTTCGGGAAATTAAGAGGATTTTCAGAAACCATATCCTCGTCATATGCAATAAAGCTGCCTTTATCTAGCAAGCTTTGAAGTCTTTCTTTTGCATTCATGGGATGATGGTGGCCACAGTGCAAACAGACCTTTAGATTCTTCATTAACTCTTTTGTATACATTATTTTTTTACAGCTCGGACACTTGGTCATAATTCCTTCTGGTACATCTTGATTTGCTTGTTCCGATGGAATGGATGCGTATTTCTTCTTCTTTGTAAACAAATCCTTCAACAAAACAACAGAACCTCCCTTAATTACAGAAACTTGTTACTTAGTTTTGGTATTTGGTACTAATAACAGGTCAAAATATAGGTAAGCAAGGCTGTTAACATTATTTCAATAAACAAATTCCTTTACTTACCTTTATACTCATACTGTTAATGTAACGGAAACTCCACGAAGGATGTTGTAGATTCTTGTCTACTTATAATCGACAATTTCCGTAAAATGTTTTTCATATAGTTTTATTACTTGTTCCGCCTGTTTTTCTCTCATCGCCTCTAGTAACTCTTCTAACACACCACTCTCTATCATATTATCCTCTGAGATAATACGTGCATAACTATTGACAAGCGTCCATATTCTTAGCATCAAACTGTTATCTACTATCGTCACTATTGCTTTGAAAAGTTCTGTCCTTGAAGTGGGAACGGAGAGCATTTCTCTCAGATTCTCATAATCTTTAACAGAAGCTTTTTTCATAAATAACTGGATGCATGATTTCTCTATCTCCAGTTTGGTTTCTAAGAGATCGTTTTTGGTCTTGTCTTGCTCCAAAATGAAGGTTCCCAATAGTTCTACCAGGTGATGTTCCTTGAAATCTTTTATGAATGTTCCTTCTCCGCGCCTTGTCTCGATAAGACCCAAGAGCTCCAACGCCCGAAGTGCTTCTCGAACAGAGGACCGCCCGACATTCAATCTGTCGGACAGTTCACGTTCGGAAGGAATCTTGTCTCCTGCTTTCAGACCGTCTGCTACAATGATGGCCCGAATTTTTTTGACAATCTCTAGATACATTTTCGTAGGTGTAGTCATAGACTATTCACTTTTTCCAATAATAGCTGCACGTCTGGTTTTTTCTGCTACTTCTTCCGGATCGACCTTGATACGGGCTACTCCGGTTTCCATTGCAGCCTTTGCTACAGCTGCTGCTACAGCAGGAGCTACACGCGGATCAAAAGGTGCTGGAATGACATAATCATCACTTAGCTCATCAGCAGAAACCAGGCTTGCAATTGCTTCGACCGCAGCTATTTTCATTTGTTCATTAATGTGGGTTGCTCTCACATCAAGCGCACCTCGGAAAATTCCTGGAAACGCCAACACGTTATTTACTTGGTTTGGAAAATCGGAACGACCTGTCCCTACCACACTGGCACCAGCAAGCTTTGCTTCTGCCGGCATGATTTCCGGATTCGGGTTGGCCATGGCAAAGATGATGGAATCTTTGTTCATGCTTTCTACCATCGCTTGTGTTAACGCTCCTTCAACAGACACCCCGATGAACACATCAGCGTCTTTCATTACATCAGCTAATGTTCCTTCCACTTTGTTACGGTTTGTATAACTAGCAACTTCCGCTTTTACACTGTTCATTCCAAATGGACGTCCTTCATAGATGGCTCCTTTTGAATCGCACATTGTAATGTCCCTTACTCCATATCGATATAGTAATTTGATGATGGCAATACCTGCTGCACCTGCACCATTGGCCACCACTTTAATTTCTCCAATATTCTTTTTCACTAGTTTCAGAGCATTTACAAGACCTGCAACCGTTACAATTGCTGTACCGTGTTGATCGTCATGGAAAATAGGGATATTCGTTTCTTTCTTCAGTCGCTCTTCCACTACAAAACAGTTTGGAGCAGCGATATCTTCCAAATTCACCCCACCGAAAGTAGGCTCCAGAAGTTTCACCGTTTCGACGATTTTATCTACATCTGTCGTGTTTAAGCAAATCGGAAATGCATCCACTCCAGCAAAGCTTTTGAACAATACCGCTTTTCCTTCCATAACCGGCAATGCTGCTTCAGGACCGATGTTTCCTAGACCCAATACTGCTGTACCATCTGAAACGACAGCTACCATATTGCCTTTCATCGTATAATCATAGACTTTGTTTTTATCATCATAAATCGCTTTACATGGTTCAGCCACTCCAGGAGAATATGCCAGACTTAAATCTTTGGCATTTCTAACAGGTACCTTTGATTTGGATTCCAATTTCCCTTGGTGGATTTTATGCATATGTAATGCTTCTTCTTTTAAAGACATGATACATGTCCCCCCTGCTATTTTTGTCATCCCCACTGCCTTTATTTCGTTAGCAACACATGATGACTTCCTATTAATATATTTTCCATTTCATTATACTAAAAAAAACAAGGAAAAGGTGGTCTGACCACCTCCTTGTTAACTATATCATAATATTAATCATTGTAAAGATTTTTTGAATACGACGTTCTCATTTCCAAGAATCGTTTTAAGCTTCAACAAACATTCTTCTGAAGGTGTTACATACAAGGTCGGCTGCAGCTTTATCGTCTTTTTCGCTTGCGTATAATGCACATACACCGACGATGGACCATGATGCGTTTTCAGCACTTTTTGAAGGTGTTGAAACACTTCTTGCTCATGTTTTTCTTCGTCTATCTGTAGAAAAAGATCGCCAATCAGATGTGCATATTGTTCTATCAATGTATCAATTTCGATGATATTTTTGATAATCAGCTGGACTTTCCCTTCCCGTTCTTCGAGATTTCCCTCCACCATTAACGTTTCCCCAGTCTTCAATACATGTGAAAACCGTTTATAAAGTTCTGGAAACGCTACTGCTTCTAAGTCGCCTGATTGATCGGAGAGCGTAAGAAATGCCATGAGATCTCCCTTTTTTGTTCGAATCACTCTTTCATTAGATATGAAACTTCCGACTCTCACCTTTCTTAGACCTGTGGACGGAAGATCCAGAATTAAGGTGGCGCCACCCAGCTGAAAATATGCGGCGAAAGGTTCTGTCGGATGTTTGGATAGATAAAAGCCAAGAGCCTCTTTCTCCATTTGCAATTGTTCCGTCAGCTGTAACGGCTCCACCTTCACATACTTCGGCTTAATATTGAATTCTTCTTCCAAGAAAAAGTCAATTTGATTGTCATCGGACGGCATGACAAGCTCTGCATGCTGCATGGCTACATCTAAAGTAGCAAGAAGAGTGGCCCTGTCCTCCCCAAACTCATCCATGCTCCCACCAAAAATAAGCATTTCAATGGTCTTTCGATTGATTTTAGAAGAAGCTCTGTTACAAAAATCAAACAGGTCACTAAACCCTTTTTTTCTGCGCTCTTCTATCAGGGCTTTTATTGCCTGCACTCCCACTCCTTTGATTGTTAACAAGCTAAAGCGGATTCCTGCCTCTTCCACTTGAAATGCAATTCCACTCTTATTGATAGAGGGTGGCAGGACTTGTATACCTTTACGCTTCGTCTCTGTAATATATTGAGAAAGCTTCTGCTCACTTCCCATCACACTGGAAAGAAGTGTCGCCATGAAAATTTTTGGGTGGTTTGCTTTCAGATAGGCAAGCTCATAAGAAATCATACTGTAGGCAACTGCATGGCTTCGGTTAAAACCATAGTCGGCAAATCGTACAATCAGATCATAGACAGAGTTGGCAACCTTCTCGTCATAGCCTTTCTTTAAACACCCTTCTACAAAATGCGCACGTTCTTTGGCAAGCACTTCTTTCTTTTTCTTTCCAACCGCTCTTCTTAACAAATCCGCTTCACCCAGGGAGAAGCCAGCCATCACCGCAGCAATTTGCATGATTTGCTCTTGATACACAATAACCCCAAATGTTTTTTCCAAAATAGGGATCAGGTCTGGATGCGGATATTCCACTTTTTTCAGTCCATGCTTGCGCTCAATAAACAAAGGAATTTGTTCCATTGGACCCGGCCGGTATAGAGCATTGACTGCCACGATATCTTCTAGATTCGAAGGCTTAAGCTTTGTCAGAACTTTTTTCATCCCTGGTGACTCTAATTGAAATATCCCGGATGTATCCCCCTCACTTAACAGGCGGAAGGTTGCTGCGTCGTCAAGTGGTATATCTTCGATGTGATGTTTGGTTTCTTTTTTCACTTGATGGCGGATGCTTTGAATCATCGTTAAGTTTCGCAAGCCAAGGAAATCCATCTTCAGGAGACCAAGCTCCTCAAGGGTTTCCATCGTGTATTGAGTAAGGTAGATGTCTTGCTGGCCCGCTTGGATCGGTATTAATTCCGTTAGTGGCTTATGGGTAATGACCACCCCTGCAGCATGTGTGGAGGAATGACGTGGCAGCCCCTCAATCTTCTGCGCTGTTTGGAAGGCACGCTTTCTTTCCTTTGTCTCGTTAATCGCGTTTTGCAATTTTTCATTCTCTTGATATGCCGCATCAAGGGTAATGCCAGGTCTTGATGGAATCATCTTAGAAATCATCTCAAGCTCTTTCCCAGAAAGATTTAAGGCTTTTGCAACATCACGCCATGCAGCCTTTGCAGCCAACGTACCAAATGTGATGATTTGGGCAACATGAAGTTGACCGTACTTTTCGGCCACATAACGGATGACTTCATCGCGTTTATTATCTTGAAAATCAATATCAATATCCGGCATCGTGATACGCTCGGGATTTAAGAATCTTTCAAACAACAGATCATGCTCAATTGGGTCCACATCTGTAATGAAGAGGGAGTAAGCGACTAATGAACCTGCTGCAGAACCACGACCAGGACCGGTCAAGATCCCCGCATTCCGTGCATAATACATAAAGTCCCAGACAATTAAGAAGTAGTCACTGAACTTCATCCCTTTAATGACTTGAAGTTCATATTGAAGGCGATTCTTATACTCTTGAGAAGGTTCCCCGATCCTTTTATGAAGCCCTTCCCAGCAGATCTTCTCTAAATAATCGTCTGCATTTTCCTCCTCAGGAACCGGATAACTTGGTAGAGCTGCTTGTCCAAACTCCAGTTCCACATGACATTGGTTACTAATTTTCCATGTATTCTCCAATGCATCCGGAATATCTTCAAACAACTGTGTCATTTCATTTGTTGCCCTTAAATAATCAGGCGCCTCTTTAGGCAAGGATTCTAGCTTGGTGCCTTGTTTAATGCTGCGTAAACACTCATATACAAAGATATCCTCTTTCAGAAGATAATGCACCTTACTCAAGGCCACGATTGGCAACTGATTATGCCTTTTCATCGTCGTTTCAGATTGTTCCCTTGACTCTGCTGTATTCCGATCAATCCCGAGATACACGCTATCTTGCTCGAACAAATCCAAATAAGCTTCCGCAGATTGCTCTTCATTTTGCGCAAGTTCAGATTCAGAGCCAGATAAAATTGCAATTAATCCTTTGGTATAATGCTTCAGCCATCTTTTCGGAACTCCTAGTGGCGACTTGGTTTGAACGACACTAGATAACTTCATCAGGTTCGTAAATCCTACGTTATTTTTTGCCAAAAGAATGATAGGATATGTTGATTCCTCTTCCTCCCCGTCCGATAGAACCGATAGCGTCAGACCGATGATCGGCTTGATGTTGGCCGCTTTACAAGCTTTGTAAAAATCAACAGCCCCATACATCACATCTTCATCTGTAAGCGCAAGGGAGCCTAAACCAAGCTCATTGGCACGCTCCACAAGCTTAGAAAAACGGACTGAACTGTTCAGCAGGCTATAACTGCTTTTTATATGTAAATGAACTACACTCATTAATCATCACACCTTATTTAACGCTTCCATTTTATACTTTCATTATAGGGGCTATTCTGTTCCAAACACAATGAAGAAACTTCTCCATTAACATCACATACTTACCTCACCCTGTCCATATATATGAATAAGGACAGAAAGGATGATGAAAATGGACGTTAAAGATCCATTCGTCGCTACCCTTATATTCAGTTTTTTCATTGCTGTCGGGGTAATACTTGGAGGAGCTATCATCGGTGGAATTGCTGCTTTTCTAGTAGGGGACCCACCTTTGACGAGAATGTGGAGCCTGGCAAAAAGTTTGAAAATCTGGGCGATCGTCGCAGCCATCGGAGGTACGTTTGACACCTTTTATAATTTGGAAAAAGGACTGTTCAACGGCGAAACAAAATTTTTAGTAAAGCAGTTGCTTCTAATCATCTCTGCAACCGGCGGCGCCCAAACTGGAGCACTCATCATCAGCTGGCTTACTCAGGAGACCTTATAACATGAGGGTTCCTCCATATAACCGCGATCCCGGGTGGCAACGTTTTTTTTCCGGGGTGGTAATGGGTGCAATTGTAGGATGGTTGATATTCATGCTTATGTATGGCGTCACTTTGGAAAAAAATATTGGCGATCTTATAAAATATAAGGAAGAAGTGAAAAGCTATAAAAACAGAATTCATATACTGACAGAGGACAATGACAAATTAAAAGAGGAAAAAGATCAGTTGAAAATAGAAGACTTCAAAATATCCATTACCAATCACGAAAAATACATGCTCAACTCGTTCAGCCGTTCCTCTATCATTGCCAGAATTACAGAGGATCTTAACGACCAGGTCTCAAAAGATGTCGCAAGCATTAAAGACAATCGCCAATTGCTTATAAAAGTTATTGAAAACAAAAGCTACACCCTCGATGACAAACGCTATTACTTCGAGGTTGATTTTCTTTATATCGACACAACCATTGAAATGGACTTGTTAATAGTGAAAATGGAATAAGAAGAGGAAGCGTCTGCCATTTAGTGCCGTCACTTCCTCTTCTTTGTTCCTACTCCCCTTGCAATTGGGCACGTGTTGCTTCAATCAGGTCAGCAAGAACATGGTCCGCTTCTTCCCATTTATAGATAGATGCCCCGGATGCCAACGGATGACCTCCGCCGTTATACTTTTTGGCAATTTCATTAACGATGGTCCCCTTCGAACGGAGCCTCACCCTGATCTGATCTGCTTCTTCTATAAAAAATGCCCACGCCTTAACGCCTTCAATATTACCAAGCATCCCCACCAACTGCGATGCCTCAGAAGGAAGTGCATTATATCGTTGCAAAATATCAGGTGTAATTTTCATGGAAGCAATTCCATTCTCATGCATCGAAAAATTCTCCAAAACATATCCGCTAAGCTTGGCAATGTGCAATTTGGTGCGGTACAGTTCATCATAAAGCTCCGTCATCGAAAATCCGTAGCTCAACAGTTCACTCGCATACTGGAATGTCTTCGTGTTTGTGCTTTGGAAAAGAAATCTGCCCGTATCGCCTATAATGCCCGCAAAGATTAGTCTAGCAGCCTCTTTTGTCATGACCCAACCCTGGTTTTTCCCGGCAAGGTATAACTCATAAATCATTTCGCTAGTGGAACTAGAATCCGTATCCACCCACATCAAATCCCCATATCTGTCCTCATTCGGATGATGGTCGATTTTTATCCATTTAGCCGCAAGCTTGTATCGCTTATCACAGATACGATCGGTATTTGCAGTATCACAGACAATCACAAGAGCTCCGTCGTAACTGGAGTCCGGTATCTCATCAAGCTTGCTCAAGAAGTTCAATGACTCCTCCGCTTCCCCCACGCGATACACCTTTTTTTCCGGATAACTTTCCTTAATCAACTCAGCCAATCCACATTGCGATCCATATGCATCCGGATCCGGCCTGACATGACGGTGAATGATGACCGTATCATGCGCCTTAATTTCATCTATTATCTGCTGCCTCATCGTATGTAACCCTCTTTCACCTGATTCTTTTCTTTTATTTAATCACAGTTTCCCTGGTTCTCAAAGGAATATCATTTTAGTGCAAAAGTAGAATTTTGTTCACGAACACGTTACAATATAGCTTGTATGCGTATGATAGAATTATAACTATCATGTTTCAAATATATAAAGGAGTGTGTCCTTTTGGCTATTTTTGTTTTTCTCATTATCTTTTCATTAATGTTCTACTTGATGTATAAAGTAAAATACTTCCGCACCCAACTGCCAGCCGAAAAGAAATGGCTAAGCGCAAAATCCAGCATCGCCCTGGGAAGCTTCGTTTTCTTTTTTGGCGTCAATTCTCTTATTAACCCACTATCCACAGTTGCCATCGTGGTGGGAATTATTTTGATCGTTGTAGGATTAGGCAGCATCTGGGCCGGCTACAAAGCCTACCGTTTCTACCTGCCATTTGCCATTGAAGAAGCAGAAGCAGTTAAGGAAGCGGAAATGAAAGAGAAGACGGTTACGGATTGAAGATGAGTTGTGTGAGAGTCGTTCCTTTTGGGGCGGCTTTTTTGTTTATGGCGAAAAGGAAATTCTAAAATGTTCTAACATGTAGACCCTTCCTTTTTTGTGGCCGACCGAGGGCAAATCTAGTGATACCAATATATTATATGCTTCTGATGCAGAACTAATTAGGAGGAAATCCCTCAACTCTTTGTTCTGAATGGTAGTAGATATTAATAGTTTATAATCTTCAATCGCATAAAAATGAACTGACAGTGATTGCGTATTGCACCTCTTACAAGTCCAGTATTTTCTTTTTTTCTTCACCAAGTTGCACCCGCACGTCATGCAAATTACACCTTTTATCAGTTCTTCCTGTTTAATGTTGTAGGTCTGCAGAAAATTAAAGTTACCAGGGGTATGTTTCTTGATTAATGTTTTCGTAAGCTTGTTAAGATCTTTTTTATTCAGGAACTCAGTTGAATGGAGTGCATTTATTTCATTCACTCTATTGGGGAGATTAGTTAGAAAAGTTACCTTTTTCATAAGTGAGGGAGAAGTTTTGACTAGATGGGCCTTATTGTGCGTTAGAGCTACTAAACTCGCAATAGGTAGGCTTGGGAAACCGTGGTGTTCTAACCATAATGAAAGTTGATAACGGTGGCGTGCTACTTGTGATAGTGGATCTGCCATTCTTTCCATTTCCCCATCTGACTTATATCGGATGAGTTGACTTCCCACTTCATCAAACTCTAATTTACCCGAAACGTATTTTGAATCTATTATTAAGCAATGAGTGGATGTAATGAGGAGAGTATCAATTTGAAAGTATCTACCTTTGGAGTCCTTAATACGGAGACCGTGAAGAATGTGGTAGTTTTCATGAGGGAGAAAGGTCAAATAGTAGTCTAATGCCTCTTCACCTTTGTAACCGTATTTCATTTTGCCATATTCCTGTTCAATCAATGGGTATTGAGGGTGGGATGGTAACAGCCTTCTCAAGCCGGCTTCATGTATCAGCATCCTATTCGACTTTTCTCTGTGCTTTTTTATCATTTACTCACTCCTATGTTAACTTTGTCTTGGTACTTTCGACTCAGGGCATTAAAATTCCTGCAAATTCTACAAAATAACACCCGGATTTTCACTTATCCATTGTAAAATGAAAATATCCATTGTAAAACAGATATATCCATTGTAAATCGAATATATCCATCATAAAATCCATATATCCATTGTAAAATCAATTTATCCATTGATCCTCCAGCCCCCCACCAAAAGCCCTTCAACACTTTAGTCTTTGCACTGGACTTTGAACTTGACCTTGACCTTAGTTCCCCCTGCCCCAAACTTCCCCCAACCACCAAAAAAAACGCCCCCACCTCAAACCCGGGTGAGAGCGCCTGCTCCAAACCAACTAAACAACTACTGTATCAACTGCACCATCATCATCGCCTTGCCGACGACATTTCCTTCGTGGTACACTTCCACGTCCACTTTACCGAACTTGCGGCCGACCTCGAGTACCTTTGGCCGAATCTCGATCGTGCTGTCAATCTGCACCGGTTTGATAAAATAAATCGTAATGTTCTCCACGACCATATCACTCTTTTTCACATTGCGGATCACACGCTTTGCCGCTTCTGTCACAATGGTTGTAAATACCCCATAGGAAATTGTTCCGACCGAGTTGGTCATCTGCGGGGTCACTTCGCTTTGGTAAGCCTCTTCGCCTTTTGATTCTGTGACATCCATAAATTGATTGGTCACGATGTCATCAAGGGTTTCGCCGACTTGCGGCTGCCTTTGAATCATTTGCAGCGCCTTCAATACGTCTTGACGGCTGATGATTCCAAGAAGGCGATGGCTCGGGTCGATCACCGGCAGCATCTCGATTCCTTCCCATACCATGATATGGGCAGCGGACGCGACCGACGTTTTGCCATTAACAGTGATCGGGTTTTTGGTCATCACTTTTTCAATTGGTGTCGAAGAATCCTTCCCAAGCACGTCCTTAGAGGTAACCACTCCCTGCACTTTCAAGTTTTTATCGATGATCGGAAAGCGGCTATGCTTGATTTCTTCGTTCACTTTATACCATTCCGCAATCGTATCTTCTGTGGTTAAGTAAGTCGTCGCTTCGATTGGAGTCAAGATATCTTCCACCAGCACGATTTCCTTTTTGATCAACTGATCGTAGATTGCACGATTGATCAAAGTCGCAACAGTAAACGTATCATAACTGCTCGAGATGATTGGAAGCTTCATTTCATCAGCTAACTTTTTAACCTCTTCGTCCGTATCAAAGCCACCGGTAATTAACACCGCAGCGCCAGCCTCTATAGCAAGCTTATGTGCATTGTAACGGTTACCGACAATTAACAAATTACCTGCTTCTGTATAGCGCATCATCGCTTCAAGTTTCATCGCACCGATAACAAACTTGTTCAACGTTTTATGAAGGCCTTCTCTGCCGCCAAGAACTTGTCCATCCACAATGTTGACGACTTCGGCAAATGTAAGTTTTTCGATATTCTCTTTCTTTTTCCGCTCAATACGAATAGTACCAACACGTTCGATGGTACTAACATACCCTTTATTTTCAGCATCCTTGATTGCTCTGTATGCCGTACCTTCACTGACTGTGAGCGCCTTGGCGATTTGTCGTACTGATATTTTTTCTCCAATAGGAAGTTCTTCAATATAATGGAGAATCTGTTCATGCTTTGTCACACTATTCACCCGTCCACATAGTTATTTGTACCTTTATTATACGGGTGTTATAGCTTGTATTCAATGTGTTTACTGATATTGACGCAATCGGACCTTTTTGGCCTCTGCTAATTTCGCTTTTCGCACCATCCGCTTTCGCTTTGGCAAGTACATGATTGCTGCAATATTTCCTCCAACTGCCATCAAGGCTAGCACCAGCCATGCCATGCCAAACACCCCTGCAAGTCCATCTTCTGTCACCGGTAAACGCGGTACTGCAACGTAAAGCATGGCACCAATACATAACAACGATAATAAAAGTCTATTCTTCAACACATGACACTCCTTCCAAACTTATAGCTTGTATCATGTATATTCCGCACAACAAAAAAAAGAAGCAAATCCGCTTCTTTTCTTCGCAGCAACCTATAATTCTATGATTTCTCCCACTTCCAGCACTTTCCCAACACCTTTAGGAAGTTTGGAAACAAAATCATGTGGATTTTGTTCAATGACAGGGAACGTATTAAAGTGGATTGGTACCACCTTGGAGGCGTCCAACCACTCAGCAGCAAGAACCGCATCATCCGGACCCATCGTGAAATTATCCCCGATCGGCAAGAAGGCCACATCGATATTATTTAACTCCCCAATCATTTTCATATCAGAAAATAATGCTGTATCTCCTGCATGGAAAATCGTCTTCCCATCAATGGTCAACAAGATTCCACTCGGCATACCTGTATAGACGATTGTTTTTGTTTCATAATCTGTATAACTAGAGCCATGAAACGCTTGCGTCAATTTCACTTTTCCAAAATCAAATTCATGTGCTCCGCCGATATGCATCTCATGAACCCTCACACCTTGCCAACCTAAATATTCGGCAAGCTCAAACGGCGCAACAACTAATGCGTCATTCTTTAAAGCAAGGTCCACCGTATCGCCAACATGGTCATTGTGGCCGTGCGTTAAAAGAATCACATCCACCTTCAAATCGTCTGCTTTTAAATCTGTCAGACCATTGCCCGTGATAAACGGATCAAACAAAATCGTTTTACCATTCGCTTCAACTTTTACTACGGAATGTCCATGATAGGAAACCTTCATTCTTCCAATCTCTCCTTCTCAACATTAAATTTCTTCATACCAGTTAATCTTCTCTTTTTTAATGAAAAATCCTTCTAATAAAATTTACACAAGTATGATTCCCTGATACTCTTAATGTAAACGTAATAAACTTCGTAACTAGAAGTAATTCACCTAAATAAAGGAGTGGCTGAGTTGAAAGAACATCGTCTGCAACAATTAATAGAATGGCTGAAACAGGAGGACTTGTCCGGTTGTTTCTTAACTTCTACCCCGAACGTTTTTTACATAAGCGGTTTTTACACAGATCCACACGAAAGATTACTGGGACTTCTCGCTTTTCCAAACAGCGAGCCTGCGATTGTCTGTCCCAATATGGAAGTAGAACAGGTGAAAAAAACTGGTTGGAACTTCGGAATAGTGGGGTACAATGACACCGATGATCCTTGGAAAAAGGTTCAGGAGTATGTAAAACAAAAAGGAATTCAAATGGAAAGACTAGCAGTTGAGAAAGAACATATGACTGTTGCTCGTTTACATAAGTTAGAGGAGATCTTCCCGGGCATAAGCCTTGCCGCGGCAGAAGATAAAATGTATCAGCTTCGACTAGTAAAGGATGAAGAAGAGGTATCCATTTTGAGAGAAGCAGCCAAACTTGCCGATTTTGGTGTGGAAGTTGGGGTGCATCATCTTAAAAAAGGTGTGACAGAGCAAGAGCTGGTTGCAACGATTGAGTACGAGCTAAAGAAAAAAGGCATCAGCCAGATGTCCTTTTCCACAATGGCGCTGACAGGTTTAAAGACTGCCGCTCCTCATGGAAAGCCTGGCTTGGATCAAGTGAAGGAAGGCGACTTCGTGTTATTTGACCTTGGCGTTGTCTTGAATGGATATTGTTCCGACATCACAAGAACCGTTGCTTTCGGAACTGTGAACGAGCAACAAAAGGAAGTCTATGAAACGGTATTAAAAGCGCAACTTGCTGCCGTGGATATTTGTAAACCTGGCGTGGAAATCGGACAGATTGATCGGACAGCCCGCTCTATCATAACAGAAAGTGGCTATGGAGAATTCTTTACACACCGTATCGGCCACGGCCTTGGCATCGAAGTGCACGAGTATCCTTCTATGAATGAAACGAACACGATGAAACTGCAAAAAGGGATGGCGTTCACGATTGAACCTGGTATCTACAAACCAGGAGTTGGCGGCGTCCGCATCGAGGATGATATTTTAGTAGCGGACAATGGTATTGAGCTGTTAACAAGCTACCCGAAAGATTTACAGATTATTAAGCCATAAATTAAAAAACAGGTATCCATGTCGTCCATGGTTACCTGTTTTTTTCGATTAATTAAATTAGCTTTTAACCAAAAGATTGCTTGCACTCTCATACGCCAATCCGTGGGACTCTGCCACTGCCGCATATGTTACATATCCATCCAGCGTATTGATTCCCTTTAGGATCGCTTCATTATCTAAGGAAGCTTGCTTGTAGCCTTTGTTCGCAATTTGCACTGCATAAGGTACTGTTACGTTAGTCAATGCGATAGTAGATGTACGCGGAACCGCACCCGGCATATTTGCAACCGCATAGTGAACCACTTCATGTTTCACATATGTTGGGTCATCATGTGTGGTGATGCGATCAGTCGTTTCAAAAATACCACCTTGGTCAATTGCGATATCCACCACAACAGAACCTGCACCCATGGATTGAATCATTTCCTCTGTAACAAGCTTCGGCGCTTTAGCACCTGGAATAAGAACAGCACCAATAACAAGGTCTGATTCTTTCACGGCGATCTCAAGGTTCAATGGGTTACTCATAAGCGTCTGGATGTCTTTTCCGAAAATATCATCCAGCTGACGAAGACGATCAGGGTTTAAGTCAAGGATTGTCACATCTGCGCCAAGTCCGATTGCCATCTTTGCAGCATTCGTACCAGCGACACCTCCACCAATAATCGTTACTTTCCCGCGGCGAACACCAGGAACACCACCAAGAAGAATCCCTTTACCGCCTTTAATTTTTTCAAGGAACTGAGCACCAATTTGCGTAGCCATACGTCCTGCTACCTCACTCATTGGAGTCAATAATGGCAGGGAACCGTTTGGAAGTTGTACCGTTTCGTACGCAATACCTACCACTTTGTTATCAATTAAAGCTTTTGTTAATTCTGGTTCTGGAGCAAGATGCAGATAAGTGAAAAGGATTAATCCTTCACGGAAATAATTATATTCAGAAGGAAGTGGCTCTTTTACTTTCATGACCATATCCATGGACCATGCTTCTTCAGCTGTTTCCACCATTTTCGCACCAGCTTGTACATATTGCTCATCAGTAAAGCCAGATCCGATACCAGCTTCTTTTTCTATGTATACTTCATGTCCGAAGCCAACAAGGTTCACAACACCTGCAGGCGTCATCGCAACACGGTTTTCATTGTTTTTTATCTCTCTAGGTACTCCAATTCTCATGGATCAAATACCTCCCTCTTCATAATCACAAAGCGTTAAGACGTAACTAATATAACATTAAACAAGAAAATGTAAAATAGTTTTTTATGCATTTTTGTAAGCGCTTTAAAACAGGCAGAATTATCTATATTATCTAAATTTAGAGGCAAAAATCCTTAGCTTATCGGAATCGATTGATAACCTCTACTCCCCCTGTTACTTCCAGCACTGCTCCTGTGATCATATCAGAGTTTTCTTCACATAAAAACTCGATGGCCCTGGCAATATCCTCACCTGTCCCAGAACGGCCGACCGGGGTATCTTTGGCATCCTCCAGCCCTTTTGCCTGTTCAATTGTTGCTTCTTTCATTTCTCCAACAATATTACCCGGGCAGACCATATTGGCTGTGATGCCATGTTCGGCTTCCTCAATAGCAATGGATTTGGTCAGCGATACAAGACCAGCCTTTGCAGCAGCAAAAGCAGATCGATAAATCCACCCTGGCGATGCTTCCGCTCCCTGAAAACCATATGTGATGATACGTCCAAATCGCTGCTCCCTCATAACAGGAATTGCTTTACGGAAAAGATGGAAAACAGCACTAAGATTGCCTTCTATCATTTCATACCACTCTTCATCCGAGTAATCAGCCAATTTTTTTCGTTCAAAAATATAGGGTCCTGCGTTATTGATTAAATAATCGATTCTACCGAAGCGTTCGACCACTTCCTCTATAAATTGCTGCATCTGTTCTTTTTTTGTTACGTCACCTTGAAAAAAGTGTAGTTTGTTTTCTCCAAAGTGACTCCATTCCTGTTTAAGTTTCTCGATCGTTTCTGTGTCATTTCTATAATTTATCGAAATGGAACATCCTTTTTTCAGCAGCTGTTCCGTCACTTTTTTTCCAAGTCCTTTGGAACCAGCTGTAATTACGGCATGTCTCAAACTGGATTCCCCCTTAATAGAATTGCGTACCTCTATATTTTCTTGTAAATCGATTAAATTTACAACATATAACCCGTTAAGATACGATAAAATGATTGTTAGGTACACGAAAGAAAGGAGTCTGACCTTCTTATGGCTAAAGCACAAACTGTGGCATTACCTCCACGTAGCCGGATAGAGCGGTTCGGTTTAGAGGCCGTTCCACAAGAATTAAGAAAAACACGTTGGTATGAATATGTAATAATCCAGATTGCGTTTTCGGTGAATGCAGGTAACTTCCTTGTCCCTGCACTCGCTGTGATTCAAGGGGGACTCAACTTTTATGCAGCCTTTCTCTCCACTATATTTGGTGCAACACTCGCCTTCTTATTTGTTTCTTATTTATCCTTGCCTGGTGCGGAGCGGGGAATTCCTTCTCAATTTGCCATTCGGTCCATCATCGGCATAAAAGGATCCAGATATATCTCCTCCCCGATTCGAACCGTTACATCCCTCTACTGGTTTTCAGTTCAGACCATAGGTGGGACGTTGGTGATACAATTTATTCTGGAGCGGACCTTTCAGCTTTCCATCCCATTTTACATAATCGCTATGCTGTTGGCGTTGATTATGAGCGGCCTTGCTCTTGTGGGATTTGATGCAGTAAAAAGGGCTACCAAGTACTTTATGCCATGGCTGATTCTTGGACAGCTAGTTATGCTATATCTTTTGCTCACTAAAGGAACAGGGATGATAGGAATGGAGAAAACAATGGAAGGTGCCTGGAATCTCCCCGTCATGGGCTTTTTCGCAAGTCTTGCTTTTGTTCAATATGTGTCTGGTGTTTCCTCCTCAGCAGATGTGACAAGGTATGCCGTTACTTCCAAACAGGGGTTTTGGGGTTTGTTTACCGGAAATGTCCTGGGCTTTATTCTTACTGCTTTTTTTGGGGCTTACACAGCTCAACTAACAGGAGCTTTTAACCCATTTATTGCTACAAGTGAGATGACCAACTCTGGTATACTGACCGCGATTATTTTAGGTGCGGCTATCTTATCGATGGTTTCTATTAACTTAAGCAATGCCTATACCGGCGGATTCAGTCTGTTGAATTCTTTACCGCTACTTGGTAGAGTGAAAAGTTCCATGTTGTTCGGTGCTGCGGGAATATTATTGTCCTTGTCACCTGCACTAGTGGAGGAAGCAGAACGATATATTTCCTTGATTGGAGCATTTGTCATCCCTTTATCTGCCGTCATTATCACTGATTTTCTTTTAATAAAAAGAAAGCAGATTGAAGTTAGTGAGGGATTACCTTCTTATAATAGAATTGGATTTGTTTGTATTGGGATTGGGATAGGTGTTTATTTGCTATTGCCGGAAGGATTGTCTCCTGGTTTCTTGGCTTTCCTTATCACAAGTACCATTTATTTCTTTTCTATAAAAAAGTCACAAAAATAGGTGCCTGTTGATGGCACCTTTTTTGTTTATTCGTGGGATGTTTGTTCGCTTTCGCCTTCTACCGGTTGGTATGCATTGGAGCTGTATTGCTGACCGACTACTCCGCTTGAGTAAGCATCAGTAATTTGATTGTGAACCTCATTCACAGCATTATCATCATAAGAGAAAATTTCTTTAGGATCTTTTTTCTTCATATGGGTTTCCACCTTTCAACTAAGTATCCATCCTAGTTTGCGTCGAGTGACACACATTTAAAGGTGGAAAAAATTACAGGGTAAATGGATAGTATGTTCTTCCCAGTTATTATACAATGGGTTAAAACGGGAAGAAAAGGAAGGAAGTAGCGATGTTTTCTTTTGTAAAAGATCCAAGGCTTGGAATATGCTTGCCACAGTTGGATTTAGATTGGGCTCAATATGACAAAGAAACACAGCAGGATATATTATTGAAGTGGGAAAAGATACGCGGGGGAATCCCCGATCGTATTAAGGAGTTAGAAGAAGAGATTAATTTTAAGCAGGCTTTATTGAATGATGAAGCAGATTTTGAGCGGTCTTGCGAATTAAATTCGGAGATTGCAGATCATGCTAGCATTATCAATGATTTATGGCTTTGGTATCGCATGAATCAGCATGTATCATCTTCTAAAGTACATTCTTAAAAGGCGAATATCCGCTCTGGATATTCGCCTTTTATTTGAATGCCGCAGTTGCTCTCAGCAAAAGACTTCGCTTATCCAGAGGGCGACCTTGAGCCTCCTCACAACGCTTCAGGGGTCTCAATAATGTCGCTACTCCCCCGCAGGAGTCTTCGTCTTTTGCTCCAAGCAACTGCTATATTTTCCGTATTTCCTTAAAACATCTCACATTCTGATTCGTCTAGTTCTCCGCTTTCTACTAAGTGTCTCATCATGTAGTAGTAGTGGGAGAATTCTGAGACTTCTTTGGTCCAATAGTAGTTTGTTCCGGCAGCTGTGATCATTCCGAGAAGTGGGATGTTGTTTACTTTTTGGCGGCCGATAATAGCGACAAACAGCAGCTTAATCAGGTGCATTAAAGGCTGTTGAAGCCAAACTGTTGGATGATCTTTGTCTGGTAACACGTCAAAATAATGATCAATATCCTGTCCGAGCTCACTTTTCAATGTTTCCCAACGTTCATGCTGATATTTCTTTGGTATGGTCGCACCATAGAATAATTGTAGTGACCTCACCATTTCTAAAGGCGTACTTGCCCTGTAACCGTAAGACATCGCAACAAGCTGTGTGGTACGGATATTTAACGCTGCAAATGCTGGGATATCTATAGCTAGGGTTGAGATCTTCGCCGTCCCTGTCATTCCACCTTGGATCACGGAATAAAGCTTTTGTTTGGCAATCTGTTGCTCCGCAATAAATGCTTTTTGTGATAAAGGTAGTTCGCGTATATCTTCAATTTTTTCAATATCTTCTATATAGCTTCGGGCCATATTGACGATCCGTTCTTCTGCTTGCTGTTGGAAAGAGGATTGCTGAATAATACCGTGCAAATGAAATAACCATGTGTCAATTTGAGCAAAAAATAGGTCCTTTTTATCGTCCGACAATAAATTAAAAGCCTTGTCCACCCAATGGTCCAACGTGTCTGAAAATTGGGATGGTTCGTATGTATATAGTTTTTCTTCCCACTGTGAAAGTTTATGTTTCCATTGTTCTTCCCTGCTGATATTGGACACAGTTCTTCCCCTCACTTTTCCATCTGCTAGTTTTCTCCATTATACCATAGCTGTTCCGCACAAAAAAACAGTCCCCAATCTGTTGTCAAGTTAAACAGGTTGGGGACTGTAGCTTACAATGCTATTTTCATTACGTCTCTAGCAATCATTACTTCTTCATTCGTCGGAATGATAATAACTTTGACTGGAGAGTGTGGGTAGTTAATGAATGCTTCTTTACCACGAACTTTGTTTAGTGCAGGGTCCCAGTATACGCCCATGAATTCAAGTCCTTGAAGAACTCTTGCACGGATAACATCACTGTTCTCACCAATACCTGCAGTAAAGATGATCGCGTCCACTCCGTACATTCTTGCAGCATAAGAACCGATGTATTTATGGATACGGCTTGCAAATACTTCTAGAGCAAGTTCGGCACGTTCGTTTCCTTCATTGGCTGCAGATTCAATATCACGAAGGTCACTTGAGAAACCAGATACTCCAAGGATACCACTGCGCTTATTTAAGACTTCTAATACTTCGTCAGCCGTCTTGCCTGTTTTCTCCATGATGAATGGAATTAAAGCAGGATCAATATTACCAGAGCGAGTTCCCATTGCAACACCTGCAAGTGGTGTGAAGCCCATGGAAGTATCGATGGATTTTCCACCTTCAATTGCTGCAATACTTGCACCGTTTCCTAGGTGACAAGAAATCAGGCGAAGTTGCTCAACTGGTCTGCCAAGTAATTCTGCAGCACGCTCGGAAACGTACTTATGAGATGTACCATGGAAACCGTATTTACGGATGCCATAGTCTTCATAGTACTCGTAAGGCAAGCTGTAAAGGAAAGATTTTTCCGGCATGGATTGGTGGAATGCTGTATCAAAAACAGCCACTGCCGGTACATTCGGAAGGATTTCCTTGAATGCTTTAATTCCTACGATGTTAGCCGGGTTATGAAGTGGTGCAAGTTCTGAAAGTTCTTCTAATTGACTTAAAACTTCGTCGGTAATTAGGACGGAATCATTAAACTTTTCCCCACCATGTACAACACGGTGGCCAATTCCTGTGATTTCATCGAAGCTTTGGATGATGTCAAGATCGATCAATTTTTTCAATAAGATTTTAACAGCTACCCCGTGTTCTGGAATGTCTGTGATTTCTGTTACTTTTTCGCCGTTCACAGAGATGGTGAAAACAGCATCGTTTAATCCGATACGTTCCACTAATCCTTTTGTAATAACATTTTCACTAGGCATTTCGAACAATTGGAATTTAAGAGAAGAGCTTCCTGCATTAATTGCAATAACTTTTGACATGACGATACGTACAACTCCTTTTATATGGTCACACTTGGGTGGATGATTAAATGTTTTTTACACTCTACCTATCTTGTGCAAAGTTCCGATATTATATATACCTTTTTCATTTAAACACCGTCATACTGCATTTGCAAGAGGCTTCCCTTTATGGTAACGCTTACCTTATATATTCGTTATTTTCTGAAGAATAGCATAGTTATTGTAGACTGTTAATTCTACACTTACGGTTGATCTTCGTTGCAGGAGCTTCGCTTTCCGCGAGCGGTCCGGAAGCCTGCTCGGGCTACGCCCTGCGGGGTCTTCCCTGTCCCTTCCTCCCGCAGGACAAGGAAGGCTTCGGCAGCGAATCCTCGAACGAAGAAAATGCGCTAGCAATTTCGAGGAGTCTCCGCTCCTTCCACTAAGATGAATTAGGCTTTTGTATTGTTACTTATTCTTCTTTTTC
Organism: Sutcliffiella horikoshii; assembly: GCF_020524325.1. Taxonomy (GTDB): domain Bacteria; phylum Bacillota; class Bacilli; order Bacillales; family Bacillaceae_I; genus Sutcliffiella_A; species Sutcliffiella_A horikoshii_D. The sequence goes on from NZ_JAIVKY010000002.1 coordinate 544,197, forward strand.
TCAGAAAACCAGTGGTTGATTTGACTCATGATTTTTTCCATCGCCTGCATGTTAGAGAAGCTTGGCAGGTTTACTAATAGTGCTTCTTTAGGAGGTTCAATGCCTATTCCTTTTTTCTGCAGAACAAGGATGCTTTTTGCATGGTTTTTGTTTTGGAACATAGTTTCTGGCAGTTGTAGCATTCCTTGAATATACGCTTCATCTTTTATTAAAGCGTTGACCTTTTTTGCTTCCTCTTCTTCAAACATGGAGTTAGGAACCAAGAATAACAGGTGGCCGCCTGGTTTTGTGTAACGCAAGCCTTGTTCGATGAACAGGTAATGTGCATAGGAATGTCCTTCTTCCGCTTTTAGCTTGAAGTTGGCAGCATTGTTATCATCAGGGTAATATCCTACTGGAAGGTCACTCACAACTACATCGACTGGTTCTACAAAGAGGTTGCTTAAGCCATCTTGGTTGAACAAACTGATTGACTGCTCTTGCAGGTTGGCATTATTATAAGCAAGTTTCACTAACAGGTCGTCCACATCCACACCGAACGCCTCCAGCTTTTTGTTTGGCTGATGGTTAAGGACAGCTGTAAGAAGGTTTCCAGTACCGATAGCAGGATCAAGCATAGTCAGCTGTTGCAGATGTGAGGTGTATTTTCCGACGAGGTATCCCATGAACATGGCAATCGCATCTGGAGTCATTTGATGGTTGGCTTGAACTGCATCTTTCATTCCTTTTAGTATGGCAAGTTGAAATCCTTTTCTGATTTCTTCTTTTTGAAGAGAAGTGATGTTTTGTTTGCTGTATTCTTTTTCAAGTCTTCGTTTGGTAACTTCGGATACTTCTTCTTGGATGACTGCTCCGTGGAAGAGGTTTTCTGCGGTTTCTGCAAGCGCCTCTAGGTATGTACAGTCTAGTTCTTCTTGTAGGATTTGTGCTGTTGTATCGAATAAAGTAAATGTGTTTTCTAATTTCGTAATGGACATTGTGCCACTCCTTTTTATGGGTAACTTGAGTTTACTCCTGTTGATTTGCGTTCCAGGTGTTCGCTTTCCTAGGGGCGGTGCTTGAGCCTCCTCGGCTTCGCCTGTGGGGTCTCAACCTACCGCTAACTCCCTAAGGAGTCTCACACCTTGCACTCCAATCAACAGGGGGATTACTCGCAACCAAATTTTCAGTATTCCTATTTTACATGGAGATGGGGCAAAAATAAAGCAGACTGCTATTATCACAGTCTGCTCGTCTTGGTGCGATTGGTTTGAGTAGGGTATTATTCTGCAGATTTAATTGCTTCGATTGCCGCTTCGTAGTTAGGGTGGTCAGTACCTTCCCCTACGTATTCTACGTATGTTACTTTGTCGTTGGAGTCCACAACAAACGTGGAGCGAGCAAGTAGGCGTAGCTCTTGCATTAATACGCCGTAAGCTTCACCGAAAGAAGCGTCACGGTGGTCAGATACTACCTCAACGTTGTCAAGTCCACTAGCTGCACACCAGCGTTTTTGAGCGAAAGGCAAGTCCATGCTGACTGTAATAACTTTTACGTTATCAAGCTTCGCTGCCTCTTCGTTAAATTTGCGAGTTTGTTGATCGCATACTCCTGTATCAATGGAAGGAACTACGCTGATTAGTTTCTTGAATCCTTTGTAGTTTTCCAATGTTACTGGAGATAGGTCATTTGCAAGAACGGAGAAGTTTGGAGCCTGGTCGCCCACTTTCACTTCGCTTCCGATTAGTGTCATTGGGTTGCCTTTAAATGTTACGTTTGCCATGATAATTTCCCTCCTCAAATTGTATGTACACTTGTAATAATAGCTATGTTTTGGAAGTTTTGCAATTAATCAAACTTTGTTGGTGAGTAGGAGGGAGTGGCGTTTTCTTACATGAAGTAGAAGTTGTCGAAAAGTGTAGATTTCTTGATATATCGTGGAATTTCTTGATATCCATCTTGTTTTTCTTGATATATTGCGAAATTTCTTGATATCCACCCTTAATTTCTTGATATATCGCAAAATTTCTTGATATCCGGCATAACCGCCCTTCCTCCCCTATCCTCCCCTCCACTCGTAGCAATAAAAAAAGCCAACTGCAGCGCAGCCGGCGATTTTAGAAGTCCAAATCCTGCTTATGGTCATTATAGGATGAATGATCTGAGTGATTTGATCTATTATTATTTTTATTATTATTCAGCATATGCTGTACTTTCTCGACTGCCTGAGGTGCAAGGTCCAGAAGTCTTTCATAAATACTGGTGCTTTCATCAAGATGCAACATTTTTACTCCTTGTGAATTGACAATCAAAAAGGCGATTGGAGTGATGGACACGCCACCTCCACTACCTCCGCCAAACGGAAGCTTATGCCCTTGGTTTTGGTTATTGCCACCGCCATCATGCCTCTCAGGTCCTGAAGCGCTCCCGCCTTGGAACTCACTTCCTCCTGCTGCAAACCCGAAGCCGACTTTGGAAACAGTCAAAATGACACTTCCGTCCGGTGTTTCTACCGGATCACCAATGATCGTATTAACATCAATCATATCTTTTAAATTTTCCATCGCTGTTGTCATTAGACTCTTAATTGGGTGTTCAGACATATTAATCCTCCTTATTGCTGTTACATGGATTTGTGATTTTCCTCTTTGGACAACACGGATAAAGGACGGGTTTTAAACTTAGGTCTACCGCCCTTCCAATATTTAACGATTCTTATTCCTGCCAACATAGCATACCCGATTCGAAAACGAATCATACACTTAAACATGGTTTGGGATACAGCGAATTGGAAATAGGGGGTGATGGAGAGTTCCGGTTGAGCACGGAAGTCTGTATAATTGCTTAAAAAACCAACAACTCCCCCTTTAATCGACCACCCTGCACCAACAACCATTCCAGTTTGGGCAGCATCCCCGAGTCCTATATTGCTATGCCACTCCAGATGACTCACTTCTACTCTAGAAAGCAATCTCCTAACTATTTCATGCATCCCGACAACATGACGCACCAGTTCATATGTATCTTCAAAACTCTGCCATATCTCTTTTGGAGAAAAATCTTTCTCTTTTTGTTTACCTTGAGAAGGATCTCCGCCCCCAACCTTGGTTTTTTCCTCGACATGAATGGATGCTGTGTCTTTATCTACACTGATCAATGGAACATCAATGGTGTACCGCAGCAACCCGTACCATGCACTTAGTTTCACTGTCATCTGATCATTATCTTGTTGATGATGGTAGTAAAAATGGATGGTAATTTTAGTGACGAGAACCATGATTAAGAGAAGAATTATGATGGCAAAGATTATAATGGCCCAAATCACACTTTCACACCCTTTCTCCCCCCTTCCATTATCTCCTAGCACAAAAAAAATAAACCTAAAGTCACGATGGACTTCAGGTTTATTACTTATTTTTCATGAACCACTGTTGTGTCTGCAATAAAGTCGTGCACGCCTTGCTTTTTGCTCGTAAAAGCCGCAACAAGAAATACGATATAGGTGATAGGTGCATAAACTAAAGCAATATAACGCCCGACACCTTCTCTAAAGAGGATGGTTTTCCATGAAAGATCATTAGCTTTAAGATCTACCACTCGTAAACCAAACACCATCTTCCCTAAAGTCTGGTTAAAATACTTCGTCATCAGAATGAAGTATCCATATAGCACAATGGTTGTGGCAATGGTTGCAGGTGAGAACATGAAGCTTTGACTAGTCGATATCCCTGTTATTCTGAATATCGGATTTATCACGATAGCTCCAATGCTCCAAATGATTAATAGATCTAATAGAAATGCCCAAAGTCTCATCCAAAACCCCGCATAGCGATATTCGGTGACCGCTACTTCCTTCACAGGCAACACCGTATCATTGCTGACTCTATCTTCCACTACGTTCACGTCTTCATGTTCTACGTTCTCGTTTGTATATTCGCTATTCTGCTCATCTCTCATTTTTCTCCCTCCTACTCTGCATACAAGTACATTAGTCTTGGAGAATTAGGTTGATTGATAAGTTTTGCTAACATCTGCATTTCAGACTCTGGCTTTAATAGAGATTGAACATTCATGCTGAATAAGGAACCCCAGCCCAGGTTTTCTGTATATTGAACAACTTGAACATTTCCCATATCATAATCTTTTTTCATTGCTTCAATAACATCCTCAAAATACCCCAGCTCGTCAACTATGTTGATGTCTTTGGCTTGTTGGCCATCATAGATTCTTCCGTCAGCAATTCTTCTGACCTCAGATTCATTCATGCCGCGGCCTTCCACAATAACTTCGACAAATTGATCATACATATTGTCGACCATGGATTGAAGAATTTGACGTTCTTCTTCAGACATCTCTTTCGTAGGTGACATAATATCTTTATATGGCCCACTTTTAATGGTATCGAATTTCACGCCATATTTTTCGGCAAGTTCACTGTAATTAATGCCTTGCATGATAACACCAATAGAACCAGTGATTGTCTCCGGTGAGGCGAAAATTTTGTTTGCCGGTGCTGCAATATAGTATCCACCCGATGCTGCCATAGAGCCCATAGAAATATAAATCGGCTTTTCCGTTTCTTCCTTAATTTCCACTAGTCTCTTATGTATCTCGGCACTTTCTGATACACCGCCACCTGGTGTATTCACGCGAACGATAATTCCTTTTACACTATCATCCTCTTTTGCTTGATCTAGCATTCTTAGGAATTGTCGATGATTATATCCCGGAGATTGGAATACAGATGTTACATCGCTTCCTGTGTCCTGAATAACACCGTTAACTTCTAGAACTAGAATTTTTCGGTTTGGACTTCCGTCTTCCATTACTTCCTCAATAAATTCATCTTCCCCACCTAGAATATCTGAAAAAGAACCAGATGTGGAGCTTTCCGCAGGTTGTGTTGCAAAACTCGTGATTATCGACACAAACAATAATAATGCCGCGATACCTAACGCGGCCCAACGCTTTCCACTCATATCTAAACCTCCTAGTTGTTCGTACAGTACCTATACGTTAAATCGTTTCAAAAAGTTTCATCAAAATGGTAAACTTATCACAATATAGAATTGTACTAAAATTTTTTCCAAAAGGATAATATTTTGGATATTTTTTGTTTAAGTTCCATTTTTTATTATTAAAAGGAGGAAATATCATGACAGAACGCCGTAAAATATTTTTCTTTTATAAAAGGGAAGAAGAGCTAGTTGAAAAAGTGGAAAAACTGGAGCAATTAGCGGTACAAAATAATTTTGAAATATTAAATGATCATCATCATGCCAACATTATCGTAGCAGTTGGAGGAGATGGCACCTTCCTTCAAGCTGTTCAGAAAACAGGTTTCAAAGATGATTGCCTTTACGCAGGTATAAATACTGGTGAAACTTCCAGCTTTTATTGCGACTTTCATATCGATGATACAGAAAAAATGGTCGAAGCGATGACCTTTGAACAAATCGAGGTAAGAAAATACCCTACCCTTGAAGTAACCATTGACGGCACATCCACCTTCCAATGTTTGAATGAGTGCTCCATCCGCTCCGCCATCATTAAAACATTTGCGATAGATGTTTACATAGATGAGCTGCACTTTGAAACATTCCGAGGAGATGGGATGATTGTGTCGACACCTACAGGCAGCACGGCTTACAATAAGTCAGTCCAGGGTGCTGTGGTTGATCCGATGCTCCCTTGCTTTCAGGTAAGTGAACTAGCTTCCATAAACAATAACAGCTATCGTACGCTTGGATCTCCGTTTATTATGGCAGGCGCTAGGAAGTTGACGTTAAAAGTAATTCAGGATGGAAATGATTATCCGACGATTGGGATTGATAATGAAGCACTTAGCATTAAGCATGTGGAGAGGTTGGATATACAGCTTACAGATAAGAAGATTAAGACTGTGAAGTTGAAGGATAATTCGTTTTGGGAGAAGGTTAAACGGACATTTTTATAAAATTCTAGCCCCTTAATTATCAATGGACACCGCGGCTTAATCGCGGTGTCCTTTTAGTAATTTTTTAGTGATTCTGTATAACTCCGCTGTTGATTTCCGCAAATGGCTTCGCTTTCCTAGGGGCGCTGCTGGAGCCTCCTCGCTTCGCTGCGGGGTCTCCACCTAGCGCTATCCCCCTCAGGAGTCTTCGCCTTTTGCTCCAATCAACAGCTATAGAATATCATTTACTGTGGCTATTCTTAATCTCTTTCATACATCACCGTACCGTCGACGATTGTCTTTAGTACGTTTGCTTTTAGGATACCATCGTCTGTTGTTTGAAAAAGATCGGTATCAAGTACGGTGAAGTCGGCGTAGTATCCTTTTTCGATTAAGCCTTGTTTATGTTCTTCAGATATGGCTTGTGCGCTACCTTTTGTAAAGAGTCCGATTGCCTCATACATGGATAGACGTTGTTCTGGTTGATAAACCGTTTTGTCTGTATCCCCAGGTGTTTGCCTCGTTACAGCAGCGTGTATTCCTAGAAGTGGATCTACCGGTTCTATCGGAGCATCCGATCCTCCTGCACATATCAAACCTTCCTCTAGAAGGGTTTTCCAAGCATAAGAATAGTTCAGTCTTTCTTCTCCCAATCGTTCAATAATCCACGGAAAGTCTGTTGCCACAAAGCGCGGCTGGATATCTAGAATAAGAGACAGTTTTTTTGCTCGATCAATAAGATCCTTCGTTAATATCTGAGCATGAATAAGCCTGTCTCTTTCTCCTTTTGGAGCAGGATACTTTTCAATGGCATCTAACATATATTCAAACGCAAGATCGCCTATTGTATGGACTGCAACCGTCATCCCGTAATCTCTCGCTTTTTTAACAAGCATGGCAAGCTGTTCTTGTGTATGAATGGCCACCCCGGATGTTTCAGGAGCATCATTATAAGGGCGACTTAAAAGAGCGGTCCTGCCTCCGAGTGCTCCATCCGCAAAGATCTTCATAGCACCAAGGGTAATGAAGCCTGTTGTTTCCTTAAATGTATGCCCTTCTTCGTGCATATCATCCACTACTTCATGATGAACAAGCAAATGGGCACGATATTTTAACTTATCTCTTTCAATCACATTTTCAAATGCTCCAAATGTTTTCGTAAAACTGCCATAATAACTTAGGTCTTCACTATGACTTCCTACCAACCCTAGGCGCAGGCAATCTTCAATAGAAGTTTTCAAAGCATGATACAAGTAGTTCTCACTCGCTTTTGGTATCTTCTTCTTTACTAATTCCTGTGCTTGGTCAAGTAAATATCCAGTCGGCTCGCCATCAATATCCTTTACAATGACTCCTCCTGGAGGGTTTTCTGTTTCTTTTGTAATACCTGCAAGTTCCAAAGCTTTACTGTTTACCAGTACGGCATGGCGACAAACTCTTGATAGAATCATGGGGTGAGATGAAGTGATTTCATCAAGCTCCGTTCTGTGGAAAATTTTGCGGTCGACAAAATTATTCTCATTCCATCCCTCACCGAAAATCCATTCTCCTTCAGGGGTTTCTCGTACTTTTTTTATTAATGCTTGTTTCACATCTTGGGGAGATGTGTAAGTGGATAGATCCAGTCGCAGTAATTTTTCTCCGTGGCCAATCAGGTGCATATGACTATCAGTAAAGCCAGGGTACATGACTGCCCCTTTTAGATCTTGCTTTTGTGCATGTTGGTATTTAGAGAGAAGATTGTCTTGAGTCCCTATGTCTTTTATGATTCCATCTTCCGTATAGACTGCTTCTACTTTTTCCATTTCTGCTCTCATTGTATAGATGGTTCCGCCGTACCAAATTTCTCCCATGGTGATCTTTCTCCTTCATTTTGTAAAATTACATTTAGATTATCATTTGTGAAGGCTAGGCACAAAAAAATTGCATAAAAAAAGACAGTCTAGGTGTGGGTCAAGGAATCTGATCCCCACCAGCCTGCCTTTCCTTACATTTAGGATTGAGCCGCTTGAGCCAATTCTTGCTGCCTTAGTTCTATTCTTCTTATTTTTCCAGAAGTAGTTTTCGGAAGCTCGGCCACGTACTCGATTTTTCGCGGGTACTTATATGGGGCCGTCAGTTCCTTGACATGCTCTTGAAGCAACTTAGTTACCTTATCTTCTTCCTGGTCTACACCGTCCTGCAACACTACAAAGGCTTTAACGATGTTTCCTCTTATTTCATCAGGACTTGCTACTACCGCGCATTCACGCACCAACGGATGCTTTACCAATGCATCTTCTACTTCAAACGGTCCAATGGTGTAGCCTGAGCTGATGATAATGTCATCACTTCTGCCCTCAAACCAAAAGTAACCGTCTTCGTCCTTTTTGGCTTTATCGCCTGTAATATAGTAGTCCCCTCTAAACTGTCTGGAAGTACGTTCAGGATCTTTGTAATAGTGCTTAAATAGTGCCGGCGTCTCTACATGTACTGCTATGTCCCCGACTTCCCCCACTGCACATTCTTCAGCATCCTCATTGATAATTGTTACATGGTTTCCAGGTGTGGGTTTCCCCATGGACCCAGATTTAATTTCCATGCCTTTTAACACTCCAAGTAACAACGTGTTTTCCGTTTGACCATAACCGTCCCGGACATCAACTTGGAAATGTTTTCGGAAGGTGTCAATTACCTCACGATTTAACGGCTCCCCGGCAGATACTGCACTGTGGAGATGTGGCAGCTGATAAGCGTTTAAGTTATCTACTTTCGCCATCAGACGGTATTCTGTTGGTGTGCAGCAAAGGACATTCACTTCATGTTTCTCCAAAAGCTTTAGATATGTGTTGGGATCGAACTTGCCATGATAAACAAATCCTGTTGCCCCAGAACCTAGTGTCGATAAGAATGGGCTCCATATCCACTTTTGCCATCCAGGACTTGCAGTTGCCCATACTACATCATTTTCTTCAATCCCAAGCCAGTTCTGAGAAGTCGTGCGGAGGTGCGCGTATGCCCATCCATGCGTGTGGACAACTCCCTTCGGATTACCTGTTGTACCTGATGTATAGGATAGAAAGGCCATGTCATCACTTGAAGTGGTGGCAAAATCAAGTCGGTCTGATTGTTTTTCCATCGCTTCGTGCAAGTTTGTCCAGCCTTTTTCGGGTAGTCCCCCAACACTGAATCTTACCAGGTTGCCTACTTCCTCTAATTTATCTGCCTGTTCCACAAATGGTTGATATGTAATGATCCCTTTCACATCTCCGTGTTCGATTCGGTATGCAAGATCTTTTTCTCTTAACATTTCAGAACATGGAATAACGACAATACCGGCTTTGAGTGCACCTAAATACACTTGATACGATTCTATAAGCCTTGGCATCATCACAAGAACTACATCCCCTTTTTGCAGCCCTTCTGAAATTAAAGCGTTTCCAATTTTATTTGCAGCTTTCATTAATTGTTGATATGTTACTTGTTCCTTCTCCCCTTGCTCACTTTCCCAAATGAGTGCGAGCCTTTCACTGTCTTGTGCGTACTTTTCCACTTCTTCAACCAGATTGTACTTTGGCGGTGCTAAAAGTTCTTCTCTTTTCATATGAAGTCATCCCCTTTGTAATAGTACTATCTCTATATTACAAAATTTTTTAAATAATTTGAATTATTTTGTGGAAATTTTCATTCTTTTTGGGGAAAAATGTTGGCGCTTGAGTAGATGTCCGAAGATTTACGGAAGTTGACCGAAGTTTTGGCAAAGTTGACCAAAGATTTTCGAAAAGTGACCGAACCAAATTTTCAAATGACCGAACCTACTGAAAAAGTTGACCAAACCTCTCCTTTAATTGGCCGAACCACATGTAAATACTACCATTATTTGACCGAACAAAGAAGAAAATTGACCAAACCAATTTACACAAAAAAAAATGAAGGCATTTTCTTAAAAAACACAGCAATTTTGTCACCAGTGCGGCATTCCACCGGTTGCTCATACTGATCCAACGCTATTGATACATCCTCGCCTTAATACATTTACTAATTTCACTAATAAAACGCAAAAACACCTTCCCAAAAGAAGGTGCTCAAACATTATTTATTGCTCATTCGATTTAACCGCATGCTTTGGTTCGTTGCGGCGTTTTCTTCCTTGTTTCTTCTGTTGTTTTTCTACTTGATTTTGCTCCTTCATAAAAAAGCACCTCCAAGATTAGAATAGAAGAAAGGTGGGGTTTCCCCCACCTCGTAGCCATTTTATATATTATTTTTGGTAACCACCACTGAAGCTTTGTTCAGCCATTTGAACTAAGCGTTTAGTGATTTCTCCACCAACGGAACCGTTAGCGCGAGCAGTTGCATCAGGACCAAGTTGAACTCCGAATTCAGAAGCGATTTCGTATTTCATTTGGTCAAGAGCTTGTTGTACACCAGGTACAACTAGTTGGTTTGAACTGTTGTTTGCCATGTGTTTTCACCTCCTTGTGAGTATAGAATGTGTAAAAACACATGGCATCATTCATGTTTTAAATATGGTAATTCTTCTCAGTAACAAATTGTTAAAATAAATCGTTGATATCACTATCTTCTTCTTGCTTTTTCCCTGTAATTATAAGCTTTTCCGTACGATCTACTGCATCATTTACCATCTTATCTATATCAAAGAAGCTTTCATAAAAATTGATTTTTTCCTTTTTCGGCTTCGTTTTAGGTGCAGAAGGGGTGAAAATCGTACAACAATCTTCATAAGGTCGATTGGAAATCTCCAACGTATCTATTTGATTGGCAATATCCATAATTTCTATTTTGTCCATCGTTATGAGCGGACGAATGATCGGAGTGGAAGTAACCTCATTAATCGTGGACATGCTTTGTAAAGTCTGACTAGCCACCTGCCCTAAACTTTCTCCCGTAATAATTGCAAGCCCTTGTTCTTTTTCACAAATTTTGTCCGCAATCTTCAACATAAACCTTCTGGTGGATGTCATCGTATAGTTTTCCGGCACTTGCTTTTGTATCGCTACTTGGATATCTGTAAAAGGAACGATATGCAAATTAATGGAGTGACCAAAATCTGTCAGTCTTTCTGTCAGTTCCACTACTTTCTGTTTTGCACGTTCACTTGTATACGGAGGGCTGAAAAAGTGAACAACCTCTAATCTAATTCCACGTTTCATTGCCAAGTATCCTGCTACTGGACTGTCTATCCCTCCAGATAGCATGAGCACACCTGTACCACTTGTACCAACTGGAAGACCTCCTGCGCCTGCAATATCCTTACATGTAATGTAAGTCGCTTCCTCTCTAACTTCAACCCTTACATTAATATCAGGCTGTTTTACATTCACCGACAGATCTTCGGCATTTCGCAATAAATGCGATCCGATTGCGTGATTTAAACCATTAGTATCAAGTTCAAAGTTTTTATAAGCCCGTTTGGCTGTCACTTTAAATGTCTTTCCTTTGTAAGGTAACGCCTCGAGAGCGAATAATGCTCCTTTTTTCATGTCTTCTAATTCTGTTTTCGTTTTGACTGCAAGGCTGAAAGAGTGAATGCCAAAGATGCTTTGAAGTCGATCCAGAATTGGTTCATGAGGTTCTCCATTTAATCTGATGAACATTCTGTCTCTGCTTTTTTCGATCGCAACCTTTGGAAAGTCTTTAATTTTTTCTAATATATTGTAACTAAGACGTTGGACAAACTGTTTTCTGTTTCTTCCTTTGGTAGACAGTTCACCAAATCGGATTAATATGTGATCATAATTCATGTTTTTTACCTCGTTACTTCTTTTATAGTGGTTATGGCCTGGATAAGCTCTTGTATAAATAAGCGTATCTCTTCTTTTGTTGTACTGTAAGTCATACTTACTCGGATAGCACTTTCCGCCTGTGCCCTCGTCACTCCCATTGCCATTAAAGTCTTGCTTGGTGCTTTTCGCTTGGATGAACAGGCAGAGGTTGTAGAGACATAAATATTTTTTGTGCCTAAAGCATGGACAAGAACTTCTGCCTTTATGCCCGGAACGGAAAAGTTGACTATATGCGGAGCACTGTAACTTCTGGAGGTATGAATAAATACTCCACTTATTTTCTCTAATTCATCAAGAAGATATAGTTTTAATGCAGATATATTAGGTAAGTAATTTCCGCTCTTCTCCAAAGTCATTCGCAGTGCTTTCGTCATGGCAACAATCCCCGCCACATTCTCTGTTCCTGATCGTAACGTCCATTCCTGGTCTCCTCCGCTGAGAATTGGATGAAGTTTGACTCCATTTTTGGCAATCAGTATCCCGTTTCCCTTTAATCCGTGAAACTTATGAGCGGAAAGAGAGCAAAGGTCAATGACATTCATCTTTAATGGAACCTTTCCGATTCCTTGAATATGGTCAACATGAAAGCTGACATTTGGATAGTTCAGTAGAAATTCGCCGATTTCTTCTACAGGTTGGATTGCCCCGGTTTCATTATTTACATGAATAATGGAAACCAACACCGTCTCTTTTCTCAACGCTTCTTCTACCTGCTTTTTCGTAATTCTTCCTTCCTTATTAACAGGTAGGACCGTCACTTCGAACCCTTCCTGTTCCAAATCTTTTATCGCATTCGTTACGGAAGGATGCTCAATAGCAGTTGTAATGATATGTTTACCGATATTTCTTTTGCTTAGCGCACATCCTTTTATGGCCAAGTTGTTGCTTTCTGTTCCGCCTGACGTGAAAATGACTTCCTTATGGTGGACATGCAGCAAGGTTGCTATCGTCTCCCTTGACCGGTTAAGCAGCATTTCGGCCTCGCCGCCAAGCGAATGGAGCGAGGATGGGTTTCCAAAATAATCTGTGGATACCTTTAAAAAAGAATCCAATACTTCTTTATATGGTTTAGTCGTGGCGCTATTGTCTAAATAGATCATGGTCATCCTCCATAGGTCTGATGAGGAATTTGTATCATCAATTAATATAGATAATATTTTCTTCTAAGCGAATATTAATGTTAGCACATTTTATATCCGTGTAAAAGAAATGCCTTCCTACTTATATAAAGGAAGCAGGTATTTATTAGAAATATTACCTTTTCCCTTTCTAAACATGTATAGACATGTTAAACTATTAATTGTTTTTCTAATATATTGAATTGTTGAACTTTTATGTTATTCGACAAATTTCATCAAAATTATGATAGGATGAAAACGTATTCATTTCATTTTCTCATCAGGAGGATTATTATGCGTAAAAACGTATATACAAATAAGGACATATTGGTATTAGGACTTATGCTTTTTGCCTTGTTTTTAGGTGCCGGGAATATGATATTCCCTCCATTACTTGGGCAAGCAGCTGGAGATAACGTTGGACTATCTGTAATAGGTTTCTTGATTACAGGAGTTGGCCTGCCACTACTTGGAGTAATGGCTATTGCTTACACAGGAGGCGACCTTCAAACTCTTGCTAATCGTGTACACCCAATTTTCGGAATTATTTTTACTATTATTATGTATTTAGCGATTGGGCCATTCTTTGGTATCCCGCGTACAGGTACTGTTGCCTTTGAAATAGGTGCAACACCTTTCTTGCCTGAATCGGTTAACCCACAAGGTTGGGCACTCTTTCTGTTTACGTTAGTATTCTTTGCTATTACGTATTATCTTGCATTAAATCCAGCAAAACTTGTGGATCGAATTGGGAAAATATTAACACCGATCTTGTTGGTTGTTATTGGTGTCCTTGTTGTAAAAAGTATCATAACCCCGATGGGTGCTATTGGTGCTCCAACAGAGGCCTACCAAAATTCACCTTTCTTCAAGGGCTTCCTTGAAGGCTATCTAACAATGGATACCATCGCAGCTTTAGTTTTCGGAATTGTTGTAATTTCTGCAATTAAGGATAAAGGTGTAACGGATAAAAAGACGATTACTTCTCTTTGTTTAAAAGCAGGATTTATTGCTGCGATAGGTCTTACCATTGTTTACGGTGGTTTATCCTATCTAGGAGCAACTAGTCTTGATGCAGTCGGAGCTGCAGGTAATGGCGGGCAGATATTATCTGGCGCAGCTACTTATCTGTTTGGATCAATTGGAGCAGTAATTTTAGGACTTGCCATTACGTTTGCTTGCTTAACGACATCTGTAGGACTTGTTTCTGCGACAAGTAAATTCTTTTCTAAAATTATGCCATCTGTTTCTTATAAAGTATTTGTTGCAATCTTATCTATCTTTAGTTTAGTAGTGTCAAATGTAGGCCTTGATCAATTGATTACGATTTCGTTGCCTGTGTTGATTATGATTTATCCATTAGCCATTGTACTGATTGTTCTTTCGTTCTATCGTTGGAGAAATGAGTCATTCGTGTATGGGTTTGCCTTACTATTCACAGGTATGGTAAGTTTCGTGGATGGATTGGCTATGGCAGGGATTAATATCACATTTTTACAGGATGTTTTCAGCATACTTCCTTTTTATAATGAAGGAGTAGGTTGGTTGGTACCCGCAGTGATCGGAGTAATTGTCGGACTGGTCGTTGGGGCAATAACAGCCAAGCAATCTAATGAAAGTATTGCTTAATATCTATATAAACAAAAGGCTTGGATATGACTATCCAAGCCTTTTGTTTTTAGATAAGAAAGTATAAAATACAGTTGATTTCCGTTCCAAGCGCTTCGCTTGCCTGCGGGGGGCCGTGAGCCACCTCAGGCTTCGCCTTCCGGGGTCTGACCTGTCCCTTCCTCCAGCAGGGGAAGTAGCGAAATTATTGAGACCCCGCAACGAAGTGAGGAGGCTCAAGGTCGCCCCGCGGAAAGCGCAGCCATTTGCGGAAAGTTACAGCGGCTATTAACCACTAACAAGTGTTTTAAGCAAAAAAAAGACCGGGCGGTTTTTGCCCGGTTTTTCTTATGGTTTATTTTTTTCTAATAGGGAAAGCAGTTGGTCGATGCCGATACGTTCATCCTGTATGTTCCACTCTTTGAGCATTTGTTGAGTGAGCCCGTCTTGTTGAATGTGTGAGATCGTAACTTTCTCTGCCTTATCTTGATCTACAGATGGAAGAGCGACTGTTTCTTCTTCCTGAGTAGGGGAAGAGACTTCAGGTTGTGCAGTCTCTTCTTTTTTTTCCTGAAAGGATGCGTAAAAACTGTACCATATAAAGGTCCCGCTTATGAGCAGGATAGCTACAAGGATACTTTGCGCATACTTCATTTGTTAACTTTCCTTTTCAAGTACTTTTTCTATTTTCTTTAAAACACCTGGTTCTACCTTTTCTAGCGAAGTAGCCGCTTCTTCTAGTGCATGCTTATATTCATAATTTCTAAATAACTGCTCTGCCTCTACTAAGCTTTCATGAATCGAAGGGTGTTTGCTTCGATATCTGTTTCCGTACTGTATGACACTTTCAGCCAAGTAGGCATGATCAAGGATTTCCAATGCTTCTTCATGGCATTTTTCAACACTTGTCACAGCTTCGTACAGTACCGTATTTACTTCCACGATATTTAATGGTTTTTCTTCCAATTTCCCTGTTACAGCTTTCAGCTGATCATTCGCCAAAGATAGCTCCTGATATACGCTTTTTGGCAACCCAGGTATATTACTTTTTTCTATAGAACGCTTCACTTCAAATAACATTTTTCTTAAAGAATTCAACTGCTCTCTTGCAGCCATTTCGTCTTTACGCAACGCCATCAAGCTTTCTGTATATTGTTGATGGATTTCCTGAAGAGAGTTGATTTGTTCACAGATATCCTCCAGCTCCTCTTTCAATATACTGAAGGCAATGGTCTGATCAAGAAGGTGACCACTGAGTTTCTCATAACGGTCATTGAGTGCGAGCATAGATTCTTCAATTTTCTGCTGCGTTTGAATATCTTCCTGTTGAAGCTGGTAGCTTTCCTGCACCACATAGGTTTCTTGCTTGGTCTTCTCACTAGCAGAAGATAAAGCAATGAGGATCGCTTCAACAGAAGGAAGTTCTTTTACGACATAATGTTTTGCCAAGACTTCTTTTTCAATCTGATCATATAGCTCATCCATTTCAGTTTTAATAAGCTCAATTCCTTCTTTTGCCTCTACAGCTTTCGTTTCCATGAGCAACTTCGTAGACTGCTTCAGTTTATCTTGAAGGCTAGCAATGCTTTTATCGAGGTTTACATGATCCAGGATGTATCCTTCTTCCAGCATCTCTTTATAGCCCGTTTCCACCTCGGCAAGTTGACTAGGAATGACAGACTGACATTCAATAAGAAGTCCTGGAATATATTCTAGTTTAATTTCAAAATCTGCTAATTCCTTTTCAATTTTCGCAATCAACTCTCTGGCAACTAGATAATCTCCATTGGATATAGATTGATTAAATTCTGCGAAAAGCTGTTGAATCTGTTCTAGTTCTTTCTCCAATAGAGGGGTTGTGCTTCCATACTGATGGCGCTGGTTCAGCAACTGCTTTTTAAAATCAGAAAATTTCCCTTCCAATTTTTCATTTTCCTCAGCACTTTTTGCTTGGCTAACGATCAGCTCATCTAACTCGTCGTAAATAGCCTTTATTTTCAATTCAATATCCTGAAGTTTACTGTCAGCTAACGACAAGACATCTTTTGCTTTTTTAAAACGATATTTATCAACGAAATCCTCTGCATCAAAGAGGTATTCTTCGATATTTACTAGTTCTGTCGATAAAATATTGTCCCATTGATAACGCCAGTTCTCAAAAAGTTGCTCTGTCTGACCAGTCATGTTCAAATCTTTCACTTTGGAAAGTTCTTCTGATACCGGTTTGTTCATAATCGACACTTTCCAATTTTCTAAGCGGTCCACTTCTTGATAAATTTTCTTTCTTCTTATAAAACTAATACTGATAAAAATAACTACTAGTGCTAAAATCCCAATAATATATTCCATACCTAGTCCCCTTCTACCCGGATGGTGGTTCCTGTCTTCTATGTACATTTTTCATCTTAATCAATGATTCATCTATGTATAAAAAAGCTAAATGGGTCCATATATATTCCACGCCCATTTTATTTATATTTCAATGTTTTTATGATACCATGTAAACGACATTTTTTGACCAATATTTTTAATTTTTTTACATATTTCTTCTAGTATCGGAGGGTTTTTCTTGATTATCGACAAACATGTCCATACCCCTTATTGTCCGCATGGTAGCACAGATACAATTGAAAAGTATATTAAACAAGCTTTACAACTAAAATACAAAGAAATTTCCTTTACAGAACATGCCCCACTACCGAAGTCTTTTATCGACCCAGCCCCTGACCGGGATAGTGCGATGGATTGGGTATGCATTCCTGCCTATATGGAAGAATTGAAGAAAATGAAATCCTATTACGCATCTGCCATAAAAATCAACATCGGACTGGAAATTGACTATATTGATGGGTATGAAAAAGAAACACGTGAAATTTTAGGAGAACTGGGACCGCTTTTGGATGACAGCATATTGTCTGTTCACTTTCTGAAAAAAGACGAGAAGTATTATTGCTTGGATTTCAGTGAAGAGGAGTTTGAGAGAATCATCGGGGTTTTCGGTGGCCTTCCAGCTGTTTATGAATCGTATTTCTCTACTCTCTTAACATCGATTAACTGTGACTTAGGCACATATAAACCGAAAAGAATCGGCCATATCACGCTGGTTGAAAAATTCAAAAAGCGCTTTCCACACACTAGACCCATCCAGGAATATACCGACCTTATCTTAGATGCCATCGCTTTAAAAGGGTACGAACTGGACTACAACGGTGCAGGATTTGTTAAACCTTTGTGTGGAGATTCCTATCCCCCACTATCCATTGCAAAGGAAGCAAAAAAAAGAAAAATCCCCCTCGTGTACGGATCCGACGCACACACAGCAAAGGGATTGGGCCAAGGCTATAAATGGATTAATAAAGAATTACTAAAATGAATTAGTAGGTAACCATGTTGATCTGAGCGGAAGGCGCGCAGACTTCTCGAAAATGCTAGCGCATTTTCTTCGTGCGATGTATCGCTGCCGAAGCCTTCCTTGTCCTGCGCGAGGAAGGGACAGGGGAGACCCCTGAAGCGTTGTGAGGAGGCTCCCGGACCGCCCGCGGAAAGCGAAGCGCCTGCAACGAAAATCAACAGTCAAACGAGATTTATAATGCAATTTTCTCCAGCTCCTCCTGCTCCACAAAAACAGACTGCTCCAACCACTGAACAATCACCTTCTCATACTGATCCACCGCAGACGTCTCATACGGCATAATATGCCAAACCTCCGCCAAATACTGCGACTGTAAAAAAGGCGTACTAATCATGCTCTTTAATTGCATCACAGCCATCAGTACAGAAGGAACATGAAACTCCTTCTTTTTATGCCCCTTCTCCAATATCGCTTTATAGTAATACTTCTCCTTCGTTAAATACGTAGACATGATTTCCCTGACAAGAATAGTGTCAAACGTAAGCTCCCTATAGACGTATCTTGCCAATTGACGATTCTCACGATGAAACTGCATGGACTTTTCCACACATTCCAACAGGCATTCCCTTGCAGTGTAAGTGGACATTTTTTTGTAGACTTTTTCTAATATAGACACGTATTGATCAAAAAAACTGGATAGAAGATGTTCTTGCAGACCTGCTTTATTATCAAAATAATAGGAGATGTGCCCCACGTTCACATTTGCCTTCTTGGCAAGTTCCCGTATAGAGGTTCCATCATACCCTTTTGTATTAAAAAGAATGATTGCAGCATCAATGATTCTTTGCTTTGTCTTTTCCATCTTTTTCACCCTTTCTGGTGATTTCGATTCTTAATTATTGATTTCGTGAAGATGAACGTATATCCTTTTATTAAATGTCGACAACTTCATTAGGTATTCTACTTTTGTTGTTGTTTTTCCACAATTAGTCACGAAAATGCGAGGGGATTATGATGTTTCAAGTCGAAAACTATAAAGGTACGAGGGAAGAAAATTACGAACTTGTACTAAAACAATTGCAAGCTCTCATTGCCGATGAGCCTAATTTCATTGCTAATCTTTCCAATGCGTCCGCTTTGTTAAATGTCTTTTTAACAGAAGTGAATTGGGTGGGGTTCTACTTAACAGATGAAACGAAACCAAACATGTTAGTTTTGGGACCATTTCAAGGCTTACCTGCATGTGTAAGAATTCCATTCGGGCGTGGTGTCTGCGGAACGGCTGCATCTTCCATGGAAACACAACTTGTAGCTGATGTGCATGCTTTCCCGGGTCATATCGCTTGTGATGCAGCGTCACAGTCAGAGATTGTTGTTCCTATGGTAGTTGATGGGAAGGTTATCGGGGTTCTTGATATTGACAGCCCAATTAAAGATCGTTTTGATGAGCTGGATAAAGTATATTTAGAGAAGTTTGTTTCTATTTTGCTTGCTGGTGCATGAGAAAAATCCAGTAAAAGAACATAAGTGAATAGTTAATAGCCGCTGTTCCTTTCCGCAAATGGCTTCGCTTTCCGCGGGACGGTGCTTGAGCCTCCTCACTTCGTTGCGGGGTCTCAAGCTACCGTTACTCCCCCGCTGGAGTCTACGCCATTTGCTCCAATCCACAGCTGAAAATAACGTATACTTATGTAATACCTTTTCAAAAACCCTTCAATACATGAAGTCACCTTGTTGATTGGAGTGGAAGGCGCGCAGACGCCCGCGGGAGGAAGGGACAGGTGAGACCCCGGAAGGCGAAGCCTGAGGAGGCTCACGGACCGCCCGCAGGCAAGCGAAGCTCCTGGAACGGAAATCAACAAACTTATATGCTTTCTTATTCTTTAAAAAAGCGTCTAACCCAAATACTCGGGTTAGACGTTTTTTTCTATGTTTCTTATAATCTATCTAATGCTTGTTTGAGGTCTTGCCAGATGTCTTCTTTGCCTTCTAGGCCGACGGAGAGGCGAAGTAGACTGTCTGTTATCCCCATCAGTTCTCGGTTTTCTTTTGGTACAACCGCATGCGTCATGGTAGCAGGATGTTGTATTAATGTTTCCGCATCCCCTAAACTTACTGCAATTTTTATCAGTTGCAATTCATTTAATAGCCTTTGCGCTTCTTCTTTTCCACCTTTAATGGTAAAAGAAATAAGCCCCCCGCCCTTTTTCATCTGTTTTTGCATGATAGAGTATGCTTCACTCTTCTTATCACCTGGATAAAAAACCTTCTTGACCATTGGGTGTGCCTCTAATTGTTCAAATACATATTCGGCATTATCACAATGGCGGTCCAAGCGGACATGCAACGTTTTCAGACCGCGAATCAGCAGCCACGCATCAAATGGAGACATGACGCCACCAATATCTTTTAAGGTCGTCATGGAAATCTCTGAAATCATCTCTTTAGAACCTACAATCAGGCCAGCAATTACATCTCCATGACCGCCGATGTATTTAGTCGCACTGTGGATGACAATATCACAACCAAGATCTAGTGGTTTCTGCAAGTAAGGAGAGCAGAATGTGTTATCTACGACTACCTTAATATTTTTCTCTTTAGCTATAGAAACAATAAGTTCCAAATCTATCAGTGCCATGGTTGGATTAATCGGTGTTTCCACATAGATGCAAGTCGTCTCCGGTTGGATGGCTTCTCTAATTTCCGATTCTGTCTGCATCGTACAAAAGCTGTGTGACACATTATATTTATCTTTCAATAATTGTAGTAAGCCAAAAGTACACCCGTAGATTCCTTGTGAACATAGGATGTGGTCGTTGCTTTTTGTTAATGCAATCAAAACAGCGGACACTGCTGCCATTCCTGATCCGAATGCAAGACCAGCCTCTCCGTTTTCAAGAGCTGCTATCCTCTCTTCCAGCATTTTCACCGTCGGGTTTCCAAGTCTCGAATAAATGTAGCCTTCTTCTTCCCCTGCAAACCTGTTTTCCCCTTGTTGTGCCGTTTGAAAGGAAAAAGTAGAAGTTTGAAAGATTGGCGGTGCCAAGCTTCCCTGATAAATGGAACTATCATATCCATGATGAATAACTTCCGTCTCAAACTGCTGTTTTTTCTGCTTATCCATAAAAAATGCTCCCTTCCAATTTCCCATCCATTACTAGCATATGGCAAACAACTGAAAAATGAAAGCGTTTTCTTTAACAGTGAATAAAATTAGTCATAAAATAAAAAAACGTGCAACGCTAAGCCCTTTTTAGTTACTGGGTTATGTTCCGCTGTTGATTTCCGCAAATGGCTTCGCTTTCCTAGGGGCGCTGCTGGAGCCTCCTCGGCTTTTGCCTTCGGGGTCTCCACCTAGCACTATCTCCCTCAGGAGTCTTCGCCTTTTGCTCCAATCAACAGCTCTAGATTACTAGAACGAAACGTTATTGCTTTTAAAGATAACTCAGGTATATACCATACCACTTCAAAAATCCTTAAGGTGAATGAAGTCATCTTGTTGATTGGAGTGGAAGGCGCGCAGACGCCCGCGGGAGGAAGGGACAGGTGAGACCCCTGAAGCGTTGTGAGGAGGCTCACGGACCGCCCGCAGGCAAGCGAAGCGCCTGAAACGGAACTCAACAGGATTTTTTACTTTCTTATCTTTAATAAAAAACCCTTCATCTGTGACAGGTGAAGGGCATTGTTAACGCACATTTAATTTCAATTATTAGCTTTTGACTTTTTTACTTGTTTCAGAAGCATCTTCAATACATAATTGGTCTTTCCCTTGGTCCTTCGCTTTATAAAGGGCATAGTCTGCTCTGTGAAAGAGATCCCTTGGCGAATCCTGTGTATTCTTATTCCAAAAGGAAATACCGCACGAAACCGTTACTCCCGGATCAGTCTCTTCCCTGATCTTATCTATGATTCTTATGACTATACTCTCACCTAAATTCAAATCTACTTTAGGTAAATATATGGCGAGCTCTTCTCCACCCCATCTTGCTCCGATATCGGTTTCTCTGATATTTGCTTTGATAATATTGGAGACCTGAATGAGGATTTTATCGCCTATTTGATGACCATATGTATCATTCACAATTTTAAAATCATCGATATCCAAAAGGATGAATGTACCGTAGGAGTCATTTTTCATCGATTTTTCAATTTTATCATCCAAATATTTTCGAGAATAAAGTTTTGTCAGATAATCTGTTATCACGTATTTCTCCAACTCTTCTCGTAACATGGAGTTGTTAAAAGCTAAAGTTGAATGGTGAATAAGCGACTGCAACAACTTAAATTGTTCAAAGCTGAAGAAATACGGCAAGGTATGTGTTACTACACAAGCCCCTCTCCCCCCATTCGGAATAAGCATGGGAATCACCATACAAGAGCAGAAAGGAAGGTCTGATAATCGTTTATGTACTCGAAGATCTCCGATAAAGAGCGGCTCTCCGTCAGAATATAAAAACTCTTTCATATGTGTAAGATACTCTTTCATATCGCTTTGCTGAAAGAATTCTGTTGAACCTGGCAAAATCTCCATGCCTTTTTCTTGATAAAAGACGAATGCCACTTCTTTTGCATCAAACGACTGAAGGATCTTTTTGACCATAAAAGAGGTCACTTCGGTCAGCCTTAAGTTCGTATTCAATTGATGGGATGTTTCATTGATTAGTTGTAAGTCTGTTATTACTTGCTTGGACTGCTCATAAAGTTGCGTATTCTCTA
Source organism: Sutcliffiella horikoshii (assembly GCF_020524325.1). Classification (GTDB taxonomy): domain Bacteria; phylum Bacillota; class Bacilli; order Bacillales; family Bacillaceae_I; genus Sutcliffiella_A; species Sutcliffiella_A horikoshii_D. The sequence continues at coordinate 566,691 of NZ_JAIVKY010000002.1, forward strand.
GCGCCGCTCCGGTGGCATCTGCAAGTAGTTTAATAAACTTAATTTCTGATTCAGGAAGTGTGGCAGCATCTAAAGAAATAATTTGCATGACACCATATACCCCTTGTCCACCTTTTATAGGAATATAGATATTTGCTCTTCTATCTTTAATGCAATTTTCATATTGAACCTCGCCAGTCACATAGGCATTCATGGCACAGATATTGTTATCATCAAAATCTAATTTTTTTATAGGCAAATGCTTTAGATCATCATTATCTGAAGTTAACAAGAGTAGATAAGAAAAGTCCTCATACATTCTTTGTAACAGTTTTATCACTTCAGATAAAATCGCGTCCACCTTCATGGCCGAGTGAAATTTTGAAGTGATGGTATACAGTTCTTCATATTGTTTTTCTTCATATCTTTTGTGTATGTATTGATTATAATGTTGAAATATAATTGAGAGTTCTTTAGACATTTGATTGAAGCTATCTAATGGAAGAGGTACAGGAGAAAGGAAATGCAGGTCAATTTTGCCGATTGCATATTCCTCATCAAAAAGAGGAATGACCACATTTTCCATGTTGCTACCTTCGCTTGAAGAAATAGTATAGGAAACTGCCTGTTCACAAATAAGAGATTCCTTTTGTGAAAGAAGGTTCTCTTCCAACGTTACAATTGCCTGCTCTGCTTGAAGTTCTTCTTTCAATAAATGCTGCAACTGAGTGAGAAAGGTAGTTTGTGTAAGATTGGAAGACGAAAGGAAAAAATCAAATATTCTGCTTTTAATTTCGAGCATTTTGTTATTGGATTCCATTTTTTTCACCTTTTATATTACTTATTACCTATATTATAACGGTAACAGGTAACAATTTCCTAGTATTATTTTACGGAACTAATAAAATCGTGTCTTTTTCAAACAAAACAAACCAAAGATCCTTCTGTTCAGATAGCCGAACGACAGATAATGGTTCTTCCTCCAGTTCCTTTTTTAGTACCGTACCATCTTCATTATGAATTTGTATTTCATACTGTTTAGAATCCACTTCATTTATATCTACTGAAAATGTTGGCTGTTCCTTGCTGATATTTTTTTCTTCCCTTTGTACTTGCTGCAGTTGTGAATCGTAATAAGTCCAGTTGTCGTCTGTCTTCAACCAAACTCCATCCGACACATTATCACGTTTTATATCGGTCGGCGCCCCTTCTACATCTACGGCGTGTTGAGTTTCAAAGCGATAGTTGTTTTGCACGTCTACCTTATAAATAATTAACAAAGGTTGATTTTCATGTTCCTTTATCATGGCTAACACTGGAGAGTGATGTTGTTGATTCATTTCTTGGAGAACGACAGCCATCTGTTTCAACTGATTCTTTTCTGGTTGAACAACGGCTTGCTCGTTGGTTGGAGTATATTGACTTACAAATAAATATAGCGTTACAGCAGCAATTGCTGAAATAATACTAAATCGGATCATTTTTTCCTTGCCTGTTTCTTTATACATCTTCATTCCACCTTGATATAATTCTGAAAAAATTATATCATAAACATCTACTATTTAATCCTATTTAATAGTCCACATTTTTCATGTCCCCAACCTTTTCTAAACTATCCTTGACTTCTTATCTATTTTTCCGATATAATAGCCTTTGTGTAAAATATTGCAGCCTATGTGGTATGCTATGTTGATTCATTTTGTTCCCCGTAACTTTTTTACGGAGGTGTATCGTGTAACTCTTTGCTGCAGAGCGAGGATACATGAAAACAAAATGGTCAAGTAGATGAGTCACATCTGTTATTATTTTACAACAAATAATAACACGAAGGAGGAGTCATTCATGGCTCGTTATACAGGTCCAAGTTGGAAACTCTCTCGCCGTCTAGGCATTTCATTAAGCGGTACAGGTAAAGAATTAGAAAAGCGTCCTTACGCACCAGGACAACACGGTCCAAACCAACGTAAAAAGCTTTCTGAGTACGGCTTACAATTACAAGAAAAACAAAAATTACGTCACATGTACGGCGTAAATGAGCGTCAATTCCGTAGCATTTTCGATGCTGCTGGTAAAATGCAAGGTAAACACGGTGAAAACTTCATGATTCTTTTAGAATCTCGTTTAGACAACCTAGTTTACCGTTTAGGTCTTGCTCGCACTCGTCGTGGAGCTCGTCAATTAGTTAACCACGGTCACATCACGGTTGATGGATCTCGCGTAGACATCCCATCTTTCCGCGTTAAGCCTGGTCAAGTAATCGCAGTTCGCGAAAAGTCTCGCAACCTAAGCTCTGTTAAGGAATCTGTAGAAGTAAACAACTTCGTACCAGAATACCTAACTTTCACTGCTGACGCTTTAGAAGGTACTTTCACTCGTTTACCTGAGCGCACTGAATTAGCTGCTGAAATCAATGAAGCACTAATCGTTGAGTTCTACTCTCGTTAATAGTGATGACCTAGAAAACAGGACGGAATTTTCCGTCCTGTTTTTTTATTGCTTAAAAGGATTTTTCCATTCCATCAAGGTGGCATGGTTGCGTGAGTCTTCGTCTTCAAGGTAGTTATGGACCACTTTTACAGGGGTTCGACCACAGTGTAAAAGGAAAGAAATGACGGGGTCTTTAATGTCACCGTTAACCACTTTTTTTAGATATCCTTCTGCTGACATTTCACTTTCATACTTATGATAGTGCGGCATTCTTCCCCCACCTAATAAGCGGTCCATTCCGTGTTGAATGACAACTTCATACATAGATTGCATCAACCACTTTCCAAGCCCAAGCTTCCGGTAGGTTGGACTGACACTGATGTCCACCACATACAATGTATTGCCATCGGGCACGTGGTTTCGGATGTAGCCATTATCTGTTATCTGTTCCCAGCTATGGTCATGATCACCTGGATTATAATTCACACGTAAGCCCGTCATGGATCCAGCAATTTTCCCGGCAATTTCTACACACAACGCCCCTTCAGGAAACAAACCAACATGATTTTTTAGCTGTTCCTCCTTCCACCACAACTCTGACGGAAACGGCGGCGGAAAACATTCCTGTTGTACGCGGATTAGTTGCGCAAAGTCCTTTTCCTGGTAGTTTCGGATCACAGCTTTTACCGGCTTGTCTTGATCAAACGCATAAACCTCTTTTCGGTACACTCCCCATCCCTCCTAAAAGTTCATATACATACAAATAAGTCTACCACCTATTAAGCTAGAGGGTGGAAAAAATGGTTGCTTTTTCACGTTAGCGACTACTGATATCTTCTCTATGAAGATTTCTCTTACTTTATTTTCACACCGCGGATGTCTTCATACACTCTATGAAGACGTCTCTCACTCCATTTTCACGTCACGGAGGTCTTCATAACTACTATGAAGACGTCTCCAACCCTTTTTCGCGTCGCGGATGTCTTCATACGCTCTATGAGGACGTCTCTCAACCCATTTTCACGTCACGGAGGTCTTCATAACTACTATGAAGACGTCTCCAACCCTTTTTTCGCGTCGCGGATGTCTTCATACCCTCTATGAGGACGTCTCTCAACCCATTTTCACGTCACGGAGGTCTTCATAACTACTATGAAGACGTCTCCAACCCTTTTTTCGCGTCGCGGAAGTCTTCATACCCTCTATGAGGACGTCTCTCAACCCATTTTCACGTCACGGAGGTCTTCATAACTACTATGAAGACGTCTCCAACCCTTTTTCGCGTCGCGGATGTCTTCATACCCTCTATGAAGACTTCTCTCCATCTTTTCTACCTTCATTGAAGTCTTTAGCAAGAAAGCTAATTTCCTATCACACAAAAAAAGACTGTCCAATCGGACAGCCCTCCAAAAAGATTAGTATTTAATAAGGAAGTATTTTTTCTTCCCTCTTCTTACAACAGTAAATTGCCCTTCAATGCGGTCGCTTTCACCTAACACGTAAGCAAGATCCTGAACCTTCTCCCCATTAATGGAGATAGCACCATTTGTAATATCCTCACGCGCTTGACGCTTAGAAGGTGCGATTTTACTTGCAACCAACAGTTCCACTAATGCTAACTGCTCATCATTTTCCACTGTAAAAGAAGGCACATCCGCAAAACCTTGTTTAATTTCATCAGCAGAAAGTTCAGAGATAGATCCGCTGAACAATGCTTTAGAAATCCGGATTGCCTGTTCTAAAGCAGCCTCACCGTGTACCAACTTCGTAACTTCTTCTGCAAGACGTTTATGTGCAGAACGTTTTTCCGGTGCTTCTTGCAGTTCTTTTTCAAGCTCCAAGATTTCTTCATGTGATAAGAAAGTAAAGAACTTCAAGTATTTCACAACGTCACGATCATCTGTATTGATCCAGAATTGGTAGAACTCGTATGGAGACGTCTTCTCGCGGTCTAACCAGATTGCACCGCCTTCTGTTTTACCAAATTTCGTGCCGTCCGCTTTTGTCACAAGAGGAATCGTCAGACCAAATGCTTTAGCATTTTCTTCCGATTTACGGATTAACTCCATCCCTGCAGTGATATTTCCCCACTGATCACTTCCACCAATTTGAAGCTTACAACCTTGACCTCTGTATAAATGCAAGAAGTCCAAAGATTGAAGAATCATGTAACTGAATTCCGTGTAAGAGATACCAGATTCAATGCGAGACTGAACGGAATCTTTTGCAAGCATGTAATTAAGACCAAAGTTCTTCCCAACATCACGAAGGAAAGAAATAACGTTCATTTCCCCGATCCAGTCATGGTTGTTGGCAATCACTGCTGGATTTTCTGTAGCTGTGAAATCCAAAAATTGAGATAGTTGCCCTTTGATTCGGTTGGACCACTCGACAACGATGTCAGATGTGTTCAAAGTACGTTCCGCTTTTTTACCACTTGGATCTCCGATTAATCCAGTTGCTCCACCTACCAACGCAATTGGATGGTGACCTGCCTGCTGGAATCTTCTCAATGTAAGAATCGGCAGCAAATGTCCGATATGCAAACTGTCCCCTGTTGGATCAAAACCAGAGTACAACTTCACCTTCTCCTCCGATAAAAGCTTTGTCAATCCCTCTTCATCTGTAACTTGATTCACTAACCCTCTAAACTGTAAATCCTCTAATAAACTCATGTCAGACACTCCTTTTATGGTTCTTAAGTAAATATAATTAATTGGATTTCGCAGCTGATGCTCGGAGCAAAAGGCGTAGACTCCAGCGGGAGAGTAGCGACAATGTTGAGACCCCGCAGGCTTGCCGAGGAGGCTCAAGGTTGCCCCGCGGAAAACGAAGCCGTTTGCGGAGAGCATCAGCGGTGTTAAGAAGTACCTAAACACAAAAAAACCCATCCCTCCTGTAAAAGAAGGGACGAGTTTATACGCGGTACCACCCTAATTGAAAAGCACAAAAAAATGCTTTCCCACTCAAAAATGTAACGGTTCTCACCGTCTCCTGCTACTAAGCCAAAAGCGCGGCCGTTCCCAAAAGATGCTCGAGGAGGTAATTCATTCAAATAGGTGTACTGATTCTCACCAACCATCAGCTCTCTTTAAGCATGCCTATTTGTACTACTTATTCCTGTCTTAGCACATTCTATAACTAATCAAAAATTTATATAAAGTCTTTTTACCATAAAAAAGAGTATCATGTCAATAAAAAAATAAAGAAAATTTTGGAAGAAAACAAAAAGTTTGTCGCTATAAAACTTCAATATGCTATAATTAGTATGATTTGCCGGGGGGTAGATAAAATATGTCAAACTACGACAAGTTCAAAGAAAAAACACAGACCTTTTTTCAATTTTTCATAAATAATAAGACGAAAAAAGGCGCCAACATTACATATTTAGTAGTGTGGAATCTCATTCTTGTTTTTCTCGTTATCGGAGTGATCGGTGCATCATTCGCTGGCGGTGCAGGTGCAGGTTATTTCGCAGCACTCGTCAAAGAAGAGCCAGTTCGTTCATACGAAGATTTGAGAAAAAACATTTACAACTACGAAGAATCTACAGAAATGTATTTTGCAAACGACGTCTATTTAGGAAAATATCGTGCAGATCTACTTCGTGAAGAAGTGTCCCTAGATAACGTATCGGAGCATTTAATTAACGCACTTGTTTCAACAGAAGATGAATACTTCTATGAACATGAAGGGGTCGTACCAAAAGCGATTCTCCGGGCCGTTGTTCAGGAAGTAACAAATTCCGCCAATCAAACTGGTGGTAGTACGTTAACTCAACAGTTAATCAAGAATCAAATTTTAACAAATGATGTTTCTTTTGACCGAAAAGCAAAGGAAATTCTCCTTGCTCTTCGATTAGAGAACTACTTCTCTAAAGAAGAAATACTTGAAGCCTACCTTAATGTATCTCCTTTTGGTAGAGATTCAAACGGTAGAAATATTGCCGGAGCTCAAACTGCAGCAGAGGGAATCTTCGGAGTGGATATCAGCAAATTATCTATTCCACAAGCTGCCTTTATAGCCGGGCTTCCACAAAGTCCTTTTGCCTATACACCTTTTACTCGTGCAGCGGAAGTGAAATCTCCTGAAGGACTTGAACCAGGTCTTGATAGAATGCGATATGTCCTTCACCGCATGCATGAAATGGGACATATCGATGAGAAAGAGTATGAAGAAGCTCTTGCTTATGACATCACAAAAGACTTAGCAGAGCCTACTAGCAGTGCCATTGAAGAATACCCATATGTTGCATTCGAAATCGAAGAACGCGCACAAGAAATTATCGCAGAGCAACTGGCACTAAATGATGGTTATGAAAAAGAAGAATTGGATAACAACGATCAATTACTTGGAGAATATTTACAGCTAGCGGATACTACGCTCAGACAAAAAGGCTATGTTATTAAGACAACGATAGATAAAGATATCTATTCGAAAATGAGACAGATTACACAGGAATTTCCTTATTTCAATGAAACAAAGGTATATTCTTATGAAGAAGAGACTGACCCTGATACAGGAAAATTGGTAGCAAAAAATGCTGAGCAAGTTGGAGCCTTGTTGATGAACAACAAAACTGGAGCAATCATTAGTTTTGTAGGTGGAAGAGATTTCAAGATCAAAGACTTGAACTTCGCTACTAACACTTGGCGTCATAATGGATCTACTATGAAACCGTTACTTGGATATGCACCTGCATATGAAATGGGGACTCTGCAACCGGGTAGCATACTTGCTGATACACCGTTAACTGTGAACCTACCAGGACAAGATCCTTGGTCACCTAACAACTGGAATAACCAATTCAACGGTCTTCAAACCGTTCGTCAATCAGTGGCACTATCCCATAACTTAGCCGCTATTCGCGGATATATGGAAATTCTGCCTCAACGTCCGATGGAATACCTTTTTAAACAAAACTTTACAAAATTAACTGAAGGCGATGCCGCAAACATTTCGGCAGTTCTCGGTTCACCATCTGTCGGGGTTAGCGTAGAAGAAAATACTGCAGGCTACGTTACATTCGCAAATGGTGGTAATTACGTTGAACCATACTTGATTGAAAGTATCAAAACAAAAGATGGGGAAATCATCTATGAGCATAAAGTGGAACCTAAAGAAATTTATTCTCCACAAACAGCTTATTTAATGATAGATACTATGCGTGATACTTTTAGAAGAGGTACTGCAAACGTAGCCAGAGACCATATACAATTCAGTTCTGATTGGGCTGGAAAGACCGGTACCACTCAGGATACACATGATATCTGGATGATGGGCTCAAATCCAAACATTACATTCGGGCTTTGGATGGGTTATGACGAGAGACATGTATTAAGGGCAAACAGTGGTAGAACACCTACCCAAAGAAGCCAAATACTCTGGGCTCAATTATTAAACGGTGCCTACGACATAAATCCTGAACTAATTGGTCCATCTGGACAGTTCCAAATGCCAGGAGGAATTGTTCGCCGCAGCTATTGTAAACTGTCAGGATTGCTGCCATCCGACCTTTGTCAAAAAGCAGGTCTTGTTGGAGAAGATCTTTTCAATGCAAAATATGCACCAACAAAAGTGGATGATAGTTTAACAACAGGCAAATATGTTCGAATTGGTGATGTTGCCTATGCACCGTTAAGTTCAACACCTTCTGAATTTGTAAAAGAAGGACCTATGATTAAACCTGACTTCCTAAAAAAGCTTCAACTTGATAGCTTGGAAGAACTCGCTAAGTACATGAAGGATAAAAGCATCTTTGATGGATTAACGGTACTTTCTGAGGATCCTCTTCCAGCAAACGGTGCAGCACCAAAACAAGTTGGTGGTGTAAACGTATCTGGTTCCACTTTATCGTGGTCAGCTAGCTCAGAAAGAGACGTAATCGGATATTACGTCTACTATAAAGCCAACAGCTCGAGTTCCGCTCGAAAAATTGCATCCGTGCAAGCTGGTGATAACATGAGTACCAAAATCTCTCAAAAATCCGGTTTCTTCTATGTAACAGCAGTTAATGCTAGTGGAAAAGAATCATCTCCATCAAGCTCAGCAAAACTTGGAGATCCGGATAAAAAAGAAGAACCAAAACCTAAGCCAAAACCTAAGCCAAAGCCAGATCCTAAACCACCTTCCAATGGTGGAGGAGATGGAGACGGCGGTGGAAACGATGGTGGAGGTAATGACGGCGACGATAACTCTACAGATCCACCACCAGATGATAGTGGAGACGACGGGGAAGATTGATTATCTTCCTTAAACCACGTAAAAGGCACTTGACCCTCGGGGCAAGTGCCTTTTCCATTTACATCAATGCTTCTGCTTGCTTCTTTTTACTACTCCATATGCTTGCTACAATAAGGACCACAATGGAAGTGGTAATAAGCGTCCCATGCAATATCCAAACCATTTGTGGCAACGTAAGAGCCTTTAACAGGATTGGGGCAACGATAAATCCAAGTGCAAAACCTAATGATTTCAGCAACATCCCCACCGCAAAAACTCTTCCTCTAATATAATTATCCGACTTCTGAAGTATGCTCGCATGTAAAGTGGTAAAACAAGCATCAAATATGCCTGTTAAAAATGCAAAAAATAAGACAATGCTAACAAAAGTATTTGATAAAAAGATAATAAAGCCAAGTGACATGAACATGGCCGATAAGAAAAATACGGAATAGATTTTTTCACTTCTAATGATTTTAAGTTTTGGTATGGTGTAGGTCGCAAGGACGGAACCTATCCCCCAAACTCCCCAGATCATTCCGTAATAAAAGCTTTGACGTTCCCCATCAATCTGTTCAGCCAATAAAGGAATTCCTAAATTATGTGAACTGCCTGCAAAAGAACCAACCAGGAATACTACATTAATCATTAGAAGCATTGGGGCTAATTTCAGGTAACTATAAACTTCTTTTGTATCTGTTAAAACGGACAAAATATTATTTCTAAATCCGCTGACTAGTTCTTTGTTTTTCTTAGCTGCCATAGTATCCCATTTCATTCTCCAAAGCACTAAACCAGATAACAAGTATGTACCTGCATCAATCATCAAGGTATATTTATATCCTAATATTTCTGTAATAACCCCTGCCCCAATAAATCCAGTGACAAGGCTGATGGATGTCAATCTCGCAATAAGCGAATTCGTTTCAATGATTTTATCCTGGCCGAATATTTGCGGAACCTCCGCACTAAAACTAACCATAAAAAAGCTATTAATAAAACCGATTAAACCGGATACCACAAGAATCATGATTGGTTCTGGAAAAGGTATCAATAATAGAATGAGCCCCGCTCTTAGGATATCCGTCATAAGCATGATGGTTTTTCTATCCCATTTATCTGCCGCAACCCCACTCACTAAACTTGCCAGGACACCCCCCATTGTTCTAGCTGCCATCGTTGCAGCCAACCAGACAGGGCTCCCCGTTGCTGCATAAACCACTACATTTAATACAATCAAGTCCATAAAAGAACCAAAGTCAGATAATGCTTTTGTGTATAAAAATAATTTATGTTTCCCCATTGCGTTTTCCCCTATTCTCTATGTTCTGTATCTATAGTACTCTTGTTGGGCTTTATTTCGCAATACGAAATTTCAGAAAATTGTATATTTCCTTGTTTTATCATTTATAGAGGGAGCTTCTACCACTTTTAATTGCGACTTTCTAGCTCGAGTGAGATTACCTTCTACAACTTATACGCAACCTTCTACCTTTTCCAGTCTACCTTCTACAATTTTCACGCAACCTTCTACCTTTCAACAATTCGACAACACCTCTCACAAAAAAATTTCCCAAAACAAAAAACAACAACCCACCACAAAAGCGGCAGGCTGTTGTTTTCCATGCAAAACTTATCAATCTTCCATCGTAGACAAATCACCAGTAGGCAGATCCAGCTCCCACGCTTTTAACACGCGACGCATAATCTTCCCGCTACGAGTCTTCGGAAGTTTGTCACGGAATTCGATTTCACGAGGTGCAGCATGTGCTGCAAGTCCACGTTTAACGAATTGACGAATTTCTTCTTTTAGTTCGTCACTTGCTGTGTGACCATCACGTAGCGCTACAAAAGCTTTAATGATTTCACCGCGCACCGGGTCCGGCTTCCCAATAACTCCGGCCTCTGCAACAGCAGGGTGCTCCACAAGCTTACTTTCTACTTCAAACGGGCCGACCCTTTCACCTGATGTCATAATTACATCATCGATGCGGCCTTGGAACCAGAAGTAGCCTTCTTCATCCATATAAGCCGAATCACCGGAAACATACCAGTCACCTGGCATGAAGTAGGACTCATACTTTTCTTTGTTATTCCAGATTGTGTGCATCATGGACGGCCAGCCTTTTTTGATGGCAAGGTTACCCATGCGATATGGCGGAAGTTCGTTTCCTTGATCGTCTACAATTGCTGCCTCTACTCCCGGAATCGGTTTGCCCATGGAGCCCGGCTTGATTTCCATTGCTGGATAGTTACAAATCAATTGTGCTCCTGTCTCCGTCATCCACCATGTATCATGGACACGTAGATTGAACACTTTCACTCCCCAACGGATTACTTCTGGGTTTAATGGCTCCCCAACACTCAAGATATGACGAAGTGAAGATAGATCATACTTTTTCACCACTTCATCCCCAGCTCCCATCAACATACGAAATGCTGTTGGTGCACTGTACCATACAGATACGCCATAATCTTCGATGGTCTCATACCATGCTTCTGGTCTGAAACGACCGCCAACGATGACATTGGAAGCTCCGACAAGCCAAGGACCGAATATACCGTATGCTGTTCCTGTTACCCAACCTGGGTCAGCGGTGCACCAGTACACATCTTCTTCCTTAAGATCCAATACCCACTTAGCTGTTTGATAGTGCTGAACCATGGCATTATGGACATGTAGCACTCCCTTTGGCTTGCCAGTGGATCCACTTGTATAATGAAGCACCAAGCCGTCTGTCTTTTCCACCCATTCCACTTGAAGCTTTCTGCTTGCTTCTTTCATACGGGAGTTGAAATCGATGAAAGGCCCTTCCTCTTTCACATTTTCCCCTACGAGTACAACATGCTTTAATGCAGGCAAGTCATCCAGCGGTATACGATTAAGCAATTCAGGTGTAGTAATGATGACTTTTGCTTCACTGTCCTCTAGGCGGTCTTTAACAGCGCCTTCCATGAATGCTTCAAACAATGGTCCGACAATTGCGCCAAGTTTGATCGCTCCAAGTGCTGCAAAATATAATTCCGGTGAACGCGGCATAAAGATAAATACACGGTCTCCCTTTTCCACATCGCAAGTTTGTTTTAAAATATTACCTGCTTTGTTGGACATATCTTTCATTTCCTTGAACGTATACTTTTCATCACGTTCTGGATCACGGTAATATAATGCTACTTTATTTTTTCGTGCTGATTCTGCGTGACGGTCAATGGCTTCATGCGCAACATTCACTCTTCCTGTTTCGGAATAACTGAAGTTCTTTTCTACCTCTGCCCAGTCAAAATTTCGGTAGGTTTGTTCATAGTCTTCTAGATTGTAGTTCCCCTTCGTTACTGGTAACGCTTCCACTTTCATCCACAAACACCCCTTATGTATATTTCTACAGTTCTATTATAGTACAGATAGAATTTTTTCTCAATTTTTTAAAAATTAATAGTATTACATGAATAATTTTGTTTTTTCTAGTAGACTAGAGGTGTAAGTGTTGTGAAAGCGTTTTAATTCACTTGTGTTTTTCTAGTAAAATGAGAAAATATAGCTAGAAGATTACTAATATTCTTGTAGGTAAAAGTAGGTGGAGAGTTAGATGGAACACAGAAAAACGTATAATGCTAAGGAAATTAGGACGAAAAATAGCCGCTTAATCATTGAAGGGCCTGTAACTCCAGAGAAACTAGCAAGCTATGAGTTTCATAAAGACCTTGTTGCATTTAGACCTCCGGAACAACAGCGTAAGGCCTTAATTGAAATTGCAGGCCTTCCAGAGGGAAGAATCATCATCGCAAGAACCCACGATACAATCGTTGGTTATGTTACCTATCTTTATCCTGATCCGATGGAAAGATGGTCGGAGGGGAAAATGGGAAACCTTATTGAACTTGGCGCCATTGAAGTTGTACCGGAAGTTCGCGGCAGTTCGGTTGGCAAATCCCTGCTTCAAGTTTCCATGATGGATGACATGATGGAAAACTATATTGTGATAACAACAGAATATTACTGGCATTGGGACCTAAAAGGCACAGGACTTAATGTTTGGGAGTATAGAAAGATAATGGAGAAAATGATGAATGCCGGGGGGTTGGAATACTATGCAACCGATGATCCGGAAATCAGTTCCCACCCTGCAAACTGTCTGATGGCCAGAATCGGCAAAAACATTGACCAGGAATCTGTACAAAAATTTGATCAACTTCGCTTTCACAACCGCTTTATGTACTAGCATATGATGTCTTATACGTAACTTGTTTTACAAGGAGGAAAGACCATGATTGTAGAAAGAATTATGAAGAAGAATGTCCATACCTTACTGCCAACAGATACGGTGGAACAAGCGCTTCTTCTTATGGAAGAAAAGAATATCCGACACATTCCCATTGTAAACAACATGATGCAGCTAGTCGGAATTATTTCTGATAGAGATGTACGAAACGGATTGCAGGCAGCATTATATGGAAACAGTGCCCAAGAGGACCTGAAACAGCCTCTAACCAAAGTAATGAAAACAAATCTATTAACAGGACACCCTCTAGATTTTGTAGAGGAGGTTGCTGCGACTTTTTATGAATATAAGATTGGTTGCCTCCCGATTGTACAGAACTCCAAACTTGTAGGAATTGTTACAGAAACGGATCTTCTCTATACATTTGTACAATTAACAGGAGCAAACCAGCCTGCCTCACAATTTGAAGTGAAAGTCGAAAATATTTCTGGCAAGCTTGCGGAAGTGACTTCTATATTAAAAAAACGGAAATTAAATATACTTAGTGTGCTCGTCTACCCTCATCAAGATGAGCAGTTTAAAATTCTTGTCTTCCGGGTTCAAACGATGAATCCTACAAGCGTCATTCATGACCTGCAGGATGAAGGTTATGAAGTGCTATGGCCAAATTTGCCGGGTGTGACCTCATGAAGAAAGCAATTTTTGTGTATTCGGATGATTTCCAGACCTATAAGTTCAGTGAAAACCATCCATTCAATCAACTAAGAGTCAAACTCACTTATGATTTGCTTCAAAAGAGCAGTCTACTTTCTGCTCAAGATATTGTTCCACCGAGAATGGCTACTGATGAGGAATTAGCGCTCATTCATGATCCGCGCTATATTGAGGCTGTTAAATTGGCTGGAAAAGGGTTATTGCCGAAAGAAAAAGCAAACAACTACGGTCTTGGGACAGAAGATACGCCTATTTTTCCTAATATGCACGAAGCAAGTGCCCTGCTCGTCGGTGGAACATTAACAGCTGTTGATCAAGTGATGACAGGAAAATCCGAACATGCCCTAAATCTTGGTGGGGGCTTGCATCATGGTTTCAGGGGAAAGGCATCTGGATTTTGTATTTATAACGACACTGCTGTGGCAATTAAATATCTTCAAGAAAAGTATGGTGCACGGGTTCTATATGTAGATACGGATGCCCATCATGGCGACGGTGTTCAGTGGGCTTTTTATGAAGATCCAAACGTCTGTACGCTATCTATACATGAAACAGGGAGGTATTTATTCCCTGGGACAGGCAATGTCAATGAGCGGGGTCAAGGAGATGGATATGGGTATTCTTTCAACATTCCAATCGATGCCTTTACAGAAGATGAATCTTTCTTGGAGGTTTATGAACAGTCCCTTACAGAAGTGGCCAATTTCTTTAAACCCGATGTCATTTTGACACAAAATGGTGCTGACGCTCATTATTATGATCCTCTAACCCATCTGTCCACTTCTATTAAGGTGTACAGAGAGATTCCGAAGCTTGCTCATAAAATTGCCCATCAATATTGTAAAGGGCGATGGATCGGTGTTGGTGGGGGAGGATATGATATTTGGAGAGTCGTTCCACGGGCATGGTCTCATGTTTGGCTAGAAATGATGGAAACGAACAATGTGCATGGTTCATTATCAGAAGATTGGATAAACGAGTGGAAAGACAAGGCGCCTGTAGAATTGCCTGCTGCATGGGAAGACCAGCCAGATTTATATAAACCCATTCCACGAAAACAAGAAATTACGGAGAAAAATAAACAGCTCCTCTCAAAAGCTCTATACCCTATAAGCCATCTGCGGACTGATAATAATTCACAGATTGGCTAAAGAAAAACCAGCACTACGCCGATTAGCGTGAAGAGCTGGTTTTTCACATGTTTAGTTCACTATTTCTTCTTTTTGAGGATCGGAAATGACAATCTCTACTCTTCTATTCTTCTGATAGTTAGCATCTGATGTATTGTCTACAATCGGCCTTGTATCGCCATAGCCTACTGCAATAAATCGCTCAGGATCCAAGTCATGAGCGTCAACCAGGTATCGAATCACACTACTTGCCCTTGCTGCAGATAATTCCCAGTTGGAAGGAAATTTATCTGTGGAGATTGGTCTGTTATCGGTATGTCCTTCTACTTTGACCAAGTTCGGAATTTTCGTTAATAAGGTTCCGACTTTATCAAGAAAAGGATGGGCAATTGGAAGGATCCTTGCTTCAGCCGTCTCATATAACACCTTTTCTTCTAGTACAAGGACGATTCCACGCTCTGTTCTGTTAGCGACCACTACATCCTCTAAATCATTTTCGGCCAAAAACGTTTGTACCTCAACAAGCAGCTCTTCCAAGCTGTCCTCATTCTCTTGTGTTTCTTCTTGATTTTCAGCTATATCTTCTTGGTTATTGGTCGACTCCGTATTTACAGAGAAATCTGTTGGGTGCTCAAAAGGAACAGCAGACGGATTATAATCTAAAATATTCACTTGCTTGAACGACTCAGCTACGGCCTTGAATTTCACCAAGTCTATTTGAGACATGGAGAATAATAAAATGAAAAATACTAAGACAAGCATAAAGAGGTCGGAAAACGTGACCATCCACTTTGGAGCACCACTTTCAACAGACACCTTCTTTTTTCGACGTTTCATTGGAAGTTCTCCTCCAACGTTTCAGCTACCGCTTCATCTTTTCTTTCCCGATCTTGATTGGAAAGGAATGCAGATAGTTTCTCCTCCAAAATCTTTGGATTCTGACCTGACTGAACGCCAATTACACCTTCAATAATAATTTGTTTTAAAAATACTTCTTTTTCTGTCTTATTTGCAAGTTTACTAGCCATCGGGAGAAATACAAGATTTGCTAAAAGTGTGCCATACAATGTTGTCAAAATAGCAATGGCCATATTTGGTCCAAGGGTGGTTGGATCGTTTAAGTTTTTCAACATTAGGACCAATCCGATCAGCGTACCGATCATCCCCCAAGAAGGAGCATAATCCCCTGCTTTTTCAAGAATGCTTCTCCCCTTCATATGCCTTTCTTCCATTGCTGAAATTTCTGCGTTCATGATGTCATGGATAACTTCCGGTTCTACACCATCCACTGCAAGAAGTACGCCCTTTTTAATAAAATCATCCTCTACATCTTCAAGTTCGGCCTCAAGAGCTAATAGCCCCTCTCTTCTAGCTCGGTCCGATAATCGGACAAATGTTTGGATTAAGTTGGGCAGTTCATTTTCTTGTCGGGAAAATGCAGCTTTAATAACAGTTGGCATTACTTTCATTTCTTTTAGGTTAAAGGTAATTAGTAATGCTCCAAGGGTTCCTCCGATTACGATTAGAAAGGAGGGAAGATGCAAGAAGCTGCTTGCACCGCTGAAACCAGAGTTGTTGATGATGCCAAATAATATCATTGCTAGACCGAGAATGAGACCTATTGGTGTTAACATATCAAACTTTTTCATACTTTCTCCCCTGACCTTAAACGCTCTTGTTTGTGATTTTATTGACTTATCTCACTAACTCCCAGTTTCCTTTCGTTTCAGGTAGTCGCTTTCCGCGGGGCGGTGCTTGAGCCTCCTCGGCTTCGCCTGCGGGGTCTCCACCTAGCGCTATCTCCCTCAGGAGTCTTTGCCTTTTGCTCCAATCAACAGCTAGAAATCACCAAGTACATGATATCTCAGTTTTTCAGTGGCTTCTCTTCGCCTGTGGGGTCTCAAGCTACCGTTACTCCCCCGCTGAAGTCTTTCACCTTACACTCCAGTCAACTGGGGAAAGTTAGATTAATCAATTGATTGACATTTTTAGATAAAGAAAGAGGACAAACTTTTTGGTGGTTGTCCTCTTCTTTTACTATTTATATCGACCGTTTTTTTATTTTGTTGAGCTTCTAAATTCAATTCTATGTGGAAGTACGACTGTTTGGTCTTCTACTTTCTCTTTGTTCATGAATTTCGTTAATAGTCTCATGGATACTGCTCCGATATCATACATCGGCTGAACAACTGTGGAAAGCTGCGGACGAACCATTGTTGCCAGTCTAGTGTTATCAAAGCCGATTACTTCAATGTCTTCTGGGATGTTCAATCCGTTGTCCTGAGCACCATGAATGACTCCCAAAGCCATTTCATCCGTTCCTACAAAGATCGCTGTTGGACGGTCTTTCATTGCGATAAGCTTTTCGACAGCTTCTATACCGGAATCGTAAGAATAGTCACCTTCTAACACTATTTCCTCATCATAAGAAAGCCCTGCTTCTTCGAGTGCACGTTTATAGCCAGTTAATTTTTTCTCCCCGTTGATCGGTTCTTCAAAAAGACCTGACACATATCCAACTCGTTTATGACCTTTTTCAATCAATGCTGTTACAGCGTCAAAAGCAGCTTGCACGTAATCAATGGTTACGGAAGGTACTTTATTGTCTTTTTCAATTGATGCAGCCAATACGATTGGAACTGGTGACCTTTCAAATTCTGCAGCCAGTTCTTCTGTAATATTACCACTCATGAAAACAATTCCATCTACTTGCTTGCCAAGCATGGTGTTTAAAAGGTGAAGTTCCTTGTCCACGTTTTGGTCAGAGTTGCTTAGGATAATATTATATTTATACATCGTTGCAATATCTTCAATTCCGCGAGCAAGCTCTGCGTAGAAGATATTGGAGATATCAGGGATGATAACTCCTACTGTGGTTGTTTTTTTGCTTGCAAGTCCTCTTGCTACTGCGTTTGGACGATAACCAAGACGTTCAATTGCTTCTAATACTTTTTTTCTTGTGGTTGGTTTTACATTAGGGTTTCCGTTTACTACACGGGAAACAGTTGCCATGGAAACATTCGCTTCTCTTGCAACATCATAAATCGTTACATTCATTCACACACACTCTCCTTCTATATACATGCATCTATGTAAGGCAAAATTTAATAATTTGTTCTGTAAAACACCGCTATTGATTTCCGCAAATGGCTTCGCTTATCCAGGGGGCGACCTTGAGCCTCCTCGGGAAGCCTTTGGGGTCTCCTCATTGTCGCTACTCTCCCGCCGGAGTCTTCGCCTTTTGCTCCAATCGACAGCTAGGATACATCTACAACTTCCATAACATAGCCAATAAGATAAATTTGGCAAAATAACGCATTTATCTAATAATCATACGTTATTCTAAGCAGACAAGCAATGAATTTACTATACTCCTGCTTATATCTTTTGCTAAATGTAAATTTTTTATGAAAACTTATGAAAACAGACAAAGACGAGCGTTTTGTCCGCTCGTCTTTAGTGAAATTCCATTATGATTTGTATGCGTAGTGGCTACGCAATTCAGTAATGAACTCATTGAACTCATCGATGTCCATCTGTTGTGCTGCGTCGGAAAGTGCTACTGCCGGATCAGGATGAACTTCAGCCATCACTCCATCCGCCCCGATTGCAAGTGCTGCCTTTGCAGTAGGCAATAGAAGATCTTTTCTACCAGTGGAATGTGTTACATCCACAAATACAGGTAAGTGAGTTTCTTTCTTTAGGATTGGTACAGCAGAGATATCTAATGTGTTACGTGTAGCTTTCTCATACGTTCTTATTCCACGCTCACACAGAATGATTTGGTCATTACCTTGAGAGATAATGTACTCAGCAGCATTGATGAACTCATCAATCGTTGCGGCAAGTCCTCTTTTTAGAAGAACGGGCTTTTTCACTGCCCCAGCTGCTTTCAATAGCTCAAAGTTTTGCATGTTACGCGCACCGATTTGAATGACATCCACATAATCGCATGCAATTTCAATATCAGCAGGGTTAATGATTTCACTGATGATTGCCATATCGAACTCATCACCAACACGTTTTAATATCTTTAAGCCTTCTAATCCAAGTCCTTGGAAGTCGTATGGAGATGTTCTTGGCTTGAATGCTCCACCACGCAGTAGTTTAATTCCTTGCGCTTTTGCTGCTTGAGCAACTTGGGCAACCTGTTCATAACTTTCAACTGCGCAAGGGCCGACGATGAAGTTTTGAGATCCATCGCCAATTTTTACTCCTTTTACTTCAACAACCGTATCTTCCGGTTTTTTCTTACGGGATACCAGTAAAGCTTTTCTATGATCATCTTTTTGAAGTTCAAGACCTGCTTTGAAAATCTCTTTGAATAAATGCTGTAAAGTGGAAGTTTCGAAAGGTCCATCGTTATGTTCCGTAATTAGGTCCAACATTTTTCTCTCACGGACAGGGTCATATCGATTTACACCTTGCGCCTCTTTAAGCTTTCCAATTTCTTGGACAAGCTCACCGCGCTTGTTGATAATCTCTAATAGTTGTAAGTTTAGTTCTTCGACTTGTTTTCGCAAGGCATCTAGTTCGTTATGACTCATATAATTTCATCCTTTCTGTATTTATAACAGTACCGAGTTGTGGTACATTTCTATTAATTAGTTATTATAAACGATGACTTTCTGATTGTCACGGATTTTTTCTTTATTAATTAAACGCTTTTAAGCGGTAAAGTATCATATGATGCTACACAGGGATGGTGAATCTTTTTTGATTTTCGCATTAGATATTGGAACAAGATCAGTAGTTGGGCTATTGTTAGAACAAGATCAGAGCAAGTTCCGCATCAAAGATTTAGTAGTAAAAGAACAC
Organism: Sutcliffiella horikoshii; assembly: GCF_020524325.1. Taxonomy (GTDB): domain Bacteria; phylum Bacillota; class Bacilli; order Bacillales; family Bacillaceae_I; genus Sutcliffiella_A; species Sutcliffiella_A horikoshii_D. Next base: position 586,201 of record NZ_JAIVKY010000002.1, read on the forward strand.
GAGGAACGTGCCATGTTAGATGGTCAAATTCATGATATTTTAGCAGTTTCAAAAGTAATTACATATGTGAAAGAGAAGTTAGAGGAAAAACATGGACCACTAAAAAAAGTATGTGTCGCAGCAGCTGGAAGGGCCTTAAAAACACAAACAGCCTATGCAATCCAAGATATTAAAGGGAAAGCTCTATTTACAGAAGATGATATATTTTTATTAGAACTTTCCGCTGTTCAAGAAGCACAAAGGAAATTACTCCAAGAAAGTGAAATAGACGCTGCTAATCAGTATTTCTGTGTGGGATATTCTGTTCTCCGTTACTACTTGGATGAAGAAGAAATAGGCAGTCTGCTCGATCAAAGAGGAGAGAAAGCATCCGTTGAGATCATTTCCACCTTCTTACCAAAAATTGTAGTAGAATCGTTGATTTCTGCCCTTCAACGGTCCGAACTTCAATTGGAAGCCCTGACACTTGAACCCATTGCAGCTATAAATGCACTCATACCACCTTCTATGAGAAGATTGAATGTTGCCTTAGTAGATATCGGGGCTGGTACTTCTGACGTTGCAATCTCCATGGATGGGACTGTCACTGCTTACGGAATGGTCCCTGTCGCAGGAGATGAAATTACAGAAGGTTTGAGTGATGCTTTTCTACTGGACTTCCCACAGGCAGAACAGGCGAAACGAGACTTGCTTCATCATGAGGAAATTACTTTTACCGATATTCTTGGCTTTGAACAAACTCTTTCCAAACAAGAAATGGTAGATCAGATTTTCTCCTCAATAGAGAAACTCGCAGCCTCTATCACAAAGGAGATTAAGAGGCAAAATAACCAAAAAGCACCCAAAGCTGTCATGCTTGTGGGAGGCGGAAGCCTTACTCCTTCTCTGCCATCTCTTATTGCAGAAAAACTAGGCTTACCTGAAAATCGTGTAGCAATTCGAGGAGTAGAAGCGATTCAGCAATTGGATCAACCAAACCTCCCTGTAAAAGGACCTGAATTTATCACGCCTATCGGAATTGCAATAGCTGCAAAAGAAAAACCAATTGAATACGTTTCTGTTACCGTTAATGAGCTTCCGGTTCGTTTATTTGATGTGAAAAAGTTGACCATTGGAGACAGCCTGTTAGCTGCTGGGATTAGCATAAATAAATTGGTTGGTAAGCCCGGCTTGGCATTAATGGTAGAAGTGAATGGGAAAGGTATTACATGTCCAGGAAGTTTTGGAGAGGCACCGAAGATTATTAAAAATGGAAAGTTCGCTCAAAGTTTTGATCGTATTGAAAATGGTGATGTCATTGTGGTGGAAAAAGGCGTGGATGGAAAATCAGCCGCAATAACTATCAGCGAGGTTATAGGAACAGCGTTGCCTATGGTTTCTGTAACTGTAAATGGCAAAGATAAAGCTATCAGTGCAAGCATACTCCTTAACGGTAAGCCAGCCGCAATGGACCAACAACTTACAGACCGTGACAAGGTTACTTTCACCTACCCGGAAACTATAGGGGAACTCCTTGTCCAGAGCTGTGAAATAGCAGAGAAGGATCTTGAACCATTTCACTTATTCATAAATGATGAGAAAACCAACCTATCCCCCTTTTCTGTCCAAGTTAAGAAGAATGGAAAACACGTCTCTGTAAATGACCATTTTTCCAATGATGACAGTATTGTCTGGGAAAAGGGAAGCCCCCCTTTAGTAAAAATGCTTTCTATCATTCAACAGTATGAAACAAAACAAGAAATAGCCGTTACTTATAAAGGGCAAAAAGTTATTCTTAGTAAGGTGTTGCTTGAATTTTATCGCAATGGGAATTTGCTTGGAGATGAGGATGTCCTAAGTAGAGGCGACCATTTGCAAGTGATGGTCAGACGCAAGGAGCCATTTATCTTTCAAGATATGTTCCGCTTCGTAGATATAGACAAACCAAAAGGCGCTGGATCCTTTATGTTAAAGAAAAATGGAATGGAAGCCTCTTTCTATGACTTTATCGACCATGGAGATGAACTAGACATAGAGTGGAAAAGCAAAATCCTAGAAGCCAACTTCAAAAATAAGGCTTGATTTAAATAAAACGAACGTGCATAGTCGCACGTTCGTTTTATTTTACGTTCTCTTGGAGGGAAGAATAGGTAATCTTCCAGTGAGATGCATTCCAAGCAACTTTTCCATTTTTGAATAATAGTGCTTGCGGTGATTCGTGCTTTATATCAAATGTCTCCGCGATATAATTGGAAAGCGATCTAGCTTCTTGGACATTAAGATAAAAGCACGGAACCTGGTTTTGTTCTGCTACAAAGTTTTCGAATTCTTCAAATGCTGCATGGCTGATTGGACATGTTGTGCTGTTTTTGAAGAATAAGAAAGTTCCATTTTCTTGAACGACTTGATCAAATTCTGCTACAGATTGCACGATAGTTTTGCTCATATTTCTACACCCTTTTCTGCTTGTTTTAAAAATTGGCGGTTGACACCGCTGTTGATTTCCACAAATGGCTTCGCTTTCAGCGGGACGCCTCCTCGCTGCGCTGTGGGGTCTCAAGCTACCGTTACTCCCCCGCAGGAGTCTACGTCTTTTTCTCCAATCATCAGCTATTAACTTTTCAGGAAATTAAAAACGGCGAAGTTATCATACCACTTCGCCGTTCTATTCTCAAGTTATGAGATTGTTTATTTCTCTTCACTATTTTCTTCGCCTGCAGATAGCTTCTTCTCTACGTCTTCTAACGCAGCTTTTGTATCTTCAAGGCGCTTTTTCACTTCATCTGTCATTTCATCAGATTCTGTTTCAATAGCAGTAGCGGCTTCAGAAATGATATCTTGAACCTGCTCTTGCAGCTCCATGGATACATCGCCATTCTTTTCGCGCAGTTGTTTAACTTTGTCCATCACTTGTTGTGTTTGATCGGTGATGGCTTTAGTTAATTGGTTCTTCTTATCTTTAGCAGTTTCCGCTAATTCAGAAGTATATTCAGTAGCTTGAACTTTCCAGTTATCTGTTCTTTCTTTCAATTGAGTCGCCTGATCCGTGATATCTTCACGAAGCTCTCTACCGGATTTAGGAGCCAGGAACAATGCAGTTGTAGCTCCCACAATTCCACCAATTAGTGTACCGATTAATAAATCCTTCGTGTTAATACCCTCAGCGTTCGTGTTCATCTCTTTCTTGTTCTCTTCGCTCATTTCCGATTCCTCCTCAAATTTTGTTGATTTTGTTTTTCTGTTTTCTCTCATTCCATTTGTCGACTATTTCCATGGCCACATTGGACCATTGAACGACTTGCGACACCTTATCTTGGTTTTGATCTAGTTGATGTGCAACATTATTAGATAAACGTGAAACGGAATGATTAAATCCTTGAATGGAAGTTCCAACATCCTTTACAGCAGTTACAACCGTATTAAGTTGTTGCGACTTATCTTGAATGTCGTCCATTAATACATTGGTCTTATGTAGAATCTGCTCTGTCTCGGATGTGATCCCTTGCATCTGTTTTTCAATACCACCTAATGTACCGGCAACTTGATTTAAAGTGCCTTGCACGGAAAGAAGTGTTTTGGAAACAAATATCACCAATATTAAAAAAGCAATAGCTACAATAATTGCGCTAATGTAAAGCAACTCACTCAACGCGACACCTCCTGGCTGCTGACGTACATACTTACTATTTACCCCATTTACTACAGTTTAAACTTTCTATACTCTGTTTTATTCTAGGACAAAAAGAAAATCCCTTCAAAAATTTAAAGAATCTTTAAAAATATTACTAATATTTTTAGACAAAAAATTCAACAAAATACGCGTAATCGGTTACAATAATGATGATACATAACCATTATCTTAGGGGGCAATACAATGAAGGATCCTCGGATTCAAACACTTGCAAAAAACTTAATCAACTATTCTGTTCGTCTTCAAAAAGGCGAGAAGGTATTAATCGAAAACTTTGGACTGCAAAGAGAACTTGTAGTAGCACTTGTCGATGAAGCTTATAAAGCTGGCGGATATCCATTCGTTTCCTTAAAAGATGTTCAGGTAGACCGCGCTCTATTAATGGGAGCTCAAGAAGAACAATATAGCATGAAAGCTGATTTTGAAGCAAATGTCATGAAAAACATGGATGCTTATATCGGGCTTCGATCCGGCGACAACATTGCTGAATTGTCCGATGTTCCTGATAACAAGCAAAAAATCCAAGGCAGTACAGTAGGAAAAAAAGTTCACCGTGACATCCGAGTTCCAAAAACGAAATGGGTGGTTCTGCGCTATCCAAATGCCAGCATGGCACAGCTTGCAAAAATGAGTACGGAAGGTTTTGAGAACTTCTATTTTGATGTTTGTAACCTTGATTATGGAAAAATGAGCAATGCCATGGATGCTCTTGTTGAGTTGATGAATAAAACCGACAAGGTCCGAATTACAGGAGAAGGAACGGATCTAACATTCTCCATTAAGGAAATCCCTGCAATTAAATGCGCAGGTGAAATGAATATCCCTGACGGCGAGGTATATACCGCCCCTGTGAAGGATTCTGTTAACGGTACAATTACTTACAATACACCATCTCCATACCAAGGCTTCACATATGAAAATGTGAAATTGACTTTCCGTGACGGAAAAATCGTGGAAGCAACAGCCAATGATTCCGACCGTATCAATAAAATCTTTGATACTGATGAAGGCGCTCGTTTTATCGGGGAGTTCGCAATTGGCGTTAACCCTTATATTCAACATCCGATGCAAGATATCCTATTTGACGAAAAGATTGATGGAAGCTTCCATTTCACACCTGGTCAAGCATATGAAGATGCTTGGAACGGCAATAATTCCGATATTCATTGGGATATGGTAATGATTCAACGTCCTGAATATGGCGGAGGAGAAATCTATTTTGATGATGTGTTGATAAGAAAAGATGGGAAGTTTGTTGTTACAGAACTTGAGGGACTGAACCCAGAGAATTTGAAGTAAGCATTTAACTTGGACCACTCACATTAGATTTGTGAGTGGTTCTTTTAATTGTTGCGTTAGACCTCCTTTAAGACTTGTTGTTGCACCCTTTTCAAGACCTCTCTCTACTCGTTTGCACGTAACTGATGTCTTCATAACTCTTCTCAAGACCTCTCTCTATCCATTTTCACGGAACTGATGTCTTCATACCCCTTCTCAAGACCTCTCTCTATCCATTTTCACGGAACTGATGTCTTCATACCCCTTCTCAAGACCTCTCTCTATCCATTTTCACGGAACTGATGTCTTCATACCCCTTCTCAAGACCTCTCT
>NZ_JAIVKY010000003.1 GCF_020524325.1 Sutcliffiella horikoshii
TCTCTACTAATTTTCACCCTACAGAGGTCTTCATATCTATTCGCCAATATTAAAAAACCGGCTTCCCCTCTATCTAAAGGAAAGCCGGTTCTTATAAACACTACTATTCCACTTCATGCTGAAGGGATTTCTCGTACGCTTCTTGGAACTTCGTAACATCCCCGGCTCCCATGAAAATAATGACGCTATTCTCATGCTTAGACAATAAGGCCGTTCCTTCTTCCGTCAGGATTTCTGCACGGTCAATTTTCTCCAATAGATCATTGATTGTGAGCTTCCCTTGATTTTCGCGGGCAGAACCGAAAATATCACATAGGAACACATGATCAGCTCCGCTTAGACTTTCCGCAAATTCATTTAAGAAGGTTTGAGTTCTTGTAAAAGTATGCGGTTGGAATACGGCAATTACATCGCGATCAGGATACTTTTGGTTCGCTGCATCAATAGTAGCACGGATCTCAGTTGGGTGATGTGCATAATCATCAATCAATACTTGAGAGCCTATTACTTTTTCAGAAAATCTCCGTTTAACTCCTTCGAATGTAAGCAACTGGCTTTGAATCACATCTACTGGAATCTCCTCATAATGACATAATGCGATTACAGCCAAGGAGTTCATGATGTTGTGGTCACCATATCCATTGATTTTAAATGTAGCATAATGGTTGTTACGTACATATACATCAAATGTGGTACCTTCTGTCGACTTTTCCACGTGACGCGCTTGAAAATCATTTTCTTCGCCAAAACCGTAGTATATCACTGGAACTTTTGCATGAATTTTTTGCAGGTACTCATCATCTCCACAAGCGATGATTCCTTTTTTCACTTGCATAGCCATCTCCTGGAATGCGGAAAATACATCATCGATACTGCCGAAATAATCCGGGTGATCGAAGTCAATGTTTGTCATGATTGTATAATCAGGATGATAGGACAAGAAGTGTCTTTTGTACTCACATGCTTCGAATACAAAATATTCACTATCCTCTACTCCTTTACCCGTTCCATCTCCAATAAGATAGGAAGTAGGCTTTGCCCCTTGAATGACATGAGAGAGCAATCCAGTTGTAGAAGTCTTACCGTGTGCTCCTGTAACGGCAATACTGGTGTATTTCTCCATAAACTGACCTAGGAATTTCGGGTAGCGTATAACCGGTACATTAAGTGCTTTTGCCGCTTCTATCTCCTCATGTGTGTCAGGAAATGCATTACCGGCAATAACCGTCATATCTTCCGTTATATTGTCCTTATCAAAAGGAAGGATGGTGATTCCTTTTTCTTCGAGACCTTTTTGTGTAAAGAACCTCTTCTCAATATCTGAACCTTGTACTTGACAGTGCATATCGTCCAAAATTCCGGCAAGGGCACTCATTCCTGATCCTTTTATACCAACAAAATGATAAATGGTCATGAAAAAACCTCCAACATTTATCTATATATAATTCGCTTATTTTGGTAAACGAACTGAATAATAGTTTTTATTTTTGTACCAAACGTAGTTTTCTCCGCATAGATAATCCATTATATGATTAGCGTCTAAAAATGCTAATTCGTTTATTCCCTTAAGTTTAAGGATTCAAACCATATGTAGAAAAGACTTTTCTTAACAACGACCTATTATAGCACTAATTCAGTATTTACTCTACCTAGCCGTCATGAATCGGAAGATCACAGGAAAAAACTGATAGACCTTTCCCCTACCAGTTTCGCCATATATCACATACTGCTATACTTCAATCCACTTTTTCTAGTCGTTCATTAAAGCGGTATTTTCTTCCGGCCTTGGCTTGCAGTTCCCCGTTTAACACAACATTATCTCCCGTAAAACCAATATGGATCTTCAGCAGGCTTCCTCCCACACCATAAATATCCACTGGCACATTCTGCTCTTCGAATTCTCTGATGCGTTGCTCACTGAAACCACCGCTTACCACAATCTTCACATGTTGGAATCCTTCTTTATCCAATGCTTCACGCAGTGCGAAAACAAGCGGGGCATTTACACCACGTGGGTCAAAGGTCCCCAGTACATCTTGATGGCGGATAAAATGCTGATCAATCATGGTTCTGGATGTATCGACTCGGACTCCCTTTAGCTTATCACCGAATTCTCTTGCCACTCGCAATGCATCTGTTATGACATCGTTGTTGTAGTCTACCAAGACCAATAAGTCATCCTCAGGGAATTTCGCATGGTAAGCTTTAGAAGCCTCTACAACATCCCCATTAAATAGCTGGATGAGGGCATGCGGCATCGTACCCATCCCTTTTTTCCCCCACCATTCATTCATTGCATGAGTTGCTTGGGCTGTGGAACCTCCGATATGAGCTGCATATCCGTCTCCAGCTTGTTGTGTATAATGATCATCACGATCTCCCATGAAAATGACTGGCTTTTGCCCTGCAGCTTTCACTACATTATACACATTCGTAGATACCGACGTTCTTCTGGCCAGAATACCATCAATAACTCCTTCTAAGAACCCAAAATTCTGATATGGGCCAGTTATTGTTAGTACCGTTTCAAACGGCGCAATTTTGTCTCCATCTTTTAAAGAATAAATTTCAAGAGATTCCGGATCATCAGCAAAAGTCTTAATCAATGCAATTACTTCATCCGTTCCGCATAACACCGCATGATCTTTTTGAAAAAATTGCATTGTCACAATGTTATCTGGTTTAAACTCTCTCACGATTTCTCGTGTTTTTAAGAAATATACAGCTGAAAACCATCCTTCTTTAACACGCTCGTCAAATTTAAACGTGCGATTGGTCAGCCTTTTTATTTTACCTTGCAGCTTTAACTCAATTTCTTTCATCCTCTTAAAAGCTCCTTAAGACCCTGTTTTCGGGTTACTGTCTTGCCGGATATTCCGACTCCTATTGTTTACTAGTATTAATAATAATAGAAGATTGTATCCATTTACAACAACTTCAGTTAAGGAGCATTAAAAGTCAGAATCTTGCATACTGACAAGCTCCTCTTCTGAAACAAGTACATCTCTTGGTTTACTGCCCTTTGGACCCGATATCACACCTTGGTCCTCCATCATTTCCATTAAGCGGGCAGCCCGGTTATAGCCGATACGGAATCTTCTTTGCAAACTGGAAGTGGAAGCTCCGCCTTGATCAATTACAAATTGACACGCCTCTAAAAAGAGCTCATCTTCATCTTGGATGGTGCTCTCTTTTAGCAATTCGCTCTGCTCAAACAAATAATTAGGTTTTTGTTCTTTTCGAACATGGTCAACCGCTCTCTCTATCTCTTCATCTGATACAAAGTTCCCTTGTACCCTGATAGGTTTTGGTGCACCGTTTTCAAGCAACAGCATATCCCCGCGTCCCAGAAGGCGCTCAGCACCACCAATATCAATGATTGTTCTTGAATCAACTTGAGAAGAAACAGAGAATGCAATCCGTGTAGGGATATTTGCCTTGATCAGTCCTGTAATAACATCAACGGACGGACGCTGTGTGGCAATCAGTAAGTGCATTCCGCAGGCACGTGCTTTTTGAGCAATTCGACAAATGGCTTCCTCCACATCACTTGGAGCAACCATCATCAGGTCAGCCAATTCATCAATGATGATGACCATATATGGTAATGTCTCTTGGTTATGCTTTTTCGCCGTTTCATTGTACTTTCCAATATCTCTAACCCCTGCATGAACGAACAATTCATAACGGCGTTCCATCTCTTCCACTGCCCATTTCAACGCAGCCGTTGCTGCCTTTACATCTGTGATAACCGGGCTGACAAGGTGGGGAATATGGTTGTAAGGCGTTAGTTCTACCATCTTTGGATCAATCAATAAAAGTTTCACTTCATCTGGTGTACTTTTGTACAACAAACTCATAATGATAGAGTTCACACAAACACTTTTTCCGGATCCCGTTGCACCGGCAATCAATCCGTGCGGCATTTTCTGCAAATCCAACACCACAGGTTGACCTGAGATATCCAGTCCTAAAGCTACCGTCAATGGTGAACTATTTTGTATAAAAGATGGGTGGCGAATAATTTCTCTAATAAATACCGGCTTGCTTACACGATTCGGCACTTCAATTCCTATCGTGTTTTTCCCTGGTATAGGTGCCTCCATCCGTATATCACGTGCTGATAGACTCAGTTTAATGTCATCACTTAAGTTGGTGATTTTGTTCACTTTCACCCCAGGCTCTGGTTGCACTTCAAATTGGGTAACAGATGGCCCTTGTGTTGCTTTTACCACTTTGGCACCGACTCTGAAATGATGTAAGGTTTCATCCAACAATTGCTTTTGCGCTTCTACCCAGTCCTGATCTCCCTGAGAATGCTGTGGCGGGATGGCAAGCAACGTGATAGGCGGCTTTCTGTAATAGGGTTGTGGCGCTTCTTCTTTAGATAATAGTTGCTGTTTTCTTTCTAATGAACGTTTATCCTGTTTAAGCATAATGACATTAAACGGTATGTTCTGTTTAGAAGGATTCTCCTTTTTTCTGTTCACTTCTGTGTTTTGTTTTTCTTTCGGCTTTTCTACAGGCTCGCAATACTCCAAAGTTGCTGCGGATTCCTGTTCATATTCAGAAGCATTATCTTTTACTTCATTTTCTTCAACATTTTCTTCTAATACTTCAACAGCCTCTCTTTCCTCAAATTCTTCTTTTTCTCCTATTTCTTCTATTTCTTCTATTTCTTCTATTTCTTCGTCTTCCAATTGTTCTTCATTTATAGCTCTGTCAATCAATGAGGTTATGGGATTTTCGTTTTCTGAGCTGTCTACTGAAATATCGTTCTCTTCTATTAATTCATCACTAAAGGCCTGTACCTTTGACACATCTTTGTTTGTAAGTTCTTCAAAACTTGCACTAGTGTAGCTTTCAAGTGGATTTAATTCAGCTATCTCACTAGCGTTTGATTCTCTACTGAGCAACTCAATCTCCGGAATATACTCTTCCTTTTTCTGTATAAGTGGACGTTGTTTATAGCCATAGATAGGAGACACCACTTCAGTAGGGTGAAAAGGTTGTTTATTTTTATTTGTTACTTTTTCAAAAGCTTTGACTGTGCTTTTCTTCTTGGCCGGTTCTTGCTTTTTCAATGGCTCTTCCGTTGCTTTTTTATGTTCTACTTTTATAGGTTCAGGCTTGTTTTGTTTTGTTGGTTTACTAGGTTGTTGAGCTTTCGACTTTTGTCTTTTTTCCTGTCTCGGTTTCTGTTCTTGTTTGCCTTCATCTGGTATAAGCGGAAAGCGAAATTTCCCAGTAGGGTATTGATAAGCAATTTTTGCAGTTGGTTGTTTTTGCTTATTTTCCGGTTTCTTAGCGTAATCTTGCTCAATGGCTTTTTCTTCCTCGTCACTTAGCTGAGCAAACAGCTTTTTCAACCAGTTCACATTCATCACACACTTTCTTTGTTGTTGGTAACCTGTTCTTTTAACAGGTTCGGTAGGAAAAAAACCACTAGAGGGCATCTAGTGGTGAAAATGGAAAGACATCTTGGAATTAACCTGAAAACGGTTGTCCTGCTTCATATTTCCCAGCTTCTAAAACAAGAATGCCTTTTTCTGCCGGGGCATTCGGAAGGTCGAGTTCTTTCGCAGAACAAATCATTCCTGAGGATGCAACGCCTCTCAGTTCTGCATCTCTAATGACAAGTCCGCTTGGCATAACTGCTCCAACCTTTGCCACTACGACATATTGTCCGCTATCTACATTTGGTGCACCACAAACAATCTGAAGTACTTCTGTTCCTACATCTACTTTACATACACTTAGTTTATCTGCATTTGGATGTTTTTCTTTTTCCGTCACGTGGCCGACGACGAATTTGGGACTTAGATCGGGATTAAGTGTTTCCTTTACCCCGTTTTCGTTCAAAGCCTTATTAAGTTCTTCAATTAATTCTTCTGTAAGATTGACTGGACCTTTAAAGTCGTTTACTGCTAAATATTTCGATGCGTTGAAAAGGTTGTATCCTGCTAATTCTTTTGTTTCTTTATCTATAATCTTCGCAACGTCCCCGGTTTTTTCTACCATTCGATTGTTTAAATTGATTTCTTTTATGTAGATTAGTAGTGTGTCGCCTATGCCTTCTTGGTTATAGTACACGTTAATGGTCATGTTTTTCTTCCTTTCTTTTTAGGGATAGCTTTGACTTCCAGTTTCCTTGCGTTCCAGGTGTTCGCTTATCCAGAGGACGGTGCTTGAGCCTCCTCACTTCGTTGCGGGGTCTCAACCAACCTTTTCTCCCCCGCTGGAGTCTCACACCTTGCACTTCAGTCAACTGGAGAAATTTTTTTATTTATTCTTCTTGTTGTCTTTTCCTAGGATGAATATTGGTTCTAGTTCTCCTTCTTCATATAGGAAGGATAGCGCAGTGATTGGTATTTTGCCGTTTACGAAAAAGCTCATGGTCAGTTCGGCAAGAATATCATAGCCTACTTCGTTTTTAATATCGGAAAGTATCAAAACGTCCTGATGAGGAACAGATACAGTCATTGTTCCGGATACTTGATTTTTAAACGAATCTAAGAAAGAATCATTTAGTATTCTGCTTGCATCATATCCATCATTGGAACGGACAAAATAAAAGGTATTCCCTGCAACCACATCTTCTTTCATATTTGTCGGAAGCGACCTCACATTAAACATGGCCATTTCTTTGATCGTATTCTTGGTTAAGTTCTCTCTTTGAAGAAGTTGCTCATCAATCAATTTATAGGACTTTCCTAAATCCACCGCATAGTAAATTCTAGTTTCCGCTGTATGGTCATCATAAACCAACGGAATGTCATTACTTGTCGTAGGGAAGGAAGTAGAGCGGATAACAGGATAGATATGTCGTTCCGCACCATTCAATTGAACAGGCATTTTCATGCTTGTTAGAGCTTCCTTGACATAATACACGTATTCTTCAATTGCATTTAGATCATTTGCTTGTTCGTATTTTGAAAGCACACCTTGGAGTGCAATAGAGATTCCCTTTTGTGTTTCCTTGTCTTCAACCCTTAAGGATTCTTTTTCTCGATCATATGTAAATACCCAGTTTGGATGGGATAATTTTTCTTCCATCAATCTTTTAATTTTAAGTACTGTCATTTTTTCCATGAGAAACAATCCTTTCTCTTATTGCTTACCCTTTATTGTACAACAAATCAATGAAAGAATGTAATTGTCGAAGTCTGTTTTGTAAAAAGAAGGCGATACCTATCAGAGCATTGCTTATTTTTTCTTCATATTGACTTCATACCCCTTTCTACCTGTACTTCATCCACCAAAAGGCCTTACATACTCTAGGACCGCCTGAAACTTAGTGCTCAAATTGGCATCCTTTATTCTTTTAGGAATAGAGAGGCTAGTAGATTTTGCTTGTTTTTGGGGGGTGTGTAAAATAATGGAGCCCACTAGGACGTTTCCACTATTAACCATAATTCAGATAAATATGGGGATAAATTTGGAAAAACCCTATCACATAGAATTATTTTACAATTTTACTTTGTTTTGTAACTTGATATCCAACCTCTACCAATCTCCTATATTAAAAAAACTGTCTCAAACTAACGGACTATTTTTTGAATATTCTGATACTTTTCTTTCTTTTTCGACACTATTCTTCTACACACTTTATTAATCTTTAATTGTCACCGAGATACTCCTACATAGTGCAAGAATCTACCTTCCCTAGTGGCAGGTAGACACTTTCTAAATGAAAAGGGGGGAAATTCATCGGTTTTTTGTATTTCATTTTAAAGGGGGATGTTGAATGAGTAGGAAGAACAAACGTAATTTTGCTAGAGTATTCAGTATCATTATGTGTTTATTACTGATCGCCCCAAGCTTTATCCCTGGCACCGCTTCTGCACAAGGGAACAAAGCTTCCGTCTCTTTGGGTGAATCTAAAGAAGTGATGGCAAGTAAAATACCAGATCGATTATCTACACAGTTTGCAAATGATGGGGAAAAAGTTACCTTCCTTATCAAATTTAAAGAACAGGTAGATACTCAGGCAGTAGCAGCTAAGGCTGTGGAAGCAGCCAAGTCGCAAAAAGCTTCTGCTGGACAAGAAAAACTGATGAAACGTAATGCTGTTGTCTCTGAATTAAGAGCAACATCAATCGAAACCCAAGCAAATGTAAAAGAGTATCTTGAAAAAGCGGTAGCAGATGGAAAAGCAAAGGACATCCAATCATTCTACGTAGTAAACGGTATGGCCGTTACTGCTACGAAAGAAGTAATGGAAGAGCTTGCTAGATTCCCAGAAATCGAAAAGCTTCTACCAAACGAAGTACGTCAGTTGGATCCTGCTGCAGAAGCAGCTGCGACAACTGAAATTGCAGTAGAGGAAAAGCCTGCTGCTGGTCTTGAGAACATCGAGTGGGGCGTTGCTCAAATCGGTGCACCTCAAGCATGGGAAATGGGTGTTGACGGTCAAGGTACTGTCGTTGCCAGCATTGATACCGGTGTCCAGTGGGATCACCCGGCATTAATGGAAAAATATCGCGGCTATAATGCTGGAACTGGTAATGCAAGCCATGAATACAACTGGTTTGATGCAACTCCTGCAAACCAATCTACTCCTTACGATGATGACGGTCACGGTACGCACGTAACAGGTACGATGGTTGGTTCAGAGTCGAACGGATCCAATCAAGTTGGGGTTGCTCCTGGAGCAAAATGGATTGGCGTTAAAGCATTTACTCCATCCGGTGGTACGGACGTTGCCCTTCTTGCAGCTGGTGAGTGGATTCTAGCTCCGAAAGATGCTAGCGGAACTCCAAACCCTGCGATGGCTCCGGACGTTGTTAACAACTCATGGGGCGGCGGACCTGGCTTAGATGAGTGGTATCGTCCAATGGTTCAAGCATGGGTTGCAGCTGATATCTTCCCTGCATTCGCAGCTGGAAATACGCGCATCGGAAACCCTGGTGGTCCTGGATCTGTTTCCACTCCTGGTAACTATCCGGAATCTTTTGCAACTGGTGCAACGGATGTGAACATGAACCTTGCTAGCTTCTCTTTACAAGGTCCATCTCCTTACGATGAAATCAAGCCTGAAGTATCCGCACCTGGAGTTGGAGTTCGTTCTTCCTTCCCTGGAAACAGCTATGGTGCTGCTAGTGGAACTTCCATGGCAAGCCCGCACGTAGCTGGTGTGGTTGCGTTACTAAAGCAGGTTAACTCTAACCTGACTGTAGCAGACATTGAGGAAATCTTAATGACAACTGCAACGGAAAGAACAGATTCCAATTTCCCTGACTCTCCAAACAACGGATATGGACATGGTATTATCAATGCATTTGATGCTGTATCTTCCATCATTTCCGGTCTTGGAAAAATCAAAGGGCAAGTTGCAAAAGATGGAGAGGATAGCGAAGCTCCAACTTTCGAACATACAGCACCTGCTGAAACGTATGCTGGCATGAACCTGCCTTTAAGCATTCATGTTCAGGATAATGTAAGTATTTCTTCTGTAACATTGCAATATCAAAATGTTGCTGATGAGTGGGTAGATCTTGCTGCAGAGCGTGCTTCTGGCTCATACAATGACGCTACTTACACAGTTAGCATCCCTGGTGATGACATTGGTGAACCTTCTGTATCTTACCGCTTTCACATTGTTGACTTTGGTGGCAATGAAGTAACATCTGATACGTACGAGGTTAGCGTTCAACCAGGTATTTCCGTTGGATATTCCACAGACTTTGAAACAGATCCTGTGGGTTGGTATTCTTTCGGAGCAGAAAACACATGGCAATGGGGTGTACCATCTGCTGGTCCGGCTGAGGCAAACTCCGGTGAAAAAGTATATGGAACAAACCTTGAAGGAAACTACGGTAACCGTGCAAACATGACACTTGTGATGCCTCCTATCGACCTACCTGAAGATAGTGGTGCATATCTTCAGTTCATGAACTGGTTCAACCTGGAGACTCGTTACGATTTCGGTCATGTATTCGTTTCTACAGACCAAGAGAACTGGACTCAACTTCTGCGTTTCGATGGTATCAGCGAAAGCTGGACTGCTAGGGAAGTTGACCTTTCTGCATATGCTGGTCAACGTATTTACATCGGTTTCAACGTTACAACAGACGGTAGTGTTGTACGTACAGGTTGGTACATTGACGATGTAGCATTATCTGCAGAATCTAATGCAACAGAGTCTGCTTCCACTCAGCTTGAAGTTACGAAAGAAGAGAAAGTGGAAGTAAAAGAGGAACAAGTAAATCCTGATAAAATCCATCCGGTTGCTACTCCTGAAAAAGAAGAAGCAGTGAAAGAAGATGCTAACCCTGCGGCACTTCCATTACATGCACAAGTCACTGTATTGGAAACAAACCGTTCTGTAAACACAAATCCTGCGAACGGACAATACGAGTTGTTACATGCAGCAGGCACATTCACTGTACAAGCTGCAGCTTATGGCTTCCATCCAGCTCAACAAACGGTTGACATCCCTGCAGACGGTGAGGCGACTGCAAACTTCGTATTAGAAGAAATTGCACAAGGAACCGTTAGTGGTACTGTAACAAACAGCGCTACAGGGGAACCTGTTGGCAACGCAACATTGATGCTCGTTGAGGATGCTGCTATTGCACCTGTAACAACAGATGAAAACGGAAACTTCTCTATTACTGCTTATGAAGGCGACTACACACTTCGTGTCATGGCTCCTTCTTATTACAGTGAAAATGTGGAGATTTCCATTGAAGGAGACGCTACAACAGAACTTGACATCGAATTACGCCCATTCATCGGATATCCTGGTGAAATCGGCTATGACGATGGTACTGCTGAGAATGCCCGTGCATTCTATGATGCCGGAAATGGTTGGGCAGTAAAAATGTCTCTACCTGAAGGTCAAAACAGTGCACTTGTTACCGGTGGATTATTCCGATTCTGGGATACTACATGGCCAACTCCTGGTGGTACAGACTTTAAAGTAGAGGTTTGGGATGCATCTGGCACTGATGGAGCTCCTGGTTCAAAGCTTGCTGGACCATTTGATGGAACGGCACTTCGTACAGGAGAATGGACAACAGTTGACTTAGCTGAGCATGGAATAATCGTAGAACAAGACTTCTACATGGTTTACATTCAGTCTCAACCAAATCCAAATGCTCCTGGACTTGGAACTGACGAAGATGGACCAAACGCTGGACGCAGCTGGCAATATGTAGGTGGAGCATGGTCTCCTTCTCCTGAAGAAGAAGGAAACTACATGATCCGCGCTTTGGTGAATTTTGAAGTAACACCACCTACTATTACTTCTCCTGCCGATGGAACTTACACAAATGAATCTACTGTAACGGTGGAAGGTAACGCATCCCCGACAACAACGGTTCATGTATTGAATAACGGCGAAGAAGTTGCAACTGCTACAGCTTCTGAAGAAGGAACGTTTGCAGTGGATATCGAGCTTGCTAACGGCGAAAACGTGTTAACGGCTAAATCTTCCACTGAAACAGGCGAGACAGAAGAATCTGCACCTGTAACAATTGTTCTTGATCAAGCTAAACCTGAGCTTGCCATTACAAGCCCTGAAGATGGTTCCAAAACGAACCGCGAAACGGTTACCGTAACAGGTACAGTATCCGATGAGAACCTTGATTTTGTAAAAGTCAACGGAAAGAAAGCTACTGTTGAAGATGGCACTTACTCTTTAAGAGTAATGCTTGAAAACGGAGAAAATAACATTCGCGTTGTTGCTCAGGACTTAGCTGGAAACCGTAAGAGACAAGATGTAACGGTATACGCTAACTATGATGCGCCTGAAATTACAAACCTAAAACCAGAGGAAGATAAGCACTTAAGCGCCGGTGAATCTGTAAAGATTGAGTTTAGCAGTGAAGAAGGCCTTCGTGCAACATTCTCTATCCGTATGCCATTAACAAATGCTTCCATGATGATGCAAGGAAACGACGTAAACAATGAAGTAAGCAATGCGGTTGAACTTCCATTGATGGAACAATCTCCTGGCTATTATGTAGGATATTGGACTGCTACTTCCAGCGTCGTGGCAAGTGGAGCAGAAATCGAGGTTAAAGTATCTGATGACTTCGGTAATGTAACTCGTGCCATTGCAGATGGTAAGCTGTTCATCAATGATGAAAATGATGGTAGTAAAAAAGGGAAAAAGAAAAAGAACTAAGTAGATAAAAGGAGCAGGCACCCACGGGACACCGTGATCGCCTGCTCCTTTATGAATTATAAGGAAGCAACAAATGCTTCAATTTCTTCTTGTGTTTTGCGGTCCTTACTTACAAATCGTCCTGCTTCTTCTCCATTTTTAAAACCAACAAAGCTTGGAATTCCAAATACGCTTAATTCAGCGCAAAGGTCAATAAATTCGTCTCTATCCACGTAAATAAACGTATATTCATTAAACTTCTCCATGATTTGGGGCAAGACTGGTTCAATGACACGGCAGTCCGGACACCAATCTGCAGAAAACATGAACACAACATCTCTTTCATTTTTTAATTGATTAAATTGCTCCATTGATTGTAGCTTTTCCATATTCGTTACCCTCCAATATTTATTTTCATATCGCCTTCTTTAATGAAAGCTTTCTTTCTCATCCATTCTGATATTGCTAAACTTACCACAGCAGGTCCCACAATGTGAAGTAACAAGACTTTTATAAGAACTGACACAGAGAACCCCATAGCAGTAAAAGTCATAATCTGACCGACCAATCCGCTTGTCCCCATTCCAGCCCCCTCTTTTACATTCGTCATTTGAAATATTGTCGTCCCTAGTGGTGCAAATACTATACCTGCAATAGTTGGTGGTATGATAATCATCGGATTTTTGATAACATTTGGTACTTGAAGCATGGAAGTACCTATACCTAATGCTAATAGCCCTGACATTTTATTTTCACGGTAACTGCTAACAGCAAATCCAACCATTTGAGCTGCACATCCAATCGTAGCCGCTCCCGCTGCAATTCCTTCAAGTCCCAACATCAAAGCAATTGCCGCACTTGATATAGGTGCTGTCAAAGCCCACCCCATCAGAACTGCCACCAAAATCCCCATTACAATAGGCTGCTGTTCAGTGGCCCACATGATTAAAGATCCCAGTGAATTCATCCCAGCATTAATCGGAGGTCCAATAAAGGTTGCAACAAGAAATCCTGTCAGTATTGTTATGAAAGGCGTAACTAGAATATCGACTTTTGTTTCTCTTGAAACCATCTTTCCCACTTCTGTAGCCAATAATGCTGCAACAAAACTTCCGGCAGGTCCGCCTAATTGAGCACCGGCAGCTCCTGCAATAAGGGCAGAAAACAGCACCAGTGGAGGTGCCTTTAAACCATAGGCTACAGCCGCCCCTATCGCCGGACCCATCAAACTCATTGCTAAAATACCCATGTCTGTAAAGAGCGTCCAACCTGCTTGATCCCCGATTGTTTTAATAATAAGACCGATAATTAGCGAGGAGAACAGCCCGAGCGCCATAAAGCTTAGACCATCAATAAAGTAAACTCTTGGCGATAGCGATACTCCTTTTTTATGTAGAAAAGATTTCATATTCTCACTCTTTCCTTATATATTTCCTACCAGCTTTACATTAATAAT
Source organism: Sutcliffiella horikoshii (assembly GCF_020524325.1). Lineage (GTDB taxonomy): Bacteria > Bacillota > Bacilli > Bacillales > Bacillaceae_I > Sutcliffiella_A > Sutcliffiella_A horikoshii_D. Next base: position 13,569 of record NZ_JAIVKY010000003.1, read on the forward strand.
ACCGAATCATGGTCGATATATACTAGTAGGTATTCAAGATTTTGTTAAAAGGTTGTTGTGAATTTTGTAGATATATGTCTATAATTACTTTAAAATATCAGACTTTTAACAAAATATATAAAATTCGAAAGTCTTTTACGCTTTAGGGGGGTAACATGAAAACAATTAGAGGTAGAGTTAGATTTATTTTATTGACTGCCATTACAGGACTCATCATTGTACTATTATTCAATTTCTTTTTCTACTTTACGCAATCTGCTGAGAAAGAGCAAGAAGCAGCGTTGTTTGAAGCGGTAAATGGAAGCAAAGAAATAAAGTTTGCTTTTTCAGATACTCGGAAGAATGAGCAAGAATTTTTAAGAATACCAAGTGACGAAACATCCGTTGCAATAAAAGAAAACTTGGAAAACATTAAGCTGGATGCAGCTAGTTTGCAACAACAGTTCGGAGAATATGAGGAAATTGCCACTCGTTTTGAACAAATTGAATCGGCAGCTACTAACTATTTGAACGAATTTGTCCCACTTGAAGAATTATATAAAGAAATGGGATATACAGAATTTACAGGATTGCAGGGAGAAATGAACGGAAATGTTCGTAATCTGGTTATTAATGTGCGCGGGGCCAATCGCGAAGAATTAAATGCCACGTTGATGAACCTTCGACTTTATGAACAGCAATACTTGGCCACAAAACAAGAAGCAAGATATAGAGATTTCATGAAAAGTGCCGAAACGTTCAAAGAACAACTGGCGGAAACCGATTTGCCAGATTCACAAAAGAATGGTCTGTTGGAACTTTACAACCCATATGTTCAGGCTATGACAGACTTATATAATAACTACAATTCCTCTTACGGCTTTGTGAGGAATTTTGAAGAAATAAGTAATGGCGTTGAGCAGAGTGTGAATGAGGTGGAAGCTGCGGTAACAGATTTGCAGTCTACTATACAAGCAGAAGCCAACAAGAAGTTGCAGACGATCATGCTGCTAACTTTAATCATAAGTGTCCTTTTATTAATATTCTTAAGCACCACTGGCTATTTCTTAAATAGAAAAATAGCCTCCTCCATCCGCTCGTTAAAAGATGGTGCATCAAAAATCGGAGAAGGCAATTTTGCGTATAGGGTACCAATCACCACGAAAGATGAGATGGCTGACTTAGCGGTAACCTTTAATGCGATGGCCGAGAAGGTTCAAGTTTCCCTATTAAAAGTGATGGAAGCGACAGATAAGTTGCAGTCTTCCTCACAAAACCTTGCCGCCATTTCAGAAGAGACGACTGCCCAATCCACAGAAGTGAACGAAGCCATTAAACAAGTGGCTATAGGGTCAAGCGAACAGGCACTTCATCTCGATGAAAGCACAGATATCTTGAAGCGAGTAAAAGCCGCAGTAGAACTGGCAAACCAATTGAGCATTGACATTAAGACAAAGGCCGATCATGCAAGAACAATGGGAGAAGATGGCCTAACTGTGGTAAAGGATTTATATAACTCGTCCGAACAATTCCTTGAGCTTGCCAACCATCTTACGGAGCGAGTGCAACAAGCTACAAAGCAATCCCAACAAATTAATTCCATTGTTGGCACCATCCAGGAAATTGCAGAAAACACGGACCTGCTTGCACTGAATGCTGCAATTGAATCTGCTCGTGCAGGTGATGCTGGTAGAGGTTTTGCAGTGGTGGCCCAAGAGGTTCGAAAATTGGCCGAACGTTCCAAACATGAAGCATTGTCCATTAAAAAGCTAGTAACAGAAATGGGCAAACAAATGGGCAAGCTTTCAGACGATGCACTACAATTTAATGAATACAGAGATCTCCAACAGGAATCCGTTAATCAAACGAAAACATCTTTTGAAAAAATTGCAGGCAATGTAATGGAGATCAACCATAAAGTAGATGATGTGCAGGAAGCAATTGTTCATGTAACTGAATCAAACAAACAGCTTGAAGAAAAATTATCAGAAGTACATTATATTTCTGAAGAGGCAGCCGCTACTTCTGAACAGGTAAGTGCATCAAGCGAACATCAAATAATCGCAATTGAGCAAGTCAACGAAGCTGCAATCTCCCTATCGGATATTGCCAATGAACTTCAAGAAGAGGTTAGTCAGTTTACAGTAGAAGATGATAAGGCAACTCCTATAGAAGAAACAGAATATGTGGATGAACAACTTGATTCAGAAGAAATAAAAGATGAACCTTCATCTAACTATACAGATGACGAAGAAAGCCCAGAAAAAAAATGGATACACGATGAAGTTGCTGCCTCAATCGAACAAACCGCAGCCACGGGAGAACAAGAGAATAAATAAAATAAAAAAGGTTTGCCTTCTTGTTGGAGGCAAACCCTTTTTAGTAGGAACGCTACCTAAACCCACGCCCCTAGCACCAAGGGCTTCATATTGGCGATGAGGACCTCTCTTCTCCTGATTTTTCTTCACCAAGGTCTTCATAACGGTTATGAGCACCTCTCTCCTCCTGATTTCTCCTCACAGAGGTCTTCATAACGGCAATGAGGACTTCTCTCCTCCTGATTTCTGGTCACTAAGGTCTTCATAACGGCGATGATGACCTCTCTCCTCCTGATTTTTCGTCATTGAGGTCTTCATAACGCGATGGCGATCAAGAATTATTCTGAAAACTATCCACAATTTGATTATTTTATAATTTACTAAACAAAAAAAAAGAATACTCCAGGTTTCCCCTTCGTATTCTTTACTTACAATTATTTAATTTTGACAGAAGAGATAATCTCCATCATACTCTTCGTACTCGCTTCCATATTGCCCGTATCTGTTACCGTTGTCATCTTCACTCCACCTAAGCCTACAGTCACTTCATATAACTCTTCCTCTTCCCCATCAACTGGAGAAATCAACAAGTAACCTAAACGGTTATCCTCTGTAACTGTATGATCTACCAATAATTCAGAAAGGTTCACCTTTGTAGAATCATATAATACCTCTGAATCTTTTGGTTCGAAAGGGTTTACAAATAAAAGGTAGGTTTGCTCGTCCTGTGTAAGAACAATATTGTTTTCCGATTGGGAATCAATGGAAAACCCAGTGGGCAAGTGATATGCAAATATATCTGTATCCTCAGAAGTCTCTGGTGGTTGTGCTTTAAATGTTTCCTCAAAAGTATCAACAGATTTTTGTGTGGCGTCTTCAATTGAGACAGAACAACCTGTTAAGAATAGTAATGATAAAAATAAAATAGAAATAATAGCTCTTCCAAAAGTCAAACTCTCCACTCCCTTTAGTACAATAAGACTAGAAAACACACACTAAACTTATCATACCTATAAATCTTTACCCGTGACAAGGATAAGTTGGAATTATCACTTAATTCCCCTATTTTATGATAGACTAGGAAATAGGGGAATTACAAGAGGTACTATTTGGAGGGATTGTCATGAAATTTACTGTTTACCTTGCTGGTGAAATCCATACTAGTTGGCGAGAAGAATTAATAGACAAAGCACAAGCACTGGATCTTCCATTACAGTTCGTTGGACCGATGACGGACCATGAGCGTTCAGACAACATAGGAGAAGCGATCATGGGAACGCAGCCAAGTTCCATTGCGAAGGACGAAGCAGCTTCTCAAATTAATAATCTTCGTACAGAACTTTTAATGAAAAAGTCTGATCTTGTCATTGCATTATTCGGAGAGAAATATAAGCAGTGGAACACGGCAATGGATGCAAGTGCAGCTATCAGTCTTCAAAAGCCACTTATCTTAATTCGTCCGGAAAACCTTCATCATCCATTAAAAGAGTTATCCAATAAAGCAAATGTCACGGTTGAAACGGTTAATCAAGCTCTAAAAGTACTTACATATGTATTAGATTAAAAGCAGGCCTAAGCCTGCTTTTTCCCATTCAATCTCCATTGCCCAATCAACAGCTTACTAACATGCTGGAACATTTCCATCCTTGAAACAGCCCCATCTGTAAAGATTCCCAATGCACCTTCCTGTTTCCTGATGTCTTTTCGCTGACAGTACTCATCCATTAAGTCACCGAGCTCTTTACCTGCTATGAGCTCCTCTTTAAAAGCTTCAGGCAAAGGAATCCTAGCACCACCAGCTATGTACTCCCTACCGTCTTTAGAAACGAGCGCCCCCCAATTACAGACCATTACTCCAGAGGTTGGTGAAGCCCCCAGAACCACGCCACCTTCAAGGCCAATTGCAAAGTCTGCATCTACATTACTCGCTAACGCATTCCTCGCTCGTTGCATTGCTCCACTAACAGTTTCTTCATCTGATAATGGCTGATTACTTACCCCCGAATCTACATCTAATGCGACGATCTCACAGTTTTCAAATCCAAGATTAATCAGTTCCTGTTGAACCGCCTTATATTTAGCAGGGTTCCTTGATCCCACTATCACTTTCATCTTTCTCGCACCTTTCCATTTGACTATAGTAGTTTGGTTAGACTCCGCTGTTTCCTTTCCGCAAATGGCTTCGCTTTCCGCGGGGCGACCTTGAGCCTCCTTGGCAAGCATGCGGGGTCTCAACATTGTCGCTACTCCCCCACAGGAGTCTTCGCCATTTGCTCCAATCTACAGCTAGAAATTCAAAAAAGCTATAATGTTTTTTCTAGGTTGGATAATCTTCCTTAACCTTTTGAAAATGAAATACCTTGTTGATTGCAGTGGAAGGCGCGCAGACGCCCGCGGGAGGAAGTGACAGGTGAGACCCCACAGGCTGCAAGCCGAGGAGGCTCACGGACCGCCCGCAGGCAAGCGAAGCGCCTGGAACGGAAATCAACCGTTTTATATACTTCCATCTCTTTTAAAAAGAAAAACGATGAGGATTCCCCATCGCTTCTCAACATTTATTATTATCTGCTTCTAATAGAGTCTACTGTAGATTGATCCGCAGATTTTACAAGTTTGACAATGAGCTCTCTTGCTGCAGCATAATCATCTACATGGACCATGGAAGCATGTGTGTGGATATAGCGGGAACAAATTCCCACCACCGCTGACGGTACTCCTTCATTGGATGTGTGAACACGACCTGCGTCTGTACCACCTTGAGAGATGAAATACTGGTAAGGTATGCTGTTTGACTCTGCAGTATCCAATACGAAATCTCGCATACCAGTGTGTGTCACCATGGAACGGTCATAAATGCGCAGTAATGCACCCTTGCCTAAATGGCCGAACTCTTTTTTATCGCCAGTCATATCGTTTGCAGGTGAAGCATCCAGTGCAAAGAAGATATCAGGCTTGATCATGTTCGCTGCCGTCTGTGCTCCACGTAGACCTACTTCTTCTTGAACAGTAGCTCCTGAGTAAAGGACATTTGGTAATGTCTCACCTTTAAGATCTTTCATAAGTTCAACAGCTAGTCCGCATCCATAACGGTTATCCCAGGCTTTAGCCAGAATCTTCTTCTCATTTGCCATTGGTGTGAACGGGCAGATAGGAACAATCTGTTGACCTGGTTTAATGCCGATGTTTATCGCGTCTTCTTTGTTGTCGGCTCCGATATCGATTAACATATTTTTAATGTCCATTGGCTTGGCACGTTTCGCTTCATCCAAAAGATGTGGAGGAATCGATCCAATAACACCAACAACTGGACCATTGTCTGTCATTACTTGCACACGTTGAGCTAGTAAGACTTGGCTCCACCAACCACCAAGAGTTTGGAATCTTAACATCCCGTTTTCTGTAATGGAAGTGACCATAAAGCCGACTTCATCCATGTGGCCTGCGACCATGACAGTAGGGCCGGTTTCGTCGCCTCTTTTCACTCCGAAAATACCACCAAGGCGATCTTGTACCACTTCATCCGAGTACTTTTCCAATTCACTGCGCATAAAGCGGCGAACATCATGCTCAAATCCAGGTGCACCTTGCAACTCCGTTAACGTTTTAAATAAAGTCAATGTTTCCTGATTCAACTAAGTCAGCTCCTTTTTTTCCAAACCTATATGTAGAAATATTCATTATACTTCGTTAGATTATCGAAATATTTTAACTATATTGTATCGAACTTTCTCTATTGTTTCCAGCTTTAGCATGACATTTATTTGTTTTACAAGTTATACTATTAGTAGGATAGGCAGAATCAATTCAACTCATCAGCTACTCCCATTTGAAAAGGCTTACGTAAAATTAGAGTATGATATATGGAAGGATGATACGATATGAAATGGAAAGCACTTCTCATCGGTGCTGGAATTGGTGCAGCAGCCGCATATCTTTTTACTGAAGCATCGAAGAAGCAAGCCATCAAACCTGAAAAAGCTTTAAAAATTGCCAAGGAAGCTTTTAAAAAGCGTGGCCCTGTTGATGGCTCCTGGATTCAGATGGTGCCTGAAACGATTATACGAAATGATATGTCCTACTCCATCTACAGAGGCGGCATTTCCCGTAGAATAGAGGACGTATTGGAGCAATATGAATTTATTGTCGATAAGAATACGGGAGTCATATTGGATGTTAATCAATTAAAATGAACTCATGCCTGGCAGCTAAAAAACTGCCAGGCCTTTTTTAGCTTTCTCGTTCTACTTTTTCTTGTATTTCATAAGATTCAGTCCATTTTACTGCGCGGTAAAATGCATCATGATAAAAGGTAAACCACGAATTACGTCTTATTCCCTCTTTAATCCACTTCTCTTTTGCTTCTATTGACGTCATTGGATAATCATCATAAGCCAGGACCCATAAAGATGGGGAATGGGCGTGTGTGGGCATTAGATCTGCCATATGAATAAGGCATTCTTCCCCTTGTATCATTTCAATGATGGCATGTCCATCACTATGTCCACCAGTATGTATCATTTTTATCCCATTGATGATGGTTATCTCTTCTTGAAAGGTTTTTACCTGTTCTTCAATGCCTTGCCAATTCATTTCCCAATACGTATTTCTTGAACGAATATTAGGGTTTCTCATTTCATTCCATTCTGTCTCAGAGACATAAATGGTTGCATTGGGAAATACAGTTACATATTTATTTTGTGCTGTGTCCCATTTTGTAAGGCCGCATACATGGTCAAAATGCAGATGAGTCATGATGATGGTATCTATGTCTTCTGGTGTTAAACCAAGTTTTTGGAGGTCTTCTTCTACAGACGACTCTTCTGTTGCTCCGAAATTGCGTCTTTGCTTGTCGGAAAGCTTTCCTTTACCAAGTCCTGCCTCGATCAGAATATTGCGTTCACCCGTTTGGACAAGGATTGGATCCGTTCTTAGCTCTATTTGATTTTTATCATTTACAGGATACCTTTTGGACCACAGGGCCTTTGGTACCACCCCAAACATTGCCCCACCATCTAGGTGCGTTACTCCCCCGTTCAACCAAGTCAGCTTCCACTCACCAAATGTTAGCGTTTCCATTTCTGCCATCTCCCTCTTTGTTTCATACTGTAAAGTATGATCTTATTGTAACAAAAAAAGCGCCCTCTCCGCGAATTTCTTTATGATGGTATCATGATGACAATTTCATTCCATCTTTCAGCTTGAGATTGTCTTCATCCACCCTATGATGACAATTTCATCCCATTTTTCAGTTTGAGATTGTCTTCATCCACCCTATGATGACAATTTCATCCCATTTTTCAGTTTGAGATTGTCTTCATCCACCCTATGATGACAATTTTATCGCATTTTCCAGTTTGAGCTTGTCTTCATTTTTCTGGTTGTTTCATACTCTTAACCGTAAAAAAAAGCGCCCTCTCACTAACGGAAAAGGACGCTTCGGCAATTATTCTGGGTATTTAACCTCACAACGATAGATAGGGAATCCCTTGCTAGAGAATTTCTCTTCATATTCAGTCATAATATTGCCTTCAAACTCACTATTATGAAGATCTAGGCTAACATACTTTAACAGTAACCCGTACTCAGAAAAGCTCATCAACGAATACTCAAAAAGACCACGGTTATCTGTTTTAAAGTGGATTTCACCTTGTGGAACTAAAACTTCTTTATACAGGTCCAAGAACCCTTTGTACGTTAATCTTCTCTTTTCATGTCGAGTTTTCGGCCACGGATCAGAGAAGTTCAAATAAACTCTGTCCACTTCGCCGGCATCAAAGTATTCCGCTAGCTTTTGGGCATTTACATTCAACAGTTTCACGTTAGGAATATTTGCTGCTACTGCTTTTTCTAAAGCTTTTACAATAACACTTTCAAACAATTCTATGCCGATATAATTGATGTTCGGATTTGCTTTTGCCATTTCCGTAACAAATGTTCCTTTTCCCGTTCCCACTTCAATGTGGATTGGGTTATCGTTACCAAAAAGTTCACTCCACTTTCCTTTATGGTTTTCAGGATTTGGAATTGCATAAAAAGAATTATCGGCAATAAAATCTGCTGCCCATGGTTTGTTTCTAAATCTCATGTCGTTTGGTCACCTCGGTGTTTTATTTGTTTATAGTCGATGACAGAAAAAAACCGATCGCGATGGACCGATTCTTTTGTCGTGTATAAGAATGATAAATAAACAAAGGCTAGTACATATATAAAATAAAGGAGTGCTGACACATGCCGTTAAATTATCATGATCAAATACATCTTCTAAAGGATATTTTGGCGGATCATCAAATTGATTGTTGCGGTTCTGTTGCTGAATATGAGCAGTTGGAGCGAGTCATCAAATCATTAATGGTCAATAATGAGATTGATCAGAATGTAAAAAACATTCTACAGGACATCTATTCCTATAGCCAGGGTGGCATCAATTCTAGTAATGATCATGATCATAATCAACTACATCAATCTAAATTCACCAATTGGATCGATAGCATCGACCAATACTCATAGTTCAACCGGTAAAAGTCTTTCTAGATAATTCAACCAGTTTTGTTTCTCTTTTTCAATATCTTTATGGTGATACCATTGTACGGATAGAATGGTCTGCGCTATCACGTACCAATGCATACGGTGGCGCAAATCGTCAGTCAATGGTATCCCGTATGTGGAAAGCCAGTCATTCCACTCTTGTTCTGGGATATACCAATATAATAACATGCATAAGTCAATGGCCGGGTCTGCTATAACTGCTCCGTCCCAATCAATTAAGAAGAGTTCCTGATTATCGGAAAGCAACCAATTGTTATGATTCAAATCACAATGACAGACAACTTTATCTTTGAATTGGACATTTTTTATTTCCTTTGTCAGAAAATCAAGTGATTTTTGAATCACATCCATAGAAAAGAGATCTAATGCCATGCCATTTTTTATATCTTCCAATATAGTTGATGGCTCCACAGGTTCTTTCCCCAATCGAGTAAGCATATCTAGCAACTCTTTGGAGTGGTGAATCTTGTGTAGAAGCTGAGCCACTCTTTCCATATTCATATCGTTTGGTTTGAGCTCTCTAGCACTTATCCAATGCTGGGCCGTAATAACATCTCCATTTTCCAGGCGTTTTGTCCAGACCAATTTCGGGACAATCCCCTCTGCTGAAAGAACAGCCAAAAATGGCGATGAATTTCTTTTAAGGAAGAGCTTTTTCCCTTCATTTTGAGCGAAATACGCATCTCCCGTCAAACCACCCGCAGGACTGATTTTCCACTCATCACCTAATAAATGTTCCAACCATTTCACCTTCAATTTCAACACAACTTTTCATTATCAAATATTAGAAAAGCGCAAGCGCTATACAAGAATTTTTCATATTCATATCTTTTTTAAGCAAAAAAACAGCTATTGAACAATTTCACAATAGCTATCTTTTAAATTTTATCGTTATTTCCCAATTAAATCAAGTCCTTGTGTAACAATTAATATTGTGCCAATACAACCGTGCAGATAGGTGGCACTTGTATTTCTTTGTTAACTTTACGAATTGGCGAATCTCCTGCTATACTGCCTTCAACAAGAACTTCCCACTCTCCTGACAATGGAAGCGATACGTTTTCCGTATTCGCCCCGTTATGGAAAACAATTAGGAAATGGTTGTACTTTCCATACTGTTTCACGTCACTAAGATGATACATGAGCATACTTCCTTTTTCATAAGGAAAGCGCACATGTTTTTTTATTTCCGTAACTGTCGATAAGCGAAAAGCTTTATGTGCTTTTCGAAGCGAGATCAGACCACTAACAAAATCCACATTCTCTGCATAAAGCTTTTTTCTTTCCCAATCCAAACTATTGACGGAATCTGGGGACTTATAGCTGTTTTCCTCCCCGCCTTTTGTACGGAAAAACTCTTGACCTGCATGAAGAAACGGTATGCCTTGAGACAAGAGAACGACGGAAGTGGCAAGGCGATGACGCTTTATTCTTGTTGCTTCCTCTTCATGATTATTGCAGACTGCCATTTTGTCCCACATGGTGTGGTTATCATGGGATTCAACATAGTTGATCGATTGCGTAGGCTCCAGAAACAGTCCTTTATTGGTTGGATCGATTTGTACACTACCTGCAAGCGATTGTTTCAATAACGTTGTTTTATGGGTATTGCCAAGCGCAAACCCTCTGTCAAACAAATTAAACGTACTACCTTTTATGGAATCACGAACCATATCATTAAAGAATGAGATCCCCGGCATCTTCTTTGCATTTAGAATCATTGCCTTACGATCGGCAGCTAACGGGGTATTTAATTCCCACCCTTCCCCAAGGATAATCGCTCCTGGTTTAATGATGGATACCTCCTCTTTTACTGCGTTCATTGTTTGAACGTCCAATATTCCCATCAAGTCAAACCGAAAACCATCGACATCATATTCCTGCAACCAATAGCGTATGGAATCCAGGATAAACTTACGTACCATTCTCCGTTCAGAGGCGATGTCATTTCCTACTCCAGTCCCATTAGAAGGCATACCATGCTCATCATGACGAAAGTAATAACCAGGCACTATTTTTTCAAAAGAGGAGTCTTCTCGAACATACACGTGATTATAGACGACATCCATAATCACCCTCAGGTTTTTATGGTGCAAGCTGTTAATTAGATTTTTAAGTTCCAAAATCCTTGAGTAAGGATCAGCCGCATCGAGCGCATAACTTCCTTCAGGCACATTGAAAAGAAGTGGATTATAGCCCCAGTTATAGTCCCTGTCAGGTTCTTCCTCGTCCACTCCACCAAAATCATTTAGTGGTAATAACTCAATATGCGTCACGCCGAGACTTTGGAGATAAGAAACGCCTGTGATTCCAATATCGGACTCTTCTACTTGATCTTCTGTAAAAGCGGCATATTTGCCTTTATGTAACATACCGCTTTTTGGGTGAGAGGAAAAGTCACGTACATGCAACTCGTAAATAATGGCATCCGTTGCATCCATAAATGGAAGCATGGATACTTTTGGAATGTTTATTCTCTCTTTATCAATAATCACAGCCGCCTCACTATTTAAAGTAGAGGCAATCGCATAAGGATCGACCGCTTCCCTCCATACAAGGTTCACGCAAACAAGGTAGGTGTAATGAAAACCTTCTAAATCTCCTTGCACCGTAATTCGCCATATCCCCTTTTCCTCAAGGATGAGGCTATAGAAGATGCCCTCTTTACTTTTGGGAGCTATCAGTTTTATTTTCACTGCAGATGCTGTGGGTGCCCAAAGGGTAAAGGTAGTTTCCCCTTTATGGTATTGCGCTCCAAGATCATCCTTTTCATAAAAGAAGGCATCATCAAATGCTTCCGTGCGAATAACTGCCCCTATTTGTAAATCTGTCTTTCGGCCATGTTCATCTAGGATCATATATTTGGAACCGATGGTGATCGGCGTATTTGTTTTACATATATATTTAACAGAATTCTGGAGTGATTTTCTATCTATAATCTCAAGTGGGTAGGTAGATTCTTGGTGTGTAAGGGTAAAGAAAGATGATTCTCCGTTATAACTTCCGCTGGGTAAAAGAATAGTGATTTTATCCATTTCATCTAAATAGGCGTCAAATTCTCTTTTGATGAAAATCATGCATTTCCCTCCCTGTCTTCAATAATGCGCTTCCAATAGACCATTATATATATTATTCAGGTAAAGTGCTGAGCTTGACATATATATTCATACAATTTTCCATTATTGCCATTCTGGTCTGTCTATATAAGTGGACTGGCAATGAGAAAGCAAAGCCCCGGCCGCTTTTAACTGACTATGTTTCAAAGGGAGTTTATTAGCCCGCATTTTCTCAAACCATTTTCCATATGTACGTTTATCTACCACTTGTACATCTGTCGGCCCATCTGTTATGTCAATATATCCTTTTGGATGCAACAAAAGTTTGGTAACAGGCAAGCTTACATTATAGAGAGGAAGGATATTTTTAATTATGGACCCCATCCGGTTCAAACTGATTGTGGGATTTACTATTTTTCTTTCCTTTTCCTTCTCACGGATGGACCAGAAACGCTCGTTATTTCCTAAAACCACACTCTCTTCTTGTTCTTCCATATAAAAAAGAGCCATGATTTCGTTTGGGGTAACTAGAATAATTTCAAGTTCTACAGGCGCCTGTTTTACTAGAAAGATAGGTTTATACATGACAAAAAATGTATCTGGAAACCTTTGCAAAAAGTACTTCAATAACGTTTCACGTTTATAATTCTTCTGCAGATAGGACATTTCCCGGATGGTGGAACTTGCCCATTTTAGCTGGAGTGGAAGAATCGAATCAAGAAATTGTTGTTTTCTCTCCTCAGGTGTCTTATTGCCTGTTATACTTGGTAGTTCCCACTCTTCATCAAGCTTGGAATCAATGGGAAGAAGTTTACCTGTAAACAACTCTTCTTCTTGTTCCTTTTTCTTGAAAGACTTCATAAGGCTAATTAGTTTACTGTCTTTTGAGGAGGTATCTTCCGTCTGAGCAATATGGGAAGGACCTTGTGTCCCAACCGGGTTTCTCAACATCTCTTCATACGTCTTCCATTGTTGCTTTTTCAACCTGATATATTGATTAGGATAGCGATATATATCGGCTTCATAACGTGTGATATAATCTTGTAATTTTATTAATTGTGCCAATGGCGGTCACTCTTTTCTATAATAAATAATGAATAGCAACAGGCAGTATCAATGCATAAAGTAAGGCGGAAAGGGTCATGCTGATGGAACTGAATGCCGCTTCTTCTTCCCCATATTCCATCGCTTTAGCAGTCCCAATCCCATGTGCAGCACTGCCAAGTCCTACTCCTACCCCTAAGTAATGGGTTATCCCAAGAAGCCTCATTAAGCTGGGACCGAACAGTGCACCGAAGATACCGCTTAATATTACAAGTGCTGCCGCTAAGCTTGGTATTCCACCGGTAAGACCTGCAATTTCCATTGCAATGGGGGATGTCACAGACTTTGGAAGAAACGAAGAGGAGTACATAGAAGGCAGGTTCGCCACCTTTACATAAATAAATCCAGTAACTATGCCGACAACTATTCCAGAAGTTAATCCTGCAATTAACGGAACCCGATAACGTAGAATTTTTGCACGTTGATGGTAAAGTGGGTATGCAAGCGCGACAACCGCAGGGCCGAGAAGTTCCTGGATCCACCAGCCTCCCAGCATATATGTATCATAAGATATATCAGTCAAAAGCAAACCGATAATAATTAATAGAGTTGTAGTGGCAACAGGGTTGAATAATGGCATACGAAATCGATTATAAACATGCCGCATTGCGAGAAAAACTAGATAGGTGATAAGGATGAACAAGAAACCAGTCCAACTAATCATCATCCATCACTCCCGTCGCCTCTGTCTTATTATCGACGGATGCAGCCATTTTTTGAGCAACCAACCCTGAACTTATCAGAACCATAATGGTTCCTACTAAAAGGGCAAGCAACATGATTAGCCCTTCCGCTCTTGATAAAAAACCAAAATGATTCATGACACCTACTGTAGCAGGGACAAAAAACAACGGGAGATATAATAGCAACACATTCGCTCCCCCTTGCAAATACCTTTCCTTCACTACTCCTGTCAAAAGCAGGATAAGCAACAAAACCATTCCGATAATGCTACCTGGAACCGGGATATCAAAAGTATTTTGTAAAACTACCCCAATTTGATAAAACAAATAAAATACTGCTAATTGAATTAATAGTTTCATTCCCCTCATTTTCTAATCCTACTCCTATACTAATGAAAAAATTTCCTTTTCTTCATATTTTGGCAATCTGTTAAGATGTGTTTCATATAAGATGATTTCGTTCACACGAAAAGTCTCTTTCTGCGAACTGTGTGCAGGAAGGAGGCTATGGTCAATTGATCCCGGTCCCTTCCACTTCCTTGCTATGGTGATATGCGGATGAAATGGTCGTGAATCGAGCTGCAATCCAACCATTTCACATGCGTCATATACCGACTTTCGAAGCTGATTCAGGCCCATGGATTTTTCAATACCGTACCAAAAAATCCGTGGTGACTGAGGGTTCCCAAATGTGCCAAGCTCACTTAACGTGAGCGAAAAACGTTGATGATTTGTTGTAATTTCAGCGAGCAGAGTTGTCAACTTATCTTTTTGACCTACTTCCAAATCACCTAAAAATGCGAGCGTGATATGAAGGTCATCCGGATGCACCCACCTTGTAAACGGAAAGTGACTTTTTAATTCTTTCATATATAAATGAAACGCTTCCTTTAACGGTTGTGGAAGAGGTACAGCAATAAAATAATGAGTTTGTGTTGTCATTTTCTCACCCTTCTTATTTTACCAGATATCTTCTATTGTCTTGCATATTATCTTAGCACCAAACAGACGATATAGTTAGTTTTATATTAATCCCATCATAAGCCATGTGCTTAGTCCGTTTTAATATTTTATGATACAATACGGATTATTAGAGTCATGAAAGAGAAAGGTTGTGCGTAGTCGTGAAAGTTGTTTCAAATATGGCTGACTTAATTGGAGATACTCCACTTGTCAAGTTGAACCGCATTGTGCCTGAAGGAGCGGCAACAGTATATCTAAAATTGGAATTCCAAAATCCTAGCGGCAGCGTAAAAGACCGAGCTGCGTTTAATATGATTATCCAAGCGGAAAAAGATGGCCTTATCAAACCTGGAGCAACCATCATTGAACCAACTAGCGGTAATACTGGGATTGGTTTGGCGATGAATGCCGCAGCAAGGGGATATAAAGCCATTTTAATCATGCCAGATACCATGTCAAAAGAGCGGATTAATTTACTAAAAGCATATGGTGCAGAGGTAGTATTAACACCAGGTGATGAAAAAATGCCAGGTGCAATCAAAAAAGCGCAGGAATTGGTGAAAGAAATTCCAAACAGTTTTATGCCGATGCAGTTTGAAAACCACGCCAACTCCGATGCACACAGAAAGTCTACAGCACTCGAAATCATGAATGGGATGGAACAAATCGGCAAGCCATTATCCGCTTTCGTTGCCACTGCCGGTACAGGAGGAACTATTACTGGGACAGGAGAAGAGTTGAAAAAGCATTATAAAGGATTAACTGTTCATGTCGTGGAACCTGCGGGATCACCTGTTCTTTCCGGTGGGAAACCTGGGAAGCATAAGCTTGTTGGAACCAGTCCTGGGTTCATTCCAGATATCTTGAATCAGGAAGTATATGATGAGATTTTCAAGATTAAAGATGAGGATGCATATGAGACTACTCGTAAGCTTGCTCGTCATGAGGGCATATTGGTTGGACCATCTTCAGGTGCTGCTTGTTATTCTGCGATTGAGGTGGCTAAAAGGTTAACTCCTGATGATGTTGTTGTATGTATCGCGTGCGATACGGGGGAAAGATATTTGTCTACGGACCTTTTTGATTTTGAAAATGAATAAACGAAAAGACCCTTGGCTGCAGTAGCTGAGGGTCTTTCGCTACAGAGTTTTTAAACACCGCTGTGGCTTTCCACAAATGGCTTCGCCTTCCTAGGGGCGCTGCTGGAGCCTCCTCGGCTACGCCTGTGGGGTCTCCACCTAGCGCTATCTCCCTCAGGAGTCTTCGCCTTTTGCTCCAATCCACAGCTAGAAATCACTCTATATTTCTGTTTTTCAGAGTCTGTCTTCGCCTGTAGGGTCTCAAGTCTACCGCTACCTCCCGCCGGAGTCGAGTGCCTTCCGCTCCAATCCACTCATTTTTATAAACTTATGATGCTTGTGCGAGTTGTTTTTTCTCGGCTTGGTTGATCATCATGATGAAGAAGAGTCCGCACATTGTAAGGAGGCCGAAGAACAAATAGACATGTGCAACGGAATAATACTCTGCAATAAAGCCGCCAAAGAACGTACAGAACCAACTTCCCAGCCCGTTACCGACAGCAGTGTATAAAGAAACCGCTGTAGCACGAGCAGAGGTTGGAGCAATATCCCGAACAAACTGGAGTGCTGCAGGAATGAAAAGCCCAACAGAGAATCCTTGTGCAATGGTCGTCGCGTATACCACATACAACGGCGGCTCGAAGAAATAAAGCACCCAACGTATCATCGCAATCGAAGCAGCACTAATCATGATTGTGTGAAGTCCAAAGCGGGCGATCCACTTTCCTGCCACCCTCATAAATGGCGCCTCACTTCCGGCAGCGAGCAAGAAGGCTATTCCGACACCTGTCACCGTTCCACCGATATCAGTTATGAATAATCCAAAATAAAAATTATTAGCAAAAACCGGACCGAAAATTAGGAAAGTCGTCACAAGGAACATCACAAATTTAGGCAACTTCATGAGCGTTCCAATACCATCCCGAACATTTACACTGATTGCTTGACTTTCTTTCGGCAGGAAGCTCGATACCACCGTACCTAGCAATAAAGCTATCGCAAAAGTAAAGAAAATTACTTTTAAGGAAAAGAAATCAGAAAGCCACCCTGCCACGAGGACGGCGACTGCAAAACCTATCGCTCCCCATAATCTGATGGAACCGTAATTCCCTTTTGTCCTCTGAACATAATTAAGGGTGATGCTGTCTGAAATGGGAACAAGGGCACTCTGCGTAACAGCCAACAGAAACGCCACGGCAAGAAGTGCTCCATAGCTTTCCATAAAGGAAAAGGCGATCCCTGTTACCGCTGTGAGAAACAGCGTCCAGAGGAGAATTTGTTTTGGTCTTTGGGTATAGTCACTAAAGACTCCCCACAAAGGCTGCACGAATATCATTACAACAGGACTAATCGACATAATCATCCCAATTTGTGATCCGCTTAATCCCACATCTTCTTTTAAATATACGGTCAGCAATGGGAATAGAGCCCCAAAGCTGAAAAATGTTAAAAAGTAAAAACTGTAAAAATAGCGAGTTGTTTTGTCTTTCATAGAGGCAGTACTCATGATAAATCCTTCTTTCTTCTCGTCAAGTAAAGGAAAAAGTAAAAGGCTACCGCCCCCTTGGGGAAGTAACCTTTACATTCTACCATATTTATACTTCGGATAAATATGTTATTTCGCTAATTCATAGATAGCTTGTGCATAGATGGCAGTCGCCTTGATGAGATCCTCAATGAAAATATGCTCATCTTTTTGATGCGCTACATCCTCCCTGCCAGGGAAAAGCGGACCAAAGGCCACCCCAGCTTCAAGCGATCTCGCATATGTTCCACCACCGATGGACAATAACTCTGCCTTCTCCCCCGTTTGTTCCTCATAAACCTTTTGAAGAGACTGGATAAGCTCGTGATCCTGTGGCACATGATGCGCGGGAGAAACATTGAATTTATTCACGTCAAAGCAATACGCCTCTGCCTCTTTACGCAACTGCGCTTCCACTTCCTTTGTATCGCATGTAACAGGAAAGCGAATGTTTACCCCTAAAGTGCCGACAGATGCTTCACGGTCATAACGGTAAACACCTGTGTTGATGGTGAGGTCTTCTGTAACCTCGTCATGGAAGTTAATGTTTAGCTTCTTCCCGCGGGAATCAAATGCCAGCTTTTCACTAATAAAACCAACATAGGATGCGCCACTTGCATCGAGTCCTACAGAATGGAGGAAGTTCGCTAAGTGGTATCCTGCATTTGTACCATTATCCGGTTCCATTGCGTGAGCAGAAACACCTTTAATGTTAAGGAACAGAGCACTTCCTTCCTTCGTAAAGCCACCCTCAATTCCTTTTTCTGAAATGTAATCATTAAAAGCGTGAGTGATTGTGTCCATTCCCTCAGCTACTTCAAGTGAGGCTTTAGCATGATCTGGCACCATATTCAATCGGCGGCCTGATTCAAACGTCAACAAAGTGTTCTTTGAAGATACCATCTCCTCTTTGAAATTAAGCCGGAGTTGGATATCCCCTATTCCTTTTTCCGCATAGATAATCGGAAAATCTGCGTCAGGCGCAAACCCCATTGTAGGCATTTCTTCATGTTTAAAATAATGGTCAACACACTGCCAGTTGCTTTCCTCGTCTGTACCGATAATGATGCGCACACGTTTAGATAAAGGTAGATCCAGGTCTTTGACTATTTTTAGAGCATAATAAGCCGCCATGGTTGGGCCTTTATCATCCATCGCTCCACGTGCAAAGATTTTCCCATCACGAATGGTGGCACTGAACGGTTCATCTGTCCAGCCATCCCCCTCTGGCACTACATCCACATGACAAAGGATCCCAACAAGTTCTTCTCCTTTGCCGTGTTCGATATGACCAGCATAATGGTCAACATTTTTTGTAAGAAAGCCATCCGCTTCCCCTTTATGTAATAAAAATTGAAGTGCCTCTTCTATTCCTTTTCCAAAAGGAGCTTCCGGGCTTGCTTCTTCTTCATTCAAGACACTATTAATTTGTAAGAATTCCTGTGTATCTTTTATTAAGGTATCTTTTCTTTTCTCCACTTCTTCTAACCAATTGATATTTCCCATTTAATCATCACCTCATTAGAAAATGAAATAGCGTATTCATCATAAGCACAAAACCGACCAATCCGACAGCCGGATAATACAGCCATCTTGTTACCAGATCTTGATAGTGCTCTTGAATCAGCTTCTTTCCCTTATGCATATTCAAAAAGGGATGTCCCACCAATTCATCATATACTATATTTAACCATTCTTTTAGAAAAAAGAAAAACGCCATAAACAAGCCAAATGTCATCCACAACGGTAGATACCCCATGACAGCAACCGTGATACCGATAATTTGCAAGTACGAAAATATATGACGGGAATTCCGCAACAGGTATTTAAAGAATAATTCCGTCAAGGCACTGTGCGGACTCCTGTCTTCAATTATCCTTTGCGAACGTCTGAAGAATAAAGGCTTGGTCCGCTCTGAAGAACGCGGAACATGCACATATTCTGACGCATAGAAAATCATCCCAACATATTTTTGCCGGATCTTTTCATTATGTGCCATATCCACCATAAAACTCTCCGTTCGCAAGTAAAGGATAAAAAAGACGATCAACCCGAGCAGAAGGAGAACAGTCGATACGATCCACATATATTGATCAACCGTCAGGTAAACAAGTAGTCCTAGAAATAGAAACAATGTAAAAGTAATAACCTTCCGCTTCCACCCTGACCAATGCAAATCTATCAATTTTCCCAGCATGGTAATGAATAGAAACAGCACAAGATAAAACGTTATCCATTCCAATAACGGCAGTTTATACGGACTGATTGCCTCTATTAACAAATATGTAAGAATAGCAATTAGAACGGCTTTTATAATATTCAATCCCGTGCTCGCTATCACACCCCACTTTTTCAACCCTAGCAATAAATCTCTTCGGTGGATAAAAAAGTACATATCCGCCCGTTGATAAAATACTCGAATGGTCCCCGTCCAAGCAAGATAATAGATAGCAAAAAGCGTTAATCCGTATGGCATTTCCTGAAGCAATTCAATGAAACTCGGAAACATATCATAAATCATGGCGGCAACGAATAATAATGTAAGGAAAATATAGACCAAGATCGTCCAATCAATAACAGCTTTGGTGTTTTTCCACTGATACTGACGCTCTTGTTTAAGTCGCTCCTTGTATAAGTGGAATGCCGTCATTTTTCCTGTTCCCTTGCAGATAAGGTGTAGAAACAATCTAGCAGGGAAGCACGTGGAAGTTGGCAATTTGATTGTATGTCATGTAGGGTCCCTTCTGCTTTCTTGCGCCCGTCAGCCAATAGAATGAACCTGTCACAAATCTTTTCCGCCGTATCCAGAACATGGGTACA
Organism: Sutcliffiella horikoshii; assembly: GCF_020524325.1. Lineage (GTDB taxonomy): Bacteria > Bacillota > Bacilli > Bacillales > Bacillaceae_I > Sutcliffiella_A > Sutcliffiella_A horikoshii_D. Next base: position 33,642 of record NZ_JAIVKY010000003.1, read on the forward strand.
CAACAAGATGCCGACACCCCTAGCCTGTTCCTGATGAAAAAGCTCTAGAAGCTGCTTAGTAGCAATCGGATCAAGCCCAATAAAAGGTTCATCCACAATGTATAAAGAAGGCTTAGACATGATGGCAAAAATCAACATCGCTTTTTGCTGCATCCCTTTTGAGAAGGTAGCCGGAGACTCATGAATGACTTCTTCCAGACTGAACAAATTCAATAGTTCCTCCACTCGTTCTTTCCACACCTTTTCATCTATCTCTAGTAAAGATGCCATCAAATCTATATGCTCCCATAACGTCATATCATAATAAAATACTGGTTTCTCAGGAATATAGGCATATGATTTATCAGGAGGAAGTGATATCTCTCCTTCAAAAAAAGGATTTAACCCAAGCAAGGTCTTGATAGTCGTACTTTTACCAGCACCGTTTGGGCCAATCAATCCTACCATTTCACCTTTAGAAACCGTAAAATCAATATTCTGCACAACAGACATATCATCATCATATCCTGCTTTTTCTAAAAGTAATGTTAGTAGTTCCATATCGGCTCTCTCCTCTCATCTGTCTAATACGATGCTTTAGGTCAAAAGTTTCATATTTTTCTAACAATTACTAGCAGAAAGTTGTCGAGTAGTGTAAAATAATGTATATAGATTCATAATCTATTCTTTTTCTCTTAACACATCCAAGACTAAATGTTAATATTGTGTAAATTGCATCATTATTCTAGAATTTTTTCCACAAAATCGTGTACAATATAAACTAACTTAATACCTAACACCTATCATCAAGAATTTAGCGAGTAGTACCATGTTAAATACCGGATAAGGAGTGGTTTTTTGAAGCCTTCAACTAACCGTATGCTAACCCGTATTAAAGCCGTCTACATGTTTATTCATGAAAAGGGAACTGTCTCCACACAGCAGTTGGTCGATGAATTTGGGATCACACCCCGAACCGTCCAACGTGACTTAAATGTGCTGGCATTTAATGACCTGGTTCAAAGTCCAACGAAAGGTAAGTGGACTACTACGCAGAAAAAAGTTAGGTTGACTTCATAAGACTACATATAAAATTAATCAGATAACAATAAAGCCCCATTCCTTTTATTCGGAATGGGGCTCTTCATTTTTATCTTCGCTGCAATAGTTCCAATTCTTCATCTGTCAGTTCCCGGTACTCACCAAGTTCAAGGTCTTCATCAAGTTTTAGTTCTCCCATGCTCAGACGTTTCAAGTAAGTTACTGTCTTCCCAACCGCTTGGAACATCCTTTTCACCTGATGGAATTTGCCTTCAACGATGGTGATCTCAATTTGTGATTCAGGACCTGCTTCAAGAATTTTCAGCTCAGCAGGCAATGTTTCGTAACCATCATCAAGCGTGACACCTTGTCGGAATGCTACAATATCCTCTTCCGACACTTCGCCATCAATTTTGGCATAATACGTTTTCGGTACATGCTTTTTCGGCGACAGCAATTGGTGCGCAAGCTGCCCGTCATTTGTTAAAAGAAGTAAGCCCTCTGTATCTTTATCCAATCGTCCAACCGGAAATGGCTCAAAGATTTTATCCTCTTCCTGCAAGATATCAACCACCGTTTCTTGACGGTGATCTTCTGTTGCAGATAACAGTCCAGGAGGCTTGTGCATCATCAGATAAATGAACTCACGGTACTCCACGACATCATCATGTACCGTTACTTCCTGCACCTCCGGATCCACATGCACCTTCGCATCCTTTATTACATTTCCATCCACTTTTACCACACCGGTTTTCAGAAGCTTTTTCACTTCTTTTCGCGTGCCAAACCCGCTATTGGCAAGCATTTTATCCAATCTCATATTTCGTGCCGCTCCTTTCATAGGGAAAGAGGCCCCTCTGACACGAGACCTCTATTCTCTTTCTTTTCTATTTAAAAACGAAAAACGATTTCCGAACAAATACATTAACAGGTTACTTCTGTAGCTGAGTAAGAAGTAGATGCCCGCTCCGACTAATCCACTGACACCCACAACTATAATGGCTTGTAGACGGCCTTCGCTGTAAGGGACAACGCCTTCTAATAGTTGAAGAACTACTAGTACTGCAGCAATCATGATGACGTTGAAGATGGTCATGAGAAAACCACGTCTTAGCACCATGGAGTAATCAAATTCAGTAAATTTCTTAATAGCCCATAGATTTATCACAACACTGGCTGTATAGCCAATTGCCGTTGCAATGATAGAACCTTCCGCACCCATCAACAAAATAAGCGGATAATTTAGGACCAGTTTCAATAGCAATCCAATCGCAAGTCCTACAACCGTATATTTCTGTTTGTTAATTCCTTGCAATACCGAGGCAGTAACGGTGAAAATTGCCAATGGTATTGCGGTCGGCGCATACCAAGTCAATAATTGCCCACCTAATTCATCATAGGAAAAGAATGCTGCATATGCTGGTCCTCCGAGTAGGGATAATCCTATACAAGCCGGTACAGTCAAGAAAAGCAATATTTGCAAAGTCACACTAAGCTGTTTTTGCAAACTTTGTTGCTGACCATTTGTAAACGACTTTGTTATAGCAGGAAGGAGACTCAGTGCAAAAGCAGTTGCAAGAGTAATTGGAATCATTATCAACTTCTGACCATAGTTGTTGATAATTCCAAATGCGGTGTCTGCGTAGGTTGCAGTAAATCCTGCTAACACCATTGCATCATTAAAAGAAAATGTATCTATTAATTGATAAAGGGGCATGGCCAATCCCACGAAAACGAATGGCATGGCATAGGAAATCAGTTCCTTATACATATCTTTATAAGAAAGATCCACTGTCTCCGGGTCTTTTTCCAGCATAGAGTCCAAATTCTTTTTCCGACTAAACCAGTACCAAACTAATACGACAAGACCTCCAACGGCCCCAATAAAAGCAGCAAATGTTGCAAAGCCAATCGCAACAGTCATATCCCCTTTTAAAACTTCGAGTATGAAATATAGACTTCCCAATAGGAAAACAATTCTTACTAGCTGTTCCACAACTTGAGAAATTGCCGTTGGGCCCATGGATTCATACCCTTGAAAAAACCCACGAATCAAACTCATGATAGGAACTACCAGCAAAGCCACGCTAACCATTCTAACGACAAAAGTAATATCTTCATAACTATGTTTACCTTCTTCTATGATCAGAGGAGAAAGGTATGGTGCCAATAGAAACAACGTTAAAAACGAAACAACTCCTGTAATACTCATGACCAAAATACCAGAACGGAAAAGTTTCCTGCCAACACTATACTCTCCTAAAGCATTATACTTTGCGACAAACTTGGAGACTGCGAGCGGAACACCGAGTGTGGCAATACTTAAGAAAACAGAATATAACACATACGCATACGAATAAAGAGCTCCTCCATCATTACCAACCATAGCATGAAACGGAAAGATATAAACTAGACCAAGTACCCGTGACAGCATCGTTCCAACTGTCAAAATCAAGGTACCTCTCAATATATTAGATGTTGACATAAAATCCCTACCTACTATTTGTAACTTTTTGTCTAACCTTTGTATTTTAGCACACTTCTTATTGCAGAAGCACTATTTTACCATCCCGCCAGTAAACTTCTAGTTAGTGAAATCTTTGGAAAAGATAGATATGGCGTATCCTCTTTCAGATTCTCCATATGCTCTGCTGTGATGACTACAGTAAATTCGCTATACGCATCCGCATCCAGTAAGAGGACACCTGCTTCTTTTTGACTGAAGATAAGTCCGAATTCTTCTTGATTGTTTAGTTGGATACAAAGAACATAGGCTTCCATTTCCTTTTCATAAAGCCATGTATAAGAAAACTTATGTATATTAGTGGTCATTTCTATGGGAAGGGTCGGGACCGAGAGCAACAGGACGGGGATTCCATTTTCCTCTGTCCAGCCACCGTCATACGGAATGTGTGCTTCTGAAAGATTTGGTGAATATGTCATGGGATACCCCTTTTCTTTAAATTGTAATCTACTTGAAAATCATACGGAATGTTGCTCTTTTTGTCCAACAAGAGAATAGAGGGTATAATAGGCAACATGTAAGCAAAATATAGTTGGTTGGTGAAAAAATGAAATACGATGTAATTATTATAGGCGGCGGTCCATCAGGGCTTATGGCCTCCATCGCTGCAGCAGAACAAAAAGCAAGAGTATTACTTATAGATAAAGGAAACAAACTTGGGCGGAAGCTTGCCATTTCAGGAGGCGGTCGCTGTAATGTGACGAACAGGCTACCTGTAGACGAAATCATCAAACATATCCCTGGTAACGGGAGATTCCTATATAGTGCATTTTCTGAGTTTAATAATGAAGATATCATCAAATTTTTTGAAAAGCTTGGGATACAGTTGAAGGAAGAAGATCACGGCCGAATGTTCCCTGTTTCCGACAAAGCACAAAGTGTGGTTGACGCCTTGTTGAATAGAATGAAAGAGTTGCGTGTGGAGATGCGGACCAATACTTCTGTAGAGACGGTGGAATATGATGAGGAGCGTACACGTGGCGTATTATTGAAAACGGGAGAATTTTTGGAATGCAGCTGTGTGGTAATTGCAGTTGGCGGGAAATCCGTGCCACATACCGGCTCCACCGGGGATGGATACCCTTGGGCACGTAAAGCTGGACATACCATTACAGATTTATTCCCGACAGAGGTTCCGTTGAATTCACAAGAAAAATTCATCCGCGAGAAAAGATTGCAAGGGCTGTCCCTGCGCGATGTAGCTCTGAGCGTGTTAAATCCTAAAGGGAAAGTGGTAAAAACGCATCAAATGGATATGATTTTCACCCACTTCGGTGTATCTGGTCCTGCAGTATTGCGATGCAGTCAGTATGTTGTAAAGACGATGAAGAAATTCGGTGTGGATAGAGTAACGATGAATTTGGATGTTATGCCTTCCTTGAATGAAGAAGAAGTATTTCAGCAACTTAATAAAGCATTGAAGGATGAACCAAAAAAAGCCATCAAGAATGTTCTTAAAGGGCTTGTACCTGAAAGATATTTATTGTTTTTGTTAGAAGTTTGCGGGATCGATGAACAGGAAATCGGCGCAACTTTAGCTCACGAGAAAATAAGGGAACTTGCGAAAATGTGCAAACAGTTCCGTTTTGAGGTATCCGGCACCCTTTCCATTGAAAAGGCATTTGTAACAGGAGGAGGCGTTTCGGTAAAAGAAGTTCACCCGAAAGAGATGTCCTCCAAAATGAAAGACGGATTATACTTTTGCGGAGAAGTACTTGATATCCATGGATATACTGGTGGTTATAATATCACCTCGGCCTTGGTGACAGGAAGACTTGCAGGCCTGAACGCCGGGAAAAAGGCGGCAAGCCTACGTCGTTACTAGTAATACGAAAGACATTATAAATGCTAGTCCTACTCCATACATGCCAAACTCGTTGATAAATGATTTACTTTCTTCTTGAAGTACCTCGTTTTGTGTGTGGTGGTTCATCGTGAATACATCCTTTCTGTCTTTTAGTTTCTGTTTATATGACCTGTTACTAATTAGACGTATGGTGTTACGAAAATGTTTCAATTATTTATAATTTGTTTCGGATAATTATCTATACCCCAAAAAAAGAACCTGATAAACGTCTTTTTAAGATGTTTTCAGGTTCTAAATATTACCATTGCAGAGAAGCAATAGATCTGTTCTTCTTCGTCATTAATACACCCGACCTGATACTTGATGTCGATTACATCCCTGTCTGACAACCCTTTAAGAAAATCATTAACCGCATCCTCAAGGTCCCGCTCATGCTCCTCATCAAACACCCTGATCTGCACCAACCATCACACCCACTTTCCATGGTTAATAGAGCTTGTTTTTTATTACTATGTATAGGTCGAATATTTTGGTTTTATACTTGACTTTTCGTGAAAATGAAGGAAAAGAGCAGAAAAAAACCCTTTTGGGGTCAGACCCCCAAAGGGTTTTTCCTCTTTCCGTTGAATATAATAGGGTTGGAGATTAAATGGATATATGGGTTAGGATGTGATTGTATTGATTCAGTTTGTTCGGAGGAAGCCTGTGGTGGTTGGCGGGTTGTTGATTCTATGTTTGGCAATTGCACTTGCGTATCATGGTATGAGTTGGGAAAAGACGAAGAAGTATAATGAGGAGCTTGATGCTTATTTTTTTGCAGATGATAATGGGGAATACCTGAACATAACGGTTCGTTTGGAAGACACCTTACGAGATGAGCGAAATTATCTTGTTATTGATAATCCATATGATGATTTGTATATTGATTACCGTAGCTTGATTTCTTCCAACATTACTCTAGACTCTGAACGTTCCTCTCGCGGCAGCATAGTGTTTGAGATAAATGATTACGAGGATCGCACTTATTCGCTTCGCTTTATTAGGCATACAATTGAAGAGACTGAGTATGATAAAGCCGTGCCACTACTCTACATATACTCAGAAAAAGATTGGATGGTAATGCAGGATACTTCATCTATTCCTGTAAGACATATTGAGCAAGAATAACGGGTAGCCCAAATAAATGGTTTTTTCATGAAAGATGAAAGGAGCTTTGCTTTTAAATTAGCAAGGCTCCTTCTATGTTTAAAATCCAAGCAACTGCATGCTTCCAATGTATATGGAAATTGCTGCTATTATCAGTGAAATTTTGTTGAATTTAAAGAAAGCGATAGGTGGTCTTTCATCACGGAGATCCCCGACTACTTCCTTTATAAAGTCCTTATCAACGAAGTTTTGGAACTCTACCTCTAAGCCGCTTGTTTCAAGATCCTTCCACTTTATTTTGATGGTTTGATCAGAATCATCTAGATGATACATCGTGATATAGTTGCTGCTCATATAATCTTCATTTGCTTTGATATCTTTTTTAAAGGAATATCTTTTGTCGTCAAGGTTTCTCTCTAAAACATCCATCGCATCTTGTGGGTCATATTTTTTTATATGTATTTCGTCTTTTTTTCTTTGCATGATCATCATGATAAATGGTACAAGGATGGGAATTAGGGCGATATAAAGTGAGTTAATATCCCAATATTTATTAGAAGTCGTGTACACCAAAAGTCCAAGCGTTATGACCCCTGTCATTAGAATTCCTTGAAATCTATTACCCGTGGAAATTGATGAAACTCCTTTTTGTTGGTAACTTGTAACTGCATCCATGATGAGTAATACCCCTATCATAAGAAGTAAAAGTGGAAACATGTTTTGGTCAATGTAGTCCATGGTTGGGGTGGCCTCCTTACTAGCTGATGGTCTGTGTATTAATATACGGATGAGTTTGGGAATTGTTTCAAGTTTTTGTTAGGAGTGGGGTGAGGTTGTAGGTGCGGGATTTGGTTCCTCCTACAAATTCAATGTTAAGGTTTTTCAGTAGTCTGATAATGGTCAATCTATTTTCTATTCCTAAATACTTCTTTAACTCTCTCATAGTGATGAACGGACTTATTAACAGGGCATAATCCACTAGTGCGGCTCTATGTGCGTCATCATATTTCCCTCCACAATAAAGGCACTCCCATGTACCGTAAATTCTTTTCATAATTTTATGGGGACTACAACAGGGACATAATACACCTTTTATAATATCTGAAGGCAAAACCCCATACTGAAGAATGGGAGAAGAGTTATCTTGTGTATGATCTTTAAGTAATTGTTTTATTAGCTTTTTTATAAACTTTTTGTCCAGTGGCTCGGAGGTATGTCGTTTTAGTAGCATATTTACTTTAGCAGAGAGGGCGGGGCTTTTTACTACATTTCTATCAACTACGCTAGGAGAGGAAAGGACTTTCGTAATAACTTTAGGGTTAGTTAGTACTGCTAGCTTTTCACAGGGAACATCAGGCAATTGCCTCGTTCTTAGCCATGACTGTAATTTGGAGCATTGATTAGAAGCTTGCAAGATAGGGTCTGGATATACTTTAAGTGGATTATCATCTACTTCTTGTAAAAGTTGATAGTTTTTCGGATCAAAGTAGAGAGTTCCTTTAAAAAATTTCACTTCTAATACTAAAAAGAAATTTGAAAATAAGATGAGGGTATCCATTTGAAAGAAGGTATCCCTAAACGGTAGTCTTAGTCCGTGGAATATGTAGTAGGGGTGCTCTGTTTCTGGGAGAAGTTTTAAGTAGTAGTCTAAAGATTGTTCACCGTAGATTCCTGCTTCTTTTCTACCTAATTCATTTAGAAAGTCTTGGTTTTTTTCATGATTAGGTCGAACTCGCCTTTTCATTCCTCTCAAAATATGCACTCTTAAGGGGATGCATCTTGCTTTTTTTATCAAAAAATCACCTCTTTTATAGGATAAGAGTATCATTTGACATCTTTCTACAAATCTCCTTCTTTTCTGCAAAATTTTTTTGGTAATTTCATCTTTTTATTAAATAGCAAGGGCGCCCATCTTACATAATATGGATTATTGATAATTTGAAGAGGTTTTTTGACTAATTGGAGGAGTTTTTCGTATAATTGGATAGTTTTTTTGACTAATTCAGCTCGTTTTTTGACTATTTCCTTTTTGAGCTTTAATTTCGCTTCACCACGAGAAATAACTCACTCGTTAGACAGCTATTACTAGCAGCAACCCTTAATTACCTACTTTTGAAAAAGACAGAACCTTAACCCCAGTCACTTTCAAAAAAACAAAAACCACCAACCAGCGGCCTATTTCTCGCCCACTGGTCAGTGGTCTCACAAAAATCAAATTATTCTACTTCGCCTTCCCACTCTAACATTCCGCCTTCCATGTTGCGGACTTTGTAGCCTTGGTCTTGCAGGTAGTGGCATACGTTTTCGCTGCGGCGTCCGGAGCGGCAGATAACGATGTATTCTTTGTCTTTGTCGAGCTTGTCTAGATTTTCTGGAATATCACCCATGCGGATGTGTTCTGCTTGTTTGATTTTGCCCATTTCGATTTCTTCGTCTTCGCGGACGTCGACTAGGTAAAGCTCTTCGCCAGCGTCAAGTTTCTTTTTTAGCTCATCAGTCGTAATTGTTTGGATTTCTGACATGTATGAAAACCTCGCTTCTATGTAGTGTAATGCTATTACCCTCTATTTTAACAAAAAGAAAACAAGACTGCCAATCGGACGTCGGCAGTCTTGCAATCTCATGCTAATTTTCCGTATAACTCTTAGTTCGCAACGATGTTCACAAGTTTACCTGGAACAGCGATTACTTTGCGTACTGTTTTGCCTTCAATGCTTTCTTTTACAGCGTCATCGGCAAGTGCAATTTCTTCCATTTTTTCGCGGGTAGCGTCGGATGGAACATAAAGTTTCGCTTTAAGCTTTCCGTTTACTTGGACAACGATTTCGACTTCATCTTCTACTAGTTTGGATTCATCGAATGTTGGCCACGCAGCATATGTGATGGTTTCTTCATTCCCTAGTTTCTCCCAAAGCTCCTCAGCGATATGCGGGCAGACTGGGGAAAGCATTTTAACGAAACCTTCCACGTAATCTTTGGCAATGGTGTCTGCTTTGTAAGCTTCATTGATGAAGACCATCATTTGAGAGATAGCTGTGTTGAAACGTAAACCTTCGTAGTCTTCCGTCACTTTTTTCACGGTAGCATGGTACGTTTTCTCAAGTGTGTCCTCTTCTGTTACTTCCACAACCTTAGAGCTAAGCTTGCCGTTTTCTTCCACAAACAATCTCCACACACGGTCAAGGAAGCGGCGGGATCCGTCTAGTCCGTTGGTGGACCAAGCAATGGATGCTTCAAGTGGTCCCATGAACATTTCGTAAAGACGAAGCGTGTCAGCACCATGGGATTCCACGATATGATCAGGGTTTACGACGTTCCCTTTGGATTTACTCATTTTTTCGTTATTTTCTCCAAGGATCATTCCTTGGTTGAAAAGTTTTTGGAATGGCTCTTTTGTTGGAACCACACCGATATCGTATAAGAATTTGTGCCAGAAGCGTGCGTATAGCAAGTGAAGTACGGCGTGCTCTGCTCCACCGATGTAGATGTCAACCGGCAACCATTCTTTTAGTTTTTCAGGATCAGCAAGTTGTTCGCTGTTTTTCGGATCGATATAGCGCAAGTAGTACCAGCAGCTTCCGCCCCATTGTGGCATCGTGTTTGTTTCACGGCGGCCCTTTTTACCCGTTTCAGGGTCTACGACATTTACCCAATCTTCAATGGCTGCAAGTGGGGATTCTCCTGTACCGGATGGACGGATTTCTGTTGTTTTTGGTAATACAAGCGGAAGCTGATCTTCCGGTACAGCTGTGGTTGTGCCATCTTCCCAATGGATGATTGGAATCGGCTCGCCCCAGTAGCGCTGACGGCTGAACAACCAGTCACGAAGGCGGTAAGATACTTTCTTTTCGCCTTTTTCATTGGCAGCTAACCATTCGATCATGTTGGAGATTGCTTCTTCTTTTCCAAGACCGTTCAAGAAGTCGGAGTTAACGTGTTCTCCGTCACCTGTGTAGGCTTCTTTTGTAACATCGCCACCTGCAACTACTTCTACGATTGGAAGCTCGAATTTAGTTGCGAATTCCCAGTCGCGCTCATCATGTGCAGGTACGGCCATAATTGCTCCAGTACCATAGCTCATCAACACATAATCCGCGATCCAGATTGGCAATTTCTCGCCGTTAGCAGGATTTACTGCGAATGCACCAGTGAACTCACCAGATTTTTCTTTGGAAAGCTCCGTACGTTCAAGGTCGCTTTTGCTTTGAACTTTTGTGATATACGTTTCAACTGCTTCACGTTGTTTATCTGTTGTAATTTTTTTCACTAACGGATGCTCAGGAGCCAACACTGCATAAGTTGCACCGAAAAGTGTGTCTGGGCGTGTCGTGAAAACAGTGAAGTTCTCATCCGTACCGTCGATGTTGAAATGTACATTCGCACCTTCCGAACGTCCGATCCAGTTGCGCTGCATATCCTTTAAGCTTTCCGGCCAATCCAATTCGTTCAAGTCTTCCAACAGGCGATCTGCGTATTCTGTGATTCTTAGGATCCACTGTCGCATTGGACGGCGTTCTACCGGATGTCCGCCCCGCTCAGATTTTCCGTCAATTACTTCTTCGTTTGCTAAAACCGTACCGAGTGCAGGGCACCAGTTCACAGGTACTTCATCGACATATGCCAAACCTTTTTCGTACAGCTTCAAGAAAATCCATTGAGTCCATTTATAGTATTCAGGATCTGTTGTGTTTACTTCGCGATCCCAGTCATAAGAGAAACCTAGGGACTTTATTTGTCTACGGAATGTATTGATATTTTGTTCTGTGAATTCTGCAGGATCGTTACCAGTGTCTAAAGCATATTGCTCTGCAGGTAGACCGAATGCATCCCATCCCATTGGATGAAGGACGTTTTGTCCTTGCATACGCTTCATGCGGGAAAGGATATCTGTTGCTGTGTAACCTTCTGGGTGACCTACGTGCAAGCCTGCGCCAGATGGGTAAGGGAACATGTCTAGTGCATAGAACTTTTCTTTCCCTTTTTCTTCATGTGTTTTGAATGTTTTGTTTTCTTCCCAATACTTTTGCCATTTTTGTTCAATGGACTGATGTTGAAATGACATCTTTTCTTCCTCCTGTTAACTCAAATGAATTGGCTGTTTCTCTTAAATAATTTGTTTGTTAATTTGAAGATTGATCGTTACTTTCCGCTGCAGGCACTCGCTTATCCAGAGGGCGACCTTGAGCCTCCTCGTGCTTCGCCCTGCGGGGTCTCAACATTGTCGCTACTCCCCCGCAGGAGTCGAGTGCCTTCCGCTCCAATCCACTCAAATGTTTTACTTTAGAGTAAGCAGTAATTTTTTTTGAAACAGCCGATAAAATACAAAAAACCCCTCATCCCAATAAAGGGACGAGAGGTTTGAATATACTTAACCTACCGCGGTACCACCCAGATTACTATCACAATATAATTGTGATAATCACTCGAATCCTTAACGCGGATGATACGGCGAAATATTACTGCCTTCAAATATGAAGGGTTCACACTTGCTACTCCAAGGTGAGTTCATGTCCGATCGTTTGTTGACTTCCACCACCCGTCAACTCTCTATGCTCGTTTCGTCCATTACTAATCCTTTTCAACGTATAAGTTTTAGTTGTTAGTTTGTATTTTAATGAATTTACTAAAAAACTGCAAGGGGTATTTTCACTAATAATCATTATGGACGTTTTTCTAAAATGTATTCAATCTTTAGCAGCAAATTGATGTTGCTTCTTCGCAACAATTTTCAAGTTCTGCTTCCTTGCAGCAAGCCTGATTTTGTTCTTCCTTTATCTCTACAATATCCACTCCACAACAAGTTAAATCTTTTTTCTTTAAAAATGAAAACATATCTTTTCCTCCTCTGTCATTAAATCAATTTTTATTGATTAAAAAATCATAATTAATTTTGTGGGCAGCATGAATCATGCTGGTGGTTATGATTCTGAGTAAAAACTTTGGCATAGAAGTTTTGAAGTTTGCTTAGAATGCTTTTTCCTCTGACCTTGGAAGTAATGCTAAGTTGAATGTCATTTTGCAAACTAGCTAGTTTCTGTTCGTTCAATTTGGAAAGTGTATAAAGATGTGTATTCATGTTTAGTCCTCCTATAAATCAAATTTTATTGATTAACTAATTTTATTATATGCACGGAGGAAAAATTATGCAACTAATAAATCAAAAATATTTGATTTATTATTCGACATTTCATATAAAAAGCCCCAGGCCCTCTCATTAATAGGAGAGAGAAACCTGAGACTCAGCTTCACAAAAAACTATTGAACAGTGTAGCCACCATCGATCACGACTGCTTGACCTGTAACCCCCCCAGCCGCATCGCTGCTTAAAAACATGGCATAATCGGCAATTTCCTTCACTTCCAATAGCCTGCGCTGCGGAACCAATGGGTAGATGACTTCTTCCAACACCTTTTCCAATGGTACCTTTCTTGTTTCGGCAAGATCTTTCAGCTGTCCTCGGACAAGCGGTGTATCCACGTATCCAGGACATAGTGCATTCACGGTGATTCCATCTGCCGCTCCCTCTAAGGCAGAGACCTTTGTCAGACCGATCACTCCGTGTTTTGCGCTGTTATATGCTGCTTTTCCTGCAAATCCAACCAAACCATTGATGGAAGCCATATTCAAAATTCTTCCGAATCCTTGGGCTTTCATCACTGGAAAAGCATGCTTTGTCGCGACAAAAGGAGCTACAAGCATTACCCGGGTAAGGAGCTCAAATTTTTCAGTCGGGAAGTCCTCCAACATGGAAACATATTGTAATCCTGCATTGTTGATCAATACATCCAGCCGTCCGAATTCAGAAACCGTGGCATCAATAACAGATTTTAACTCTTCCTCTGACGTGACATCACACTTTAGTCCTCTGGCAGTCAATCCAAGGCGGTTCAATCCTTCTCCTGCCTCTACTACATTCTCTTCATGCAAATCAGTTAGCATGACCTTTGCCCCAGCTTCGGCAAATTGTTTTCCTATTTCGTATCCTATTCCTTGAGCTGCTCCCGTGATGAGTACAACTTTATCTTTAACCACTGCTCTAAACTCCTTTCAGGAAAAAATTATTAGATTCCTAGTCCCATAGAGAACAATGCGATAGCAATAGCCAAACCAATCAACGGAACGATGACTGTCAATGCTGCAACTGGGCCATAAGCCGCCTGATGCGTTTCCCCACAGATTGCTCGAACAGTTGTTACTACATATCCGTTATGCGGTAATGAATCAAGCGCACCAGATGAAATGGCGACGGTACGGTGAAGCGCTTCAGGATTGACGCCCATATCCATGTAATGTGGCGCAATCAATGGCAAAGCGATAACCTGACCACCAGAAGCAGATCCTGTCATACCTGCGATTACGCTGACTGCAATTGCCGCCCCTATAAGCGGGCTTCCCGGGATGTTTGTCATGGCCTCAACGACCGTGCCAAATGCAGGCACCGCCTTGGCAACTCCGCCAAATCCTACTACTGCCGCCGTGTTACCAATAGCAATCAAAGCACCCATCGTCCCTTCGGAAATGGCGTTCCAGAAGTTTTTGAAGTACTTTCTTCCAAGCACATAAGTTGTGATGATACCACCTAGTAAAGCGATAATTAGAGCAGATTGCTTCAAATCATCATGGAAAATATACGAGATTACTAGTACCACAACTAGTGGAATAAAACTCAAAAACGGATTTGGCAATGGTCTTTCACTATCCATTGTCGGATCGCTATCTCTCGAAACAAACGTTTCTCCGCGTCCAACTGCCTTTGAAATCATACGTTTCAACCACCAGTAACCGAAAATCATCATAAACACGGCCACTAGTGCACTTACTTCCGCTCCAGCATACGGACTTGTGTCCAAATATTCAATCGGAATCCAGTTTTGGATCTCTGGAGACCCTGCAGAAGTCATTGTAAACGTTACAGAACCAAATGCCAGTGCAGCCGGAATGAAACGACGCGGCAGGTTTGCCTGTTTGAACAAGCTAATTGCCATAGGATAAACAGAGAAGGCAACAACGAACAAGCTTACTCCCCCGTAAGTCAAGATGGCACAAGCTGCAACAATAGCCAGAACAGCAAATTTCATGCCCAGCTTATCTACAACCAATCTGGAAACGGAATCTGCCGCTCCGCTATCCTCCATTACTTTTCCAAAAATGGCACCAAGTAAGAACATTAAGTACCAGGAAGTCACAAAGGACGAGAAACCGCCCATATAACTGCTGACAAAGTTCACTTCCCCTTCAGCGACCAGTTGTGGAAATAACGGCATTCCACTTAATAGAGCTACAAATAGTGCTGACAATGGACCTACTACTAGAAGGTTCATGCCTCTCATCGTTAAAAAAATTAATAATGCCAAACCACCGATAAGACCAATCATACTCCACATCTTTCTTTCCCCCTTTTTCTCCTTTTGGTAAACGCTTACAAAATAACGTAAACTTTTTACCAATAATCTTTACGTTCCATATTTATCAATGCAAGAAGCGTGCCAACTTGCAAGTTTAATTGTTTCAATATTTTGAACAAAAGGTTATTCCGGGAATCTGGACAAAAACAGACGAACTGCCATAAAACAAAGGAGTCCAGATATCTGGAACGAATTCCGAATATCTGGACTCTAAAACAACCTTGCTTAATTGGCTATTGTATCCCAAACTTCTTTAACTTTTCATAAAGGCTTGATTTACTGATGCCAAGTTGCTTTGCCGTCACCAATTTATCATTTTGACACTTTTCCAGTGTTTGAATAATAGCCTGTTTTTCCGCATCCTCTAACGTTTCTTTCAATGGTTTAGAGCCAATTGGAATGGAATAGGAATCCCTCAAGTAGTCAGGAAGCACTTCCACTGTCAGCTTTTCACCGGTAGATAAATGTACAGCTGCCTGGATGACATTCTCAAGTTCCCTTATATTGCCCGGCCAACGGTAACGCGACAGTGCATAAAGGGCATCCTCTGTTACGGATGTGATTCTCCTGCCTGTCCGCTTACAGATTTTCTGAATAAAATGTTCGACAAGAAGCGGAATATCTTCTGTTCTCTCCCTTAATGATGGAATCTGAAAAGGTATTACATGGATGCGATAATATAGATCATCCCTGAAACGCTTTTCTTCCATCATTTTTTCTAAGGGGCGATTGGTCGCTGCAATGACCCGCACATTTACTTGTATTGGCTTTACAGCACCGACCGGCTCCACTTCTCCTTCTTGCAACGCACGCAGCAGTTTGATTTGCATCGGCAAAGACATATCCCCGATTTCATCAAGAAATAATGTCCCTCCATCGGCAAGCATAAACTTCCCCTTTTTCCCGCCTTTTTTTGCTCCTGTAAAGGCTCCTTCTTCGTAACCGAACAACTCGGATTCTAGGAGATGCTCTGGGATAGCTGCACAGTTCAATTTGATAAAAGGCATTTGACTTCGGTTGCTTAGCTGATGGATACTATGCGCAAACAGCTCCTTTCCTGTTCCGCTCTCTCCGCGAATCAGAATGGATACGTCACTTGCAGCAATCTGCTTTACCTTTTCTTTTAAAAGTTTGATAAGCTTAGAGTTTCCGATGATATCCTCTAACGTGTATCTCACACCTGTTTGCTGCTCGTACTCCTGCAGATAGTTTCGCATTCTGCCAAGCATGCTTTTCACATGACTGTTCATTTTGTCCCATTCACTTGTGTCTCTGAAAATTACCGTCCCGTATGCACCGATTACTTCCCCGCTTTTATTAAAAATTGGTACACGATTAGCAATCATATAGTTTCCTTTTATATATTGAAGGTCGGCAAGCTCTTCCTTTCCCGTCTTAACAACTTCATGCATACGTGTGTTTTCAATGACTTCTGTAACATGTTTGCCTATGACTTCTTTATTGTCCACCCCTATAAAATCACAATAACTATCATTCATGTAAATAATGTTACCTTCATGATTGACCACCACAATCCACTCGAACGCATTTGCAATGATGGTATCCATCATCTCATCTGTAAGTAAGCTTTCTTTTACTCCCATCTATACCCCTCCTGCTTATCTGAAATAAATATATCACAAAAATCAGATACTGATGAGAGCGTTTTCATAAATATATAGTTTGCAAGTTTGTTACAATAATAGTAACGAATGTTTTTGAATGTGAGGTCTAGCATATGCCAGATTGGTCTTATCATGGAATCTTCAAGCCGATATTAATGAAACTGCCTCCTGTTGTTTCAAGGGAGTTTATTCATCGCGGCATGAATACGATCGCTTCTCTTCCTTTGGGTGTAGGAGGAACGATTATCAACTTTCTTGGAAGGGAAGAATGCTCCCCTTATCTTCAAACCGAACTGATGGATGTTCCTTTTCGAAACCCTGTTGGCCTGTCAGGAAAACTGGACCCAAACCTTAGCGGAACTCGCGCATTTTCCAACCTTGGCTTCGGGTTTATAGAAGTGGGTCCGGTGACGTGGGAACCCACACATAGCAATGAGACTCTATTTGTGCAAGAAAAAACAGAAACCATTCATTTCCCACAAGAAACGATTGGATTCCAGAAAGCTTTAGAAAAAATTAAAAATACTCCTGTAAAACAGCCTCTCTTTGTCCGGGTACTAGGTACAACAGAGGAATTGGAAAAGATGGCAAATGGGTTCGAACATCTGGTTGCAGGTTTTATTGTGGAATCACCCGATGTTAAAAGTTTAGGACATAAGGATAAACCCATTCTCCTTTCTTTAAAGAAAGTCGGATCACTTCCTCTATCTGACCTTGTCCACTTCTCCGGTCTAGTTATAGAAGAAACGAATGGGAAGGAAAATCTCCTGAAAGAGATACAACTTCTGAGAAAGATGGGATGGGAGAAAACCATCATCAGTTCAGGAGGAATTAACACTCCCACTGATGCTCTAGAAATGAGTGATGCTGGAGCTGACCTGCTCCTTTTAAAAGAAGGGTATGTATTTTCCGGACCGGGACTAACCAAGCGGATTAATGAGGCATTATTGGATAGAAAAGAAGTTGCTCCCCACATACAAGAAGGATGGTTTGCTTATTGGCTGTTTGGAATGTTTATATTTCTTGGAGGAATTTTAGCTCTTCTTTTCAGTATCACTTCTATCATTTTACCTTATGACGAACATTTCCTTGGGGTGAAAAAAGAAGAAATCTGGTTGTTCAATGAACGAATCATGTTATTTATGGCACATGACCGAATGACCCTTGCAGGAACGATGATTTCGGGTGGAATTGTGTATATGCAACTGGCAAGATACGGGGTCAAAAGAGGGTTAAAATGGGCTAAGCAGGCTATTGATATTGCTGCTATACTAGGCTTTCTCGGTATCTTCGCTTTCATTGGTTATGGATATTTTGACTGGTTGCACCTATTATTCTGGTTGGTTTTGTTGCCTGTATATCTCTATGGTTTTTGGAAAACCAAACATATTTCTGGAACCCCTGCCTCTCCTAACCGTCAAAACGACAATGCTTGGAAGCTTGGTATTTATGGACAATTGGCCTTTGTCCTATTAGGGTTTTCTTTTGTTCTTGGGGGAATCATCATTTCTTATATTGGTGTATCAAATGTTTTTGTTTCTACTGACATCCAATATATTTGTATGCCGCCTGAGATGCTTGAGAGTTTCAATCAAAATTTAATACCTGTATTAGCTCATGACCGGGCAGGATTTGGGAGTGCTCTTTTAAGTGTCGGCTTATTGGTATTGACTCTTTCCCTTTGGGGCTACCAACAAGGGAACAGATGGGTATGGTGGACTTTTCTTATTGGAGGGCTGCCGGCTTTCATTGCGGGAATCTATGTTCATTTTGCTATAGGCTATACCACGTTCGTCCACTTGGTTCCAGCTTATATCGCTTTAGGGTTATATATTGTGGGATTAGTATTGTCGTGTAAGTATTTACTTAAAAATAAATAAGTCTTTTAGTGCTTGCCGATGAAGTTATTAACTTCATCGGCTTAATTTTTTCATAAGGTTAGCAATTACAAATCATGACCACGTTACCGTCTGGATCTTTGATATTAAACCAAGCCGTTTCTCCTACCCGTTCAATCTCCCGAACAATTTCAATGCCTTTTGCTTGGATATATTGATAAGCTTCATTGATGTCTGGTGCATAAAAATTGAACAAAGGTGCGTCTGTTGGCATATATTTAAACCCTGGATCAAAGGTATGATCATCAAGGGTCAAGGAGCTACTTCCAACTAAGGGGATATTGTAGACAGGAGATTGTACTGAATCTAGATTAAGGTCCAACCCTAGTAATTCAGAGTACCACTGGGCGGATTTTTTTAGATTAGATACGTGAATGAAAACACCATTCATTTGATTTTTGATCGGTAACGTTTTTTGCATGTTTTTTCTCCCTCCTTTTTATGTTCACTCGTTTACTATTCGGTATTTTAAGGAAAAGTCCTTTGAAAATAAATTTGGAATGTTGGAAGCAAATGAGAAAAAACGAGTAAGAAACATTAGTTTGTGGGTAATCGCCGCTGTTGATTTCCGCAAATGGCTTCGCTTTCCGCGGGACGGTGCTTGAGCCTCCTCACTTCGTTGCGGGGTCTCAACCTACCGTTACTCCCCCGCTGGAGTCTTCGCCTTTTGCTCCAATCCACAGCTATAAATTTCAAGGATGATACGTTAATACTTTCACGGTTAACTCGTTTAGACTCCCATTTATAAATCCATTGTTAATTGAAGAAACTTTGTTGATTGGAGTGGAAGGCGCGCAGACGCCCGTGGGAGGAAGGGACAGGTGAGACCCCGGAAGGCGAAGTCTGAGGAGGCTCACGGACTGCCCGCAGGCAAGCGAAGCGCCTGGAACGGAAATCAACTGTATTATCCACTTTCCAAAACAATAAAAGAAGCCAATCCCACTCATCAGAGAACTGGATTGGCTTCTATTATATTCTTACACCATCACTTTACAAATATCGTTAGTAAACTCAACAGGATCTTCAAGTGGCAGTCCTTCAATCAGCAACGCTTGGCTGTAGAGCAGGTTTGTGTACAATGCAAGTTTCTCACGGTCACCCTCATGAGCATTTTTCAACGCAGTATACACTTCATGGTTTGTGTTGATTTCAAGAACCTTATTAGCCTTAATATTTTGATTATCCGGCATCGCGCTTAGGATTTTCTCCATCTCAATGGTTACTTCCCCTTCAGTTGAAAGGCAAACTGGGTGTGTTTTTAAACGCTTAGATACCTTTACTGCTGAAACCTTATCAGCAAGGATTTCCTTCATCGCTTCGAACAATTCCTTGTTTGCTTCCTGCTCGGATTCCGTTTGTTTGTCATCTTCTTCAGAATCTATGCCAAGATCACCGCTTGATACGTTTTTGAATTCTTTTTCTTTGTAGTTCATCAGCATCTTGATAGCAAACTCATCAATGTCCTCTGTGAAGTAAAGCATTTCATACCCTTTGTCAGATACAAGCTCGGTTTGCGGAAGTTTTTCGATTCTTTCTTTGGACTCACCAGTTGCATAATAGATATACTTTTGGTCCTCTTTCATGCGGGAGATATACTCATCCAACGTCACTAGTTTCTTCTCTGTAGAAGAATAGAACATCAGCAAGTCTTGTAACTGCTCTTTGTTAGCGCCGTATTCTGCATAAACTCCATACTTCAATTGGCGGCCGAATGCTTCAAAGAATTTCTCATATTTCTCGCGCTCGTCTTTCATCATGCCAAGCAAGGCACTCTTGATTTTCTTTGCCAAGTTCTTCGCGATGAATTTCAGCTGACGATCTTGCTGTAGCATTTCACGAGAGATGTTAAGAGACAAGTCCTCAGAATCTACCAATCCTTTTACAAAACTAAAATGATCAGGCAGTAAGTCGGCACACTTGTTCATAATCAAAACGCCACTTGAATAGAGCTCCAATCCTTTTTCAAATTCTTTTGAATAGTAATCAAATGGAATGCTCTCTGGAATATAAAGAATAGAGTTATAGCGGATCGTACCGTCTACACTAATATGAAGATGCTTTAATGGTTTGTCAAAACCATAGTGCTTTTCATTATAAAATTTCTCATAATCTTCGTCTGTAAGTTCAGATTTATTTTTACGCCAAATCGGCACCATGCTGTTAATGGTTTGCTCTTCTGACACTTCTTCTAGTTCCTCTTCATTGTCCGCTTTCGGTTTGGAAGTTGTTACATCCATCTTAATTGGGTAGCGGATGAAGTCGGAATACTTTTTGATGATGGACTTTAATCTGTACTCTTCTAAGTACTCATCATAGCTTTCGTCTTCTGTATTCTCTTTTATTTTCAGAACGATTTCTGTACCAACAGTTTCTTTTTCGGTTGGCTCGATTGTGTAGCCATCTGCGCCTTCCGATTCCCATCTGTACGCTTCATCGCTGCCAAGTGCTCTACTTGTTACGGTTACGACATCCGCAACCATGAATGCCGCATAGAAGCCGACACCGAATTGGCCGATGATGTCATGTCCATCCTTGATTTCGTTTTCTTTTTTAAATGCCAGAGAACCACTTTTTGCAATAACACCAAGATTTGCTTCTAGTTCTTCTTTTGTCATCCCAATACCTGTATCCACAATGGTTAAGGTTCTATTTTCTTTATTTGGGATAACTTTTACAAAATAGTTGTCCTTATCAAATGTAAGAGAATCATCTGTCAATGCGCGATAATAAATCTTATCCATTGCATCACTTGCATTGGAGATAAGCTCTCGTAGAAAAACCTCACGCTGGGAGTAGATGGAGTTGATCATCATTTCTAGCAGTCGTTTAGATTCAGCTTGGAATTCTTTCTTTGTCATGTTCTGATTTCTCCTTCCAATTATGTATGATTATATTTTAGCACTCTCAGACCAAGAGTGCTAATACTCTATAAAATAATTATCATATTTGGATATTTTATGTCAATAGAAATCTACGAAAAAACGGTGTGACTCAGATAAAAGAATCACACCGTTTAGGTTGTTTATTTAAGATGCACTTTTAGATAGTTCAGGTACATTTGTTGCAGTTACTTTTAATTTTCGATCATATATTGATGTGGTAAAAATAGCTACCAACATGAAGGCCATTAGGACTCCAAACAACATTCCCATGCCGGAAAGGTCCACCAATACTCCACCCATGAAAGGTCCAAGCATTCGTCCGCCTGTTGCCGTTGAGTTAACAATTCCTTGATAGAATCCTTCACGCCCTTTTGGAGCTAGCTGGTTCGCGACAGTCGGAACGGCCGGCCAGACGAACATTTCCCCAATGGTAATGATAATCATGGCTGTGACGAAAGCTGTGTACTGCTCTGCCACTCCCACGACCGCAAAGGAAATAATGAAAATAACTAAACCGACAATGATTTGAGTCTTCAGCGTTTTAGTGTACTTTTTGACTATCCACGAAATGATGGGTTGTGCCAACACAATCATTGCTCCGTTGATTGTCCACAAAATACTGTACTGTTTAAGCGATATGCCTAGCGATTGGGTATGTGTCGCGATGGTCGTCTGCCACTGCACATAGCCCATCCAACAAAGCAAATAACCAATACATACCGTTAACAAAGCATAAAGTTTCGTATGGTCTTTTACTTTCTTTTTCTGATCCAGAATAGAAGTCTGACTTGTAGGGTTTGCCTGGATTTTTCTATATCCCAATAGCGCTATTGTAAAAAACACCGCATATGTGACTGTATTCGCAAGGAATATGTAGTCAAAACGGATGTCCGCAACAAGCCCGCCTAGTGCCGCACCGATTGCCACGCCAAGATTTTGAGACACATACATGGCATTAAATGCTTTACGTCCGCCTTCCTTCCAGACAGATCCTGCCATCGCGTACATAGAGGGAAAGACTATTCCGGATCCAAACCCAATGATGGTGAGGTATACGACATAAAAGGTCCATGAGTGATTAATGGTCATCCCGATCAATGCGGTGATAGTGATGGAAATACCTAATAAAATTGACCGGTAGCCACCGATTTTATCAAAAAGAATTCCACCGATCAGGTTGCCGATGACACTTGCACCAGCATTGACCATCAGAACAAGCCCCGCTACAGACAGGGATTTTCCGAGAATGTCATGAATGTATATTGTATTTAACGGCCATAAAAAAGAAGCCCCTGTTACGTTTATTGCCATTCCAATAACTAATAACCAAAGGGCTCTGGGCATTTTTCGCATTTCTACATGCCCTCCTTCAACCAAATTATTTCGAAATCCAAAATAATTGTAATCCGTTTTGGAGGGAGTTTCAATATAAAAAACTTCAATTTTGAAAGTGTATGTATTCTGACTTTTGGGACGAACAAAAAAGCAGCGCTTAGGCTGCTTTCAGACTGTCGATAAACTATAAACTAGTTAGGTTATCTGTGGAAGAGTTGATCTCCGTTACAGGAGCTTCGCTTTCCGCGGGCAGTCCGGAAGCCTCCTCGGGCTTCGCCCTGCGGGGTCTTCCATGTCCTTTCCTCCCGCAGGAGTCTTCGCTCCTTCCACTGCGATCAACTAGAGACTATTATTATTTTAAGCTTTGTCTACACACTGAAAGCAGCGCTTAGGCTGCTCTTCTACTCGTTTTCGCTATGATTTTTGGAGCGGACTGGTTGGGACTTCTTAAGATTCTTTTGCTTAACTTCTTTAACCGGATTATACTCTGCACCCATTTCGACTGCTGTGTTTTCGGCATTTCTCGTTTTTTGTTCCGGGTTATTTTGCTTAGAGCGTTTTTTCATAAATGGAAGCCTCCCTTAATGTCTCAATAATGTCATTTCATTTTGCAGGTTTTGCAATTGAAGACGCATGCGGTTCAATTGCTCACGTTGCTGTGCGTTACAACTTTGGGAAAGGTGCATCAAGTCATTGTAAGTTGCCTCAATCTGCTCTTGAGCGCTCGTAAACTCTGTATCATTGTAGTGTTCCAGTTGTTTTGCTTCTGTGTATTGTGCATGTGCATTGCGCAGTGCATCTTCACATTGTTGAATAAACTGTTCAACAGATTCTCTTGTTGCCATGATTCCATTCACCCCACATTTTTTCTGTGTACTCGGCTTTATTTTGCTCATTTTTTTTAAGTCCATGCTAAAAAAATGAGCAGCATTGAAGCAGAAGCAATTTACATGCTAAAATGGTTTGTTAGAACTATTGGATAAAAAGAGGGGGAGTACGGATGAACAACCTAAAAAAGCAAAATCCGTTTCCA
The DNA here is from genome assembly GCF_020524325.1 of Sutcliffiella horikoshii. GTDB lineage: Bacteria > Bacillota > Bacilli > Bacillales > Bacillaceae_I > Sutcliffiella_A > Sutcliffiella_A horikoshii_D. The sequence goes on from NZ_JAIVKY010000003.1 coordinate 57,317, forward strand.
TATTCCGTTGAAGATAAACGATATCACACTTGGAATTATCATTTACGCAATCATTTTGGACACAAGGTGTTCAAAGTGGCGTTAGATGGGGGCTTTGATTGCCCTAACCGTGATGGCACAGTAGCGCATGGCGGATGTACTTTTTGCAGTGCAGCAGGTTCTGGTGATTTTGCCGGAAATCGGGCTGATGACCTGGTCACACAGTTTAATGAAATAAAAAATAAAATGCATCATAAATGGAAAGACGGTAAATACATGGCTTATTTTCAGGCTTTCACCAATACTCATGCACCTGTTGAAGTTCTTAGGGAAAAGTACGAAACAGTGCTGAAGCAAGAAGGTGTAGTCGGACTTTCCATTGGTACACGTCCTGATTGCTTGCCAGATGATGTGGTTGAATATTTGGCAGAACTGAATAAGCGCACTTATTTATGGGTGGAGCTTGGCCTGCAAACCGTTCATGAACGCACGGCGCTATTGATCAACCGTGCACATGACTTTGAAACGTATGTGGAAGGAGTTAACAAACTTCGTAAACACGGTATTCGTGTCTGTTCACATATTATTGATGGCCTGCCACTTGAAGATAACAAGATGATGATGGAGACTGCAGAGGCTGTTGCGAAGCTAGATGTGCAGGGGATTAAAATTCACTTGTTGCATCTTTTAAAGGGTACTCCAATGGTGAAGCAATACGAAAAAGGGATGCTTGAGTTTCTGTCCTTTGAAGATTACATCCAGCTTGTTTGCGATCAGCTTGAAATTTTACCTCCCGAGATGATTGTCCACCGCATTACAGGAGACGGTCCTATTGATATTATGATTGGTCCTATGTGGAGTGTGGACAAATGGTCTGTCTTGAATGCCATTGATGCAGAGTTGAAACGACGAGATAGCTTTCAGGGCAAATATTATAACAGTGGTGATGGATCATGAAATTGGAACGCGTACTGCCTTATAGCAAAAAAATAATGAAGCTCGCGTTATCTGAGGGGGATATAGCTGTGGATTGTACGGTCGGAAATGGCCATGACACCCTCTTCCTTTCAGAGCTTGTGGGAGAACACGGTCATGTATATGGCTTTGATATTCAGGCGGAAGCACTTTCGAATACCAAAACATTGCTAGAAGAACATGGGGTAGAGTCGCGGGTTACCCTATTTGAAGACAGTCATGCCGAAATTTTGGAGCGCATTCCAACAGAAAAACATCGTTTAATCAGGGGAGCCATTTTTAACCTTGGCTACCTTCCTGGTGGGGACAAAGAAATTGTGACGGTTCCAGAAAGTACAATTGAAGCAGTGGACAGCCTATTATCTGTGATGGAAAAAGAGGCGGTAATCGTCCTTGTCATCTATCATGGACATCCAGAAGGCCAAGTCGAACGCGACGCCCTCCTGGACTACGTTACCAAACTAGACCAGAAAAAAGCCCACGTCCTCCAATACCGCTTCATGAACCAAATCAACAACCCACCATTCATCATCGCAATCGAAAAAAAATAAAGGAACCGGCATGGGTGAATGTCGGTTCCTTTATTGCATTAACGCATTGAGGGTCAGACCCCTCGTTACTTCTTTAAATCACTAAAGTCCTTTCTCTTTATGCGCCGCGCCAGCTTTGGAATTTGCGGTAGGCTCGTCCATTCATGTAGAAGAAGTAGGCGGTGCCGCCGCTTGCTTTGATGATGCTTTTGGCCATGGAGGCAATGTCTTTACAGTCATGGACTTTACGGTCTGAAAGGTAGACGCCGAGCAGACCCCGATTAATCAAGCGGTGAAACTTCTCATAAGGCAAACCCGCTGTATAAACGTCCGCCTGCTCCATAAAATGCCGTAACCTGTCCATAAACACAGACTCACTTTCATAATAACTACAGAAATTGAGGTCCCCGCCATCTATGTCCTCTTCCTGGTCAATGAAATAATCCAAAAGTATATGTAATCCCTGAATATAAGGGAAATAGCCACCTACTATTTTCTCGGCATGTGTTGAAGTAAAGGATTCGCGATATGCTTGAGAAACCAAACAAAAAATCCCAAGAGTGGACCCTGTACAAGCAGAGAATTCATACCATTCCATTGGTGGCAGCTCCTTCTTATAAAGAGCGAACCATTCTTCAAGCCTTGGCACCCGATCTTCCTCGATCACATGCTTATGCACCTGCAGATCACAATAATAACCGGCAAGCCTTACTAGGTGTGGAGCTATTTTTTCATAATTTCGATGAGCCCCCAGCACTTTCTGACAGGTCGTCACTAAGCTCGCCAAATACCCTCCATCATCCTGTTCTTCCCGAAACCGATAATATTCTTTCAAAGGTGCTCCTACAGTCAACGCGTCCGGCATGGATTCATGCAGTGCAGCGAAATCTTCAGGATCCAAGGATGTGCTTCTGTCACATAAGTTATCCAAATAGTCACTGATTGTCTGATATGCAACGATAAACTTCACCGCTTCCCGAAAATCGGAACCTGCAAGCAAAGACAGAATCCCGCCACCTTCACAATGGAAAGCTTTTGTCTCAATACTAGCTAACGCCTGTTTGCGAAGTTCCTCGTCAGGAATAATAGAAGCCCTATTTTTCCAATGCTCTAACTCCTCATAGACAACGGGAAACACATCTCGATACACTCTTTTCATCAAAGAAAAGGGATGGGTGGGTACCTTCAAATTTAGTCACTTCCTTCTAATTGTAAGTCCACAAAAGCTTTGGCAAAGCGAAACACACAATCCCGTTCTGGTTCATTAAATATTTCATGGTAAAGACCCTCCCACTCCTTATACGTTTTCTCTTTAGCAGAAAGGGAATTAAACCATGTTTCAGATGCAAATTTATCGACAATCAAATCATCTCCTGCTTGCAAAAGCAAAACAGGAAGATTTGGAAACTTTTCTATTCCAGTAAAAGCTTGGTTCATTGATTGAACAAGTTCACGATACCATCTAACTGACACTTTCGTGATATATAGCTCATCTCCTGCAGCACTTCTTCTCATTTCTTCATTTCTTGTCGCTTTATCTATCGTCAAACCTGTCTTGAACTTTGTTTTCGGCAAGACAAAGTTTAGCCCCTTGGAAAGTACATCGAGCCCTTTCGCTGGATGATGCAATAGTTTCAAACACGGTGACGAAAGTATAACACCATCCACCATCAAAGGTTTCTTTTCCTGCAGTGTACGGATAACTGCCAACCCTCCCATGCTATGGCCAATAACAAAGACCGGCGGCTTCAAGAGGTAGGCTTCTTTAATCCACTTTTCCACTTCTTCTATATATTCATCAAAATTATCGATATGTCCTCTTCTACGTGTGGAAAGACCCTGCCCAGGCAAATCCCCCATAATGACATTAAATCCGTTTGTTTTCCACTGATCCAACAGCCATGTGTATCTCCCATGATGCTCCTGAGCCCCGTGGACAATGACAATGGTACCCTTAGGATTTTCAGCCTCCCATTTCCACATTTCAAACACTCCCTTAAAAAAATAAATTTCTTTCTGATATAATAAAATAAAACATTGATCTCTTACAAGCTGGAGGAACTTATGTATAAAATATACCCATATCTAGATAAAAAACCACAAATTGACCAAACTGCCTATCTGGCAGACTTCTCCGTCATCACCGGTGATGTGACCATCGGAAAAGAAAGCAGCATCTGGTTTCATACCGTCATTCGTGGTGATGTTGCACCGACCATTATCGGAGACAGAGTAAACATTCAAGATCAATCCCTGCTTCATCAAAGTCCAAACAAACCTTTGATAATTGAAGATGATGTCACAGTTGGGCATCAATGTACACTACATAGCGCATTTGTTCGCAAAAACGCCTTAATTGGCATGGGCTCCATCATTTTAGACGGAGCTGAAATCGGAGAAGGCTCCTTCATCGGTGCCGGCAGCCTAGTCCCTCCTGGAAAACGCATTCCTCCAAACTCTCTCGCATTTGGCCGTCCCGCCAAAGTAGTCCGAGAACTAACAGAAGAAGACAAACTAGACATGGCCCGCATACGTAGAGAATACGTCGAAAAAGGCCAATTCTACAAATCTGTACAGAAGTGATAGGAATACCCAGTTGATCGCAGTGGAAGGCGCGCAGACTCCTGTGGGAGGAAGGGACAGGTGAGACCCCTGAAGCGTTGTGAGGAGGCTCACGGACCGCCCACTGGAAAGCGAAGCGCCTGGAACGGAGATCAACAGTTAATGCAACATTAATAATCTACACACCACCCCAAAACCCGGGTGGTCTTTTTTTATTCTAAAATTTCTGTAAATTTTCCACCACCAAATTCTTACCCTTTCTTTACATAGACTTATAACTTCCTAAATATTTTCCACCTAAAATAAAAATAAGAATAAAACCTAGCTAAAAAGGAGCCCTGATGATGGTCAAATTACTAGCTAATTTCTACGAATTCGAATGCAATCTGTTTCGCAGTGTAAATCGTCATTTTGACAGAAAATCTTTGAATTTCTTTTTCCGCAACATCACACATGCAGGCGGAGCCACATTTACCATTTGCAGCCTCTTACTTTTAATTATTTTCAGCAATCATTCCCTTAAACATACAGCAATTGCTGCGGGTCTATCATTGGCGCTTAGTCATATTCCTGTAGCCATTGCAAAGAAACTTTATCCAAGACGCAGACCATATCTTGCACTTGCTGAAATTAAGGTCGCGACAAACCCGCTAAAAGATCATTCCTTTCCATCTGGTCATACAACAGCCATTTTCTCAAGTATTATTCCTTTTGTCTTATATTTCCCGCCACTGGCCATTCTAGCAATTCCTCTGGCGCTAAGTGTAGGAGTTTCAAGGATATATCTAGGACTTCATTACCCATCTGATGTTGCAGTCGGAATGATACTCGGAAGCACTACAGCAATCGTATCCTATCTATTAGTTGTTCCCCTATTCACATAAAAAGAAGGAGGCTCACTATGAAAATTGCCATTTTTACTGACACTTTTGCACCAGATGTCAATGGTGTCGCTAAAACTCTAAAAAGATTCACCAACTATTTGGACAAAAAAGGACTGGAATATCGTGTATTTGCACCAGAAAGTACAAATAAAGATCTTTTTTCCAGCCAGGTCCATCGCTTTGCAAGTCTTCCATTCTTTCTATATCCCGAGTGCCGACTTGCATTGCCTAATATGCTGTCCGTGAAGGCCGAGCTTCTAAAGTTTAAGCCCGACCTCATTCATGTTGCAACTCCCTTTAATATAGGCCTTTGCGGACTTCACTATGCAAAAAAATTCGACATTCCGGTTGTTGGATCCTACCACACTGACTTTGACAAATACCTCGAATACTATGACCTTCAATTTCTGACAAAAGTGCTTTGGAGATATATGCGTTGGTTCCATCGACCTTTGCGCAAGATTTTTGTTCCATCCACTGACACCCAGAACCACCTCAATAAACATGGATTCACCAATACTGCCATCTGGCCTAGAGGGGTGGACTGTTCCGTCTTCCATCCTGGAACCTCCTCTGAACTATTAAAAAATAAATTCAACATCAAAGAAAAACATATCCTTACCTACGTGGGCAGGCTTGCCCCTGAAAAAGATGTAGCCTTACTTCCAAAAATCCAATCTTCCTTGCCTCCATCTATACGTCACGATGTACATTGGCTAATAGTAGGCGACGGACCCTTAAAACAAGAAATGCATAAAAATGCCCCTGACAATATGAGCTTCGCGGGCTTTCAGTCTGGACAAAGTCTGGCAGAGATTTATTCCGGATCTGATATATTTGTCTTCCCTTCTGCTACCGAAACCTTTGGGAATGTGGTGTTAGAAGCATTGGCATCCGGGACACCTGTTGTTGGTGCCAATGCTGGAGGTGTCAAAACAATCATCAAACAAGGGTTGACAGGCCATCTGTGCAACCAAAATGATGCCGTTTCGTTTTCTTCTGCCATCACCAGTCTTATAGAAGACGATGAAAAGCGAGAACAAATGGGATATGCCGGCCGCCAATATGCCTTAGAGCAGTCTTGGGACTCCATTTTCGAAAGGCTCCTTAACGATTACCAACGTGCTTTAGCACCAGAAAAAATACAAATACTTGCGTAAGAAAAGGAGGCCATTTCGCCTCCTTTTTCTTTTGACCTATTAAGTTTTATAAAAATTTGCAACATTAAAACGGAATATTATATAATATATCTATCTTAACTGTTCGGAAGGAGGGAAAAAAGATGTTACTATCTGTAAATGCTCGCACACAATACATGGCATACTTGCATATTTGTCGTGCAATTTTTCATGATTCAGCTATCAACGGGACACGTATGTCCATTTTTAGACAGCTGAATAGAAAAGACAGATAGTAAGAGATCTTTTGCCCTAAAGCACACTATATCCACAGAGTACTCATTTTTCGTTGAGTACACATGTGCCTAGATAAAAACCATGGCAAAGAAGGCTTCTTCTTACTCATGGTTTTTTTGTGCGTTTAAATTCTGAAGGAGTGAACAAAACATGATGATATGTACATTAAATAATATAAGTAAAAGCTTTGCAGGCACGATGATTTTTGAGGATGTTTCGATGGAAATCCAGGCAAACGACCGCATTGGACTTGTTGGAAGAAACGGAAGTGGAAAGACGACACTCTTTCAACTGATCAGTGGAATAGAAGCACCTGATAAAGGAGCTATTCATATAAAAAAAGGTGCTAAAATTGGATACCTTGCTCAAATCCCCTCCTATCCTGACGGGACAACAGGAGAAGATGTATTGCAGTCGGCTTTCAAGGAAACTGTAGAATTGCAACATAAGCTTCGGGCAATAGAGAAGCAAATGGCTGAGGTTGTTGAAGAAAACAAATTAAACAGGATTATGCAGGAATACGGCGTATTGCAAGAACGATTCGGTTTTATGGGAGGGTACGAAATGGATGCCTCCATTCAGCGTATTGCGAACGGATTAAAGATTGCCCATTTACTCCCTCAGCCATTCTCAAGCTTGAGTGGCGGAGAGCAGACAAAGATATGCTTAGGATTTATCCTGTTACAAAACCCGGATGTTTTATTGCTTGATGAACCGACAAACCATCTTGATATTTTTTCTGTAGAGTGGCTGGAGCAATATCTCAAAGATTATGATGGGACAGTTGTTGCCATCTCACATGACCGCTATTTCCTTGATGAAGTAGCGACGAAAATAATTGATTTAGAGGACGGCGAGATTCACACTTACCACACTAACTACAGTGGTTTTCTAAATGAAAAAGAAGAACGTCTGCTGTTGGAGTTCTCGGCCTATCAAGAACAACAGAAAAAAATCAAAAAAATGAAAGATGCGATCAAACGATTGAAGGAATGGGCGAATCAGAGCAACCCGCCTAATGCTGCCATGCACCGCCGCGCGAAAAGCATGGAAAAAGCACTAAATAGAATGGAAAAATTAAAGCGTCCTATTCTTGAAAGAAAGGCAATGGGTCTTCAATTTGATGCCGCAGACCGCAGCGGAAAAGATGTTGTCACAATGGAAAAGGTAAGTAAAGCTTTTGGTACGAAAGCTCTTTTCCATGAAGTTGATCTTGCGGTTTATTTTAGAGAACGGGCTGCCATTGTTGGTCAGAATGGTACGGGTAAGTCTACTCTTTTAAAGATATTACTTGGAGAACTAGATGCGGATAGTGGGTTTGTGAAACTTGGCAGCAATGCCAAAGTCGGTTATCTTTCACAACACATTAAGGCGAGTAACCCAAACCAAACATTGATTGAAGCTTTCCGTGAGGATATTTCCATCACCTTGGAACAAGCAAGACATGTGTTAGCCAAATTCTTATTCTATGGACCTGCTGTATTTAAGAAGGTGGAAAATTTAAGCGGCGGCGAAAAAATGCGCCTGCGCCTTGCACAACTTATGCACCAAGACATCAATCTTCTGATATTAGATGAGCCGACTAACCACCTGGACATAGATTCCCGCGAAGTACTAGAAGAAGCATTAGAGGAGTTCGACGGTACTATCCTCGCTGTCTCCCATGATCGCTACTTCTTAAATAAGTATTTTGAGAAAACTTGCTGGTTAGAAGATGGCGAGCTCGTTACCTATGAAGGGAACTATCAGTATGCGCGGGAGAAGCGGGAGGAATTGGAGAGGCAAAAGGTTGTGACCATTCCTAAAATCAGAGATATGGAGAAAAACAAAAAGCAAGCAGTTCCAACCGTGAATGATGATAAAAGCTACGAAAAACTTGAAATGGATTTAGAAGATTTGGAAACAGAGATTGTAAAATTGGAAACACTAATGGTAAATGAAGAAGATTTACTTACACTTCAAAAACTACAAGATGAACTTACCGTTTTAGAAAAAGAAAGAGATTCTTTATATATGAAGTTAGAAGAAATCCTTTAAAACTAAAACCGCCCTAGATGAGAGCTCTTAAAGAGCCTCATTCTGGGCGGTTTTTTTATAAAATATATTAAGCGTTCGCTTGCTCTTTCAAAGCATCTGCCTTGTCTGTTTGCTCCCAAGGAAGATCCAGATCATTACGACCGAAGTGGCCGTAAGCTGCAGTTTGCTTGTAGATAGGACGACGAAGGTCTAGCATTTTAATGATTCCTGCTGGACGAAGGTCGAAGTTGTTGCGTACCAATTCAACTAATTTCTCTTCAGAAACTTTACCAGTTCCGAAAGTATCCACTGCAATGGATACTGGTTGAGCAACACCAATCGCGTAAGCCAATTGAACTTCACACTTGTCAGCAAGTCCGCTAGCTACGATGTTCTTAGCCACATAACGTGCAGCATATGCACCAGAACGGTCTACTTTTGTTGCATCTTTACCGGAGAATGCTCCACCACCGTGGCGAGCGTAACCACCGTAAGTGTCTACGATGATCTTACGTCCTGTAAGACCTGCATCCCCTTGTGGTCCACCGATTACGAAACGGCCAGTCGGGTTGATGAAGTATTTTGTGTTCTCGTCAATCAATTCAGCAGGAACTACCGGCTTGATTACATATTCCTTGATGTTGCGTTGAATACGCTCCAAGGAAACCTCTGGGTGGTGCTGAGTAGAGATTACGATTGTGTCAATACGAACTGGTTGGTCATTCTCATCATATTCTACTGTCACTTGCGTTTTACCGTCTGGACGTAAGTAAGGAAGAACCTCATCTTTTCTTACTTCTGTTAAACGACGAGAAAGTTTGTGTGCCAGTGAAATAGGTAACGGCATTAATTCTTTTGTTTCATTACAAGCAAATCCGAACATTAGACCTTGGTCTCCAGCTCCGATTGCTTCGATTTCTGCATCTGACATTTGACCTTCACGAGCTTCTAGAGCTTGGTCAACACCCATTGCGATGTCAGCAGACTGCTCATCGATGGAAGTAAGTACTGCACAAGTTTCCGCATCAAAACCGTATTTTGCACGAGTATAACCGATGCCTTGGATTGTTTCACGAACGATTTTAGGGATATCTACATAAGTGGAAGTTGTAATTTCTCCAGCTACCAATACCAATCCAGTAGTAACGGATGTTTCACACGCTACACGTGCATTCGGATCATTTGTTAGGATTGCATCCAGGATAGAATCGGAAATTTGGTCACAAATTTTATCTGGGTGCCCTTCCGTTACGGACTCAGAAGTAAATAAACGACGTTGTTTAGTCATTAAAAAAAGTTCCTCCTTTTTGTTTATGAAAAGCGTTTGACTTCTCTTCACGTACAGCAGTTATATTTGATACGGATCTCAGTTCCTATTGTGATGTTCTATGTTATCTTGTGTAAAAATAGAAAAAACCTTCCCACAAAATTGAGGAAAGGTTTGATGTCGAGAATTAGCCTTTCACTCTTATCGGTCAAGGTCATAGCCTTGCTCAGGTTTAGCACCTTTTCTCAAGCGACCAATACTATGGCCTAATACAAAACAGCGGCGTGCTTTTTCGCGCTCGCTCATCCTTTGAGCAGGTTGCTGGGTTTCATAGGGCCTGTCCCTCCACCAGCTCGGAATAAGAGTATCCGTTCAAGGTTCTATATTAGCGCACTAAAACCTTTCATGTCAACAAAAAAGAGAAATAATTCGACATCAATTTACAGGAAATAATTGCTTCCTTATATATAGATATTTTATCTTTAGAAATCACCTTATCATTTCCTTTTACTTCTGCATGTCAGGGTTTATAATGAGATAGGGCGTTAAAGAAAAAATTAACGTGGACAAGCATAAAATTGGTAACGCTTTCACATGGGCAATAGAAGCTTTTCCACTTGGATGAGCCTCTTTTTCACAAAACGTTAACGAAATTCTATTATTTTTCATAAAATAAGCTAATTAGTATGGACTATTAAGTTTAATGTGTTATACTTTTTAACAGATGAGAAAAATAATTAAGTAAATCACATAATTGAAGGAGAGTTATCCATGATGAAAACGGTTGGGATTGATAATGGGTTAACAAAATTAATTTACGGAAGCAACACACATGTTCAACTGTCTGTTCCTCAATTGGTAGAAAAGATATTAAACCGTAACGAAGGCTGCCTGACCTCAACTGGTGCAGTACTCGCAACGACTGGCAAATACACGGGTCGCTCCCCTAAAGATAAATTTATTGTAGAAGAAGAAATCAGCAGAGATAAAATTGACTGGGGATCCGTCAACGCTCCTATCTCTGAAGATGTATTTGATCGCCTATATAACAAGGTTCTCACTTACTTAGAAAACAAAGAAGAAGTATTCGTATTTAAGGGATTTGCAGGCGCAGATGAAAAATATCAATTGCCAATCCAGGTAATAAACGAATTCGCATGGCACAACCTTTTTGCACAACAATTATTCATTAAGCCAAACGAAGAGCAATTGGCTAAACATGAAACCGCATTCAGCATTGTTTCTGCTCCAAACTTCAAAGCGGATCCTGCTGTAGATGGAACAAATTCAGAAGCATTCATCATTATCTCCTTTAGCAAACGCATTGTACTAATCGGTGGTACAGAATATGCAGGGGAAATGAAAAAGTCCATTTTTTCTGTGATGAATTATCTTCTACCGGAAAACGGCATCATGCCAATGCACTGCTCGGCAAACGTGGGCCGCGAAGGCGATGTTGCACTATTCTTCGGACTTTCCGGCACAGGTAAAACGACGCTTTCTGCTGACCCTAACCGCAAACTTATCGGTGACGATGAGCACGGCTGGTCTAACACAGGAGTATTTAACATTGAAGGCGGTTGCTATGCTAAATGCATCGGCTTGACTCGTGAAAAAGAACCACAAATCTTTGATGCGATTCGTTTTGGCTCCGTCCTTGAAAATGTAGTCATTGACGGTCAATCCAGAATTGCTGACTATGAGAATTCAACGTTAACTGAAAATACACGTGCAGCTTATTCATTGGATGCAATGGACAATATCGTTCAACCTAGCATTGCCGGTCACCCAAATACGATCGTCTTTTTAACAGCAGATGCAACAGGCGTATTGCCTCCAATCTCTAAGCTTTCTAAAGAACAAGCGATGTTCCACTTCTTAAGTGGTTACACAAGTAAACTTGCAGGTACAGAGCGCGGAATCACATCACCACAGGCAACTTTCTCAACTTGCTTCGGTTCCCCATTCCTGCCACTTCCTGCTACCACTTATGCAGAAATGCTTGGGAAGAAAATTGATGAACATAACGTACAGGTTTACCTTGTTAACACAGGCTGGACTGGCGGGGAATACGGCGTTGGAAACCGCATGAAGCTTTCTTACACAAGAGCAATGGTACAGGCGGCACTTGAAGGTGACTTGACAAATGTGGAAGTGGAAACAGACCCATACTTCGGCGTTTCCATTCCAGTACACGTTCCTGGTGTTCCTGACGAAGTGTTACAACCAAAGAAAACATGGCATAACGAAGAAAAATACGACCAGTTTGCACGCGAGCTAGCTGGAAAGTTCAAAATGAACTTCAAGAAATTTGAAAATGTACCTGCGGAAGTCCTAGAGTTAGGCGGACCTACGGTGTAATAATTGTTTTAGGCCAACCAAGGCTTTGAGAGCCTTGGTTGGCTTTTTGGTTTCTGGGGGACGTTTAGAGCCCCCTTTTTTGACTCTTTTCATGTTTTTAGTCGGTGTTTGAGCATATAGAACCGTTCTATTTGACCGTTTCTCTCTTTATTACAGGCGTTCGGGCGTATAGGAATTTGTCTCTGTTAACGTTTTCCCTTTCCGCAATCCGGTTCGGGCGTTGAGAAGCCCCCTCTGTTACCGTTTTCCCCTTTCACATGGCGGTTCGGGCGTTGAGAAGCTTCCTCTGTTACCGTTTTTCCCTTTCACATGGCGGTTCGGGCGTTGAGAAGCCCCCTCTGTTACCGTTTTCCCCTTTCACATGGCGGTTCGGGCGTTGAGAAGCTTCCTCTGTTACCGTTTTTCTTTTTCGCATGGCGGTTCGGGCGTTGAGAAGCCCCCTCTGTTACCGTTTTCCCTTTCGCATGGCGGTTCGGGCGTTGAGAAGCCCCCTCTGTTACCGTTTTTCCCTTTCACATGGCGGTTCGGGCGTTGAGAAGCCCCCTCTGTTACCGTTTTCCCCTTTCGCATGGCGGTTCGGGCGTTGAGAAGCCTCCTCTGTTACCGTTTTCCCTTTAGCAATCCGGTTCGGGCGTTGAGAAGCCTCCCCCTATCAGTCACTGATCCTTCATCCACCTCGTCAACCGTTCCACTATCCTGCGATTCTCCCTAGGCGGAAAATAATGCGTGTACTCAGGATAATACCACGCCTCTACCTTCTTACCCATCTCCTTCGCACACTTTTCCAATCTATAAGAATGCTCAATAGAAACGTTTTTGTCCTGTTCCCCATGAATAATCAATATAGGTGCATCCAGTCGCTCAAGCTCCAGTAAGGGTGTCCTCCATTCATACCGTTCTGGATACTTATTTGGAGTCCCTCCAATTACCCGCTTCATCATCCGGCGCAAATCTACTCTTTCCTCGTAAGTCAGAAACATATCAGACACTCCGCCCCAGGATACAACCGAACAAACTTCAGGAAACTCAATTCCTGTCATCAGGGCCATCACACCGCCACGAGAGAAACCGAACACATGAATGCGATCTGCCTTCACTTTTTCATGGCCTGCTAACAGCTTCAAAGCAGAAAATGCATCCTCCCTGTCATCTCCTGCAAAGTCCTCATTTCCCTCGCCACCTTGATTTCCACGGTAAAATGGCGCCATCACCACAAAGCCTTCTGAGGCAAATTGAACAATTCGACCGACACGAACCTGTCCGACATTTTTTATGCCGCCTCTTAGATATAAAAACCCATCATAATTCCCTTCCGCTTTCGGTTCAGCAAGCAGCCCCTTCACCTTCAAGCCATCGCTAAAATAGGTGACCGTAAAGACATTTATATGCGGACTTGGTGATGGATATGGAGTTTTTTCAACAATCAGACCGTCTTGCAAAATATTGCCCCCTTTTGACGCACTAGGCATTCACACATATTTAGCCCAAATCATACGCTAATCTATAAAAACATACAAAGCATATGCCCACAATTTCTGAGGAGGTAGAACATGAAAGGTTTAAGAATAGCATTAAGCATTTTATTATCTTTTACTTTAATTGCTGCCCTTGCAGCATGCGGTGGCGGCAAAACAGAAAAGGTTCGGATTGCCGAAGTTACCCGATCTATTTTTTATGCTCCCCAATATGTTGCGATTGAAAAAGGATTTTTTGAAGAAGAAGGATTGGAAGTGGAATTGACCACGACTTGGGGTGGAGACAAAACGATGACCACATTATTGGCTGATGGTGCTGATGTGGCATTGGTGGGTTCTGAGACATCCATTTATGTGTATGCACAAGGCTCCAATGACCCAATTATCAACTTTGCCCAACTGACACAAACAGACGGAACTTTTTTAGTGTCCAGAGAAAAATTGGATAAGTTTACGTGGGAAGATTTAAAAGGCAGTACATTCCTTGGGCAGCGTAAAGGAGGCATGCCTCAAATGGCTGGGGAGTTCGTACTTAAAAAACACGGCATAGACCCGCAAAATGATTTGAATCTCATCCAAAACGTCGACTTTGCCAACATTCCTAGTGCCTTCGCTTCCGGCACAGGTGAATTCGTACAGCTATTCGAGCCTCAAGCAAGTATTTTTGAAGAAGAAGGCATCGGATACATCGTTGCTTCCTTTGGAGAAGAGTCGGGCCACCTGCCATATACGACCTTTATGGCAAAAGAAAGCTATCTAAAAGAGAATCCTGAGACAGCAGAAAAATTCACCCGTGCGCTCTACAAAGCACAACAATGGGTGGAAAACAACCCAGCATCTGAGACTGCCAAAGTTATCCTGCCATACTTTGAGGATACATCGGTAGAATTAATCGAAACCGTTGTGGACCGCTATAAGAGTCAAGGCTCTTTCGCCACTGACCCAATCCTTGATCAAGAAGAGTGGGATAACCTTCAAAACATCATGGATACAGCCGGGGAACTTCCGCAATACGTGGAATACGGCACGTTAGTAAATACAACCATTGCAGAAGAGGTAATGGAAGAATAGGATGATGAACGATGAGTTTATTATCAATCAATAATATAGAACACATCTATTTCACACCAGAACGGGCTACAAAAGTTTTAGAAGATATCTCTATCTCCATCGAGGAAGGGGAGTTTATCTCCTTCCTCGGCCCTAGCGGCTGTGGGAAGACGACACTTCTATCCATCGTTGCAGGCCTGCTAAAACCAACAGAGGGTTCTGTACTTTTAGGCAACAAACCTTCCAAGGACTGCGTAGCGGACATCGGCTATATGCTTCAGCAGGATTATCTTTTCCCATGGAAGACCATTGAGGAGAATGTACTGCTTGGGTTGAAAATTGCAGATAAACGAACAAAACCTAATATTCAAAGGACCCTGCAACTGTTAAAAGAAATGGGACTGCCGGACGTGGAAAAATTATATCCTTCTCAACTGTCAGGTGGAATGAGGCAACGCGCAGCACTTGTCCGAACGCTTGCCACCGACCCTCAACTCCTACTTCTGGACGAACCATTTTCAGCCCTAGACTACCAGACGAAGCTAAAGCTTGAGGATTTAGTTTTCACTACACTCAAGTCTTTTAAAAAAACTGCGTTGCTTGTCACCCATGATATCGGGGAAGCCATCGCGATGAGTGACCGAATCTTTCTCTTAAAAGCGAATCCTGGTCGCTTGGCGAAAACTTTTATTGTCCCGGAAGAGTTAAGAAATATGATTCCATTTGAAGCAAGGCAGCATCCGGATTTCTCCTCCTTGTTCCAAAAGATTTGGAAGGAGCTGGAGCAACTTGAACAAGAAAGCGAACATTGATTTCCTTCATCAAGGCTATTTAAAACAGCGTAAAAAGGTGACCTATCAGGTAAGGCTGTATCAGCTGGTTATCTTCATCGTCTTTTTTTCCGCTTGGGAGCTCGCCGGTAAAAACAGCTGGATCAATCCGTTACTGTTCAGCTATCCAAGCCGAATCTGGAATCTGTTCATGGATAAAATAAAAGATGGTACTTTGCTTTCCAATATCAGCATCACCGTAACCGAAACCATCTTCGGATTTATTCTTGGAACACTGATTGGAACAATTATGGCTGCCATCCTCTGGTGGTCGCCGATGATTTCCAGAGTGCTTGAGCCTTATCTAGTCATTCTCAATGCAATGCCTAAAGTCGCCCTTGGCCCTATTTTGATTGTAGCTATAGGCCCAAATATGGGATCGATTATCACAATGGGAGCCATCATTTCGGTTATCATCACAACCATTGTCGTCTACACCGCGTTTAAGGAAGTAGATGATAATTATCTAAAAGTGCTGAGAACCTTCGGAGCAACCCGCAGGCAACTATTTCAGCAAGCAGTCCTCCCAGCGTCGTATCCTACTATTATTTCCACCCTTAAGGTGAACGTTGGTTTGGCTTGGGTTGGAGTCATTGTCGGGGAATTTTTGGTCAGCTCCAAAGGCCTTGGCTATATGATCATTTATGGCTTCCAAGTGTTCAATTTCACTCTCGTCCTATTGAGCTTACTGATTATCGCGGTGTTTGCGACTATCATGTATCAATTAGTCGAATACCTTGAAAAAAAGCTAGTCAAACATACGTAAACAGAAAGAGCAACTCCTCAAATGGAGTTGCTCCTCTTTATTTTATCGAGACAATGTGTAAGAACATCATCTTTCATAATGAAACTATATCGATTATCTTTTTTTATGTTTCCTGGTATCTCGTTCATTAGGACAGGCCCATTCGTTTCAAAGTATGTAGACTGCTTTTCTAACTTATCAATTACGGCAAAATAAACATTCTTAATAATGACTTTTTCTCTTCCATCTACTTTATACTGACCTATGTATTTCAACTGGGACACATGTCCGCCTGTTTCTTCCTTTACTTCCCTGATTGCACCTTGATCGGCAGTCTCCCCATCTTCCACTTTTCCGCCTGGAAACTCCATTCCCCTGTTTTTATGACTGGTCAAAAGCCACTGATTTTGGTAACGGCAAATTACCCAAACGTGTTTGGGGTCTCGAGAAAAAGGATGGTCTTCAAAGGATAACATCACTCGGTTGTTATAAATATCTTCAAACTCATACATACTATCGAAACTCCAATATCTCTTTTTTCTTATTTATCTTATCATAGTAGCATCGAAAATGTGAGAGTCAAGTACCCTATTTAGACCATCATTCTAAAAAAACTTCTATTCAATTAGATCATCCATAAGACCCTGATCTTTAATATGAGCTTTTGTTGCTTCATCACCAAGTTCATAAATCATTTTGAACGCCTGTTGCAATCCGTTATCATATGCATCATTTGTTTTGTCAAAATGATATTGTACATACGGTATGTGGGCCCGCCAAAAACCTTGCCAATCAGAAGAATAATTTTGATCAAATATTTCCCTTAAATGCGTTATTTCATCATCTGTTGCCTGTATTTGATAATCCCAAGAAGATGCTGTACTCACTTGTGAAATTGAACCCTCTGCCAGTGAAATGTAGTATGTTTTACGCTCCATGTATCTTCACCCTTTCCAATATCTTCTCTTATTTTCACACAAAATCTATTCTTTATTCTTTTAGCTTCAGCTGTTACGGATCCGCCTTTTTCTTAATGGCATCGATAACCTTTTTTAAGATGTTTGGAATCGGCACACCCAATCGTGATGCATTTTCCATAATGGAAATAAATTCATTCACTAAATAAAATAAAATCGTAACATCTTTTATCAGATTAGTACCTAAAATAATGTCCAACACGTGGGCAATGCTTACCAATGCAAAAATAAATACCTTTTGTGCAATCCCCTTAAAACCCACTCGGCTTGACAACCGTTTTTCCACATATGCAGCCATAATTCCTGTTAAATAATCTACGACGACAAACATAATTAAAAACATCAATAGTGAGCTGAAGCCTCCGTACAAAAACGAAGCCATAGATCCCACAAATGATACAGATCCAAGATAGATTAAGTTGTACTTGTCCATGACAAATCCCCCCTACACATTCATTTTTTCTATATTGCATTGTATGCAAATTGCTAACTTCCCGTTACGAAATAGTAGAGTTTTGTGTATGAACTGATTAAATTGGAGGAAACTAATCATTATTTTACTAGAGGAGATAGAAAAAATATGAAAACATTTGAGACGTTCGTAAACAAATATCATAAAAAATGGATTAGGGATGATGAAGATATTGATGCAGTGGCATATTCGATCGTTAACAGTTTTACACGGGAGCAATGCATCGATCTTATAGCGGAATTATCAGATGAAGATCTTCATCAAGTGGTAGCGGAATTGGTGATGGAACAGGTGAAGGAATTATTGATAAGTGGAGGTGACGGGGACGAGGGCCTGCTTCATTAACTTGTCTCATTAAAATAGCCTGATGCCAGGACTCCGTACTAGTCCTAACACCAGGCTATTTGTTTTATTTACCTAAGAATGCATGCAGCATCCAATTGTGTTTCTCCACGCTCTGGTGGATAGCTAGAAGCATGTCTCCAGTGGTTTCATCTCCCACTTGGTCCGCAATCTCCATGCCTTCTTTTAACTCTTCAATCAGGGTGGAGAAATCACTCGCAATGGATTGTACCATCTGCTCTGCCGTTTCTTTTCCTTCCGCTTCATGGATAGTAGCTATCTCTAGGATTTCTTTCATCGTTCCAACTGGAGTTCCCTCAATTGCTAGTAGGCGTTCTGCCAATTCATCAATATGTGTCGCAGCCTCCCCGTACAATTCTTCAAACTTCTCATGAAGTGTGAAAAACTCCGGTCCTTTTACAAACCAATGATAATTATGTAACTTAATAAAAAGAACACTCCAGTTTGCTACTTGCTTATTTACTACATCCGTTAATTGTTTAGACATATTGCTAAATGACCTCCTTCAAATATTTCAACATAATATATAGACTTTTTACCCCTTTTAGATTCCCCCTAAACAATGGACTTATGCCTTGATATGTTTTTGTTCGAAGGTAATAATGATATATAATGAAAATTAATTTATTCGGAGGTGTTCACCACCATGATGACCATCCTAATCATCTGCATCATCATCGTATTAGTCGTGCTTTTCCTAACCCTACTCTCCACCAACAAAGCATACAAATACGAACACACCATAGACCCAATCGAAGCAACCAAAAACGACACGGATCCTGCTGAAGAGGAGAAGAAATAAAGAAGTTTTAAAAAAATTTTAAAAAGGGGTCAGACCCCTAAAGGAGTTTTGCACATAACGTCGAAACCCCCTGAGCGATGAGCTCAGGGGGTTTATTGTCTTCTCTATTATTGTTTGTATGTCTCAGTTAGTAGTATTCGTAGATATAAGGTGAATCTGGTTGCTCTACCTTTTCTAGTGTGTCTATTTCAACATATGGAAGGGTCCAGTTGTTGTATTGGGTGGTGGTCAGGGTTCCACTCACTTTCACCCAGTCATCATTCTGAAGGTCCCCTGCCCCGCTCATATTGGACAATGTCCCATAAACACTGGCATCCGCTACACAGCAAGACAATCCAAAACGTGCGACAACAAACTGATTCTCCGTAAAGTCCGCTTCACGGTATACAAAACCAACCATTTCAATTTTCTTACCAACAAATTCATCAATGCTCATATCTATGATATTCATCATCGGAATATATCTTTCATCATCGACGACAATGGTATCCATCTTAAGCATTTCAGCCTTCAGCTCTTCATAATATCCTTCTGGAGGTTCCTGCAATTCAAACCCTTCCGGATGCTCTAAAGGTGCATCCGCTAACTGTTCATCAATGGTCGGTTGCCCATTTTCCTGACCTTCCATATACCCTTCCGGATCATCCAAGTAAGCTTCCGCTCTAGATGTGTCAGTATCGGATTCCCCGCTAGCACCTTCCCCACCGACAGACGGACCGTCAAACGCACCCGCCTGCTCACGTTGTTCCACAATCATCTTGGAATTCGTAAATCCTCGCTTATCAATAATCGAGCTGTCCAAAATGTTTTCTGGGAACATAAATCCTGTCACAACGGGCAACACAAACATCGAATAAATCAAGATTGATTGAATGGGCGTGGAAGACTCGCCATGGTCAAATCCACAATTACAAACAAGTTCTTCTTTATTCTTTGAGCCACTGCGCCATATCTGCACAATTCCAAGAATAAACAAAGTCCCTGCTGCAAAATACATGAACGGCATCATTCGTGGAGCAATGAAGTTTGTTATATTTCCGGTGACTAAAAGTTTAAAGAACAAAAGAGTAAATCCTAGCAATATAATTCCACGCAAGTAGATGTGGAATCCATAATCACGATTGCTTTCCATCTATTATCATCCTCTCTCCTACAGCACAAGCTGCTGGAAAATAAGTATGGCGGCGAACACAACAATCGTCACAACTGCCATAAATACAAGTACAAATTTCGTACGGAAATAAGCAAAAAGCATAAAAGTATTTTTCAAGTCTAACATCGGTCCATAAACCATAAATGCTAACAATGATCCTACGGTAAAAGTTGAACCAAAGGATGCAGCTACAAAAGCATCTGCTTCCGAACAAAGTGAGAGAACAAATGCAAAAGCCATCATGACTGCTGGCGACAACACTTCATTTTGTCCAAGCGCCATCAATACACTGCGGTCAAGGAACGTTTGGAATAAACTCGCAATAAACGCACCGGCGATCAAGTATTTTCCCATGTCAAAAAACTCATCACTTGCATGATAAAATGTTGCTTTCCATTTATTCTGCTGAAGTGCAGGCTGCTCAAGCTCTAAGTCTTGTCTACCCTGCAGTTCGCTTTTCGTCCAGCGCAGTTGATTTTTATTATCAAAAAGCAACAACATCAGAAAACCGATGACAATACACAAAATAAAGGCAAGTCCAAATCTACCATATAAAATGGTAGGGTCCCCGTTAAAGGCAAAGTATGTAGAAGCTACAACTACCGGGTTAAGGATTGGCGCCCCCACAAGCAATACCACCCCAACATGAAGCGGCATCCCTTTTTTAATTAATCTGCGAACAACCGGAATAATCGCACATTCACAGATTGGTAGAATGACTCCAAGTAACGCTGCCGGAATAATCGCACCAATGGGACTTTTAGGCAAATATTTTTTTATTTTTTCCTCTGAGACAAATGTTTGAATCAATGCAGAGGCGAATACACCCAGTAAAATAAACGGTATGGCTTCAATGACAATACTAAGGAAAATCGTATTTACATTCAGCCATGAGCTTGGAATATCAAGCGAGATTTCCTTGAAGTCTATAAAAAAGAATAGGTATAGGAAAACTCCAATCAAAGCAAGCCCAATCAAATCCTTCAAAAGACTACTGCTTTTCCTCATTCTTCTACTCCTATCATATTTTCTATTTTGTATTATAACATATCAAACTTTCAAAGCTTTATCTTTGTTACTAGCAATATATGTCTAATCTATTAACAGTATGATAGAAAAGTTTGGAAAGGTTATGAAGTGTTTTCTTCTTGATTCCTCATGAATATTCCTATACTATTTGTAATACCAATAATCGTAATGATTACTATTTGCAAACAAAGAGGAGTGTTCACTATGCATCAATGGGTTATCATTGGTGGAGGCATCCAAGGTTTAACCGTTGCCACCTTTTTATTAAAAAAGAATAAAACCACTATAAATCAATTAAGAATCATTGACCCAAATCCTAAGCCATTGGAAAATTGGAAAAGATGTACTTCCACCATTTCCATGCCGTACCTGAGATCGCCCTCTGTTCATCATTTAGATACAGAACCATTTAGCTTGCAAACTTTCTCCAAAAAAGAACATAAATATCAACCTAACACAGACTTTTATGGTAGATATAAAAGGCCATCCTTGCATATGTTCAATGACCACTGTGATCACCTAATCGGTGATTTAGATATTCAACAAGCTTATATTCCTTCAAAGGTGCGTCATGTAGAAAAGGCAGATGGGTATTGGAATGTGTATCTTCAAAATGGAGAAGTGTTAAAAACCGAAAAAGTCGTAATCGCCATTGGAATCAGTGATCAGTTGCATCTCTCTGAATGGGCTATTCGTTTAAAGGAGGAAAGTTCAAAATCCTTATATCATGTCTTTGACAAAGAACTTCCTCCATTTGAAAAGCAGGGTGGTCCGTTTGTTGTTATCGGCGGTGGGATAACTGCCACACATCTAGCAATCAAACTCGCTTCTTTGTTTCCAGGCGAAGTGACCATGTTAAAGCGTCATTCTTTTAGAATCCACGATTTTGACAGTAATCCTGAATGGCTTGGTCCAAAAAAGCGACAGCCTTTTATCAAATTAAAAGATTATGAACAAAGGCGTAATGCCATAAGATTTGCAAGGCATAAAGGCTCCATCCCTGCAGAATTGAGAAACAAGCTTAGCCATTTAGTCCGAACAAAAAAGTTGAGCATGAGAGATGGAACCGTAATAGATTATATGATAGATTCCAACACGACACAGTTGTTATTAGACAATAAAACATCTATTAAAGGTAGCTCCATTCTTCTGGCTACAGGGTTTGAGCAAGGTCTTCCAGGCAAGGAATGGCTCGAACCTGTCATAAAACAAGAGAACCTACCATGTGCAAAGTGCGGATATCCCATCGTTAACCACATGTTAGAATGGGCACCAAATCTCTATGTAAGTGGAGCACTAGCAGAACTTGAGGTTGGTCCGATTGCCCGAAATATATCAGGAGCAAGAGTAGCGGCTAACATCATATCTTCCACTTAAAAAAGGATGACCTCAAGAGTCATCCTTTCCTTTTATCCAAATACTTTTTTCAAGTCTTCTTTATCCTGCTCTAACCAGAACTTCATCAAACGCTTCGCACCTTCAAGGTCATGAAGCTTTGCTTGACCGCACTGCTTTTCGTTTGAAGCTGGAATTTCTTCTACTTGGATACCATCTTTTAACGTGTCTTCCATCAAATCCACAATTTCATCCACTGTCGGCTCTCCACTTACCACTAGGTAGTAACCAGTTTGGCAGCCCATTGGAGAAATGTCGATAATATCGAAATGACTGTACTTTTCCGCATGTGTGCGAATGTTGAATGCCAATAAATGCTCCAATGTGTGAATAGCATCTGGCTTCATCGCTTGTTTGTTTGGTTGGCAAAAACGAATATCATATTTATTAACAACGCCGTCTGTTCCTACTTTGTGTACTCCACAATGACGAACATAAGGAGCTTTAACCGCATTATGATCTAGTTCAAAACTTTCTACTGAAGGCATAATTGCACTCTCCCTTATCTAAAAGTTAATTACAGTATAACACAGATTCAATTCCAATTAAATTCATCTGATTTATACGAATTTAATGTATTTTTGGTTTTACAAACTTTCGATTATAATTTACTTGAGGTGACAATAAATGAAACATATTTTTTTATCCATCATTCGTTTTTATAGAAAATTCATTTCCCCACTAACCCCGCCGACCTGCCGATTTTATCCCACGTGTTCCCAATATGGGATGGAAGCAATTGAACGTTTTGGAGCAATCAAGGGTGGATGGCTTACGATTAAAAGAATTCTTAAATGCCAGCCATTTCATCCTGGCGGCATAGATTATGTTCCTGAAAAGAAAGACAAAAATTAATTATGTTCATACCCATTAACAACAAGATCCAATTTACCTGTGTGAGGGTCAATTACTAGTCCATGCACAGGTACTCCTTCTGGCATTAGTGGATGGTTTGCAATCATTTCTACACTCTCACTGACGCTTTCTTCTACACTATCGAACCCTTTTAAGAAACCTTGTACATCAATACCCGCATACTTCAAGTCATCAATCGTTTCTTTCGTTACTCCTCTTGCTTCCATCTTTTCACGCATGCCTTCAGGATTGATTTTCCCCATTCCGCAATCATGATGGCCAACAACCAATACTTCATCTGCATTAAGCTCAAAAACTGCAACTAAGATACTTCTCATAATGCTTCCAAACGGATGTGATACAATCGCTCCTGCATTCTTAACAATCTTCATATCTCCATGTTTCAGGTTCATCGCCTTTGGCAACAAATCCATCAGCCTTGTATCCATGCAAGACAGGACAACTAATTTTTTATCAGGAAATTTAGTCGTCTGATATTGAATATACTCCTCTTTTTCAACAAACTCCGTATTATGTTCTAAAATTTCATCCAGTAATTTCATCTTTTTTTCCCTCTTTCTGAATAATAGTTTAGATTCCCTTCTTTCAATATGACAAACTCAAACCAAAATGACAATAAAAATAGCTTGTTTTCTTATCAGGATTTTAGTACTATTTTAAATGTAAATCGTAAAGGTTACGCTTTAAACGAGAAAGGAAGTACATATTTTATGAAAAAGAAGATACCTGTAACAGTATTAAGCGGTTACCTTGGTGCCGGAAAAACCACACTGTTAAACCACATTTTATCTAATAGACAAGGTTTGAAAATTGCTGTAATCGTTAACGATATGAGTGAAGTGAATGTAGATGCCGCACTCATCCAACAAGGCGGATTTTCTAGAACGGAAGAAAAGTTGATAGAAATGCAAAACGGCTGTATATGCTGTACATTGCGAGAAGACCTCATGAAGGAAGTCGAGCGCCTTGTTGATGAAGGGAACATTGACTATATCGTTATTGAGTCTTCAGGAATCAGTGAGCCAATTCCTGTTGCCCAAACTTTTACTTACTTAGATGAGGAGTTCGATATCGATCTCACAGAAAAGTGTCGCTTGGATGCGATGATTACCGTAGTCGATGGTTTCCGCTTTTATGATGACTATCAATCAGGAGAAAGTCTGCTAGATCGCAAACAGGGAACAGATGAAACAGATACCCGTGAAATTTCCGACCTATTAATTGACCAAATTGAATTTGCAGATATTCTATTATTAAATAAAACTGATTTACTAGAACCAGAATATGTAGTGGAATTAGAGGCATTGTTAAAAAAGTTGAACCCAGATGCGAGAATAATTCAAACAGTAAACAGCCAAGTGGAGTTGGAAGCTATTTTGAACACAGGGCTGTTCGACTTTGAGAAAGCCAGCCAAGCTGCAGGTTGGATTAAAGAACTGAACGAAGAGCATACCCCCGAAACTGAAGAATACGGCATATCTTCTTTCGTTTATCGCCGCAGGAAGCCGTTTCATCCTGAGAGATTTAAAGTATGGCTAGATAATTGGCCTAACGAAATTGTCCGTGCCAAAGGATTTTTCTGGCTTGCTTCTAGGAATGATATGGCCGGGTTGATTTCACAAGCTGGTGCCTCTATTATGATTCAAGGTGCTGGAGAATGGATCGCAAGTTACAGCGAAGAAGAGAAAAAGCTAACATTAGAAGAAGAACCAGAATTATTGGAAAGATGGGACGAAACATATGGAGACAGAATGTCAGAGTTAGTCTTCATCGGTATTGAAATGGAACAAACTCAGATTGAACGCTCACTTGACACCTGTCTTTTAACTGAAAAAGAAATGAATGAGGACTGGTCTAAGCTTGCCGATCCTGTTCCCGCTTTTATCGTAGAGTAATTGTAAAAATTTTATAACATTTACCTTTTCAGTTCTCAAATCGTAACTGTTACGATATAATGTGTTGGGATACAAAACGAGAGGAGAAAACAATGAAGACTAAATCTATTTTTATCGCAATGATGCTAGTATCTTTTACATTCCTAGTTGGATGTAATTCAGATAATCAGGCTTCTGACGGCAATGAAAAATTGACCATATATACGACCATCTTCCCTTTGGAGGACTTTACAAAGAAAATTGGTGGCGACCATGTTGATGTGAAGTCTGTGTTTCCTGCTGGTGCAGACGCACATACTTTCGAGCCATCTACTAAAACAATGAGCGAAATGGCTTCTGCTGATGCTTTTATCTATACAGGAGTAGGTGCTGAAGGGTTTGCGGATAAGGCTAAAGGCGTGCTGGAAAGCGAAGATGTCACAATTGTTGCGGCTGGAGACAGAATTGATCTTCATAATGAAGAGGAACATGGACATGAAAATGAATCTCATGAAGAAGAGCACAATCACGATAGTGAAGATGAAGCTCACGATCACGAGCATGAAGAAGATCACGATCATGAGCATGAAGGAGAAGCTCATGAAGAAGATCACGATCATGAACATGAGGAAGAGGCTCATGAAGAAGAAGCTCATGAAGAAGAACACAATCATGAGCATGAGGAAGAAGAAGGACATGAAGAGCACGATCACACTGATGGAGACCCTCATGTATGGTTAGATCCTTCACTTTCTATCACACTTGCTGAAAATATCAAAAACGCACTTGTTGAATTAAAACCGGAAGCAAAAGAAGATTTCGAAGCTAATTTTGAAACGTTGAAAAGTGACCTGGAAAAATTAGATTCAGAATTCAAAGAAACAGTAGATAGTGGGAAAACAAATAAGATTTTAGTTTCCCATGCAGCATACGGTTACTGGGAGAACCGCTATGGGTTGGAGCAAATCAGTGTGACTGGCTTATCTCCAACGCAAGAACCATCACAGAAACAACTGACTGAAATCATTAACACTGCAAAAGAAAATGAAATCCAATATGTTATTTTTGATCAGAACATCAGTGGCCAGATTGCTGAAGTGGTAAAGAAAGAAATTAAAGCAGAAGCTTTGGTATTGCATAACTTAGAAGCAGCAACAGAAGAAGACGTTAAAAATGAAGAAGATTACTTCAGCTTGATGCGTCAAAACTTAGAGACGTTGAAGAAAGCGTTGAATTAAATATAAATGGGAAGAGGCAGCCTACAATTGGCTGCCTCTCTATTTTGCCTACTTCTTCCTCAACGCTTCACAAAACTGCTCCACTTTCCTATCATCAATATCTTTTCCTATTAGTATGATAGAAGGGTTTCCGTCGGTTTTCTCGATTTTGTTCAATATTAAAGTTGATGCAGCATATTGAAACTCATACAAGCCAGGAGTTTCATCCAGCCGCACAATTCCTTTAGATCTTACTACCTGTTTAGATAGCTTCTTCAATTGTTTCTCAAGCACTACTCGATTCACCGGCTCAGAAAACGATACTTTGACAGCTTCGATGTGATGGTGATGGTGATGGTGGTGACTTTCGTGATCATGTCCAGCCCCTTCCCCATGCTTCTCCACCCTCACTTCTCTCATTTGCATTCTCTTTTCCAAAAGTATCTCCAATGGCACCTCACCATAGCTCGTCCGATATACAGGTATATGGTCCTCTAGTTCATCCGCAAGCTTGGACTCTACTTTGATTAACTCTTTTTCGGAGACAAGGTCCATTTTATTCAACACCAACAAATGAGCCGAAGTGACTTGTTCTTTCAATAAGCCTCGTATTTCTTTAGAACTGTTGAAAAAGCTTTGATACTCTAGATAATGGCTGGCATCTACAAGGCTGATCATGGACTGCAACTCGAAATGTTCCATATAAAATGGTGTCAACAAGACATCTTTAATTTCAAGTGGGTTTGCAACACCAGTTCCCTCAATGATTAAAACGTCCACTTTTTCACCTACATATTGATCGAGCGTTGACTTCAAATCATCCTGAATGGTACAACAGATGCAGCCATTCAGAAGTTCCACTACTCTCTCTCCCTGAAAGAGATGATCTTCCACATTTTCATCACCGAGTTCATTTAGAATGATTCCCGGCTTTAATTCCTCTTGTTTAAAGTGTTCTAACATATGTAAAAGTACGGTCGTTTTTCCACTTCCCAAAAATCCGCTTATAACGTAAACTGGTACTTTTTTGGACATCTTTTTAGCACTCCTAACGTTTCTACTTATTATTTTATTACCCATTATACAATTGCTTTAAAAGCAAACAAACTCAAAACAAATCGTAACCATTACGTTTTTATTTTATCTATAATTCTGTTATCTTTCAACAAAATTCATTCCCCCTTTTAGATATTTGCGAGAGGCATTTTTTCTCTAGTAAATTATGCATATTTTGTGGAAAATTGTGGACTCTAACTTTATATAATAGCTTGAAGGGACGTAACCAAAATGGAAGATGTAGTAATTGCACGGTCATTGTTTGGAACAACGATGGGGTTTCATATTATATTTGCAACACTTGGCGTTGGGATTCCGTTAATGATTTTAATTGCCGAATTAATGTATCAAAAAACGGGGAACCGTGAGTATGCAATTATGGCAAAAAGATGGACGAAAGCAAAAGCGGTGCTGTTAGGTGTCGCAATCCCTACAGGTACAATCGCAGGGGTACAGCTTTCTCTATTGTGGCCTGGTTTTATGGAGGTCATCGGTAAGGTCATGGCTCTCCCTTTTCAAATTGAAATATATGCGTTTTTCATTGAAGCATTATTTATATCCATATATGTGTATGCTGCAGACCGCATTTCACCGTGGATGCGGATTTTGAGTGTGACACTTGTTACGATTGGTGCGGCAGCATCTGCAGTTCTCATTACAAATGTCCATGCGTTTGAAGGAACACCGGCTGGCTTCCGAATTGAAAATGGCCAGATTGTCGATGTCGACCCTTGGGCCGCTTTTTTCAATCCTAGTTTCGTCGTGACAGCAGCACATGTGGCGGTATCCGCGTTTATGACCGGCGCCTTTGTCATTGCTTCTGTTGCAGCTTATAAAATGTTACGTAATAAACATGATGAGCGAGTTTATAAATTTCACCGTAAAGCTTTGATCATGGGGCTTGTAGTGGGGGGAATCTTTTCGTTTATGACGGCCATTAACGGCCATGAATCTGCGCAACTTTTGCATCAATACCAACCGGAAAAATTAGCTGCAGCAGAAGGACTTTTTGAAACCCAGTCTCATGCCCCTCTTGCAGTTGGAGGATTCACCGACCGGGAAACAAAGGAAGTTAAATGGGGCATTGAAGTACCTTGGGCTTTGAGTTTTTTAGCTGATGATCGTTTTGACACAGTTGTGGTCGGCCTCGATGATTTCCCAGAAGAATATTGGCCACCGTTATTTGTTCATACTCTTTTTAATGCAATGGTTGGAATTGGTTCACTGTTGATCATGCTATCTTTATTTGGGTTCTTTTGGAGCAAGATTCTCAAAAAAACCACCTATCCAAAATGGCTAATGTGGCTCTTTGTAGCAGCAGGTCCTCTTTCGATGATGGCTATTGAATTTGGATGGATTTTTGCTTGTACAGGAAGACAACCATGGGTGATTTACCGAGTGATGTTAACGGAGGATGCTGTAACAGGAAACCAAAATCTTGCCGCATTATTTATCGCCTTTGCAGGGATTTATGTACTTCTCGGAGTAGCAGTAGTATTAGTTCTTCGCTATTACTTTAAGCGACATCCGGTTGAGGACGAGTTGAACGATATTCCCCCATCTTCTAACGGGGTTCAAGCATAAGGAGGATTACCTTCATGACAGATGTAATATTGGCAATTACCGTCCTATGGGGCTTCATATTTATTTATGCCGTTATGGCGACGATGGACTTCGGAGCAGGTTTCTGGTCGATGCTCTATATTAAGAATGAAAAAACAAATGCAACCAATATTGCTAACCGGTATTTATCGCCAACTTGGGAAGTTACGAATGTATTTGTTGTAGCAGTTGTGGTCGCTATATACAGTTTCTTTCCAAGTGCTGCCTATACGCTAGGGACCATCCTACTAATACCGGGAAGCATTATTCTGCTTTTGCTGGCAGTACGAAGCGGGTTTCTTGTGTTCTCTCATATCGTGGATGATTACCATAAACCTTTAACCTACGTATCAGGAATAAGCGGTTTTATTATCCCAGCGTTTTTAATACTTGTTTTGCCAATTACACATGGTGGGTTTGTGGATAATATTGACGGGGTGGACACGTTAATGCTTGGCCGTCTACTGACAAGCCCGCACGCCCTCTCCTTTATCCTTTTTGCAATTAGCAGTACATTGTTCTTATCCTCTTTGTTGCTTGCGGACTTTTCTAAAGTCGCAAATGACAGGCATGCGTATGCTATTTATAGAAGAGATGCCCTAATATTAGGACCAGTTTCATTATTGGGCGCGTTATTAATCATGATTACGATGCGATATGAAGCAACATGGCTTTTTAATGGCATGATGGACTATATTGTATGGTTATTCATTTCTGCTGGTATGTTTGTCGTGACAGGCGTTGCTCTTGTGATTCCAGGAAAAAATGGATGGACCGGTCTACCGAGATTAGGTGTTGTATCTGCTTTTATCCAGTATGCGTTGGCAAGTTACGCATACGGACGAGCACATCTTCCCTATATCATCTATCCAAATGTCACAATCCAAAACGGATTTACCGACCCTGCTTCCTTTAGGGCGCTTTTCATCACCTATATTGTCGGGTTTATCATTTTATTTCCAGGATTTATCTACTTCTGGCGGTTGTTTATGAAGGACGAAAAATACATCAAAAGCGAAAATTAAGGTCAGGAGAGTGTTCCTGACTTTTTTTTTATTTTGAAAAATTACATAGTACTTTCTGAATAGAACTCCATGAACGTTTACAGTAGAAAACAGGCTTGTTACTCTCTTTTGCCTTTTGCTTGATCACTTTAGCAAGATTGTGGTTGATGTAATCAGTAAGTACCAAAATAATATCAATATGCTCAGGAATGCTTCTTTTCACTACTTGCACCTTTCTTCCGTCAATATGTAAGACATTTTCAAATCCTTGTGTGACAAGTTTTTCTTGAATGTTCCCTAGATGATCTGCGCCAACTACCATTAATGAAGCCATATTATTCTACTTCCTTTCCATCATTTAATTGAGAATAGTTCTCTTTTATAACTTTATAATAATTGAGAATGATTCTCTTTGTCAATAAAATTATAAAATATACCTAATTTTTATAATGAAGTATGAAATTTTTTTTATGGCTAACAATAGAAACGTATCTTCTGTACAAAAAAGGAGGACGTTAACATGGCAAAAGAAGTATTATGTGAAGTGGAAAACTGTAACTATTGGGGACAAGGTAACCTTTGTCAAGCTGATGCTATCTATGTGGTGAGCCATAAAGGGAACACTGCCCATGACTCGAAGGATACTGACTGTAAAACCTTCAAACCTACTCATTAAACGTTAAAACAAAGAGCCCAAGAGCTACGCGGCAGGTAACTCTTGGGCTTTTTTTGTTAATAAAATTCAAGTGTTTTGTCGGAATTTTTTTCAGGTTTACTTACTATGGTAGGTAGCTTTTCGTTTAGTAATTTGTTCTACAAACGGCTCATCCACTTTAAATCCGATGCCTGGACCTTCTGGTACCTTTACTTTTCCATCTTCCACTACCACTTCTGGGATAATAACATCCTTTTCCCAATAACGGCTAGAGGCAGAAAGGTCTCCCGGAATAGTAAAATTGGGCAAAGTAGCAAGGGCGATATGAAAAGCTCTCGAAATCCCCGTCTCCAACATCCCGCCACACCAGACAGGAATTTCATGCTCTGCACATAAGTCATGGATGTCAATGGCGTTAGCAAGTCCGCCAACCCGGCCAATTTTAATACTTATCACTTTACAGCTGCCAAGCTTTACAGCGTTTCTTGCATCTTGTAGGCTCACGATACTTTCATCCAAGCAAACCGGGGTTAATAACCCCCTTTGCAGTTCCGCATGCTCCACAATATCATCAGCGGCAAGCGGTTGTTCAATCATCAGCAAATTTAATGAGTCTAACTTTTTCAGCCGTTCCGCATCCTTAAGCGAGTAAGCAGAATTTGCATCTACAAGTAAAGCAATGTCCGGGTATGAATCTCTTATGACCTTAAGCATCTGGTAGTCGTTTGCCGGATCTATTTTCACTTTAATGCGTTCATACCCCTCGTTTATTCTATTCTCAATGGTGTTGAGCATCCTTTCCGGAGAATCCATGCTCACTACCACTCCCGCTTTCACCTCTTTAAGGACACCACCAATATACTCTGATAACGATATACCAGCCCGCTTTGCGAATAGATCCCATATCGCCATCTCTATACCTGCCTTGGCCATATGATTTCGCTTCCAATGTAGAAGAGTTTCATTTACTTCCCGCGGTGACGTCCACTCTTGTTCTAAGATAGTTGGGATAAAAAACTCAGTCAACATATGCCAGGCAGTTTCAATCGTTTCTTCTGTATACCATGGAGAAGAAAATGCAACCACCTCTCCCCAGCCAGAATGCCCTGTGTCATCTGTTACTTTAATTAAAATGCTTTCCCGATCTGTGACGGTTTCCTGATGTGTTCGAAATGGTTGAACTAATTTCATAGAAGTCAGGAACAAATCAACCTTCTCAATTTTCATCATTTCCCTCCAAACCAGGCACCATTTTCACTAATTCTCTGCGCATTAACTTGTTTGACGCATTTCTCGGCAGACATTCCACCACATATAGTTGTTTTGGTACTTTATAGCCTGCCAAACGCTCACGCACAAACGAAAGAAAAGATTCTTCCAAAAGCTCTTCTTTCCTATCAGTAACAACAAATGCCACTGGAACTTGTCCCCACCGATCATCCGGGATACCGGTAACTCCTGCGTCCTTTATAGAAGGATGCGAAACAAGAATCGCTTCAATTTCTGCAGGGTAGACATTCTCCCCGCCTGAAATGATTAAGTCGCTTCTTCTATCCACTACAAACAGAAAACCGTCCTCATCGACAAACCCTAGATCACCTGTATACAACCATCCGTCCTTTATTGCCTCATACGTGCTCTCTTCCCGGTTGTAATACCCAGCTGTTACGTTAGGACCTTTAACGATAATTTCACCTGTTTCTTTTGGTTCGGCTTCCGCTCCATCAAGCATTATCTTTAACTGGCAAGGAAATAGCGGTTTCCCAGCTGAACCTATTTTCGACATGGAAAAGTCAGGCGAGAGGGTGACAATTTGTGAACACGTTTCCGTCATGCCATAGGTCTGGTAGACTGGAATAGATTTTCTCATGCACTCTTCCAATATGGATCTGGGTACAGGACCGCCCCCGACAAGCATGCACCGAAACGATGGCGGATAAGATCGCGAACCAAGTTGCTCCAACAAGCCGCTTAGCATTGTCGTCACAACGGATACAATACTAACTTGCCGTTCCATCAAATCCTTATGTACGGCCTCGGCTTCAAAACGCCTATGGATAATGACTCTCATCCCATAAATCACGCTTCTCATTAAAATGGACAATCCACTGATATGAAAAATAGGCACCGAAAGCAGCCAACAGTCCTCTTCATGCAATCCCATATTCAGAGCCGAGCCTGTAGCACTCCAAAAGTGATTGCCATAGCTCTGTTTCACTCCCTTTGGAAAGCCCGTAGTACCACTTGTGTACATGATGGTATCAATTTCATCCAGAGAAAATTCTTCTACTAGAGTCCATTCACTCCCTTTTAGCCGAAGAAGCTTAGAGAAGGGTACGACCTTCTGAGTTCCTAAAAATTCTTTGCTTTTCTTAAGCCCTGGTTCTCTTTCGTCATCCACCAAAATGAATTGGGATGCTGCATCCTCTACTTGATAGGACAGTTCCTTTGAAGTTAATCTCAAATTATGTAATACAGTGATCGCCCCGATATTTTTCAACGCGAACAACAATTCTACCAGTTCGATGCTATTAGGCATGAAAATGGAAATGCGGTCCCCACGCTTTACACCCAGCTCTACTAATTTACCGCTTAGGGTCAATGAATTACTGTATAACTCTAAAAAAGTCATCCTTCTATCTTCCATCTCGAGAGCTATACGATCTGGAGTCAAGGCAGCACGTTTCATTAAAAAGTTCGGTAATACTGTCATAGTTTTTACCTCCTTACACCATTTTCCCCATAAAAAGAAGAGCAACCCAAAAGCCAAAAGCTCTTAGATTGCCCTCCAATCACCAAAAGTGTATTTATTAAGGGAAACGAGGGAATTGTCCAAAGTCCGGCTTTCTTTTTTCTTTAAAAGCATCGCGGCCTTCTTTTGCCTCTTCCGTAGTGTAATACAATAATGTCGCATCTCCAGCGAACTGTTGGATACCAGCCAAGCCATCAGTATCGGCATTCATTGCAGCCTTCAAGAAACGTAGCGCAGTCGGACTGTTTTCTAACATCTCTTCACACCATTGTACTGTTTCGTCTTCTAAACGCTCCAAAGGAACAACCGTGTTCACAAGCCCCATATCCAATGCTTCCTTCGCATCGTATTGGCGGCATAGGTACCAGATTTCACGAGCTTTCTTATGTCCAACGATACGCGCAAGGTATCCAGAACCGTAACCCGCATCAAAGCTTCCCACTTTAGGACCGGTTTGTCCAAATCGTGCATTGTCAGCAGCAATTGTTAAATCACATACTACATGCAATACATGTCCTCCACCAATTGCCCAGCCCGCAACCATTGCTACTACTGGTTTTGGCGTTACACGAATTAAACGTTGAAGGTCAAGTACGTTCAAGCGAGGAATCTCATCCTCCCCAACATAACCACCATGTCCGCGAACCTTTTGGTCTCCACCGGAACAAAATGCTTTGTCTCCAGCACCGGTTAAAATAATGACGCCAACACTTGAATCGTCACGTGCATACGCGAACGCTTCAATTAATTCCATTACTGTTTTCGGACGGAAAGCATTATGTACTTCCGGACGGTTGATCGTAATTTTCGCGATCCCGTTATATGTTTCATATAAAATGTCTTCAAATTGTTTTGGTCCTGCTATCCATTCTCTTGCCATGTTTTATTTCCTCCCTAACATAAATTAGTTCGACAAAAACTCACTTACTATTTTACCAAACTTTCGCGGTTGTTCCACATGAATTGCATGTCCCGCACCACTTATTTTCAAAAAAACCGATTTTTCTATCCTTTTTTTCATTTCCTGAGCAATAAGGACAAATTTTTCGTCCCATTCCCCTGCCGCCAGAAATACTGGACATTCAATTTTTTTAAGGCAATTCCAATTAGAAGGTTGCACTCCTGTACCAAGACCACGCAAGCTATTTGCCAGTCCCACAGGTGAATTATCCATGCGTTGCTGATAGATAGACTCTTGTTTTACAAAAGGTAATGATTTTTGTGATTGGAAAAGTGGGATGTCCGTCCAAAAATCAACGAAGGATTTCACCCCGTCAATTTCTATTCGCTCTGCAAGTCTCTCATCCGCTTTTATCCTTGCATTCCTGTCCTCCATCTCTTCCAAACCGGGAGACGCACTTTCAAGCACCAGTTTGGATACCAGCTCAGGATAAGCAACCGTAAAAGAAAGCGCCACCCTGCCTCCCATAGAATATCCATAAATAAATACCGATGAAATATTTAATCTATCCAAAATAGCCCTCAAATCAACAAGCACCTTTTCCATCCTATAGCGGTCATGGTGAGCCGGTGCGTCCGTTTTTCCATGCCCAAGCTGATCTACCAATATAAAAGTATAGTCTTCCTTATTTTCAAAGCCATTAATAAAGTCTTGAAAACTTCTTCCGCTTCCAGTAAAACCGTGCATCATAAGAACATGGTGGGCACCATCACCAATTTTCTCTACATGATAGTATACCCCGTTAATCTCCATCATTCTTCTTTCTCCATGATCGAAATCATTTCCTGGGAAACATTTTTCCACAATTTACGATGAATCTCTTCATTCTCTGCACGATTTGTCGGTACTTCAATTACTTTTAAGCCTTTATTGTTAATAGAATATGTCACTGCTTGTTGGAAAGCAGGCCAATTATCCGCTCTCATGTAATCGCCTTCGTATAACTTTACCGCGTGTTCAAAATTCATACCTGTCGGAGTGCCAAACAAGGCTTCAAAATGCTTTTCCACTTTGGACTGCGGAAGGAACGAGAAGATGCCTCCTCCATTATTATTTACAAGCACAATGGTAACGTTAAGCTTCAATAACTTGGCAGCAAGCAGCCCGTTCATGTCATGATAGAAAGATAAATCTCCAATAACCAAAACCAAGTTTTTGTAAGCTTTACTTGCTGCAAGTGCAGTGGAGACAACACCATCTATCCCATTTGCCCCCCTGTTTGCAAGCACCGTCACTTTTTTATCATCGCTATATAAAAAGGTATCCACATCTCGGATAGGCATACTGTTACCTACAAAAATGGCCGAGCTGTCAGGTAACATTGCTTGAAGTTCCGAAATAATCCTTCCTTCGAACATCCCGCTGAAATTGATTTCCTCTGAAAGTATCTTTTTTGTCACTTCATTTATCGATTTGATACCATCTATCCATTCAAAGGAATCTATCGCCGTGAGACTTTCCAATACTTTTTGGCAGAAAAGCGTTTCTTCTGCATGAACCATATAGCTTGCTTGCAGGGTGGGATCTCTCCACCCGCCGTCCCCGTCCACGACAATCTGTATCGCATTACTAGACTTGCTTATGTATTGCATCAAAAATTTCGATACT
This sequence comes from Sutcliffiella horikoshii, assembly GCF_020524325.1. GTDB lineage: Bacteria > Bacillota > Bacilli > Bacillales > Bacillaceae_I > Sutcliffiella_A > Sutcliffiella_A horikoshii_D. Next base: position 93,202 of record NZ_JAIVKY010000003.1, read on the forward strand.
GGCATTGCTCCAAAACGGATGATAATCTCAGGTTCCAGGTTCTTTTGTACGTCAGCTGAACGCAAAAAGGCATCATAACCTTCTATTATCGAGTCTTTTTCATGTGCTCCAGTTCTCAGCCCTGATAATGGATCTGCGAATATGGGATACTGTAAGGTTTGTGAGAGTTCGGTAATGGCAGTGGAAAATGTATCTATCTTTGACTGCGCCATCTCTCCACAAACAATGATTCCTTTTTTCCGTTCGCTCATCAGCATGGCAAAAAAACGCGCCTGATCATCGGAAATGGAATATTCCCCTACATTTACTTCCACAATTGATTCATTACTTTCTTTATACTTGGACCAAAGCTCCGCAGCTTCAAGATCTGGAATCAAAGGTTCGCGTAGAGGAAAATTCAGGTGAACAGGTCCTTTAGGTGCGCTAAGGGAAGTGCCTGCAGCTCGAGCCGCCATCGTTCGCGCGTATCGAATCATGCTACTCGTATCTTCTGGTAGTGACATCTCCACAAACCATTTCACATAGTCTCCATACATTTTTAATTGATCAATCGCCTGAGGTGCGCCAACATCCCGCAGCTCATGAGGACGATCTGCTGTTAAGACAATAAGTGGAATCCTGGATTGATAAGACTCCACAATGGCAGGATAATAATTGGTTGCTGCAGTACCTGACGTACAAAGTATGGCGACAGGCTTATTCTTTGTCTTTGCAAGTCCCAGTGCGTAAAAAGCCGCAGATCGCTCGTCAATCAGAACCGTAATATTAACCTCTGGGTGTTCCGCCAAGAGAAGGGCTATCGGAGTGGAACGGGATCCGGGGCTTATTACTGCGTCCTCCATCCCACTTTTAACTAATTCATCTACAAATGCTGCAAGGTAATAAGTCATGTCATTCGTTGATTTCATTGTGTTGAGTTGCCCCCTAGTGCTGATAACATTGGACGGAATTTAATCTGTGTTTCTTGATATTCGCTTTCAGGATCGGAATCTCCGACAATTCCACATCCAGCAAACAAGGACGCCTCTCTTTCCTGAAGCAAACCTGAACGAATAGCCACCACAAACTCTCCATCTTCTTTCCAGTCCATCCAGCCAATTGGACCAGCATACCAACCTCTGTCCAGTCTTTCCACTTCCCTAATTGTTTGAAGGGAAATTTCTTGTGGAAACCCGCCTAGTGCCGGTGTTGGGTGTAGTAATTTTAAAAGATCTGAAAGGCTGCAATCATCGGTAGCTTCTGCCGTTACAGGTGTGTGTAGATGCTGGATATGTTTCATCTTGTAAAGATTAGGTTCTGATGGTGTTCGCACATTTTCACATACTTTTTCTAACGAAGCACGTATCATTTGTACAACAAGGTCATGTTCATGCATGTTTTTCTCATCCGTAAGTAAATCATTGCCTAGCTGTTCGTCCTCTTCCACCGATTCCCCTCTGGCAATCGAACCTGCTAAACACATGGACTGAACCTTCGTACCTTGTCTCTTCACTAATTGTTCCGGTGTCGCACCAAGGAAGCAATCTGTCCCTCTTTCAATCGTAAATAAATAACTGTTCGCCTGCTCTTCCATGAGGTTTTCCAAAACAGGCGCAACATTCACCTTATCTTGGAATAGAACTCGTAACTCCCTTGCCAGAACTACTTTATCCATCTGTCCTTCTGTTATTTTCTCTGTAATTTTAGAGATGGACTCCTTCCATTCCATTGGATCCATCTCTAAACATTTAACGATGGAAGTGGTGTTAACATGCTTAATAGAAGAGCCACTCAAAAGCTCCTCTTCCAGACTAACCAATTCTTTCAATACACTTTCATCACAATCACTCATATAATTGATGGTGATATATGTGTTCCCTTCAACCTTTGTAAGCATAAAGGTTGGTAAAATAAATAACGCGTCTGCAAATTGGTCCCATAGTTTTGTTTTTTCCTTTTTGGGATCAAAGGAAAAACCTCCATACATAACAGGACCAACCGAATGTGTATCTTCGTTGCAAACTTTATTGCAAACGGCCTGTTCAATAAAACGCTTCCATTGCGTTTCAATAGCATGATACCTGTCATCTTCTCCGTCTGCAGTAAATTCCGCTGTCACACCTGCACCGACCATCACATGGGAATGATCAGGGTTAGACCAAAAGAACCTTTGTCCTTCAAAGAATTGCTCACTTTTTCGAAAAAAATGCAAGGGATCTAGCTGTTCTATTTTTTTAGTATAACTAATTAAGACCGACTGGTTTATCGAGGCCGCTTTTACTTTCGCTTCCTCCCATAAACTCACTATATGATGAAATGGTATTGTAATCATGTAAGACTCCCCCCGAGGCCTTGTTACCGCAAGACTTTGTCTCGAAATTGCTTCCTTAAAGATACACCTCAAAACCTTTTTATGTCAACAAAATGAGCCGTTTTCTTTCGTGTTTCTTCCTTATAATAGATACATGTAAAATCTTCCTGTGTTTCTTCTGAAAAACCGTTGACACCTTTTGTCCCTTTACATACACTTATATTGTATTTATAATATAGTGTTTTCGTTTTTATACTGCCATAATAGATGGAGGGGTCACATATGCAACCTCAGACAATACAAACAGAGACAAGCTTTCAAGCACCTACAGAAAAAAGATGGAAGGTATGGTGGAACCTACTGCGTCCACATACTTTAACAGCAGCGTTTGTTCCTGTATTTATCGGGACAGCACTTGCTCTTTATGACACCAGCATTGATTGGCCTTTATTCTTTGCCATGTTATTGGCCAGCCTGTTAATACAGGCAGCAACTAATATGATCAATGAGTATTACGACTATAAAAAAGGACTCGATAATGAAAATTCAGTAGGCATCGGTGGCGCCATTGTAAGGCACGGCGTTAAACCTTCCACTGTACTTCAATTGGCATTTGCATTCTTTGGAATAGCTACATTACTTGGTGTGTATATTTGCATGAATAGCACATGGTGGTTGGCCGCCATCGGAACAGCCTGTATGGCAGCAGGGTATTTCTATACAGGAGGTCCCTACCCTATTGCATATACCCCATTTGGAGAAATTGTAGCAGGATTCTTTATGGGATTTGTTATTATCCTTATTTCCTTCTACATTCAAACAGGGTTCATTTCAGATACTGCGATGTTGATCTCCATTCCAATTTCCATTCTAGTCGGAGCCATTTTATTAGCAAATAACATACGTGATATTGTAGGCGACAAAGAGAATGGCCGGAAAACAGTGGCGATATTACTTGGCAGAAAGAATGCCATCCTGCTTCTAGCTACCATGTTCATTGTGTCTTATGCCCTTATTGTACTCTTTATTGCACTTGGTTACGCGTCATTTTGGTTATTATTAGTTTTCTTATCTGTCGCCAAACCACTTTCTGCAATAAAAGGATTTACAAACAATATCAGCAATGTGACGATGATGCCGGCAATGGTAGCAACGGCAAAAACGAATACCATTTTCGGCTTTTTGCTCGGAATCGGCCTTGTAATTGGTTACTTTGCAAACTGACTCTTATGACGGAGTCAGTTTTTTTAATTGGCAATCATGATTTTCAGAATGAACGCTCATAATACAAATAGACAGGATTTGAAAGGAGTCTATCTGTATGTTATCCTCTGATAAAATAAATCAGTTAAAACAACAACTAGAAGATACAAAACAAACACTTCAAGCACACCTTGACCAGAATGATCATTACCAGATGGAACAGGAACATCCATATGAAACAGTTAGTGAGCTCTCTGCTTACGATAACCATCCTGGTGATCTTGGAACCGAATTATACGAAAGAGAAAAAGACTTAGCATTAAATGAACATGCCGAAAAAGAAATGAAAGATATTAATCATGCACTTCAAGCTATGGCATCTGGCACGTATGGAGTATGTGAGGTATGTGGAAAAGAAATAGACGAAGATCGTTTAGATGCTATTCCAACCACCACTTATTGTAAAGAGCACAGTCCAGATCAGGTTGTTTCACATGACCGACCTGTAGAAGAAAATGTTTTGATGCCTCCATATGGACGATTTGAATACGATGAATCAGAAGGCGTGGCCTTTGACGCGGAAGACACATGGCAAATTGTACAAAGATATGGAACGTCCGAGAGTCCTTCCGACTTTTCAGATGATGTGGAGAATTATGACCGCACATATGTGGAAAGCGAAGAAAATGAAGGTTATGTAGAGGATTACGAGAACTTTGTAGGAACAGATATGTATGGTCAAAACGTTACTGTATATCCATCCATTAAACATGAGGCCTATGAAGATGCCCTTGATGAAGAAGGCATTATGACTTCCTTCGGTGACTTACATGGATATGAGAAAGATCCTTATACAGAGTAAATGTAAAAAGGAAGCCCGAAAGCAATTTTGCAATCAGGCTTCCTTTTTATTATTTGGAAGGATACATTTCCTGCAAAAACGTCACAGACTGCCTTATTAATTCCTTTAATACTTCTACGTCAATATCTGCTACTTTATTTATGTACACACATGCCTTGCCCGTTGTATGCTTGCCGAAATTCTTCAACAATTCTTCCCTTTTTGAATCACCAGTTGCAAAATATAAGCTTATTTTTGCTTTTCTTGGTGAAAAACCAACAAGCATGAAATCCCCTTCATGACCTGTTGGATATTTATAGTGATAAGAACCGAACCCAATAATGCTTGGTCCCCACATTTTCGCCTCATAACCTGTCGTTTCTGTGAAGATTTCTAACAGTCGATAAGCATCCTCCCGCTTTTTAGGACTTTCCACCGTTTCAATAAATTCAATGACACTGTTATCCGTTTCCTTAGTTTTTAATTCATAACCCAAATTTAGCTCCTCCTAACTTTATAAATCATCCTTTATTAATTCCACATTTCAACTTGTTTCCCTTTCCCTTTATCAAATAAGCACCACTTTCTTGCAGAGTCCATACATTATCATAGGCCTTTATCATGAAAGTGAGGGATATGATACATGTACACTAGAGATATTTTCTCCAAGGATTGGGCAGTTTTCCTAGCAGAATGCTGCCAGCTAGCCTATGATCAGTATCATCAAAATGGCATTTTCTCTATACCTAACGGCTTTAATTTGGTAAAAGAATTCAAAGGTGTATCTTTTCATAGCCTGGAATGGTTCGGGTTTATTTTAGAATCAGAGGATGCAATTATCGTTAGCTTTCGCGGCACACAAACAGATCCTGACTGGATTGCTGATGCGGAAATCTTCCAGCAGCCTTTTCCATATTGTGACACAGGTAATCAACTACTTGTACATGGTGGTTTCCTTTCGGTATATGAATCAATGAGGGAAGAGTTGTTGAATTGCCTACAAAAAGAGCTATCCTCTAGCAAGACATTATTCGTCACAGGTCATAGTCTCGGAGGAGCACTAGCTGCCCTATTTTCACTCGATTGTGCTACAAATACAACATTCAGCTCGCTATTTATGTATAGTTATGGTGCCCCGCGTGTTGGGGATGAAGCTTTTGCAAACCTGTACAATGAGTACGTTCCGGGTTCCATCCGTTTTGTTAACCTGGCCGACCTCGTCCCTTTTGTACCACCAACAAAAGTCGTAGCACCTTTAAGTAAAAGAACATGGAACTACAAACACACCATGACCCCCTCCCGCTTCTTACTAACAGAAGGCTCCATCATCAAAAACCACAGCATAGAAACATACATCAAAGCAATGAGGGAGAAGTTCTGAAACGAAAAAAACCGAAGCAAGAAATGCTCGGTCCTAACTAAATTATAGTTGATTGGTGGAACGTCGCTGTTCCTTTCCGCAAATGGCTGGGCTTTCCGCGGGGCGACCTTGAGCCTCCTCGGCTAGCCTACCGGGTCTCAACATTGCCGCTACTCCCCCGCAGGAGTCTTCGCCATTTGCTCCAATCCACAGCTAGATTTTACGCCTTTTCCTTAACCTATAGTGCAGCCACCTTGTTGATTGAAGTGGAAGGTTCGCAGACGCCCGCGGGAGGAAGGGACAAGTGAGACCCCGGAAGCGTTGTGAGGAGGCTCACGGACCGCCCGCAGGCAAGCGAAGCGCCTGGAACGGAAATCAACTGCTTTTATGCCTTCTTACCTTGCCCTCTTTCGCTTATCGCTTGCTGTAGCTTGGTTCTAGGCCCCAGATTTCGTTGGCGTATTGTCTGATGGTGCGGTCGCTTGAGAAGAAGCCAGAGTGAGCGATGTTTTTTGCGCTCATCGTTAGCCAGTGAGTACGGTCACGGTAGGCTGCGTCCACACGCTCTTGTGCATCTATATAAGACGCAAAATCCTTCAAGACGAAATACTCATCGTTTTGCATAAGCAGGGAATCATGAATTGGCTCAAAGTGGTCATCCACGTCCGGGAAGAATCCGTTGACAAGTTGCTCGAGAACCTGCTGGATCCTCTTATCATGATGGTAATACTCACTCGATCTATAACCACCATTTTGATAATAATTCAGAACCTGTTCTGCGGTTAGGCCGAAAATGAACATATTTTCTTCTCCGACCTCTTCTTTAATTTCAATGTTGGCACCGTCAAGCGTGCCGATCGTCAAGGCCCCATTCATCATAAATTTCATATTACCAGTACCTGAAGCTTCCTTACTAGCAGTAGAAATTTGTTCACTTACATCCGCTGCAGGGAAAATATCCTCAGCCAATGAAACTCGATAGTTTTCTAGAAAGATAACCTTTAACCGTCCGTTAATGGAAGGATCATTATTCACCTTATCCGCCAGAGAGTTTATTAATTTAATTACTCTTTTAGCATAATAATAACCTGGAGAAGCTTTGGCTCCAAAAATGAACGTTCTGGGATGGATATCAAAGCTACTGTCTTCTTTTAAACGGTTATATAAATACATGATGTGAAAAACGTTTAATAGCTGACGTTTGTATGCATGCAGTCTTTTTACTTGAACATCAAAAATACTGTCTGAATCAATAACGATTCCTGTTTGCTTTCTAATGCGCTCTCCAAGAATCTGCTTCCGTTCCCGTTTCACTTGATCTAACTTCTCCAAAAAAGCGGAATCGTTTGCATATACATCAAGCTGACGAAGTTGTGTCGTGTCTTTCATCCATCCATGACCAATCGTATCCTGAATGAGCGAGGTTAGTTGGGGATTTGCTTTCAATAACCATCTGCGGTGTGTAATTCCATTCGTTTTATTATTGAATTTATCAGGGAAAGCTTCATAAAATAAACGCATCTCACGATTTTTCAATATCTCGGTGTGTATTTTTGCCACGCCGTTGACACTGAAGCTACCAACCACCGCTAAATGAGCCATCTTCACTAAGCCATGCGCAAGAATTGCCATCTCTTCAATTCGACTCCATTGTCCGGGGTACTTTTTCCATAAATCTGCACAGAAGCGCTCATTGATCTCTTCTACAATCATATATATACGTGGCAGCAAAGGTTGAAAAATATTAGTCGGCCATTTTTCCAATGCTTCAGAAAGAGTTGTATGGTTGGTATAAGAGATGGTATGAGAGGTAATTTCCCAAGCCTGTTCCCAGCTCATATCTTCTTCATCCAAAAGAATCCGCATCAGTTCTGGAATTGCCAGCACTGGATGGGTGTCATTGATGTGAATGGTCACTTTTTTATGAAAATCTATTAGACTACCATTCTTCTTCCGATAAGATCGAATAATGCTTCCGATACTTGCCGCAACAAGAAAATATTGTTGTTTTAAACGCAAGATCTTTCCTTCATCATGGGTATCATCCGGATAAAGAAATTCTGAAACTGCTTCTGTATCTCTTTTATATTGCATGATATCCTTGTTTGTTGGAAAAGGCGCCGGCTCGGCACTCCAAAGCCGTAACATATTGACCGTATCCGTTTGATAGCCGACAACTGGCATATCATATGGAACAGCTGTGATGGCCTCTCCTTTTGCATGCCTGAACTTCTCTTTTCCGTCCTCTTTATAAGACTCCACCTTGCCCCAGAAATTGATTTCCACCGCCTGATCTGGCTTTCTTACCTCCCAGACGTTTCCATGCCTAAGCCATTGCTCAGGCAATTCCACTTGGTAGCCGTCCACAAATTTCTGGTCAAATAAACCATGTTTATAACGAATGCCACACCCATGACCAGGAAGGTCTAAAGAAGCGAGTGAATCTAAGAAACAGGCTGCCAGACGACCAAGTCCACCATTTCCAAGGCCTGCATCCGCTTCAATTTCCTCAATGGCAGAGAAATCAAGCCCTAGTTCTTTCAGGCCCTCTTCCACCACCTCTTGGATTCCAAGGTTCAGGAGATTACTTCCCAATAATCTCCCCAACAAAAATTCAATAGAAAGATAGTACACTTGTTTTTCATCAGCCGCTCGATTTCGTTCGTTGGTGGCAATCCAGTTGGAACTGATATATTCTCTTACCATGTTACCGAGTGTATGATAATGATCTCTTGAGGTTGATTCCTGGAAGCTCTTTCCGTACATACTCTCCAATTTTCTTAAAAAAGCAGCCTTGAATTTCTCTTTATTAGAGAACATGCACTCCACTCCTAGCCATTAGTGTTGAATACAATTGATTGTATTTAAACGCCGATTTAGCCCAGCTATAATCGCGCTCCATCGCTTCTTTCATAATACCTTTCCACACTTCTGGCTGCTCATACATGCTTATGGCACGCCTAATGGTATGAAGCATATCATGGGCATTAAAGTTAGTGAAAGAAAATCCGTTTCCTTCCAACGTCGTTTCATCATAAGAATGGACCGTGTCATTTAATCCACCGGTTTCGCGTACGACCGGTATCGTGCCGTAGCGCAAGGCTATAAGTTGACCAAGACCACACGGTTCAAACTTTGACGGCATTAAAAACATATCTGCACCTGCGTAAATCTGATGAGCAAGCGGTTCATCAAAGCCAATGAACGTCTTCACTTTTTCAGGATATTGATAGGATAACTCCCGGAAGTAATGCTCAAACTGAGGTTCACCTGTTCCAAGCACGACAACCTGTACATCCTCATTCAAGACTTCATGCAACACACATGTAACAAGGTCCAACCCTTTTTGCTTAGTCAACCTGCTTACCATCGCAATAATCGGTGTTTCCTCTTTTACAGGTAGTCCGCATAGTTTTTGCAAGGCTGCTTTATTCACTTTTTTATTGTCCATTTTACTGACGGAATAATTTGCTTCAATGTACTCGTTGGTTTCAGGACTATATAAATCATCATCAATTCCATTAATGATGCCGACTAACGCATCATTTCTATGACGGAGAACTCCATCCAGTTTTTCGCCAAAATAAGCGGTCTGAATTTCATCCTTATAAGTGGGACTTACCGTCGTAATGTATCCGGATGACACTAATGCTGCTTTCATGAAATTAACATTTCCGTAAAACTCCAGCTCATCAGCATGGAAATGTTTACTGTCAATACGCAATAAATCATGCAGGATACTTGGCGGAAATACACCTTGGAATTGAAGGTTATGGATAGTAAACACACTTTGAATATGCTCAAATCTTGGATTTTGTTTGTATTCTCGCTCTAAAATGAAATTGACCATCCCTGTGTGCCAGTCATGGCAGTGAATGACATCCGGAATGAAATCAATAGCCGTCATGCTTTCCAATACGGCACGACAGAAAAAGGAAAAGCGTTCCCCGTCATCAAAGTGACCGTACAGGGAATCGCGGTTAAAGTAGTATTCATTATCGATAAAATAATAGGTTACATTATCGTGTACCAATTTTTCCACGCCACAGTATTGATGACGCCAGCCCACATCTACAAATGTGGTCTGGACTCTTTTCATTTTGTTTTTAAACACTTCGGGGATTTGCCCATATTTCGGCAAGATAACCCGTACATCCGTTCCAAGTTTCTTTAACTCCTTAGGCAATGCTCCCGCAACATCGCCTAAGCCACCGGATTTTACAAATGGGACACATTCTGAAACGACAAACAATACTTTCACGAATTCATCAGAGCTCCTTGTACCGATCCTTTTTTCACTAAATACGGGGAATCTGTTTTCCCGGTTAATCTTGTACCGTCTTCTACCTTAACATCTTTGTCTAAGATGACGGAATCTAAAACACAATTCTCTCCGATAACGCCTTTTTGCATGACAATACTGTTTTTCACTACCGTACCTTTTCCAATTTTGACACCACGGAAAATAATACTGTTCTCGACATGGCCTTCAATAATCGCACCATTTGCAATCATGGAATTTTTTACGAAAGCATCTTTAGAGTAACTTGTTGGAGGCTCGTCTTTAACTTTTGTGAAGACAGGTTGATCCTTCACAAACACTTGCTTCCATACAACAGGATCCAACAGTTCCAAACTATGCTCATAATAACTTTCCAATGAATCTATCACTGCTGCATAGTTGCTATATTCATAATTACAAATTTTATACCCGCTTGTTATATCCTCTACCACATCCATGATACTTCTATACCCCGTTTGTTCATGGTTCATGAATAATTTTACAAGCAGTTCTTTTTCAAGGACATACATATCCAATGTTTCATCTTCTTTTACCACATGGGTAATATCACATCTGTTTTGAATATGACGATCAAGAATTAGTTTGTAATTCATATTGGATACGGTAAAACTATTTGCAATCACGACATATTTCTGACTGCTGCGCCCGAAAAAGTCCTCATTCTCTTTGAAATGCTGGAAAGAACCTGTGTTTTCATTTTCGGAACTTGGGAAAAAGAATAACCCATCGCGTTTACGATCCAGATCCCACTGCTTTCCTGAACCAAGGTGATCCATTAGAGAGCGATATTGATACCGGGGGAAAATCGCAACATTTTGGATACCGGAATTGACCATATTGGAAAGGACAAAATCAATCAGTCTATAGCGTCCCCCAAAAGGAACTGCTGCTATGGAACGCTTTAACGTTAACTCCTGCATTTCTTCATTATGGATTGTTGCATCGATGATTCCTAACATTGATTTATTCATAAATGGACACCCTTCCTGTGTTTGATTTTCCGTCTTTTATCGGGTTGTAGAGAAAATCCCTTTATCCATCATTTCCTCTGTTACTAAAATAATCTCGTCTTCATTTTTCTCCGGACAAATGACCGCACCATCTGGAATTTTTATCCCTGAAGGAATAATTGCCTTGTTCACATAGACATTTTCACCAATGATGGCATCCGGCATGATTACTGAGTTTTGAATTACTGAGTTTCTCCCCACATTCACACCTTGGAATAAGACGGAGTGATCAATTTTCCCTTCAATGAAACATCCTTCATTTACAAGCGAGTCCTTCACGTCTGCATATGGTGCAATAAATTGAGGCGGCTGGTTTGGATTAACAGAATAGATGCGCCAGTCATATTCAAAGAGATTCAATTCACAATCCTCTTTTAATAAATCCATATTGGCTTCCCACAAGCTCTTTACCGTTCCAACATCCTTCCAATATCCCTTAAAAGGATAGGCTACCAATCTTTTATTCTCTTCCAATAACAAAGGAATAACATCCTTGCCGAAGTCATGACTGGACTCAGGGTTTCTATCATCCATTTCAAGATATTCCTTTAAGATTGACCACTTAAAAATATAGATTCCCATAGAAGCCAGGTTACTCTTTGGATGCGCAGGCTTTTCATCAAACTCCACCACTTCGAGCTTATCGTTTGTATTCATGATTCCGAACCTGCTTGCTTCTTCCCAAGGAACTTCCACAACTGAAATGGATACATCCGCATCCTTCTTAACATGGTAGTCTAGCATTTCCTCGTAATTCATCTTGTAAATATGGTCACCAGAAAGAATAAGGACATATTCTGGATCATATTGAGTGAGATAATTAATATTTTGGTAGATAGCACTTGCTGTACCTGTATACCATTTCACACCTGAAGACTCGGTGTAAGGAGGCAATACCGTCACCCCTCCATTTTTCCGATCCAAGTCCCAAGTGCTACCTATCCCAATATAGGAATTCAAAACTAGAGGTTGGTATTGAGTCAGTACCCCAACAGTAGTAATACCTGAGTTTGTACAATTACTTAAAGCGAAATCAATAATTCTATACTTTCCTCCAAATGGAACAGCCGGCTTCGCCAACGTTTTTGTTAAGGAACTGAGCCTGCTCCCTTTTCCCCCTGCCAATAACATTGCTACACACTTATTTTTCGCCATCGCGTTATCTCTCCCCTCTAATTTTCTTCGGACGCCATATACTTACTCCAAATGATGCAACATTGACCATCATATGATAGTCCTTTCCGTGATATGCTCCTTCTTCAGCACTAACTTCCTGCTCATTTATCCGGCCGTTTCCACCGAATTCTTTTGCATCAGAACTAAATACTTCTTCATATTCTGTTAGATAAGGCACGCCAATTTTAAATTCTTCGTAAGATGCCCCTGTGAAATTACAAATTACTACTAGCGTATCTGCAGGTTTCTTTCCTTTTCGGATAAAAGAAAAAACACTTTGCTCTCGGTTATCTGCATCAATCCATTCAAATCCATTCGGATCATGATCCAATTCATACAAGGCTTTAAATTGCTGATAAAATGCCAACAGCTCCTTGAAATAATGATGCATCTGTTGATGGGATTCATATTGGTCTACTAAAAACCAATCCAACTGTTCTAGGTCCTTCCATTCATCAAACTGTCCAAACTCTCCGCCCATGTAGAGCAGCTTCTTTCCTGGGTGTGTGAAGAAGAAGCCGTACAGTAAACGTAATTGCGCAAACTTCTCTTCATATGAACCTGGCATTTTGTTTAACAGCGACTTTTTGCCATGTACCACTTCATCATGGGAAAAAGGCAAGATGAAATTCTCGGAAAATGTATATACGATGGAGAAGGTCACTTTATCGTGTAAATGTTTCCTTTGCTCTGGGGCAGCCTCCATATAACGCAGGATGTCATTCATCCAACCCATGTTCCATTTATAATTGAAACCAAGGCCTCCACTAGAAGTTGGGGAAGTAACTAACGGCCAATCTGTAGAATCCTCTGCAATCATTAGTGCACTATAATCTTGTTCAAATACCGCTTCATTCAGCTTTTGCAAAAATTCCTGTGCAAAAGGGTTCGCGTGCTCTTCCTGTGTATTTGGCCAATAAAGCATGTTGGCCACCGCATCCACCCTAAAGCCGTCAACATGAAAATATTCCATCCAGAACAAAGCATTTGATATTAAAAAGCTCCTTACTTCTGGCTTTCCTAAATCAAAGTTTGCCGTTCCCCATACCTCATTTTCGCGGTCATGATAGTTCTTATATTCAAATACTGGTGCCCCATCAAACATATATAGGCCATGCGCATCTTTGCAAAAATGACCCGGAACCCAGTCAAATATCACACCTATGTCCTCTTGATGGCATGCATCAATAAATGCCATTAACTCTTTAGGATTTCCATACCTGCTTGTCGCAGCATAATACCCCGTGCCTTGATAACCCCATGAGCGGTCATATGGATGCTCTACTAAAGGAAGTATTTCTATATGTGTAAATCCATGTTCTTTAACATAAGGAATTAACTCCTCAACCAGTTCTGTGTAGGAGTACAGCTCTCCATCATCTTTAACTTTCCATGAACCAAGGTGTAGCTCATAAATAAACATCGGTTTTTCATAAACCAGTTTCCGTTTCTTTTTCCTGCGCCAATTCTGATCTTTCCATTTGAATCCCTCTAGGTCATACACCACTGACGCTGTATTAGGTCTGACTTCTGCATGAAAAGCGAATGGATCTGCTTTATGTAATACTTCTCCGGATTGTGTAACAATTTCGTATTTATATAAATGACCAGATAGGTTCTCATCTATTTGAATACTCCAAACACCTTCATTATTTAATTTTTCTAGTGGATGCATCTCACCATTCCACTCATTAAAAGAGCCCATCACACGTACCTTTTTCGCATTAGGAGCCCATACAGTGAATCTTGTTCCTACCACTTTTTTACGATGCCGTACTAAATGAGAGCCAAAAAGCTCATAACTTTTATACAGAGTACCTTCATGAAAAAGGTGCAGCTGAAAATCCGTCGCACTCGTAGCAATCAATTTTTTCACCCTTCCATCATTCCTTATAAAAAAGAATATTGTTATACACTACTATTCTCTTTTTTATAATATTCTCCTTTATCCGACAAGTAGAAATCGTGTGACATAAATCAACAATATTTATTTTTATAGATTTTAATGTAAAATATATACACTATAAGGAAACCGTTTTCATTGTTGATATGCTTGAAATTGCGTAGTAACAGCTTTTTTGGAAGGGTTTACATTTTATAAAGAACCGACTAAATATTAGGAGGAGGAATGTTGTTTTTTGTCGAAAAGTTTTTATATCGTATATAGCATATAAGTATAAATGTACACGCTTACATAGATAAACTATATCAAAATAACGAATTTACTTTTCAAAATGTGGTTTTACTTAGATCAGAGAAGGGTATTGTATGAGTTAGGGATTTCAATTTAGACGGGAACAATCTATTCAATTTCAAGAGACTTTCGTAGTGTTTTTAGAGAGGATTTTGGACAAATAAAAAAAGCCATAGTATTTATAAAATACCACAACTTTTGATGACCCGTACGGGATTCGAACCCGTGTTACCGCCGTGAAAGGGCGGTGTCTTAACCGCTTGACCAACGGGCCAGATATTCTGGCGGAGAAGGAGGGATTTGAACCCTCGCGCCGCTTACACGACCTACACCCTTAGCAGGGGCGCCTCTTCAGCCACTTGAGTACTTCCCCAGAAATGGCTCCACCAGTAGGATTCGAACCTACGACCCTTCGGTTAACAGCCGAATGCTCTACCGCTGAGCTATGGTGGAATAAAACGGTATATAAAAAATGGTGGGCCTAAGTGGACTCGAACCACCGACCTCACGCTTATCAGGCGTGCGCTCTAACCAGCTGAGCTATAGGCCCACAAAAATGGAGCGGGTGATGGGAATCGAACCCACGACATCAGCTTGGAAGGCTGAGGTTTTACCATTAAACTACACCCGCTAAAAAGGGCGACTGATGGGAATCGAACCCACGAATGCCTGAACCACAATCAGGTGCGTTAACCACTTCGCCACAACCGCCATAACAATATTTACTTAGTAAAGATGGTGCCGGCGATAGGAGTCGAACCCACGACCTACTGATTACAAGTCAGTTGCTCTACCAACTGAGCTACACCGGCAATTAAAAATCAAAGTGGCTCGGGACGGAATCGAACCGCCGACACATGGATTTTCAGTCCATTGCTCTACCAACTGAGCTACCGAGCCAAACAAAAATGGCGGTCCCGACCGGGATCGAACCGGCGATCTCCTGCGTGACAGGCAGGCATGTTAACCGCTACACCACGGGACCATTTGGTTGCGGGGACAGGATTTGAACCTGCGACCTTCGGGTTATGAGCCCGACGAGCTACCGGACTGCTCCACCCCGCGATAGTAATAATAAAGTTTTATCTCTCATGCATATTAAAATCAACTGTCCCAATCTCTGAAAGTAAATTCAGTGATGTGTGTCGATTGGTACAACTCGAAGTTTATACTAGAAGCTAATGCTCGTTGCTCCACCCCGCGATAGTAATATATATTTCTCTATACTCACCATATCATCTAAAATAATATGGCGGAGGAAGAGGGATTCGAACCCCCGCGGGCTTTGACACCCCTGTCGGTTTTCAAGACCGATCCCTTCAGCCGGACTTGGGTATTCCTCCGCGTATAGAAAGAACTGGTGGACCTTGTAGGACTCGAACCTACGACCGGACGGTTATGAGCCGTCTGCTCTAACCAGCTGAGCTAAAGGTCCTTTTTGGTAGCGGCGGAGGGGATCGAACCCCCGACCTCACGGGTATGAACCGTACGCTCTAGCCAGCTGAGCTACACCGCCAAAAAGATAAAGTATTTCATTAAAAGTATTAAAGTGGAGCCTAGCGGGATCGAACCGCTGACCTCCTGCGTGCAAAGCAGGCGCTCTCCCAGCTGAGCTAAGGCCCCAAATTCTAAAAGGGATTTAATTTAATGGTCGGGAAGACAGGATTTGAACCTGCGACCCCTTGGTCCCAAACCAAGTGCTCTACCAAGCTGAGCTACTCCCCGATAATGGCGCGCCCGAGAGGACTCGAACCCCTAACCTTTTGATCCGTAGTCAAACGCTCTATCCAATTGAGCTACGGGCGCATATAAATGAAAGTTGTTTTACTGCTGTAAAAACTGTGGTGCCGAGGACCGGAATCGAACCGGTACGGTAGTCACCTACCGCAGGATTTTAAGTCCTGTGCGTCTGCCAGTTCCGCCACCCCGGCAGGGGCAAGTCTATTGGAGCGGAAGACGGGATTCGAACCCGCGACCCCCACCTTGGCAAGGTGGTGTTCTACCACTGAACTACTTCCGCTAATATAAAATTACAATGCGGGTGAAGGGACTCGAACCCCCACGTCAAAGACACTAGATCCTAAGTCTAGCGCGTCTGCCAATTCCGCCACACCCGCAAGATAAATGGTGTGCCATGAAGGACTCGAACCTTCGACCCTCTGATTAAAAGTCAGATGCTCTACCGACTGAGCTAATGGCACAAAAGTGGTGCCGGCGATAGGAGTCGAACCCACGACCTACTGATTACAAGTCAGTTGCTCTACCAACTGAGCTACACCGGCATATTATTATGATTTAATACTGTATAAAAAAGTATAAATGGTGGAGGATGACGGGATCGAACCGCCGACCCTCTGCTTGTAAGGCAGATGCTCTCCCAGCTGAGCTAATCCTCCATATATATGCCTGGCAACGTCCTACTCTCACAGGGGGAGATCCCCCAACTACCATCGGCGCTGAAAAGCTTAACTTCCGTGTTCGGTATGGGAACGGGTGTGACCTCTTCGCCATCATTACCAGACAAATAATATTATACAAAATTGAGAAAGAAAATCAAGATGTTTTTACATCTTTCTTGTTCCTTCAAAACTAGATAATGTCTTCCTATCAAGATATTCATATCGCTCACTTATTTCGATACTTATTGGGTTAAGTCCTCGATCGATTAGTATTCGTCAGCTCCACATGTCGCCATGCTTCCACCTCGAACCTATCTACCTGATCATCTTTCAGGGATCTTACTTACCGAAGTAAAAGGAAATCTCATCTTGAGGGGGGCTTCATGCTTAGATGCTTTCAGCACTTATCCCGTCC
>NZ_JAIVKY010000004.1 GCF_020524325.1 Sutcliffiella horikoshii
AACTAGCTCCTTCCGTAATGTAGCTCTGATTTGGTTTGTTTTTTTCAGTAAACATTCTAACCAAATTAACCTACGATTTTACGAGTAAGGAGCTAGTTTCGTTCATGATAACTCGGCTTCGCCTGTGGGGTCTCAAGCTACCGTTACCCCCCGCAGGAGTCTTCGCCATTTGCTCCAATCAACAGGGTGGTTAGGTATCTTCACAAATATCTTACTAACCCGTTCTCTTCCTCAAAAACTCTTATCGTACGAATGTTGCTACGATTGCTACGAATGGGATGGCGGTCATTAGGACGTTGCCGATTAGGAAGAATGTCATCAGTTTTTCTTGCAGTTCTGGTGCACCGTTCACAAGTTCATTCTTTTTCATTAAGTTCAGAATAAAGTTGACTAACACACTCACTGCCACAATGGTAATTGGAATGATTAAGTTAACTGTGGAATCCATCAGAGACATAAAGCCGAAGACAATAAGGATGATGGGTAGTGCTTCAATGACTGCTACATAAATGAAGAATCTAGATTGAATCTGTCCAAAGGTTTCTTGCTCCAACACAAGTTTCTCCATACTGGAGCGTATTACAATCGAGATGCCAAAGCTTGCAATCACAGCGGCAATAACAAATAAATATAAAGCATCCATGAGATTTCCCCTCCAAAAAATAAAGAATAAGTAATTATTTTACCTTATTATTTCCAAAAGGGATATCAAAAGTTTAAAGGGATAATCACAAGTAGCCATAAATCAAATACAAGGTGAGAGATGATGACAAGAGTAAGGGAATTCTTCCATACATATAAGGCGCCCCAAACAACACCTGCCGTTGCTGCTGCGGCTACCAACATTGGATTGCCTGTCCACATGTGAGCTAATGCATACAAACATCCCCCTGCCATAACCCCTATTAACATGCCATATTTCTCTACTAGCTTGGATTGAATATATCTTCTCCAGAAAATTTCCTCTCCTGGAATAATGATTAGAACCAACACGAAGTAATGCCACCAACTATTTGGGCCTACAATCAGATATAGTTCTCCCACAAAAGTAATAAGCGGTAAGGGAATTACTTTTAGTAATAAATAAGCAATGAAAAATATTCCGTACAAGATCGTACCTGTTAAGATTCCGTACGAAATGTCATGAAAAGTAAAAAGGCGTTGTGCATTAAGACGAATAGGTTTCTTGTCATTCAAGCTAACTAAAATAAGAATGAATAAGGAAATGGGAAAGAAAAACCAAAAATAATCAGTTAGTGAAAAGCTGACAGCAAGTAGTATGTTTGCTAATGCGAAAAACAAATAAATCTTTTTCATATAATTTTCTCCTAGTTGTGGGGTTGACCTTATTTTAACAGGAAAGCTACTTCAAATAAACGAACATACTATGGAGGAAAAACACTTATTATTTATGTTAGGAGATGGAAAAATGACACAATCCAAAAGTCAGCAGGAAAGACAAAGAAAAGTTAGAAAGCAATCGCAAAATGAGCACGGTAAAGTGAAGAGTTTTGAACAATTAGCAGATGAAGCGGGAAAAAATAAGTAATTTACAGATACGGGTCATTCCTTTCTAAAGGGATGACCTCTCTTGTTTCATGAGCTAATGTGTATATTGGAGGGGATGTAAAAGCATACTATTGTAAGATATTACAGAAATGAGGCTTAAAGTATGGGTATTCAGCATGAAAAAAAGAGATATGTTGCCATCTTAAGTCCTTATACTACAAGTCTTTTGCATTATCGTAAGCCTTTTGTTGTGGCCTGGTGGGGGGCGGCATTTCCCGGGTTTGGACATTTTATGTTATCAAAGTACCTAACAGCCTTCATTTTAATTACATGGGAAGTCGTTATTAATACATTGGCTCATTTAAATGAAGCTATTTACCTCTCTTTGACTGGGAGGTTTGAAGAGGGAGTTGCGGTCCTTGATCAACATTGGATTATTTTGTATGTGTGTATGTATGTGTTTTCCATTTGGGACAGTTATCGCCTTACCATTGAAATGAATAAACATTATACCTTAGCTTATCATGAAGGATTTCCTCTAATGATAAAGAATACTTCATCTATTGAAATTAACGTTCTTGATAAAAAAAATCCGATGCTTGCGGTTATATGGTCTCTTTTAACACCTGGGTTGGGAAATCTGTATGTAACAAGGATTTTATCTGTCATTTTTGTTTTAACATGGTGGTTGATCATTACCTATCAAGCAAACGTCTTTCCAGCCATTCATATGACGCTCGTGGGAAATTTCCAAGGGGCTACTGATATATTAGTACCTCAATGGTTTTTATTCATTCCATCAATTTACTGTTTTGCTGCATATGATTCATATGTGAGTGCGGTGGAACTTAATAAATTTATTGATAAGTACCTAGCAAGAGAGTTAAAAGAGAATTACCAGGATATTCAGTTTAAAATGCCGATATAGAAAAGAGCTGGAAAGTAATGTACATTTTCGCGACATTCAAATACAACATGGAAATGGAACTTACATTACGTGAATTAGAAGAGCTGGGACTGACGAAAGAACAAATCTTAGTTGTCCCGCTAGATAAGATTAAATTCCAAGCGAAAGCCATTGACTCGATGCATCGTTCGGATGGAAGAAGTCTAATCGATCTTGCTGCTATCTTTGGAATTATCTTTATGCTTTTTGGAGTTATTTACGGCTATAAATTCTATCTCGGTCCCATATTATGGGGACTTTTTGGACTAGTATTCGGTGGTATTTTTGGTTTTTTGGTTGATTATTATTTTACTAAAAAGAGTGAAAAAGCTTTGAGAAAACACGGGTCAGATGCAGATATGATCATTATGATTCAATGTCCGAAAGATAGACAGGAGAGAATTGAGGATATTCTGTGGAATAACATGGTGTTGGGTGTAGGAGTGTTGGATAGGTAAATAGTGAAGTTCAAAAAAGGTCCCTTACTCTGAAGGGGCCTTTTTTAGATTTTCATTTCAACTTCATTCTTTCTATGTCTTTCCCGTGTCCTAGTGAAAAACAGAGATCCTGAATATTCGTATTTAATCTCTCTCTTTCCAGTTCAAAATACTTTTCTTCCCTTATCGATTCAATGGTATGTAATGTGTACTTCCAAATGGCTTCTTTTCGATAAGTGGGTGAGTGATCCGAAATCAATTTCAGAACATCAAGTACAGAACTTATTACATCAAAATCTATTTTTCCATAACGGATAATGGGTGAAAATGCAATATCTAAATAATTAAAAAAATCAGGTGTTTTTACAATGACCCTCAGATTCCTATGCATATCATTGAAATAAGGCTTAATGCCCTTCATAGATGTAAGCTTTGATAATAGGGTGCCTAATTGCTCAATGCAATGAACTGCTGTACTTGGATCATTTATCCCTGGTGAAAGAGCTCTAACTGCAATTTCGGTTACTTTCCTAATTCCAAACTCTACATCTTCAAGAGGAGCTCTTGCAATGGAAACGGTAATCAAAGATCGAAATGTATCCTTTTGAATTTTCTCCCCTGAACCCCATAGGGAAAGCATGGGTGTATGCTCATTAATATAATCTCCTTGTTGTCTTTCCACACGAACGATGCAATCAGATTCATAAGCAACTTTGACTAGTGAATCTATATCAATATACTGTACATAGCCGGGTTTATTAGGCATGATTATAATGGGTTCTTTTGTGGTGATTTCTTTGCTCTCCCAATCATCCCAAGGAGCATCATGGGGGGATTTATCACTATCATTAAATAACTCTTCCATGCATTGTAAAGTTTCCACAGTTATGTTGTGTAATAAATTGCTAACTTGAATCCAAGTTGTGACATGTTGAATGAAAAAAACGAATACAATTAGACAAAGAATAGCTATAGCTACTGCAAAGGAAGGAACTAAAAAAAGCTGTTCCTCTTTGGTCTCTTTAAGAAATAATAGGAGGATGATGGAATAGATAAAACCTGCAGTAAAAATTCCAAGGACTCTTTGAGTAGAATGGTCAGTTATGAAGTTCTGCAAGGCTCTTGGTGAAAACTGCGATAGATAAGTCGTCAACACAACAAGTATGGTTGAAAATGTAATCGTCGTCATTGTTAAAAGAGAAGAGGCAATCGAGCTTAAAATAGTTTGTGCAAGATCAATGTTAGATAAAAAGGTTGAGGGTATCAATTTCTCGATCTTCCCAGACATTAAATAACGATCTAAAAAAAGCGTCCCTATTGCTAAAAGAAATGCCAAAGCTCCATAAAATGAGGGTAGAAACCAAAAACTTGTCCGCAAGCGTAACATATTTACAGACCGTGCCATCCAAACACTCCTTTTTTTAAAAAAACTAAGATTGATTCGAGTATCATCCATTAAGAAAGAGTAGAATATTTTATCTAAATATGTTATAGTAACAAAGTTAAATTGAATAAAGTCTTACGCCGTTTTGGGCGTCAGGAGAGGTTCTAGCAAATACCCTCTATAAAAAACTAAGGACAGATAAACTATATTCCTTAGGATATAGTTTTTTTATTTTTTCTGATGTTATGCGCTAGCCTCCATTATTTTTGGTTAGCGTTTTTTGTATGACTATAGATTGAGATGATTAAAGGAGTGAAGACACGATGAAGCAACAGGAAAAAGCGATGGTCGTGTTCAGTGGCGGTCAGGACAGCACTACTTGCCTGATTTGGGCAATGCAAGAATTCGATGAAGTGGAAGCTGTCACGTTCCATTATGGACAGCGACATGAACTAGAAATTGAATGTGCGAAAAATATAGCAAAAGAACTTGGAGTAAAACACCGCATTCTTGATATGTCCCTTTTAGGACAATTAACACCAAATGCCCTTACTAGAGATGATATTGAAATAGAAGAAAAAGAAGGGGAATTGCCAAGCACCTTTGTAGATGGCCGAAATCTTCTATTCCTTTCCTTTGCAGCTGTAGCAGCAAAGCAGATTGGTGCGAGACATATTGTGACAGGCGTTTGTGAAACAGACTTCAGCGGATACCCTGATTGTCGAGATGTTTTTATCAAATCAATGAATGTGACGTTAAATCTTTCTATGGATTATCCGTTTGTCATTCACACTCCGTTAATGTGGTTGAATAAGGAAGAAACATGGAAGCTTGCAGATGACCTTGATTCACTAGATTTTGTAAGGACAAAGACTTTGACTTGCTATAATGGGGTTATTGCGGATGGATGCGGCGAGTGTCCTGCATGTAAACTGAGAAAACGTGGATTGGATGACTACCTTGTCAAAAAAGATAATGGGGTTGTGTCCTCATGATGCAACAAATTTATCCGCAAGTACAACATGATTACTCCTATGAATTGAATAAGGATATGCAAATAGCAGCAGCACATTATGTACCAACAGATGCAGCAGGGAAATGTAAACAACTACATGGACA
The DNA here is from genome assembly GCF_020524325.1 of Sutcliffiella horikoshii. Taxonomy (GTDB): domain Bacteria; phylum Bacillota; class Bacilli; order Bacillales; family Bacillaceae_I; genus Sutcliffiella_A; species Sutcliffiella_A horikoshii_D. The sequence continues at coordinate 5,396 of NZ_JAIVKY010000004.1, forward strand.
TACCTATTTTGTCAATGTGACAGTGGCAGGGGACGACTTGGATGATGCAGGTTTTCTTGTGAATTTTCAAGTGTTAAAAAAACTTTTACATGATAAATTTGACCATACCGTTTTAAATGACCATAAAGATGTCTTCAATGACCAGGATCCAAATTTTTTCCCCACAACAGAAGTGGTTGCAAGAACGATGTGGGAAACGATAGAGAAGCATCTAGAAGCTCTTCCTTCCAAACCTACCTGTCTTCAAGTGTATGTAAGGGAAACGCCGACAAGTTATTGTATTTACCGTCCTAAGAAGGGGAAAAAGAAATGACCAGTCTAATTCCAGTTCTAGAAATATTCGGTCCTACCATCCAAGGGGAAGGGATGGTCATTGGCCAGAAAACGATGTTCGTCCGAACGGCAGGTTGTGATTACCGCTGTTCATGGTGCGATTCAGCCTTCACATGGGATGGAAGCGCAAAAGATGACATCGTGATGATGTCTTCGGAAGAGATTTATAACGAGATGTTTGAAAAAGGTGGGAAAGCCTTTAATCACGTGACAATCTCAGGAGGTAACCCAGCTCTTTTAAAAAATATCGGGGAACTTGTAAAGCTCCTTCATGAGAACGAAATTAAGGTAGCACTTGAAACACAAGGAAGCAAGTGGCAGGATTGGCTCACTGAAATAGATGACTTGACTATATCCCCAAAACCACCGAGCTCCGGCATGGATACCAATTTTACTATACTTAGTGATCTACTAAAAAAAGTAAATAAAAGTAGTGTTTCTCTAAAAGTAGTGGTATTTGATGAAGACGATTTGGCTTATGCGAAAAAGGTCCATAAGCTATATCCAGATGTAGCTTTTTATGTACAAGTAGGAAATGATGATACAACCACAGAAGATGATCAAATGTTAATCAGCAAATTGTTGGCTAAGTATGAGTGGTTGATTGATCAAGTAATGAAAGATGATGAAATGAATAATGTCCGCGTGTTGCCGCAACTGCACACACTAGTATGGGGAAATAAGCGCGGCGTTTAATAAAGGAGAGAGTGAATATGTCAGGAAGAAAAGATGCAGAATTGGAAGGTGTAACATTACTCGGGAATCAAGGGACAAGTTATTTGTTCAATTATTCCCCAGATGTATTGGAAACCTTTGAAAACAAACACCCAAACAGAGATTATTTTGTAAAGTTCAACTGTCCGGAGTTTACAAGTTTATGTCCTAAAACGAACCAGCCGGATTTTGCCACTATTTACATCAGCTATATCCCTGGTGAATTGATGGTAGAGAGCAAATCATTGAAGTTGTACCTATTCAGCTTCCGTAATCATGGAGATTTCCACGAGGACTGCATGAACATCATTATGAACGATTTGATTGAACTGATGGACCCACGTTATATCGAAGTATGGGGTAAATTCACCCCACGCGGTGGAATCTCCATTGATCCTTATACTAATTACGGAAAACCGGGAACAAAGTACGAAGAAATGGCACAATACCGCCTTATGAACCATGACCTATACCCAGAAAAAATCGATAACAGATAATCCATTGGTCACAAGGAAATTGAATTAATTGTGACCAATATTGTGACCGAAAGAACAATAAAATACGTTGATGTGACCAGCATATACACTTCAAGGTGCCTTTAATTTGAAAGGCACCTTCTTTTTATGTAGGTAAACGATTCAGTCCTATGGGGGGTATTTTACAGTTAAGGTGGCGCTTGGACTATAGCAAATGGCTTAAATACATCCTCAGCCACACCCTGTTATATACTCTTCGAACGATCCTAATTTCTATCTGAATTGAATCAATATTTTATTAACAATCTGCGTTGTTTTTAAACAAAACAAAAAACTTCCAAGACAATACTAATGGTTCTGTTTAGGGAGAGAAAATTACAAATAGCAGGCTAATTCGCATATGGATTAGACCTTCTTTAATTGTTTTTCTTTTTTAATGCACTGATAGTTTATTTAACAAACAATGTAAAATTTTAATCAATGTTAAGCAATTTGGTGTTAATATTAAGTCAAGAACAATAGAAAACTATTATAGGAGAGTCCTAAAATGAACAATAAAATGAACTATCTTATCTTACTTATAACCACCATCTTTATGGTCGGTTGCACAAATGTAGAAGATATGCCCATTACTAACGGAGAAAGAGTCCCACAAGAGGAAACCACAGTTACTACAAATAAAAATAGCGTAAAGGAAGAAGCCGTCAACGCGGTAGTTAATGAGGCAGCAGAGGAAGAAACAGTCACCTCGACTGTAGATGAACCAGAAGAAGAGGAAACGAAAAACAAACCAGATAGCCAACTGTTCTCAGGTTACAATCTCATTGAAGTTGACGGTGGTGATTTATCTGGTCATCGTGAAGCAAACGTCGTTGTAGACATCGGTTATGGGGATAGAGAGTATTGGGCATTTACGAATGAATACGGACAGCTAGTACGTGTCATTGCTGCCGAAATCATTCTACAAGACGACCACAACGAACCTGTATTATCATCTGGCAGATACTATTCTGATGAAGCGAAGGTTGCTGGTGTTGAAAGTGATGTATTAGATGAAGGACATGTCATTGCTGATTCTCTCGGAGGGGTAGCAAATGCTTATAATATTACCCCACAAGAAAGTACGCTTAACCGACATGGTGATCAAGCTTATATGGAAAAAGTGATTCTTAGTGCAGGTGGAGCAACTAATTTTGAAGCCATTATCACCTATCCGAATACAGAAACACAGATTCCTTCAAGTTACCAGTATACCTATACTTTAAAGGGTAACGTAATCGTTGATACGTTTGATAATGTAAACCCTGATGAAGTAAACGCATCACTTGATTTAACAGATAGTGAACCTGCCGCTCCAACTAGTCCAAACACAAGCGGTGATATTTCTAGTGTCGACACTAACGGTAATGGACAGGTGACTATTAAAGAAGCTAAGGCAGCAGGTTTTAGTATGCCAATAACTAGTGACCATTGGCTGTATCAATATATGGATGATCGTGATGGTGACGGCATGGTAGGTGAGTAAACATCTAAAACCGCTAACCTTGTTGGTCATTTATCTAGGGAGATTGCGTAAGAACTTATAAACTCAGTTCATCAATGAACTGAGTTTTGTTATGTAAAAAACACCGCTATAAGCGGTGCTACTTGGCGTGTCACTTATTATGCCATTTTGGGTGCTAAATACCCTGTTATTTCAGGTTTTCCCTTCCGAAATGGAACCTCTTAAGACCATACACGAAGGTTTTTGTTTGTTAACTCACTCATTGTAACTGTGGTGAGTTTGAAACGGGATTTAATAATAAAAGCATTTCTGTCGCTGTCATATTGGGTAGGTGGTTAATAAACTCTTTAGCTTTTCGGTATGATTTAAACATAAATGCCTCTAATTCTATTACGATAGAATACCTACCATTTGTCGAATCTCTTTGAAGGCGGTAAATTCTAATTGTTATTTCATTAGAGAAATGGTTCATTCCTTTAGACAGGACCAATACACCTACATCTGGGTGTGTGGGGCTAACTACAGTTGCTTGGACTTCCATTTCCTGTGCAAGCTCAGGTGGAAGAGATAGTTTTAAATTGCTATGATTCATATACTCACTCCTTTCTCAACTCATTTCGACAAAATATTACTCATTCCTCCTATTTTTATAATAATTTCCAATTTTTCTTTAAATATAAACTGTAACGTAGGTATTGGTTTTAATGTAAGTCTTATACCTCTTCTTCAATAAGTGATAAATCTTAAGTTAAAAATTAATCAGTAGATTTAAGTTTAAAACCATATTAAATAAGGTTTTTTTAAATTTTTTACTGATAAAAATAAACTAGTAGTTGAAAAATACATTGTCTGTATATATAATAAACTTAAGATGAATTATACGCAGTAGATTAATGTATTAAGCCTTATTGTTAAAGGGTTTTTTTCATTATCTACTAGTTAATTATTTGTAGTAAATTTAAACGTTTTGAAAATAGGAGGTAATTGGAGTGTTAGTACAATCTAATTCATTAACAAGTACAAAGCATTTATTTTTGAAGTTCCAAGAAAAGAATCCAGACTTTAAAAGGGTTGCTTCTACAATGTACGAGCATTTAAATGTCTATCTTGAAAAAGAGAAAGTAATTTGGGGGCAATTTTCGAAGAACGTTAAGTTAAAGGGTATCTCTGCATCAGAGCAATCTTCCTTACACAATCAAATTAACAAAGGAGAGACTACTTTAGTATTCTTCTATAACCGTCAAAAGAGTTTGTTATATGTTGGACAATTAATAGGAATCTTCGATAGGGAAGAACCGTTAATCAACCCAAGTCTGAAAAAATATGTACCAGAGTATTATCATTCACGCGTAGGGAAGCTGGAAAAGACACGGGACGATGACTCATTAATCTACGTTTACTTTGCACTTAAAGATTTAAAGAAAATAGATATAGATGGAGTGAAGAACATTTACCATCATAAGACTGGTCAAGAGATTTTAGATGTCGGTGGTATTAATTCCCTTCTTTATGCATATTTAGAGAAAAGTTTCTACGATCGTCTTTTAGTAAATACTATTCAGTCACCTGTAGAGGTAATGAAATTGGAAGAAGGTACAGAAGAAAATATCGACTTTAACGTAGGAAAGTTGTTAGAAGAAGTTCAAGCCCCACCCAAGAGTGAAATTGGTATGGTTGATGAACATAATTCGTCGAAAGGAAAAAAGATTCCTTCTAAAAGAGATTATCTTAAACTACAAAAGAAAAATACTAAGATTGGGCATGCTGGGGAGTTATTGGTGTTAGCAAATGAAAAAATGACTCTAATAGAAGCAGGTAGACAAGATTTAGCCGACTTAGTAAAGCATGTGTCTGCTACAGATGGTGATGGACTAGGCTATGATATTAAATCTTTTACTGAGAGTGGAGAAGAGAAATACATTGAAGTAAAGACCACTATGAGTGGGATAAATACAGCGTTTTTCATTGAGGAATCAGAAGTGAGGTTCTCACGTGAAAATGAAGACACTTTCTATTTGGTGAGAGTATTTAATTATGACAGAGTTACTGGAAACGCTCAGTTTTATACAAAAAAAGGGAACGTTGAACAGAACTTCTCATTAAAAGCCAAAACCTACTTAGCGAAGTAGATCAAAAAGAAAACACCTTATAATGGGTGTTTTCTTTTTAAATGTATCAATTCGGATTCAACTAATCTCATAAACTAATCCTCACAACTATATCGAATCCTATACACATTTTGGAACAATCCAAAAAGTGTCTAAATATAAGGGTGAAGAAAATAATTTTTGTACATGTCTAAAAAAATTTGCCAAATCTCTTTTATAGTAATACACTTGAAAAGTAAAAACATAAGCCAACAAAAAAAATAAGCTGATTTCTAGCTAGTGGCTCAAAACATTAATAGAACCTTTCTACCTCTTCACAACCAATGTATCGGAGTGGGAGAGTGGTTTCTATATGTTTTGAAGTTACTAGCTTTTTTGTATTGGCTCAATAACAAACGGAAAAGGTGTGATTTTATAGAGATAAAGGAGATGGTTAAATGAAAAAAACGGTGCAAAATTTTTTCGTAAATTTGCATAGAAATGAGGGTACGAAGTTTCGTTGCATGAGATTCGAGGATGGAAGAAGAGAAGTTGAGGACGTAATAGGTAAATATGAGGATGTACAAAGCCAACTGCATTTACTTAATGGAAAGAACTATGAGATATATTTCTTAGTGAATACTGGCGGCTTCAAGGCAGATGATATTAATAAAATCAATGCTGTCTTTATTGATTTAGATTGTGGAAGAGCTCAGGATGGGAATTATTATTCTAAAGACATCACTACAGAATTCAAGTATGAAAGTACCATCAAGCTTCACCAATTTGAGTATGAACCAACATATGTTATAGAAACAAGAAACGGGTTACATGCATATTGGTTTCTAGAAGAGGGTGCAACTGTGGAAGAATTTATGGAATGTCAGGAAAAGCTGATTCAACATTTCAATGCCGATCCAGTAGTTAAGAACTCTAATAGACTTTTAAGGGTTCCAGAGACTTACTGGTGCAAGGACCCGACTAACAAGTATTTAGCAAAGATACATGAAGACAATAACACAAGATACAACATAAAGGACATTATTAAATCACTGCCCACAATCAAGGATAGGGAATTCGATACCCCTAATAAGAAATATTCTATATTACTACCTATTAGGGGTATCAAAACCTCTCCTGTTCAGAACAACATACAATTAATTCAAGATAGAGATATTGCTGCTCTCCAAAGGATAGTCAATCCTATACCACTCAAAGTCTCTAATAATATTGAAGTATATGATTACCTGAAGAGACAAGATATGAGGCAGCTACTAGGTCTACATGGTAAGAGTTTTAGATGTATCTTTCATGATGACAATAATCCCAGTGCAGGCATACTAGTTAATAAAACAAATGGTCATTACATCTACAATTGTTTAAGTGCTAGTTGCAATGTAAGTTTCAATATAATTCAAGTTATTGAGAGACTTACCTCCATGAGCATTTCAGACTCACTGAATTTTTTAAGGGCAATATACAAGATTGAGCATACCAGCAGCGAGTGGAAAGAACGAAGGATATCAATTCTAGACAAAAATGTAGAGACATTCTTGTCTTCAGAATTGCCGAAAGAACTTGATAAGTTTGTAGGTAGATATTCAGAGATATTGTTATTCTTACATTGCTTTAATAAACAAAAAGTCATTTCTGAAAAGAACACAGACTGGTCAGGAAATCCCCTGTTCTTTATTAGTATGAATCATCTAGCATCTCAACTGGATAAAGACGCGAAAACAGTAAGACAGAAAATAAACATACTAACCTATCTTGGTTTACTGAGGAAAATCCCAAAAGAAGAGATACCAATGGACCTTTTGAGAAAGTCACAGGAGTATGCAAGGGAGAAAAAACATCAAAAACTAATCACCTATTACTCTATACCAGAATACAATGAAAATACCATACATTTTGCAGAACGAAAAGCTAGAGAATACAAGGAAATGAGCTTTAGTGTAAATGGTTTTAGTAGAGAATTGATATTCAGAGCCTTAGGAGAGAAAGAAGCAAACAGGATATTTCCACAAGATAAAGGGAAGAAATTGTCATCTGTCAGTAATGACAATGCATCTAAGATCGAAGAAATACTATTAAGTCAAATAAGTGAGAAAGGGTGGACAATGGAACAGGAAGTCATATCTATTCTAGATCAAACTTCTGGGCCAAAGGGATATTCTGTAAGAATGTTTAAGAGGGTCCTACCTGAAGTTTTGGAGAAATATATGCTAAAGAAGCAACGACTAAACAAGGAACTAAAAAAAGAACTACAAGTTCCTGCGGAAGGTTATCCAATGATAATCATTAAAGAATAGAAAAAGAATATGAGGAGAAGAACTAAACATAAACAATTCAAGGAACAGTCCCTTAATTGTAAACTATTGAAGTTTTGGATTAGTCTTTGCTATAAATTGACTGTAAACACTCTAATAACATAAGCAAGCACTAATCGAAAATTTCTAACATTATTCTCCTCCTCAACAGAAGTTGAAGGGAGATTGATAATATGAATAAAGAAAAATTCAGTAAAGAAGTAACTAGAGAAGGACATATTTTATTAACGAAAACTTGTAACAATATTATTGCTAGAAGCAGGTTGACAGAAGGAACATACAAAAATGTCAAATGCTCGTTCAAGAGCGCCAGAAAGCTAAGAGATTCCCTTAAGAGTGAAAAAAAATTCATGTATAAATGGTATACCCTCACAAAAGAGTTTCTAGAACAAGGTGAGATAAGACCCTTAAGACCTGTTATTGATAGAATTGATGAAAAAGGTCACTACTTTAAGAGTAATATGCAAGTTTTAACATGTAGTGAGAATGCAAGAAAAGCCCGTATTAAAAAGCCATGTGCTTAATGCGGTTTGAGGGCAATCATTAAATCAACAGAGCCCTTGTTAACTCCTATTGAGTTAACAAGGGCTCTTTGCTTTTTTAAACTTGCAGTTCAAGAGTTTGAGGTCCACCATCTAAAAAGAAAAATAACCATCCCTGCCCGACCAAAGTGTAGGATTTTAGGTTATTTTTCTTATGCAATAAAGTTCATTGCTCTTCTTAACTTGATAATATCTTAATTGTAACAAAATGTAAACATCTAATACACATACAAATAATATGTAGGAGCTGCTCTTGCTTCAAATTAACAATAAATAACTCTATTTATTTAAGTATTTGTCAGAATATTTTGACATAATAGTGACCTTCATGATAATATTCAACAGGATGTCAATGGATACTTTGACATGACTAATAAATGAGGAGTGGTTTCTGTGATTAAACGAGGACTATACAGGCGCTGTGCCGAAAGTACATGCAAAAGAAGAGGGGTGTTATTGCATTTAGAATCCAATTTCTACAGACATAAAGGCTCTAAAAATGGAAGGAGAAATATATGTAAACAGTGCTATGCACTTGTAAACAGTGAAAACATGAAAAGAAGTGCAGAGAAAAGAAAAGCTAACATGAAAATAGGAGGAAAAGCTTCTAATGAGAATAGAAAGAAAGTGTTAGAAGAATTTGGATATCGTTGTGCTTTGACGGGAGAATTAGAAGGTGTAACTGTAGATCATTTTGTGCCGTTAGATTGGGGGAAAGCGGCAGTTAGAGAGGGAATTGGTGGGAATTCATCAAAAAATTTAATTCCGTTAATAGAACCTCTTAATAAGTCTAAATGGTCTAACAACCCTTTCATTTGGTTTGAAAATTTAGATGAACTAAAGGTGAAATATGGATTGTGTGATCAAAAATGGTGGACGGTTGTTGAGTTTGTAGCGGCCAAGCATAATATGAGTGCCTTTGAATATAAGATTAAAGTTAATAACTGCTACTGGGAGGTGATTGCGGAAAAATATATGGAGATATTAAACTACAGGCTAGAAAATTACCCTAGTAAATACAAGCCTTATAGCATTATTTGGTTTTTCTTAAAGAATTGTTTCAACTTGGATGTTGTCATTAATAGATTCGGTAGTAAAGATGCCAAAAAATTTTATTATGCAAAAGAGACTTGTCGCAAGATAGAGCTTCACAAAGCTAGCTTGATGGAATAGCGTCCAAACTAATCTCAGATGCTAATAAGAAGTGTTCTAAACATGGTTAATATTAACATATATTTTTTTTGATATCCAATCATGTTATAATTATCCATATGATAAAAAATTCTAGAAAGCGGTGTTCTCAGTGGGCTTTGGCTTTAGAAAAAGCATTAATTTAGGCGGTGGAGTTAAGTTAAATGTTGGGAAAAAAGGTATTGGACTGAGTGGTGGGGTAAAGGGAGCAAGAGTCAGCGTAGGTCCTAGAGGGACTAGAGCTAGGGTTTCTATCCCCAATACGGGAATTTATTATGATCAAAAATTAGGGGCTGCAAAAAGGTCCACTCGAAGTTCATCTACATCTGAGTACAAAAGCTTTAAAGCCACAGAGCGTGAGAGAGAAAAGGAGCTTACTAAAATACAAGACTTGCAACGTGCAAGAAATGAAGTGGAAATGTTTGAAGAGAAAGTGAACTTCTTTATCTCAATACATAAAGACTGTACAGAGACATTTAATTGGGAGAACATCGTTCAGAACCCTCCCTTTACACTTGGCGAAATAGGACCTCAAGAAAAAGAAGCAAGGTTAATGGTTGATAAATATAAGCCTACGTTTAGAGATAAGTTTTTTAATAGAATAACTGCCAAAAAGCAACTCCTTGAAATAGAGATTATTCATTCAAAAGAAGCAGATGAAGAGTTATATCAAAAGTGGGAAGAATTGAAAGAGCTTGGAAATGGAGTTTTGTCAGGGGATTATTCAAGTTATACAAAAGTCATTGAAGACCTTGCACCTTTTCAAGATATTAAAGATTTAGGAAGTGATTTCTCGTTTGACTTTTATGACAAGAAGACAGCAGTTATCAATCTTTACGTGCATTCTGAGAGAGTTATTCCCTCTGAAGAAGTATCTTTAACTAAGACAGGAAAAGTGTCCCGTAAGAAAATGACCAAAACAAAGTTTTATGAACTATACCAAGATTATGTTTCAAGCTGTATATTGAGAATTTCAAGAGAACTATTCGCCTTATTACCTTTGGAAAGATTGTATATAAATGCAATAGGGGAGTTAGAAGATTCTTCTACAGGACAGCTAGTAGAAGGTACTGTCATATCTATATTAGTTGATAATGAAACACTACAAAAACTTGATTTAGACAGAATTGATTGTTCAGATTCATTAGTCAATTTCCCTCACAATATGAACTTTAAGAAAACAAAGGGCTTCATCTTTGTTGATCAATTGGAGGTGAGATAAATGGGGAGATTACTAATAGGACTAGTAATTTTAGCATTGATTATTGGTGTTGTAGGTATAATATTGCAAAACTTCATAGGGTTTATTGGTATTGGAATTGCTATTTGGGCCATGTATGAGTGGTCTATTAATAGGAAGCTAAATGCAAAATCGAAGAAACCAGCTGCTTTGTTTCTAACTGGGGTATTTGTTGCGGTATTGTGGTTTGGTTTAAGTAGTCCTCCTTCTCAAACGGAACAAGTAAGTCAAGAAGTTGCTAGCGAAACAGTAACAGAGAATAAAGCTGAATCCGAGACGGATCAAGTTGAGGTTGAGCCAGCTGACATAGATTCCGAGAAAGATAATGAAGATCCTAAACCAGTAACTAAGAAAGAGC
>NZ_JAIVKY010000005.1 GCF_020524325.1 Sutcliffiella horikoshii
CCTTAAGCCAGAGCCTAAGCCAGAGCCTAAGCCAGAGCCTAAGCCAGAGCCTAAGCCAGAGCCTAAGCCAGAGCCTAAGCCAGAGCCTAAGCCAGAGCCTAAGCCAGAGCCTAAGCCAGAGCCTAAGCCAGAGCCTAAACCAGAGCCTAAGCCAGAGCCTAAGCCAGAGCCTAAACCAGAGCCTAAACAAGAATACTTTAAGAATTGTACAGAGCTAAGAAAGGTGTACCCTAGTGGAGTTCCTGCTGGACATCCTGCATATCAGCTTAAGATGGATAGAGATAAAGACGATTACGCATGTGAGACATAAACGCATAATCTAAACTAAAAGACCGTCATCTTGATGGTCTTTTTACTATTAACAGGTAGCGAACAAGGGTAGGAGCAGCAAAGAGAATAGGACTATTAAAATAGCAAAATCAATACCACTGTGCAGTTCTTCAAAATTCCTTTTAAAGTAGAAAAAAGGACACATACTTGAAAAGAATGTCTATTAAACTTAGGAGGCATCAAATGAATAGATTAGAGGTATTAGGAGTAAGACTGAAAAAATTAAGGCATGAAAAAGGTATTACACAGGACAAAATTGCTACTAAAATGAATACCCCACGATCTTCTTACTCGAAGTTAGAAACGGGTAAACAAGAACCTTCTGTTGAGCAACTAGTGCAACTATCTCAAATCTTCAGTGTTGATATTAACTATCTCATAGGAAGAAAAGAAGAAGTTGAGCAAAAGAGATATATCGATGTGATGGATGACGAATTAGAATGTTTTTTTCGTGAGCTAAGAGTAGCCTCACAAGAGAGTAGAAAGAAATTAATGAACATCTGGAATATAATAAAAGAGTAATTTAGTTTCATTTGAGTACACCCTAGCTACTTAATATACTGGGGGTAGGTAGGAGAGTCTCATACAATATTTGTTTTAAGACGGTCCAACAAATAGCCTTACAGAGTGTAAAGTAACTTTGAAAGGAAAACATGATAGGAGGCACAACAGAAAAAAAATATTTCCCCGATCTTGTTACGGCTTCCAGTGTTGCTACAGCTCTTCCCCTCTGTACACCCTAATAAGCACTCAAATTTGCTAGTGTTTTATATTATACTTTAATGAAGGGGCTCTAAAGGAATTTACTAATCTCCTTATTGGAGATTATGAGAAATACATTCTGCCAGACACTTTGAAGAAATTTATGTGAAAAAACGAAAACATATGGTGAATTGTTAATTTTGACTTTCAGTTTGTAAACTTCTTGCCTCTTCTTTTGTTCACTATATAAACTTTTTATCATATTATTTTAATATCAATAAGTAAAAGGGGACTGCTAATGTTTAGACGATTAACTTGGCTTGAATTTGCAATTGATTTAGAAAACGATAACTTTAAAAATTATATTGAATTTATGGAAGACAACATACTAAGAGAACAAGAAAAATTAGAACAATCTTTTAGTGAGTCTGTAAAAGATTATCCTCAAGAAGACCATGATCAAATCTTTGAATATTTGTATGAGGAAGATTTTTATAATGTTAGAGAGGTCTTTCCAAAAATAATGAGAACATCAGCATTAATAGCTCAATATTCATACCTTGAAAAAACACTTAATACAATCTCCAAAGAATGCGAAAGAAAATATAATTTATTATTAAGTCCTGAAGATATAAGACATAACGGAGTGAAAAAATATATATTCTACTTGAATAGAGTTGTTGGATTAAATATAAACGAGAACGAAATATTATGGCAAAAAATTTATGCCTATAATCAAATAAGAAATCGTTTCGTACATTCGCCAGATGAAAACTATACGACAAAAGAAAAGAGTACCTTCGAACAAAAAGTAAAGGGGTTGACTTTTGTACAAAACCCACTTCATACAAATAATCACAAATTGAAAACTATTGAAAAAGAAATTAATATAGATTTTTTAAGTTTACTCACTCAAGCACTTCAAGTTGTAAGTGGTGAAATTAAAAAGAAAGATGAAACACTGGGGCAGTAATTTTTACTTATTGAGAGTATTTTTTAGAAAATACGATATTGATTTGTTGTGTGTATTTTGAATAGAATGAAAAAAATGGTAAAATGAAATTACTAGTAGTATAAGCTTGGAGGTGTAGTATGAGCTTAAAGAGAAAACCAACTGTAATTAAATTTAGTCAAGAAGAAGAAAAACAGAAATTCTATAATTGGGCTGTAGGACCGAGCGAACCATCTAAAGGAATTAATAAAGCTAGAGATGCAATGCGTTTAGCACAAAGGAATAACCAATTCAGATCTAAAAGAATAAATAGAGGAAGTTTTGGCAAAAAAGTGGAAATTGAATTACCAGAGAATTTATTAACTAAAATCTCCTCTTCCCCATTGGGTCTGAGGACAATTAAGAAGCAGAAATATATTGTTAAATCATATTTAAAGATAAAGAAAAAAAGGGATGGAGAATAGATGCCTCATTTGATGCCAGTCACTGACGTGGATTCGGAGATTATTAATCAGTTTACTTGCAAATTTGACAAATATGGCGAAGGACAGGAAGAGCTCTTAAACGATCATACAAAAATTGACTATTTTCTAAAAGAGGAAGCATTATCACACCACTTGAATCAATTTGTTAGAACCTATTTACTTGTGAGTGACCAAGAAGACAAAGTAATTGGGTTCTTTTCTTTGTATAATGAAGAAATTGCTATTAGTAATGGTCAAAAGAAAAGGTTTACATTTAAGGGTGTAACGATTTATAAATCAATGGAAGTTGAGGTTTATCCTGCCATTCGTCTTCATCAATTTGCAATTAATAAAGATTTTCAAGGAGTAAATTTTATAGATAACCAAAAGTATAGTGATTATCTTATGGGTACTGTATTTGAGACGGTCAGACAGGTAGCGGAGAAGTCAGGATGCATGTTTATTGGATTAGAAGCAACAGATAACTCAGTTGGTTTTTACGAGGGATATGAATTTAAGACCCTTAAAAAAAAGAATGGGAAAATTCTTCCTTATTTAATATTTAAAGTGGCTGACCTTTTAATAGAAGACTTGGGCTGAACCTTCCATTCTTATGAATGTTAAACCAACTAGTTTAAAAATCTTTTTTTGTAAAAGAAAATCAAATAACCCCTAAAGCCTTAAATTCTATGTATAATTAATAATAAGAACTAGCTGGTCACATCACTCTCTACACAAAGGGTGATGAAGATGTCAAACATAAAAAAAGACAAGCAAACGGGAAGGTATTTCTTTGTTTTAGATGCAGGAAAAGATCAAATAACAGGTAAAAGAAAACAATTGCGTAGAAGAGGTTTTGCAACTAGGAGAGAGGCGCAGATTGCATTAGCAAACCTTCAACTACAATTAAATCAATCAAAGGAAACAAATTTTCACAAAGCTAAGTTTAATGTCATTCTTAACCAGTGGTTTGAAGCTAAAACTATTAAGCTTAAACCAAGCACAAGAAAGAATTACGAAGAACAGATTTATTACAATATCCTTCCGTATCTTGGTGATCGAAAAATGGATGAAATAAGCGGGACGGTTCTTCAGAATTTCATCAATGCATTACATAAGGATAGAGGACTAGCAGCTGCTACAATAAGGACCACATATGGTATTGTTTCAGAAGTATTATACAAAGCCTCACGTAAAGGAATAATCAATGGGGAGATTTTAGATGATGTAGTGCTGCCAAGAGAAAGCTCCAAATGTCGTGTGTGGACTTCAGAACAAATAGAAGCTTTTTTGAAAGCTCCAAGTCAAATATTAAACTTAACTAGACATTTTATTGGCTTTAACATTTCTGTTCAAACAGGCATGAGAATGGGCGAAGTTCTAGGGTTGACATGGGATAATATTGACTTTGAAAATCAGATTATTACTGTAAGCCAGACTCTAAGTAAGATTGAAACAGGAGATGAATATGGGCTTGTTGATGGAGGTAAAACTAAATCAGCTATTAGAACAATTTATATTTCTGATTCATTAGTTGAGAGCCTTAAAGAACACAAACATCTTATTGAAAAAGAGCGGGACATTCAAGGCAGTGGTTATTCTAAATTGAATCTTGTTGTATGTACTCAGAATGGTAATTGGGTACATCCGAACAACTTCAGAAGAGCCTTTAAGGCAACTATCAACCAGTTAGATATACCCAAGATAAGGTTACATGATTTAAGACACACTCATGCAACATTCTTACTTGAGCAAAAAGTAAATCCAAAGATTATTCAGGAGCGGCTGGGACATAAAAATGTTAACATTACTCTAAATACTTACAGTCACTCTTTACCTTCTATGCAACTCGAAGCGGCTCATAAATTTGATGTTTTTTCATAGTTTTGTGACCATTATTGTGACCAATATAGATAAGGGACTGTCTAACCCTTGCTACTATAGGCTTCTCTCATGGAGATTTCCACGAGGACTGCATGAACATCATTATGAACGATTTGATTGAACTGATGGACCCACGTTATATCGAAGTATGGGGTAAATTCACCCCACGCGGTGGAATCTCCATTGATCCTTATACCAACTACGGAAAACCAGGCACGAAATACGAGGAAATGGCACAGTACCGCTTGATGAACCATGACCTATACCCAGAAAAAATCGATAACAGATAATCCATTTAAGCAAACACAGCCCCGGTTGTGTTTGCTTTTTTAGTAGAGAGTATATAACACAGTTCATTTCCGTTCCAGGCGCTTCGCATGCCTGTGGGCGGTGCGTGAGCCTCCACACTCCGTAGGAAGCCACTGAAAATGTAATTGATTTAAGATGTTGCTAAGACACCGCTGTTGATTTCCGCAAACGGCTTCGCTTTCCTAGGGCCCTGCTGGAGCCTCCTCGGCCTGCGGGGTCTCCACCTAGCGCTATCTCCCTCAGGAGTCTTCGCCTTTTGCTCTAATCAACAGCGGCGCTAAACAAACAATTTAAGTTATTAAATTGGATCTAAAAGAACCAAAACTCATACTAAAAACCCTCCAAATTGAAAATAATAACAGTAAAATAGGAGGGGACAAAATGACAAATCATACAACAGAGTGGTCCTGCGCAGAAACCAGCACACTATGGACACTATACCTAAACAATTCCATGTCAGCATGTGTCTTAAGATACTTCCTCGAAACTGTAGAGGACAAGCAAATCCGAGAAATAATCGCTAAAGCATACGACGTAGCATCTACAAATGAAAGTGAACTAAAGGCGGTGTTTTGGAAAGGAAAATATCCTCTACCAATCGCCTTTTCGGAAAATGACATCAACCTTAAAGCACCTAGACTTTTTTCAGACACCTTCCAACTTTCTTACGTACTCCAAATGTCCAAAATCGGAATGGTTACATATAGTGCAAGTTTGAGTGCAGTATCTAGAAAAGAGATCAGAACGCTTTATACAGCATTCCTGCAGCGCACCATCGAAGTATTCGATATGACATCAGATCTGTTACTTGAAAGAGGTTTATATATTCAAAAACCTTATACGGTTATTCCGGATAGAGTTTATTTGGTGGAAGACAAAAAATATTTTAGCGGGTTAAATCCTCTGGTGAACAAACGTACATTAAATACTATCGAAGTAACCCATCTAAGTATGAATATCGAAACCAATCAGATTGGAATGCTGCTGTGTACTGCATTTTCCCAGACAGCTGTCAGTAAGGAAGTTCGGGAATTTATGGTAAAGGCTAAACAGATGGCACATTCTCATATCAAAACTTTCGTAGATATATTGTTAAAGGATGATGTTCAAGCACCTATGGCTGCAGATTATTCCGTAACTGCTTCTCACATTCCTCCGTTTTCAGATAAGCTGATGATGTATCATAACAGTATGATGGTTGCAGCGGGTATAGGAAATTATGCAACGGCATCATCAGCAAGTCAGCGTACAGACCTAGCGATGAAATACGAAAAGCTTTCTTCAGAGTCGGCCTTACTTGCAAAATCCGGTGCAGACATTATGGTTACAAATCGTTGGATGGAACAACCACCTTCCACTGCTGACAGAGAAGAATTGTCTAAAGAGCGTGAATAGTTGTAGGAAAGTGGTAATTCTGTTATAAAGTAAGTAACAAAGGTAGAGGAGAACCAGTCATGAACTCAAATAGAAGCGCTCTTTTAATTGGAGCAACCGGCTTGGTAGGTGCGTACGTAAAAGAAGAAATTTTTCAAAATTCAGATTACAAAAACCTTACGATATTTGTAAGGAACCAAACGAATGAGAATCATCCAAAACTAAAAGAAGTAATAATTGACTTTGATAAAATGTCTGATTATAAGGAACATTTCAAAGTGGATGATCTGTTCATTTGCTTAGGGACAACTAAGAAAAAAGCAGGCTCTCAAGAGAAATTCCGTAAAGTGGACTATGACTATGTAGTGGAGGCAGCCCGCCTTGCCAAAGAAAATGGTGTGTCTAAAATAGCTGTGGTATCAGCAATTGGAGCTGATGAAAATTCTAGATTTTTTTACAATCAGGTAAAAGGTGAGATGGAGCAGGCAGTATCTGCAATTGGTATTACTTCTACGTATTTCTTTAGGCCATCCTTACTTCTCGGAGAAAGAAAGGAATTCAGACTGGGAGAAAGGGCTGGGGAAGTGTTGGGCACTGTCATTCAACCTCTATTGCGCGGAAAGTTGCAAAAATATCGATCTGTTCATGGACAAACAGTTGCAAAAGCAATGGTTAAATTTTTAAAGGATGGTAGAGATGGTGTTCATACTGTGGAATCGGATCTTATTGCTAAAATAGGCGAGCTCTGACAATAATTATATCTTTATAGGGAAAGTTCGTTTTCATTTAAGCGTAGAAGGGAATAAGAAATAAAAAATAGGAGTGTCCACTATGAGCCAAACGAAAGAGCTTAGAAGAATTCGTAAATCTGGCCATTTAACCATTCCCAAGTCAATTAGAGAACAACTTGAAATTTCCGACGGCGATGTCTTGATGATTATGGAACAACCTCTAGGATTAGTAATGAAACCGATAAATGAAGAACATATCTATAATGAATCCATTGTTTCCAATAACGGGAAGGTAAACATTCCTATTGAGATTAGACGAAATCTAAATATTAATGAAGAAACACATTTTTCTGTTCGACTTGACAAAGAAAGGTCGGCCGTTATATTGGAGATTTTAGAAGAGGAAACTGGCTAGCGGCAAAAAGACTTCCCCGCCCCTTTTTTGGGAAGTCTCTTTTTTGATTCTTGAAGAAAAAGCAAGTATATATCCCAAACGTAATTTCTAGCTATGGATTGGAGCAAATGGCGGAGACTCCAGCGGGGGAGTAACGGTAGGTTGAGACCCCTGAAGCGTTGCGAGGAGGCTCAAGCACGGTCCCGCGGAAAGCGAAGTCATTTGCGGAAAGGAATAGCGGGGCATAACCAAACATAAAAAAACCAGACAGCTTTTGCCCGGTTTTTCTTAGCTAATATCTATAAGGCCTTTACAATTTTATAGTTTTTATGATTAACCACTGTTCGTTGTTCCAACTCTAAATCACGATAATTATTCATATAAGTAAGGTCTACTATGACAGAGTTTTCATTTACTTTCTCTACTACCCCTTGAAGACCTTCACGAAATTCTATGATGTTTCCCACTTCTGCTTTTTTCAACGATATCTCCCCCTAAATATAGTTCGCCGTCAGATGCTGACTCTGACTGACTTTTTATTTTTGTGAAATAGTGGATTAAAAAAGTGTTACATACATTTTGCATTATTTTTGCAGAAACGTAAATAGTTTCATGATATTTTTTCTAAATTTTCTTTTAATTTATATCATTTTGCTCTACTTTGTGACCAATACCCTTCAAAGTGCATATATAATCATAGGGCTACCTAATTGCCCCATTCATTTTATTCCTTATCCCCCATGGAATCCCTTCATTCGAAGGGGTTTTTTAGTGGATTATTAACTAATTCGAAGTGTGTATGAATAATTGTTAGAGAAATTCTAAATCTGATCGTCTTGATGAAGACCTCAGTAACGAGGAAAAAGGAGTAGAGAAGTCTTCATAGAGGAGATGAAAACCTCGGTGACAATGATTTTCATTGATTCAGCTAAGGATGAAGTGTTAAGGCAAGATCCGGCCAATATTTCAAAGCATCTGAGACCATTTTTCCATTATGACAGTTATCCGAGGATAAGTGCTTTTTTAAGCTTATTTTCACATCAGATTAATAGTGATAAAATAAACAGTAGTATTTCGACAGATGGAGTGATGATGGTGAACGAAAATTTAGCAGTAGAAATATTGGATAAGCTTAAAAATGGAGAGCTTCATGAATATAGAATTCAAAAAGAGGATTTTATGATTTTTCGTAAAGTCCTGGTTGCCCGCGAAGACTTTAAACACTATAGAGGCATAGCCAAACACAAAGGGGAAGTAGTATATCAATATATGTCAGAAGCAAGAAGCTAGTTGAATACAAAAACCAAGTTGATCGCAGTGGAAGGCACGAAGACTCCTATGGGAGGAAGGGACAGGGGAGACCCCGCAACGAAGTGAGGAGGCTCCCGGACCACCCATGGAAAGCGAAGTGCCTGAAACGAAGATCAACTGTTAAGGCTAATCTTATCGTTACACCGAATTACTATCCGCCTGAGTTTCTTCAACGCCTCTGCCCGCCAAGACTTAACTGCACTCACCGTAACCCCTTCCTGCAGAGCAACTTCATCCAACTTCTTTCCATTAATGATGCACTCTTCCACCCATTTCCGCTGCTTAACCGTTAAATGACGGGTATATTCTTCCAAACGCACATCTACAAAGTCTCCAGTCAAATCCAATGCCTCTTCCGGTATTTCCTCCACAAACGTGTGCGTATTTTCCCACTTCACCTCTTTTTTCAGGTGATTAAGCAATTTTCCACGTATTGATGAATAAGCATAAGAAGTAAATGAACCCTTTCTGCAATCTTGTAAACAGAAGGCTTCCCATAATGCGATAGTTGCTTCATGAACATAACGATCATTCTCTTTGTATATATTTAAAGTCTTTATAATATGGTGTATCATAGGAGTGTATTGATCTAATACTTCTTCAAAAGTTGGTTTCATTAGGAGTTCCTAACGAAAAGCTAGCTTTTCTGTATTCCCGGTATCTTTACTATAAGGGACGGGTATTTAGTTGACATGTCAGGGTATGAGGAATAAACTGTGTAGTAGCAGTGGCATATGACTTATACAATTATGAGTTATGAAGAGTATGGAGGTTACCTGTAAGAGAGTATCAACGATAATGTGAAAAAGGGGTAATTGCCATGGAACATAAGAAAGAGGATAAGTTAGCGAATCAATCCAT
The DNA here is from genome assembly GCF_020524325.1 of Sutcliffiella horikoshii. Lineage (GTDB taxonomy): Bacteria > Bacillota > Bacilli > Bacillales > Bacillaceae_I > Sutcliffiella_A > Sutcliffiella_A horikoshii_D. The sequence continues at coordinate 9,313 of NZ_JAIVKY010000005.1, forward strand.
GTATCTATGGAAAAATGACGCCGACCGGACTGTACAAGGATTTTTATTGTACCCGGAAAACATTCCGGATATTCAATATATAAAAAAATTATTACGTCATATGTATATGGCAAAGGAAATTTTCAAGATGTCCATCTGGTTTGAAGGGGACGTCATCCAAATCACTGGTCGTATACAATCTTTCCGTTATAAAGCAAACAAACTTACCATCAAAGATGTGGATAAGAACATTTATCATATTCGTATTTTTGATGTGGTCGAGATTATTAGAAAACCGCAAAAATAGCAGTAAAAAAAGAGTCCAAATGGGGCTCTTTTTTTTATGTCCATCATTATTACCTCCATTTAACAGTTGGTATATTACATAACTTTATAGGAAAAATAAAAAAAGAATTGTGATTACCATTGTTTCCATAGAGAGGGGGGAGCTCAATGAAAAACCTATTTAAAAAACTGTTTACATCTCGCAACAGTCAAGAATCCCATAAGGTAGAGGATATGTCTGTAACACAATTATTATTACAAATGGAAAAGTCTGTAGATTTTTTGAGATTTACTAATGAGACCAATCATGGAAATAGAAAGGTTTGGATTAACTATTACTATACATTAGTGGATACTGATTTCCTGCATCGTGACATATTACATAGGATTTCTACTAGTCCATGGAGTAATTTGCAAGAATTAAAAAATATTTTACCTATAGAAGTAGTGACCATTAGCTCCGATCCGAAGGAAATAAGAGAAAAGCTATTAACAGGCTTTATTTTTGTTCAAATTGGAGAGAAGGACAAAAAGGGTTTGTTGGTCCGTTCTGAATTTGTTCAGACCCGTGCTGTATCCTTGCCAGAGGTTGAGTTCAGCGTTATCGGACCGAAGGAATCATTTATTGAAAATATAGATTCTAATATGAATCTTATAAGAAGACGTTTAAGCACTCCGATGTTGACGGTTGAACAGAAACTGTTAGGTACCATTTCAAGGACGAGAGTTGCTGTCATGTATTTAGATGGAATTGTGGATAAAGAAAATGTGCAAACAGTCACCCAAAGACTTGATGAAGTGGAGTTTGATCATATTAATGACAGTTCCTATATTACACAACTAATATCGGATAACGGAAACACAATCTTTCCGCTACTCCTAGATACAGAGAGGCCAGACCGGATTGTGTCGGCATTAACGGAAGGAAAGGTAGTAATCATGGTGGACGGATCTCCTCATGGTCTTATTGGTCCTACTACTCTGGTTGAATTCTTCTCTTCCTTTGAAGATTATTATTTAAGCTATTGGCTTTCATCATTTTTTCGTTTAATCCGGTTGTTTGGTGTTGCCTTTTCGATTTTGGTAACTCCAGTTTATGTAGCAGTTCTAAGCTATCATTACGAATTGATTCCTAAAGATCTATTGAGTACGTTGATATCTTCAAGGCGTGAGGTTCCGTTGCCACCTATTCTAGAAGCGATTTTTCTTGAATTGACTATTGAATTGCTTAGGGAAGCTGGAGCAAGACTTCCCACAAAGGTAGGTCAGACTATCGGTATCGTGGGTGGAATTGTTATTGGGACGGCTTCGGTTGAAGCTGGTCTGACGAGTAACGTACTTTTGATTATCGTTGCACTTGCCGCACTCGCATCCTTCACGACACCAGTTTATAAGATGGGTAATACAATCCGACTATTAAGATTCCCTTTTCTATTGTTTGCAGAATTATGGGGATTGCTCGGCATTGTTTTTTGCTTCTGTATTTTGTCCGCGCACTTGTTAAGGCTGACATCTCTCGGAAGGCCATACTTGGAACCAATTTATCCTCCTAGGGTAAAGGACATGAAGGATGCTTTGTTACGTTTGCCGTTCTCCATGCAAACAGAGAGACCTGGTCAATTAAGAACAAATAAACCCCAAAGAACGACAAAAGTTAGATCGAAACCCAAAAAAGATATCGATGAATGATGGCATAAGAAGGGAGGTATGACATTGCAAAAAGTTCCTAAGAAGTTCCAAGTTTCACCTTTTTTAGTGTTTTACTTAATTCATAGCACACAGTTTGGTGTTGGGGCGCTTGGCTATCAACGGGTTATTGCAATGTCTGCCGGCTACGATGCTTGGATGGGTATTATCCTTTTTGCTGGTATTACACATATCGTAATTTATATGATATATAAAATATGTGAAAAAAGCAGCGGAGATCTGGCCAGTGCTCATCGAATGGCGTTCGGTAAATGGTTAGGTAACCTTTTGAACCTGTTTTTTGTAATCTATTTTAGTATGACAGCTGTAACGGTACTCAGAACATATATTGAGGTCGTACAAGTTTGGCTTTTTCCAGATTTGAGCACGTGGTTTTTTGCATTGATATTTCTACTGCTTGTGTATTACATCATTTCTGGTGGCTTTCGAGTAATTACAGGGATAGCCTTTTTAGGTGTCATGCTACCCGCTTATTTGTTCTTAACTATTGTCCTCCCGTTGGAGTATGCAAATTTTCGCAATTTGTTACCAATATTCGACCATTCATTTAAAGATATTTTTCTGTCAGGCAGGGATATGACTTTAAGTATGCTGGGCTTTGAGACGCTTTTAATGTTTTATCCATTTATAAGTAAACCTCAACAATCCAAGAAATGGGCTCATTTAGGAGTGTTTGTCACCTCATCCATCTACCTGATATTTGCGCTGATCACGTTTGCTTATTTCAGTGAGGGAAAGCTGCAAAAGAACATTTGGGCAACGCTTTCCATCTGGAAAATCATTGAGTTGCCATTCGTTGAACGTGTAGAATATATCGGAATTGCCAACTGGTGTCTCATTATCCTCCCTAATGTGTGTCTGTTTCTATGGTGTTCTAGCAGGCTTGCCAAAAGAATGACAAAATTAAAACATAGAACCGCATTATTGTTCATAACAATTGTAGTCTTTACTATCGTGAATCAATTTGAAGATAGAAAATTAATCAATGATTTAAACTCCTATATGGGACAAGTCGGGTTTTATATGGGGTATGTCTATATTCCCTTGTTATTTTTAGTTATTACATTTGTGCATTGGAGAAAGGGGAAAAAAGAAGATGAGAAAACATAAGATCATCGGTGGTATTTCAATCTCAGTCTGTCTCTTTCTTACAGGATGCTTGGAAAAGGAAATTGTGGATGATATTAATATTGAATCAGTAGAAGGTTTTGATTTAATCGGAGAGAAAGAAGTAATGGGTACTTTCGTGGTGCCGGTATATAAAGCAGATAAAACCATTGTAAATGAAACATTCACTGCAACTTCCCATTTGAATAAAGATATTTTAAGAAGTGCACAGAAAGAATCTTCGGCTCCGATTGTGAACGGAAGTTTAGAGTTGGTTCTGTTTAACAAAGCGATGGCAGAAAAAGGAATCATCCAACTTGTTGATGGATTACAAAGGGATGCAAGCATTGGGACAGGTTTATATTTGGCCATTGTGGATGGGGAGACAAAGGAACTTTTAGAGCAAAACCTTGGGACAAGGGGGACCGGGGACCATCTTTTTAACCTACTAAAACACAATATTGAAAGACGGGACGTTCCTAAAACCAACATGCATATTTTCCTATCAGATTATTTTCAAAAAGGAAAGGATTCAAACTTACCTATATTAAAAAAAACTGAAGATAGTGCAGAAATTGTTGGAGTGGCAGTAATGAAAGAAGATAAATATGAAATGACCATTCCAAATGAAAAATTGTTTTATTTTAAAACGCTCGTTGACAAGCATGCGGATGGTACCGTTTCTTTAGGGGTAGACGGGAAAGGGGAATTCGTTTCTATACGCAGCATTAAGACAGGTAGAAAATTCAAGGTGAAATGGGATGGTGACACCCCATCTATTAAAATAATAGTAAGTTTGGATGGTGTGGTGAGAGAGTACACTGGTAACAAAGTAACTCCTAAGGAACTGGAGAAGTTTCAAAAGTTGTTGGTAGAAAAAATAATCATAGAATCAGAATCGATGATAAAAGAATTTCAAGAAAAAGGCGTAGATCCAATTGGCTTAGGATATCAAGCAAAATCTCGAAAAAGAGGCTTTGATTTTAAGAAATGGAAAGATGAGACATATCCAACTTTAAGTGTACAAGTGGAGGCAGAAGTGAGACTTATCAGTACAGGAATTACCGAATAGGTCAGATATCCGTTTGGGTTGAATATAATAGGATAACATCAAATAAGGGGGGCTATATATGCCTCAGAAGATTCTGTTGTATTGTGATCCCGGTATAGATGATTCGTTAGCCATCATTTATGCGTTGTTAAATCCGGAAATTGAAATAGTTGGTATTGTGACAAGCTATGGAAATGTTGATCAAGAACAAGCAACGCAAAATGTGGCCTATCTTCTGGAACTTGGAGGAAAAAAAGATATAGTATTGATTGGCGGCGCGAAAACACCACTATCTGGGGAATTTACTCCCTATTATCCAGAGATCCATGGGGAAGAGGGATTAGGTCCAATAAAACCCCCGGCCACAATAAAAGGCGAATTGTTAAATTTTGATGCAATCTTTAAAATAATTGAGGACTATGGAGAAGACTTAGTAATTGTGGACGTAGGGAGATCCACGTCTCTAGCCATATCCTTTAATCTAGCTGGTGAAGAAACGATGAATGGAATCAAGGGTTTTTACTTAATGGGAGGTGCTTTTCTTACTCCAGGAAATGTAACTGCAGGTGCGGAAGCAAATTTCTATGGAGATCCGATTGCTTCAGGGATTGTAATGGAAAAAGCGAAAAATGCTGTCCTCTATCCATTGAATGTCACAAAAGAAGCGGTCATTACGCCGGCAATGATAGGGGAAATTATTAAGGAAGAAAACAACCCATATCAAAGTATAATCAAAGAGATATTTGATTATTATTTTGAAGCCTACCAGAAACTAGTGCCAGGTATAGAAGGAAGTCCATTACATGATGTCATGACATTGTTTGCAGTGACAACGCCGCAAGCTTTCAAATATGTTGAGAAAGTAGTTACTGTGGGGTTGGACGAAGGGAATTTAAGAGGAGTTAGTATAGCAGATTTTCGGCCAAAACCAGATGAAATAGGGAATAAATTGACCATTGCACTAGAGGTGAATCCAGAGGAATTCGCGCAAAAATTCGTCAAGGTCATGTCCTCTCCTATTTCAAACGATGAGTAATTTTTGAAATATTTGGTATTAGATAGTTCTATATACTCACCACAGTACGTACTATAGGAGTGTATGAAGTTATAGAACTGGAGGAATGATTATGGGAGTTAGGTTGATCAAAATTTCCGTTATCTATTTTTTGATAGGAGTTGGGATCGGTTATTATATGTCAACGTCACATGCATATAATTTGACGCCTGTACACGTTCATATTAACTTGCTTGGATGGACCGCTCTGACACTTGCTGGTATCATTTATATTTTATTTCCTGCAGCTGGAAAAACGAAACTTGCTACATGGCATTTTTGGTTACACAATATAGGATTGCCTATAATGATGGTTGGTTTGGCTTTTATGGTATATGGTAATGAATCGTTATTAATTTTGACAATTGTTGGGGCAAATTTAACAACTCTAGGTGTGTTATTATTTGTGATAAATGTATTAAAGAACGTGAAGCAGCCTGTTGAAAGTGGATGATATAGTACGATAATCCAGTGCACTAATTTGTGTGCTGGATTTTTTTTTGTATTTTGCAACTATTCCATTTAAGATGCTTTTGATATGATGAAATATAAGATTATTTATTAAGAAAGGGATCGATAACATGTCATTTCACCAGTGTCCAAACTGTCAAGAAGATGTAAAATATAAAACCAAGTTAACCTCTGTTTTTTTTGGGTATCGCCCGATTAAGTGTGAGGGGTGCCAAACTGTATACGAAGTAGATGAAAAATTCCGTTTCATCCTATCCCTTTATACAGTACTGATACCGATTCTTATTGCTTATATGCTAAGTGCGATGATGGGGTTTTTACATACAAGATGGAGTCAAGTGCTCATTGTCTTGGTCTTTGGATCAGCAGGGGTGTTCTATGCAGCAACCAAAGTGCGTTATAGAAAATCGTTGCAACAGCCTAATGAGGAAAAGAAAGAAGAAAAGGCTAAATAAAAAACGAGAAGGATTTCGATTCCTTCTCGTTTTTTATTTTGTTTTACACCTGATCTAGTACCCAAATCAGGAAAGCAGCCACAATGACCAGTGAAATAGCATGAAGTACAAAAGAACCGATAAAATCTTTTAAGACAATTAAGTAGTGGAATTGACTTTTCTTGTTATTGCGTACAATTCTTCTCGCTCTCGTATCCATCACTTCACTCCTACACACATGAAGAAATTTGTAAGTATATTATACAAAATATTCTAACAAATAATAAGTAATTAAGTAGAATTTTGTAAAAAAAACTAAATATATGTACACAAGTGTCATTTTACCACATAAAAGAAAAGTGGGTATTTATTTTATCGGAATAATGATAAGGATGTTTAGGGTTAATTCGGTAAACTATATTTTGTAAAATAATTGAAAAAAGATTGACGTTCCAATTTGTCTTAGTGTACTATCTAACTAGAACACTAAAACAGAAAGGGGACTTTTCATGCAAACGAATGCTTTTAAAGGGTTGATTAGAAAAGAATGGCTGCTATCTAAAAACACTTTTGTCCTTCTGCTATGTTTCAAGCTCTTTATTTGGGCTGTTGTATTGGGGGGGAGTGTGTTCACCAAGAACCATGAACTTTTGTATATTGCGACATCCATGATTATCGGTATTCATGTTATATATATCACCATGATGGTAGGTTCAGGACTGAGCTTGGAGGAAAAGTCGCAAATGTGGCTACATAATCCACGTTCCACATCCTTGATTTTAGGGAGCAAACTTCTTACCGGAATATGGCTTCAAATCACTAGTTTATGTATGGCTTTTCTGTTGTTAGGGATAACAGTAATTTTCTTTGATCCGGGGGGAACTACGGTAAACCTCATAACGGCAGAATCTATTTTTCAAATGATTGTCCTAATAACAGTTAGTGGATTAGAACTCGCAATGTTCTATACATTTTATTGGGCAATCTACCATTCAATGGGGAAGTTCAATTATTTAGCAAAGTTTAAAGTAGTCCTTTTCACGTTATTTGTCATTGTTAGCCTCCTTTTGATTCTATTTGTAGAAAAGCAATTGTTGGCAGGGCTCCATTCGATATTACCCTTTCCAATTGAGATGACAAAATTCTTGAATGTCTATATAGGAGAAGATGGCTTATGGATAAGTTCTGGTGGAGAAGAGATTTCTTGGGTAGGTCTGCTTTTCTCTACATTGAAAATAACTGGTCTCTTTTTCCTATCAAGTTGGCTTTTAAATAAGGCGGTGGAAGTTAAATGACGGCAAAATATGATGCTGATAAACCAATTTATCTGCAGATCATTGATCGTATAAGTAAAGAAATCGTTCGCGGTGTGTTAAAACCTGGAGATAAACTACCTTCCGTCCGGGAAATGGCCATTCAGTCAGGTGTAAATCCAAATACCATTCAACGAACATACAGTGAAATGGAGAGGATGGAAATCGTGGAAACCAAGAGAGGTCAGGGAACATTTGTTACAGAAAATGAGGGGATGCTCATGAGTTTAAAAAAAGGCATGGAAACCAGAGTCGTAGAAAGTTTTGTTCAAAGCATGAGAGAGATTGGTGCTTCAGAAAAAGAGATTGTTGAGAGTGTAGAAAGATTTTTGGAGGAGGGGGAGAATCAGAAATGATCAAATTCGAACAAGTTAGTAAAAAATACGGCAAAGATATCGCGGTGGAGAATGGGGATTTGTCCTTTGAAAAAGGAAAAATCATAGGTTTGCTTGGACCAAACGGAAGCGGAAAATCTACCAGTCTGAAAATGATAGCCGGTTTGGTTAGACCAGATAAAGGTAAAGTGACGGTGGATGGCGAGATAGCCACCCGCCAGATTGCCAGAAAGGTAGCCTATATGACGGAACTTGACGTATTTTATGATGCCCTATCGGTAGAGGACATGGTTAAGTTCTATGCATCCCAATTCCGTGATTTCGATAAGGAGAAGGCAGAAGAGCTTTTGGTGTTCATGAAACTTGAGCCATCCAAAAAGATAAGAGCGTTGTCCAAGGGTAATAGAGGGAGACTGAAGCTTGTGCTAGCCCTGTCCAGGCAAGCGGATTACATTCTGCTTGATGAACCGTTTTCAGGATTAGATCCCATGGTGAGGGATTCGATTGTTAAAGGGCTTCTAACCTACCTCGATTTCGGGAAACAGACGATTATCATTGCCACCCATGAAATTGATGAAATTGAATCACTGCTAGATGAAGTGGTGTTAATAAAAAATGGAAACTTTATTGCCCATCAAAACGTAGAACAGATTAGGGAATTGGATGGACTGTCGGTTAAAGACTGGATGATTGCTAATTTACAGGAGTAAGGGGGGAGTAGAATGGGCTATTTCACGGGGCTGTTATTAAAAGATTGGAAGCTTTCTATGAAGGCACAACTGCAGAATTATCTTATTATTTTAGCGTTGTGGATGATAGGTGTAGGTGTATCGTTAAGTGTAGATGAACCAGAAGTTTCTATCGCTGTTGGCCTGACATTAATAAGCATCCATATTTTCTACATGGGAACCGATATGATGATGAGTCTTGTAAAAGAGCACAAACTAAAGATGTGGTTATATAATCCTAATCCTGCTCGTTCTCTGATTTCTAGTAAATTGTTAATCTCGTTGTTCAATTGCTTGCTTTCCATTACTTTTGCTATCGCATTGTATGCCATTTCCTGTTTCATCAGTGGTCAGCCCTTCTTACAAGGCAAGGAATTTATAGAGGCCTTGGCATTAGTAGGTACCATTTTAGGTGTTGGCATGTATCTAGCAATTTGGGCCATTTTTTTCTGGTCCCAATTTGCTGCTGCTAAAGGAAAGCCCTTTGAATATGTGCGCATCTCACTCAGCGGGTTTATTGCCTACTTTATTTTTCAGATACATGAAGGTTTCGTGCTCAGTTCTTTATATGATCGACTTAAGGATGTCGGCAGTTTTCCTTCCGTATCATTAGGTACTTTAGTCACAAATAAAACGAGTGATGGGTATCAGGAAATTTCGATGGGGGTTAGTTTGTCAGAGTTTTCTTTTGGTCTGTTTGCAGTTTTTCTAGCGGTAAGTGTATTTGTGTTTTTCCTTTCAGTCAACAATGTGAAGAAAATAGAAGTATAAAAGGAGCTAGGTAGCATGAATGATGTGGCAGTAAAGCTTACAAATGTTTGTAAGGACATCGGCAGCAAGGAAATCATTAAAGGTGTATCTTTTGAAGTGTATAAGGGAGAAGTATTCGGTTTTCTTGGACCAAACGGCGCCGGGAAAACGACAACTATTCGTATGATGGTTGGATTGATGAGTATTACCTCAGGTGATATACACATCGACGGAGCTAGCATTAAGACCGATTATGAGAAGGCGGTCCGCCAAGTAGGAGCAATAGTCGAGAATCCGGAAATGTATAAGTTTCTGACGGGGTATCAGAACTTAAAACAATATGCCAGGATGATGCCCGGGATAACTTCGGAACGACTGGATGAAGTAATAGAATTGGTCGGACTGACCGGTCGGATTAAGGAAAAAGTGAAGACATATTCTTTGGGGATGAGGCAGCGTTTGGGAATAGCGCAAGCCTTACTACATAAACCTAAAGTATTAATTCTTGACGAGCCAACAAATGGACTGGATCCTGCAGGCATCAGGGAAATACGAGATTACTTAAGAAGTCTTGCTAGAGAAGAAGGAATGGCGATTGTGGTTTCAAGTCATCTTTTATCTGAAATGGAACTGATGTGTGATAGAGTCGGTATCATTCAAAAGGGTGAACTAATTGATATTCAAAGTATCAGGGATTTTATCAACGACGGCGGTAAAACCTTGTATCAGTTGGAGTGTGAACCGGTGGAAGAGGCGATGGCATTGATGCGTGAAATGGATATGCCGCATAATCTTGCAGAGGGCAGATTGCAAGTGGAGATGGATCGTGCAGTTGTTCCAATGTTTATCAAAAGTTTAGTAGAACGAGAGATTGCTGTTTTTGAAGTGAAGGAAGTAACAAAAACCCTTGAAGATAAATTCTTAGAAAAAACGTCACAGGAGCGAGGTGTCTAACTATGAAAAATTTAATTCAAAATGAACTGATTAAATGGTTTAGAAGGCCAAGCTTTTATGTAATGAGTGCGATATTGGTGTTGTTGTCGGCCGTTGGAGTCATTTTTACCATCATGATGGGCTCGATGCTTGACGATGCAAGAAGTGAAGGTGGGATGAATGGTCAAGAGCTTAGCTGGGAGGAATCATTGGAGCAGGAAAATCAGTACCTGGAAACGACTATTAAAGAGTCAGAGGACGGGGATAGAGCCACGCTTGAGCGACAGTTGGCAATTAATGAACATCGCTTAGAAAATGATATGGAACCAACAACTGGCAATACAGTTTGGACTTATATGGATGAAAACCTTGGATTGACGAGTCTAGTTACTTTATTTGTTGTCATCATAGCTGCGGGGATGATAGCGAGTGAATTTACTTGGGGGACCATCAAACTCTTAATGATCAGGCCGATTAGCAGAAGTAAGATCTTGCTAGCAAAATACATCAGCGTACTTTTGTTTATGGTCATTTTTTACACAATTCTTTTTGTGAGTACATTTGTAACGGGTGCAATTGCGTTTGGTTTTGATAGTACGCCATCTCTATTGTATGCTGGTGGTGAAGTGATTGAGGTTCATCCCTTCTTATACTTACTATTGAAACTGGCATTGAGCAGTTTAGGAGTAGTCATGTTTGGTACCATTGCCTTCATGATATCGAGTGTATTCCGGAATAACTCACTTGCAATTGGGATTTCGCTATTTCTTTTATTTACAGGAACCCAAATTACAACGCTTATTGCCATGAAGTTTGAGTGGGCCAAGTATTCTCCGTTTGCCAACATTCACTTTGAAGCATTGCTTGAAGGCGTGCAAATTGTCCCAGGCGTTAGTTTTGGCTTCTCTACTGTCATGTTTTTAATATATTTTGTGTTGCTGCATGTAGTTAGTTTCTGGACATTTGTGAAACGAGATATTGCTGCTTAACTTTTTAGCTTTTGGAACGGAAACTGGTTGAATAGTATAGCCAACAGTTAAAATGGTGTATTTAACGTGTATATGTGGTATTACAACTATAAGTCCCTTTACCTTTAATTCGACCTATCCTTTAAACAAGTAGGTGATGTTAATGGAACTGGTGAATATTTCGTATATGAAAAAAGGGCAGATACAAGGTTTTTTTGATAAGTTTCCGCATTCCAAGGTACTCTTTTCTCCCATCCGCAAGTATTATTTTGTCTCTTATGTGTATTGGGATGAACGGGACCCGGTAGTGTTGCAGGAAGATTTGGAGAAAATGGAACTGCTTTTTAACAGCTATATGGGGAGAGAAGCGTTTTATCGGAAAAGGAAAAGAGCGGATACTGGAGTGGGAGGTGCCTGAGATTATGGGTGCCTCTTTTTTTGAGGGTATAAAGTAAGTACTGTTGATTTCCGTTCCTGTCCCTTCCTCCCGCGGAAAGCGCAGCCATTTGTGGAAAGAAACAGCGGCTATTAAAATACCACGCGCTTTTTTAAATTTTATTTTGAGTAATTTCAGGAAAACACACTGGTTTTAGAGAGGTCTATGCTGGAAAAATGCTGTTTTATCAAAAAATTTACCTCTTTTAGGTGGTGAAAAAATGGTTCGGACACTTTTCTTATTTCTTCGGTCAAATAAACGAAGGAATTGGGGAGGGTTCGGACATAGTATCTGAGGGTTCAGCCAACTTTTAGGGGGTGTTTGGACAATTGATTTTTAGGTTCGGTCAACTACCACAAAACTTCGGCCAACTATTGGAAAACTTCGGTCAACTTTTCGAAATCTTCGGTCAAAAACATGAAATCTTCGGACATTTGGAACTAAACAAGGTATCTCCAACGATTATCCACCTAACAACGCTAGTCAAAACCTGCATCAACAGCATCCAGCGAAAAAGTTCGCTTAATCAATATAGGCCAACACCTCCGCCTTATCAAGCACAATAACTAATTCTTGCATTTGCAAAGGAGATGACCTATAGATCAAGATGGTTTGATAATCATTAGGATAAAGATGAGAAATCCCAGAATGCAGGTTAACCAGTAGAGATTACTGATTTTGTGGAGAGTGGCGTCCTGCTGGGCTGGCAGTTGAGTAGAGGCTCTGTTTTCAGGGTGTAGTAACCAACGCTGAAGTTCACTAAGGGCAGGCGAGATAAATCCAATTACAATAACTTGGATGGAAAGGTAAACAACGAGAGATCCAAAAAGCCAAACTTGGAGAATAGAACCATAGTTGCCAAAGAGTACAAGTAGTATACCAGTTATCACGGCAAGTGTTCCGCAAATTTTAGGGAAGTAATCGAGTTTGTGTTGTAATAGGATGTTGTGTCGAAGATCTGAAATGGTCTGATGCTTTCTAAGGAGTATATTTCCAAAAAATGTGGGACCAATTCCGATGACTGCAACTAAGACATGAATCAGTACAAGCCATTTCATAGGCATCCCCCCAATACTATTGATACTTTAATATATGAGGGGAATGCTGGATTCATGTTCTTAATACCAATATCTGTTACATTTCTTGAGGAGCCTGAATGCCAAGTAAACGCAGAGACTCTTTAATGACGATTGCAGTAGCAGATACCAAGGCTAGTCTAGCACTTTTTTCTGCGTCCTCTTGAAGGAATTTTACATTACCATACCAACTGTTAAAAGCTTGGCATACATCAACAATATGCTTTGCGACCAATGAGGGATCGTAGGCCATATTTGCATTTGCAATAACATCTGGATATTCTTGCAGAAGTTTTGTCACTTCCCACGAATAGTTATCTCCTAATCCTATGTGAATTTCTTCCTCAGTCCAATGGCCTTTTTTCAAAATGGAGTTTGCCCGGGCGTAAGTGTATTGAACATAAGGCCCTGTTTCTCCTTCAAACTTCAACATATCTTCTAGAGAAAATTCCACAGAGTTCACACGGTAGTTTTTTAAATCATGAAAAATGACTGCACCCACACCAACCTGGCGGGCTATTTCCACTTTATCAGGAAGATTTGGATTTTTGGATTCTATATTTCGTTCAGCAAGTTGAATTGCTTCTTGCAGCACTTCTTCTAATAAAACGACCTTCCCTTTACGTGTGGACATTTTCTTGCCATCTTTCAAAAGAAGACCGAATGAAATATGGTGCATTTCAGCTGCCCAGTCAAAGCCGGCTCTTTTCAAAACTTCCTTCACTTGTTGAAAATGGATAGATTGCTCCTGACCAACCACATAAAGTGCCTTAGAGAATTGATACACCTTTTTTCTATAAAGTGCTGCAGCGAGATCACGAGTTGCATAAAGGGTAGCACCATCGGATTTTTTTATTAGGCATGGTGGGAGAGAAGGGTCATCAATGTCCACTACTTGCGCACCATCGGATTCCTTTAACAAATTTTGTTCTTCCAGCATAGTTACGACTGAGTCCATCTTATCGTTATAAAACGCTTCTCCTTGATAGGAATCAAATGTGACGTCAAGAAGCGCGTAAATTTTATTAAATTCTTTTAATGATTCCTCCCTGAACCATTTCCATAAAGAAACTGCTTGCTCATTTCCTTCTTCAAGTTGCTTGAACCATCTGCGTCCTTCATCATTTAGATCAGTGTTTACTGTTGCTTCTTCATGAAATTTAACATAAAGCTTTAACAGTTCAGGAATTGGATTATGGCGGATTTTTTCTTCTTCTCCCCATTTTAAATAGGCGGCAATCAATTTACCGAATTGTGTGCCCCAATCTCCTAGATAATTTATTCGGACGGTCTCAAAGCCTGCCTTTTCCAAGATGTTGGCGATGGCATTCCCAATCACTGTCGAACGTAGATGCCCCATAGAAAAAGGCTTTGCAATATTAGGAGAGGACAGATCTAAGACGATGGTTTCTTTAATCCCTCTATGAAGCGTGCCATATTGACCTTTTTCTTTAAGGATTTTGTGAACTACCTTTTGTTGGATTATGTCCTTTTTGAAAAAAATATTAACGTAAGGACCGACTGCCTCTGTTTTTTCAATCATGGAGTTACTGAGTTTTGTTGCAATGTCTGCTGCTAAAGCGGGAGGGGCGGTTCTTTTAATTTTTGCTAATTCGAAACAAGGGAAAGCCAGGTCCCCGTGTTGTGCATGTTTCGGTTTTTCTAAAAGATTTGTTATTTTATCAAATTGGATTTCAGGGATAACACTATACAGAGCTTCTGCTGCAAGATCAGTCAGTTTCATTTAGATCATCTCCTTGTTAAATAAATATAAAAAAGCCCGCCTCTTCAATATGTTGAAGAGACGAGCTTGTTATCTTGTGCCCGCGGTACCACTCTAATTGCTTTTCTCCTATTAATCTGAAAAGCCGCTTATCATCGTTATAGGGGATGGGCCCTTTTCATTTCAAAAGTGCGCTTCATACCATAGACTTGTATCAGGCTTCCACCGTCCCTGATTCGCTATATTTGCCATCTATAGACTACTCTCTTTTTCATCAATGAATATTTATAGAAGTTTGATGTAATTATACTCAATTTTTAAAATGATGCAACTATAATTTTTTCTTATAATCAAGAGATTTTGAATGTTGTTCTTCAAGATGCGGAGGAATAAAGACATTTAACATTTCATCAAGCTCTTGACTTAGCCTAACGGTTTCAACAGATGTTAGTCCAGTTTTAATGGCAGTCTTCATCATTTGGTTACGCTTTTTCTCTACGGCAAGTTCTACGAGTCTCATCTTTATCACTCCCTCTTCACAATTTCCTATATTATAGTCTAAAAAACTTTGTAAGAAAATAGGTTATGTGTAAAAAGTAGGTATTATCGTGAAAAACTTCGGAATTCGAAAAGTTGCATCTCCTTTACTACTTTAAATTCGAGGTTTTAGTTGTATTTTCGCAAAGATATTTGTTCCATTGGGAAGGGATTAGGTCGAAACTTTTGTAAGTGTGACTTGTTTTGTCGAAGAGAAGGAATTAGCCAATTATCATAGAATAATATAGGCAAAGGTCATATTAGATGTAAAAGCATGCTTTATCGCTTTCACTCATATTAATTAATAAAATGATTCTATAGGAGGAGTACATCATGAATCAGAAGGTAGAAGCTGTGGAGAAGATGAATGTCTATGCTAATGAGTTGGTGAAAATGATTGTGAAAGACGGGAATTCCCTCCAAAACGAAAAGCTTCGTATTGCTTTTGAAAATGTTGTGAGAGCGATGGTGGATATGACAAATATCCAATTAGACAAAGAAAAAGATGCAAATGATACGCTAAAAACCACGTTAAGTCGTATGAAAATCGCACACAATTGCATGAATCAGAACTCCGCTAAACCTGTTAAAAATGATAATAAAACCACTACTATATCATAGTTCTAGTCTAGGGAGTTGATGGACTCCCTTTTGTTTTTTCAACTATCATTTGATTCTGGATAAACTTCTTCATAATCATATTTAACACGGTAGGATGCTTAGTAGGTATTTGATGTCTAGCCCCACTAATGTAGACAACCTTTGTATTGTGATGACTGGTCATAAATTTATACTGATAATGATGAACATAATAATCCCTTTGACCATAGATAAGAACGATCGGACACTTAATAGATGCAAGGCTATTCGTACAATTGTAAGAAAGCCCCTCTACGTACATTTGATGAAGGGTGTCTGCATCTGTATGTAAGTAATAATTAGCCATTTCCTTACCGAAATCCTTGGAATATGCATGTGCGTTTGCAATCACATTTGCTAGCAGATGTTTCAGGTTCATTTTGGATGCTAGTATACCCAATAGAAATTCGCTTCCTAACAAGAATGAATCTACCTCAGAAAAAGCCCCGATTAAAAATAGCCCATCTACTAATTCCGGGTATCTCATTGAAATTTCCATAGCAATGGAGGCCCCGTTTGAATAGCCACATATAAACACCTTATCTATTCCTAATTCATGACATGCATCATAAAGGTCTCGAGCTAAAAGTGAGAACCGAATGGGTACATTTCCTTTGTGACTTTTCCCATTTCCTCTCAAATCTACATAAAGCAGTTGAAAATCTTCGGACAAGGGAAGTTGCTGTTTGAATGTGATATGGCCCATTCCCGGTGGATGAATGAAGAGTATGGTAATAGGTCCTTTGCCGATTAAGCGATAAAAGATCCTTACATTATCTCTTGTAAGAATATGCCTCATCATAATCACCCTCCTTGATCTTGCCTATTAGTGAAAAAAAGTAGTATTCCCTGCACAAGAAAACCGACAGCCAAACCAGGGATGACAAATATCATAGGCATCCAAACAGGACCTACAAGTATGCCAAATAACTTTATTTTTCCTGATAGCATAAGGCCGACTGTAACAAAATAAGCACAACTAACGAAAGGGAGAAAGGAATAAGGAGATTTCCCACCGCCTGCATCTTTAAAAGCATCCCACATTGCAAAAAAATACAAACAAGGATAAAACATGAGCCACAAATAATTTGCTTCTGTTATTGCCCGGTCAATCTCGCCATTAAAGCTATACATGATAATAGAGTTGAAGTTGGCTTGAACATTAATTAAGAACTCTAAGAAGATAAAGGTAAGTCCTTTAATATATCTTTTGTTGAGTAATTGGCCAAATCCAGGAAGCGCTATGCTCCATAGCAAACGCTCAAGGGGATTGTGCATAAAAGAAGGGCCCTTTATTAGTATGTAAGTCCATATGTTGATAGCATTTTTCTTGCATAAAGATTCCTCCAGCCATTACTCTCTCCTTAGCTTGACCTATCAATTGTGAATTATGTTCCATACCCACAAATTCCTCATGAAAAAAACGCAGGGAGATCAGTGCCTGCGTTTAACGGTTGATCTTCGTTCCAGGCGCTTCGCTTTCCATGGGCAGTCCGGGAGCCTTCTGCGAGGTCTCCCCTGTCCCTTCCTCCCATATGAGTCTGCGCCTTCCACTGCGATCAACTTCTTTTTACGTTATATTAACATCTATTTTAATAAGCGTTTTGGTTTTTAGGTTTAATATATATAAGCCGCTCCGATGATGATAAGAAGAATAAATAAGATAATGAAAAGTGTGAAGCCTGCTCCACAGCCTGCGTCTTTGCCCATTTAAACATCTCTCCTTTTAACGTTGATAACATACCTTATGTTACAAACACCCAAAGTGTATAGGCGAATGTCCTGTATCCATGATAAAAGCCTCTAGTGGGTTATAGGACAATTCCGAAAAATCATACAAGTAAATAGAGTCTTTTTGATTGGTTAGAGGAGGGTGAGAGAAGATGTTCTGTCGTACAAATCGATTGCTGATACCGTTGCCGAAACCGAAAAATCCAGATCCCAATGGGGCAGCGGCTGTTCAAGAATTGCTTGGCGGGAAATTTGGGGAAATGTCCACACTCAATAACTATATGTTTCAATCCTTTAATTTTCGCAATAAGAAAAAGTTAAAACCGTTTTTTGATCTGGTGGCAAGCATTACAGCAGAGGAGTTTGGGCATGTTGAACTCGTTACTACGACGATAAACCTGATGCTTGAAGGTGTTACATATCCTGCTCCACCGGATGCGACGCCGTTAAGGGACACCAAAGACTTTCGCAACACGTATCAGTATATTGCGACTGCTCAAACGGCACTTCCAGGAGATTCAATGGGCAGGGCATGGACAGGTGATAATGTATTCAACAGTGGAAACTTGATATTGGATCTGTTGCATAATTTTTTTCTGGAGTGCGGGGCAAGAACCCATAAGATGAGGGTATATCAGATGACAGACAACCCAGTTGCCAGAGAAATGATCGGTTACCTTCTCGTGCGTGGGGGAGTGCATGTGGTGGCATATGCGAAAGCTTTGGAGATTGCAACAGGAGTAGACATTACTAAGCTTGTTCCGATACCAAGCTTGGAAAACAAGGCGTTTGAGACGACCAGAAAGTTTGAAGCAGAAGGAGCGCATCGAAAGCTATACACCTTCAGTCCAAACGATTATAAGGATGTAGCTATGATTTGGAAAGGAAGTCACCCACAAGATGGCGGAAAGCTTGAAGTCATCCAAGGTTCTCCACCTGGTGCCCCGATGCCTGACCTGCAAGGTGTCCCAGAAGAATTTGCACCAGGAATCTCCCAAGAAGACTTCATGGAAATAGCCAAAAGACTCCAACGTTCTGCCGGCATATAAACAAAGAATGTGTTATATGAGGATTTCTAGCGGTTGATTGGAGCAAAAGGCGAAGACTCCTCGAAAATGCTACGCATTTTCTTCGTGCGATGTATCGCTGTCGAAGCCTTCCTTGTCCTGAGGGAGATAGCGCTAGGTGGTGACTCCGCAGGCGAAGCCGAGGAGGCTCTCGTCAGCCCTTAGGAAAGCGAAGCCATTTGCGGAAATCAACAGCGGTGTAGCATCAGACAGCTTGTAGAGACTATAGTCCTGCAAGCTTTTTGTCGTTTTTAAGATAAATGTGAAGAAAATTCTATATTATTGTTGAAAAATTCATGCTACTATAAAATATACATAGAAAAAAGTGACAAAAGAGGAGAATCGAACAATAATGAAAAAGAAAGTAATGGCAGGTGCTCTCGTAACTTCCATCATGTTTTCTGGACAAGCTTATGCTTCCGATTATGTTGTAAAATCTGGTGATTCCTTATGGAAGATAGCTAGCAACAATCAAGTTTCTATTAGTAATATCAAGTCGTGGAATAACCTTAACAGTGATCTTATCTATCCAGGTCAAAAGTTAATTTTAAATGCAGGTGGCTCCACATCTCAACCAGCCCCAGCTCCAGTTCCGAGCCAACCTACATCTATTACGTACACGATTAAAGCAGGAGATTCTTTGTCCATCATTGCAAGGGAACATCAAACTACCTTAGCCAATCTTTTGAAGCTAAATCCCTCCATTAAAGACGTGAACAGAATCTATATAGGCCAGAAAATAAGTGTGGCAGCTCCAAGTAACACGGCACCGATCCAACCTGTTGCACCTACTCCTAGTCCAAGCAACCCTGCGCCTAAGGCTAGTACATACATAATCAAGAGTGGGGATAACCTTTCATCTGTCGCAAACAGGCATGGTGTAACACTTAATGCTTTATTGTCCGCCAATCCTTCTATCCAAAATGCAAACCGTATTTATGTTGGTCAAGTTATCAATATCCCAGGAGATGTAACTGCTAATCCTGGTAATGATGCTTCATGGGAAGCGAAAGCGGATGCAATTATTGAAACAGGAAAAAAATATTTGGGTGCTAAATACTTGTACGGTGCTTCCACAAACCGAACCGATGCATTCGATTGTTCTTCTTATACAGTAAAAGTATTTGCTGAAAACGGGATTAATCTACCAAGAACTTCTGCCCAACAAGCGAATGTAGGGAACGAAATACCATTAAGTGATATCCGTAAAGGGGACTTGGTATTTTTTGATACAGATGGAGATGGTGTCATCAACCATGTTTCCATCGTGACGGATTCAAACACGCTGCTTCATGCTGCAACAAGTACAGGAGTTGCTTTCACTTCTTATAATACTTATTGGAAACCGAGAGCGGTCAAGGCGGTTCGTGTTCTTTAAGTTTTACAAAATGTTAATACTACCAACAAATCAATTTAACATTTGAGTAATATAATTACTACTGTAAGGTTGTTTCACACTTTTAGCCGTAACAAGCTGTTGCTTTGTCTGACATGTCATGAATTACTCCCCTTTTTCATAATGAATAGATGCAACGGAACAACCTTTACCCTTTACCCTTTATCATTAAAATTAGGCTACTTTCCCAAACTTGATGCCAGGAAGAAAGAGATGAGTCGGATACATCTCTTTTTTTCGTGGGCTTTTTTATAGAGATAAGAAAGTTTATAATGCGGTTGATTTCCGTTCCAGCAGCGCCCCTAGGAAAGCGAAGCCATTTGCGGAAATCAACAGCGGAGCATAACTAAGCAAGCTCATCTCCTCCTCAAGACTTAGTATCATTCGGTATAAAGCTGGAAATGACTGTAGGTAAAAGAATGAAACAAAACCATTCTGCAGTATGTTATCGAAAACAGCGTAGAAATCTATACTAAGAGTGAGAACAATACAAAGGAATGATGGAGGATGAAAACAATGTTAACATTACTATTCGGAAGAAAAAATGAGGATTTAGCAAAAAGGCATGAAGCATCTATGGATGAAAGAAGAATAGAAATATACCTAAAAAGTGATTTTGTTCGAAGATTTTAATGGGAGCTACTGAAAATGGTGGCTTCTTTTTTTATGTACATGTGCTTGAATACATTCATTTTTCTGAAAATATACCTTTTAAATGGTATAATTGTAGATATAAGACAAAAGATTCATAAAAAGGGTGAAAAAGGATTTGGTTGAAGAAAGTATAGAAATCAAAGAGATATTAGCTGGCAACAAAGATAAATATTTTCAAATAATTGATTGCTATAAGGACAAGCTTTTTGCAGTAGCCTTTCAAATGTCTGCAAGTGAAGCAGAAGCAGAAAAATTAATAGAAAAAGGTTTCATTGAGGTATATCAAAACCTAGAAAAGTACAATGATTCCGTGTTTTTTTCTGATTGGCTTTATGAACAATTTATTCCAATAATAGGTGTCAAGAGAGCTGACGAAAGTGCAAGACATGCTAAACTGCCCTTTCATAATCCTCATTACATCGAGATGGAAGAAGCCCTTCATTCTTTAGCACCAGAAGCGAAATTTCAATTCCTGCTAATCAAGTTATTGGATACCGCACCTGTTAGACTATCCGAATTAATTGGCAAAAGCAAGGAAGAAATAGAAGAGAATTATTCCAACTCTTTAAATCAAATCAGACGATCCACTTTATCAAATGATATCAAAAACGAAGGTGACGACTGTCATAGTGAGGAAGAACTTTCTTTATATTTTGATGAGAAAGTAAGTGATGAAAAGGAACAAAAGATGAATGATCATTTAGAATTCTGCCCGGATTGTAGAGAAGTATTACATTTTCTTAAACAAGAGGAATCTACTTTAGAGAAGGTGTTGGAGTATCCAAAACTCAATGAATCATTTAATGAGAAAGTATTGAGGAAGCTAGACCCCTATGTACCGGCAAAACCAAAGCACCGCACATGGAAATATCAACTTAGTGCAGTAGGAATATTAGGAGCAATCTTTTTATTCAGTGTCGTTATTTTACCAACT
Source organism: Sutcliffiella horikoshii (assembly GCF_020524325.1). Lineage (GTDB taxonomy): Bacteria > Bacillota > Bacilli > Bacillales > Bacillaceae_I > Sutcliffiella_A > Sutcliffiella_A horikoshii_D. Next base: position 30,621 of record NZ_JAIVKY010000005.1, read on the forward strand.
CTTAAGCCTCTTGCGTCCATGGTTTCCACTTATATGGAGCATGGGACCATTTATAATGTTTGGACGGAAGGTACATATGCAATAACTGATGAAGAAATCACGTTAGAGATCACAAAAGTGGAAATCGATTCCGTATTTATGGCAGTTTACTATGAGATTAGTAGAGAAGGGAAAAAACCACCTAAGACATTTCCTTTTGAAGAAGTGGATTTTTATAACTATAACCCACTCAAGATAGTAGATGAAGAGGGAAAGCAATATCCTATTGAAGCAACATTTCCAGATCATCTAAGATACGAGAGACATGACAAAGAGGAAGGGCAGGGAAAAGAAAGGCCCTATTATCTTGTGAAGATGCCTGAAGACTTGCCTGACCAATTTAATTTAGAAATAAAATTTGCAAAACTTCAAGGACAACTTGGGAAATGGAACCTAGAAATACCGATAAGATACGACAAAGTAGAGGATACAGCTGTGACGGTTAATCTAAACAAAAAAATGAACATTGACGATAAAGCAGTCGTTGAAATAATGGATGCCACCTTTAGTGAAATCGGCAGCAGAATAAGGTATAAAGTCAACCATACAGAAGAAGAGAAAGCTAGATTAAGGAAGCTCCTGAAAGAACATGATCAGGAATATAGGATGGAAGAAATACTTCAGGGACGTCATGTAGGTCTGCATGTAACAACGGAAGAAGAACATTTGGTGTTGCCTATCTACTTTAATTATATGGATCCTTATAATCCGAATAAACCGATAGAATTATATTTTTCAAATTATTATCTTGGCAATGAGGAACAGATACAAATGGGGGGGCATCAAATAGAGGGTAAAATAGAAAACCCTAAGGAAGAACTTTATATAAAAATGTTGGGAGCTTCTTTTCAAGAGCCGACATTCTTTTCTATGGAAGTACCACTTGAAGAAACAGAGACTACTCCTTTAGAGGGTAACATCAGTAACTACAAGTTATTGGATTACAGTTTAACTCCTGTTAAAGACGGAGAAGGGAATATTACGAAGTATGCGCTAATCATAAATGGAGAGAACCAACAAAAGGGAGCAAGTGGAGATATTGGTTGGGAACTATCCGATCAAACTGGTAATTACATTCCAACAGAAGGCTGGTATCATTATGAAGACATGCAAAAAGAAGGTCCAAAAAAGTTGCTGCATGTTGATATCGTCACGCATAATACTGAAGATGAATTTCCTGAAACTTTGGTGATAAAAGCGGACTACATTTATTCGCATTACGATGAAAGTACGTGGGAAAAGCTTTCTTTGTTTGATAAAGGCGAGAAGAATGACAGTGAGTCAGAATGATGGATGAAAAAATATATATTGAGAAAGTGCTGGCTGGTGACTTGGAAGCTTTTGATCCAATCATTGAAAAATATAAGAACAGTGTTTATAGAGTGGGATATTGGCTATCAGGTAGTCTGGAACTTGCAGAAGAATTTACAAATAAATCCTTTGTAAAAGTGTTTGGGAATCTACCAAGCTATGATGAAAAGGCACTGTTCTCGTTTTGGTTGTATCAGGAGGTAATACCTCTCCTGAAAGAGTTGCCAATATTGGAGGACGGAAATGACATTGAAAACTGGCTTTCTGACAAACCACATTATATGCATTTGCAAGAAGAGATCCTTTCTTTAAGGAAGGAAACGAGAGTTCCCCTGTTGTATTATTATTTACTCATCGAATTGACTGATGAACAGAAATCGGCTCTTTCCGATAATAGTTTGGGAGAATTCACTGGATATCTTTTGAAAGCGAAAAATATAATCCTGCAGAACTTTGTTTCTCGAAGTGACAAGCCTACTGAAGCATGCTTTAGTGTGGAAGATCTAGTTGCCTATCAGGGAGAAGTACTGGAAAGTCCGAAAAAGATGCGGATGAACGACCACCTGGAATTTTGCCCAGTATGCAGAGATTTGCTTCATCTAATAGAGAAAGAAGAGGGCATGCTACAGCAAGTGCTACAAGCTCCGTCACTAGATACTGACTTTAATGTAAAGGTCTTAGAACAGTTGACGCCATATACAGTCAAGAGACCGAAACAACGTAGCATCGCATATCAGTTCGGGGTTATTGGTGTGATGATTGCTGTAATTGTTGGTGGGTTTGTAGTTCTGCCAACTATTATCCCTTGGACCAAAATGGCAAGTAATTATCTAATGTACGGAAGTTTTTATAATGTGTGGGCAGAGGGGACTTATACAGCAGAGGACAATGATATAACTGTTGAAATAACAGGCGTTGATGTAGATCCCTTGCATATGGTGGTTCACTATGAAGTTTCAAGCTATAAAAAGGAATCTGGTGCAGGTGGAGTTGACAGGTATACCGTTTATGCCGTAGATGAAGAAGGTAAAACGTATCCGATGGAGGCTACCTCCGCGAAGGATAGTCTTATGGGAGATACCGGAGCAAGCCAGGAAAGTTTAGTCGATGCAAATTTTTATGTAAGAGCACTGAACGAAACAGCACTGCCGGATAACTTTACGCTTATCATCCGATTCCATATGTTGGAAAGTAGGGGAGGAGATTGGGAGATTGAGGTTCCAATAGAATATGATAAAGCAATGGGAGAAGTTGAAGTGCTGGAATTGAATGAAATAATAGTTGTTGATGATAAAATTGAACTTGAAATCCTTTCTATAGAGAAAGGAAAGTATGGCAGCAGATTGAAATATGATGTAAGGCTGAAGGAAGAGGAAATTAAACGAATTGATACGAATTTGAAACGGACAAATCAGAAGTATGATGAACAGTTTTTTATGAGTTATCACGATGTGTTTGCCTCTGTGGTACTGGTCAATAATGAAAATGAGTACCTGATTCCTATCGGTTATCCGTCTCTAAATAATTTGAGTTCCATAAGTCAAATTGATTTTTCAAATGTTTACGCTGATCAGGACTTAATGGGAATTAAAGGTGTAGGTACAGGGGATGAAGAGCTGTTTGCAGAAATTAAGGCCATTTACTATCATGAACCGGGGTTTTATTCTCTTACCGTTCCGCTGGATGAAACAATGAAGCAACCATTGGATATTGATCTAGATGGATACACATTGGATGAGCTTTCTGTAAAAAGGCAGGAAGGTGAACTGACCAACGTGCTAATTACAGGTCAACGAACACAAAATTATAAATCTCGGACCTTCCATTGGGAGTTTTTTGATGATAACGGACAAAGGATGAATGTATACAATATACCTGACTATGATTGGTATGATCGACAGAAAGTTAACAGTCAAATAGAATTGATAAACGTGGATATAGATGCTGATGAAACACAACTAATGATACAAGCCACTCAAATCTCCAATGATTATTTTTTTGAAAAAAAGGAACATAGAATTCCACTAAATTAATGTGTTGGGGTATGAATGTCCCAATTCTTCTACTTTCTTGGTATAATGGGGAAAAGATGAAGTGGACGATGAAGGAGTATTTTTTATGAATGATAAAGCGATCCAAACATTTCGAGATTGTATCCCGTTATTCCAAGTACTGGCGGATGAAGCAAGACAGGATATAATTCTGCTATTGGCAGAAAAAGAAGCGTTGACTGTAACAGAAATCGCAGAAACATCCAGGCTTTCAAGGCCAGCCATTTCCCACCACCTGAAAATTTTACGTGATAATAAATTGGTGGAAATTGAGCAAAAAGGGACCCAACGAATCTATTCGCTAAGTTTGGAACCATCCGTTGCCATGCTTAAGGATTTGATTGGGATTGTAGAGAGTGAGTGTTTATAGTTTTTAGGGGAAGCAGCCATCAGAGTGTGGCTGTTTTTTCTTAGGGTTTCATTCGTTACAACGCAAATAGTAAACGGTATAATAGAAGTATTATGGAAGGAAGGGCGTGGAGTTTGGTGGATATGAACCTTAAAGGAAAAACGGCTTTAGTTTTGGCTTCTAGTCAAGGTCTTGGAAGGGCGATTGCCTCTTCTCTCATTGGTGAAGGTGTCAATGTTGTTCTTGCGAGCAGAAATGAGGAAAAGTTAGCTGATGTTCAACGTGAATTAGCTGGAAAAGAAGGTGGTCAAGCTACTTATATTCCAACGGATATAACAGACCCTACTCAAATTAAACGTGCCGTTCAACATGCGGTGGATACATATGGTCAACTAGACATTTTGGTGAACAATGCTGGAGGTCCTCCTGCCGGCTCCTTTGAACAGATAACAGATGAGCAATGGCAGCAGGCTTTTGAATTAAATCTATTAAGTTATATTAGAACCATCCGGGAAGCACTTCCTCACCTAAAGAAAAACGGAGGGAAAATTATCAATATCGCATCTTCCTCCATCAAGGAACCAATTCCTGGTTTACTTTTATCCAATACATTCCGCACAGGTATTGTTGGATTGACCAAGACGCTGGCTAGTGAACTTGCGGGAGATAATATTTTAATTAATACGGTCGCACCGGGTAGAATTGCTACAGACAGAGTGGCGTTTTTGGATGAAGTCAATGCAGAGAAACAGGGTATCACGAAAACGGAGATGGAAGAGAAAGTAAAAACGGGAATACCGCTTGGTCGTTACGGTGAGCCGGAGGAATTTGCCAAAGTAGTAACATTTCTTGTGTCAGATGCAAACAGCTATATGACGGGTAGCTCGTTTTTAGTGGATGGCGGGATGGTCAAATCTATATAATATTCTGGTTATTGTTAGAGAGAAGGGAAGCTAGGGAGTTATGAAGAATTTATTGTTGTTAATACTTGGAGGATTTGCAATAGGCATAATCTTGGGCGTTTTGAATGTCCAATTTAACTTTTGGATCTTTGTTGGCCTCCTGGTTTTAGCATTTATCGCCTTATCCTACAGGGATGTTAAATATATGTTTTTATCCCGGGATGTGGAGAAAATAGAAAAATATTTAGAAAAAAAGCGTCATGAGCCGTACTATGGGTTTGTTTTAGAATTGGCCGATGGGAACCTGACTGGTGCCAAAAAAGAGTTGGAGGAGCTTGAACGGAAGTGGAAGGGGAAAAAGACCGCAGTTTTTTGGGCTCAGTATTACTTAAGAGTCGGCAATTACACAAAGGCGAAAGAGCAAGTTGTAAAAGTCGATCAGCCGGAAATTAAGACGTATATAACGGCTGGAATTGCAGTAGCAGAAAAAGATTACAAGAAGGCGGAAGAGCTTAGAGGCGAAGTGAGAAAAGATTGGATGAAGTTTGCCATCGATACGGAGCTTGCGCTAAGTCGCAAAAACTATACGCTCGCTAAGGAAAAGAAGGAACAGGCATTAGCGTCCACAAAGGGTTTGCAATATTATATGATGTCCAAGGAGTTTCAAGAAATATAAAAGAAGAAACTCCTTGACAGAAAGGCACGGACAAATTTACACTTGAGGTAGACATTAGTTATTAGAAAATTTTTAGTATTGAGGTAATGCATATGGTACTAGCGATAGATCGACGAATTGGCAAATATGCAATACTTCTTGCGATGAACGGCGACCAGGAAGAATTTCCGGTGGCAACACCGCCACAATGGATAAGCTGTATGGGGAAAGTCGGTTCCATGGATTCGCAAAAAGTGGTAGCAGCCATTGAAACTGCCGCCAAGCGGGAAGGTATCATCAAATCCGATGGTTACCGGGAAACACATGCACTATATCATGCCATCATGGATGCCCTAAGTGGAGTGACACGCGGTCAAGTACAACTCGGGTCTGTTATGAGAACCGTAGGATTGCGTTTTGCCGTCGTAAGGGGAAATCCTTATGAAGATCTAGAAGAAGGCGACTGGATTGCAGTTGCGCTGTATGGGACGATTGGCGCTCCTGTCAGGGGATCGGAGCATGAAACTATCGGTCTCGGAATCAATCACATTTAAATATTTTTGCCCATAGTTGCTGATAAATAGGGGGCTGTACTTTGAACATATTACATGGTCGAAGTATGGCCTCTTTTTGTGTGGGAAAAGGAGGAAACCGTCTATGGAGAAACAGCGGGAAAAGGGGAGAGTCGCAATGATTACATTAAACGGAGAATCGTTGACGCTTGAAAAATTGAATGGAATTTTATTTAAAAATGATCAAGTAGACGCGTGTAAGGATGCAATGGTGAAGGTAGTCGCTAGTCGGGCAGCGGTAGAGAATATTGTGCATAAGGGGGAAGTGGTTTATGGGATTACAACTGGTTTTGGGAAATTCAGCGATGTGTTGATTCCATTTGATGAGACGGCAGATTTGCAACGAAATCTCATTCACTCTCATGCCTGTGGAGTGGGTGATGCATTTGCTGAGGTGATAGGCCGTGCGATGTTGGTATTACGTGCCAATGCCCTTTTGAAAGGCTATTCCGGTGTCCGTCCAATAGTTATTGAACGGCTTTTACAATATGTAAATGAGAGAATACATCCTGTTGTTCCACAACAAGGTTCGCTTGGAGCAAGCGGAGATCTTGCACCGTTATCCCATTTAGTATTGACCTTGCTTGGCGAGGGTGAGGTCTTTTATGAAGGGAAAAGACGAGATACTGCAAGTGTTCTAGCGGAAAAAGGGATTACCCCGATTGAATTGAAAGCTAAAGAAGGTCTTGCATTAATAAATGGTACACAGGCAATGACGGCTGTAGGGGTAGTCGCATACCTAGAAGCGGAGAAGATGGCTTTTCAAGCGGAATCAATTGCAGCGATGACCTTTGAAGGGCTTGAGGGGATTGTGGATGCACTGGACCATGATGTCCACAGTGTTCGCGGGTACAAGGAGCAAGTGGAAGTCGCGGAGCGGTTCCGGAAGTTGTTGGATGGAAGCAAGCTTGTGACAAGGCAGGGAGAGAAGCGTGTACAGGATGCCTATTCATTAAGGTGCATTCCACAAGTGCATGGGGCGTCTTGGCAGGTGCTGGGTTATGTAAAAGAAAAGCTGGAAATAGAGATCAATGCGGCGACAGACAATCCATTGATTTTCGATGATGGAGGCAAGGTTATTTCTGGAGGCAATTTCCACGGCCAGCCTATTGCCTTTGCGATGGATTTTCTGAAGCTTGGTGTTGCGGAACTTGCAAATATTTCAGAGCGCAGAATCGAACGGTTGGTTAATCCACAGCTGAATGATTTGCCCCCTTTCTTAAGTCCAAAGCCAGGCCTTCAGTCAGGTGCGATGATTATGCAATATTGTGCGGCATCACTAGTTTCTGAGAATAAGACGTTGGCGCATCCGGCAAGTGTAGATTCCATTCCGTCCTCTGCCAACCAAGAGGATCATGTGAGTATGGGAACGATTGGTGCAAGGCATGCCTATCAAATAGTGGCCAATGTACGAAGGGTACTTGCCATCGAATGGATGTGTGCGATGCAAGCCCTTGAATTCCGCGGAGTCTTCCTATCCGCACCACTCATGCAAAAATGGTACCAAGAAGGACGCACCATCGTCCCAAGCATCACCGAAGACCGCATCTTCTCCAAAGACATCGAAGCTTTGGCCGCGTGGATGAAGGATGAGGGCAGCGTTCTATGTAGAGCGTGAAATTCCTAGGGGGGTCTGACCCCCCTCAGAAATTTAATATTCACGCAACAATTCTGTAACATTATCAAAAACCAAAAATTTATGATTCTATCAAAGGGGATGAATGGATATGGAAAAGGAAATGGTGAAGGTTATTCGTGCTCCAAGGGGCAGTGAGTTAAATACGAAGGGGTGGGTGCAGGAGGCTGCATTGCGTATGTTGATGAACAATTTAGACCCGGAAGTGGCAGAAATTCCAGAAGAGTTGGTGGTGTACGGCGGAATCGGGAAAGCAGCGAGAAACTGGGAGAGCTTTGATGCCATTGTGGAATCTCTTAAAAACTTGGAAGAAGATGAAACATTACTTGTTCAATCAGGTAAGCCGGTTGCAGTGTTCCGCAGTCATGCAGATGCGCCACGTGTATTATTGGCAAACTCCAATCTAGTGCCAAAATGGGCAAATTGGGACCATTTCCATGAGTTAGATCAAAAAGGACTGATGATGTATGGCCAAATGACTGCAGGATCTTGGATTTATATTGGCACTCAAGGTATTTTACAGGGGACTTATGAAACGTTTGCGGAAGCAGCAAAACAATCCTTTAACAATACACTGAAGGGCACAATTACTGTTACGGCTGGACTTGGAGGTATGGGTGGTGCACAGCCCCTTGCTGTTACCATGAACGGCGGGGTGTGTATTGCCATTGAAGTGGATGAACATCGTATTGACCGCCGCATTGAAACGAGATATTGCGACGTGAAGGTCAAAACTGTAGACGAAGCCATTGAAAAAGCGGAGGAATACAAGAAACTAGGAAAACCTTTATCTATCGGACTTTTAGGAAATGCTGCCGAGATCCTTCCGCAGCTGGTTGAAAGAGGATTTACACCGGACCTTTTAACAGACCAAACTTCTGCACATGATCCATTGAACGGTTATATTCCGATTGGAATGAAACTTGAAGAAGCCGCAAAACTCAGAAAAGAAGAACCGGCACAATATGTGAAGCTGGCAAAAGAAAGCATGGCAGAGCATGTGAAAGCAATGCTTCAACTGCAACTAAAAGGTGCTATCACCTTTGATTACGGTAACAACATCCGCCAAGTAGCTCTTGATGAGGGAGTGGAAAATGCTTTTGATTTTCCTGGATTTGTTCCAGCATTCATCCGTCCACAATTTTGCGAAGGGAAAGGACCTTTCCGTTGGGTAGCACTATCGGGTGATCCAGAAGATATTTATAAAACAGACGAAGTTATCTTAAGAGAGTTTTCCGATAACAAGCATCTTTGCAATTGGATCAAGATGGCAAGAGAGAAAGTAGCATTCCAAGGGTTGCCTTCAAGAATCTGCTGGCTCGGTTATGGCGAACGTGCCCGTTTCGGAAAAATTATCAATGAAATGGTTGCAAGTGGGGAATTATCTGCACCAATCGTTATCGGTCGTGATCATCTGGACTGTGGATCTGTAGCATCTCCTAATCGTGAGACAGAAGCAATGCTCGATGGAAGCGATGCGGTAGCTGATTGGCCGATTCTGAATGCCTTGATCAATGGTGTGAATGGTGCGAGCTGGGTTTCTGTTCACCACGGTGGAGGTGTTGGTATGGGGTACTCCCTTCACGCTGGTATGGTCATCGTTGCTGATGGAACTGAAGCAGCTGGAAAGCGGTTGGAGCGAGTGCTGACTTCAGACCCTGGAATGGGTGTAGTTAGACATGCGGATGCAGGCTATGACCTTGCAAAGAAAGTGGCCAAAGAAAAAGGCGTGCACATTCCTTTACTAAAGGAGAGTGAGTAAACCTTGCAATTGGATACTTTACTGATCAACTGCGGGCAACTACTTACGATGGATCATGAAACAGAAATGGTGAAAGGCGAGCAAATGAAAGTTCTTCCGCATATAGAAGATGGAGCTATCGGCTGGAAGAACGGAGTAATTACGTTTATTGGCACCACGGAAGAAGCGAAGAATTTACCATGCGACAATGTGATAGATTGCAAAGGAAAGCTTGTGACACCAGGACTCGTAGACCCTCATACCCACCTTGTTTTTGGTGGGTCCAGGGAACATGAAATCGCGTTAAAACAACAAGGTGTCCCGTATCTAGAAATTTTGAAACAAGGTGGAGGCATCCATTCGACTGTTAAAGCGACACAAGAAGCAAGTTTTGAAGAACTTTTGGAAAAAGCCGAGTTCCATCTAAAACGTATTCTCAGTTATGGAGTGACTGCAGTTGAGGCGAAAAGTGGCTACGGATTAAACTCGGAAACCGAACTGAAACAATTAAGAGTGGTCAAGGAACTCCAGAATAAGTATCCCATGACTATGGCATCGACTTTCTTGGGTGCCCATGCAATCCCAAAGGATTTTGAGGCGGATTCCGATCGATTCTTAGAAGAAATGGCAGATTTATTTTCCACGCTAAAAGAAGAAAATTTGGCAGAGTTTGTGGACATTTTCTGTGAAGAAGGTGTCTTTACGATAGAACAATCGAAGGACTATTTAATAAAAGCAAAAGAAGCGGGATTTGCGGTGAAGATCCATGCTGATGAAATTGTTTCTTTAGGAGGAACAGAGCTTGCCATGGTACTTGGAGCTGCATCTGCTGACCATCTCATTGCAGCGTCAGATGAAGCGGTCCATATGTTCGGTTCTTCCGATACGATTGCGGTTCTTTTACCTGGAACGACCTTTTATTTAAACAAAGAAACCTATGCAAATGCGCGCGGAATGATTGACGGGGGCGGAGCAGTGGCCCTTGCAACGGATTTCAATCCGGGTAGTTCGCCAACAGAGAACATCCAATTTATTATGAACCTGGCCATGTTAAAGCTGAAAATGACTTGTGAAGAGATCTGGAATGCAGTTACAGTCAACTCTGCAAAAGCCATTCATAAGGAGGAAGTTAGCGGAAGACTTCAAATTGGCCGTCAAGCAGATGTGGTCATCTGGGATGCGCCTAATTATCAGTACGTTCCATATCATTACGGTGTAAATCATGTGCACAGTGTATTTTTAAAAGGGGAGAAAGTGGCAAAAGGGGGAGCTTTTCTTGAGTAAACCGCCCTTTTTGCAAACTTCCGGCGCTCCTCCCTTTGTAGACAGACATTATCCAAAGGCAACTGAGCTTTTGCAACTTTGGGACGGGGAGAAGAAACTCGGTGGGACGACCATTATAGGCGTCCCTCTTTCCAAACCCTCCATTAGTCATTCCGGAGCGAGTTTTACTCCCGGCGTTGTCAGGAAACTCATGCAATCCTACTCCACTTATGCTGTGGAAGTAGAGGTGGATTTAAGAGATTCGACGGTGCTTTTGGATGCCGGGGATATTCATATGCATGCAACAGATATAAAGGAATCTTATCGGAGGATTGAAGAGACGGTAACGACTATTTTAAGGGAAAATAAAGAGTGCATCCCCCTTTTCATCGGTGGCGATCATTCTATCTCCTATTCAACTTTGAAGGCAATGAATGAAGTGAAATCTGGTGAAATTGGCGTCATTCAATTTGATGCTCATCATGACTTAAGGAACACAGAAGACGGCGGCCCAACGAATGGGACTCCTTTTCGCAGGCTCCTTGAGGCTGGTGTGTTAAAAGGCGAGCATCTCGTTCAAGTGGGAATTCGAAACTACTCGAACAGTGCCTACTATCATCAATATGCAATGGAAAATGGCATCAAGGTTTATACGATGGCTGATGTAAAGAAACAGGGGATTGTGGAGGTTATTCGTGAGACTGTTGAATATTTAAAAGATAAGGTGGAGCATATTTATCTTTCCATTGATATCGATGTTCTAGATCAGGCTTATGCCCCAGGTTGTCCTGCGATCGGACCTGGTGGAATGACAAGTGAGCAACTTCTTGAAGCTATCTTCTTGTTAGGGAAAGAGCACTCGGTATGCGGGTTGGACATTGTCGAAATAGATCCAACGATTGATTTCCGAGACATGACGAGTAGGGTGGCCGTGCATTGTCTATTGGAGTTTTTAAGGGGTAGAAGTATGCTTAACAGGTGATGCGAAAATAAAGGGGACTGCAGTTTTTGAATGCAGTCCCCTTTTTGTTTTATTCAGCTGGATGTTTTTGAAAAAGCTTATAAAGTGCTTGCGTTCCGCTATTTTCCTCTCCACTTGCAGAAAGCTTCACATACATTTCACGGGCCAAGGAGAGACCTGGAACTTCAAGTCCCATTTTGTCCGCTTCATCAAGAGCGATTTCCATATCTTTAATGAAATGTTTAACGAAAAAGCCAGGTTCATAGTTTCCTGCGATAATGCGAGGAGCTAGATTTGATAGAGACCAGCTTCCGGCCGCTCCGCTCGAAATACTTTTTAGGACATCTTCAGGATCAAGTCCTGCTGTCTCTGCGTAAGCCAAAGCCTCGCAAACACCAATCATGTTAGTGGCAATTGCAATCTGGTTGCACATTTTCGTGTGCTGTCCGGCTCCTGCTTCACCTTGATAAATGACATTTGTTCCTAATGTTTGAAAGATAGGCTGGCATGCTTGGAAAGCTTCTTTGTCACCGCCGACCATTATTGTTAGGCGAGCTTCCCGTGCTCCTATATCGCCACCAGAAACAGGGGCATCCAAGCTATGTAAGCCGCGTTCCTTTGCTTGCAGGTGAATTTGTTTGGCAAGTGTCGGAGTGGAGGTGGTCATATCAATCAGATATGTACCTTTTTCAGCATTGGTTATTATGCCGTTGTCTCCCATATAAATTTCTTCCACATCTTTAGGGTAACCGACCATGGTGATCACAACATCCGCACCGCGAGCTGCCTCACCAGCACTGGCCTTCCACACCGCACCGCGCGACACCAACCCCTCAGCCTTCTCCCGCGTCCGCGTATACACACTTACCTCAAACCCCTGGTCCAACAAATGCCCAGCCATACTACTGCCCATCACACCCGTACCAACAAAAGCAACCTTATGTAATTCTCTATTCATGTGTAAATACCTCCTGGGGTCTGACCCCTTTTCTTAATTTTTTTCTTTTATTCTTTCTTTCTCTTTTTTATTCCCCTATTATACAGGTTTCTTTTGTGTGTTGGTAGATTAGGAGGTGGTTAGGAGGGAATCTATTATTTTGAAGGAAAGAACTAGGGTAATTAGTTATAATATTTAGAAAAATAAAGAAATTTGTAGTATAATAGGGGATATTGGAAGTTAAGGACGATTGCTTATATAAAAGTATGCTGATAGATAAAAGATCACGATAGATTACGAAGGGAGGAACGTGTAATGAGTACCCCTGACTCTTTGTTAAAGAAGGAGAACGCACAATCTGTTGAATCCATTTCTAAGATCCAGCTTATCATTGTCGTTTCCGATGAAGGAGATATACAATATGTCTCTTCCACATGCCAAGCGTTATTAGGATATGCCAAGAAAGACTTGATAGATACGAGGCTAGAGAACTGGATTAATTCGGAAGACCTATATTTAATAGAGAGCTTAATCTACCAGCCCTCCCATCAAACTCACTGTTATTTTCGCATGAAAAGGAAGGATGGAGCTCTTGTTTGGATGGAAGCGGTACTGTCTGAAGTCAAATCATCTACAGGAGAAGAAAAAGAAATCATTTTAATGCTCTCCCCAACAGCGGATTATCAGAATTCCACTAACCAAGATAGAGGGACGGCCATCAATATGCCTACTAGCGAAAGAAGAAAAAATCAAGAACTGCAAGTAGACGAGGATTATTCTGCCTATGACCTTATCGAATACCTCCCGAACGGGGTGTTCATTTTCGTTAATGGAGTTATTAAGTATGTTAATGAAGCAGGGATATCTATGCTTGGGGCATGCCAGAAAGAACAAATTCTCGAAACCTCTGTTTATGAATACATAGAAGAAAATTACCATGAAATTGTGAAAAAAAGAATCAAGTCAGTTCAAGAAGGATACCGAGTGGGCCAAATGGAACAACGATGGAAGAGGTTTGACGGCCGGGCCATCGATGTGGAGATTACTTCAAATTATACTACTTTCCAGGGGAAACCTGCTTCTTTTGTCATGCTGGTGGATATTTCGCATCGAAAGAGCTTTCATAAAATTTTGCAAAACAGTCGAGAACGGTTTCGAAAGCTGGTGCAAAATTCAATTGATACAATCGGCGTAATTTGTGAAGAAAAATGGACATTTATTAATGAATCCGGACTAAAAATGCTTGAAGTCGAAAATTATGGGGAGATATTTGGGAAAAGCATATATGACAATCTTCCTAAAGAAGATTTCGAAAAAATATGGCAAGAAGTGCATGAACAACAAAATGGAACGAAATTGCCGACATTTGAACAAGAATGGAAGACGATGAAAGGGAATGCCATTCATACCGAGCTCGTTGGTATACCAACGACATATCTAGGAAAAGACGCCATGCAAGTCATTATCCGTGACATAACTGAACGGAAGCAAGCAGAAGTGTTGATGCTGCAATCGGAAAAGCTTACCGTCGCAGGTCAGTTGGCTGCCGGTATTGCGCATGAAATCCGCAATCCTCTTACGGCTATAAAGGGCTTTTTCAAACTCCTAGAAAGGGAGATGGAAGAAAAGAAAGAGTACTTTGACATTATTGAGTCGGAACTAAGCAGAATTGAACTTATTCTTAGTGAGTTACTTTTGCTTGCAAAACCGCACCAAGTATATGTTCATCCGGTTTCCGTTCAATCCTTGCTTAAGGATGTGACGACCCTTTTAGAAACACAGGCAATCATGAACAATGTATGGTTTGATTTGAAATTAAAGGCAAATTCTCCAATCATAAATTGCGACGAAAATCAGATGAAACAGGTGTTTATCAATTTAATTAAAAATGGAATAGAAGCTATGCCAAGTGGAGGAACTATTTATATTGATACAGAGGATTCTGGTGACGAAGTACTCATTACGCTTCGGGATGAAGGGACAGGCATATCCGAAGATGTCATCAAGAGGCTTGGTGAACCATTTTTTACTACCAAAACAACTGGAACTGGCTTGGGATTGATGATTACGTTTAATATCATTAAAAATCACCATGGAACGATAAACGTAACAAGTGAAGTTAATAGAGGCACCAAAATAGAAGTTCGATTTCAAAAGTCGTCAAATTTAACATTAACTTGAGGTAAAGGAATATCCTGTGCCGAAAGTGAGAATCCTTACAATGTATAAAGTTAGACAATGTTGCACTTTACAGAAAATTCCCTATACAATTTTTGAAAAGGATAGTATTATAGGAGACTAATCTTGAAATAGGAGTTTAAGTATATGAAACAGCATGAGCAATGGACGTCAAAGATTGGCTTTATTTTAGCAGCTGCAGGGTCCGCTATCGGTCTTGGAGCGATATGGAAATTTCCGTATATGGCAGGGACAAATGGTGGAGGGATTTTCTTCTTGTTGTTTATTCTCTTCACGCTCGTTATTGCTACACCAATGTTATTAGCTGAGTTTATCATAGGAAGGTCTACACAAAAGGATGCGATCACAGCTTATAAGACCTTGGCAAAGGGGTCTAAATGGCACTATATCGGAATCCTTGGAGTCGTTGCCTCCTTCATTCTATTATCCTTTTACAGTGTGGTAGGAGGATGGATTGTTACTTACTTAGGTAAAAGTATTACAGGAGGACTTTCACAATTTTCACTTGAGGAGTACGGTGGACTTTTTGAACAGACAATAGCTAATCCTACTCAAGTCTTAATTGCCCAGTTTATCTTCCTTGCCATCACGATATGGGTGGTACAGGCCGGGGTGCAGAGTGGAATCGAAAAAGCCAGCAAAGTATTAATGCCTTTATTATTTATTATTTTTATAGTTTTGCTGGTAAGATCGCTGACACTAGAAGGTGCATCAGAAGGGATACTTTACTTCTTACAACCGGATATTTCTCTTATCACCCCCAACACATTATTAATGGCGCTGGGACAGGCACTGTTTTCATTAAGTGTGGGGATATCCATCATGGTGACCTATAGTTCTTATTTAGAAAAAGGTGAAAATCTTGTTCGGTCTGCGGGTTCAGTGGTTTGGTTGAATATCATTATCTCTCTTTTATCAGGTCTAGTTATTTTCCCGGCGGTATTTGCTTTAGGGCTACAACCTGATGAAGGGCCAGGTCTTGTATTTGTCGTATTGCCGGCAGTTTTTGATCAGTTGCCACTTGGTGGAATCTTCTTGACTATGTTCTTGATTTTGTTATTATTTGCAACCTTAACATCTGCTTTTTCGATATTGGAGATAATAGTTGCAGTTATTGTAAAAGACAATCAGGAGAAGAGAAGAAAGATTGCAGTTATAGGTGGTATGATCATTTTCATTCTAGGCATACCTTCCGCCTTGTCATTTGGTGTCCTATCTGGTATTACCATAGGAGACCTTATCATATTTGATGTAGCGGATTTTCTCGTCAGTAATATTGCCTTGCCCGTAGGTGCGTTCCTTATTTCCATTTTTGTTGGATACCGAATCCCTAAAAACATCTTGGAAGATGAATTTTTCCAAGGATCTACTGTAAAAAAAGGGTTATTCCAAGGTTGGTACTTTCTTATCAGATACGTAATTCCATTTGGAATATTACTTGTCTTTTTACAGTCATTTGGACTTTTCGGTTAATTTAATTACCTTTGAAAACACACTCGACTTTCGTGGTCGGTGTGTTTTTTTGCCTTCCACTTACAACTTACAGGGGAAACAAGGAAACTATGACAGATATTCCTATTGGGAAAATAGGACGCGTTTTTCGATTTTAATAACACTTTCCGTCTCTCGTTTTCCCAATAGGAAATCAGGCTGACAGATGATAAACTGTCCATAATGATTCTTAATAGTGAGAATTGTTAAAAAACTTTTTAAGGAGTGAATTTATTGAAAAAGTGGACGAAAGGTTTATCGGTCATACTTATCGCAATACTTGCTTTCTCTTTAGCTTTTGGATCTGCACAAGCAGCAGCTTCAGATTCGAGTGCTAATGTGAAGAAAGAGTACTTAGTAGGATTTGTAAAAGGCAATAAAGCAAGTGCGCAGTCTTCCAAGAATCTAATTTCTGCAGCTGGGGGCGATATTCAACATACATTTAAGTACATGGATGTTGTGGAAGTCAGCTTAAATGAAAATGCTGCAGCTGCATTAATGAAAAACCCTAAAATTGCATTTGTAGAGGAAAATGCAGAATTCCATGCTACTGCACAAACTGTGCCATGGGGAATTCCTCACATTAAAGCAGACAAAGCACACGCTTCAGGTGTAACAGGAAGTGGAGTGAAAGTTGCGGTCCTTGATACTGGTATCGATGCAAATCATGCTGACCTGAATGTAAAAGGTGGAGCAAGCTTTGTTTCTGGTGAGCCTAATGCACTTCAAGATGGAAACGGCCACGGAACTCACGTAGCAGGAACAGTTGCTGCTTTGAATAATACTACTGGTGTACTTGGTGTTGCATACAATGCTGATCTTTACGCAGTTAAAGTTCTTAACGCTTCTGGAAGTGGAACATTAAGTGGAATTGCTCAAGGAATTGAGTGGTCCATTGCAAATGATATGGATGTTATCAATATGAGTCTTGGTGGAAGTTCTGGTTCCGCAGCCCTTCAGCAAGCTTGTGATAATGCTTATGCAAGTGGAATTGTTGTAATTGCAGCTGCTGGGAACTCCGGTTCTAAAGGTAAAAGAAACACAATGGGTTACCCTGCTAAATACAGTTCTGTAATTGCAGTTGGTGCGGTGGACAGCAGTAATAACCGTGCATCTTTCTCCAGTGTTGGTGAAGAGCTTGAAGTAATGGCTCCGGGTGTAAGTATCCTTAGCACGACTCCTGGGAACAACTACTCTTCCTTCAATGGTACGTCTATGGCTTCTCCACATGTAGCAGGAGCAGCAGCTTTAATTAAAGCGAAATATCCTAACATGACGAATGTACAAATTCGTGAAAAACTAAAAAATACAGCCACTAATCTTGGCGATCCGTTCTATTATGGACATGGTGTAATTAACGTGGAAAGTGCTTTGCAATAATTAAGTTATCCCACTTTGAATAAAAGCACCAGGATCAACTCTTAATTAGAGAAGACACTGGTGCTTTATAAATTTTTTATAGGAGAGTGAGTTATATGAATAAGTCTTTAAGAAAATTAGTTACTTTATTCTTAGCAGTAGTTATGGTCCTATCCTTCTCATTCACGCCATCAGATGCAGGTGCACAAGGAAAGCCGTTAATGAAAGAATATCTGATTGGTTTAAAAAGTGGTCCGTCTATTGCCAAAGCGGACAAGTTAGTATCCACTCTGGGCGGTTCGGTCGAGCATCAATTTAAGCATATGAATGTGTTACATATCACGTTGCCGGAAGTGGCAGCTGCAGCACTTGAGAAAAATCCGTTAGTAGCATATGTAGAAGAAAATGTGGAGATGCATACGACAGCACAAACAGTGCCTTACGGGCTCCCTCACATCAAAGCAGATGTTGCACATGCGCAAGGCGTAACAGGATCTGGTGTAAAAGTGGCAGTGCTTGATACAGGGATCGATGCAAGTCATGAGGATCTGAATGTAGCAGGCGGTGCAAGTTTTGTTTCTGAAGAACCCGATGCCCTGACAGATGGCAATGGCCATGGTACTCACGTGGCAGGGACTATTGCTGCAGTAAATAATAACACTGGAGTACTGGGTGTTTCTTATGATGTAGATCTTTATGCGGTAAAAGTATTAAGTGCTGGTGGAAGCGGTACACTTGCTGGAATCGCACAAGGAATTGAATGGGCAATTGATAACGATATGGATGTTATCAATATGAGTTTAGGTGGCAGCACAGGTTCAAGTACGTTGAAACAGGCAAGCGACAATGCCTATAACAGTGGTATCGTTGTTGTAGCTGCAGCTGGAAATAGCGGTTCTTTCTTTGGATTAATTAACACAATTGGATATCCTGCAAGATATGACTCTGTAATTGCGGTTGGTGCGGTAGATTCCAATAATAACCGTGCTTCCTTCTCAAGTGTGGGCAGTCAGCTGGAAGTGATGGCTCCTGGAGTTTCCATCAACAGTACGTTACCAGGTAATCAATATGGGGAATTGAATGGAACATCCATGGCATCTCCACATGTAGCAGGTGCTGCGGCATTATTATTGGCGCAAAATCCAAATCTGACAAATGTAGAAGTTCGTGAAAGATTACGCAGTACGGCAACTAACCTAGGATCGACGTTCAATTACGGTTACGGTGTCATTAACCTCGAAGCGGCTTTGCAATAATTCCATTAAGTGAAGATCCTCCCTTGTGAGATAAAGGGAGGATCATTTTTTTAGAATTTCCCATAAACCGGTTGATTTTCGTTCAAGGCGCTTCGCTTGCCTGCGGGCGGTCCGTAAGCCTCCTCACTCCGTTGCGGGGTTCTTACCTGTCCCTTCCTCCCGCGGGTGTCTGCGCGCCTTCCACTACAATCAACCAAGTGCCTTCATTCACATAATTAATAAAAACCACTAGACTCCCCAGCTTTATGCTACGTTAATATATATCTACCAAAAAAACAATTTTTTGCAAAAAGTTGAAACTATTTCTGATGAGCCTGCATCTTAAGTATATACCTCAAAAGGAAAGGGGGGTGAGTGAGCTTGCACCTAGTGAATCGATTAAAAAATAAAGAGGAATCCGCCCTTAAAGAATTGATGAACGTTTATGGGGACTATCTTTTGCGAACGGCGTATTTACTGGTGAAAGATAAACAACTTGCTGAAGAAGTGGTACAGGATACGTTTATCACAGCTTATCAAAAGATTCATCAACTAGATGAAGAAGACAAATTAAAAAGCTGGCTCACCACCATTACAGTCAACCTTTGCAAAATGCAAATGCGTAAATGGAGCTTTAAGAGTATCCTATCAAACTTTGAATTTGCCGAACGGGTTACAGAGAGCGAACAGGCAGATGGTCCCGAGGCACAATTACTACTTGATTTTCAAAATCAATCTTTAAGTGAATCCATACAAAAATTGGATTATAAATACAGAGAAGTAATTATTCTCTACTATTTTAATGAGATGAAAATAAGCGAAATGGCAATGGTGTTGGCTATTGCAGAAAATACCGTTAAAACAAGATTAAAACGAGGACGCTCTTATTTAAAGGAAATTATCGAGAAAGGGGAGGATGAAAGTGCAACACAAAGAAAAACAAGCGGTTAAAGAAAGGCTTGATCATGAATTAAAGGACTTCCATTTTACCGGATGTGAAAAAGTTATACAGAAAACGCATGCGAAAAGTTTTACTGAAAAACTTTCATCCTTCTGGAATAAAGAAATTGAAGTACCTGTCGTTCCAATAGTAGTGGCCGCAGTTTTACTCTTCTCGACCATTTCATTAAGGGATGATTTAAATGGTGAGGTCAGAACAACCCAGGGTGAACGTGAAATAATCCAAATAGCTGGGTACGCCTATTGGAAGGATG
This sequence comes from Sutcliffiella horikoshii, assembly GCF_020524325.1. Lineage (GTDB taxonomy): Bacteria > Bacillota > Bacilli > Bacillales > Bacillaceae_I > Sutcliffiella_A > Sutcliffiella_A horikoshii_D. The sequence goes on from NZ_JAIVKY010000005.1 coordinate 50,536, forward strand.
ACTATGAAAGAGCGGTGAAAGAGTATGAAAATAAAAGTGAAAATTAAACACATAGTGTTAACTGGAGTAGCATTCATTTTATTCCTTCCAATGGTCTTCTATCTCATACAACCACAGTTCACGATATACATGGCAAAGCAACAGATGGGAAATGGGGAGCAAATGGGAAAAGAGAAAATATTGGACCTTCTAGATGATGGAAAAGTTTTTCGTGAACAGAGATTTGCACTTATCAGGGAGTACTTGATTGAGGGTGCTAATGCCATGGAATATGATGTCTATGTTGGAACGACCTCAACCTTTTGGTCTGATCCCAACCAGGCTAAAGTGAAATTCTCTTTTGAAGAACGTCTTCCTTACCTGTTGGAGTATGTGGAAGAAGGACCGATTGATGGATATATGGAGACAGCGGCCAGTGAACTAGCGGGTTATTATAGCCGGGAGGGAGCTTGGAAAAAAGGAAACAAAGTGCTGCAAACAGCTTTGGACAGAGGAAATAAAACATATTTCAGATCAGACTTGGCAACAAAGCAAATCGATTTAGCAGTTCAAAATGGACAATACGAACTTGCCTTAAAATATATAGAAGATTTCAATGCAAATGTTTCAGAAGGAGACACCTATACAAAAGCAAGGGCGGTTAAATCCCATGCAGATATCCTTATGAGCCAAGGAGAGCATAAGAAGCTACTCGCCTTAGTAGAAGAGGCTTTGGCAGACATAAAAAGGGTGAAAGAGGAAAGCGATGATAAGGACAATGTAGTATACCATGAAGAGGAGCAACTTAAAGAAATATTGGATAGGATTAAAAACGGGCTATACTCAGTTAATACCGTTCGAGGAAAAGTACTTGTCAACTCCAGTGGCCAAACACCTATGGAAGGGGTAGGGGTTTACCTCCGTGATAAAAACAATTTAAATTATAGTATAGGATCCGAAGAAACATACCAATCAGTGACGAACAATAATGGAGAATACGTCTTCAAGAATGTTCCATCCGGCAGTTATCAGTTGCGATTCGGATTTACCTTCGATCAGATAGACGGTTTTACACTTGCCATGCCTGCGAATCCTTGGATTGAAGTTAAAGACGAGGATGTTGTTGCACAAGACACCCTCATTAATCCGTTGATTGAAATTCATCAGCCAGTTAATTCTGAGAAAATTACTGATGACCAGCTTCATTTTTCATGGGAACCTGTCGAAGGTGCGGCTTACTACAGTATCAGTGTAGGCAGGGAAGTTGAAGGTGGCTCCGTATCGCATGGGTTAAAAAGCGGTATTAAGAATACAGAACATACTGTTTCCGTAGAAGACCTTTACTTTTCGCAAGGTGTGATTCAGTATACGGAAGACAGTGACTGGAAAGGAATTGATTATTCTTCTGTACTTGGTTTCGCAGATCCTAGAGGTCGCTTTTTCTGGAATGTAGAGGCCTATAATGAAAAAGGTGATTTGATTACGCAAAGCCAAGGTTACAGATTAGGAGACGATACATTTGGAAACCTGCCGACTTTTTATTTGAAGAACAGAGAATTATCAAAAGCGGATAAAGTATTGTTAAAAAATAAGCCGGAAGAAGCATTGGAGATGTATAAGCAAAATTATGCGGAGGATCCAGACGACTTGCATAGTCTGTTAATGATTAGCAAGATTATCGGTGTCGAGGAAACGGTGTTGAACAAATCATCTAAAGATTTGGCGATCACTTACGTAGAGAAGTTGGCTGAAAAAGCCCCTAATGAGATTCTATTCCTTGATATTCTCCAATACTATTATGAGAAAGAGAATTGGCAAGCCTATGAAAAATGGTATGAAAGGTTTAAGGCTATAAAGGGAAATATCTTAAACGAATATATTGAGGGGAACCACGCAATGGCTCTCTTAAAACAAGAAAAGTATGAAGAGGCAAGGTTACAGTTTCAACTGGTAATGGAGCAGGGATATCGCCATGAATATATCAGCGACTGGATTGCATTAGAACTGCTTTCAGGTAAGCCTTTTGATAAAGCGGCTGAATTGGCACAAGAACATCCAGAGCAAGGTATTTATGATGCGAGGGTTGATTGGGAGCTTTTAATTAAAAATCTCCAGCAAGAAGAAGTTCAGTTTGATGGATATATGGAAGAACTTGAAGCGGTATTGGAGTGGCACTTTAAAGAAGAAAATGAAAGAATGGCAGATTGGTTGAATACCACAGATAAGATTGAATTGAAACGGTTTATTGAAGAGTTGAGAAAATAAAACCGGAAAAGGAACGACTCCTTGAGATTAGAGTCGCTCCTTTTTTCATTTTTGCTTATAAGTTTTTCAAAAAACGTTCCATCCGGTCCATTGCTTTCTCAAGTGTTTGCATATCATAAGCATAGGAAAGCCTTACATATCCTTCCCCTAGCTCGGAAAAGGCACTACCTGGTACAACTGCGACACCTGCTTCTTCTACAAGCTTTAATGCAAAATCAAATGACTTTATGTTATATTTTTGAATCGAAGGGAAAAGGTAAAATGCTCCATTTGGCTTCACTACCTCAAGCCCCATATCGACAAGGCGTCCATAAACATAGTTCATTCTCTCTTGATACTGTACTTTCATTTCCTCTGCATCATTTATCCCTGCTGTTAATGCCTGTAATGCGGCATATTGTGAGACCGAACTTGCGCAGGAAACATTGTACTGATGTACTTTTAACATCTGTTTCATTACATATTCAGGACCAAATACAAGGCCAATTCTCCAGCCTGTCATGGAATGGGATTTGGATACTCCGTTGATGACAATGGTTTTCTCTCTCATGCCTGGGAGGATGGCGATGGATTGATGCTTGCCCTCAAAAACCAGTTCACTATATATTTCATCTGACAAAATAAAAATATCTTTGTCTTGCAACAAGTCTGCAATTTTTCTTAATTCCGTTTCAGGTAAAGCTGCACCGGTTGGGTTGGATGGATAAGGTAGAATGATACAACGGGTTTTTCCGGTAATATTCTTTTCTATTAATTCTGCCGTTAATTGAAAAGCTGTTTCCCTTGTATCAATATGAACAGGAGTTGCGCCGCATAATTTAATAATAGGTTCGTAACCTGGATAGACTGGGCCAGGTAGAATCACTTCGGTTCCGGGTTCTAATATGGTACGAAAAGCAATATCAATTCCTTGGCTTGCGCCTATAGATACGATCACCTCAGAATCTGGATTATACTCCATATTGTATTTCTTTTTAACAAAGTCACTTGCAGCCTTCCTTAGTTCAGGGATGCCTGCGTTTGGTGTATATACTGTTTTATTCATATCAATGGCGGCTTTTCCCGCTTCTTTTACATGCGTGGGAGTGGGAAAATCGGGTTGCCCGATTGTAAGCGAAAGTACATCATCATATTTTGCTACAAGGTTGAAAAACTTGCGAATACCTGAAATTTCAATATCTCGAACATTGGAGTTGATTAGGTGTTCCATATAAATTGCCCCTTTATGTATTTAAGCTTTTTAAGTTAGTGTAACTGACTTTTTTCCCCTTGTCCAAGAGATTATTGCCATTAAATGAGTAGGTATGAAGAGGGGTTTCTTGATACCTAGAAAGAGAAGGGAAACGTTTGTTTGGTCATTAGTGTACTAGGGAAGACCTATAAAAATAAGAAGCTAGTAGGATAGGAAAAAACTTACATAAGATTTATAATAATTATAAACACAGAATATTCACATAATTTTAGTTGCCGTCTCCATTGCCTTTGGATGCACTCCTTTCACCTTTGTATTACTGGGATTTGGTGTCTGTTGGATTCCGTCTGAAAGGGGATTGTGTAATGGATATTGTGCTACAAATCTGGGTTACTTTGTTGGAGAGGTATGCAGAGGAGTTATTTTTTCAAGATTCATCATCAGGGGTCTTTTCGTTTATGATTATTGGGGTGCTCGCTTACTTGTACAAGCAGGAAAAAGAGACAAAGAAAAAATGTTCTTGCTGCCAAACAGAAGCGAAAACAGAGGAGAAAAAGCTCCCCGAAAAGCAAGAAGAAGCGGAATGAGTTTCCGCTTCTTTTTTGTGAGACATGGTAAGCTCCGCTGTTGATTTCTGCAAATGGCTTCGCTTTCCGCGGGGCGACCTTGAGCCTCCTCACTACGCTTCAGGGGTCTCTACATTGTCGCTATTCCCCGCCGGAGTCTTCGCCTTTTGCTCCAATCAACAGCTTTAAATACTCAACAATTATTCATGTAACTTTAACTTGGCTTTACTGTAAGTGAGAGAACTGTTCTAATAGGGTGTTATATTCGTTTGATAGTATTTTGAATTTTTGGCGGTTGCCTTCTCCTAATGCTTGATCTATTTCGTTCATCAGCCTGTTTTTATGGAATTGAAAGACAGAAGAGTCGACGATGATTTGGGCGACTTTCTCCTCTCTGGTCATATCAAAGCTTTTGAAATTGGAAACAGATTGTTCAGGTTGAAAAGAAAAATGCTTATTCATAATTTCTACCCCCTGTGCGGAATTTTGGAATGCGTATTGATGGGTGAATCATGAAAAGGATGTAATAGTGAACTTTCTCATCCTTTTTCCTATTATCTGATATTTTGTACTGTTTGTGAAGTATAATTTTTAGAAAATTTAGATATATCAGAAAAAATAGTGGAAACTTTGTAAAAGAGTGACAGTTTATTCAATGATTTAGTTTAGTTACTTATTTTTGAATATACCCAAAATTTTAATGTAGAAAACAAGTAGAGAGTATTTAGCTGAAAGATGAATAAAGGATAGTTAATTTATGAAAATAATAGTGATTCGGAAAAATAATAAAGTGTTGAATAGTAATTTTCGATTTTCTCTTGAAAAATTAATAGAAAACGAATATTATTAGTAAGGTTTTAATAATACATTCGTTTTTGGGGGATTTATAAGTTGGAAAACTATTTTGATTTTAAAAAGTTTAATACGTCAATTAAACAAGAGGTATTAGCGGGAATAACGACTTTCCTTACAATGGTTTATATAATTTTTGTAAATCCTGCTATTCTTTCAGCGGCTGGTATTCCGTTTGAACAGGTGTTTATGGCAACGATCATCGCTGCTGTGATCGGGACTGTAACAATGGGGCTATTTGCAAAATATCCAATAGCGGTTGCTCCCGGGATGGGACTTAATGCATATTTCACAAGTGTTGTAGCAACACAAGGTCTTACTTATCAAGCTGTGTTGGGAACAGTGTTTTTAGCTGGACTAGTTATCATTATTTTAAGTTTGACCAATCTAAGAAAAGCCCTTATTGAAGCGATTCCTGCGCCTTTAAAGTATGGAATTACAGCGGGTATTGGCTTATTCATTGCGTTTCTTGGTTTAAAGATGGCTGGTATAGTAGTTCCGAGTGAAGCAACGATGATTTCACTAGGTGACCTTACAAGTCCCGTTACGGCACTTGCTATCGGTGGGCTGTTCATCACACTCATTCTTATGGCGAAGCGGGTATCCGGTGCGTTATTTTATGGGATGGTATTAACGGCAATTGCAGGCTATTTCTTTAATATGCTTTCATTTAACGGCATTGTGGATATGCCTCCTGCACCTCAATTCATCCATGTTGGAGATGCTCTTAGTGGTGTGGTTACAAACGGTTTATATACGGTGGTTTTTGCATTTATTCTGGTTACAATTTTTGATTCTACAGGAACGCTTGTAGGAGTTTCAGAACAAGCTGGATTTATGAAGGATGGCAAATTGCCAAGAACAAAGCCCGCGACACTTTCCGATGCGATAGCAACGACAGCTGGTGCAACCTTGGGGACAAGTCCTTCTTGTGCTTATATTGAATCTTCTGCTGGGGTTGCCGCGGGTGGTAGAACTGGATTGACTTCTATTGTGGTAGCTGGATTGTTTCTATTATCCATGTTCTTTTCCCCGGCAATTTCCGCAATATCAAGCTTACCGGCAATCACTGCGCCGATATTGATTATTGTCGGATCTTTTATGATGGAAGGTTTAGCGAAGATACAATGGAGAAATTTTGATGAAGCGTTCCCTGCATTCGCCATTATTTTGACGATGCCATTGACTTCTAGCATCGCTACAGGAATTGCGGTAGGTTTCATTACGTACCCAATCATGAAAGTTGTAAATGGAAAGTGGAAAGATGTTCATCCACTCATTTATGTATTTGCAGTTATTTTCTTAATACAAATGATTTATTTTCCGGCACACTAATAGATAAAAAAACGACGCACCCAACTTAATCGGGTGCGTCGTTTCTTATTTAATTTAGGAAAGTATGAATTCCAGTTGATTTCCGTTCCAGGCGCTTCGCTTGCCTGCGGGCGGCCCGTGAGCCTCCTCGGCTTGCAGCCTGTGGGGTCTCACCTGTCCCTTCCTCCCGCGGGCGTCTTCGCGACTTCCACTCCAATCAACAAGATGTTTTCATTTACCATGAGGTCAAAGAAGCTAACTAACCGAGTTACTGGAAACCAATAACCGTTCTTTAAAGTAATTTCCAGCTGTGGATTGGAGCAAATGGTGGAGACTCCAGCGGGGGAATAACGGTAGATTGAGACCCCTGAAACGTTGGGAGGAGGCTCAAACACCGTCCCGCGGAAAGCGAAGCCATTTGCGGAAAGGAAAAGCGGATTAACCTAAATCTTATAATTAAAAGGGGATAGAGGATCCGCTACTTCTTAGCATTCCTGATTAAATAACCCTTCTTCTGCATCTTCCTGAAGCTTTTGTAGCCATTTTAATTCTACTTTGCAGAGTTCATGGGCATTTTCCATGATCGCTTGTGACCCTTTAGGGGCATGAACACCAAATTGTTTATATACTCTTTCCAACATTTCAAGTTGCATTTTCGTATGGGAGATTCTTTCTGCCAAGGCCTCTCTAATATGACTTGCATCTCCAAGGTGAATAAAGGCAAGTGCGGTATACATTGGATGAAAGTGCGTGCTTTCTGCTTGTAGCTGCTTTTTTAGTAATTGTTGAAACGCTTCTTTCCCTTCATGAGTAATGCTATATATCGTCTTATCTGGACGTGTCTGGTCTGTTACAACTTGCTTGACTCTAATTAACTTTTTATTGAGGAGTTGCTCTACAGCATAATAGAGTGATCCTTTTGCCATTTTGATATATTGATCCATGTTACGGTCATGCATCACTTGTTGGATTTCATAGGGATGCTTGTCTCCTTCCATGAGAAGACCAAGTATTACAAGTTTTATTGCCAAAATCGTTCACACCTTTTATGTAAAGAGTGGTTTATCAATTATTATAAAGGAAAGATGAAATGTCGGATACTAATAATAGGTTTCGCGAAATATTCAGACGCTATATGAAATCCGACTATACAGGTGAGTTTTTAAGAAAATGTCATGTGCTCCTAGACGAACTCTTACAAGAAGCCTATAATGGATGAGGTGCTGAATTATAAAATTTAACACTTTACCCATTAATTTGAGTTGAGTGGGTAATATAGTAATCGTGTTATTAATTGGAGGATTTGTTTTGCATGATTTACCTAATTAAACCGCTAATTGTTAATATAACCATCATCTTCTCTTTGATGTTCAATGCGAATCTATTTTTTCCCTTCAGTAAAAGAAAACCCCTGAATTTTAAACAGCAGACCATACTCGGGCTGTTTAGCGCTTTTTCTGCAAAGCTTTGTATGCTTTACCCCATTGAAACACTTGAAGACACCAATTTTGACTTTAGGATGATCCCTATCCTTATTGTTACGCTATATGGAGGCTGGTATCCCGGTCTGCTTTGTACAGCTATTGTGGTGATGCTAAGATACTTGATTGGTGGAGAGTATGTTTATGTTGGTATTGCGGTCTCTATTCTTGCTTTAGGAATCGGTGTTTTGTTCCGTTCTGGGTTTCTAAAGAGCGCCAATAAAGTCCTATATAGTGTAATTGTCATATCCTTTTACTACTTGGTATACATTTTCATTTTGTTTAGTACGGTATCATTTTTAGATATTTATTTTTATATTGTTTATTTTCTTGCATTCAGCTTAACTTTTATTGCTTTGATTTATACAGTAGAAAAGTTAATTATCGCGAATCAACAGTTTGATGAGACATTGTACCTTGATAAGCTTTCAACCGTCAGCCAAATGGCAGCTGCATTTGCTCATGAAATCAGAAATCCCATTACCACTGTCAGAGGCTTTATTCAATTTATTAACTCCGACACCAAAGATGAAAATCTAAAGCAATTTGCTCCACTAATTCTTGATGAATTGGATCGGACCAATAAGATAATCACGAATTATTTGACTGTGGCACGGCCGACAAACTTCACTTTATCTTATATCGATGTTAATAAAGCTCTGCAAGATTCCGTAGATTTGCTCAGGCCATTCGGGTCATACCGGAATGTTTCCATAGATCTTAAATTAGAGGGGGAGCATTATATTTACAGTGATGAACAACATTTGAAGCAGGCATTAATGAACATTATTAAAAATGGAATTGAGGCAGCGGAAGAGGAACAAGGTGGATATGTGAAGATCCTGAAGAAGCCCGCAGATGAAAAGGGACAAATTGCAATTACCTTTGTGGACAATGGTATAGGGATGAGCGAGGAGCAGTTACAGAAGCTCGGTTTACCTTATTATACGACAAAAACAAAGGGTACAGGTTTAGGTAGCATGATAACGAACAGGTTGATTCATGAGATGAAAGGTAAGATTCATTATGAAAGCAAGGTTCATAATGGCACCAAGGTCACGGTCATATTGCCAACTGTAAGCAAAGAATAAGTATTTATAAGAGGCTGGCGTTGAATTCAAATTCAACGCCAGCCTCTTTTCTATTTTTTCCAAAGAGAAACTTCACCAGTATCTCTATTGACCTTGTACCATCCCCGTGATAATTTTTCCGGTTGATTATTAAAATGGACCAGATCAGATACATGGAATAAATAAAATTCCCCATTGATGCCTTCGTAAGAAACATCTGTACTATCATGCCTTGTAAGCTCTAAATACTTCATTAAACTGGATCTTGCCTCTTGTTTAGAGATAGTTACTTGATTGTTATTGCCGTTGGTGTTGTCTACGTTAATTAATACTTCATTTCGAGAATCTCTAATTAATTCATCATTGGACATCAAACCAGGTTGTTTTCTTTCTTCTGTTATAGTTGGCCCTTTTGCGCTTTCTTCTTTACTTTGATTGGCACAACCACAAAGAAGGACAAATACTAATGGAATAATCAGCAGTTTTTGATGCATACATGACACCCTCCTTAAAAGACTCTACATGTCGATTATTAATAGTATGAAGTAGAAAGAAAGATTTCATGCAAGTTAGCGCTTTTGGTAAAGCGGAGCAGCATATAATGGGTAAAGATAGGCGTCGTGTAAATATTACGTAAAAAATAAGGGAGAAAGGAGGAGTGAGGGGTTTATTAGAGAATAGTCTTCTTATAACATTAAATGATGGAGGAAGTTTCAATGGCAAATTTGGAACCAAAAGTGGAACAAGGAAGCAATCAAACAAAACCAAGATCTCCTTTAGCCTTATATTTTTCGCTGCCTATTATTTCTTGGGCTCTTTATGATTTTGCCAATACTATTTTTTCATCCAATATCATTACGATCTTTTTCCCTTTTTATCTCCAGGAAGTGATAGGGACAAATGAAAGAATGGATCAAATTGCAAGTACATTCCTATCGTATGCAAACGCAACGGCCAGTTTTTTTCTCGTCTTGTTTTCCCCGCTTTTCGGGGTAATGATTGACCGAACCGGCAAAAGGAAAAAATTCATCATTCCATTTACCTTAATAGCCGTTTTCTCCACTATCTTCATGGGCGTTTTTGCATCCCTTCAAACTTCGCAAACTTTATTTGGATTGCCGGTCAGTTTCATCCTGGTTCTCCTGTTGTTTGTCGTAGCTAAATTTTTCTTCCATTCCTCGCTTATTTTTTATGATACGATGCTCCCTGACCTAGGGACAAAAAAAGAATTGCCGCTAATATCAGGGTTTGGAATCGCAGTAGGGTATATGGGGACATTGCTCGGACTAACGGTATACTTATATGTGGGGGATAGTGATTTTCATCGTGCATTTATCCCGACCGGAGTGCTATTTCTTTTATTCTCTTTGCCATTGTTTTTTATTTTTAAGGAAAAGCCTAAAGAAGTACAAGAAAAAAAGTCATTTTTCAGTGGCTATAAAGAGATCTATCAGACGTTTAAAGAAATGCGTTTGTATCGCCCTGTCTTTCTCTTTATGATTGCGTATTTCTTTATAAATGACGCCATTGCAACGGCGATTGCGATGATGGCTATCTATGCGAGGGCAATCGGTGGCTTTTCGGCAACTGAATTTATTTTGCTTTATCTTGTTTCGACTGTTTCGAGTATCATTGGGTCATTTGTCTATGGTTATATCTCAAGAAATATCGGATCGAAGCTTGCGGTAGCATCAGTCGCCGGGCTCTTGATAGTGGCATTGTGTTTCGCTGTCTTTGCCATCACTCCTTGGATGCTTTGGCTTGCAGGAAGTTTATTTGGAGTCGCTCTTGGTGCAACATGGGTAACGTCCAGAACATTTATCATCGAACTGACACCAGAAGGGAAAAGAGGACAGTTCTTTGGACTCTTTGCCTTTTCCGGTAAAGTTTCATCCATTGTCGGGCCGCTGTTATACGGAACCATCACCTTAGTTCTTGCAGGATACGGAAACCTCGCAAGCCGAACTGCACTTGGCTCCCTAATCATCCTAGCTTTCATCGGCTTAATCATCACCCTAAAAGTACCATACAAAAAAGAAGCCTAAGTAAGCTTAGTTTTTAAAAAATATGAAGGTGTAAAATTCTGTTGATTACCGTTTCAGGCGCTTCGCTTGCCTGCGGGCATCTTCGCGCCTTCCACTGCAATCAACAAGATGTCTTATTAACCTTTAGGATTTCGGAAGAGGTATGATATTTCCTTGAGTTAACTTTATAAAATATCGTTTCGTTCTAGTAATCTAGAGCTGTTGATTGGAGCAAAAGGCGAAGACTCCTGAGGGAGATAGTGCTAGGTGGTGACCCCGCAGGCAAAGCCGAGGAGGCTCCAGCAGCGCCCCTAGGAAAGCGAGACCATTTGCGGAAATCAACAGCGGAGCTTAACCAATTACTTAAAAAAGGCCGTGCAGTTTTGCTTGGTTTTTTTTTTATGTCTCAAAGCATTTTATTTTAATTATTTAATTATAATAAGTATAATCTAGTTGACAGCAAATAATGATATGAATATAATATAGAATGTATTAAATAATAATAATTATTAAAAGATAACCTATATAAAAAGGGGAGAGATAGAATGAAATTAAGAGAACAAATGCCCGAACTTACAGGCGCCACGGAATGGATCAATGAAGAAATAACAATGGACGAGCTACAAGGGAAAGCGACCCTAATCCACTTCTGGTCCGTCAGCTGCCATCTTTGTAAAGAAGCAATGCCTGAAATCAATGAACTACGTGACGAATATGACGACGACTTGAATGTAATAGCAGTACACATGCCACGTTCTGAAGATGACCTTGATATTGGCGTAATTCGCTCCATGGCAATGGGTCATGATATCACACAACCAATTTTTGTGGACAGTGAACACAAACTAACAGAAGCATTCGAAAACAAATATGTACCAGCGTACTATGTGTTTGACGAGGAAGGAAAACTTCGCCACTTCCAAGCAGGCGGAAGTGGAATGAAAATGCTAAAAAAACGTATCAACCGTGTTTTAGGTATTGAAGAAAAATAATGAGATATCAACATTCAAAGAGAAACCATAGAATACGGTTTCTCTTTTTTGTCTGAATAAAAGCATGAACTTCCCACATATACATAGCTATAGAGTGTTATCGAGATTATAACTGGGGAGGAGGCTCATGAAGAAAAAGCATACAAACCCATGGGAAACAATGAACGATAAAATTGACGAAGTATTAGGAGATAAGTTTTGGAAAGATATGCTTCCGGTCATGCCAAAGAGAATCCCACTTATCGACATCATGGAAACAGAAGACAAAGGACTAATAATAATGGAACTTCCCGGATTAAAATCTGCTGAAGACATCCATATATCAGTCAAAAACAATCAGTTATTCATTAAAGGCAGCATCGCGTACCCATATCCCATTCAACGAGAAAACCTGCTGCAGGGAGAAAGGTTCTTTGGTGACTTTCAGCGTGTAGTTCAGATACCCTTTTCGTTTGTACCAGAGAAATTGACGGCACAATACAAACAAGGTTTACTTACGCTCATTTTTCAAAAGAATGCACAAGATATATCGGTTGAGATAGATTTTATAGAATAATTTTTCTTTGTAAGGAGGGGGCAGGTTGAAATTTGAGTTCAAGGATTTCAAAGTGGATATACTAATGAACGCATCCTCTTTAAATAAAGGCAAAAACGTCAGTTGGAATACGAAGTCAACCCAGAAGGAAAATCAAGGTTTCGGAATACTTTCAGGTGAAAAAAACTCAATTCGACAATCAAGTAATACAGTAAGAAGCCAAAGTGGCGGCAACGAACAAACTTCTTCCTAATTGGTTGTGATCATGTATGTCTACTAATGATGAAATGAAAATAAGGCTTCAAGACTTGGAGTCAAAAATAGATCAACTCACCGTACTCTTTAATAAAATTAATGATACAAGGCAGCAGGTTGTCCACTATCATATTAAAACGCTGGAGATTAAAAATGCACAAATTGACAAACTTGACTATCATCTTGATAGTATCGGAATAGAACAACTCAGCGGTACGTTAAATATAGGAAATAATTTTGATGCTAAACAGACGACCCCAATAGACAATCCCACTTTAAAAAATGATAAAGATCAAGTAAAGAAGGTAAGACCGGCATATCGTCCATTAAAAAAGAAAACTAACGAAAGCAAGGAAGGCCAACACATAAGTGTTTCTAATAGAAAAAAAGGATTTTCCGTTAGTATCAGGGCAAAGGAGGAGAGCTGATGAGTGATTATTCTCCCAATTTTTTTATAGGAAGCATCCGGATTGGTGTGGTGGAAAGTGCTTCTTGTATTAACATGGGTAACAATTACCCATCTCAGTTTCAAAGTCATAAAAAGCATAACCAAGGGGTAGGAAACATAAGTGGCGATGAAAATGATATTCATGGAACAAAAAGCCAGGTTAGTGACTCTTCCTTTATTGATATGTTTGAGCAAACAGATACTCAAGAATTGCCGCAATGGCTACAAAATGTGATAAAAGAAAAGGAGGATATGCAAGCCGAAGAAAAAACCGATTAATTGCTAGGTTTATTCTGTACCGGCATATCAACTACATCAGGATCGTGGACGATATTTAGATTGGAATCGGAATCATTATATTCCCCTGCCACCATGCCAAACCCCATATTTGTTTTTTGGTAGGTCCTCCAATTGGCCTGCATGTTTTCTCCTGTAAATATTCCGGAACAGTTCATAATGGACATGACTTCAATCTTATCAAGCAGTATATGAATTTGAGACGGATGCTTCTTGTTCAATCTAAAGCCCCCTTTAGAATTGTGCGGTCGGTTGCGGGTTGTTGATTTCTGGATTCGCGATGGAAGTATCAACACCGTCTGCATCGAACACTACGTTGCAAATATTGGTAACTGCTACGGCTCCTATTTCAATACCATTCCCTATGTTTATTTTCCCTTGTGTTGTCCAATCAGGCTGGTTGTTCTGACCTGTGGAAACGGACGAACTCTTGCTGATGCTATTAACATTAATCTGATTGAATATGATGGAAACTGGCAATATGAACCCTCCAATCCATGGCCTTATCGGACTTATATAATGTAGAGTATTCCTACAAAATGTATAACGTGAGGAAAGTGATGAATTATCTGAAATAAAAAATAAAAAAGATGTAGGCAAAAGTACTATTTTACTAAAATTATTCATGAAGTCATTTCCCCTCACATACCATATATAAATTTGGTAATGTGGGGGATATTTTATGGTATCTAAGCAAATAACAGTCGCACTTGAAAATGGACTTCATTCAAAACCAGCTCACTTTTTTGTTGAGAAGGCAAGTAGTTTTGTTTCAGATATACGTGTTGTCAGGCACACTAAGGTCATTGATGCCAAGAGCTTCCTCGGTTTATTGTCGCTTGGAATATCTAATGGCAGCGTTGTAACAGTGAAAGCGGAAGGGTCGGATGAAAAGGAAGCTGTAGAGTGGCTGACCAGGTTTTTAAAAGGAGAAGAAGTGCTGTACTGAGGAGAACAGGTGGATGCGGGAGTCCATCTGTTTTTTAATTTTTGAAAGGAAATTTTTACATTCCTCCAACGGACAAGTTCATGTTATACTCTTCGAATGAATATATGTCCATGTTTAAGTTTTTTATAAATGTGGGTAAATACCTTCGTATAACTGGAAATGGAGGAGAACACCATGAAAACTCGCGATTCCTTCTTTGATAATGCGAAGTTTATCTTAATTTTTCTTGTTGTATTTGGACATATTATTTCACCCTATCGTGCAAATGATGAGTGGCTCGTGTCCATTTACCATTTTATCTTTATTTTTCATATGCCGGCATTTATTCTATTGGCCGGGCATTTCAGTACCAACTTTCATAAAAAAGGCTATTATGTAAAAATTATTACGAGATTATTAGTACCATATTTAATTTTGCAAACCATCTATACGCTGTTTTACAGTCAGCTTTATGCAGACCCATCTATGACCTTGGAATACTTCACTCCAAGATGGGCGATGTGGTTCTTATTAAGTATGATTGCTTGGAAGCTGATGTTGCCACTCTTTGGAAAATTACAGGCGAGATACAGTATTCCTTTGGCAATACTACTGGGTATTGGAATTGGTTTTGTAGATATCCCGGAAAGATTCCTAAGCTTGGATCGAACGTTTTATTTCTTCCCATTCTTCTTGATAGGGTATTATTTAACGAAAACAGACTTATTTGAGAAATTGAAAAATGGTGCGTATCGTGTACATGCAACTGCGTTCCTTGTAGCGTTGTTTGCTGGAATCTATGTTTGGTTAGGTGGAATTGACGGAGCAAGTATCCTTTATGGAACATACACCTTCTCTTCTGTAAGCGATATGTTGATACGCATTGGCATTTATGCAGGAAGCATGCTTGTCACGATTGCATTTTTCGCACTTGTGCCTAAAGACAAGTATATCTTTACAGGAATTGGCCGTAGATCGTTTTATGTGTATATCCTCCATGGCTTTATCATCAAGTGGTTCTTTGAAACAAGCTTTGGTGAAGCTGTCAACTCACCGGCGGGATATATGTTGCTTCTGTTATTGAGTATCTTGGTGACAGTGGTAACAGGTAATAAATATGTGGTAAAAGCTATTCAAACACCTTTTGGGTATTTGAAGGAGAGCTTGTCGTTGAAGAATGGTTAATAATTTTGAGCCGCTCCGGTGACCTTTATGGTTGTCGGGGCGGTTTTTTACATTAAAGTGGTTTCTACGGGTTCCTGTTGGTGCTACTTTTTAGACAATAGTAGACTCTTAAAAGCTTAGAGTGTGCAGTTTGTATGAAATGTTGTATTTTTAAGGAAAATAGCTGTTATTTTGATATGAAAAAATGGTTCGGACAAAAATCATCATGCATCGGACATTTAAACCTTGAAAAACTGGAAGGTTCGGTCAATTCACTGTAATGTTCGGTCAACTTTTACCGGGGATTCGGTCATTTCAATTTTTGGTTCGGTCAAATATCGGAAAACTTTGATCAACTTTTCAAAAACTTCGGTCAACTTCGCGAAAACTTCGGTCAACTTCCAAAAATCTTCGGACATTTGCGTTGGACAACCCCAAAAATAACAACGAAGTAAATCCTTATTACTGAAAAGTCTTTTCCCACTCGCTCAAATGTAAGACGCCTAATTCAGGTTTGGGGTCCTGGTCAAGTAGAGCAATATACTCCAAGCTATTGCCGTCTGGATCTGAGAAATAAAAACATGCGGCGGGCATCCATGCGTGGACAACAGGTTCACTTGCGTTCAATCCAAAGCTTGAGGAAAGCTTGATACCTTTTTCAGCCAAAAATGTTGGGACGCACCGCAACTGTTCAAGTGTTACCTTAAAGGCAAAATGGGAGCGAACAAACTCATGCTCATTTACTTCCTAAACTCCCAGCATCTGTTGTTTTTTTTCTGCATCACCTAAAAGGAAAAATGCAACCCTTCGCTCCTCCAAAAAATATGCAAGCTCCAGTCCCAGACATTTATAGAAAGCTACCGCCGACTGCAAATTTATCGTTTTCACATGCGTTTCATATAATTCAGCATTTTTCATGGAAAGTTACCTCCTGTTATTTATTAACTACTTTTATTGTAATAGGAGGTTGGAGCCCTGACCTCTGAAATAAGTTTGAAGATCCCATACAACTTTAGACGGAAAAAACACACAACCAACTGAGGTTATGTGCTTGGGTTACTCTATTTTATGGAGTTTGTTTATCTAGTTCTTTCGGAGCCATTTTGATACTACGATAGTTGTTCACCACCCATATCCCTAACAGCGAGAGAACGGTGGACATTGTAATGATGGCAGGTAGCCAGTCGGTGATTCTTGCAATCAAACTATATAAGATTCCAAAACTGACCATGGTAAGAATCACACTGACAAAATGAACTTTTTTGTTCAGATATGCCATTAAACTACCACCAGAAAAAACAAGCATACCTAACAAGAATAGCGCAATCATTGGAAAAAAATATTCCATGCCTTGCATAACCTCCGTTATGATGGTTTCTGTTTCTTAATGTATAGTATATCATAAAAATGAGAAAAGATTCAGATAATGGAGAGGAGGCCGCTTATGGAGGTTAGACAAGCGGTTGGTGCTATTGTAACAATAGGCAAGGAATACATACTAATACTAAAAACAAAGATAAATACCACAGAAGGAAAAAAAGAAATCCAGGGGGAATGGGATTTTATCAAAGGCGGGGTGGAGAAAACAGATTCCTCCCTTTATGAGGCCATACTAAGAGAACTGAAGGAAGAAACCGGAAAGAACACCTTTTATGTTATAAAAGAATTTGAAGAAAAAATAAGTTTTAAATTTCCCCAAGGCGTTGCAAAAAAGATCGGTTATCATTCCCAAGAGACAACCATGTTTCTTGTTGAATATAAAGGGGAGAACAAAGACTTGCTGCCACAAGATGACGAGGTCAGTGAGATAGGTTTTTTCAAAAAAGAAGAGGTTCAAAGAAAGCTTGCTCACGAGGAAACAAGGCAATACTTCAAAAAGCATTGTTTGAATTAGGATTGACAATATGTAAAAGGGAAAATATACTAATAGTGCAAGACTATACGAGAAAAGGAAGGTACTAGGTGCGATGTGGAATTAATCTATTTTTTTAGGAGTGAACTCATGTGATTAATAAAATGAGAACCCTGGAGAATTGGATTAGTCTGCCCATTTTTACCTGCCATAAGTATCGATGTATAGTTGTTTCGCTATCCGTAATGGATTAGTGTTATTTTGTGATACTTACTTGTAGAATAGGCGTTGTTTGCATATGCAATCGACTTTTCTTTTAGACCTCTCCAGGTTTCTGGGGAGGTTTTTTGTAATGATTGATACTATGGCTGCTCATCTATAATTAAAAAAACAATAATGAGGTGCATATGTATGACAGTGATACTACAAGTTAAAAAAGTAAATAAAAGTTTTTGGGAACGGGATATTTTGAAGGATATCTCTTTTGATATAAGAAATGGTGAAAAAATTGGGTTAGTTGGATGGAACGGCGCAGGCAAAACGACTTTGATGAAGTTATTGATGGGATCTATTCAACCTGATTCAGGAAGTATATCTAAACTACCTGCTACAATAAAGGTCGGGTATCTGCCGCAAAGTACTGATTATACCATTCATACAGATCAAGAAATGATGGAGGAAGCCAAAGACCTTTTACGTACGACAAGTGAGCTGGGTTTGGGTAAGTCCATTACCAGGGAGGAAGTCTCCAGTGACACTTTAAGTGGTGGAGAAAGACTTAAGCTAGCTTTGGCAAAAATATGGTCCCAAACCCCCCAGCTTCTTTGTCTGGATGAGCCAACAAACCATATGGATATGAAGGGTGTAAACTGGCTAGTATCAGAACTGAAGAAGTTTGCTGGTGCAGCCATCATCATCTCCCATGATAGATATTTCTTAGATAAGACAGTTTCTAAGATATACGAAATAGAAGACTGTAAGATAGTGGAGTATGAAGGTAATTACTCAGCGTATCGTGAAGAAAAACAGCGTCGTCACGATCAGCAAACGCGTGACTATGGAAAGCAACAACGTAAAATAAAAATGATTGAAGATCAAGTTGCCAACTTGAAGCAATGGTCAGAAAAGGCACATAGGGAGGCAGGGAAAAGAGATAACCCTGGTGAACGTAAACAGATGGGGTTAAAGGAATTCGAGCGGGTAAAAGCGAAGAAAAAGGATAATCAAATTAAATCAAAGACAAAAAGACTGGAGCTTGAACTGTCCAAACATAAAGTGGAAAAACCGAAGGAAGAAGTACAGGTGAAATTTGAATTTGAAACGGATGGTAAAAGAGGGAAAAGAATTCTGGAGGCGAAAGGGCTAACTAAACAATTTGGTACTAGACTTCTGTTTGAAAAAAGTCATTTTTACGTGAAACATGGAGAGAGAATTGGGTTAGTTGGTGAAAATGGGGCAGGGAAAACCACTTTTATCAAAATGCTATTGGAGCAGGAACCTACTACAAAAGGTTCCCTGTGGAAAAGTGCGTCATTGAAAATTGCCTATCTAAGCCAGGAAGTCAGTGATTTACCTGTGAATCAAACCGCTATGGAATATTTAGAACTGAATGGGTGGGAAAGTGTTTCCAAGGCTCGGACGATTTTTGCAAATATGGGGATGCAGGAAGAAAAACTGACGAAACCTCTTGATACCCTGAGCCTTGGCGAAAAGACAAGGGTCAAATTGGTCCACATGATCATGCAGGAGTACGATGTTTTAATCCTTGATGAACCGACCAATCACCTGGACTTACCAAGCAGGGAACAGATGGAGGCTACCTTGTCTACGTTCAATGGTACGCTCATCGTTATCTCCCATGACCGCTATTTTATTGAGAAACTGTGCGACAAGCTGCTTGTGATTGAAAATAAAAGAATCAAACGGGTGGAAACAGGTCTACAGGAGTATGAAGAGAGTAGGAAGAAGGAGGCTTCATCTTCTGTAAAAGAAACCAGAGAAAAGATTGCCGTATTAGAGGCAAGAATTACGGAATTGCTAGGGAAAATCAGCATGGTAGATAGGGACAGTGACGAATATTCATCCATGGATAATGAGTTGTTACAATTGATGCAATTAAAAAAGGAATTAGCATAAAAAAAGAGGCAGTTGAGAGGTGGAAACGGACCTTTCTACTGCCTCTTTTCATATAGATTTATGTGGCAGTAGAGTTGTTTTGTGATTGCCTTCTTTTCTGAATAGCATTCATCCCCATTACTACTGCGACCAGTTCCTCGGTCTCAAGATCTGGAGTGTAATCTGACAATTGAAAGGCAGGGGACTCAAAAAAGCTATCTATTCTTTTGAATTCCGCAGCCAATTCATCGTTTTCGTCAAATAAAGTGTACTCCCTTGAAAAGGCGGGACTTTCTAATCGATAAATTCCTCTCCCGTGTGCTTTGTATTCATAGATGGACTTAAAGAAAGCAAAGCGCTCGCGAAGTTCCCCAAGCTCGTTTTCCTGATGGTCTTTTACAAACCATTTGTTGGAGAAGAAGCCAAAACTTCCGCTTACTATAGTATCGCCTGCTGGAGTTTTCACATCAACGGCAGCAGAAAAAGCACTCCTTAAATCTAACTTTCCAATAATTATTTGAGTCCCATCATAAATTTCTGTTTCTCCAGAAGAGAAGAAGTTATCTGAAAAATAGACAGTCTTTTTCATTCGCTGTCCCTCCTTTTTTTATATCTAATAATACGAATAAGAGTAGAATGAGTTTCATAATTATTTAGTTTAGTCTCAATTTTTGTCCTGAATAAATGGTATTGGAGCTTAGTTTATTAAGATCTTTCAAAGCAGTAACTGATATGCCATATTTCTTAGATAACGAATACAAGGTATCTCCCTTTTTTACTGTGATGGTGAAGCTCTCTGGAGAAGGGGAAAGGTAGATTTGTTGGCCAATTTTTATGGTGTGATTAGGTAGATTGTTCCAGTTTTTCAGTTGCTCCACAGAGGTGCCAGCTTTTTTGGCTAAAGAGTATAGAGTATCTCCTTTTTTGACTTCAATAATGACAGGAGCTTTCACTAAAAGTTTTTGACCGGTATAAATTTTATCATAGGTTAACAGATTCCATTTTTTTAACTTCTTTACGGTAGTTCCGTGAGTTTTGGCAAGGGAGTAGAGGGTGTCACCTTTTGCTACAACAATATCTGTTGCTTCTCTAATAATGAGTTTCTCCCCAACGATGATCTTGGAACCTGTTAGATCATTCATCTTTTTGATCTCATCAATAGTGACATCGTATTTCTTTGAAAGACTGTAAAGGGTATCCCCTTTTTTAATGGTGATCACTTCATCAGTGTTTGAAGCAAAAACAGGTTCAAAGGATGAGAACCCAAGTGCCCCCGATAGGCCAAGGGTAATAGCTAATGCAAGAATGGCTTTTTGATGTTTTTTCATGTTGAACACTCCAATTTAGGAATTTTGATTACACTTACTTTGACGTAGTTGGTTGAAATTTGTCGCTTGTACATGAAAAATAGTTAAGCCCTTTTTTTAGGAGTTGTAGGGAAAATGAAAAGCCCGCGATAATAATCGCAGGCTTTTCTAAACTTGATCTAAGCTCTCGTTTTCCAAGCATTCAACACATTCTGTTCTTTTTCTCTATGAATGCCCGCTTTTCTTTCTTCATCTTTTCTGGAAATTTCAAAATGAAGAACATCTTGAACTGTATCTTCTACTGATCGCACTTCCAATCGGTGTTGCAAGGCCTTCTCTATACTTATGGAACTTGCACCACGCCAAGGTTCACTGCCCTCTACAAGTGGATGCTCTTCGGGAATCCAAAGCGGCATTTCTGTCCAAGGAGCAACATGTTGTTCCAATAAGAAACTCTCATCTGCCCAGACGAATTCCGCATCAGATCCTGATACCCGTTTACATGTGGTCAGGAAATCTTCCATTGTGAGAGGTGTTGTTGGTCCAGTTACGTTAAAAGTGCCGGTTATTTTTTCATCTGCCATTTTAAGTATCCACAGTGCTATGTCTCTAGCATCAATATATTGGACTTTTCTATCTTTTCTGCCAGGTGCTAAAACCTCACCACCTTCAGCAACCCGATTGACCCAATAGCTGAAACGATCCGAATAATCATAAGGGCCGACTAGTAGCCCAGAACGGACATGCAGGACCTTGTTAGGCATATTTTCTTCTGCGGCGAGTTCACTCTCTGCTTTCAAAGCTCCATAATGGGCATTGATTTGCTCTTGTGTTCCGTAACCGATTTCTTCTATTTCTTTTTCTGTAAGGGATTGAACGGGATAATCCTCTTTTATACCAGATGGAATCCAATCTTTGTAAACCGAAATGCTCGAAATGAAGGTATAATGGTCGACTTTATCAGCAAGTACCCTGGTGGATTCAGCTAAAGCTTTTGGGGTAAACCCGCACGTATCTATTGCCACATCCCATTTACCAGCTTCAAGTAAGGAGAGGTCTTTGTTTCGATCTCCTACAATACATTCAACCTGAGGAAATACATCTACATGATTGCCACGATTAAACATCGTTACTTCATGGCCTTGCTTTAACGCTTCTTCTACGATAAATCTTCCTAAAAACCGCGTACCGCCAATCACTAAAATTTTCATATGTAGGCCTCCTGAATAGGTTATAGTATGCTAATTCTCTTTAACAGACAAATAATCCTCTTTTTTGACTTTTACACAATCTTTTCTTTAGAAATCCTCGTGAAATACCACTTAAGAAGAGGCGGGACAACAATAATAATGAATAACAGACGTATTAATTGCAAAGAGCTGACAACAGCAGGATTTCCTCCGACAGAGGTTGCCGTCAACACCATTTTAATAAGCCCGCCTGGTGCGACGCTTAGAATGGCAGTCGGCAAATCCAAGCTGGTTATCGCTGCGAGAATCATGCCAAGTCCAAAAGACACCAAGATTAACGTTACGGTCAAACCAAAATAAACAACGCAATATTTGCCCCCAAGCTTCAAATCTGCAAAGGCTATTCCTTTTCCCATACCTAATCCTACAGTTATTTGCGCGATTATCAATAATAAAGGAGGAAGAGTTGCCATTTCCATCAGGGTTATGTTAAATAGGGCCGTCAAGGCAAGTGGAATGATGACAATACCTGCTGGAATTTTATTTTTGAGCATAACCCCGCCAATTATGGCTGGAAGGAACCAAAGATAGTGCCATCCACCGAATTCATATGTACGCCCTATTGCAGCCGTAACATCTTGCCCAATCCCGTTAGATGAAAAAGCATGGACGACAATAAAAGGAACCATGAACAACACAGTAAGCAACCGTACTGTTTGGAAAATGACTACCAAGGAACTTTTCGCATTAAGCGATTCACTTGCAACCACCATTTCGGAAAGCCCTCCAGGAATAGATCCAAATACACTCGTAATTTTATCTACAGATATCCATCTCGTAACTAAAATGCTGTTCATAATACTTACAGCAACCAAAGCAATGGTGGATAAAACATAAGGCAGTATGTACGGTGCGACTGTCAATAAGGTGTCTTTTGTAAAATAAAGGCCGAAAAATAATCCGAGAATCAAAAAACCACTTTGCTTTAAAGGATCCGGACAGTACACCTTCCGCTTAGAAAAACCTTGATAAAGCAAAATGGAAGATAGTGCTCCGAGAACCCAAGGCAGAGGCAGGTTAGCAAGGTAAAACACATATCCCCCAAGTCCGCCTATCATATATGCTTCTATTAATATTAGAATAGGTATATTTCTCATGTTAAAGGCTCCTTTATTTGAATAAAGCAAGTGTAGCAGATTTTGGGTGGGCTGATGATGTAGATGGAACTCTTAATCGCCCGATTTTGTTTGAGAATCGCCCGTATTTCTAAATTATCGCCCGATACTTTGGAAAAATCGCCCGATTCACATTTATTGTAAATCCGATAAGGGAATACTTCTTCCATTGACACCAGCCTTCAAAAGTCATAAAATACTAAAGTTGATTTAGTAAGAGGCACGAAATAAATAATAGGAAGAAGTGACATAATGGCACCTGAACAACGTAAGAAAATGATTATTTTAATGATAAATATGTTCATTGCAGTAGGGAGTTTCGGGATAATCATTCCTATTCTTCCGGCATACCTTGATTCCATCGGTGAAGGCGGATTGGCTGCAGGGTTAATGATTGCTATTTTTGCCGGTGCACAGTTTGTCATGTCACCATTGGCTGGAAAATGGGCCGATCAATATGGACGAAGAATCATGATTATCCTCGGCTTAGCCGGTTTGACCTTGTCCATGTTTGTGTTTTATGGATTTGATTCTGTGTGGATGCTCTATTTTTCTCGCGTTATTGGTGGAATAGGAGCAGCGCTGTTAATACCTGCCCTTTTTGCTTATGTAGCAGATATTACCACGGTGGAACAACGTGCAAAAGGGAACAGTTACATTTCCGCTGCCATGTCGCTTGGTATCGTGATAGGCCCTGGAATTGGGGGATTCTTAGCTGACTTCGGATTAAAAACTCCTTTGTTGGTTTCTGCTTTGATCTCACTTGTGGCAACTATTTTTTCTATCCTTGTGTTAAAAGAAAGCAGAGAGAAAGAGACTGTAATGGCACACGAAGAAAACCCAGAACCGATGATCAAAAAGCTGGCACTTTCGGTAAACAAACCTTATTTTATCCCACTAATTATAACGCTTGTAATGAGCTTTGGATTGATGGCGTATGAGTCTGTTTTAGGGTTATTTATAGATAATCAGTTTGGTGCAACCCCGCAAGAAATTGCTGTAATGATCACAGCAACAGGAATAATCAGTGTGATCGTGCAGCTTTTTGTAGTAGATCGGATTGTGCGTGCGATTGGGGAAGGCAATGTATTAAATATCTTCTTATGCGTAGCGGCAATCGGATTCTTGGTTTCGTTATTTGCTTCAAGCTATGGCGTGTTCTTTGGAATCACCTTGATTATCTTCTTGGCAACATCTATTTTAAGACCTGTCATCAATACGCTGATCTCTAAATTGGCAGGCAATGAGCAAGGATTTGCGATGGGGATGAACAATGCGTATATGAGTATTGGAAACGTATTAGGCCCAACACTTGCCGGATTATTATACGATGTGAACATCATCTTCCCGTTTGTATTGGGACTGTTAGTTTTAAGTGTGACAATCCTTATTTCTTTTACATGGCAATCGAAGCAAAAGAAAACATTGGCTCGAGTGGAAGCAAATTAATTTCTTTCAAGAAAATTCAGATAGCCTATTTACTTTTAGATAAAAATACCATATTATTATGATTGTATAAAAAACGAATGGAAGCGAGGGATGTTTTATGAAAAAGTTAATTGTCTTAAAAGCCAATCAATTAAATAATGAAGCACAGCCCTTGCATAGAAATCGTTAAAATTAATCAGTTCTTTTTCTGATGAGATGGTAGATTTCCATGGGCTGTGCATAACGTCTCATGGTTTATAAATGTTATTGCAAAAGACCGTGCGAGCGGTCTTTTTTGTTTTGCAAAAAAAATTATCTACTTTCCATTAGGAGGAAAACACATTGAAAAGAAATCAATTAGGTTGGAATGAATTTTTAAATAATGCTTTTATTGAATATGAAGAACAAGGATACACAGTGGGCAGAGTGATGCTTGAACATAAAAGGTTGTACAGAGTGGAAACAGATCAAGGTGAGTGCCTTGCTGAAGTATCCGGAAAGTATCGGTTTGAATCAGTAACTCGTGAAGATTACCCAGCTGTTGGGGATTGGGTTGTATTGAGCGAGCGTCAGGAGGAAGGAAAAGCAACCATCCACGCTTTGTTACCAAGGTTCAGTAAATTTTCAAGGAAAGCAGCTGGTCTTACGACTGAAGAACAAATTGTTGCAGCGAATGTGGATACCGTTTTTCTTGTACAATCCTTAAACTATGATTTTAATCCAAGGCGATTAGAAAGATACCTTGTGATGGCGTGGGAAAGTGGCTCCAATCCTGTGGTGGTCTTAACTAAGTCTGATTTGTGTGAAAATATTCCCGGGAAAATTGCCGAGGTGGAAGCAGTTGCCTTTGGTGTTCCGATTTATGCGGTAAGTGTGAAGGAAGAAACGGGATTAGAAGAACTGGAAACATATTTTGCTGAGGGAAAAACAGTGGCATTATTAGGTTCATCAGGTGCTGGAAAATCCACGTTGACGAATTATCTTCTTGGGGAAGAGAAGCAACTTATTCAAGAAGTTCGTAGTGATGATGATAAAGGAAAACACACGACGACATACCGAGAGCTGTATATGTTGCCTACTGGTGGTCTTGTACTGGATACTCCTGGTATGAGGGAGCTTCAATTGTGGGAAGCAGATGGCGCGATCAGTCACAGTTTCCAAGATATCGAAGACCTGGCAGAGCAGTGCTACTTCAGGGATTGTAAGCATGCTAATGAGCCAAAATGTGCTGTTCAAGGCGCGATTGAAGATGGTACGTTAGAGGCAGCAAGATACCAAAGCTATGTAAAGTTGCAGAGGGAACTAGCATTCCTTGAAAGAAAAAATGACAAACGTGCCCAACTTGCAGAAAAAGAGAAGTGGAAGAAAATTACGTCTGGAGTACGCGGCGGGAAAAAGAAATAAGGTAGAGAAGCCACAAGGTGCGTGATTGGTGCCTTGTGGTTTTTTGAAATATAAAAAAACTAGAGAGTAGTCACCCTCCAGTTTTTAAGCCGTAATTCTAATCTTATCCACCCTTTTCATAAAAGAAACGGCAAGATCATTAAATTTGTCACTTTCTTCAATGTTACAAACATGCCCACATTTCTCAATAACTTCTAAAGTGGAGTTTTCTTCCTGCTTAACATATTCCTTCGTATTGCTTAAAAACATATGATCTTCAGACCCGGAAATATATAGCTTTGGAATTTTGTTGTTTATTGTTTTTAACCGATCGTAAGTGGTGTACCCGTTCAAACCAGAGAGTACCCACCCTAGATAGGTTTCTTTGGAAAGTTTATAAGCCTCTTTAATGAAAGCTTTTCTTGAATCTGAGTGATTCTTCTTTGGTAGTAGAACTCGTGCAAAGATACGATAAGGTACCATGTGTGGCAGTATTTTTCTTAGAGGATAGAAAACGGACAGTCGGCAAAGAAACTCTCCCCATTTTTTCAGCTTTGGAGTTGCACCGCCAAGGACCATAGATTTAATGACAGCTGGTTTACGGAGGGCAATTTCCTGCATGATAATGGTTCCGAGTGAAATACCAACAAAGTGAGCGGATTCAATATTCAGTTTGTTCATAATCCCTATTGTCTGTTCAGAGGAATACTCAAAAAGATCCGCGCCCTTCGGGTATGGAGACTTTCCATGACCAGGCAGATCTAATAAAAGAATATTATATTCAGCGCGGAAAGCTTTCAGCTGCTTATAAAAAATGGAAGAATTCCCCCCAAACCCATGAAACAGCACAATCCACTCTTTCGATGAAGAATGAGTAAGCGTTTTATAATACATAATAGTCCTCACTTAATTTGCATATTTCAAATCAACAATCAATACCCAAAAAAACAAATAAAAAAACTTGTAATACCAAGTATACACATACCACACCAAGATTCTCAACCCGCAAATTCTTACTATTTTGTGAAGAATGAAAAAAGGGGTCTGACCCCTTTTATTCATTTTTTGCATAAATATTCTTATTCTAGTAAAGCTTTTGTATTTTTAGAGGTTTCTGGAAAGTTATAGAAGTTTTGTAGGTTCGTTTGGTAGAATAGTAGGTATATTGGTTGTTAATGGAGGTTGGGGTAATGATGGTACCAGAAAGACTTAAGAAGGGGGATGAAGTAAGGGTTATTGCACCTTCTACTTCTCATTCTATCCTGTCAAAGGAAAATATTGAGTTGTCGAGACATAGACTTGAACAATTGGGACTAAAAGTAACCTTTGGGAAGCATATCAATGAATCTAACAGTTTATTAACGTCCTCTATTGAATCTCGAATTGCGGATCTACATGACGCATTTGGTGATGAAAATGTGAAGGCTATACTCACCACTATAGGGGGATACCAGGCAAATCAACTATTATCCTATATTGATTATGATCTTATTAGAGAAAATCCAAAGATCTTTTGCGGGTATTCTGACATCACTGCATTAGGTAACGCAATTTATGCAAAAACTGGCCTTGTCACTTATTCTGGGATTCACTTTTCTTCTTTTGGTATGCTAAAGGGATTTGAATATTCTTTAGAATACTTTAAGAAAGTGTTACTTGATGATACAACATACGTTGAAATTGCTCCTTCTAGAGAATGGAGTAATGATGCGTGGTATATGGATCAGGAGAATAGAAAATTTTATCCAAATGAGGGCTATTTAATCATCAATGAAGGTGAGTGTGAGGGTATTGCAGTTGGTGGGAACCTTTGTACCTTGAATCTTCTTCAAGGTACCGAATTTATGCCAAGTCTTAAAAATTCCGTACTCTTCCTTGAGGATGATAAATTAACGTGCCCGAAGACATTTGACCGTGATTTGCAATCTCTGATCCACCAACCAGGCTTTAGTGATGTGAAAGGAATTGTAATAGGGCGCTTTGAGAAAGTGTCCAATGTTACAAATGAATTGATTCAAACGATCATTCACACAAAAAGGGAGCTTTTCCATATTCCAATTGTGGCAAACGCTGATTTCGGTCATACCAGTCCGATGTTCACTTTTCCAATAGGAGGGAAAGTAAAACTACAAGTGAAGCAAAACGCCGTGAAAATTACATTATTTAAATAGACAAGTATTTAGATACGAAAGGAGGTCCTGTGCAGATGTTTAGTACTTATACCGATCCGGAAGCTTATATGGAAGGATCACTCCTTTTTTCAGCTTCCCACTTAATAAGTTTATGCCTAACCCTAGCACTCCTTCTTTTTCTATTTTTATTTAGAAATAAACCATGGATGAAGCGGGGAGGCAGATGGTTACTCCTTTTGGGACTGGCTGGCTCTGAGATATGGCTAAACTATTGGTATTTATCCACGAACATGTGGGATATCCGATACACCTTACCATTCCAGTTGTGTTCTATAAGTCTATATCTTTGTGTATGGATGCTTTTGATGAGGCAGAAATGGGTATTTGAAGTGGTTTACTTTCTGGGTGTCGGCGGTGCTCTCCAGGCTTTGCTTACTCCGGAGTTGTTTTATGACTTTCCACATTTTCGTTTCTTGCATTTCTTCATCGCGCACATATCTATTATTTTGGCTGTATTTTATATGCTTTGGGTTGAAAAGTTTCAGGTGAAGTTCAAGTCGGTTTGGAAAGCATTTGCTGCTTTGAATGTCATAGCGTTAGTGGTGTTTTTGGTGAACCGCCTGACGGGTGGAAATTACATGTTCCTCGCACAGAAGCCTACTAATGCTAGCCTCATTGACTTCTTGGGTCCTTATCCTTGGTATATTCTTACACTGGAACTGGTCGTACTGATAATCTTTTTACTCTTATATGCTCCATTTTTCATTAAAGAAAAAACGAAAACGAAAAGCCGAGCAAATGCCAAGCTTTAGTATAAAACCGCCCCCAGGGTTGGGAGCGGTTCTTTTAATATTTTCTAATCGTCTTCATTACGTATTTATATACACCAAAAAAGATTAGAGAAAAAACGACAACAATTAAGACATCAATTAAAATTCCCATCTAAACAATAGCCCTCCCGCACAAACACTTTTACTACAATTCTATCTGCATTACCACCAAGTTGCAAACCATTATGTTACAGTATAAATATTTGTGATTTGTAATTTCTAATTTGTAATAGTCCTGTCACATTCCCGTTTTTCGTCATAGTATGTAGATAAACGAAGGGAAGATACAGATGGGAAGCGTAAAGAAGTTTTTACTATTGTATACAATGATTATGGGGTTGTTTTATGGAATGTTTGCTATGTTGAGCTATAATAGCATTCAATTAAAAATAGAAAAGCTTGAAGTATTGGAAGAGCAATATATAAAAAAAGAGGCAGATGGCGAAGTACCTTATTCTATCAAACAACAATACGCAAAGGAATATCATGAATATGATCGCCTGCAAAATAGACTACAATCCTTTTGGATGAAGTGGGTATTCTACTTCCCGGAGTTCAAGAAACCTTAAGAGTTAAAAATGGTACATTATTCCTATAATCTTCTTGTCAGCCCTGCTATGAAAGAGTTTAGTGATAAGTTTGTCGGCTTTTAGGAAAAAATTAGTAACGGATGTATGTTACAATATAGCTAAGTCGAATATTTGGAGGTGTCATCTTGAAAATTAACGTATTTCTTGATGATAGTCGCACATGTCCTGATGGGTATATACTCGCAGAAGACATTGACCAGTGCCTCACCTTGTTAGAGAACCATGCGATTGGGCATCTCTCTTTGGACCATGATTTGTTGAACAAACATCGAAATGGTCTGCTTCTCGTTCATAAGATGGTGGAGAACGAGCTGTATGCGGATAGAATTACCATTCATTCTGCAAACTCGGTTGGCAGTAAAGCAATGTATCGATATCTCAAGCAAGCGCAAGAAGATATGAAAATGCCGCCAAACATTAAAGTGCTACTAAGACCTCTTCCGCTTTTTTAGGCGTCGCCCCTACTTCTACGTTCCATTCATTTCCATGATACCGCAAAAGGGTTCGTACTACACATAAATCGGATCTTTCAACTAGAGTAATAATCAGATAAAGCAAAGCAAATCGGAAATTTATGCTTTAATGATAGATAATGAAAAGACTAGGCGGGAAGCTTCCGTTTGGTCTTTTTTAGAATAGTTGATAAAATAAAGTAAAGAAATGAGGTGAAAAGAGTGGAGGCGATTTACGACCATATTGCCCATAATCTAGATATTCTTTTTGTTGGCTACAATCCAAGTATCCGCTCTGGTGAAACTGGCCATCATTATGCAAACCCAACCAACAGGTTTTGGAGCATTCTTTTTGAATCAGGGCTCACTCCAAGAAAGTACGCCCCAACTGAGGATTTTAAGTTAGTAGAGCTACATTATGGTTTAACAAATATTGTTGCGAAGCCGACTGTTGGAGCAGCGGATATAACTAAAGAAGAATACCGACTAGGTAGATTGGAGTTGAGAAAGAAGATAGAACACTTTCAACCTAAAATCGTTTGCTTTGTAGGTAAAGGAGTGTATCAGGAATATAGCGGAGTACGTCAAGTTGAGTGGGGAAAACAGGATAAAAGCATGGTAGAAGGGACAATAGATTTTGTAGCGCCATCATCCAGTGGGCTTGTCAGAATGAAAAAAGAGGAGATCGTAGACATATACCGGAATCTAAATTCATTAAAAAATAGTATGGCGGCTAAAAAAATAAATTAAAAAAACACTTCCTCCATCTCTGAGCGAAGTGTTTTCTATTTTTGGGCGAATTACTTTGGAATAACAGGTGACTTTTTTTCTTGTTCTAAAGACCTTAACGCATTTCTTATTTCTAACATATTTTCAATTTGAAGAGTGAGTGTGTGTTTAATTAATGTATTCTTCTCTTGTTGCCCATCCTTCAAATTGGTAACATCTCTTTTTAAAACAGCACTATTTTGTTTTAGGGCTTCTTGTTCTTGCAAAAGGGCTAATTGAGCTGCCTTTATTTCTTTTAATTCAACTAGTATTTCATTTAATATTTTTTCCATCTTTTCACTCCTTTTATAAGAAGGAATATCTTCTTATTTTTTCATATACCCTACATACATAGATATATATAGTTTAAATACTCTTTCTGGAAAGACTTTAAACACAATAAGGCAAACTTGCCTGATTTAAAAAACGAGGGAAAAGAAAAAACCCGACAAGTTAACGTCGGGTATCAGGTAAATTTGGTAAAGTCAGTGCACCTGCCAATGTAGGCTTTATAGAGATATTATTAAAAGATATTCCAAGCTGTACGGTTGTTTGCGCAATTTCAGGTCTGATTCCGGATAGTGTTGTTTTTACTCCAATCAGGTTTAATGCCTTTATTAGATTGAAAATTTGGTCTGCAACAAGTGTATCTATAATTACCACGCCTGAAAGGTCAATATACAAATGATTAATTCCCTTATCCCCGCATTGCTGCAAGGTATTTTCAAGTATGAATTTTGCCCGGCTAGTATCAATATCCCCGACTAAAGGCAAGAGGGCTCGATTATTATCAAGAGCAATGACTGGCGAACTTAATTCTTTGATCATATCCTGCTGGGCTTGCAGTCGCTCTTCCGAATACTTTTGATTCTCTTCGACGAATTTAAGTACCACATTATCAAATGCCTTCGTTATCATATGCATCCACAATAATTGATTCTCTTTCTCCTCTTGGTGCATTGCAACAAACTCGTCAATAAAATTCAAATACTGACCTCGAACACGAAAGAATTCCTGCAAAATATGGTGGATTGGGGTTTTTAAATGTTGTTCATCCTGTGCGATAGACAAAATCCAATCCTCAAAGTCTTTGAAGAACTTTTCTTCTTCTTCAATAAAAATTTTGCATAATTGAAGGTGGAAATCGTAATTCTGCTTTTTTAAAGTGGCGACCACATCAGGATTTGTGGAAGCATACACTCCTTTGGTATTTTCTTTATCTAATGATTCGTACCATTCCTCTGTTAAAACTCTTGCTTTTTCTAATAAGAATGTATGTAGTTCGCTATTTCGATGCATGTTTAGTTCCCCCTAACTCTCTCCGTGTTTACCCTATATACTTGATAGTTAAACCATTTAATAGCCTTTTTTATAATCAACCAAATTTATTGAAGGTTTTTCATTCTTTAGATAGTGTTTCAGGTTTGGAATGAAAATATCCTCTATTACGCGTTTAGTATAATGCTCTGTTGAACCTGAAGTGTGAGGAGTAATGATGACATTGTCCATGTTCCATAATGGGCTATCTTCTTGTAAGGGCTCTTTGATAAAAACATCTAGACCGGCTCCGGCAATTGAGTTTTCTTGTAAGGCTTGTATTAGTTCATACTCCACGATTACTTCCCCGCGTCCTATATTAATGAAGAAAGCGGACTTTTTCATCTTTCTAAACTCTTTTAAGCCAAACATTCCATCCGTTTCATCTGTTAAAGGAAGCGTGACCACGACATAGTCGCATTTTGGCAATACTTCATGCAATTTGTCAGGAGTGAACATTTCATCTACATTGTCAGTAGGTTTACCTGAATGACGAACTCCCATCACATGCATTCGAAAAGCTTTAGCTATTTTAGCGGCTTCTTTTCCAATCTCACCTACACCAATAATACCAATAGTCTTCCCGTGGATTTCAAGGTTCATCTGTGCATGATGCCACTCTTTCTGCTGCTGTTGCTTCACATAAGTATGTATCTTTCTGGTCAAACCTAACATGAGAGCAAAAATTGTCTCAGAAATTGGATAGGCATGAACACCGTTCGCACTGGTTAAAACAATCCCGTTCTTAGAAAGTGTTGGTAGCGGTATACTGTTGACACCTGCACTCCACGCTTGTATCCAGCGAAGATTAGAACCTTCGACCAGTGAAAGCTTTTCTAGATCCTTTTTCCATCCAACAACTATTTCTGCCTCGTGTGCATAAGGTTCCCATATTTTTTTATCTTTTCCCACTATAACTTCAAATTGTGGGGCAAGCTCTCTTATTTGTTGCGTATAATTTTCTCCGATATTTTGCGTGATAAGCATAAGTCGTTTAGACATGTGTATGTACTCCTTCAATTGAGGTCTTTACTTTATTTTAACAGATAATAGATAATTATTAGAAATTTGAAGGGTATTTTCGAGGGTTTAGGGTCGAAATGTCGAATAATAGTAGTAGAATGTGAGAAAGTAGTAAGTGAGAAAGCAATTAATTTAAGGAAGGTAGGGCAATAAGGTGAAGAGAGTATTAACTACTTTGTTAATTTTGATTGCAGGGCTATTTTTATCATTGTTTCCTTACAATATGTATCAAGAAAAAAAGAACCTAGATTCTTTAAATAAAATGAAGGAAATATTCTAGAACGGTTTGGGGACAAATGATTGGCTACACACCTGTTAAGAAAAACAACAGGTGCTTTTTTATTTTGTTAAAACTTTTCACCAGATTAATAGGTCTAATGAGTATAAAACAGCAAAAGAGCTTTTAGGAGCGTGAGATTTTGGAAAAGAAATGGTTGGTGGAGAAAGCGAAAAAGGGAGATGAAGAGGCTTTTTTTACCCTGATTTCAACACATAAGGAACAACTCTATAGAATTGCTTATTCTTATTTGAAAAATGAAGCAGATTCACTAGAGGCCATTCAAGAGGTGACATATCGAGCATTTAAGGGGATAAAAAAACTGAAACAAGCAGACTATTTTTCGACCTGGCTTGTAAGGATTATGATCAACTACTGCAGGGATGAATGGAAGAAGAAAAAACGGGAGCCTAACATGCAAATGAAGATGGAAGAGCCTTTTACAGAAGATAATGATCTACAACTGGAAGTTCAAGAGGCTATTTCACTGTTAGGTGATCCATACCAGACAGTCATTCAACTCCGTTATATGGAAGACTTTATGATTAAAGATATCGCAAAGGTAATGGATTCTTCAGAGAATACCGTGAAAACTTGGTTGAGAAAAGGCTTGGAAAAATTACGTCTGTATTGGGATGAGAAGGGAGGAAGCAAGCATGTTTGAAAAAGAAGAAAAGAAACTGCAGGAGTTAAAAAAGGAGTACGGAAATGTGGAAATTCCTAATGATATTGATGATTACATTAGAAGCGGCATCAGAAAAGGGAAAAAGACTGCAATACCTCCATTCTGGAGAATCGGCATGGTTGCTGCAAGCATTCTCCTAATCATTTTCTTTACGACTATAAGGGTATCCCCTGCCTTCGCAAATTACGTCAGCAATATTCCAGGGATGGAGAGGATAGTGGAGCTGATTCGTCATAATAAAGGAATTATGTCGGCTGTAGAAAACGACTACCTTCAGGAAGTGGGAATCAGAAAAGAGGAAGATGGCGTGTCAATGACGATAGATGCCATCATCGTGGATGAAACGCAGATGTTGGTGTTTTATACATTTGAAAGTGATAAAAATTATTCCACCATGAATCTTAGTAATATCGAATTAAAATCGCGGTCAGGTGAAGAGCTTGATGTTGATGGAATGTTCTATGGTAGCCACTCGGAAATCAAGAAAGGGGAAAAGGTTTCAGGTCAATTAAAAGTCATTTATTCAGACAAAGAGATCATTCCTGAAAAATTTAACTTAGAAACTAGTATAAATATTAATGAACTAGAGAGTATTAAGGGCCTGAATTTTCCAATCGAAGTGGATACACAGAAATTTTCAGCAATGACGAAAGAAATAGCAATTGATAAGTCCGTAGAAGCAGGCGGGCAGTCCATCTATCTTAAAAAGATGGAAATCCATCCAACTCGGATTGCGTTATTCTTAGAGTATGACGAGTCTAACACACACGAGATCTTCCGTTTTGATGATATAGCGCTTGAAGATGAAAAAGGTAATAGGTGGACATCAGACGGTGGCTCTTCAATGGATGATAACAAAATAGTTATGTATTTTGAGAGTAATTACTTTTCTGAACCTAAGCAACTTGATTTGGTCTTTTCCTCATTAACTGCTCTTCCTAAGGATGAATTAGAAGTTATTGTGGATCTAGAAAAAGAGAATATTATTAAAGCGCCAAGTGATAAAAAGTTAAAAAAGGTTTGGTTAGAAGATGGAGAAAAAGACGTGAAAGGGATATATTTTCAGATTGAGGTCGACCTAAAAGACCATAATTACTTCTTTAGTCTATTCGATAGCAACATTATCGACGCGAGTGGAACTGTTCACGAATATACTACAAGAACCTATTCAAGTATGGATGGAACAAATTTGTATGAACAAGGATTGATAGTCGATACAGATAAGATGGTAAGCCCTATTACATTGAACATTGCAGAATACCCAGCAAGAATTACAGAAGAAGTCAAATTGAAAATAAAATGACACCAGTAGAAGGACACATCTTGGAGAGTGATGTGTCCCTTTATTTTTGTGGTTATCATACAGTTTGTACAGATTCCGTACACTTTTCATTGTAAAACTACCAACATTACTGGCATGCTTTTTGCATTAAGCATTAATAGGACATAAAAAGGAGGTAGTTTACTATGAACATTCAAAACTGTGTAGCCCTTGTAACAGGGGGAGCGTCTGGACTTGGTGAGGCAACCGTTAGAAATATAGTTTCTAAAGGGGGGAAGGCAGTAGTTGCAGATCTATCAGAAGAAAGAGGAAGAGTCTTAAAGAAAGAACTAGGGGAGTCCCTTCTTTTTATAAAGACAGACGTTACAAAAGAAGAAGATGTTTGCAACGCCTTAGATTATGGAATTGAAACGTTTGGATACATAAATACGGTGGTGAATTGTGCTGGAATTGGAGTGGCACAAAAAGTATTGAACCGAAAAGGGCCCCATTCGCTTGACGACTTTTCCAAAGTCATCTCTATTAACCTTATTGGTTCATTTAATGTAATTAGGCTGGCAGCTGAACGAATGAAAGAGAACGAACCGAATGCAGAAGGGGAACGGGGAGTCGTCGTAAATACTGCTTCTGTAGCTGCTTTTGATGGTCAAATCGGCCAGGCAGCCTATTCTGCTTCCAAAGGCGGGATAGTCGGAATGACCCTGCCGATTGCTAGGGAATTCGCGTCATTTGGAGTCCGAGTGATGACCATTGCCCCCGGGCTCTTTCACACCCCAATGTTTGATTCCTTACCAGCTGAAGCAAGGGATTCCCTAGGGAAGATGGTGCCATTTCCTTCTCGACTGGGGTATCCTGAAGAATATGCCCAACTGGTTCAAAGTATCATAGAAAATCCAATGTTAAATGGTGATACTATTCGGCTGGATGGAGCAATTAGGATGCAGCCGAAATAAAGAAGTTAATAGTTAGAGCTTAAGACGGATTTCGTTGATGAGATCCGTTTTATTGCGTGATTTAGGTAAATATCTATGAGTCTCAAGTCCTTAATTTGTTGAGGGATATGTTAAAAAGTAACAGAGAAGAAGTCTCAAGACCCGAAGAAGTGGAAGGGGAGGTCAAACGTTAAGAGAGAAGGCGTCTCAAGGCCCGAAGAAGTGGAAGCGAAGGTCAAACGGTAAGAGAGAGGCCGTCTCAAGACAAGTAGTACAAAAGTAAGATTTTATTTTTTGCATTAAGTGATGAATTCACCAAGGATTTCATTAAAATGGCAAATTGTTCTTCAATTTAATTAAGTAAAGTGTTTAAACCTGCCAAACGTAAAAAGATTAAAAAATGATTCTAAGTACCTGACTGTGAACTTTTCGAGTGAAATATTGTGGTTATGAAATAAGAATTAAATAATTATTAAATAAAACATACTCCTTATGGACTATAAATTCTTCAAATAGGAACTTCCTTTTTAGTGCCTTACTAACAGACAGGATTCGACAAACGTTTCAGTCAAATTGACTACTTTTAAATCACGTGGTAATTATTATATAGCTATAAAAAAGACTGGAAAAATTTTTGCTAAATTTTATATTATTTTTTGTTAAAAGGGATTATTTGTATAACGTATAGGGAATAAGTCTTTTAGAAAATACATATTATGCCACTTCGATGGCGTTGCCTAGGGGGAAGGGCTATGAAGAAATCAATGCTTCTAGGATTGATAAGTTCGGTACTTTTTTTAGGGGGTTGTGGGATGAATACAGAAATCGATGGAAATGGCTCTGATAAGAATGGTGGAAGTGACACTTTAGCTTTAAGCGATGATTTTACTAAAAGTTTTTTGAATAATGATACTGAAACAGAAGATGGATATTACCTTTATGAATCTGCAACTAAAGGCTACACGATGCTTTTTCCTGTCAACGGTAAAATAGAAGGGGAAAGTTACGAAAGGAATAAAAATGGATTTGAGTCCGTAAGTTTTCTTGAAAAAGAAGAGGAGAATATTTCCTCTTTTTATAAAGTTATTTATGAAAGTAGAGAGAGAACTAACAATATAGAATTAAACAAAGAATTATTGTCATCATATGTTAGCTATGATGGAGAATATGAAGAGTACAGCAAAAATGATAAATCATATTATTATGGGGAATCAATATACGATTTTGATGATGGTAATAAAAGCTATCAATACTTCGCATATATTAAGGCTAATAATGAAAGTAAGGGTGCAAGTTTCATCGCAAGTATATCATGTAGTGACAAAGAGAAGGCTTGTGAGGCTAATAGCGAAGTAGTAAAAAAGAAAGTAACAAAAATTTTGGATTCGATTAATTTTGAATCAAGGTGATTAAAATGAATGATGGAGAAATTTTGTTTTCAGAAGTCTTAAAAGCTAGAATTGCTCAATTAGAGTACGATCAATTAACTGTTGAGAATATCAGGAGGATTTACATTGAAGAAACAGGTAATGAACCTCCAGGGAAAATCACTTTGTATCATTCTGATGATTATATAGATAATGAAGAATTGGATTCTGGCTTTGACGGGACTGTTATTCATTTTTTTGATCCAAAAGTAGGAATCAATCAATCTTATACAATTACCAGAGGCAGCGAACCGCTTGAAGATAATGGATTAGGGGGACCTAATGACTGGTTATATAACCTTTTTGGCATTTTTGTAGGCAAAGTACAGAATCAATATGTAGATGCTAGAGATTTCGATCTTGTTGTTACTAATGAGATAAACAGTTTAGTAGAAAAAGAATTATCAACTTATAGGGCTAGAGGTTATGATATTTCGTCTATGGATTTAGTGAAAAGGGGAATTGGTCACTCCCTTGGAGGAAATTTGATACAAACCCTACAATTAATGAATGCTTCCTATGTTGATGTATTTACAATAAATGATGCACCACCAAGTGTATACCAACTAGCATTGATAGATGTCAAATTCAGACAACAAATCAATAATCATTTTAATACAGATGAAATGTCTGAAATTTATAATATTAATCCTGAAAGCCTTAAAAATTTTGGAGAAGAATATTATGGAGAAAAAGGTCAAAACATACATCACTTAACTATTAAAGAGGAATTTTTATATTCCATCATTGGTTTTAGAGGATTCCTTGATTTAGGGACAAGAACGGTACTTAATACCTCCAACCATACAGGTGGAATTAATAAATATATGAATAAAATATCAGATGAAAATTTGCAAAACATCCAACAATTCGTCGCAAAACACGCCCCAGCCTATGAAAAAGCAGGAGTAGACGGCCTTAACAGAAGCATGTTCGGTATCGACCAGGAACTCTTCACTCTAATTGATGATATTAAACAAGATTGGAAGAAAATATTTGAACCGCCGAAGTGGAAGCGTGGAGCGGTTCCGATGACGATTGGTGTCATTGGATTTGGAAGCTTTACAGTGGATATGCCGTTTGCGTATCCAGTTAAAGAATTTCCAAGTGATTTCTTTTCAAATCAACAAGAGTTTATTTCAAGAGCGATGGAGATTAAAGCTAAGTTGGAAGATTTGACAAAAGTTCTTCCTTCCTTACTTGCCTTGGTTGGAGAGATCAGTGAGGACCTGTTAAAGCTGATTCAGGTTCATGTAGAGGAAATGCTCGGTAGCATACAGCGTATGATTCAAGCAATTGGCAGTGCTGCTTTAGATATTGGAAAGAACCTTGTAAAAGGCTCCTTTACCCATAATCTGTCCCAACATGAGAATATCTTGACGTTAATTGAGCTTTCGGAAACCATAGAGCTGGAAAGCGGGAAGATACAAAACAACTACCAAGCGATCATAGACGACACGAATGATTTTGTTGGCGAGTTTGGGGATGCTGCTCATGCACATGGAATGGAGCATGTAGTAAACTCACTGAATCAAGTAGAAGGACGACGTTACGAAGGATCTGATTTAATTCGTTATAAAAACGCTACAGATGGAAGGACCATTGAGGTCAACCTATCTTCTGCAGTAAGGATTTATCAGCTTGGTCTGGATAAATGCATGGAAAAAGAAGAGGCACTCACTGCTTGGAGGAGACTGTATTACACAGAATACGTTGATGATCTGGAATTCAGAAAGAAGCGGGTGATGAATGCCATTCACCAGATGGAAGCAAATCCGAGGAATTACACTCATCTTCTTCCGGTTTCAAGTAGTGATGTAAAAGTTACCAAGATTAATGTTCATGAGTTTATCAGACCGCTAGATCCTATGTTTCAAGATTCTTTTGAAGGTATGTATCATTACCTTAGAGAGGAAATTGAAAAAGCAAAGGCCATGATTAGCAGGGTGAGAAAGTCAATTGAAGACCTATTTGAAGAAGATCAAAATATTTCGAAGTTGTTTGAATTACGGTAAAGGGGGTGGTAAGAATAGGACAGTATAAAACTTCGTATGTTTTTGCACCATATGAAGATTTACGATTTAAGCATCTTATTTTTAATGCGGAGCTTGGAAAAGTCCGTGAGATCAGTAATGAGTTGGCAAGTATCATCAACGCGGAGCTCGAACTGAGTAAAGGTAAAGTTATTGAACAATCATTACTGGAATTTAATAAGAATCACCGGCTGTTTACGATTATCACCAATGATCAGTCAAGACTGATGACAACCCTTTCCAACAAATACCACGAACATGTGGATGAGATGAACAGGCAAGAGTTGACAATCTTCTATGAAGAGGTCAATGAAACCATTAGTTGATATAGTCGAAATACCTAGAAAAATATCAATTTGTGAAAAAAATACTATATTTTGAGGTTTCATATTCTAGAAGCATGGGTATTAGTGGGTATATATTACTCATTTTCCTATAATTCCTATTTGAGAATTGACCTCTTAGTTGTGTATTTTTTACAATAAAAGTAACTTACTAAAGAAATGGAGAGATGTTAAATGTCAGGAATTATTCGCGTTACCCCTGCAGAGTTAGTTGGAATGTCCACACGTTACAGAAGTGAAAGCAGTCAGGTTGGAGATCAAATCAACCGTTTGGACAACATGATTCGTGAGCTTGAAAGTGTTTGGGAAGGTGAATCAAGCCGAGCATTCAGTGATCAATATCAGTCTTTGAAACCTTCTATCATTCAAATGCAACAACTACTTGAGGATATCTCCGTTCAGCTTAGTAACACAGCTAGAGCCCTTGAAGATGCTGATACTCAAATTGCAAGCCAGATCCGCGGGTAATTTTGTTCTTATAGAAATAGCTCCCTCTTAAAGGGCAGCCAAAAAGAAAGAAGGAGCGCCATTCTTTAACAGTGGGATGCGTTCCTTCTTTTATGAGGTGAAAAACATTGTACATAGAAATAACCATCGATCTAAAAAACTATCAAAAGGATTCTTTTGACCTTCGACTCTCTAATTACCATACAGTAAAAAAAGTAGTCGATATCGTTTGGCAGGCCGCTTCCCCCGCATCACCTCCAAGGGATGGGGATTGGGTAAAGGTTGTGAACAAACACTTGATACTATCAGGTTCAGACAAGCTTGTAGACCACGGCATAACGTCTGGTGACCGTCTGGAAATTTTATAAAGGAGCAATCTATCATGGCAGATCAAAGTCGAACATATCTGGAAGAAGAAATAGGGGCTACACTTTCCAAAGAAGGTGAAACGATTAAGCTTGTCTTTCAAAAAGAGAAAATAAAATTGGAAGAAGCTGCTGAAATTCGGATGCTTCAAGAAATAAATCCAGCCATACATAAAAAAATTAAAGAAACAGAAGACGAGTTAACACTTATCTATCATCCCCCTCCGGCCTTTTCATCTTTCGCTAAAATGAAAAGAAAAGATGAGAAAAGCAGATGGATTTTTGCCTCTCAATTAATTAAGAGTGTTAGGACTCACTCTCTTTCAAGATTACATCTTCTTATATGTCCCGAGAATATGGTGGTGGATGAAAGTTTGACCCCATATTTTTTTCACTATGGCGTGATGGAAAGTCTACCACCCTATGAAAAAGAGACAGAAAAGCTATGGCAGGAAACGAAAGCGGTCATTGCTGCTGCCATTGACGGGAAACACACCTTCAAAGAGTATCTCAAACTATATCAAACATTAGAACTATCATCTACTGCCAAATCTATTATGAATGCCAAGGATGAAGAGGAACTATTGACGTTTATTCGCAATGGGATAAAAGGGTTGGAAGAGAAAGAAAAACACTTTATCCGACTTCCAGAAAAGCGATGGAAAATCACCAAATATGTCACCATCAGTCTCTCTGTACTTTTGTTACCAGCACTTGTATTAGCGATATATTCCTTTCTTTTCGTTCAACCGAAACAGGCCGCATATGTACAGAGCTCCGAACATTTTCTAAAAAGTGAATACAGTCAAGTGGTTACTACGTTGAATGGTTATGAAGCGAAAGAGATGCCAAGAGTGGTGCAATATAAATTGGCAACTTCCTATATTATTAATGAATCTTTAAATGAAGTCCAAAAAGATGCCTTACAGAATAGAATAACTCTGCAATCTGATCCACAGTACTATCAGTATTGGATCCACATTGGTCGCGGCGAAGCACAAGAGGCGCTTGATATCGCAAGGTCATTAGAGGATTCAGAGATTATTCTTTATGCCTTATTAAAGTATAAAGAACAAATCCGAGCACAGGACGACCTTTCAGGTGAAGAGAAACAAAATCAACTAGAAGAAGTTCAAGATGAGATCGATGAGTATGCAGAGGCAATTGAAGCTTTAGAAGAAGAGCAAGATGAGCAATCAAATTAACTGTAAGGTTGAAATGAGGTGAGTGTATGAATAATTTCTGGTTGTTCTATGAAAACAACTATCAAAAGATATCTTTAGAGACTGGTACGATTACTGTAAGTTCTGAAGTAGAGGACCAGCTTACTGTCC
Source organism: Sutcliffiella horikoshii (assembly GCF_020524325.1). Lineage (GTDB taxonomy): Bacteria > Bacillota > Bacilli > Bacillales > Bacillaceae_I > Sutcliffiella_A > Sutcliffiella_A horikoshii_D. Next base: position 92,586 of record NZ_JAIVKY010000005.1, read on the forward strand.
GTAATTTCCCATTTACAGATGGTTCTTTGCTTGTCGATATTCAAAATGACAAATTCACAGTCAAACAACAAACCGGGATAATAGGAAGCGGCACATACACCAAACCATTAGAATGGAAAGACAAAGGGAATGAATTAAAGATGGTACTTACTCCCCGTCCTTCGCATTCCCAAACCTATTACACAGGAAGCAGAGAACAAGTATCTTTTTCCATGAAAGATGATAAAAAAAGGGAAACGATTACCTTTACCAGAAACTTCTCTAGAAAATGGGTCGTAAATATTTGTGATGAAAATTGTTACATGAATGGCCATAAACTCCAAAAAGGAACGGTCCTTGAAGTTGGAGATTTGTTGCTTTGGTCCTTTATGGAAATCAGATTGGTAGAAGAGGATATCTTAGAGGTTGCAAGTCATACGGAGTATGTAACAGACCTCTCTGACATACAACTACCTCAGTCAGAAATGAAGAAGAAGTATCCAAGCTATCGTAGAACACCACGGATGGTTTATGAGCTACCTGCTGAAAAAGTATCTCTGCAATTTCCTACACAGGAATCGGATGATAATAATAAGGGGCTTTGGCTAATTATCATGCCTCCTCTTATTATGTTAATTGTCATGGGAGTGGTAGCGCTCGTTGCACCGAGAGGAATTTTCATCATTATTTCCATGGTTATGTTTATGACCACACTTATTACATCAACGGTACAATTTTTTAAAGAAAAAGCAAATCGTAAAAGAAGTGAAGAGCGCAGAAGAAGAGTTTATTCCCTTTACCTTGAAAATAAGCGAAGAGAGCTGCAAGAATTAGCGGACAAACAGACGAATGTACTCACATTTCATTTCCCTTCTTTTGAGAGGATGAAATACCTTACAGGACAAGTTTCCGACCGGATTTGGGAAAGATCACTAGAAAGCCACGACTTTTTACAATTCCGCTTAGGACGTGGAAAAGTCCCTTCCAGTTATGAAATATCCATCAATTCCGGTGATATGGCCAATAGAGAGATTGATGATCTTCTTGAGCAGTCACAGCACTTGGAAAAAGTATATAGGGAAATCGACCATGTTCCGGTTGTAGCGGATTTATCCAAAGGTGCAATCGGATTAATAGGTAAAGAATCCGTCATGAAAAACGAAATTCATCAAATCATCGGTCAGCTTTCCTTTTTTCATAGCTACCATGACCTTAGATTTGTATTCATTTTTAATGAAAAAGAGTATGAACAATGGGAATGGGTGAAGTGGCTTCCACATTTCCAGATCCCGCAATCATTTGCTAAGGGTCTCATCTATAATGACCAGACAAGAGATCAATTGCTTTCTTCCATTTATGAAATGCTCAGAGAAAGAGACTTGATGGAAGAAAAAGAAAAGGTAATTTATTCTCCTCATATCGTCTTTATTATTACAGAACAGCAGTTGATAGCCGATCATGTCATCCTTGAATATTTAGAGGGAGACCATAAAGACCTCGGCATTTCGGTCATTTTTGCAGCGGATTCTAAAGAGAGTTTGTCTGATAATATTGAAACCCTTGTGAGGTATATCAATACCCAAGAGGGAGACATTCTAATCCAAGAGAAAAAAGCAGTTTCCATTCCCTTTAGACTGGATTCGCACAAAAGAGAAGGAAACGAAGACTTCTCGAGAATGCTTAGAACCCTTGATCATCAGGTGGGTATGACAAATTCCATCCCAAACAGTATTTCTTTTTTAGAAATGATGAAAGTAAAAGACGTCGGAATGCTACCGATACAAGAAAACTGGGTTACAAGAGAATCTTCTAAATCCTTGGCAGTTCCTATCGGGTTAAAGGGTAAAGAGGACATTTCCGTACTGAATTTACACGAAAAAGCACATGGTCCACATGGTCTTTTGGCAGGTACAACCGGATCTGGGAAAAGTGAATTTTTGCAGACTTATATTCTATCACTTGCTATTCACTACCACCCGCATGAAGTTGCGTTTCTTCTTATTGATTACAAAGGTGGGGGAATGGCTCAGCCTTTTGAAAACATGCCTCATTTATTAGGAGTTATTACTAATATAGAAGGAAGCAAAAACTTCAGTGCGAGGGCGCTTGCTTCGATCAAAAGTGAGTTGAAAAGGCGTCAGCGATTGTTTGACCAATACAAAGTCAATCATATTAATGCTTATACCGATCTTTATAAACAAAATAAAGCGGGAGAACCGCTGCCGCATTTATTCCTTATTTCCGATGAATTTGCAGAATTGAAAGCAGAAGAACCGGAGTTCATCCGCGAATTGGTTAGTGCGGCACGTATAGGAAGAAGTTTAGGTGTCCACTTAATTCTTGCGACCCAGAAACCTGGCGGAGTCATTGATGAACAGATTTGGAGTAACGCCCGCTTTAAAGTGGCATTAAAAGTCCAGGATGCAGATGACAGTAGAGAGATTTTAAAAAATGGAGATGCAGCATCCATTACCGTTACAGGCCGGGGTTATCTCCAGGTAGGGAATAATGAAGTTTATGAATTATTCCAATCAGCTTGGAGTGGGGCACCTTATCTTGAAGATACATCTGAATCTGAGGATGAGGTGGCTTTTGTTACCGACCTCGGGCTTGTTCCATTGTCAGATGTATCAACATCTAAAAAGAAAAAGAAAAGTGCACAAACGGAGATAGGCGCAGTGGTGGAAGAGATCCATTCCGTACAGCAACATATGGGTATTAAACAACTTAACAGCCCATGGCTCCCTCCTTTAGAAGGAAGACTTTCACGCAAAAAGTATGTTGCAGAAGAGCAAGGTTTCATTCCGCTTGCATTGATGGATGAGCCTGAGAAACAATCGCAAAGGGTTTATGAATATGAACTTGTGGAAGATGGCAATATCGGGATATTCGGTTCATCTGGTTATGGTAAGTCCCATACCATACTGATGCTGTTGCTAAGCATGGCAGAAAAGTATACACCAGAAGAGTTGCACTATTATATCTTTGATTTTGGGAATGGAACCTTGCTGCCAATGCGTCAGCTTCCACATACGGCAGATTTCTTCTTGATGGATGAGGAACGGAAGATTGAGAAGTTCATGCGTATCTTGAAGGATGAAATGGCTAGACGTAAGAACCTGTTCCAACAGCAAGAAGTAAGTTCTATCAAGATGTTCAATTCTCTGAGTGAAGAAAAATTACCTATCATATTTATGACGATCGATAATTTTGATCTTATCAAAGAGGAAATGCAAGATCTTGAAATGCAAATCAACCAGTTTGTCCGAGATGGTCAGTCACTGGGAATCTATATGATATTCACTGCCACAAGGGTCAACTCTATCAGACAATCATTGATGAACAATTTGAAAACTAAAATAGTACACTATCTGATGGATAATAGTGAAGCTTTCACTATTTTAGGGAGGGTACCGTATAATCCTGAACCAATTCCAGGTAGAGCCATAATAAAGAAGGATGAAGCGTTCTTCTCGCAAGTCTTCCTGCCTGGCGAAGGAAAAGATGATTTTGAAATACTAGATTCCATTCGAAGTGATATCGCATCTATTAAAGAAAAGTATCGAGATCACAAGGAACCGCAAGCAGTTCCAATGCTCCCTTCAGATCTTAATGTCATCAATTTTGCAAAATATACAGAAGGTAAGCTTAAAAAAGGCCTTGTTCCTATTGGACTGGATGAAGAATTTGTCCAACCTGTATTTATCAATTTTGAAAAATATAAGCATTGCATGGTCGTAGGACAAGCACAAAAAGGCAAGACAAATGTCATGAAAGTGATATTGAATACGGCGCTAGATCAAGGTGCTGAATCTATTGGACTCTTTGATTCCTTTGACAGAAGCCTATCCAATTATACGGAAGAAGACAATGTCACCTACTTAGAAACAAAAGAGCAAATTGCAAAATGGGTGGAAGAAGTAGAGCAGAAGTTGTTTGCTAGAGAAAGTGACTATCTTAAGAAAGTTCAATTTGGGGACACATCCATGGATTACCCACCAATTTTCCTTGTTATAGACGGCTATGCAAGGTTTATTCAGACACTCGACCCGATGCTGCAAGACAAGTTTGCAAGGCTGATTAAAAATTATAGCCACCTAGGATTTAATATTGTTGCCTCAGGCAGTAACAATGATCTGTCAAAAGGTTATGACACACTTACGATGGAAGTAAAGCAGATTCGACAAGCACTAGTGTTAATGAAAAAGTCAGAGCAGAATATTTTCACTCTGCCATATGAGAGAAACGAAGACGAAATTCATCCTGGATATGGTTATTATGTAATCAACGGGAAGGAAATGAAAATTCAGATTCCGCTTTGCACTACGGAAAGGAAGGTATTTACATGACGGGAAAAACCACCTATCTAATAAAAATGGTGTTGGTTATTCTCCTAATCCTAGTGACACCTGCATTATTCTTTGGATCTGTCGGGGAGAACCCAATGGAAGTAGAAAGAACGGCTTCAAGAGTTATTGCAGTAGTAAATGAAGACACTGGAATGGAAAAGGATGATAAAGCCCTTGAGTTTGGAAAGGAGATCTCCTCTATTTTTGAGGAGGACTCCAGATATGAATGGACGGTAATCGGTCGGAGTGCGGCAGTAAATGGCCTGAAAGATTCCAAATATGATGCAGTTGTTTATATCCCTTCCAATTTTTCAACCAACATCATGACCTATGAAAGTAATCAGCCGGTAAAGGCGAACTTTGAATACAATGTTCAAGACCAATTGAATGTCATTGACAGAGAAAAAGTTTTACGGGAAATTGAAAAAGCGACAAGTAAAGTAAACAGCAGAATTTCTACTCTTTACTGGACCTATGTATCCCAGGACTTAGAAAACGTCCGAGCTCATTTTGATACAATTTTGCAAAAGGAAATAGATTTTCAAAATGCCATGTTAGCATTCTATAAACCTACTTCCTTAAATCTAGCATCTGAAATTGAAAGACAGCGTTCGATGCTAGAAAACCTTCAATCAACTGTTGCAACTGTTAGTCAAGATGCACCTGGGAGGGAAAGCACGGTTCAACAGTTTGAGGACAACTTAACGTCTTTTGTACAATTTGTAGAAGAGTTTAAAGAATACCAAGATAGCCAGCAACTGGTGCTTCAAGAACTCCAGGATGAGAGCATGGGAAGTATTCAGCTCTTAGCATCCACTCAGCCTTCCCGATATTCTCAAGTGCAAGATTATTTATCTCAAGAAGGAACAGAGATAAATAACGGGTTGGAGACTATTAATAGCAGCATGGAGAGAAACAATACCGCACTTGCTGAGCTTTCCGAATTAAGGAAGGCCGAAGTAGGCAGGCAAACAGGTGATATGGAAGCATTTTTTGCACAGCAAGAACAGATTGCCATCTCACAAAAGAATGCGGACCTTACTAAATTAGAAGAAACAATAGAGAACCTTAAAGGAGAGCTTGAAAAAGAGGGCGAAAAAGAACCTGGAAAACCGGAAGATCCAAAACCTCCTGTAACAACTTCGTCTAAGAATGAAGTGAAGGATGATGAATCGGAGGTAGAGGTTCCAGAAAACAGAAGTTTTGAGAATGAAATAAAGGAATTAAATGCTATAGCTACCGATATTAATTCTATCAAAACAAATGTTAATAACCTGCGAGAACTAGTTCCAGAAGAAGTAATGACTGTTCTAAGTCCTTTAGAAAGTTTATCCACAAGGATATCAGCAGTAGAAGAAAGCCTTAAAGGTGTAGAAGAAGAAAACCCATTATTGAAAATAATTGAACAGTTAGAAGCAGAAAAGCAAGCATTAGAAGAAGAAATAGTGGGATATCTGGAACAGATTTCCGAGTTGGAAGAAGTTATTGAGTCCTTAGAAGGGGACAAGGAATCCTTATCTAACAATCTTCAGACAGTTATCAATGAAATTGAAAAGCAAGAACAAGGAATTCTCGATCAGATTGAGAGTGAAGAAGTAAAAACACGATTAGATACCATTTTTAAACCGGAAATCAAAAATAATAACACCAAAGATTTATTAAATTATCATGCTTCTCTTGTTCAATACGAACAAACGTTGAACCGGGATGTCAATGAAGATGTGGAAGCGCTCCTTGAAGATATCCAAACCATTTTGGATGTGTCCGACCCAGAAGAAGAAGGATGGAACAATATTGCAGCTGCTCTGCCATCTACTATGGAACAGATGCAGGCACTACAAGATAATTTCTCCGTCTTCATGAAAGAATACAGAGCAAATATTGAAGAGCAGCAAACAGCAATCATGAATGACATCTCTTCCCTTGAAGAAAGTGCAAACAATGTGATGGAGCAGGTTCAATTATTTGCAAATAACGAACCGACTCCAACTAACGGCAATGATGGCAATACGGTAGTATCAAGACAGCAGACCATTAGCCAAGAACTATTGACTCTGAACGAACTAGTCACTTCCGTAGGGGAAAGTCAGTCAAACATTGTCTCTTATACCACGCAACTGCAAACAAATGTAGAGAATGTACAAAATGATGCGGATACACTCAATGCCAAATGGGCAGAAAACATAGATACAACTAGAATGTATAGAGATGATATCTTTAATGTCCTAAGAAATGCTTATGTAGACGGACAGAAGAATGGCCCTGTCTATGAGCATCTTTCCAATCCATTGCAAATTAGCGGAGATGGTGCAAGCGGTACGGAGGATAATAGAATTCCTCCTGTGGTAGTACTTGCGATTATCTTGATTAGCAGTTTATTAATCGGATATTTCAGCCACTATTTCAACAGTGCGCCAATGCTCGTGCAAGGCTCCATGTTTATTTTGTTAAATATCATTGTTGGATTGATCATCAGTTTGTATGGGTTAAACATATACCCATTGGCTGAAGATCGTGCGATACAGTGGTCCATATTTACTATTCTTTTACTTACTGTTGCTTCAGCGGTTGTACTTGCAGGATTCAGCATGGGCAAATTAGTCGGGTGGATTGCAAGTGTCGGACTGGTTATTTTCTTCATCAGCCCATTCCTTACACTAACAGCACCAAACATAAATTACGAAGACCCGATGTCACGTGTTTATATGTCCATCCAATATGGCTCAAGCTCCCTCTTTATGACAGCAGTTATCGCCTTGATTGTCATTCTCTTGTTGCTTCTTGTTTTGCCGCAAATGGTAAAACTATTTAAGAATAGTAACGATAAAAAGAATGAAGATGAAGCATATGAAGGCTAAGGTTGTTTTATTTTTACTAGCTCTATACGTTTTGGTTGCTTTACTGCCGTTAAACGGAACAGTAACATCGGCTGATTCTGATATAGAATCTCTCGAGCCGAACAGCTACGAGAAAGAGGATTTTAAAGAAAATACCAATTTCCTACGTGAAAATAACCTTAATGAACGAAAAGAATCTGTTCCAGAAGAACAAAAGCTACTCACATTTAAGAAACGAGAAAAGAAAGCGGAAGAGGACTTTATCGGAACTTTATTTATGACTGGTGAAAAAAAGTCCACCACCATTCAAGCTACCTCACAAGAGTTGAAACTGTTTATAGAAAAAGACAACTCAAGGTATCAAGCGGTGGTTGCCTCCGAAAACTCGTCCAAAACCAATAGCATCACTATTCTTCTATACGGATTCCTGGCCATAGCATTAATACTATTACTGGCAATAATCCTACCAAGAATGGCAAAAGGAAAAGAATAACCTGCCCCCCTCTCCAATGAGAGGGGGTATTTTGTCTTAATGTCGACCTATCTGTATTAGTAGCATAGCTGAACGTAGTGGAAGGCGCGCAGACTCCTATGGGAGGAAGGGACAGGGGAGACCCCGGAAGGCGAAGCCTGAGGAGGCTCCCGGACCGCCCATGGAAAGCGAAGCGCATGCAACGGAGTTCAGCGGATATAACTATTAAATAGATAAAATATTCTAAAAAATAGTAAACTAAGCTACAATAGAGATACATTGTGACAAGAAGGTGGAAATTCAGTGATTTCATTAAAAGAAATGATAACGCCAATTCCATATCAAATAAAAGAAAATACAATACTCGCAGAAGCATTAAATATTATGAAAGAAGAGAAATATGGTCTCTTACCTGTAGTGGATGAAGATCAAAAATTAATTGGTGTTTTTACGCGAAGCAGATTATTTCAAATGGTTAAACAGGAAAAGTCACTCACCACTCCAATTAAGGATTTTGTCAAAAGAGATGTTTATTCATTAAAGGAAGATACCCCATTTAAAGAATTGGAGGAAATTGTTCGAAACAGTTCAGTCGGAACAGGTGTCGTTGTCGATGTTGAAAACAGAGTCATTGGTTTATTTACCAAAGCGGATATGGTGATGGGCCTTCTCGATGTAACTAGAACATTAAATTTAAAACAATCGCTGCAGACAGCAATGGATCATGCGTATGATGGGATATTGTTGGCAGATGAAACACAAACCATTCAAATGGTTAGCCCCTCCCTGTTGGAATTGTTCAACATGGATTATCAAGATGTTTTACATAAAAAAACGAATCAAGTATTTCCGCATTTTCAAATTTCAAAGATTTATGAATCGGAAGAGGCGGATATTAGTGATTTCCATGAGATAAATGGAATCAAGTATATTATCCACCGAATTCCCGTCATACAAGAAGGTCGGGTCGTCGGAGCGATTGTGAAAATAATGTATAGACAGTTGAATGAAGTCAATGAACTTTTCAAAAGACTTCAAAAGGCCGAAAACAAAGCATGCTTTTATCATACTGAACTGAAAAAATCTGAGAATGCAAGATTTACTTGGGATCATATCATAACCGAACATCCAGTGATGGAAAAAATAAAAAAGAGTGCTGCAAAAGCTGCAAAAGGCCGTTCTACCATATTAATCCGAGGGGAAAGCGGGACTGGTAAGGAACTTTTTGCACATGCCGCTCATAACAGTTCTGCTAGGAAAGATGGGAAGTTTGTTGTAGTGAATTGTGCGGCAATACCAGAAGACCTGTTAGAATCAGAGTTTTTCGGCTATGAGGATGGTGCTTTTACAGGGGCCAGATCACGAGGAAAAATCGGAAAGTTCGACTTAGCGAATGGAGGATCGTTATTTTTAGATGAAATAGGGGACATGTCTTTGAACCTTCAGGCCAAGCTTTTAAGGGTGTTACAAGAAAGGGAATTCTATCGAGTGGGCGGTACGAAAAGAATTCAAGTGGATGTAAGAATAATCGCAGCTACCAATCGCAACTTGGAAGAAATGGTGAAAGAAGGGACATTCCGTGAAGACCTTTACTACCGATTGAATGTCATTTCTTTATTCATTCCGCCACTTCGTGAAAGAATGATGGACATACAAATTCTTTCGGAAAAAATAATGAGCGAACTTAACCGCGTTATTGGGACAAGTATTACCGGCTTTGAGCCACGGGCAAAACAAATACTCATGTCCTATCATTGGCCAGGAAATGTCAGGGAACTTCGAAATGTGATGGAGCGGGCGATGACATTTGCAGAACATGGGAAAATTAAGGTGGAGGATCTACCTGACTATATGCTCGGAAATGCACAGGTGTTAGTTGATGAAACGGCGGTAACGCATGAAGAGTCGATGGTCGAGAATGCAGAGCGTCTTGCAATTGAAACAGCTTTGACAAAAACAAAAGGCAATAAAGCAAAAGCGGCTAAGATGCTCGGAATTAGCAGATCGAGCTTATATGATAAATTGAGGAAGTACCAGATGAATTAGGAGTGAATGAGTAAAAGGCGGATTCTTTATTCTTTAAGGAATTCGCCTTTTTTCTTTGGAAACCTATTTTCTTGTAAGGTCGTTGTTGTTGTTTCTTGTGGTAATTGATGAAATAAAGCTGTAGTTTTGAAGGGAAAAGGCGAAATTTTATTGTGATTTTTTTGTTCGGACACATTTGTCGCTCCTTCGGACAATATATGATGGAAAAATGGAGGGTTTCGGACAACTTACATTAGTAGTTCGGTCAACTTTTTCTGTTTGTAAGTAGATGTTCGGTCAACTTTGGAAAAACTTCGGACATTTGCATAAATGTTTTAAAACTGCCAACAACATTTTCTAAATTACTTAACAATTCTTTCAAGAAAACTCCTCTTTAATCATAACGCCATCCTGCCACTTTTGAAAAAGGTAAATGAGGAGAGCAATAATGGTAGTGAGAAACAGTACACCAAACTCATTCATTTTTACAAGCTCATAAATACCAAGGTATTCATACCATTTACTTAATCCAAAGGAAAGAAAGCTGTCCACAATGAGGTTGGTTACAAAGAACACAATAAATCGTTCATATGTAAAGTATAGGATGATAACAGTACCAACCAAAAAGACACCATAAACAAATGGTGTAATGTTATCTAAAAGGATAATATTCTGTTTGATCTCCCACCAATCAAATTTTTCTGCTATTTGAAAGACAAAAGTTAACACTAACGCCCCAAATAAACCACCTGGAAAATAACGTTTAACTTTAGATTTATTCAGTGGAATCAGCAAAAGCCAAGGCAGTATTAAAAATGACCACATTACAAGTTGTACGAACATATTAATCACCTTCTAGGTCGACTTGTAGTTAGTTTGTACATTCTCATTCACCATATACAGTGTAAACGAAGAAGTGTCCAGATATTGGACGGTTTTTTTCAATCCATGCTAATGGGGAAGTAGGCAGCCCTTTATAAACAACCTACCAGTCTTGGCATACTTCTTGCATAAATACAGCTGTATGTAATAAGAGGGAGGAATGTGTATGAACATTGGAATGTATCTGTCTCAAAATGCCAGAAAGGTGCCGGAAAAGCTTGCGGTTGATTGTGAAGGAAGACAGTATAATTATGATCAGTTCAACAAGGAAGTAAATAAACTTGCTCATGGTTTGTTAGACCTTGGTGTCACAAAAGGTGACAAAGTGGCTTTCATGATGAAAAACTCGGATACTTTTGTTTTCTCTTATTTTGCAGGAGCAAAGATTGGTACTGTCATTGTACCGATGAATTTCCGTTTAACCTCCTCTGAAGTTCAATATATTTTAGAGCAGTCAGAAGCGAAAGTAGTTATCTGTGATGAAGAATTTGAAGGAATCATTGTAAACGCTAGAGCAGGCAGTAAAGTAGAAAAAGTTATTGTGGTGGGGACACCGACTATTGCTGAAAATAGATCATACACGGAAGTGCTATCTTCTAATGAACAAGAACCAGGCGTGGAAGTCTTTGAAACAGACGATTTGGAGATCTTGTACACTTCCGGAACGACCGGCCGGCCGAAAGGTGCTTTGTTCGATCACAGACGAATTTTCAATGTTGGCCTTTCTATGATGATAAGTATGGGCATCAATCAGCAAGAGCGCTTTTTACATATTGCACCGTTGTTCCATTCTGCACAACTGAATTTATTCCTTGTATCGGGAACAGTGCTTGGGGCGACTCACTTCATTCATCGTGATTTTCATCCAGTTTATACACTTCAAGCGATTCAGGAACATAAGATTACTCATTTCTTTGGAGTGCCAGCCATGTTCAATTTTCTTTTACAAGTACCAAATGCTGATAGCTATGATCTCTCCTCCATCAAGCGTTGTGGATATGGAGCAGCACCAATGGCACCAGAGCTTGTGAAAAAAAGTATGAATTTATTTAAAAATGATCAATTTTTCAATCTCTGCGGTTTAACGGAAGCTGGTCCAAACGGAATCTTATTAGATCCAAATGGTCACAAAAAACATCTCGGGAAAAATGGAAAACCTTCGTTTTTAACGGAAGCAAGAGTCGTCGATGAAACGGGCCGTGATATTGAAGTAGGCGCAGTGGGGGAATTTGTTCTAAAAGGTGAATCAATCATGAAGGAATATTATAAAAAACCGGAAGAAACAAAAGCTACTTTAAAAGATGGATGGTTATATACAGGAGATTTGGCCACCGTTGACGAAGAAGGTAATATCACCTTGGTAGACCGAAAAAAAGACATGATTATCTCGGGAGGAGAAAACGTTTATTCCATTGAGGTGGAGGAAGTGTTGTACGAACATCCTCAAGTTCTTGAGGCGGCCATTATTGGACTGCCAGATGAGGTATGGGGAGAAGCGGTATGTGCAGTTGTCGTTCCTCATAAGGATCAAGTGGTCAATGAAGAGGAACTAAAACAGTTCTGCCGTCAGAAGCTTGCGGGTTACAAGGTTCCACGAAGAATTTTTGTGGAAGAGATATTGCCGAGAAATGCATCCGGAAAAATACTGAAATACCAGCTGAGACAGCAATTGAATCAAGTAAAAGCATAGGGGTGGAGTAATTTGAAATCGCTTTCAATGAAAAGAGAACCAAGAAAACATCCATACTTAACAGAGGACCATCAACAATTCAGAAAGTCTTTGCGCAAGTTTTTAGAAAGAGAGGCAGTTCCTTTTTATGATGAATGGGAAAGTGATCGCATCATTCCTCGTTCATTTTGGACGAAGATGGGGGAACAGGGCTATCTCTGCCCTGATATTGATGAAAAGTATGGCGGAAGTGAGACAGATTGGGGTTATTCCGTCGTCATTAACGAAGAGCTAGAGCGTGTGGGGACAGGACTAATTGGTGTAGCGCTACACAATGATATCGTAGTCCCTTATATCACAAGCTTCGGAACAGAGGAGCAGAAGCAGAGATGGTTGCCTTCTTGTGTGTCTGGCAGAACGATTACGGCTATTGCGATGACAGAGCCGGGGACAGGATCGGATCTTGCGAATATCAAAACTACGGCAAGACTCGAAGGGGACCATTATATCGTTAATGGAGCAAAAACATTCATTACAAACGGCATCCATGCAGATCTCGTAATCGTGGCAGTAAAGACCGACACAGAAATTCAACCGCAACATAGAGGAGTCAGTTTGCTTGTCGTTGAAAGAGGACATCCGGGCTTTTCTAGAGGCAGGAAGCTAGACAAAGTGGGATTACATTCGCAAGATACAGCTGAGTTATTTTTTGAGGATTGTAAGGTTCCTAAGGAGAATCTACTCGGGGAAGAAGGTCGCGGGTTCTTATACTTAATGGATAAACTGCAGCAAGAAAGGCTATTAGTGGGCATTGGAGCACAAATTGCCTCAGAAGAAATGCTGCAATCCACGATTGACTATGTGAAAAGCAGGGAAGCGTTCGGAAAGCCTGTCAGTAAATTTCAGAATACTCAGTTTAAAATTGCTGAAATGGCAACCGAAGTGGAAATGGGAAGAGCTTTTCTAGACCAGCTCATCGCGGATCATATTGCCGGAGAAGATGTGGTGACAAAAGTATCAATGGCAAAATGGAAGCTTACGGAGACTGCAAGGAACATTGCGACTCAGTGCATGCAGCTTCATGGCGGATACGGTTATATGGAAGAATACAAGATTGCAAGAAGGTATCGTGATATACCAGTTGCCAGTATTTACGCAGGGACCAATGACATTATGAAAACAATCATTGCCAAAAATTTAGGGTTGTAGGAAGGGAGATTTTTCACCATGAGAGAAGTTGTCATTGTAGAAGGAGTTCGAACACCAGTCGGGAGAAGGAAGGGTTTATTGAAGGATTACAGGCCAGATGATTTGGCTGGGGAAGTATTGAAGGAACTTGTGAATCGTGCCGGGATTGAGGCAGGACTTGTAGAGGACGTCATCCTGGGGTGTGTGACACAGTCTGGTGAACAGGCAGGGGACATTGCAAGGGTGGCCGCTTTGATTGCAGGTTTTCCAATAGAAGTGCCAGGTACGACGCTTGACCGTCAATGTGGCTCCAGTCAACAGGCTGTCCACTTTGCAGCACAAGCTATTCTTTCAGGGGACATGGATGTGGTCATTGCCGGTGGAGTCGAGAATATGACAAGAGTGCCGATGGGATCCAACTATCAAAAGGCACCGTTCAGTGACAGGCTGCAGGATAAATATGAAATCATCAATCAAGGGCTATCCGCGGAAAGGATTGCGGAGAAGTATGGATTTACACGTGAGGAGTTAGATACCTTCTCTTATGAAAGCCACCAAAAAGCATTAAAAGCGCAAGCAGAGGGTTATTTTACAAAAGAGATCATGCCGGTTGAAGTGACATTAGAAGATGGCTCGACATTTATGATGAAGGAAGATTCCGGTCCTCGCACGGAAACATCGGTGGAGGCACTTGGTGGATTAAAAACCGTGTTCAAAGAAGATGGCGTTATCCATGCAGGGAATGCAAGCCAGATTAGTGATGGAGCTGCGGCTCTCCTATTGATGACAAAGGAAAGGGCATTGGAGCTTGGATTAAAGCCGCGATTCAAAGTGCATACAAGAGTAGTGGTCGGGTCCGATCCTACTTTGATGCTGACAGGTCCGATACCAGCAACAGAAAAAGTATTGAAAAAATCAGGCTTGTCCATTGATGAGATTGATGTGTTTGAAGTCAATGAAGCCTTTGCTCCAGTACCAATGGCTTGGCTGAAGGAAACAGGAGCAGATCCGGTAAAACTCAATCCAAATGGGGGAGCAATTGCGTTAGGTCACCCGCTTGGAGCAAGTGGTGCGAGGATTATGATTAGCATGATGCATGAACTTGAACGTACTGGTGGTAGATACGGCCTGCAAACAATGTGTGAGGGACATGGAATGGCAAACGCGACTATCATTGAAAGGCTTGATTGATACTTAACGAAAAGTAGGAGGATGAAAGATGTCGATAACGATTGGAAAAATCTTTGATCTTACAGTACAAAAGTTTCCAGATAAAGAAGCGCTTTATGATGTGAAGAAAAATGTACGTTATACCTACAAGGAATGGAATTTGGAAGTGAACCGGTTAGCCAATGCCCTAAAAGATGAAGGAGTGAAGAAAGGGGACAGGGTCTCCACGCTACTTTTTAACACAGAAGAACTGGCAACCACGATGCTTGCTTGTGCAAAAATCGGAGCCGTCTTCAATCCAATCAATTTCCGTTTGCAGCCGGAGGAAGTTGCATTCATTCTAAATGACGCAAAGCCAAAAGTTGTAATGTATGAAAAAGCATTGGAGCCTGTAGTTGCTTCCATTGTTGGCCGCTTCGAGAATACAGGTTTCTGGATTATAGATGGGGAAGAAACCAGTTATTCCACCTCTTATCATGGAAAGCTAAAGTCATCTTCTGCTGAGGAAGTCTCAATCAGTGTCTTAGAAAACGACACATATGCCATTATGTACACAAGCGGAACGACAGGAAGGCCAAAAGGAGTCGTTCATCGCCATAGAGACATGGCAGAGCAGAGTTTAATTGTTATATCTGCCACGAAGCTTGAAGCGGAGGACATTGGACTCGTAACGGCCCCAATGTTCCATTGCGCAGAACTGCACTGTGCCGTCATTCCAAGAATTCATGTAGGTGGGAAGAATGTCATCCTGCATCATTTCGAACCAAAAAAGGTACTTCAGCTGATCCAAGAGGAAAAGGTGACAAAGTTTTTTGCCGCACCTACCATGTGGAATATGCTCTTACAAGAAAACTTTAATGAGTATGACTTGAGCAGCCTAAACCTTGGTTTATACGGTGCTGCACCAATGGCACCAGCACTTGTTAGGGCTTGTCACGACTTGTTCGGAATCTCCCTTGTCCAAGCATATGGTATGACCGAAATGGGACCAGCCATTACTTTTCTATCTGAAAAAGATCAGCTCAGGAAAGCAGGTTCCGCAGGTCAGGCCTGCTTGAATCATGAGATTCGAATTGTACGGCCGAACGAAGATGGACCAAGTGACCCAGATGATATGTTGCCAGCAGGAGAAGCGGGAGAAATTCTTGTAAAAGGCCCATGTATTATGAGCGCTTATTTCAACAGGGAAGAAGCGACGGCTGCTGCGATGTACAAAGGTTGGTACCATTCAGGGGACATTGGTTATCTGGATGAAGAAGGATTTTTATATGTAAAAGACCGTGTGGATGACATGATCATCAGCGGCGGGGAGAACATTTATCCACGGGAAGTTGAGGATGTACTATATGAACACCCTGCTGTTCTGGAAGTAGCGATTGTCGGTCTACCTGATGACCGTTGGGGGGAGACGGTGACGGCGTTTATTGTGAAAAAGAATGATAGTGTGACAGAGGAAGAACTGGATGCTTTCTGCTTGAACAGTTCAGAGCTTGCTCGATATAAACGTCCTCGTAAATATATGTTTGTAGATGCTCTCCCTCGAAATGCAAGCGGAAAAATTCAAAAGTTTGTGTTGAGGAAGCAGATGGAAGAGCTAGTGACAGGGGAAACACCATTCCGATGATTGAAAAATTGCTCGAAGGCATTAGAATATTAGATTTTACCAACTATCTACCAGGTCCATATGCTACGCAACGGCTCGCAGATCTTGGAGCAGAGGTAATTAAAGTGGAACCATTGGCAGGAGACCCCGCCCGTCACACAGGGGTGAAACGTGATGGTACTGGTGTGGTGTATCTCGCAAATAATCATGGGAAGATGAGTGTTTCCGTCGATTTGAAAGATGAAGGTGACAGGGATAGAATCATGAGTTTGGTTGAAGGCTGCGATGTTATTATTGAGAGTTTCAGGCCAGGTGTAATGGCCCGGTTTGGATTAGACTATGAAACTGTTAAACTTCATAAACCTGACATCATCTATGGTTCTATTACAGGTTACGGGAACCATGGTAGATGGAGTAAGCTCGGAAGCCATGATATCAACTATATGGCGTTGAGTGGGATGCTGGCACAATTAAAGGATACAACCGGCCGCCCCATTCACCCTTCCATCACCATAGCAGACTACTTTGGCAGTATGGCTGCTTGTGAGATGGTGCTTGCACTTTTATTGAAAAAGGAGCGGTCAGGTCTTGGGAGCTACCAATCTATCAGTCTGACGGACATTGCCGCTTCTTTCATGGGGACACATCTTTTGATTCATCAAGAGGTGGGTGAGGAGCAGGGTATTACGTTACTAAATGGGGAACTTATCAGTTATGGAATCTATGAAACAAAGGACGGGAGGTTTATGGCCCTCGGTGCACTGGAATATAAGTTCTGGCAGAATTTCTGCGAAGCGGTGGACAGGGAAGAATGGCTTGGAGCGCACTTTTCCGTTAGAAGAGACAGTAATCCTGTTTCAAAAGGGCTGGAAGAGTTGTTTGCTAGTCGGACTTTTGAAGAGTGGACAACCTTTAGCCAGGAGGTCGATTGCTGCTTAACACCGGTTTTGGAAGTTGGGGAACTTTCAAGTTATCCTTATTTTAAAGAGAATAATAGTATTTTTCATGATAAAGAAGGAAATGTGAAGGTTGCCATGCATAGTGGGAGTTACAAGGGTGTTAAGCCTGCACCATCTGTTGGGGAACATACTGTGAGATTGCTGGACAAGCTTTAATGTAAGCTATATTCATTTAATTGAGAGGGGTAATGTTAGATGATGAATGTACCAATGACCGTCAGTTCCATGCTGGAGAGAGCGGAGAGATTTTTCCCGAATAAAGAGGTTGTTTCTAGAACTCTATCAGGTGTACAGCGTTTGTCCTATCGGAAAATTGGGGAGCGGACACGCCGATTATCCAGTGCGCTAGAAAAGCTAGGGGTAAAAAAAGGCGATAGAGTCGGAACGTTTGCTTGGAATCATCACCGCCATTTAGAAACCTACTTTGGCATTCCAGGAATGGGGGCAGTGCTTCATACAATTAATATCAGGCTGGCTCCCGAGCATGTGTCTTATATCGTCAATCATGCAGAAGATGTGGTGCTTTTTGTGGATGAAGATTTGCTTCCGTTAGTGGAGCGGGTAAAGGACCAGTTGGGAACAGTAAAAGCATTCATCATTATGACAGATAAAGAAGAGCTCCCTGCGACTTCCTTACATCCAGTTTTCTCTTATGAAGATTTACTAGAAGAAGGGGACCCGAACTTCTCCTTTGTAAAAGATATTGATGAAAACGACGCAGCTGGAATTTGTTACACTTCCGCCACCACGGGTAATCCAAAAGGTGTCGTGTACTCCCATCGCTCATTGGTGCTTCATAGTTATGCACTTGGATTGGCGGATACTGCAGGGTTGTCAGAGTATGATACATGCATGCCGGTAGTACCAATGTTCCATGCAAATGCTTGGGGATTGCCTTTTGCCGCAACTTGGTTTGGAACGACACAGGTGCTTCCTGGACCACAGTTTACACCGCAACTTTTGGCAGAGTTAATAGAGAGCGAGAATATCACTTTGACTGCCGGTGTTCCGACCATCTGGCTTGGTTTATTGAATGAGTTGGAAAAAGGATCGTATGACACATCAAGCCTGCGGGCAATATTGTGTGGCGGGTCGGCTGCACCTCGCGGAATGATTAAGGCATTTGAAACCAAATACGGTATACCTTTCTTACATGCTTATGGCATGACTGAAACGACGCCACTTGCGACAGTTTCCAGGCTAAAAAGTCATCAAACAGATTTAGATGAAGAGAAAATGCTGGATATCCGTTCCATGCAAGGCTTGTTGGTTCCTGGACTTGAGATGAAAATTGTTGGTGCAGAAGGGGAAGTAGAATGGAACGGCGTGGAAATGGGAGAACTTTGCCTCCGCGGCCCATGGATTGCAGATGAGTATTACAAGGACGAACGTTCAGCAGATGCCTTCATTGATGGCTGGCTGCACACAGGTGACGTCGTTACAGTCGATTCAGAAGGAGTCGTTAAAATCGTCGACCGTACAAAAGATTTAATAAAGAGCGGTGGCGAATGGATTTCCTCTGTCGACCTGGAAAATGCCATCATGGCACATGAGGCGGTTTTCGAAGCAAGCGTAGTTGCCATTCCACATGACGAGTGGCAGGAAAGACCTATTGCGTGCGTCGTACTGAAAGAAGCTTATGCTGGAAAAGTAGACAAGCAAGAGATTATTGATTTCATCTCCCCTCAGTTCGCCAAATGGTGGTTGCCAGATGAAGTAATCTTCATGGAAGAAATACCAAAAACATCGGTAGGGAAATTTCTGAAACGTGCTTTAAGGGATATTGTGGAGAAAGAGATGAAGAGTACGGTGGAATAAGAGTTTTCTAAGGATAAGGAGAGAATGGGCCTTTCTTTTATTGGAAGGCCTGTTTTTTTGTTGGAGAGGATGGCAACAGTATTCTACAAACGGGTAATTTTGAAGTTGTAGTTTAGCACTACACAAGTAACGGTGAAGTAATTGTTATGGTACAATTGTAAGCATTAGGACGGATAAAGAATATTTAGACATTAGTGCTTTATTGAGGAGTTGTGTCAAATGAGTAATAATAAGAGCACAGAAATTAAACGCTCATCAAAAGCAGATAACATTCTTACTCAGATCAATAGTAAAACTAAGCTAGGCGACTTACGAAAAATCGCGAAGGACATTAAAAAAGATCACCAATTAGCTATGGAACTTTGGACAACCAGAGAGTTTTTGCCCAGACTATTGGCAATCTTAATTATGGACAAAAAACTTCTTTCACAAGATGTACTAAATGAGCTTGATAAGGAGATGCAGACTCACACATTTGATGAGCGAAATAACTTGATGGATTGGTTAATGGCTAATCAGCTCACCAAAGACAAGAAAAACATTGCATTAATGGAGTCATGGGAAAACAGTCCTTCTGCTCTTCAAAGGCGAGCTTTCTGGTATTATCAAGCGCGATTAAGATGGACTGGGCAAACACCGCCTGATAACACCGCAGACTTACTAGCTGCAATTGAAGCTGGTATTACGAAGGAAGAACCCGAAGTTCAATGGGCTATGAATTTTACCGCAGGTTGGATAGGCGTTTATGAAGAAAAGTATCGAGCACGTTGTATTAACGTTGGTGAAAAAACGGGTCTTTATAAAGATGAAATGGTATCAAAAGGATGTACTCCTAATTATTTGCCAGGGTTCATTGAGATTGAAGTTAACAAACGCATTAATAAGTAGTTATCACTTTATCTAAAAAAGAATTACCCATCCCAATAGATTGGTAATTCTTTTTCAATATTATTGATTCTTTCGGTCACGTTCCTGCATTTTTCTAACATTATCTGAATGGTAAGGGGAGCCATCGACTTCATTTACCACACTAAATGGGTTGCCATCTAAGTCAAAGAAATCAAAAAACTTCATTCCGCCAAAATCATCAATTTCAGAGGTTACGATACCCTTGCTTTTAAAATGTTGATGGGTTGCTGCAATATCATCAACAACAAAATTGAAATAGCCATTTTTCTGATTACCATTGGTTCTGAACTCAGTGGGCTGTGGGGATTCCACCTTTACCAAGGCTATTTGTGTTGGTCCTGATGGTAGATAAAATCCAATTCCATCTCCCCAACTTTCAATCATCTTTGCACCAAGAAATTTTTCATACCATTCTGTTGATTTTTCAATATCTGTAACTGGAATGAAAATACTACCTACTCTAAACATTATCTTCCTCCTCCAAATGAAATTCTTACTATTAACGTTAATTATAGTGTAAAAGTTACATCAAAAATAAAAATAAACGAAAAGGTGCTAGAAAATGTTTCTAGAAGATATAGAGTATGAGATTAATAAACTTTATAAGTATTGCTTAAAACTGTCAGGATCTCCTTGGACAGCTGAAGATTTAGTACAAGAAACGTTTCTAAAGGTGTATAAAATTAAAAAGACCGAACCGAGTAGGGAGTTTACATTTTCTTTTATGTGTACGGTGGCTAAAAACATGTTTATCGATGAGAAAAGGAAGTATAGAGAAAATATTCATTTAAATGAAGACTTATTGGGAAAAGAGTACGATTTTATAGAATTTTACGGTCTTATTGAATTTTTACTTACAAGTTTACCATTAAAGCAGTCCATGTTAATTACCTTAAAGGATGTATACGGATACAGTTCAAAAGAAATAGCGTCTATGTTAAGAGTGAGTGATGAGTCAATAAAAACAGCGCTTCATCGTTCTAGAAAGAAATTAAAATTAATACATACAACAACTATGGAAAAGAGAATTCAAATCCCAAATCATCAAATAATCATGGCGCTCTCAAAATCAATACGAGAATCTAAGCCTAAAGAGATATTCTATTATTATCGACTGTTAGAATCACAAAACTTTCAAGTGAAAAGAAGTTCTCATCATTCAGTATTCCATGTTATAGATCCCGATGGAAATATTTTAGAAATTGTATCTTAGTAATTTCACCTAATATCATTGGTTACGAAAGTGAGGGTACGCTGATGTTCAAATCTATTATTGCCAAAATATTACGCCTCTTACCTAATAAAGCATTAAAAACACCAATGATTCCTCTGCAACATGTAAAAATGAAAAAAGACGTGTTGATTGAAACATCTGTTCAACGTACTAAAATATCTCTTTATTATCCTCTAAAAACTAACCAGAAGAAGCTTCCTGTCTATATCAATTTCCATGGTGGCGCGTTTATCATGAATGATAAGGAGATGGATGATCCTTATTGTCGCTTCCTATCCAATAAGGCAGAATGTGTGGTTCTTAATGTCGATTATGTGAAAGCACCGGAACATCGTTTTCCTAAACCGATTGAACAGGGATTTGACATAATTCAATGGCTTAGAAGTAGGGCAGATGAGTTAGATATTGATGTGGAAAAAATGATGCTTGGCGGACAAAGTTCAGGTGCAAACATTGCAGCTGCCCTATGCCTGTACCTGGAAGAGAAAGGGGACAATCAGCCACTTCTCCAAGTGCTATCTTGTCCTATGCTGGATTTTGTTACTCCTCATGCAGATAAACCAGAACCAGATAAGTGGCGTTCGCGATATCCTCAAGTAGCAAATTTTATTAACATGTGTTATTTACCTGACAAAGAACATGCCGGACATCCACTTGCATCCCCTGTTCTAGCTAAGGTTAGTGAGCACTTAGCTCCTGCACTTATTCTAAATGCCGAGTATGATGCATTTAGACCTGAGGCTGAAAGTTATGCTGAGAAATTAAAAACCGCAGGGGTAACCGTTCATTACGAACTATTTAAAGACTGTTTCCATGCGTTTACCCATCTAGGCCCGAAAGAAAGAGCAGAAGAGGCTTGGGAGTTGATAGCAAGGAAAATGAGAGAAGTTGTAGAATCTTAATATGTAGATCACATTAGGAATTAGTGCTCTTTGTGTTTGTAACCGTTATAATATACTAAAATAAAAAAGTTAAGGAGATTTTTATGGAAAAGAACGTGGCATTACATGATTTTATTGTAAATAATACGGATTCCTTGACTAACGCTTGGTTCCAGTCAAAAAAAGCGAAGGAAGGTAGTATTTATTCGAGTACTGCTCCTACTATTGGTGAGAAATTACGTGTGCAAAACAAGAAGTTCATTACTACTATCGCCCAGATTTTTATCAACCCTGATACGGATTCAAATTATGATGCTATTAAACAATGGGCTTCTGATGTTGCGAAAGATAGAGTTTCCACCAATACGGAATTAAATGAAATCATTCCTCAGTTTAAAGTGTTTCGTCAAATTTACTGGAATAAAATTAATGAATTTGCAACAGAACCTACCAATTTGATAACTCCTGAGAAGCTGTTAACCTGGTCTAATCTATTCCATTATGCTTTTGATAACGTTATCGAGGAATTCGTGGCAACCTATACAGCTTATCACCGAGCAACACTCTTGGCACAACAAGAAATGATATCAGAGTTAAGCTCGCCAATTATTAAATTGACGAATGAAATTAGTGTTCTGCCATTGATAGGAAGCATTGATACACAAAGAGCGAAAGTTATCACAGAAACAAGCCTTAAACAGTGTCAGGAAAAGAATGTCGATTGTCTTGTCATCGATTTATCTGGTGTACCTATTGTAGATACAATGGTAGCCAATCAGTTATTTATCGTTGTCACCGCTTTAGAGCTCATTGGTGTGAAAAGCATTATTACAGGTGTTCGCCCTGAAGTAGCGCAGACAGCCATCCAACTGGGACTTGATTTCTCCCATATCACTATCTACTCTACTCTTCAAAAAGCACTGGAGAAATGGGAGTTTCGTAAAAAAAGAATTTTAAAATGAGGCCATTTAAATAAGAATTAGAAAAGAGGTACACCCTTGAAGAAAAAAGTTGTCCTCGCAGGAGGAACCGGATTTATTGGGAAATACCTAGAAAAGCAGTTCACTCAACAAAACTATGAAGTTATCATTATTTCAAGACAGCCTCAACACGTTGCCTGGACAGATACGAAGGGAATTGCCGCAGCGGTCGACAATGCAGAGCTGGTCATCAATCTGGCTGGAAAATCGGTTGATTGCCGTTATAATGAAAAAAATAAACAGGAAATTTTTGATTCTAGGACGGATACGACAAGAATTCTTGGGGAAGCAATCGAATCTGCTGTAAACCCTCCTGAACTATGGATCAACTCCAGTACAGCGACAATTTATAGACATGCTGAGGACAGACCGATGACGGAAGCAACTGGTGAAATAGGTGAGGGCTTTTCCGTAGAAGTTGCAAAAGCGTGGGAGAAATCATTTTTTGATTTTAACTTTCCACATACAAGACAGGCTGCATTGCGAATTGCGATTGTACTAGGAAAAGACGGAGGAGTTATGACTCCATTTAAAAATTTGGTCACATTTGGGCTGGGTGGAGTTCAGGGGCCTGGAACTCAAATGTTCAGCTGGGTACATATAGAGGATGTTTATCGAATCATGCTTTTCATTAGAGATAGGAAAGACTTACAGGGGGTGTTCAACTGCTCAGCTCCTAATCCTATCTCTAACAAGCAATTCATGGCTCAGATGAGAGAAAAAATGAATAGAAAGATTGGGTTGCCATCACCAAGATGGATGCTCGAGATTGGGGCTGTCGTCATTCGGACCGAAACAGAGTTAATCTTAAAGAGCAGGTGGGTCATTCCAGAAAGGTTGGAAAAAGAAGGCTATCACTTCAGGTATCCAGAGATAGATGAAGCATTAGCAGATATTTTATCGTAGAAAATTGGTTTGTTTTATTCCGTGTTTCAAAGGGTATACCTTCACTAGATGAAGGGAGTAGATAGAAATGACTTTAACCAAAGACAAGCAGAAAACACTTCAAACCAAACTTGAAAAGATGAAAGAAAGCATAGAGAAAAAGCAGGAAAGCAGTATATTGGACGAGTCCATGCGCGAATCTACAGGAGAAATTACTACGGGAATCGGCAACCACTTGGCTGAAGGCAACGCGGAGAGAGTGGAGCGAGAGCAGGAACAGACCTTTGAACAGATTGATGAGAAATTGCTAGGTGAGATTGACGAAGCATTAGCTAGGATAGAAGAAGGAACATATGGTACTTGTGTCGATACTGGGGAAGAAATTCCTTATGAGAGGCTTGAAGCATTGCCTTATGCAAAGAGAACTGCTCAAGCTCAGGAGAAGTTTGATAAAGGTGAATAAATAATAAAAAGCCAGAAACAAACGCTTTTCAGCGTATGGTTTCTGGCTTTTATTACGATGCCAGACTTGTTCAATACGGAGGAGTTTTGGCACTGGAGAAACGTAACGATACTTGATTTAATTTAGCTAGTGACAATTATCAAGACTGTCTCCCTTTACTTCTTCTATACTGATAAAACACAACAGAAGTCAGTAACAATAACCCTGTAACCCCAAGGAATATATTGCGGTATATCTCTTCTACTGGTAAGTCCCCTTGCCACACAATCAACAATCCAGTCAATGCCACTCCAAAAGCACCGCCGAAGAACTGAACAAGCTGGGCAATCCCCATGCCGGCACCAAGCTCCGACTTATCCAAAATCCTTGATATCTCATTGGAGATGCTTGAAGTGAGTGCTGAAAATCCTGTACTCATGAACATATAGGTAACCAAAATCACATACGGGGAAAGGTTCCCGAGCAGCCCGAATGATAATGTGGAGATGATTAAAAACACCTGACCGAACAAAATCAGTGGCATATTGCCAAAGCGGTCGATGAATCTGCCGATAAATTGAGCGGCGATAGCAGAAAGAATCGCCCCGGGAAAGATAAGCAAGCCAATGGTAGCCGGTTCCTTGTTAAATATCACTGCCAGCATAATCGGCATTAAAAACAATGCCGAGAAATGCGAGATAAATGCACCGAATCCAATACCTAGCAGTTTCACAAACTGCCCATTTTTTAACAGTGCAGGCTGAATGAACGGTGTAGAAACCTTGTGTATATGGCGCCATAGCCACAATAGTGCAGCAATACTGACCAGTAAAATTGGTATCTTAAAAGTGGAAAGGTAAAGTAAAAGTCCTGTTACGCCAATACCAATTAACAGACCACCAAGGTAGTCAAATTTTATTTTCTCTGTTTCTTCGTGTGGCAGTAGTTTTCGAAACAAGGGCAGGAGCAGTAAGACGAATCCTGTTATGACGAAAAGATAATGCCAGCCCAAGTATTGGGTGATTAGTCCCCCGATTACCGGGCCAAGTCCAAATCCAAGGGAGGCTGCAGAAGAGATGAACGCCATCGCTTTTCCTCTTCTTGAAATAGGGATGTATCTACCCGCCAACACCATGGCGAGCCCCGGGACAGCCCCTGCACCTGCCGCTTGTAATAGTCTTGCGGCTAATAACCAGACGAAATCCTGCGAAAAGAAACCGATAATCGAAGAAATGGCCAACAAGCCAAGTCCTATGCTCAGCAACTTTCTAATCGGTAAAAAATCTGACAATCTGCTATAGGTCAAGGTTGAAATCGCGAAAACGATGGAATAGCCAGATACAATCCAAGAAGCGGTGGAAGAGGATAGGCTCAGCTCACTCAATACACTTGGCAAGGCAACATTGAACATGGTCGTATTCATGACAACAAGCCAGACGGTGGCACTCCAGATAAGGATGATTTTATTTTCTTGTATTACGGGTTGTTCTAGATCTTTAAGATCGGCAGCGTGTGATGCCATTTTTCTCACCAGTTTCTATCTTAGTTTTGTAAAAATTCTTGTAGTGCCTTGTAGTTGTTTTTCGCATCCTCATACCCCAGTTCATAAAGGGCTTGAAGACGTTCCCTTTTCCGTTCCATTCTGCCTACAGGTAAAGGCTTGCTCGGCTGGAATACAAAAGTGGAACCAGATTCCTTCGCTTCTTCAACATAGTCCAATGTCTCATTATAAAGCTTGTAACGTGTCTGAAGGCGGTCTGAAATAATTGGAAATTGCTTGTATTTGAAAAGTGAAGAGAATCGGCTAGCTTTCTTTTTGTAACCAACAGGCTTTGTCAAAATCACAACATTTTTTTCAAAGCCGTCTTTCTGAGCTTTTTTTAATGGGATTGGATCAATGATTCCACCGTCTAAAAGCATTCTGTCCTGATAAGCGACACTTGGCGCAACAAATGGAAGGGAACTTGATGCTCGAATTAACTGAAGCATATCTTCTCCATGCTGGTCCATGTTGTAGTAGACAGGTTCGCCTGTCAGACAATCCGTCGTCACGACAACAAACTGCTCCGTTCTGTTCAAAAATGTCTCATAATCATAAGGAACAAGCTTATTCGGAATTTCATCAAATAAGAAGTCCATGTCGAACATCTGCCGTTTTTTCCAAAAGTTACGATAGGAAAGATATCTAGGGTCTCCAACGAAGTCGATGTTGACCTTTTTGTTCCTACCCGGCTGTCTGGATAGATAGGAAGCTGCCATGCAAGCTCCTGCAGAAACACCAATCACATATGGAAAGTATAAGTCCTTTTCCATAAAATATTCTAAAATTCCGGCAGTATATACTCCGCGCATACCTCCGCCTTCCAGTACTAATCCACTGTTCAACAACTTCTATCCCTCATTTCATATCATTAACAATTCCATTCTTTTCATAAAGCATATTGTAACAAACGACTACAGCCTTTGTCCGCAACGGTGCCTGAAAATATCTGTGTGACAAAAAGTCCATGTAAAATGTTCAAAAAGTGCATAGCTTTCCTAGTCTTCGCGACCTATAATAATGAAAATCATTATCAATTATAAAGACTGATCAACAGTCAGAAGAAAGGGAGATATAAATGAGAAAGAACAAAGGGTTTATTCAATTACTGCTTACTTTCAGTTTACTGGCATTAATTTTAGCTGGATGCGGAGCAAATAATACAGGAACAGGTGAAAACAGTTCCAAAAATGATGATGAAGTAAAAACGGAAGAGTTTCCACAATACACGGTTCAACATGCAATGGGAGAAACAACGATGGAAGAAACACCGAAAAAAGTCGTGGTACTGACAAACGAGGGAACAGAAGCTGTATTGGAACTTGGTGTAACACCGGTGGGTGCTGCCAGCCCCGGTATAGGAACAGAGTGGTATGCTCATATCAAAGAAGAAATGCAAAGGGTAACGGAGCTGGGAGAAGAAACAGCACCAAACCTTGAGACGATTGCAAGCCTGCAACCTGACTTGATCATTGGAAACCAGATCCGTCCTGAAGAAATTTATGAACAATTAGAAGCGATTGCACCAACTGTATTCTCTGAAGATTTAGCAGGAGACTGGAAGCAAAACTTTGAATTATATGCAAAAGCATTGAACAAAGAGGCAGAAGGCAAAGAAGCATTGGCAAACTATGATGAGCATGTGGAAGAAGTAAAAGGGAAGCTCGCAGATGAATTGAATATGGAAGTTTCCGTTGTCCGTTTCTTGCCAACAACGGTTCGTATCTATCAAAAAGATACATTTGCAGGAACGATCCTTTCTGACTTAGGGTTTGCATGCCCAGAAGCACAAGATAAAGACAATTTCATGGAAGTCATTACAGAAGAACAGATGAGTAGCATGGATGGAGACGTTATGTTCTATTACAACGCCGACTATGATGAGGAAAAAGGCGGAACCAAAATGCAAGAAGCTTGGATGCAGCATCCTCTATATGAAAAACTGAATGTTGCTCAAACAGATTCTGCTTATAAAGTAGATGAAATCATTTGGAACCTTTCTGGTGGCATTAAAGCGGCAAATCTTCTATTAGAAGACATCGTAAAGTATATGGAATAAATGTAATAGAAAATAAGGAAGGTTGGCATCTGCTGTCAGCCTTCTTTTAGTAAAAGGAGGGAGACTATGGAGCTGCAAAATAAGACGTGGACATGGGAACAGATGGAGAATTTCTTTTATATGACGAACCAAGAGAAAGAGGATGTTGTCTGGGATTGTCGGATAAGGGAGCTGGTGAAACCCGAAATTCTACAAAAGCTCCTAGAACTTTATGGAGAGGGAATCAAGGCAACAACAAAGGACGTTACAGTCATGTATTTTGCAGGCTGGTTTGGATATTTATGTGGAGCAATGCATTTCTTATCTTCAGACGGATGGAAGGTCAACGCTGAAAAAATTAAACTTCAACTATACAAAAATCAGCGTGGAACGATGTTGGTTTCATTTATCGTTCACTCGGAAAACTTCATTAAAATCGAATGCAGTGGGTGGGTAGAGGAATTTTATAAAGCAAACATGAAGCCCGTATTTATGCTGATGCAAGCTATGTCTACTAACAATAACCTTCTACATATTTGGTACCAGGCGAGCCATAGTCTATACTGGATTTCAGATCGAATGAACCATTCAGGTCTTTCTGAAAGGTACATATTGCAATACGAAAAAAATGTGGAGTTGTTTAAAAAGGTAACTCCTTCTTCCTGCATGGGAGTGATGGGGCAACAACATCCCTATGCAAAGAAACTAATATTTATCGAAAATCCATGGGATTTACAAGACCCGATGCCTTTAAAACCTTCATGCTGTCTTGCTTATCAAACAGAAGGAGGACACTTATGTTATACCTGTCCGAGAATGAAAAAGTCGGAACGGCAAGAGAAATTTAATAAAGTTTTAGCAGAGCATTCGACAATGAGTTAAACCTGTCGAATGCTTATTTTAGTGGTCACGCGGAAATTTCATCGTGACTTTTTAAAAGGACTTGTTGTACAATAATTCACAATATTCATTTTTCACCAAAAGAAAGGAGCGGTAAAAGTGGCAAAAGCATTACAAACAAGAGTGACAACTGAAGAAGTGGAACATGCCTATGAGGTACTGAAGGATGTGGTTGTCAGAACCCCGCTTCAGTTGGATAGCATTCTATCAGAGCGATATAACTGTAAGGTGTACCTGAAACGGGAAGATCAACAGATGGTAAGGTCTTTTAAAATTAGAGGAGCGTACTATTCAGTTCATAGTTTAGCAGAGGAACAGCGAGCAAAAGGTGTGGTTTGTGCCAGTGCAGGCAACCATGCCCAAGGAGTTGCCTATGCATGCAAAAAGCTTGGAATAAAAGGAAAGATCTTTATGCCGACGACTACCCCGCGCCAAAAAGTGTCACGCGTAGAATTTTTTGGTGGAGAGTTTACAGAAGTTGTTCTTACGGGCGACACGTACGATGATTCTTATCAGCAGGCGATGAAGGTTTGTGATAAAGAAGGGATGAAGTTTATCCACCCTTTTGACGATCGGTTAACCATTACCGGACAGGCAACAGTTGGCTTGGAAATTTCTGAACAATTGCAAGAGGAATGTTCTCATGTGTTTATGAGCATAGGCGGTGGGGGGCTCATCTCCGGTGTGGGATCTTACTTGAAAGAAAAGCGTCCCAATACAAAATTGATTGGTGTAGAACCGTTCGGGGCTCCAGGTATGAAGCAATCATTGGCTCAAAATGAAGTGGTGCGATTAAATGAGATTGATAGCTTTGTAGATGGAGCGGCTGTAAAGCAGGTGGGGCAGCTGCCGTTTGAGCTTACTAAAGGCCTAGCAGATGATGTGGTATTGGTACCAGAAGGAAAAGTGTGTACCACCATCCTAAATTTGTACAACGAAAACGCCATTATTGCTGAGCCTGCTGGAGCGTTGTCTATTGCTGCACTTGATTTTTATAAGGATGAGATTGCCGGTAAGACAGTAGTCTGTATTGTGAGCGGAGGCAACAATGATTTAGACCGGATGCAGGAAATGAAAGAAAGGTCCTTGATCTATGAAGGGCTTAAACATTACTTTATTGTCAACTTCCCTCAGCGTGCAGGAGCATTGCGGGAATTTATGGAGGATGTGCTGGGCCAGACGGATGATATCACACGTTTTGAGTACACCAAGAAAAACAACCGAGATAAAGGTCCGGTGTTGGTTGGCGTCGAATTACGGAAGCCTAACGATTATTTTGCCATTATTGAACGAATGGAAAAGAAAGGTTTCACGTATATCGAGATTAATAAAGATAAGCAGTTGTTTAATTTATTAATATAATTATAGTTTGTCTAGAGGAAGAGCGGGGTAACCCGTTCTTTTTTTATGTTTTGAGAGAAAAAAAGAAGGGTATGTAAAAAAATTTAACAAACTTATGTAAGCGTTTTCTTTGTTTATAGGACAAAAATGAAAGCGTTTTACTGTTGTCAGTAAAATTAGAATTATCTGAAATTAAGTGTTGACTGCCTGTATAGACGGTATTAAAATAACATCAACTCAAAGAAACATTGATAATTGAAATAACATTTCACATATCAGAAGGGTGTCTAGGGTTCCGGTGATTTCAGGAAAGTAAAGTGGTAGTGCAAGAAAGAAAAAATCTTTGCAATATCATTTCAATTTTCCAATCATGTCTGGTCCGAGCGATACCAGCACGATCTTCATAGATGGTGTACACCGCGAGGAAAAAAGCCTCTACGGATAGGTTCTGATGAACGCTTGACGTTTATTCAACCTGACCAAGGGGCAACTTTTAAACTATTATATGTCAGAATATTCAAACAATAAAAAGTGGAAAGAGGAGATTAGTTATGTGTAGATACATCTATATGAATGGGCAGCTAGTAGAAAAAGAGAAGGCAGTTGTATCTGTATATGATCATGGATTCCTATATGGCGATGGCGTTTTTGAAGGAATCCGAATGTATAACGGTAATGTATTCCGTCTTCGCGAACATCTTGAAAGATTATATGATTCTGCAAGGTCTGTATTATTGGACGTCCCCTATACGATGTCTGAACTAGAGGATATTATCGTTGAGACTCTCAGAAAGAACAAATTGCATGATACGGCCTATATTCGACTGGTCCTATCAAGAGGAGTCGGCGATCTCGGTTTAGATCCCACAAAATGCAAAACTCCAAACCTGATTGTCATTGCTGAGCAACTTTCCTTATTCCCAAAAGAACTGTACGACGTAGGGATTACAATGGTAACCGTTCCTACTCGAAGAAACCGCCCGGATATCTTAAGTCCGAAAGTAAAATCACTTAACTATTTGAACAACATCATGGTAAAAGCAGAAGCAAATATGGCGGGTGCCAATGAGGCACTGACGCTTAACACAGAAGGTTATGTAGCAGAAGGATCAGGACAGAACATTTTCATCCTGAAGGGCAATAAATTATTAACACCTCCGAGTTATGTCGGAGCACTGGAAGGCATCACACGAAACGCCATCATCGATCTCGCTAATGAAATGGGTTATGACGTTCGAGAAGAACCATTTACGAGACATGACGTTTATGTAGCTGACGAAGTATTCCTAACCGGAACCGCAGCAGAGGTGATCCCGGTTATCAGTCTGGATGGCAGAAAAATCGCAGACGGAAAACCAGGCAAAGAAACCCACAAAATCCTAAACCGTTTCCGCCAACTAGTCGTAGAAGACGGCCACAAAGTCTACCCAGAAGAAACCCAAGTAGGATGGGAAATCAACGGCGGAGTGCTGTTGGGTGAAGCGTTGAATCATTAAAGAGATAAAAAACTAAAGAGGGGTCTGACCCTCACCGCGTTAAAGCGTTAAAGAGAGGTCTGACCCTCACCACATTAAAGCATTAAAAAGGGACCCTTGTCATCACGAATAAACCTGTCAAGGTCCCTTCTAAAGGAGTGAAGCAACCGATGAGAAGTAATACGATCAAGAGAGGTATTGATAGAGCACCACATAGAAGTTTGTTGCGTGCAGCTGGGGTAAAGGAGGAGGATATGGATAAGCCGTTTATCGGTGTTTGTAACTCTTATGTGGATATTATCCCGGGTCATATGCATTTAAATAAATTCGCGGAAGTAGTAAAGGAAGCAATCAGGGAAGCGGGAGGAGTACCTTTCGAATTTAATACAATAGGAGTGGATGATGGAATTGCCATGGGTCATATCGGAATGCGTTATTCCCTGCCAAGTCGGGAACTGATTGCAGACTCAGCAGAAACGGTCATCAACGCTCACTGGTTTGACGGCGTCTTTTACATCCCGAACTGTGACAAGATCACACCAGGGATGCTCATGGCAGCAGCCAGAACCAATGTCCCTGCAGTATTCGTATCAGGAGGGCCAATGGAAGCCGGTCGAACAAAGGACGGCAGGCCATTATCCCTTGTTTCCGTCTTTGAAGGAGTAGGCAGCGTCCTTTCCGGAAAAATGTCCCGTGAAGAGCTGCTGGAAATTGAATCTAGTGCCTGTCCGACATGTGGATCCTGCTCGGGAATGTTCACGGCAAACTCCATGAACACCCTTATGGAAATGCTCGGAGTGGCACTGCCTGGTAACGGTACCATGGTGGCAACCTCCAATGAGCGCCACCAATTGATTAAAGATGCAGCCAAGCATCTTATGAGACAAATCGAAGAAGATGTAAGACCAAGAGATATCATCACAAAAGAAGCAATCGACGACGCTTTTGCACTGGACATGGCAATGGGCGGATCGACCAATACCGTTCTACATACACTTGCCATCGCACACGAAGCGGGAATTGAGTACAAATTAGAAGACATTAATAAAATTGCAGAAAGGGTCCCTTATTTATGCAAAGTAAGTCCGGCATCAGACTACTCCATGGAAGATGTTCATGACGCAGGTGGGGTAAGTGCCATCATCAAGGAATTATGTCAAATGGAAGGCGCTATTCACCCAGATAGAATCACCATTTCCGGTCAAACCATTAAGGAAGTGGTGGATCACGCACAAATCGTGAACGACCAAGTTATCCGACGTAAAGATAATCCATACAGTCCCGTAGGTGGGCTAAGTATTCTGTTCGGTAACCTTGCTCCAAACGGAGGAGTTATCAAAGTTGGGGCAGTAGATCCATCCATCAAAACGTTTACAGGAGAAGCCATCATTTTTGAATCCCAAGATGAGGCACAGGAAGGCATTAATAGTGGTAAAGTCCGCGAGGGTCACGTAGTAGTTATCAGGTATGAAGGACCAAAAGGCGGCCCAGGAATGCCAGAGATGCTTGCACCAACATCCTCCATTGCAGGCCGAGGATTATCCACAAAAGTGGCACTCATCACAGATGGAAGATTTTCTGGAGCATCAAGGGGAATCTCCATTGGGCATATCTCCCCGGAAGCGGCAGAAGGCGGACCGATTGCATTCGTGGAAAACGGAGATATCATCCAAATTGATTTGGAAAAACGCTCTATCCATCTCTTAGTAGAGAGTGAAGAATTAGAGGCAAGAAAGCAAAACTGGAAACAACCAGAATCTAAAGTGAAAAGCGGGTACCTTGCAAGGTATGCAGCACTTGTGACTTCAGCAAATACAGGTGGAATCTTAAAAGTATAAGTTTTAAAAATAAGGAGGTGGAGAACGAATGAGTACAGTTGAAGAGAGCGGAACAAAGGTGGCGCAGAAGTTGCTTACAGGTTCAAGGATGATTGTCGAAGCGTTAAAAGAAGAGAAAGTGGAAGTGATATTCGGCTATCCCGGTGGAGCTGTACTAAATATTTATGACGCACTATATGACGGTGGAATCCCTCACCTCCTGACTAGACATGAACA
This sequence comes from Sutcliffiella horikoshii, assembly GCF_020524325.1. GTDB lineage: Bacteria > Bacillota > Bacilli > Bacillales > Bacillaceae_I > Sutcliffiella_A > Sutcliffiella_A horikoshii_D. The sequence continues at coordinate 126,216 of NZ_JAIVKY010000005.1, forward strand.
AGGTGCCATCCATGCAGCGGAAGGATACGCCAGGATTACCGGAAGACCTGGGGTGGTCATTGCCACTTCTGGTCCAGGTGCTACCAATATTGTCACTGGTCTTGCTGATGCGATGATTGACTCCCTTCCGCTAGTAGTAATTACTGGTCAGGTTAATTCACAAGTTCTTGGATCAGATGCCTTTCAAGAAGCACCGATTTTAGGGATTTCGATGCCAATTACTAAACATAATTTCCAGGTTCAGGATGTCAAGGAGCTCCCAAGAATATTTAAAGAGGCGTTCCATATTGCATCTACTGGTAGACCAGGACCGGTATTGATTGATATACCGAAAGACATCACCGCCACTTCAGGTATTTACGATTACACAAAAGAAGTGCACCTGCCTGGTTACAAGTTACAGACTGAACCTGATCCACAGGCAGTAAAAAAAGTAGCACAGGCCTTAAAGAAAGCGGAAAAGCCCGTTATTTTAGCTGGCGCAGGCGTTCTCCACAGTAAAGCAACTAATGAATTGAGGGAACTGGTTGCAAAAACAACCATTCCAGTAGCCAATACATTACTAGGACTTGGCAGCTTTCCGGCAGACCACCCTTTATTCCTTGGAATGGCGGGCATGCACGGAACATACACAGCCAATATGGCCCTTTATGAAGCAGACCTGATTATCAACATCGGCGCCCGATTTGATGACAGACTGACAGGCAACTTGCAAGAGTTCGCTAAGTTTGCAAAAGTGGTACATTTTGATATTGATCCATCCGAAATCGGCAAAAATGTCCCGACGGATTATCCAGTAATCGGGGATGCAGCAAAGTCGCTTCAATTACTATTAAAAGAGTTACAAGAAACGGCGGATACAAGTAGTTGGCTCGAACAACTCTTGCAATCTAAAGAAGATTATCCATTATGGTATGTAGAAGATGGCGAGACATTCAAACCTCAAAAGCTTGTAGAACTTGTTCATGAACTAACAAAAGGAGAAGCGATTGTCACGACAGACGTTGGACAGCATCAGATGTGGGCGGCGCAATTCCACGGATTTCAAAAGCCTGATCGCTGGGTAACTTCAGGTGGCCTTGGTACAATGGGCTTCGGTTTACCTGCAGCAATTGGCGCGCAGGTGGCAGAACGGCCATCAACAGTTGTAGCTGTACTTGGGGATGCTGGTTTCCAAATGACACTGCAGGAGCTTGCTGTCCTGAAAGAATACGAACTTCCGGTAAAAGTAGTGCTAGTAAACAATCAATCTATGGGAATGGTACGACAATGGCAGCAACTCTTTTATAAGGAAAGATACTCAGAATCCTTACTGCCAAACCAGCCGGATTACGTTAAACTATCTGATGCATTCGGGATCAAGGCGGCGGTAGTCCAAAATGAAGAAGAATTCCGAGCGGCATTCACTGAAGCACTTGCTACAGATGAGCCATTTTTATTAGATTGCCGGGTGACTCCAACGGAAAATGTGTATCCGATGATTGCTCCAGGAAAAGGAATTCAACAAATGGAAGGTGTGAAGCCATGAAGCGAACATTGTCGCTCCTAGTAAACAACCAGCTTGGAGTTTTGAACAGATTGACCAATCTTTTTCTTAGAAAAGGATTAAACATTGAAAGCCTGGCAGTAGCACCTGTCAATGAATCGTCCATTTCCCTCATGACCATCGTCGTAAACGTGGTAGAGGAACAAGAAGTGGAAAAAATAAAGCTTCAGCTAGACAAACAAATCGACGTCATCCAAATCACCGACATATCCGAGCAAATTGCTCTAACAAATTAACGGAATATTCTTAATAATAATGCAGTTTTACCCGTTGACTGTAGTGTAAGGCGTGAGACTCCAGCGGGGGATAACGGTTGGTTGAGACCCCTGAAGCGTTGTGAGTAGGCTCAAGCACCGTCCCGCGGAAAGCGAACGCCTGGAACGAAAGTCATCGGGAGTTCGTTCAAATACTTATATTTTCCCAAGGAGGAATTACAAATGGCAGCAAACATGTATTATAACGACGACATCTCCCAAGCAGCACTTAACGGAAAAAAGGTAGCAGTAGTAGGCTACGGATCCCAGGGCCATGCCCATGCACAAAACCTACGTGACAGCGGCGTAGAAGTAGTAGTAGGCGTTCGACCCGGCGGCTCATGGGAAAAAGCAAAAGAGGATGGATTCCAAGTATACTCTGTGGGAGAAGCAGTAGCACAAGCAGACGTGGTAATGGTTTTACTACCTGACGAAAGACAACCGGAAGTATACAAACAGGAAATTGAACCACATCTTACTGAAGGAAAAGCATTGGCATTTGCCCATGGCTTCAATGTCCATTTCCATCAAGTGGTTCCTCCAAAAGACGTAGATGTATTCTTAGTCGCACCAAAAGGACCTGGCCATTTAGTAAGACGAGTATATGAAGAAGGTGGCGGTGTACCTGCACTCTTCGCAGTCCATCAAAATGCATCAGGTGAAGCGAAAGAAGTTGCATTGGCCTACAGTAAAGCGGTAGGTGCCGGAAGAGCAGCCGTTATGGAAACAACTTTTAAAGAAGAAACAGAAACAGATTTATTCGGAGAACAAGCGGTTCTATGCGGTGGAACAACAGCCCTTGTAAAAGCTGGATTCGAAACGCTGGTGGAAGCAGGATATCAACCTGAAGTCGCTTACTTCGAATGTCTACATGAACTGAAATTAATTGTAGATCTTTTATATGAAAATGGATTAGAGGGAATGCGCTATTCCATCTCAGACACAGCTCAATGGGGAGATTTTACCGCAGGCCCACGAGTGGTAAATGACGGGACAAAGGATGAAATGAGAAAAATCCTTTCCGAAATTCAATCCGGTCAATTCGCTAAAGGTTGGGTGCTTGAAAACCAGGCAAACCGCCCAATGTTCCACTCTATCAATGAACAAGAAAAACAACACCCACTCGAAGTGGTAGGAAGGGAGCTCCGCGCAAAAATGCCATTCATCCAATCGAAGAAGAAAGGAGTCGTTGGCAGTGCGAAAGGTTGACATATTTGATACAACACTAAGAGACGGTGAACAGTCAGCCGGGGTGAACCTTCATCCCCATGAAAAATTAGAAATAGCGATTCAATTAGAAAAGTTTGGAGTCGATGTAATGGAGGCAGGTTTTCCTGCTTCCTCCTACGGGGATTTCCAAGCAGTCCAGCAAATTGCTAGGACCATAAAAAAGTCAAGAGTGGTTGGTCTTGCCCGATCCGTCAAATCAGATATCGATGCCGTCTATGAAGCGGTGAAGGATGCTGACAAAAACGGCGTTCACGTATTCTTGGCAACCTCCCCCATTCATATGGAATACAAATTAAAGAAAAAGCCGAAAGAAGTAGTGGAAGCAGCCGTTCAGGCAGTCGAATACGCTAAACGTTTTTTTGATCATGTTCAATGGTCTGCTGAAGACGCTACAAGAAGCGAATGGCCTTTCTTGGCTCATATCATTGAAAAGGTCATTGATGCCGGTGCAAATGTCATTAACCTTCCTGACACAGTGGGATATACGACTCCACTTGAATATGCTCAATTAATCACATATATTCGCGAACATGTGCCGAATATCCATAAAGTAAAACTATCAGCCCATTGCCACGATGACCTTGGATTGGCCGTTTCTAATTCTCTCGCAGCCATTCAAAGTGGGGTCGATCAGATTGAAGGGACCATCAATGGAATCGGGGAGCGTGCTGGAAATGCATCCTTGGAAGAAATCATCGTTGCCCTTCAAATAAGAAAAGACGTGTACGAGGTGGAAACAAATATTGATTTAAAACAAACGGTCAGAACAAGCAACCTTGTCAGTAAACTGACCGGCATGATTGTTCCACAAAATAAAGCTGTAGTCGGAGCAAACGCCTTTGCACATGAATCAGGAATCCACCAAGATGGGGTGCTGAAAAACAAGAGTACTTATGAAGTGATCAACCCGGAGATGGTCGGACTTCATTCCAATAAAATGGTTCTTGGCAAGCATTCCGGCAGTCATGCCTTCAAGCAACGATGCGAGGAACTGGGCTTATTTTTGAATGAAGAAGAAGGAAAAAAACTGTTTAAAGCGTTCAAAGATCTTACGGTGAAAAAGAAAGAAGTAACCGAGGACGATATTTTTGCCTTGATGATGGATTCATCCGTTAAAGGGCTTTTCCCTCATTACCGAATGGAGACATTACAAATATCTTATGGTTCCAACATTATTCCGACAACAACCATTGCCATTAAAACAGAAGACGGAGAAGTGCTCCAAGAATCTGCTACAGGAAAAGGAAGCGTGGAATCTGTATACAATACAATCTCTAGAATTCTACAAAAAGAAATTTCGCTGCTTGACTATCGCATTCAATCTACGACAAACGGAAGTGACGCGCTTGCCGAGGTATATGTGAAAATTAGTTGCGAAGGTGAAGTCTCTAGCGGCAGAGGAATAGAACATGATGTGCTAGAAGCTTCAGCAAAAGCTTATCTGGATGCAGTCAATCGCTTATCCATTAAAGAAAAATTTGCAAGATACTCAGCAAAAGGGGTGGAGGTAGGATGAGTCAGTTTACCATCAGTGTCTTGCCTGGTGACGGCATCGGCCCGGAAGTGGTAAGGGAAGCGATACTTGTACTAGAGCAGGTTGCAAAGAATTTTCAACATACATTCACTTTTAACTATGGCAAGATCGGGGGAGTTGCTGTCGATGAGACAGGGACTCCTCTTCCACAAGAAACGGTCGAATTATGTAAAAACAGCCACGCAATTCTTTTAGGAGCGGTTGGCGGACCAAAATGGGATGAAGAAACACCTGAGAGAAGGCCGGAAGCTGGTTTACTAGGAATCCGCAAAGCGTTGAAGCTTTACGCCAATCTCCGTCCTGTCACATTGTTTGAATCGCTTATCCATGCTTCTCCACTAAAAAGAGAAGTAGTGCTAGATACTGATATTTTAATAGTGAGGGAACTGACAGGCGGTATTTATTTTGGCTCTCCACGTGAGAGAAGACAAGGTAAGGACGGACTAGAGGTAATAGACACGCTTCACTATACGGAAAAAGAAATGGATCAAATCATCCGTAAAGGTTTTGATGTCGCGCAAGGAAGGAAGAAAAAAATCACCTCTGTTGATAAGGCTAATGTATTAGAAAGCAGCAGGCTTTGGAGGGAAACGGCCAACCGGATCGCCAAGGAATACCCAGATGTCCAATTAGACCACATGCTAGTGGACAATGCGGCAATGCAATTAGTCAGAAACCCAAGTCAATTTGATGTAATCGTAACAGAAAATATGTTTGGAGACATTTTAAGCGATGAAGCCTCGATGCTGACAGGCTCCCTTGGCATGTTGCCGTCTGCAAGTCTCGGGTTAGACGGTCCAGGCCTGTACGAACCTATCCACGGTTCTGCACCAGATATTGCCGGCAAGAATGTAGCCAATCCAATAGCTACCATCCTTTCAACCGCCATGCTTCTAAGGCACTCCCTAGGCTTAGAAGAAGAAGCGGCCTCTGTCGAACGTGCAGTAGACCTTGCACTAGAAGAAGGCTACCGCACCCAAGACATCGGCTCCGAATGGGAACGCCTCCTCGGCACCGCCCAAATGGGAGAAGCAGTAAGAAGCTATCTAAGAGCACCGATAAAAAATTGATAGATAATGTAGTTACTATGAAAGTACGATATTTACCTGTAGATTGAAGTGTAAGGTGTGAGACTCCAGCGGGGGAGTAACGGTAGGTTGAGACCCCAAAGGCGAAGACGAGGAGGCTCAAGCACCGTCCCGCGGAAAGCGAACACCTGGAACGGAAATCGAAAGGAGTTAAACAGAGATAATGATGAAAAACGGAAGGTGAGTGACATGCAGCCAAGAACACTATTCGAAAAAATATGGGAACGTCATACAGTAGTAAAAGAGGAGAACAAACCAAGCCTGTTGTACATCGACCTCCACTTGGTGCACGAAGTCACCTCTCCTCAAGCATTTGAGGGACTCCGTCTATCAAGAAGAAAAGTAAGACAACCAGACCTAACCTTTGCAACCATGGACCACAATGTCCCAACCATCAACCCATTCCATGTGACAGACGAAATCGCCTCCAAACAAATGACCACACTGGAAGCAAACTGCAAAGAATTCGGTATAAGGCTCGCAGACCTCCACAGCGCTGAACAAGGTATTGTCCATGTAATCGGTCCTGAACTCGGGCTGACTTTACCAGGCAAAACGATCGTTTGCGGTGACAGCCATACCTCCACCCACGGAGCATTTGGTGCCTTAGCATTTGGAATTGGAACAAGCGAAGTGGAGCATGTCCTTGCGACACAATGCTTGTGGCAGTCAAAGCCCAAGACGTTAAAAGTAGATTTCACAGGACTGAGGCCACTAGGAGTCTCTGCCAAAGATCTCATCTTAGCTGTGATTGCAACATACGGAACAGATTTCGGCACAGGATACGTGCTTGAATTTACCGGAAAAGTGATTGAGGACATGTCTATGGAAGAACGCATGACCATCTGTAATATGGCTATTGAAGCTGGTGCCCGTGCAGGACTAGTCGCACCGGATGAAACGACTTTTTCCTATTTAAAAGGAAGAAAATATGCCCCTGTTGGAGAGGAACGTGATAAGGCAGAAGTGGATTGGTACTCCCTTCGCTCAGATGATGGTGCGGTTTATGATAAAGAAATCGAATTTGATATTACTAATCTCGAACCTCAAGTAACATGGGGAACGAATCCATCCATGGGCACAAGTATCAGCGGCAGGGTGCCAGATCCTGCAACCATTGAACATGAAGGAGAAAGAAAATCTGTCGCCCAAGCAATCGACTATATGGGTCTGACCCCAGGTATGAAAATATCTGATATTGCCATTGATTATGTTTTCATCGGATCCTGTACCAATTCCCGTATTGAAGATCTGCGAAAAGCTGCTGAAGTGGTAAAAGGAAGGTCCGTTTCACCACAAGTTACTGCACTTGTCGTGCCAGGTTCCAAGCAAGTGAAAAAACAGGCGGAAGAAGAAGGCCTTCATGAAGTATTTTTAGAGGCAGGGTTTGAATGGAGAGAGGCAGGCTGCAGCATGTGTCTTAGCATGAACCCAGATGTTGTCCCAGCAGGGAAAAGATGTGCCTCCACCTCCAACCGCAACTTTGAAGGCAGACAAGGGAGAGGAGCTAGAACTCATCTTGTCAGTCCTGCCATGGCCGCCGCCGCTGCAATTAGCGGCCGATTTGTTAATGTAAATGAATGGGGATATGAAAAAGAGGAGGTCGTCTAATGGAAGCACTTATCAATCATATCGGAAAAGTAATTCCCTTGGATAAGGCCAACGTTGATACAGATCAAATTATTCCGAAGCAATTTTTGAAAAGAATTGAACGAACAGGATTTGGTCAATTTCTCTTTTATGATTGGCGCTTTGAAGCAAATGGAGTTAAGAATGATTCCTTTATCATGAATGACGCGAAGTTCGAAGGTGCATCCATTCTATTGGCCAGAAAGAATTTTGGTTGTGGTTCCTCTCGTGAACACGCACCATGGGCACTCAAGGACTATGGAATCAAAGTGGTCATTGCGCCATCTTTTGCAGATATTTTTTATAACAACTGCTTTAAAAACGGGATTTTACCGGTTGTTTTAAAAGAAGAAGAGGTAGAGGAGCTTTTCGAAAAATCTTCCAATCAGACTCTGGAATTGGAGGTAGATCTTGAGTTCCAGGAGGTTTGTGTTGGAAATGACTTAAAGTATCATTTTGAAGCAGATGAGTATCGGAAGCAGATGCTGTTGAAAGGACTAGACGATATCGGCCTGACGGAAATGTATACCGATGAGATTTATGAATATGAACAAACAAGAAAAGTTTACTAGATTAGTGAAGACCATCGCCTTTTGAGTATAGGTGATGGTTTTTTCATTGAAAGATAAGAAAATATATAATTCAGTTGATTTCCGTTCCAGGCGCTTCGCTTATCCGAAGGGCGGTCCGTGAGCCTCCTCAGGCTTCGCCTTCCGGGGTCTCACCTGTCCCTTCCTCCCGCGGGCGTCTGCGCGCCTTCCACTCTAATCAACAAGGTGGTTCCATTCACCTCACCTAAGGGATTAAGAAAGGCACCTAACCGAGTTAACTTAAAATGAAGTAACCTATCGTTCAAGTAACTTCTAGCTGTGGATTGGAGCTAATGGCGAAGACTCCTACGGGGGAGTAGCGGCAATGTTGAGACCCCACAGGCTTGCTTAGGAGGCTCAAGGTCGCCCTGTTGAAAGGAACAGTGATGATTATCCAAGTTTTATAAGGCTGGGAGTTTCATGCCCGTCTTTTTTTTTGAATTTATTATGTTAGGTAGAATCTAAACACGCGAAGCCCCTCCTAAAGAGGGGGAAATGTCTAATAGAAGCGGTCTAAATGCCCGAAGCCTGGTCTAAAGAGAAGGAAAAGTCTATTAGAAGAAATCTATCTAGGCATATTTTACTGATTATCCCTAATTTTGAAACCAACTAGCCTTCCCTCTCGTATTTAAAGATGAGAAACAAAGAGTTTACTAGAAAATATTTACTTATAAACTTTTTGTTAATACTGTTATTTTTATCCTTTATAAGGGTAAAAGAAAATAGTCTATAAAACAATTGGGAACAGGAGAGGATTATGTGAAATCTTTGAAAATGATGTTGGTGGGAATACTGGCTGTTATGTTACTTACAGCTTGCGGTAATTCCTCCAATGGGGCTAGTGGGAATGCAGAAGCGGAAGAGACGACTACTGAGGAAACAACTAACAGCACTACTGAGGTAGAGGAAGTGGATGCATCAGAAGAAGCAGTAGAACAAGAAGAATTGACCGCAGAAGAAGTGCTACAAAAATCCACAGAAGCGATGGCAGCACTTTCTAGCTATTCCATGGAAATGATCTCGGATCAAGAAATTACCATGGCAGGGGAAGACACAATTAAAATGGTTACCACTACCACTACAGATATGTCATTAAACCCAATGGCAATGTATCAGGTTACTTCTATTGAGGATGCTGATGGAATGATGGAGGGCATGGAAAATGAATCGTATTTCTCAGAAGACGGTTTCTTCATGTACGATTCCATGGCTGAGCAATGGTTTAAAATGCCTGAAGAATTTACTGCACAGTTAAACGCAATGTCCGAAATGCAAGGAAGTCCTGCAGAACAGTTGGAGATGCTTAAAGACTACACCGATAAGATTACTATGACAGAAGAAGAAGGCCACTATGTGTTGAACTTTGAAGGATCTGGAGAACAATTTAATGAAATGGCAGGCATGATTGGCGGTATGATGGGAGACGGCATGGGAGAAATGATGCAAGAGATGCTCTCCATGATGACAGTTAATCAATTAAGTTATTTGGTTCATATTGATAAAGAAAGCTTTTATCAAACAAAGGTTTTATTAAATATGGATATGGAAATGGATGTTGACGGGGAAAAAGTGTCAAGCATCCAGGTGATGGATTCCACACTAACGAACTTTGATGAGGTTGGGGAAATTACAGTTCCTCAAGAAGTCATTGACAGTGCACAGGAAATTACCCAAGAAGATCTTGAACAAATGGAACAGCAAGGCAGCTACTAAATAAGTAAGGGAGGAGCCATTATTAAAGGTTCCTCCCTTCTTTTTACGTTATTCGTAATCTTACAGGTTTATAGTCATACAGCTTTCCTTCGTATACCCATTCCAACCGTTCGCTTTGCCTGAAATCATCAGGTGTGACAAGCGAGGGGAGTTTATCCCATAACTTTATACCTGAGCGATGAAGCACATCTGAAACAAACTGAGAACAGAAATAACTAGAATCAATTTCGACTGGTTCATTTATGGAAACGCCGATAACGCCCAGCAAATTATAGAACCATTTCGTTTCTTTTTTTTGAAATACCCCTATAATTCTCCTCATTTTTTCAACTTCCCGTTTAGTAACCTTCATTTTATATAACACACAAGTGGTGCCTGGATATTTTCTATATGTTCCATTCTCTACATCTTCCCGAACAAAGCCGCCATTAAAAGGGTTGCTGGGTCGTTTCCTACCAAAACTGTATAACTCCTTTAACTCACTGTCAAAGGAAATAGAGACGTGATTATAAGGGGCTTTCGTGTATTTTTTTATAGATTTGGTAAATAAGGTACCTGTATCAGTAAGTAATATGTAAACATATGTATCTTCCATCATTCCAACACCTTTTTTAAAAATAATTTCTATTATTATATTATATAATTTCTCTTGACCAAAATTAACCATTAATTTCATAATAATAGGTAGATAGGGGGATTTTTATGTTTATTTTCGAGATAGAGGCAGTCATAACTTTATTAGTCATAGCTTTTGGATTAAGTCTATTTAGTATTATTTTTTACATAGTGAAGAGGAATACAACTTCAAAGGACTTTTCGGATTTAACAGTACGGGTGAAGACGTGGTGGGGAATGCTCGCAGTATTTAGTATCGCCACCTTGTTTCATCCGCTTGTATCCTTATTTGCTCTCATGTTTTTATGTTTTTTTTCTTTAAAAGAATATTTCTCAATTTTGCGAACCCGTAAGGTCGACAGACAATTATTTTTGTGGGCATATCTCTCCATTCCCATCCAGTTTTATTGGATTTACATCGGGTGGTATGGCATGTTCATCGTATTTATTCCAGTCTATGTATTTCTATTCTTACCTTTGCCGAGGATCCTTGGGAAAGGAACGGTCGGATTTCTTCGTTCCGTCAGCTCCACCCAATGGGGTTTGATGCTGATGGTTTTCGGACTGAGTCATCTGGCTTTTTACCAAGTTGCAACTCCTGAGTATGGTGCAAACCTTGTGTTATATTTAGTTGTTCTGACTCAATTGCATGATGTAATTCAATATTTGATTTCCCTATATATCGGAAAAAAGAAGGTCATCCCTTCATCCAACCCGAACATCACGTGGGAGGGGTTTTTGATCTCCACTTTTGTGACAACAGGAGTTTCCTATAATCTATTTGCCTACTTAACTCCATTAAATGAATTGTTCGGCTTATTATCGGGGCTGATTATAAGTGTGGCTTGTTTTGGAGGAAGTTTGGCGGTATCTGTTTTGAAACGTGACCTTTTAGTCGGTGATGACGAAAAGGCGTCTGTATTGAAGAAAAGCTATTTGACAAGAGTGGATAGTCTTGCATATTCCGCTCCAATATTCTTTCACGTGATTCGTTATTACTTTGATTTTATGTAAGAAAACAAATACATCTTTCGAATCACATATTTTTACACTAATCCTAATAATTTACAATAATAGGTTATTAGGAGGATTGATGTATGAAGCTGCTTATTTTTTGTGATCCAGGAATTGATGATGCAATGGCTTTAATTTATGCGCTACTTCATCCTAACATAGAAGTTCTGGGACTTGTTTGTAGCTACGGAAATGTAGATAAGATTACTGCCGCTAATAATGCAGCGTATATTTTACAATTGGCTGGCAGGATGGATATCCCGATATTTAATGGTGCGGAGATGCCGGTCTCCGGAGAACTTGCCAATTATTATCCGGAGATACATGGAGAAGATGGTATCGGCCCTATAAAAGTGAAAAAGGGCACCTACCAGTTTAAAATTCATAACCTTGGTGAGGTATTTGATATTATTAAACAAAATAAAGATTTAGTTATTGCGGACCTTGGAAGATCGACCACCTTGGCTGCATGTTTCTTATTAAACAGGGAAGTGATGGGTGAGGTAAAAGAACTGCATATAATGGGTGGAGCTTTCATGGTACCAGGGAATGTTACCCCTGTTGCAGAAGCAAATTTCTATGGTGATCCGACTTCAGCCAATTTACTATTAGCTCATGGGAAAAAAGTTTTCCTTACCCCTCTAAATGTCACTCAAAAGGCAATCATTACGAATGATTATGCAGAAGCTCTGGAGTACTATAGTAAAAATAAATTTAGAGATATATACGTCCCGATTGTAAAATATTATGCAAAGGCTTATTCAAGGCTTGTGCCTGGAATGGTGGGTGCCCCTTTTCATGATTTGTTAACGGTCTATTCTACTGCCCATCAAGAAAGATTGCAGTACTTGGCTAAGAAGGTACATGTCGTGGTAGAAGGAAAAACAAGGGGAAAATCGTATGCAGACTTCCGACATATGGACTCGGATGATGAGAGTAAACATCACATTGCGTTAGGTTTCGACTACGAGCACTTTTTGCAAGAAGTTTTTCATGTATTAACAAGGCCACTATAATAAGAGAAGCTTCGCTAATTGAAGGAGGAAAAAAAGTGCCTACAGAAAAAGAAAAAATGCTCGCTGGAGAATTGTACAAACCTTGGGACCCACAGTTAATGGAGGAGAGAGTCAACGCAAGAAGGTTGAGTCGACTAATTAACGAAACCACGGAAACAGAAGGGGATAGAAGAGTAGAACTCCTAAAGGAACTTTTCGGGTCTACTGGGAAAAACGTTTACCTCGAACCAAACTTCCGTTGCGACTATGGATACAATATTCATGTAGGAGAAAACTTCTTCGCAAACTTTGATTGCTGCATCCTTGATGTGTGCAAAGTAGAGTTTGGAGATAACTGTATGCTAGCACCTGGCGTACATATTTATACGGCAACACACCCGATTGATTCTGGGGAAAGAAACAAAGGGCCAGAATACGGGATCCCGGTAAAAATCGGTCATAATGTCTGGATTGGAGGCAGTGCCGTCATTAATCCAGGAGTTACAATCGGTGATAACGTGGTGGTGGCATCTGGTGCCGTTGTGACAAAAGACGTTCCTCCAAATGTAGTAGTTGGAGGAAACCCAGCGCGAGTCATAAAAGAAATCGAAGTAAAATAAAGAATCTATCATTTTTTCTAGCAATCGTTGCATATAATGTAACGATTCTTCTTTTGTTTATCTATATTTTTCAGTGGTTCTAGTTTAGCTGCGGAACTGTACATACTAGTGTATTTGGTGGGAGGGACGGTTTTGGAAAAAGAAGAGCATTCTTTATTTGATCAACCAATAATAGCCTTTGGCTTGCCGATACTTATTATGCTGTTTGGTGTGTTTTTGCTAGTGGAAGCCCATAATTCTGGGAAATTGAAGTACATCCCAGTTGTTTTCATTCTACTTGGTTTGTCGGAAATTATCCGAGCTGTGATGAGACGACATTATCGTCCTACAAAGAGAAAACGTGCTGAAATTAATCAGAAAAGTGGACATGTTGCATACATTCTCATGGCTACAAGTGTGGTATGTTCGGTTCTGCTTTTAATTATGGAGCGAATTTCCGTGGAGATGGTTTTATATGTACAGTTGTCGATGGCGATTGTAGTATATCCGTTGTTGAAATTGATTTTGCTTGTGCGGCATTACTAAAGTGACGGGGTGTCCCGTCACTTTTTTAGTTGTTTAATGGAATAGAAAGTGCCTCTCCAAATAATACCGCCTCTGTGAATAGTGAGGATGGTTGCCCGCGCAATACTATAGATGAAAAGTAAAACAGTAATAGGAAATACAGTTAGGTAAATATTTGCGCCTTTTGCCATTTTGTTTGCGGTTGCGTTGTAAGCAAGGAATAACATCAATATGCTTAACAGGAAAATTAGTTGAGTGGTTCCACTCGTCACAAACAAGGCGATAAAAGGGAAGAGTTGAGATAGAAACAATCCAGTAATAGCAAACAAAACCATGAAGTAACTATAAAAGAGTCCTGCAAAGGTGTTCTTTTCTAATCCAACAAGTGCCGAACGCAGGTCAGGATACCATTCTACTTCCAGGTGGGTGAGCGCGAGAGCCAAGTGTTGTTTCTTTCCGGCCTCTTTGATCTGCCTCCCAAGCATCAAGTCATCATCTGGCCTCATTTTGATATTTTTATGCGTCCCGATTTTCTCATAGGCATCTCTAGTCAGAAGGTTGAAAGCTCCAATCCCAATAGCAGATTTACTTTTGGAATCATTGGATTTCCAAGGCCTTTTAAAATAACCAAATCCGAAAAGGAAAAAGGATACGAACGCATTCGTCCAGAAACTGCTTCCCTTTAAGTTTGGCGCAAGTGTTAAATGGTCGAGTTTTTGGTTCTGAAAATATGACACTGCTTTTGAGACAGTATCTTTCTTGAATATGATGTCTGCGTCTGTAAAAAGGATATATTCGCCTTTGCTTTGAAGGTAGCCTTTATACAATGCGTGATTTTTCCCAAGCCAACCTTCATCTAGATGTTCTATATGGATGCATTTCATTCTTGGTTCGATTGTTGTCAATTGATCAATTATGGTGCCAGTCCGGTCAGTGGAGCGGTCGTTCACGACAATCCATTCAATATTGTGATAGGTTTGTTGAAATTGAGATACCAGGCTAGCTTCTATATGCTTTTCTTCATCTTTGGCTGCGACGATGATGGAAAGAAGGGGACCGCTATTATGGAAGTTGGTATCTTCTTGCACATTTTCTATTTTTGTAATTTTTCTCATCCCAATCTTCGCATCAAGCCAGACAGCAAACCAGAATAGAAAAGTAAACATTCCTAAATAGAGCATCATGGAACCTCCAGTAGTTGATTATTGTATTTTACCAGAAGGGTAATTGAAAAAGCACCTCATGAGGTGCTTTCAGCTTGTAGATGTTATACGGTTTGCTTGTTAACTGTCCATGGAAAAGGATCAGGAAATGAAGACCAATCTTGATCAAATTCTTCAGGAGTCAATAGACAGCTGTCCAGCTCTCTTGTCAGCTCCCCACGGTCCATATCCACTCCAATTAGGACTAGCTTTGTCATTCTATCTCCGAATTCAGGATCCCATTCATCTAACAAGTGTGGATTTTCCTTTATCACGGCTTCTTGTTCCAATTTGGGAAGAGATGCTACCCAGTAGGAAACCGGTTGTAGTTGAACTGATGGCCCTGCTTGAGAAAAGAGAAGCGCTACATTATTTCTAGTGGCACACCACACAATCCCTTTGGCTCTTACAACTTCTTCTGGAAGAGCCGCATACCACTCACTGAAACGCTCAGAAGAGAATGGTAGCTTGCGCTGATAAACAAAAGAGGAGATTCCATATTCTTCAGTTTCTGGAGTGTGCTGTTGATGACCAGCTTGGAGCTCCTTCAACCAGCCAGCAGATGCACTTGCCTTGTCAAAATCAAATTTCCCAGTGTTCAATATAGAATAAGGAGAGACATTGGAATTTGTTGATCTAATAATTGTTGCCTCAGGTTGGAGTGTTTTAAGTACTTTCTCCAGTTTTACTAGTTCTTCTTCCGAAACTAGATCGCATTTGTTTAAGATGAGAACATCACAAAACTCAATTTGGTCTATTAATAAATCCGCAATCTCTCTTGTATCTTCCTCACTCATTGCCTCTTTTCTGTCCAAAAGGCTATCTCCAGATTCAAAATCATGCCAGAAACGATATGAATCCACTACCGTCACCATCGTATCAAGTCTGCAAAACTTGGTTAAATCAATACCAAGCTCTTCATCAATATAAGAAAAAGTTTGCGCAACCGGAACCGGTTCACTTATCCCTGTGGATTCAATCAGAATGTAATCAATATCTCCGGCAGTAGCCAGTTTCTCCACTTCTACAAGCAAGTCCTCACGAAGGGTACAGCAAATGCATCCATTAGACATCTCCACCAGTTTTTCGTCTGTGCGAGAAAGGCTTCCACCCTGCCTTACCAAGCCAGCATCAATATTTACTTCACTCATGTCATTCACAATGACTGCTACTTTCAATCCATCTCTATTATGTAATACATGATTTAAAAGAGTCGTTTTACCGGCACCTAAATAACCACTAAGAACTGTCACAGGTATTTTTTTTATTGTCATTTTTGGAAATCTCCTTTAATCTATAAATAGTAATCATTACGATTTATATACTAACTTAGTATGGTTGCTATGTAAAGAGATTTTATGGTTCTTTAAATTTTGATATGGTAGAATATAGTAATGAAGCTTAAAAGGTTGTGTTAGGGATGATCTGGGTATTTTTTATTAGCTTTACTGTACTTGTCGCTGTTTTCTTCTATTTTCTAAATCTATCATTAAAAAAACATCATGAAATCTATGGCAGCAAATTCGTACGCCCCTCCATGTGTGTGTCATGCGGCAGGGAATACTTTAATAGTGCATCTAATTTCTGCGATGGTTGCAAGAGTAGGGGATAAGTAAGAGGAGATGAGCCGGTTAGTAGGTTCATCTTTTTTCTTTTTCACCTTCTAATTTCTATCAAGGAAGCATACAAATTAGATAGAAAGGAGGAGGGAAAGATAGAGTCTACAAAACGAACAAGTTTTTTTCTATTCATTAATAACACCGTAATATTCATGGTGATCTTATTTATCGTCATTTCCACCATTACTAGCGTCTTATCTACTAAACTCTCCTCTGAATATGTTGGTAATATATTAAGAAAGGTGCAGTCAACAGAACTGTATTTGAACATTATTCAGACACAAAATCACTATTTGACTGGCAAGGATGTCGAGGTTCCAAAGCTCCCAATCATGGAATTAACATTTGAACTGGCAACCAACCTGAAACCTTATGATATTAGAAGTTTTTTGGGAAATGAAATTCCTGGATTTTTTGCATATGATACACAGTTTTATGTCGCGGGAAAAGGAACCGACTATACTGATATCCCATTTGAATCCTCGGCCCCTATGGAAGTGCTCCTAAAAGAGCGTGAGATAGCAGAGGAAATGCTGCTTGTCGATGAAAAAGAGGAGGAACCGAACACTGCCCCAGAGAAGGCTATGGATGAGACAATTGTGCATATCTATCAATCTCATAGTTGGGAATCTTACCTGCCACTTTTAAGGGGAGTAAGTGAACCGGATGATGCAACGAGCAATAACCCTGAGGTTAATGTAATAGCAGTTGGAAAGATGCTTAAAAATGAACTTGCCGATAAAGGAATAAAAGCGAATCATGATACAAGAAATGTCCCGAAGGATCTTGCTGCAAGAGGTTGGAATTACAACCACTCTTACCAATATTCTAGGGAAACCGTAGAAGCAGCTATGACGTTTAATAGTGATGTGGAATATTTAATTGATATTCACCGTGACGCTTTACGAAAAGAAAAGACAACCGAAGTGATAGATGGAAAAAGCTACGCTAGGCTTTTGTTTGTAGTGGGGACAGCTCATAAAGACTTTGAAAAAAATCTAGAATTTGCCGAGCGTATTCATCATGCTATTGAGAAAAAGTACCCTGGCCTGAGCAGAGGAGTCATTCCTAAAGGAAAGTCAACTGGTAATGGGTTGTATAATCAAGACCTCTCAAACCGAGCCATTCTTTTAGAAGTTGGAGGGGTGGACAACAACTTGGAAGAAGCGCGAAACTCCATTAAGGCATTTGCAGATATTTATAGTGAAATCGTATGGGAAGAACGTGAAGCTGGAGAGTTTTGATAAAGGAGTGAGCAGGATTAAATATACATTTTTTTGGCTGATAGTTATGTTTGTAGCTATAGTTATTTCGTTTAATTACTTTCATTGGATTGCTACTTTGGCTTCCTTGTTTGCAGGAGTGATTGTAGTTTCTATTTCATTGTTTGAGGATTTTTATATGGCGAAATGAAGGGGGCAGGATATTATTGTGCTCTTTTTTTCGAGGATTGGGGAAAATTGTGAGGGTGGTTAACGTAATTCAGGATGGTTCTGCAATTTATTCATGTCCTTCTACCATTAACTTTTGACCTTCTACATTTCCCGGACTAGCTTCTACATTTCCCAGTCGAGGTTCAACCGTTAAATTTATATCTTCTACCTTTCTGAATTCCTTATCTTTTGAAGGAAATTAACATACTTTCATAGAAATAGTAGAACTACAAACAGTTAGGAGATGATTAAAAATGTGTGGGATTTTTAACTAAACATAAACAAAGAGATGCTAGCTTACCTGCAGAAAGGCAGAAGATTAGAGAGGTCATCTACAAGGACTTAGTCCAGGACCCTAACATTCTAGCATTCTTCTATGGAGGTTCTCTTGCGAAAGGAAACGAGGATCTCTACTCCGATCTAGACCTGCGTATAGTAGTAAAAGATGAAGCATTCGAGACATATCGTTCAAAGAAAAAAGAACGGGCAACAAACTGGGGAGATGTTTTGTATTATGAAGATTTCCCATCTGCCACATACTCCATTGCTCACTACCGTTCTTTTATAAAAGTCGACACTTTTTATTATCGCCAATCAGATTTGCACCCTTCCGTATATTTAAAGCACCTGTTGATTGAGCATGATCCACATGGAATTCTGCATCAATTAAGAGACAAGTCGCAGTCACTTACCTATCTATTTTCGGAGCAAGAATTTGAGGTGTGGCGAGGCAAGTTCTTTGCTTATCTGCATGAAGTTTATCGCCGGGTTCAACGAGGGGAGTATAATTACGCTTTTCAAATGGTGGATTCTCTGAGCTATTCCATTGTTATTGGTTGGTATGTGGAAATGGGG
This sequence comes from Sutcliffiella horikoshii, assembly GCF_020524325.1. GTDB lineage: Bacteria > Bacillota > Bacilli > Bacillales > Bacillaceae_I > Sutcliffiella_A > Sutcliffiella_A horikoshii_D. The sequence goes on from NZ_JAIVKY010000005.1 coordinate 144,657, forward strand.
GAAGTCCCAAATTCATTTGGTGACTGGTCGAAAGTTGAAGGGCCGAGGAGTCCTTTGAGTGAAGAACAACAGCGTCTACTGGAACAATGGGATACTAAAAATCGAGATGCCAAAGAATTGTTTACGATTTCAAGAAGTCAGAAAGCAGAGTTTATCCGGATCCACAGTACTCTTGCTGAAAGGATAGGGATACCTGTAAATCAAGCCTGGATAAATGAAATTATTGATATGGTTTTATAAATAAAAAGCAGCATGTGCTCAAACATGTTGCTTTTTCTATTTTTCAGGGAATAGTAAACGTGAGCAGTTCATTTGCTATCATTTTATGCATTTGTCATAATGCACACAAAAGAAAAGGGAGAGTGTTATCAATGAAAGTAACAGTAGTTGGAGCAAACGGTCAGATTGGAAAACAACTTGTGCATTTCTTAAAAGATGAAGAAGGATACACTCCTATCGCAATGGTGCGTAAAGAAGAGCAAGCAGATAGTTTTGCTAAAGATGGGATTGAATCCGTATTGGCGGATTTAGAAGGTTCGGTGGAAGATCTAGCCAATGCTTTTAAAGGCAGTGATGCAGTGGTATTCACAGCTGGTTCTGGAGGAAACACTGGTTCAGACATGACATTATTAATTGATTTGGATGGAGCAGCGAAAACAGTGGAAGCGGCGGAAAAGGCCGGTATCTCCCGTTATGTGATGGTTAGTGCGTTCCAAGCGGACAATCGCAAAAATTGGAACGACGACCTTCGTCCATACTATGTAGCAAAACATTATGCAGATAAGGTTTTAATGGCAAGCGGCTTGGATTACACGATTGTGCGACCAGGTGGTTTAGTAAATGAATCAGGTACTGGCAAGGTGAAAATCGGGGACAATATTGAACCTGGATCAATTGCTAGGGAAGATGTTGCCAAAGTATTGCTAGCAGTAATAGGGGCTAAAAATACGTATGGCGCTGCGTTTGACGTAGTTGCTGGTGAAGAAAGTGTAGAGAAAGCTGTGAGTAAGATATAATTAGGGAAGGCTAGACTGTCTCTTAAGAGGAGGCAGTCTTTTTATTTGCCTGTTTTTAAGTTATTTTCCAAACAGCGAATTTTATTTTCCGTTAGAGAAATTTACGAACCGTTTGATATTCACTCTTGATATTGGTCTACCAACTATTCATCTTTCCATCTTCGTTTTAGTTTGTACAATTTAGTCCTAACCTTCTACCATAAAAAGACGCCCTTCTACATTTCCCGGACTAGCTTCTACATTTCCCAAGCCCACTTCGACATCTAAAACCTAATGTTCTACAATTCAACCATCAAAATAAATAAACCTGAAACCAATCCCACCTCCATTTCGTTATAGTAGTAATAGAAAAAACAAAACCAGATAAGGAAAAACAAAATGATAACTAAAAAGCGAGTAAAAACGTTAACGAAAATCGTAATGGTTCCACTACTAATCTACCTGATCATCGTCCACTCTCTCATCTATCAGACTGCTAAACAGGAACCTCCCAAAGATGTGGATTACCTAATCGTCCTTGGCGCACGAGTAAAGGGGGAAGTGATGACGAAAGCACTGCTATTCAGGGTTGAGGCAGCGCTAGAGTACTTGAAAAATAATCCGAATACCAAAGTCATCGCATCAGGCGGACAAGGGCCAGGAGAGGATATTACGGAAGCTGAGGCAATGAGAAGATATTTTGTGTCACATGGCATTAGTGAGGATAGAATCATATTGGAAGACCAATCGACTACTACGTTTGAAAACCTCTCCTTTTCAAAATCTTTAATGGAAGACGGTGCCTCTGTTACGATTGTGAGCAATGATTTTCATGTGTATCGGGCTTCTGTTATTGGGAAGAGACTTGATTTTGCCGAGGTTCATACACTTGCAGGGAAGACTCCGACAATAGCAATTTTCAAATTATGGTCACGGGAGTATTTTGCGGTAGCGAAAACATGGTTCGTAGATAAGTAATGGAATGATGAAACCTCCTGCCAATAGGAGGTTTTTTCTATCCCCACTTTCCTATATAATAAGCAGTACTAGAAAAATGAGGTGACAGCATGCTATATATTCTTTCGCAGTTAGTGTTCAGCTTCATAGCGGCAGCTGGTTTTGGAGTCCTGTTTAATGCACCGAGAAGGGCATTGATTCATTGCGGCACGGTTGGGATGATCGGGTGGATTTTTTACATAGTTTTGGCCGATGCCGGTGTGGATTCGGTGGTGGCTTCGTTTGTTGGCGCATTTATGGTGGCGCTTGTGGGTCATATTATGGCGAAGCGTTTCAGGATGCCGATGATTATATTCAGTGTGGCAGGAATCATCCCGCTTGTACCGGGTGGTTTGGCGTATAATACGATGCGGCAAATTGCGGAGAATGATTATCTTGCTGCCATTCCATTAGCGGCAAAGGCATTTATGATATCAGGCGCCATCGCAATGGGGCTAGTGTTTGCTGAGGTTATCATGCAGGTTATCATGAATATCATAAAGCGGGCGTCTACTAATGTTAAGCGTGAGGTGAGTTAGGTGACAAAAGAAATGACAGAGCGGGAAACGGAGAAAATTCTGGAGGTCTGCCTGCTTGCCGGAAGAATTATGATGGAAGGGGGAGCGGAAACATACCGGGTGGAGGATACGATGACAAGGATTGCAGCATCGTACGGTATTACAGAAACACACAGTTTTGTTACTCCTACAGGAATCATTGTATCGCTTCAAGGAGATAACCCTACCCGTCTAGTGAGAATTAATTCTAGAACCACAGATTTAGAAAAGGTCGCACAAGTTAATCAGATTTCTCGTAAAATTGCTGCAGGGGAGCTTTCTGTGCAAGGTGCTCATCAATCATTAATCAAATTAGAAGAATCGCATCTTCTTTTTCCAATAAGTTATCAGATTCTAGCTGCGGCCTTTGTAAGCGGCTCTTTCCTAATTATGTTCAAAGGTGTATGGACGGATTTCCTACCGGCAATGATAGCTGGGGGTATGGGGTATTCGGGTCTTCTACTGATCCAACATTACACGAGGGTTAAGTTTTTTGCAGAGTTTTTCGCATCCTTAATCATTGGTCTTGTCTCGCTGGCGATGGTAACCTTTGGATTTGGGATGGAGCTGGATAAAATAATCATTGGTTCTGTTATGCCATTGGTTCCTGGCCTGCTTATCACCAATGCGGTACGAGACCTGATGGTGGGACATTTCGTTTCAGGTTTATCCAAAGGAGCAGAGGCGCTTTTTACAGCCTTTGCCATTGGAGCAGGCGTGGCGGTTGTCTTCCTTTGAACTGCCATCCGCCAAACCGTCCCCGCCTTAACGTTGGAAGATATTTCTCATTACAGTCATGACAGGCAATTAACAGTATATTTCGTTATTTTACAATAATTACTTGTTTTCAATGAGTGGAAATCATATTAGATTAATAGTATGAAAACTTTACAGAAAGTCCTCATAACTTTGTCGGTTGTCGCACTAGTCTTAGGTGGAAATACAGCTGCCCTGGCAGCTACTACTCACACTGTTCAATCCGGTGATACGATGTGGAAGATCGCGGTGAAATATCAGGTTGGAGTATCTGAATTGATTGCAGCGAATTCATCCATCAATAACCCTGACTTAATCTATCCAGGTCAAAGAATTACTATTCCAGAAAAAGGGGAGGGGCAAACACAAGAAGAGCAGGTTGCTAAATTAGTAAACCAGGAACGTGCTAAATACGGGTTAAAGCCTTTGAAACTGAACTGGGAGTTATCTAGAGTTGCAAGATATAAATCTCAGGATATGATTGATAAAAGGTATTTCAGCCACACGTCGCCAACATATGGATCTCCATTCGATATGATTCGTAACTTTGGTATTTCTTACCGATCAGCAGGTGAAAACATTGCTGCTGGGCAACAAACACCACAAGAGGTCATGAATGCTTGGATGAACAGTGAAGGGCATCGCAAAAATATTTTATCAAACCAATATACGGAAATTGGAGTGGGCTATGCGAAAGGTGGCCAATATGGTCATTACTGGACGCAAATGTTCATCTCAAGATAAAACGAAAGGCGGTACCTCACCAAGAGGATACCGCCTTTCGTTATGAAAACGTCTAATTTCTCTCCATTTTGATCTGAAACTTATATCGGTCTCCTCTATAAACGGATTTAACAAGTTCTAGAGGAGTTCCATCATGGAGAAAGGTGTTGCGTTGAATATATAACATCGGATGATCTTTCTCAATATACAATAGTTTTTCATGTTCTTCTGAGGCCCTAACTGATTCTATCAATTGTTCCGCATGGGTTATTCGTAAACCCAGTTTCTCTTCTACATAGGAATATATAGAGGCCTTGACCTCCTCTTCTGTGAGGCCTTTTACCAAGTTCGCAGAAAGGTAGTTCGTTTCAAGGGCCATTGGCTCCCCATCAGCAAGGCGGATTCTCTTTATTTCATATACAGGTGCGTATTCTCTTATTTTCAATTCATTAGCGATAAAACTGTTTGCCGGAATGATTTCAAAGTGGATCAATTTACTGGTTGGAGTCATGCCGCGTTTTTTCATATCTTCTGTAAAGCTAGTCAAACCTTGAAGAGGCTGCTCGATCTTTTTTTCAGAGACAAAAGTGCCACTTCCTTTTTTTCTGTATAGAAGACCTTCATTAACAAGGGAATTTATAGCCTGTCTTACTGTCATTCGGCTGATTCCATAGCTCTCGGCATATTCTCTTTCCGATGGGATATTTTCACCAGGCAAGATGTATCCCGATTCAATTTGGTTTTTTATAAAAGATTCCAATTGATAATAAATTGGAATAGGTGATGTTTTATCAATCATTTAGGGTATTTCGCTCCTTTCAAGCAATAATGCTGGAAGTGTCGAGTACAGATTGGTCTGCCAAGATTTTCACACATGGGTGCTTTTTCAAAATAGAAGCGGGGAAGTCCTCTGATATCTCGCCATATAACAATTGCTCATATGCTTGTCTTTTGTTGGCGCCGGCTACGAGCAGAAGGATTTCTTTGGCATCCATAATAGAGTTGATGCCCATTGTAATGGCATGTGTTGGTACATCTTCTATGTTTTCAAAGAATCGTGAATTCGCCTTTCTGGTGGAATCCGTCAACTCCACAATATGTGTCCTACTTGAAAAAGAAGTGCCAGGTTCGTTAAAACCAATATGCCCGTTAGCTCCAAGTCCCAAGATTTGAAGGTCAATTGGTCCATGCTTCTTTAATTTCTCCTCGTAAAGGCTGCATTCATGTTGTGGGTGAGGGCTCATTCCATCGGGAATAAATGTGTATTCATGTTGAATGTCTATATGCTGAAAAAGATGTTTTTCCATAAAAGCATAATAGCTGTTTGAATTTTTTTTGCTCATCCCCACATACTCATCCAGATTAAATGTAGTAACATTCCGATAGCATGTTCCCATTGTTATATGATCCTTTATTAACTGTTCATACATCCCGGTCGGAGTGCTTCCGGTGGCAAGCCCGAGAACAATATGAGGATTTTCTTGCACTTTTCTTGAAACATACGACGCTGCTTCTTTACTTAACGCCTCATAAGAAGTTGTAGTGATGATATCCATGCTTTTACTCTCCTTTATACGACAGAATCCCTTTGCAGAAGGTCATTTTCACATGCATTTCTTCATCTAAAATAACAATATCTGCATCCTTGCCGATCGCTATGCTACCTTTTCGATCCCAGACGCAAAGTCGTTTGGCAGGATTGACTGATGCCATTCGAATTGCTTCCTGCATCGTGCAATCGGTGAATTTCTTCATATTCCTAACCGCGTCATTCATTTTCAATACACTTCCGGCCAGAGTTCCATCTTCAAGAAGGGCGGTCTGATTCTCCACCATCACTTTCTGGCCTCCAAGCTCATACTCTCCATCTTCCAACCATTTTGCTCTCATGGAATCGGTTATTAATAGAATGTTATCCACACCTTTAGCAAGAAATGTTGTTTTTACCATGGCAGGATGAACATGTATCCCGTCAGCAATCATTTCCAAAAAGAGTTCAGGATGGGCCAAGCCAGCACCTGCTACGCCTGGTTCACGGTGATGACTTCCGCGCATTCCGTTGAAAAAGTGGGTAATATGTTCAGCACCCGCTTCCATTGCTTCTACTACCTCAGTATATAAAGCATCGGAATGCCCGATGGAGGCGATGACTCCTGTATCGGAAAGAAATTTGACCAGTTCCAAACCATTTTTACCTTCAGGTGCCAACGTAACCAACTTAATGTGATTGCCAGACTCAGACTGGAATTGGCAAAATGTTTCCACTGATGGTTCTAAAATAAAGGCAGGTGGCTGTGCACCAGCGCGTTTTTTATTGATAAAAGGTCCCTCAAGATGCACTCCCAATGCTTCGCTTCCAACATGATTCTGTTTTTGATTAGAAATGAAAGAATTAACATTCTGCAATGCTCTTTCTAGTTCCGATTTTTCTTGCGTTATGGTGGTCGCTAAAAAACTAGTGGTTCCCTCTTTTGGTAGAGTCGTTGCCATCGTTTCGATACAATCCTTTTTTGCATCCATCACATCGGCTCCATTTAATCCGTGGATGTGTATGTCAATAAAGCCTGGAGAGGCATATAAGCTTTCCGATATATGGATTTCCGTCAGATTTTCATCGTTGTTGTAATTTTCTATGGGACCAAAGTCAGCGATTTTCCCCTCTTTAATCATGACATATCCATTTTGGATTACTTCCTCTTCCGTAACGATCTTCATGGAGAGGAGAGAATAACTATTTGGTTGAGAAGCCATATAGAAGTCACCTTTTTCTATTTATTATATGTATAGTTTAGCAAAAATATGTCTAGTTGTATATACCAATTTACTTATTGGTATATACAAATTTCGTCGCGCAAATTCCAAAATTATTCTATCCAATTTTCTTATGAAATAATATACTATTAACAGAATAGAAGCATAGAATACTAGAAAGGTGACTCATCATGAATAACTTGACTATCGATATAAGAAATGCTGTTATAGAAGACTTACCCGAAATAGTTTCGATCTATAATTCCACTATAGAAAGCAGGATGGTGACTGCTGATACTTCTCCAGTCACAGTGGAAAGTAGAAAGGAATGGTTTGATAAACATAATAAAAATAGACCCTTAAAGGTAGTGGAACTGAATAATCAGATTTGTGCCTGGATAAGTTTTCAAAATTTTTACGGTCGTCCTGCCTATCAGGCAACAGCAGAGGTAAGTATTTACCTTAGCGAAGAAATTAGAGGGAAGGGACTCGGGGCAAAGATATTAGAAAAAGCAATGGAAGAATGTCCAGCTCTTCAAATCGAGAATTTATTGGCATTCATTTTTGCACATAATGTCCCAAGTATTCGCTTGTTTGAGAAATATGGATTTGAAAAATGGGGATATCTCCCTGGTGTCGCGGAACTTGATTCTGTAAAAAGGGATTTGATTATCTTGGGGAGAAAAATAGTAGAGTAGGAGGAAGTAGAATGAAATGGAAATGGGGGCTCATCATTTTCACAGGCATACTACTAGTGACAGGAACACTACTTGCATTCAATGAAGAGGTAAGGGGAGCAGCAAAGTTAGCCTTGACCGGTTCACCTGTTGTAACACTTTCCGCAGAAGAAGATTCAAAAACAGTCATGGCAAAAATGAACGAAGGCACAGGATTACAGGATGTACTTTCCCATGTTGAAGAAAACGGTTGGGTATTTGAAGAACAATTAGGTTCTACCTTTCTTTTTTCAAGAGGGGATGAGAGTCTCGTTATCATGTTAAAGATGTGGACAAACCAATATATTGTAGCAGAGATGACAGAGGGGTAGGGAGATCATGCTAAAGCCAGTACCAATGCTCAGAACGGAGAGACTTCAGTTAAGAAGTCTTACGTTAAGAGATTCAGATGTTATTTTTTCTTATTTTTCCCAACCGGAGATGACCAAATTCTACGGGATGGAGCCTTTTCAGACAAAAATAGAGGCTGATAAATTCATTAAAGACTTTATTGATGACTATACAACTCTTTATAGATGGGGAATCGTCGAGAAGGAAACAAATACTCTCATAGGGACATGCGGTTTTCATGCAATATCTGAAAAACATCAGCGTGCAGAAATAGGGTATGAAATAGATATTCCTTATTGGGGAAAAGGTTATGCAACAGAGGCCATTGGGGCATTGGTCCACTTTGGGTTCGAGGCGATGAACTTACACCGTATAGGAGCAAATGTCTATCCTGAGAATGTAGGGTCGAGAAAGGTTTTAGAGAAATTAGGGTTTACTCATGAAGGTCTTTTAAGAGGATATTTATATCAAGGTGGAAAATTTCATGATGCAAACGTCTTTTCCATACTCAGAGAAGATATGAATAAATAAACGATTTAAATTACAGGCCGGAAAACACTTTCCACCCTGTAATTTTTTTTGAAAAGCTTTTGAAAGCTTGTTAATCCGTTGATTTCCGTTCCAGGCGCTTCGCTTATCCGAAGGGCGGTCCGTGAGCCTCCTCAGGCTTCGCCTTCTGGGGTCTCACCTGTCCCTTCCTCCCGCGGGCGTCTGCGCGCCTTCCACTCCAATCAACAAGAGGTCTTTATTTCATTCTAGGAATTAAAAAGGCATCTTAATGAGATTAATGAATAAGTATTAACCTATCGTTCACGTGATTTTCAGCTGTGAATTGGAGCAAATGGCGTAGACTCCAGCGGGGGAGTAACGGTAGGTTGAGACCCCACAGGCGAAGCCGAGGAGGCTCAAGCACCGTCCCGCGGAAAGCGAAGCCATTTGCGGAAAGGAACAGCGACGATTAACCAATCAACAAAAATTTTATTTCAGAAAAAATGTATTTAACAGAATATACTGTAAGTTTCTCTGTTATTATTATAAGATAGTAATTAGATTGTCTTCATTTAAAAGCAAGGGTATTAGGAGGCATTTTTATGTATCAAATAAAACGGTTGAGTGAGTGTACGTTAAATCAAGCACTTGAAGCATGGAACAAGGGTTTTGAAGGGTATTTTTTTGATGCAACCATGGATGTGGACCGATTTGCTGCTAGATTGGGTCAGGAAAATATATCTGCTGACCTTTCCATCATTGCATTTGACGGTGAAAACCCTATAGGACTCTTATTAAGCGGATATAAAAAGATTGGGGATAATCTCGTTGCATGGAATGGAGGCACAGGGGTAGCTGCAACTCACCGCAGAAAAGGCATTGGGAAACTGTTGGTAGAAAAAGCATGTGAACTCTATAAAGAAAAAGGGATTCATACATCTACTCTGGAAGCTATCTCTAAAAACAACCAAGCAATATCCTTATACGAATCTAAAGGTTACAAGGTTGTGGATCATGTGGTACACCTTTCCCTTGAGACCTCTGTGGAATTTAATGACTCACTGGAATTTTACCCTGTATACACATCAGCACATGATGCTCAGTATTTATCAAGCTATCGTCATGACACGCCATGGCAAAGTCAATGGTGGTGCATGAAAGATGGATTAACTTTGCAACTAATTGGTACGGATGGCGAGACTGCTGCTTATGCCATGTTTAAAAGACAATATAGTCCTCAGGGCACCTTGAAGGCTATCGTAGTTACACACTGCTTTGTTAATGAAGAACAAAAAGACCCGGAAATAGTAATGGATGCTTTATTCTCGCATCTTTTTCCGCCAACTGTAGCTCCTTACCAGTGTACGGTAGCATTTTTTCAAACGTCCAATAAAAGTGTCTATGACTATCTTATCGACAAAGGATTTTCAATGAAAGTGGACCAGGTTTGGATGAAGAAGGCTATAGCAACAGGTGTGGATCTTGGGCAATTAAGATAGAAAACTGTAGTCAAATTACATATATTATTTCTAATTTTGGAGGGATCGTTATGATGGTTGAAAAGTTTTTAGAAGAACAAAATGAGCAGTTTCAAAAACTATTAAAAAAATCGACGCACGCCGGCTGGATGGCACAGACGACTGGAGAAAAGAAATGGGCAGAGGAAGCCGGTAAAGCTTCTAGTGAATTTAGCCTTTTTTATGCCAATAAAGATCGCTATAACCAGGTCAAGACTTACCTGCAAGATCCAGAACTTACGATGGAACAGAAAAGACAACTAGAAATCCTCGAGTATGGGATGAAGGAAAATCAATTAGATAAGGAAACGATCGAAGAAATGTCTTCTATGTCCTCTGAGTTGAATTACCTTTTCAATACATACTTGCCTGAAGTGAATGGGAAAAAATTATCCGCCAATGATATTAGAAATGTATTATTGAATAGTACAGACAGCAAGGAACGGGAAGAGGCTTGGAAGGCAAGTAAAGAAGTAGGTAAGGTAGTGTCGGATAAACTATTGACACTAGTGAAAAAACGAAATGAAGCGGCACGGAAATTAGGTTATAGGAACTATTATGAGATGTCGTTTGCGAATCAGGAACTAGATTTAGAAGAAGTTTTTTCTATGTTTGACGATCTTGTGGAGCAGTCGGACACTACCTATCGCAGGTTAAAAGGGGAATTAGATAATGAACTAGCCAAAAAGTTTGGAGTGAAAGTGGAAGAGTTAAGACCTTGGCATTACGTAGATCCTTTCTTCCAGGAGGCACCTGCAAACGAACAAACGAATCTTGATCAATTTTTCAAAGGGCAAGATCTTGAAAGATTGACTGCAGAAACGTTCGATTCCATGGATATGCCAATTGAAGGGTTATATGCTTCCTCCGATTTAAATCCACGTGAAGGAAAGAACCCTACAGCGTTTTGTATGGATATGAACCGTGAGGGAGATATTCGTGTACTGTGCAACAACGTTGATAATACATATTGGATGGGAACCATGCTACATGAATTTGGCCATGCAGCGTACAACAAATATGTAAATCGTGACCTTCCCTATTTATTGAGAAGCTTCGCCCATATCTTAACAACAGAATCCATTGCGATGTTATTCGGAAAAATGACGGAAAATAAAGAATGGCTTTCTAAGTTTTTGAAGATAGACGATGCGAAACTTGATACATTAATGCCGTCACTTGAAAAGCATGAACAATTGAAAATGCTGATTTCAGCAAGATGGATTATTACATTTGTTTTCTTTGAAAGAAAGTTATATGAAAATCCTGATCAGGACCTTAATGCTCTTTGGTGGGAAACGGTGGAAAAGATTCAATTGCTTCATCCTCCAGAAGATCGAAGCAATCCGGATTGGGCGGCAAAAATTCATTTTACTCTTGCTCCAGTTTATTATCAGAACTACTTGCTCGGTGAATTGACAGCTGCACAACTCTATCAGCATATTAAAAACAACGTATCTGACGAATTCTTTTCTCTTAAGGTAGGGGCATTTATCCGTGATGAATTCCTAGCACCCGGAGCAACCTATCACTGGAATAAAAAGATTGAAAAAGTAACAGGAGAGCCACTAAACCCTGATTACTTTATAAAAGCCTATTGTGACTACCAAAAAGTGAATAACTAAAAAGTAGTACAGGGTAAGTAGAGCGTTCCTCTATTTACCCTTTTTTTGTTAAGTTTTAATGACTTTTCTAACAAATCCTTAATTTTGCATGATAATCTATTGAAATTAATATAAACTAATAGATAGTGAGATTTTTCGAGTTTTTATGACAGAACACTACACTGAGAATAGATACAGTAGAAAGGTATGTCTTCTTTTATGATAAAAAAACTACAACTTTGTATAATCATCCCATTACTTCTTATGGTTTTTGGGAATTCAATAGCAGTACAAGCAGAAGACCCTGGGGACTTATTTAGTGAGTCCGTTATTTTAATAGATGCTAAATCTGGTAATACGCTTTACGAAAAAGATAGTAAGCGAGAGATGTATCCGGCAAGTATCACTAAAATCGTGACTGCCATCATTGCGATTGAAGAGGGAGATTTGCAAGATATCGTAACCGTTAGTAAAAATGCGAGAGATCAAGATGGTTCACGGGTATATTTACTTGAAGGGGAAAAAATAACCCTTAAAAAGTTGGTACAAGGATTGATGATTAACTCAGGGAATGACGCAGGCACCGCCATTGCAGAGCATTTTGACGGCAGTGAAAAAGCATTTGCAAAACGGATGAATACATTCGTGAAAGAAAAAGTTGGAGTGAAGAACACGAATTTCACTAACCCGCATGGTTTATATCATCCTGACCATGTGACAACTGCGCACGATATGGCAAAGATTGCACAATATGCCATGAAGAATGAAACATTTAGGGAGATTGTTGGAACAAAGGAAATGGAGTGGGTAGGTGAAGGGTGGGAGACCACATTGTTTAACCATCACCGCTTATTGTGGGATTATGAAGGAACAACCGGGGTGAAAAATGGGTATGTTCCGGAATCTGGTCATACGTTGGTCACTTCTGCCGAAAGGGATGGAATGGATCTTATCGTGGTAACCATGAAGGCAGCGTCTAAGTATTACATCTATAAAGACACGATGTCCCTATTAGATTATGGGTTCGCCAATTTCACTACAGATGAAATCAAAAAAGGTGAAATGGTCACAGATGCTGCAGGGAGAGAATACATGCTTGCGAAAAACGTGCATGTAGCAAAGCAAGAAGAGGAAACGGTTAACTTGCGGGTAAACAAGGACAAGGATTTGGTTGTGAAAATTGGCAACCGGGAACATGTCGAAGAAAACGTATTAGTTGAGCAAGAACGAAATGACCTAACACCTGCTCCTACAGCATCTTCATCAGATTCGGCTAATTCATCAGGAGTAAATGGAGATACAAGAACAAAAAGCAGTTTGGTACCTACCATTTTTATATTCCTCTCACTATTAATCTTCTTTTTTCTTATGAATGTGCTCCAGAGGAGAAGAAGGAGAAAGAAAATGCAACAACGATACTCAGATTCTCTCGTTTATTCTAGAAGAAGCAGCTATTATAGGTAGTATTGACAGCGGAACCTCCTGTGAGAATATCAGGAGGTTCCGCTGTTTTGTATTAAAATAGTGGGGTAGGTTATTAATAAGGGTTTGGCGAGTTGTCCAAAGATTGTATATAATGGAGATATGTAGATAATAGGAGGTAGGAAAATGCCGAGAAAAGAGAGTACGCTTAATGAGCATCTGATTGAATTATTGCAAGGGGAGAAAATTGTATCCCTGATCACAACAGACAAAGATACGCAAAAACCGAACTTAAGCATCGTGTCATGGTTAGTTGCACATGAAGATGGGAAAACCATTAAATTTGCTTTAGGTCATAAAGCGGAGAGTGCGTTTAATATTCAAGAGAACCCTAATTTGATTTTAGGTGTTGTAGGTGCAGGAAGCTGTTATTCCATTAACGGTAAAGGGTCCGTATCCGAAGTTATTGATAAAACAATGAAGTACCGTGTAGTAACTGTGGAAGTGGAGTCAGTGGAAGATGTTATATTCTATGGTGGAAAAGTTACGCAAGAACCTGACTATGTGAAAACATATGACGAAGAACTTGCCAAAAAATTAGATGAAGAAGTTTATGAGCTATTGAAAGGCTGATTTCTCGATAAATGGGGCTGTCCAAATAATGAGGGCAGCCTTTTCTATTTGTCTTGAATTATCTCTCCATTTTAATAGAAACATGGAAAAGTCATACATTTCCATATATAATAATAGAATACTAATTTTTTCTAAATGAAAGGGGTTTCTATGAAAAGTTGGTTTAAATCGAACAAGAGAAAACTGCTTCCATTTGTGGCTGTTTTTCTTTTGGCAGGAGCACTTATTACTTATTATTTGTACACGTCACCATTTCAGGGGGCAGGAGGGCTAGGGACTCAGAGTAATCAAGCTTCTTCCACATTATCCACATCAAGAAATATCCAAGTTGAACAAGAGAATCCATTCGATCATAAAAAGAAATTAAATGAGGTTCATGTGGTTAATTACATTCACTGGATGTCCCATCAAAAAGTGAAAGCGGAAAGCAAGTGGACACACTATAAGATGACGCCCGAAAGAATTGAGTGGCTACTAGAAAAAGTGCAAGAAGCCGAGTTCGAACATGAGGAAGTGTATGTGGAAATCCTGACAAAGTGGCAAAAAGGTGACTTTGCAACAGCACACATAGATCATAATAGAGTTTGGTCCTTACTTAATGGGACTGTTGGGAAAGCTACGGGCGTTATGACCGAAGAAGAAGAAAAAGATTACTTAGAGAACCCGAATATTAAGTTTAAATAATGGCTCCTACATCACCTTGTGGTAAAATGATGGGTAATTCAAACAGTCCAAAGGTGGTATATGTCAGATGAACAGAATTAAAAGTTTTGCAAGAACAGTAGAGCAAGAACATCTTGTCACTAAAGCATCTTCATTGGCATCGGATTTTTATACCCGTGCTGCTCATTATGATCGTAATGCTATCTTTCCATTTGAGAATTTCAAAGCTCTTAAAGAGGCAGGGGTTATCGATCTTACCATCCCAAAGGAATATGGTGGAATAGGAGCAGGACTTTATGATTTTGTTTTACTGCAGGAAACCATTGCACAAGGTGATGCTCCTACTGCACTGAGTCTCGGTTGGCATTTAGGTATTATGATGAACGAAGGAATTAATCGATCTTGGCCTCAGGAAATTTATGAAATGGTTTGTCGAGATATTATTAAGCACAAAAAATTAATTAACAGTGCACATAGCGAAAGAAAAACAGGCAGCCCAGCTAGAGGAGGGAAACCTGAAACCGTTGCAAAAAAGCTTTCCAACGGAGATTGGGTAATTAATGGGAGAAAAAACTTCACTTCTCTTGCCCCTGTCTTGGATTATTTCATCATATCAGCTAGCATAGAAGGAACGGAAGATGTAGGAGAGTTTTTACTTCCGCGTGAACTAAAGGGAATCTCTATAGAAGAAACGTGGAACTCTATGAGCATGAGAGCCACAAGAAGTGACGATTTGGTTCTATCAGAAGTCATGGCAGATAAAGAAGCACTTCTGTATATAAAAAAGAAAAAAGCACCGAAACCACAAGGATGGCTACTACATATACCCTCTTGTTACTTAGGCATAGCTATAGCAGCAAGAAACGAAGCTGTATCATTCGCAGATTCGTATCATCCAAACAGCCTGCCTCATCCGATACGAGAAGTGCCTAAAGTAAGAGAACGGGTAGCAAAAATGGATGTGGAATTGACTGCAGCCCGTCATTTATTGTACAGCGTGGCAAGACTGTGGGATGAAGAGCCGGATAAGCGTAATGAACTGGTTGGTGAGCTTGCGACAGCTAAGTTGGTTGCAACAAATAGCGCCATTTCCATTGTGGATGAAGCGATGCGGATTGTCGGCGCACAAAGTCTGCATGCAGAACATCCCCTTCAACGCCATTATCGTGACGTCCGGGCAGGCCTTCACAACCCCCCAGCTGATGAAATCACGCTGGAAACCCTGGCAAAGCAGGCTTTTATAAAAGAAAGTTAAGAAAGTGGTATACTCGTTGATTTCCGTTCCAGGCACTTCGCTTATCCGAAGGGCGGTCCGTGAGGCTCACGTGGTGTAGGCCACTGAAGAAGTGTGTAATTTTACAAATTATGTAACACCGCTGTGTATTTCCGCAAATGGCTTCGCTTTCCTAGGGGCGCTGCTGGAGCCTCCTCGGCAAGCCTGCGGGGTCTCCACCTAGCGCTATCTCCCTCAGGAGTCTTCGCCTTTTGCTTCAATACACAGCTGTAAATCTTTACTTAAATTATAAACTTTTTCTCAGTGACCTACTTCGTTGGTCTCACCTGTCCCTTCCTCCCGCGGGCGTCTGCGCGCCTTCCACTGCAATCAACAAGGTGGCTTCATTTACTTAAGGACTAGAGAGAATTTATCTAAAGGAGTTAACTGGAAAAGTACAAACATTTGGTTGTCTTAGTTTCTAGCTGTGGATTGGAGCAAATGGCGGAGACTCCAGCGGGGGAGTAACGGTAGGTTGAGACCCCTGAAGCGTTGTGAGGAGGCTCAAGGCACCGTCCCACGGAAAGCGAAGCCATTTGAGGAAAGGAACAGCGAGGCAATCCAGTAACTATGGCTTTTAAGAAGTACAGACTGAATTAAAAAGAGAGTGATTTTATGCACGAGAATTTCAACAAGCGAAAAGGAGACTGGCGCTATCCCTTTGCACATAGAGAAGCATGGATTGGGATTGCGCTTGTTCTTTTCCATTTTGCTTGGTGGTACGGCTTTGCTTACGGTTTTGGATCAAAGCCGGTCGAATCATATACATATATTTTGGGCTTTCCCGCTTGGTTTTTTTATAGTTGTATCCTAGGCTTTATCATCATCATTGCACTCGTCATTCTAGTTGTTCGATTCTTGTTTAAAGATCTTCCTTTAGAGTCAGATGAAGAAGGTGATCGCCCATGAACCTTCATGTGATCATTCCCTTGTTGATATTTCTCATTATTATTTTTCTAATTGGAGTTTTTGCTTCCAGGAAATTAAGTAATACCTCCTCTTTTGTGCAGGATTACTTCCTTGGAGGAAGAGAGCTTGGAGGCCTATTGCTTGCAATGACAATGGTCGCGACGTATGGAAGTGCCTCAAGCTTCATTGGAGGGCCGGGAATTGCTTATAAGACAGGACTTGGTTGGGTCCTACTGGCCATGATACAAGTGGTGACGGGGTATTTTGTGTTAACGATTTTAGGTAAGAAGTTCGCCATTATGGCAAGAAAAATGAAAGCCATCACACTGATTGACTTTTTAAAAGAAAGATATCAGAGTAAGTGGGTTGTTTTATTATCTGCAAGTAGTATCATTCTTTTCCTTTTTTCCGCGATGGCAGCGCAATGGATAGGCGGAGCAAGGCTGATTGAGTCGATAACGGGTCTCTCTTATACATCAGCATTATTTGTATTTGCTGCTTCGGTATTGGTCTATGTGATCATTGGCGGATTCCGTGCTGTGGCCATTACAGATGGAGTGCAGGGAATTATCATGGTGGTAGGTACCGTTGTCATATTGGCAGGGACCATCATTGCCGGTGGTGGTATCCCTGCCATTATGAGTGATTTGATGGCGGAAAATCCTAATCTCATTACCCCGTTTGGAGCTGATGGATCACTGACGCCATTATATGTTTCTTCTTTTTGGATTCTAGTGGGTGTAGGGGTAGTAGGCCTTCCTCAAGTGGCTGTCAGAGCAATGTCGTACAAGAACTCAAAAGCTATGCACGCAGCATTAATTATTGGGACCATCGTCGTTGGATTTATCATGCTAGGCATGCACTTGGCAGGTGTATTTGGAAGAGCGGTATTGCCTGGCTTAGACACTCCAGATACAGTGATGCCACTATTGGCCCTGCATGTCTTGCCAGGATGGCTAGCTGGGGTTGTATTGGCAGCACCAATGGCCGCCATAATGTCCACGGTTGACTCCCTTTTGCTAATCGTGAGTTCTTCCATTGTAAAAGACGTATATTTAAATTATATTCGTCCTGATGCACCAGAAAAGAATATCAAAAGGATAAGCATAGGAGTAACGGCAGTCGTAGGTGTACTGGTGTTTTTTATGGCTATTGATCCGCCAGCATTTCTTATTACCTTAAACCTCTTTGCCTTTGGTGGATTGGAAGCGGCCTTTATCTGGCCGGTTGTCTTGGGTCTTTATTGGAAAGGTGGCAATGCTGTAGGTGCTTTAGCTTCGATATTTACAGGGGTACTTACCTATATAGGAATAACGATATATTTTCCTGATGCTTTTGGAATGCATAGTGTCGTAATGCCAGTGATGCTTTCCCTTTTAGCATATGTAGTGTGTAGCATTGTAGGAAAAAATCGAAAAAGGAAGGAACACCAGGAAATAATAAATAAATACTTGCTTTAAAGAGTAGGAGTTTAAAATGAACAAGCTAAAACAGCTTTATGATAACAGTATAGAAAAAGCTAATAGCTTTATAAGGGAAAGCAAAAGTCATCTTGTTATTAGCCTTCTGCTTTATATATCAGTTTTTGTTTTCGTATTAAGTTATTTCTTCTTTACGGGTGCAGGAAAGTGGTTTGATATCCTATTAATTGCAGGGACAGGTGCTTTGGCATTAGTCTTAGGCCTAGGAATAACTTTAGTCCTCTTGAACATTTTAGAGGAATTACCAAGAATTCTGGTGGCTGTCATTGTTGCTTGTATTGTGGTGATATATAGTGTTGGAGCGTTTATGGGCCCGTTTTTCCGATTAATGGGATTTACCGTCCTAGTCCTGGCAATATTTTTAGGAATTACAGTTTTCTTTTATCGTAACAAGAAAAAAGCCCTTTTTCTTTTTTTTAGTTTCATAACGGTAGGCTTGCACATAGGAGCTGTCTACTTAGCAGTTACAGATGGGAAAGAAGGTCCTTGGTCACTTGAAATAAACAGCAATGAAACACCTTTAACAAACCCAGCTGACAGTGGAGGAGCCAAGGTTCAGTATTTTACATATGGAAGTGGCAAGGATGAACGCAGAGAAGAATATAGAGATGTAAAATACAAATCGCCTACTGTCAATATGTCGTCGTTTGTTGCCCAGCCTAAAGGGTTGAATAAATGGTACCGAGAATGGTTTTGGGGATTTGATTTATACAATGCACCTTTGAATGGTCGAGTTTGGATGCCGGAAAAAGAAGAAGAAGGAGCATATCCTCTCGTTTTAATCGTCCATGGCAATCATAATATGGCTGACTTTTCCGATGGAGGTTATGCATATCTTGGTGAAATGCTCGCTAGTAAAGGGTATGTCGTTGCGTCGGTGGATGAGAACTTTATCAACTCCGGTAAAACAGGTCATATCGGTTGGGATAACGCCGGGAGGGCATGGTTGTTACTGAAACATCTGGAGTTGTGGCAGTATTGGAACAATGACAGTACACATGCGCTATACAACAAAGTGGACATGGATAATATTGCTCTCATCGGCCACTCCAGGGGAGGAGAAGCGGTCAGCATTGCTAAGCTCTTCAATGATCTCGATCGGTTTCCAAATAACGCAAAAGTAAGTCTAAACTTTGATTTTTCCATTAAGTCATTAGTAGGGTTATCGCCTGGTGATGGCCGTTTCAAACCGGGAGATCAGCCAGTAAAACTACAAGATGTTAACTACCTTACCCTTCAAGGTGGAAATGATACGGACCATACGAATTACCTTGGTATGAGACAATTTCAACGTGTTTCTTTTTCAGATGATTTTGATGGGTTCAAAAGCAGTATCTATATAAATGGTGCCAACCATGGTCAATTTAATTCTGATTGGGAAGTGGATCAACCAAGTCCGTATTGGTGGTTTATGAATCGCAAAGAGATAATGGATCCAGAAATGCAAAGAGAAATCACCAAGGTATATGTTTCTGCCTTTCTTGACACCACTCTAAAAGGGAAACGGGAATATCGCGAAGTTTTTTCAAATAAGGAGATTGCTTCGTCATGGGTTCCAACCGATCCGCTTAGAGTGCGCTATGAGGATCATGATTTTCAATCTATCGCTTCTTTCGAGGAAGATGCGGATGTAACCAAAACTACCGAAGAGGGAGTACGGTTACAAGGATACAATCTCCGTGTATGGAAGGAGATAAATTTACTTCAAAGAAATAAAGAACAACAAAATAATCAGGTAGTAAAACTTGGTTGGACGAATAAAAACAGTCGATATACCATCACATTGCCTGAAGGGGTTGCCGAAAACCTCTCAGAAGACACTATATTAAGGTTTGATGCAGCCCAGGCACATCCAATTAGATATGATTTTTATTCAATTGACCTACCTGAAGGATATGAAAATAAAGCAATTCCTATATCAGTAAGTGTCAAAACAAAGGGAATGGCGGATTTTGATGGCAGAGTAAGAAAAACCATTTACGTCGAACCTACTTATACTACTACCTTGTACCGTTTTGATTGGTGGAATGATCGTTACGGCAATCAATATGAACATATGCTTCAAACATACGGTATCCCTTTGAATTATCTAAAAGAGAATTTTCCTGATATAGATTTTACACAGATAGAAGAGGTTACGTTTGAATTCAACCAGACAGATAGCGGGTTGATTTTCTTAGATAACATTGGCTTTAACAACTAATCAATGCATAAAAAAACCAACTCTCCCTCATAGTAAATATAGAATCATCATACAAGGGGGAGAGTAGGTTGAACATGAAAAAAATCATCATATTGCTGCTTCTCGCTATTCTTCTTCAGCCACTGAATGCTCCTGAGTCAAGTACGCTGACACCACTGTCCATTAATCAAAATGGTTCGGCATCATTTCTCTATGAAATAGAGAAACCAAAGGACACCAACATAGTTTCTCTCCCTTTACTTGTTCATTTTATTGATGTGGGGCAAGGGGACGCAATCCTCCTTCAAACCCCTAATGGTTCTAATGTACTTGTAGATACCGGCCCTAAAGATTCATCTAAAAAACTGCTTGCTTATTTAAAAAAATTAAACGTATTGTCCATTGATTTGTTAGTCATCACTCATCCGGACTTTGACCATATTGGAGGCATTCCTTCCCTACTGGAAAAGTTACCTGTCAAGAAAATATTAGACAGCGGGAAGGCACATACAACCTTAACATTCATTCAATACAAACAATATGTATGGAACAATATCGTCCCTGTACAATATGCAAAAGAAAAAATGAAGTTGGACATTGATCCTGAATTAAAAATCAAGGTGTTAAACAGTGGTTCTGAAGAGAAAGAAACAAACAATGCATCCATTGTCCTTCATATTACATACGGAGAGATGAAATTTTTATTAATGGGTGATACGGAGGAAGAAGAAGAAAAGAGAATGAGCAGGAAATATAAACTTGAATCGACCATCTTGAAGGTTGCCCATCATGGTTCTAA
Source organism: Sutcliffiella horikoshii (assembly GCF_020524325.1). GTDB lineage: Bacteria > Bacillota > Bacilli > Bacillales > Bacillaceae_I > Sutcliffiella_A > Sutcliffiella_A horikoshii_D. Next base: position 165,474 of record NZ_JAIVKY010000005.1, read on the forward strand.
CAGTTCCTCGACCGCTTCGTTTTTAAAGGATGTTCAGCCCAAAATCGCAGTAATATCCGCCGGGAAGGATAATGACTTCCATCATCCGCATTTGCCTGTATTAAACAGATTAATTGAGAGTGGTGCAGATATTTACAATACTGCGGAGTCTGGGAGCATTGTTTTTTCAACAGATGGGAAGCTCTTATTTGTCAACAATCGTCCATGGCTCTATGCTAATCAGCAAAAGCAAGAAACAAATAATTCGATTGTCATCACCGGTTTGGATGTAAAAGAAGAAATGGTGACATTAGAAAATAAAAGCGCTGAAACAGTTGATATGTCCTATTGGAAGCTGGTAAGTAAAAAAGGATATCAAACATTTGATTTCCCTGAAAATTATAAGCTCCAACCTGGCGAAACCATTTACATTGCTTCAGGCGCACATAAACAACATTTTAAAAAATATATCCATTGGTTAAGTGATCATTTGTGGAATAATAATGGTGATAAAGCTCAACTTTATGATGATCAAGGAGATTTAGTGGATGAATATGAAGCAGTACTGAAGGACGAATAGGTTTTAAATCTTTCGAATGGTGTTATGTAAGTAGATAAGAACCTTTATCAAAAAGCCAATGCGAGGAGCCTTAAACCATTGAAAAAACTAAAAAAACCAGTTCGTCTGACACTAGCACTTATAATGAGTCTATTTTTATTTATGCTGTACATCCACAATACCAAGGAAGAAGTTATAGCATCAGCCATAAAAGAATCAAATCAAAATGGTGTATCATTAAGTCTGCAAAATCCTTATGTCATGCCAATCAAAGTTTACAGAGCTTCCATGATTGACGGCAAAGAAAATGAGCTTCCCATCACCGCCTACAGCATTAAACTCAATGGGGTATATACTGGTGGAGACTCCAGCCTAGATGGATCATTCATGTCTACACAAACGGAGGAGTTTGAGGAATTGAAGGAGGTTACGATTCCAAGCGACACTTCAAAAAATGAAGATATTTATAGCATCTATATTACAGACGAGAAAATGGAAGGAAGCGTAGAAGCAGCAGAAAAAGTCAAAATCACTTTCAAAATATTTTCCTTCCTCCCAATAACGACCACCATATCACTCTAAACACTGCGTACCCTGCAGTGTTTTTTATGTTTATAAGACAGTTGATTTCCGTTCCAGGCGCTTCGCTTGCCTGCGGGCGTCTGCGCGCCTGCTCGGCTTGCAGCGACGCCACTGAAAAAGTCTATAAATTTAGATGTAGTTTAGACCCCGCTGTTGATTTACGAAAAAGGCTTCGCTTTCCTAGGGGCGCTGCTGGAGCCTCCTCGGCTACGCCTGCGGGGTCTCCACCTAGCGCTATCTCCCTCAGGAGTCTCCGCCTTTTTCTCCAATCACCAGCTAGAAATCATTTAAGTACATGAGATTTCAGATTTTCAGTGGCTTCGCTTGCAGCCTGTGGGGTCTCACCTGTCGCTTCCTACCGCGGGCGTCTGCGTGCCTTCCACTTCAATCAACAAGGTGACTTCATTCACTCAAATTTTTAAAAAGCTATTTTACGCTTAAATTGAAAACCATTAACGTTTCGTCCTCCCAATTTCGAGCTGTGGATTGGAGCAAATGGCGTAGACTCCAGCGGGGGAGTAACGGTAGGGTGAGACCCCTAAAGCGGAGTGAGGAGGCTCAAGCACCGTCCCGCGGAAAGCGAAGCCATTTGCGGAAATCCACAGCGGCGCTTAAGCAGCAGTTGTTGCCTGATTTTTCTCATTGTACAATCAGCCAACAGAGTATTTTAAAAGCATTAGGGGAAAATAAAACAACTTATGACTGTTTATAAAGGTGTTTAAGGTGATAAAGAGAGGGAATGTACATAATGGAGATTGTCAATTATAACTCCCTATACAATTGGATAGTTCTAAGCTCAATAGCCGATCCCCGCTGGTGGCTACTATTCGCATCCATTTTTTTCCCTTGGTTGTTGTGGTGGCGGATAGTAGAAAGATCCAGGATGTTTGAGATACTGGCCTTTGGTCTCTTTTGGGCAGCAATGGCAACGTGGCTGGATATACTAGGTACAGAATATGGAAAGTGGAGTTACCCCTTTAGATTAAACAATGACATTCAAACACTACTTCCCGCAGATTCAGCGGTTATTCCTGTCTTGTATATGCTCCTATATCAATATACGTCTACGTGGAAATCATTCGTCATTGGCAGTGTGCTACTTGCAGGGGTCCTTTCTTTTATATTTGAACCACTCTTTCTGATGCTTGATATGTTGGATTTGAAAGAATGGTCCCACACGAAATCATTTTTATCTTTTATTTTTTTGGCAATTGCCACAAGAACTCTTTTCTTTTTTATAAAAAAGAAGCAGACTACTTTTTAGTTGACTAACATGTATATACAAGTTAGACTAGTTTACACCGACATGTATATACAAGTTGTCGTACAAATGTAAGCGTTTTTTCAGTGAGTTCGTAATTCATCATATAAAGAAAAAATATATCTAATTATTTTGGAGGGATTATTATGTTCAAAAAACTTTTCGGAATGAAAGAAACCACCCAAATTCCTACTGAGGAAACAATCCTTGCACCTTTGAGCGGAAGAGTAACAGAGCTAAGCGAGGTTCCAGATCCGACGTTTTCACAGAAAATGATGGGGGATGGGTTGGCGATCGTTCCATCTGAAGGAGAAGTGGTTTCCCCTGTTGATGGAGAGATTGTTCAGTTCTTCCATACAAAACATGCAATTGGCATTCGTTCACTTTCCGGAGCGGAAATACTGATCCATGTTGGACTTGAAACAGTATCCATGAATGGGGAAGGCTTTGAAGGACATGTAAAAGAAGGCGATAAAGTAAAAGCTGGAGACAAATTGATTACTTTTAACATCGATCTTATTAAAGAGAAGGCTGCTGATATCATCACGCCAATCGTTATTACGAATGGGGAAAATGTCGAGAGCCTCGATAAGTTATCCATGGTGGACGCTGTTAAAGGTCAAACAGAATTATTTCAGCTTAAAATGAAAAATTAAGTAGCAATTAAATATAAGAGATTCTAAACAAATAGAGAAGAAATACAGGAGGAAACTCAAATGGACATAAGAAAACAGACGGAAGAAATTGTCCAAGCCTTAGGGGGAAAAGAAAACGTTAGTGCTGCCACACATTGTGTGACTCGTCTCCGTTTGGCTTTGCATGATGAAAGTAAGGTAGATCAAAAAGCACTAGAAGGCATTGATGTCGTGAAAGGTTCTTTTTCCACTAATGGTCAATTTCAAGTTGTTATTGGACAAGGAACTGTCAATAAGGTTTACAAAGAGTTTGTTGAAATTACCGGTGTGGGAGAATCTTCAAAGGATGAAGTGAAGAAAGCTGCTGAATCAAACTTGAATCCCCTGCAGCGTGCCATAAAAACACTAGCGGATATTTTTATTCCCATATTGCCCGCCATTGTTACAGCTGGTCTACTGATGGGGATAAACAATTTGTTAACAGGGCCGGGTATTTTTTATGATGAACAATCTGTTATTGATGTTCATACAGAATGGGCAGATATTGCAAGTATCATTAACTTGATAGCCAATACGGCCTTTGTCTTTTTACCAGGGCTTATTGGTTGGTCTGCTGCAAAACGATTTGGCGGCAGTGAACTGTTAGGGATTGTGCTTGGACTAATGCTTGTACATCCTGATCTACTTAATGCATGGGGATATGCAGAAGCTCAACAAGACGGAGCGGTTGAAACCTGGAAGTTTTTTGGATTAGAGATTGAAAAAGTAGGATATCAAGGACAAGTATTGCCTGTTCTTGTGGCGGCGTTTGTACTGGCTAAAGTAGAGCAATTCTTATCCAAACGGGTAAGTGACGCGTTTCATATGCTTATCGTCCCACCCATTACCTTATTATTGACAGGATTCGTAACGTTTGTAGCAATTGGACCTGTTACATTTGCTATAGGTAATTTCCTGACGAACGGATTTGTAGGGATTTTTGATGCTGTTCCTGCATTAGGTGGACTTATTTATGGTGGTCTATATGCACCATTAGTAATCACAGGGATGCATCACACATTCCTTGCAGTAGATTTCCAACTGATTGCAACAATTGGTGGAACATTCTTATGGCCGATGGTTGCCCTGTCAAACATTGCACAAGGTTCAGCTGCATTTGCCATGATGCTTGCGACGAAAGATGAGAAGTTGAAAGGTCTAGCATTAACATCTTCCATTTCTGCGTGGTTGGGAATTACAGAACCAGCAATGTTTGGTGTTAACTTACGTTTCCGCTATCCCTTTTTTGCAGCAATGATTGGTTCTGCCATTGCAGGGATTATTATAACCATTGCTGGTGTTAAGGCTCCGTCCATTGGGGTGGGTGGAATACCTGCATTCTTCTCCATTATGGCAGAATACTGGCCAATTTTCTTCCTTGGAATGGGAATAGTGCTTGTCGTACCATTTGTCATTACTTTCTTAATAGCAAAAGTGAAAATGAGAAAAGAAGCGTAAAGATTGTAAAAAGGGGTCTGTCCCCTTTTTGCAATTTTTTTCAATTATGAAGGGAGAGGTTGATAGATGAAGCATTCTTGGTGGAAGGAAAGTGTCGTGTATCAAATTTATCCTCGAAGTTTTATGGATTCCAACGGCGATGGCATTGGTGATATTCAGGGGATTATCATGAAGCTGGATTACCTGAAGGAACTTGGTATCGATACCATATGGCTATCTCCAGTATACGAATCACCAAATGATGATAATGGGTACGACGTTAGTAATTACATGAAAATAATGGACGAGTTCGGATCAATGGAAGATTGGGAAGAGCTGTTACAACAGATACATATAAGGGATATGAAATTGATTATGGACCTTGTAATCAATCATACTTCTGATGAGCACGAGTGGTTTGTGCAGGCGAAAACATCCAGGGAAAATCCATACCGTGACTATTATATTTGGAGGGACGCAAAAGACGGCAAGGAGCCTAACAACTGGGCATCTAATTTTGGAGGGTCTGCTTGGGAATATAATGAAGAGACAAAAGATTTTTACTTGCATTTATTCTCTAAAAAACAGCCTGACCTAAACTGGCAAAACGAAAAGCTTCGGGAAGAAGTGTATCACATGATGAAATGGTGGCTGGATAAAGGTGTCGACGGATTTAGGATGGATGTTATCAACTTTATTTCCAAAGTAGATAACTTGCCTGACGGAGAGATGAAACCTGGGAAAAAATTTGCTTCTGGAAGCAAATTCTACCGTAACGGACCAAAGATTCATGATTACTTAAAAGAAATGAATGAGAAGGTTTTGTCTCATTATGATGTTATGACGGTCGGAGGGATGCCTGGCGTTACTCCTGATCAAGCAAAAGACTACACAGGTGAAGAACAAAATGAACTGAACATGGTTTTCCAATTTGAACATATGGGATTGGATAATGGACCGAATGGGAAATGGGACTTGCAGGAACTTGATTTATTTGATCTTAAACAGAGTTTATCAAGGTGGCAGTATGCTCTATCAGAAAGCGGCTGGAATAGTCTTTACTTGAATAACCATGACCAACCAAGGTCCGTCTCAAGATTTGGAAACGATGAGAAATACCGAGTAGAATCCGCAAAAATGCTGGCTACGCTTCTTCATATGATGAAAGGTACTCCATATGTCTATCAAGGAGAAGAGATTGGTATGACAAATGTACGATTTGATTCAATCGAATCCTACAAAGATATTGAGTCACTTCAAGCTTATTCCGACTTAAAAGAGCAGGGGTGGAGTGAGCAGAAAGTAATGGAAAGCCTATTCCAGAAAAGCAGGGACAATGCCAGAACACCGATGCAATGGAACAATGAGGAGCACGGTGGCTTTTCTACAGGGGAACCATGGTTAGCGGTAAACCCGAATTACAAATCTATCAACGTAGAAGCCGAAAGAAATAATGAAGATTCTATTTTTAACTATTACAAACGATTGATTCAATTACGAAAGCAAAATGATCTGATTGTTTATGGAGATTACGAATTGATTCTTGAGGATGATTCAGAGATTTACGCCTATGTTAGAAGCTATCAAAACAAAAGGCTGCTTGTAATCTGCAACTTCTATGACAAGGAGCCAACATTCAGATTACCAAGAAATATTAATTTTATGACCAAACAACTATTATTAAGTAACTATTCGGTAGAAGAACAAAGTAATATTGCTGAATTCACCTTGCAACCATATGAAGCGCGGGTTTATTTATTGAATTAATATCTACTATTTTAATTAAAAGAGGTGCGTGAAAATGAGTAAAATAAAACAAGAACCATGGTGGAAGAGGTCTGTTGTTTATCAAATCTATCCAAAAAGCTTCAATGATACAACAGGAAACGGCGTAGGGGATATCCAAGGTATTATTGAGAAGCTTGATTACTTAAAAGAACTAGGAGTCGATGTTATTTGGCTCACTCCTATATACAAATCACCTCAAAAAGATAATGGTTACGATATCAGTGATTATTTTTCCATTCATGAAGAATATGGAACGATGGAAGACTTTGATCAGCTTTTATCCCAAGCGCATGATAGAGGAATTAAAGTCATCATGGACATTGTGGTGAATCATACATCCACAGAACATGAATGGTTCCAAAAATCCAAAGTACAGAAAGACAATAACCCATATCGTGATTTTTATATTTGGAAAGACAGCAAACAAGATGGCAGCGAACCGACAAACTGGGAATCCAAATTTGGCGGGAACGCTTGGCAATATGATGAGAAAACAGGTCAGTGGTATTTGCATCTATTTGATGTGACCCAAGCTGACTTGAATTGGGAGAATGAAGAAGTTCGCAAACAAGTTTATGATATGATGACGTTTTGGTTTGAAAAGGGAGTAGATGGTTTTAGGCTAGATGTAATAAACCTCATTTCCAAAGACCAGAGTTTTCCGGATGATGACGGCTCTGTGCCTCCAGGCGATGGTCGTAAATTTTACACAGACGGACCACGAGTTCATGAATATATGAATGAAATGTACGAAAAAGTGTTTTCTAAATATGACAGCATGACGGTAGGGGAAATGTCCTCAACGACAATTGATCATTGTATAAAATACACTCGACCTGATCGAAACGAGCTCAGCATGACATTTAACTTCCATCATTTAAAAGTGGATTATCCGAATGGAGAAAAATGGTCTGTTGCAGATTTTGATTTCCAACAATTGAAGGATATTTTATCCACATGGCAGATTGAAATGGAAAAAGGCGGCGGTTGGAATGCTCTGTTCTGGTGCAACCATGATCAACCGCGTGTCGTATCTCGATATGGGGATGATGGAAAATTTCACAATAAATCAGCAAAAATGCTTGCTACAAGCATGCATATGATGAGGGGTACTCCTTACATTTATCAAGGGGAAGAGTTCGGAATGACCAACCCAGGATTTGTGAAAATAAGTGACTATCGGGACGTAGAATCTTTAAATATTTTCAACTTAAAGAAGGAAGCTGGAATGAGTGAGGAAGAAATACTCGAGATCCTCCGTCATAAGTCCCGCGATAATTCAAGAACGCCGGTTCAGTGGAATAGAGAAGAAAATGCAGGATTTACGAAAGGCACTCCTTGGATTGGAGTGGCAAATAACTACAAAGAAATCAACGCTGAGACAGCTTTGAATGACGAAGATTCCGTTTTCTATCATTATAAAAAGTTAATTGAATTACGCAAGAACTATGATGTTATCACACATGGAGATTTTAAATTGATTTCAGGAGATCATCCGCAAATCTTTGCCTATATCCGTAATAGTGAAAATGAAAAACTTCTTGTGGTAAGCAATTATTATGGGAAGGAAAGTTCGTTTGTGCTACCAGAGGATGTTGATGTAGATGGCTACAAATCAGAAGTGCTGTTAAGCAACTATGAGGACTCTAGCAATCAATATAGTGAGTTGACTTTACGTCCATACGAATCCATCGTTTATCACCTGAAAAAGTAATGCTACAATAGCTGTAGGTGGTAGAAAATGAAAAATAACAAATATCATGCAATTTATCAGCAGCTGGTAATGAAAATAGAAAGACAAGACATCATGGCTGGAAGTAAGCTTCCGTCGGAGCATGATTTGATGGAACTTTTCGATACTTCAAGAGAAACGGTAAGAAAAGCTTTAAATCAACTTGCTCAGAACGGTTATATTCAAAAAGTCCGTGGAAAAGGCTCGATTGTGCTAGCACGTGATAAATTTGATTTTCCCATTTCAGGCTTGGTCAGCTTCAAGGAATTAGCAGAGAAAATGGGTAGACCTTGGGAAACAGTAGTGCACGAACTAGAATGCGTTGTTGGCTCCTCTGACTTAGAGTCTAAATTAGGAGAGAGGGACTTGTGGAAAGTGGTACGTTCTCGCAAGGTGGATAATGAAAGTATCATCTTGGATAAAGATTACTTCATCAAAAGCCAAGTGCCTTATCTAGACACAGAAATTTGCAGTTACTCCATCTATGATTACTTGGAATCGGAAAGAGGAATGCAAATAGCTTTTGCCGATAAAGAGGTAACAGTAGAGGAAGCAACGGATGAGGACAGACAGCTGTTGGACTTGAATGGTTTAACTCATGTCGTTGTGGTAAAAAGTATCGTCCACTTGGATGATGCAAGTCCTTTTCAATTTACGGAATCGCGTCACCGTTTGGACAAATTCCGATTTGTTGATTTTGCTAGAAGAATGAAGTAAGAACATGGAAAGGCACTCTTATTTAGTCGAGAGTGTCTTTTTTATTTCTGTAAATATTTTAATTTTCAAATATATCATTTAAATTCCTCCTTTCTTCTTATATAATGGGTATATAAAAGATTCGATTATCGAAATAAATGGAGGGGAAGTACATGGCACAGGTATTGAATAAAGCATTAAAAAGAGAGGAAGTTCCGGTAGAGCAAACTTGGAATCTTGAAGATTTGTTTGTTTCCACAGAAGAGTGGGAGCAGGAGTTGCAAGGGGTCCAAGAGGATCTTTCGACTGTCACTCGTTATAAAGGGAAAGTTGTGGAAGATGCGAAAACATTACTTATGTGTTTGAAGGATAAGGATTCATTGACAGAAAGAGTTGTGAGGGTGATGACATACGCATCCCTGAAGCAATCCGAAGATGGAACGAACCCTGTAAACCAAGCGAATTCGACTCGTGTTGGGGGCATGCTTTCCAAATTCAGCGCCAGTATATCATTTTTTGAATCTGAAATTCTTCAATTGGATGAAGATGCGTTAAATGCATACATAGTAGAAGAGCCGGAGTTGGAAGAATATAAAAAAACCTTGATGGACGTACTGGAAACAAAGCCACACAAACTTTCACCTGAGGCAGAAGAAGTACTTTCTGCCTTTGGAGAAGTGCATAATGCACCATATACTATCTATCAGAGAAGTTTAATTTCGGATATGAGATTTCCTTCATTTTTTACTAATGATGGACAGGAGCATCCGTTATCTTTTAATTCTTTTCCTAATTACGAAGGTTCTTCCAATACAGAATTACGTAGAAAAGCCTACCAAACTTTTATCGATACACTTAAACAATACAAGCATACGTATGCCGCTACTTATGCAACAGAAGTTAAAAAACAGGTGGTAGAAGCACGTCTGCGAAACTATGATTCTGTAACGGATATGCTTCTTCATGACCAACAGGTGACAAAAGAGATGTATCATAATCAGTTGGATACCATCCAAAATGAGTTGGCCCCACATATGCGCAGATATGCTGAATTGAAAAAGCGAGTGTTAGGTTTAGAGACTATGCATTTCTGTGACTTAAAGGCTCCACTAGATCCTGATTTTAACCCTGAGATCACCTATGAGGAAGCATCTAAATTAATTTTAGAGTCATTGGAAGTGATGGGACCTGAATATATGGAGATCATGGAAGAAGGGGTAAACAATCGTTGGGTTGACTTGGCTGATAACGTAGGGAAGGGTTCTGGTGCTTTTTGTTCTAGTCCGTATGGTGTTCATCCATACATTTTAATGACATGGAGTGACTCTATGAGGAATGCCTATACACTTGCCCATGAATTGGGTCATGCAGGGCACTTTCGCTTAGCGGGCAGATACCAGAAGCTTTCTAACACCCGTCCATCAAGGTATTTTGTAGAAGCGCCTTCCACTATGAATGAAATGCTCTTAAGTCAACACATTCTATCTCAGCCGAATGATGAAAGAATGCGCAGATGGGTAATCCTACAATCTTTAGGGACGTATTATCATAACTTTGTGACACATATTCTTGAAGGGGAACTTCAGCGCAGAGTATACGATCTAGCAGACAAAGGAACTCCTATCACCGCCAATGTTCTATGTGAACAAAAGACCGCTTTGCTTTCTGAATTCTGGGGAGATGCAGTGGAAATGGATGAAGGAGCTGGTTTGACCTGGATGCGACAGCCTCACTATTATATGGGGCTCTATCCTTACACCTACTCAGCGGGACTTACTGCTTCTACAGCTGCAGCCAAACAAATTCAGGAAGAAGGCCACACGGCTGTAGAACGTTGGCTATCGGCATTAAAAGCAGGAGGCACATTGAAACCACTAGAATTAATGCAATTGGGTGGAGTTGATATGACAACACCTGAACCAATTAAGACAGCTGTCGCTTATGTCGGTTCATTGATTGACGAACTAGAAAAGAGCTTTTCCTAAACCACTTCAACACCCTATCTCATTGCGGATAGGGTGTTTTTAGCCTTTTGCGAAATGACGAAGCTTTGTCTATCAACATTCCCGCTTTTAACCCGATAAAAAAAGAAGAGAAAAAATAGTTAAGAACGGAAGGGCGTATTATTTATGGAAAAAACAAGTGGTATACTATTAGACTCTGGTACAAATGAAGTGGAATTTCTTGAATTTCTTCTCGGAAGTACCAGCTTTGGCATAAATGTCTTAAAAGTAAGGGAAATCATTAAGCCTGTAGCAGTGACCAAAATCCCTCATTCCCATAATAACGTTGAAGGGATTATCGAACTGAGGGGAGAAGTTCTGCCAATCATAAATCTAAGAAGGGCATTACATATAAAAGAGAAAAACGAGTTTTTAGAAGAAAAATTCATTGTTACAGAATTCAATGGCATGAAAGTCATTTTACGAGTAGATCATGTAACTCAGATTCACCGTTTATCATGGGCTGAGATGGAGAAACCGGCTTCCTTACAGCATGGATTTGAAGATCATATCACTGGAATCATCAAACAACCGTCTCAGATGATCCTTCTGTTGGATGTGGAAAAGATTATGTTTGATATATATCCTAATCTGGATAAAGAAGCGTCCCGACTTCATGAAAATCTTAACCCTGCTCGGAGTGAAAAACGTATTATCATTGCTGAAGATTCCCCGATGTTGAGAAAACTTCTAGAAGAGACTTTGCTAAGTGCAGGATTTGAACATATTCAATTCTTTGAAAATGGCAAAAGTGCATGGGATTTCATGGAGACCGTAGTGAAAAGTGGAGAGCAAATCGTAGACTTGTTAATTACGGATATAGAGATGCCTCAAATGGATGGTCATCACCTCACGAAGAAAATCAAGGAAGATAGCGTTCTTTCAAAGATACCCGTTATCATATTCTCTTCCCTGATAACAAATCATCTCCGACATAAAGGGGATCAAGTAGGAGCGAATGCTCAAATCAGCAAACCTCAATTGACAAAGTTAGTTGAATTACTAGATGAGCAGCTATTAATTAACTGAGCTTTTTAAAGGAATGAAAAGCCCAATCTACTAAAAGATTGGGCTTTTGTCGTTCTTTGTTATAAGTAGCTCTCACCAAGCTTTTTAAATACAGGCTTTTGATACTGCCTCTTTGTATGATTTTTTTGTCCATCTGTCGGTTGGAAATTTGTGTACCGTTGAAGTAAACTTTTCGCTACAGATAAGGACATGTTAGCTTTGGGATTACGATAATGATCATTTAGCTCTCCAAGATGCGGCAATTCTGAGAAGTCTTCTTTTGTAGGTGGAAGATGAAAGTAATATTCCCCTGCCAATACAAGGACGTCAGATTGTTGGCGGCTGTTCTTTGGGTTTCTTGAAAAATGCAATCCTTTTTTAGTAGCTTTGCCTTCGGTGATAAGTTTCTCTAAGGCTTTTCTTTTTAAGGTATAGAGAAACTTTGGATCCGGCGCGGTTTTTGCATGCCGATTTACAGTAAAGATGGCACGTGAGAGGTTTTCGATAGAAGATTCAAGAGGGGAATCGGTTTTTCTTTGGTTTGAATAACTTTTATTATGCATAATAGGCTCCTTTCCTTTTCCTTATTATACTGTGCCTTCACGTAAAATGGAAGGGTTGCTCCAACTTCATCCATTATTGGGCTGAAGCTAGAGCATGTTCTGTGTCTTTTTTCATAAGTGAGGTGAAGATATCAACAAACTCCGGGTCCCATTGGGTGCCTCTTCCACTTTGCAAAATAGCCAAAGCTTTTTCTTTTTTCATCCCCAACCGATATGGACGATCTGATGTCATGGCGTCATAGGCGTCGGCGACCGCGATGATTCTGCCGAAAAGAGGAATCTCGTGACCAATTAATCTATCAGGGTACCCATTTCCATCAAAGCGTTCATGATGGTTTCTGACACCTGGTATTAATGGAGACATTGCCTCTTTAGGTTGTACTTGATCTAAGATTGTCGCCCCAAGCAAAGGGTGTCGTTTTATTTCTTCGAATTCTAATTCTGTAAGCTTTCCATCCTTTAATAATACCTCATCCTTCACTCCGATTTTGCCGATGTCATGAAGAAGGGCGGCGTTTTTTAGCAGCTCAAGTTGATGTGGAGGCATTCCCGCCTTTTGGCCAATTAATACAGAGTATCTGCTTACCCTTAATGAATGTCCTGCCGTATATGGGTCGCGTGCGTCAAGGGTGGTTGAAAGGGTTTGATAGAAACTTTCCATCAACAGCCTATTGGTTTCATTTCTCTCCTCAAGTCCTTGCACCATGGAGTTAAAGCCTTGAATTACTTGGGAAAATTCATCTGAATACAATTCCTTAGCGGGTGATAGATTGTTATTTTTTACGTTTTGCATTCCTTTTAACAGTTGAGTAATGGGTTGGATGATGTCTTTAAATAACAAAAAAGCACCAAAAGAAGAAAACGCGGCAGCAATGAGAAGAATCAATACTCCCCAATTCCAAAAATCTATTTCCAAAGTAAGGGTTTCAAAGCGAACTTCGGTTGCTAAACTAAATAAAAGTACGGGGAAAATTCCGATAAATAAGGTGCTTACTAAAAATTTTGTACGCAAGGAAACTATTATATCCCCATGTATGGATAAAGATAGGCGGTATAAATCCTGTGTAGTTTCCTGTAGATAATCCAAAACAGGCCTTATTGCTTTAACTGTAAGGAAATACTCTATAAACGCATGCATTCCAGCGATTAACACAGCACCAAGTGAAGCAAGAAGTACATACCGATATGGCATGTTTAAGAACCCGAACCGTATGCAGATTATCGCAAGGATGATGGCGGGAATGGAAAGTCCAAGCAGGTGGGGACCTATGATTCTTTTAACTGTTATTATAGGAAAACGCTGAATATGTAAAAAAGCTTTCTGGTAATCAGTATATGTATTATCTGTATTAGTAAGGATAACTTTGATGGGGTGCAGTTGCTTGTGAAAAGCATAAGATTCACAAAGGACCATGTTAAATGCAGAAGTTAGTAAAATGCTAATCATTATATTTATTTCAGAAAGGGATAGGTTTAAAGTAGAAAAGATAAGTATGCCCCCTACCCCGAGAACTGCAATGGAAGAACCAAGAATATAATTTATGATAAGTTGTTTAACAAAACGAGTATATGTTTGCTGATGCAAGAAATCCCTTCCTTTATCACTAAATATTTCTAGTACAATTATAATCAATCTTACCGGCATGTTCTAGTATATTTGTTGGATATGAAAAGGAAATATTATTGAGGGCGAATTAGAACTCTGGTCCCATTAGGTACTATTGAAGCAAGTTGAAGGACATCTTGGTTATTCATCCGAACACATCCGCGAGATACAGCTTTGCCAATAGAGCTTGGATCGTTCGTTCCATGAATTCCATAAGATAATTTGGACAGGGAGAGCCACATTGCACCAAAAGGGCCACCAGGGTTTGGTTGTCGGTTTACGATAATATAATTGCCAACAGGGGTTTCAAAGAGCATCCTGCCGACTGCAATTGGATATGTTTTGATGATGGTCCCATTTTCTTTCAGAACCAACTTCCTATTCGCGATGGATATTTCAATGGAATAGGGGATGGTATTTGCATCAGGCAGACCGGGGATGATAATTTGTTGACCCGGAAATATTACATTAGGGTTTGATATGGAATTTACAGCCAAAATTTCAGTTAATGGCCTTCGATAATCCAACGAAATAGAACTAAGCGTTTCTCCCGGCCTCACAACATGTACAGCCAACATACTAACCTCTTTCATAATAAATTTGTTGTTAAAAAGGTCGTTTAGCATGAAGAGTTTTATAGCTGTGGATTGGAGCAAAAGGTGAAGAATCCAGTGGGGGAGTAGCGACAATGTTGAGACCCCGCAGGCGAAGGCCGAGGAGGCTCAAGGTCGCCCCACGGAAAGCGAAGCCATTTGCGGAAATCAACAGCGGTGTGTAACAATCATTCTAAAAAGCCGATGCAGAGTGTGCAGCGGCTTTAGGTTCGACAATCCATTATCTATAATAAGGATAAGGTGGATACGGTCTTGGGTAAGGTCCATAATAAGGGTATGGTGGGTAAGGTGGATAATAAGGTCTAGGAGCTAAAAGAGTACCTACCGCCAATCCCCCTAAAAACGGAAAAAAAGGAAACCCGAAACCTAATCCTCCTATAAATCTGTTATTCGGGTAGTTTCGATACATAGACATATGCCTCCTTTATAGGGTCTCTATAAGGTATGGCAATGTTAAAGGGTGTGCGCTTGTCTAGGTTAGCCCATTTATTGACGTTCTAAAGTGAAAAATGTAATTTCAGGCGGCGCCAAAAAGCGGTAAGGCTCTCTGGTAGTACCTAAACCTTTATTCACATATAAAGTCAAATCATCCAATTGATAAAAACCTTCATAAAACTTAGATCCAAGAGGAGGAGTAATAAGCGGACCTAAGAAGGGAATCTGTACTTGTCCTCCATGGGAGTGTCCGGAAAGTTGAAGATTTACATGAAACTGCTCTGCTATAGAGTCAGCTGCGTCCCCTTCATGGGCCAATAATATTGTATAAGCGTCTTCAGGGATATCACGCAGGGTTTCATTAAAATCAGGTCTCCCCAGCATCAAATCATCCACACCAGCAATGAATATTTGACTTTTGTCTATTAACTCTATAGTCGTATTCTCATTTTTTAACACGGTGAAATCGGATGACTCCATAATTTCCTCATAGGTCTCTGTTCCATATCCTCCATGATCGTGGTTTCCGTAAATAGCAAATTTCCCAAGTGGAGCCTTAATTTGTTTCAAAATATTTATCAGGTTGTAGGAACCATCATACTCTAGCGGATTATCCATTAGATCTCCAGTAAAAAAGACAATATCAGGTTCCTCTTCATTGATTAAGCGTACTACTTTTTCTAATTCTGCCTGCCCGAAATGATGGCCAACATGCGTATCAGAAAATTGAGCAATCTTTATTCCGGAAAAACTTTTAGGAATACTAGGGTGCTTAACCGTATGCTTTAATAAGTTCATTTGTTTTGGTTCTATATATCTAGCATAAAAATAGCCTGCACCAGTTGTCAGCAAAGCGGTGAAGACTATTGTAAAGATGCGTTTAAAAAAGCCACGTCTCGTCATTTTACTCATATATATACCAACCTTACCTATTATAATATCAATCATTATAGCACCTTTTAGAGGTGAATTTCTCTTTCTATCTTTCTACTTTTATATGGAAACTTTTTGTATAAAATCAATAAAACATTTTAATTATTTTGAATATTAGGTTAGAATAGTATAGAGACATAGGATTGGGGGAGAATTTATGGGAGAAAAGAAAGTTGCCATCGTAACAGGTGGCTCTAGCGGTATGGGGAAATATATGGCTTTGAAGTTCGCTCAAGAAGGTTATAATGTGGTGATTACCGGTCGTGATCTTGATCGTCTTGAACAAGCTAAAGAGGAGATTGAGGGACATGATGGTGAAGTCTTGACCGTACAGATGGATGTAAGAGAGCCTGAGCATGTAGAGAGAATGGTGAAGTTGACGGACGAAGCATTTGGTAGAATTGATGTGCTGATCAACAATGCAGCAGGAAACTTTATCTGCCCAGCTGAAAAGTTATCTGTTAACGGGTGGAAGTCTGTCATTGACATCGTCTTGAATGGAACGTTTTATTGTAGCTCTGCCGTGGGCAATTATTGGATGCAAAGAAATTTTAAGGGCAGCATGATTAACATGGTAGCTACTTATGCTTGGAATGCCGGAGCAGGTGTGGTCCACTCTGCCGCAGCGAAAGCAGGGGTTCTATCTCTTACAAGAACCCTTGCGGTAGAGTGGGGAACAAAATACGGAATCCGCGTGAACGCAATTGCTCCAGGACCTATCGAAAGAACTGGTGGGGCAGACAAGTTGATGCAATCGGAAGAAGAAGCTAAAAAAGTTGCGGAAAGTGTCCCATTGAAGCGTTTTGGAACACCTGAAGAAATTGCAGAATTAGCATTTTTCCTTAGCTCCGAAAAAGCCGCCTACATAAATGGAGAATGCGTAACAATGGACGGCGGCCAATGGCTACAACCATTCCCGTTTTAAATAATAGAGATTTATAGTCGTCCCGTGGAAAGCGGAGCCGTTTGCGGAAATTAACAGCGGT
The DNA here is from genome assembly GCF_020524325.1 of Sutcliffiella horikoshii. Classification (GTDB taxonomy): domain Bacteria; phylum Bacillota; class Bacilli; order Bacillales; family Bacillaceae_I; genus Sutcliffiella_A; species Sutcliffiella_A horikoshii_D. The sequence goes on from NZ_JAIVKY010000005.1 coordinate 182,330, forward strand.
TGTAAGAGAGAAGCTCGAGTAAAGCATTTTATTGCTTTACCGGGCTTTTTTTCATACTTGTATACATGTTTTGCTCATACTAAGCAAAAACAACAAGGAGGAAACCAATGAGCATCTATTACAAGTATGACTGGGACGAACAAAACAAAGAACTGACCGTCTATATAAACCCAACAGAAGCATTCTATGAATTTTCTGTTGAATACGCTGGTACCCATGAAAAATTATCTAAAAGAAAAAACCTTCTAGATGCAGCAAGAAAGTTGGCATCAGAAGTATTACCTAAAGGGAAAGAAGTCAAAAGTTACCGCGTGAAATTTCAACAGTTTCTCATAGCTGTACTCGATGAAAAGAATGGAGCTACAAGAGAATTTTTGGAAGGACCTGCTTGCGGAAGTTACAAAGTGAAGCAAAATGAAACGTTAAAAGATTTATCGCAAATGTTTTCGGTTGATGAAAATAGCTTAAGAAAGGTAAATCAGCTTGATCGTGATACCTTATTTGTTGGGATGAATCTAAAGGTGCCTTGTTATCTCCATACAGTGGTCACTTCCGACAGTTTAATGAAAATAGCTCAAAGATATGATATTTCACGTGAATCTATCCGGCAGTTAAACGACCTTCATACTGATTGTTTAAAAATCGGACAAGAACTTAAGGTCCCTAAAAGATTGCAATAAAATCCTTTCTCTTATATTTTCGCGTCATAAATTGCCCTATATCATGATATAATCGTTCCAAACAAGGCAAAGGGGAGAACGAGATGGATCCACTTGATATTATGACAAATATCGAAAAGGTCACCCCTTATTATCAAGCTATTTTCAGTGCCGATTCACAAGAAGTTATTGGGTATGAAGTGCTTGGAAGGTTCCAGATGGAAAACGGTGATGTAAAAAGTTTAGGGGCATTTTTTCTTGACAATACAGTGCCTGGGGAATACCAGCTTGAAGTGGATAAGGTTATCATAAATAAAGCTCTAAGCTATTATACCGAGCAAAATTGCTCGTTGAAGTTATTCTTTAATCAAAATGCAGAACTTCTCTTGGAAGATCAGGGTGAAACCTTGCTTGAACTCTTTTTGTCATATGTTCCAAAAGGGTTAGATCTTGAGAATATTGTTATTGAAGTAGATGAACATTCTTCTAAAGAAGGTGAAGAATTTCTTCAGCATCTTTTCAATTATTATAAGACATACGGAATCCAACTTTCTGTAGCAAATATCGGGGATGCCGGTACAAATATGGATCGAATTGGACGCTTGAACCCTAATATTCTAAAGGTTAATTTAGAAATTCTTCGTCAGTCACATGAAGTCACAGCTCATCAAGATATCTTGCATTCTTTATCCATCCTATCTAGAAAAATAGGAGCCGCATTGATGTATGAGAATATGGAGGCATCTTTTCAATTACAGTATGCTTGGAGAAATGGTGGAAGGTACTATCAAGGTTACTATTTGCACAAACCTGGACCGAGTTTTATTGACATTAACCATGCTAAAAAAATTCTTGTAGAAAAGTTTCAACAGTTTATTCGTTATGAAAAAAGGAAATTACATGCTATTCACCAATTTACCGGAATGCTTCAAACTAGACTTCAGCCACTTATTTTGAAAGGGCATAACCTTGAAGAATATGATGAATGGTTGCACTCTATTGCAGACGAACTTACAAAGATTAGCTTTCGTATGTATGTTTGTGATGAAGATGGATTCCAACTTTCCTCCAATCTATTAAAAAATAATGGAAAGTGGAGAGCAGATGGCAGTTATAAAGGGAAGAACTGGAGTTGGAGACCTTATTTTCTTGAGCATGTCATGAAAATGACCATGGAGAAAAAAGGGATAATATCGGATTTGTATAGTGATATCGAATCTGGCGAAAATGTTCGGACCTATTCTTGTCTGATTACTCAAAATCGGTTCCTGTATGTGGATATTTCTTATGAGTATCTATATGAAAACCAGGATCTTTTATAAGCAATGAATAGAATTTATCTGTTTGTTTACCTTAAGAGTATAATTTGCTCGGTGAGGTGATTGAAATGGGTTCTTTTGATTTTATTTTGGCAATTTTAGCATTAATTATTGTTGCTGGTGCGATGGTCTATACGTATAAAATTGGACGTCAAGCAGATACACAGGCAACAACCCAAGATTCTTCCATTAGTGGAAAAGTTCAAGATCATTATGTGATGAAAAACCCTGTTTTTGTAGCTTTGTTTATCGCAACGATATTGATACTGTTGTATATAGTATATGCTGCACTTCGGTCTAGCTGGTAACTACGCAAGCCCTTACAGAAATTGTAAGGGTTTTTTGTGTTTGGAGTTAAGCCAGGAGGGTAGTGGTAAAGAGAGTGAATAATTTGTCAGTTTTCAACGTAATTTTACGAACGGTTACAAACCCTTGTCCACTCTGTTCTTGATACAATTAGAACACATCATCTGAGGAGGAGAATGGATTGCTTAAAAATATGACAGGAATTATTGCCATCATAACTATACTATTTTTCGGTTCAAGCTATGCGAGTGCAGAACAATCCCCTTTAGACCAAGAAGTTTATTCCTTTTTGAAAGATGCGTTTCAATCTCAACTTTCCCTGGGAGAAACACATCATTCGTTAGAGGAAATTGATCAAATACTAGATCCATATTTTACAAAAGAGTATCAGGAATCCTTTCTTAAAGAGCACTTATTTAAGGAAGATGCAGGCTATATAACGTATGGAACCGACTTTCCCGCCTATTATATTCCATTCTTTACTTATGATGAAGAAACGAAGGTGATAGAAGGCGAAGTTGGTGAGAAGATCGTTTATGAATTTTTTGCTTCAGATGAGGATATGCCAAGCCTTTATGATGACCACTATGAGTATGTAAAGCTACGAGAAACCTCATCAGGCTGGATAGTGAAGGATTATGGGTTTGAATATGAGATTCCCGATTTTGTGAAAAGCAGTGAAAAAAAACAAGTGGAAACCATTATCAATACAACCACCAAAAATGAGGATAGTCTGAATAGAATTTTTCCATTTGGAATGTTTGCATATCCCTTTTTTCATACATTCCCAGTAACCATACCTATGTTGACATCTCATTTACTTCTTGATTTCAATCAGAATAGTTTCTTTGTGTCAAGATAACCCCACCAAAAAAGAGCGTCATTAAATACGCTCTTTTTTTGTTGGAGCAAATAAAAAGCTTTCTTCTACCATCCTATTAATGGTATGATGAATTCTCTTGCGATTGAAGCGTTGGACTTTATTCCTCTATGCCTAACAAATTTTGCAGCTTTGACAGGTCAAATCCTTTTACAACCTGCTCATCGACTGTTACAGTAGGAGTGGAATATGACTGTAATTCATGTACTAAATAATCTCTTGCTTCTAGATCCTCAGAGATGTCAATCACCTTATAGGAGATATTATGGTGTGTTAAAAATTGTTTTACCACCTGACACGGGGGACAATCTGGTTGAGTATAGACGGTTATATTCATGGATACAGCTCCTCGTAAGAAAAAATTCACAACTTCGCATGTTTTATTCGTCAATTTAGACTACAATAAAAGGGAAGTTATGTTCGAACACTATTATAAAATTGTATTCCTAGCTTTATTTTACCGGATATTGAAAGGTTTTGTAAAAAAAACGAATGGCCTTACAAAACAAGGTGAATGATATAGGTAGGAAGGAATAGAAGGAGAGTTGTTACATGTCACTATTAGTAGGGATTGTAAAAAGATTGAATGATTTAAAGGAAACATCAGAAGCAGGAAATGAACCAGCACAGCGTTTTTTTGAAGTAAACGGAGAAAAAGTGTGCAGCGTGAAATTCTTCGACAAGACCAATACATATGAATTAGAAGTATTTCTAAAAGGGGAAAGCCCTAAAACATATCAATTTGACAATATTGATATGATCGCTATTGAGATATTTGACCTAATCCACTAAGAATTCCAGGGAAACCCGGCATTTCAAAATGGAGGGAAGTTACATGGGGAAAAACATTGATGATTATATAGACAAAGGACTTAAGGGGACACCTGAAACAAAGCCAAGTGAGAGAAGGGAATATCTTTCACAACTCCGTGAGCGAATTATTCTTGCCTTGACAAATGGCCAAGTAATCCAGCAAAAACCTTATAAGCCTATTGCAGAGTTAATGAAAAGATACCCTTCTTCCAAACTGTATCTGGATGGGGATTTGGATTATATGCATCTATCCAAATATATTCGGATTGCTAATGAAAACAATATCCCATTTACCATTGTCGACGATAAAGCATCCTCTACCAATATCGGACTAGTCCTATCTAGTCCTACAGCAATTGATAAAGAAGATATCTTTGTTACAAAGGAAGAGTTTCAACGACATTCTTAATAGGAGTGGTTTACATGATGCCAACGGTTCACTGTCCAAAGTGCAATCGCGAAGAAGAAATGGATAAAGTACTTACTGCCCATTCAAATCAAAATGTCATGTATCGATGCCCACATTGTGCGTATTCGAAGTCACAAATCCAAACGAGTAAAGGTTAACCAGGCTGTGTCTCCGCAGCCTGGTTTTTTTAAATACCATGATTTCCGTTCCAGGCGCTTCGCTTGCCTGCGGGCGGTCCGTGAGCCTCCTCACAACGCTTCAGGGGTCTCACCACTCCATTCCTCCCGCGGACGTCGCGTCTTCCACTCCAATCAACTAGGGACTTCATTCATTTAAGGGTATATGAAAAAGCATCTAACTCAGTTAACTGGATAAGCATAAACGTAACATCTACCATTTACCCAATTTTCAGCTGTGTATTGGAGCAAATGGCGAAGACTCCAGCGGGGAAGTAACGGTAGGTTGAGACCCCGCAACGAAGTGAGGAGTCTCAAGGCACCGTCCCGCGGAAAGCGAAGCCCTTTGCGGAAAGGAACAGCGGTTGATCAATCAATAACCCCAGGAGGATTTTTTACCTGTTTTTTTGCGTTTATCTATTCTATTTTTTGCTGAAAATTCATTGGAATTCACGTATAAACTTCTGATAATCGCGACAATAATGTAGATATATTTGTCATCCAAACAGCATGAATGAAGAAAACACTACTTTTTTGGGAGAAAGGAACATATAAGTATAAGGGAAAGTACGGAAAAGGAAGTGGATAAATGGATAACCCCAGCAAGTTTATTAATATTACCCACGGCTACCTTACTTTTGAACAAGCTTATGAAAAGATCCTTTTGTTTATCCAAAAAGACGTGAGGGCCCCATACTTATTATCTATCGGTACCGATTCTCATGTTCATCAACAGGAAACGAAGTTCATGACAGCGGTGCATCTGCATCGGGTCGGTAAGGGTGCATGGGGTTGTGTAAGGCCATACATCGTCAATAGAGCCATTAGAAGCCTGCATGAAAAAATTTCGCTTGAGACTGCTTTAAGTCAGGAAATCGCGATGTTATTTACAATGGAAAAATTGGAAAAGATACAAAATCTTTTACTGCCGCATTTGGAGCACGGCGCGGATTTCCATTTTGAAATTCATCTCGATATTGGACAAAAAGGTGCTACAAAAGATTTCATTCAGGAAATGACAGGCAGGATTACTGCCATGGGCTTGGATGCCAAAATAAAGCCGGACGCATATACAGCTTTTTGTTATGCAAACCGCTATACAAAGTAAAACCAATCATGGAAAGGAGTGTACATGTTGCAATGGTGACTTTAACGCAAGAAGAAAAGGATTTGCTGGTAACTTTATTGATATCTACTGACGTGGCCAAAGAATTGGTAATCAGTGAAATAAATGATATAGAGGTAGGGCAAAAGGAACTTGAAACTAGAACCTATCAAAAACTGATTGAATTGTATGACAAAATTTCATAATGAGTTATCTACCTGTAGCTGCCTAATCTAGGGCAGTTTTTTTGTTGATTAGTTTTCAGTATCCGGGAGGAAGGTCCTCATCGCTGTAATGAGGACCTTAGTGAGGAGGAATTAAGTAGAGAGAAGTCTTCATCACTATGAGGACCTTAGTGGGGAGGGATTAGGTAGAGAGAAGTCTTCATAAGCGTTATGAAGACCTTAGTGGGAAGGAATTAGGTAGAAAGAAGTCTTCATAAGCGTTATGAAGACCTTAGTGGGTAGAAATTAGGTAGAAGAAAGTCTTCATAACCGTTATGAAGACCTTAGTGGAGAGGAATTAAGTAGAGAGAAGTCTTCATCGTTGTGGCCCGTCCAATATGGAAAGCGAACTCCACAAGCTGTATGTTTCTATAATTGTATATTTCTAATCTATCCTTTGTCGAAGGAAGACGATAATTTTATTTGGGTTAAAATTCGAGTCCAAGTCATATTTGTGCTACAATGATATTGGTCAATTACACAAAGTAGCATATAGTATTAGAGAGTAAATAAAGAGAGGAAGAACATTTATGATCAGCCTCCAAAGTAGTAAAGTATTAGGAGCAACTATTAAAGATTTGATTATTCCAGCCGAACGGGTGGCGCATGTACAAATAAAGAATAATTTGGAACACGCCTTACTAGTTCTAACTAAAACAGGTTATACTGCTGTACCTGTCCTAGATCCTAAATATAGGTTACATGGTCTTGTAAGTACTACCCACATTATGGATTCTATACTTGGTTTAGAGCGAATCGAATTTGATAAACTTGAGCATATGATTGTTGAAGATGTAATGAATAGAGAACTTCCTTGTTTAAAGGTATCGGATACCGTGGAAAAGGGCTTGGAACTTTTAATTGATCATCCTTTTGTCTGTGTGCAAGATGAGGAAGATGTATTTGAAGGTATACTGACCCGACGTACAATTTTAGACAGATTGAATACACATTTTCAAACGAATGAAACGGAAAAAGACCCGGAAGCATAGGGTCTTTTTTTATTACAGGAGTTTTGTCATGGAACGAGGCGAACGATGCCAGATTTGTTCAATAAAGTGTGGTTTTGTCATGGGACGAGGAGAACGATGCCAAAGTTGTTCAATAAAAAGTTGAAGGTTGCATTAATTCAGTTAAAAGGTACAATTTACATAGAGTCACGAAATATATGCAAGCATACAAAGGACTAGTGTTAAACAATTGAGAGAGAAGGGGAAGAAATGGGAACTGCTACGCTCGAGAGGCATGAAGTGAAACAAGCCTCACCAAACAAAACGAAGAAGCCATTGGTGTTAGCGGCAATTATGCTTGCAATGTTCATGGCTGCCATTGAAGCGACGATTGTATCCACAGCCATGCCGGCAATTGCTGCGGACCTTGGGGGATTCTCTTTATACAGTTGGGTATTCTCTTCCTACTTATTAATGAATGCTGTGACGGTTTTAATATATGGCAAACTCTCAGATTTGTTTGGTAGAAAACCAATACTTACATTTGGAATCATTGTCTTTTTAATTGGATCTTTACTATGCGGAATGGCGACTTCCATTGAAATGCTAATCGTGTTCAGGTTTATTCAAGGTTTCGGTGCAGGAGCAGTTATGCCAATTGCCTCCACTATTGTGGGAGATATGTATACAAAAGAGGAACGGGCAAAAATACAAGGGTATTTATCGAGTGTATGGGGCATCTCTGCAATCTTAGGACCTGCTATAGGTGGATTGCTTGTGCAGTATGTTAGCTGGAGATTTGTATTCTGGGTAAATATCCCATTAGGCATATTAGCTATTATTGGTCTGTATCTTTTTCTACATGAAGGGGTGGAAAAGAAGAAGCACTCCATTGATTATGCAGGTGCCGGCTTGTTATTTGTATCTGTGAGTTCATTTATGCTTGTTATGGTAGAGGGCGGTGTAAGGTGGGAGTGGATATCAGCTCCTGTATTTAGTCTTATTGCCTTATCTGTTATAACTTTTATCTTTTTTATCTTGCAAGAAAAGAGAGCGAAAGACCCAATGATGCCTTTTGATATCTGGCAGGAACGGTCTATCCTGATTGCCAATAGCACATCATTGACAACAGGTGTCATGTTGATAGGTATTTCCAGTTTCTTACCGGCCTTTGTACAAGGTGTCATGGAAAGGCCGCCGATTGTTGCCGGCTTCACATTAACTACCATGTCCATTGGGTGGCCGATCGCTGCCATGATAGCAGGAAGGCTTTTGTTAAAAATAGGTTTCAGGACCACTTCCATAATTGGGGGAGTTGCGCTGATACTTGGTAGCATCATTTTTATGACCTTGAGTCCTGATGATGGGCCAGTCTGGGCTGCATTTGGTTCGTTCATGATTGGGGTCGGAATGGGCTTTTCCACAACAGCGTTCATCGTCTCTATACAAAGCACGGTTCCTTGGCAAAAAAGAGGAGTCGCAACAGCTTCCAATATGTTTATGAGGACGTTGGGAAGCACTATAGGAGCAGCGTTGCTTGGTGGGATATTGAACTCAAGAATCCAGGAGCATTTACGGGAAAATGGAGCTTTGGATCAATTCTCTTTGGATTCGACGACACTACTTCTTAACGAGGAACAGCGCAATCAACTTTCAGAATCCATGAGAGTATTGCTTCAGGATGGACTAACCTCCGCACTACAGACAGTTTACCTTGTAGTAGCAGGATTTGCGGTCATCAGCTTTTTATTAATATTGCTCTTACCTAAGAAAAATGAAGAAAGCGGCAACTCTTAAGATAACTAACTTAAGAGCTGCCGTTTTTTATTTTATTACAAAAGAATTTTTACAGACAAATAGATTATGAGGAAAATAGAAAACCCGCTAAGTAACTTTTGCCACGGAAGAAATGCCAGTGTGTTAGCCAACCTTATCGCAGTTTGAGCACCTAGGAAAGAGCCTATCCCAAGCGTCACCCCAACCCTCCAATCGAAATAGCCCATGGAGAAGTAAACCCAAAATGAGACCGTGCAGCTTGCAAACGTTTGGAGCCTTGTAAGTCCGATGCTGGTTATAAAAGAATGTCCTGCATTTAAGAAAGAATGCATAAGTAGAGTGGCTTGCCCGGGACCAAACAATCCATCGAAGGCACCAATTCCTATATAAGTTGGATAAAAGAGCGGAATAGGATTTCCGGTATTTTCTTTTTTCTTTAATTTCGATTTTACGATATTAAGAATCGTTGCAATAATCAACAACACCAAAGCAATTTTAAGTAAAATTTCCTCTGTAAGAAAGGCTGCCAGTAATGCACCACTGATCCCTCCAACGATAGTAAAAGGCACAATGGATAAACCAAGCTTCAGCTGAACTTGTTGCTTCTTCCGTATCGTGTAAAAGCTAGTAAATGAACTAAAAGAATTTGAAAACTTGTTTGCGGCAATAGCGGTATGAATGGGGACTCCTAAAAGGAGCATAGAAGGTAAATTAATAAGACCGCCGCCGCCTCCAAGGGTTCCGACAAATGTAGCGATAAAACCAATCAATGTAAGATAGTAGTATGGTGTTTCCATTTTTGTCGCCTTCTTTCAACATTACGTCATGTTGCTACTTCATTTTATGCTTTTAAAAGCCATAATGAAATGACATTAAAATTAAGATATACTATAAGAAAAACTTATATTGAGGGTAGTTTATGAACACTTCAGAATTTCAAATTTTATCGGTAATGGCAAAAGAAAAAAATATGAGAAAGGCTTCTGAACGCTTATTTGTTTCCCAGCCTGCTTTATCCCAAAGACTGCAATCCATTGAGAAAAACTGGAATACCAAAATATTCATCCGAACGCAAAAGGGATTATTAATTACACCTGCTGGTGAGAAAATTGTGGAATTTGCTGAAGAAGTACTTACAAAAGAAGCAAAGGTAAGAGAAGAAATTACTTCACTGGATAAAGAAATATATGGGACCCTAAAGATTGCAGTGGCAACGATTATAGGGCAATATTGGCTTCCTAAAGTATTGAAGAGGTTCATTCAAAAATATCCGAATGCGAAAGTCTCTCTTGTAACAGGGTGGAGCAGTGATATTGTAAAAAGTTTATATGAAGATGAAGTTCACTTGGGGATTATCCGAGGAAATCCGGAATGGAAAGGGGTAAAGAAACACTTACTCAGAGACAAACTTTACCTGGTAGATACGGAAATAAAAGAGCTTTCTGAACTGGAGTTTACAGAACGCCCATTTATCCAATTTAAGAGTGACTCGACATATTATCAAGAAATCCAAGTCTGGTGGCATAAGAAATTTCAGGCACCGCCAAAGCGCACAATTGTAGTAGATCAAATTGAGACATGTAAGCAGATGGCGTTGAATGGAATCGGTTATGCAATTCTGCCGTCTATTACTTTGCAGGATGATTATGACAACATCAAAAAAATTCCGCTCGAAGAAGATGAAGTAACCAATTTGCACCGTGATACTTGGTTAATCGGATATGAGTCCTCCTTTAATTTAAAGCAGGTAGAGGCGTTTCTAGAAGTATTAGATGAATATCATCATGGAGGAAATTGATAATACTATTAAGATAATATTGGATTATATTTAAAAGAAATAGTAATATAAAGCTTTGAGGTACTAGACTGTATGCTAAGGTGGCACGATTTTATATGGAATGGAAAAATATTTTTCGCGGAATGTTAATGGGTATCAGTGATGTGATACCTGGTGTAAGTGGTGGAACGATTGCGTTTATTCTTGGAATATATGACCGTCTAATTGAGTCGATAAGTGGGATTTTCAGCAGAGATTGGTTAAAGCATCTTAAGTTTCTTATTCCTTTAGGTATTGGTATTGTAGGTGCATTATTAATTTTCAGTCATCTACTTGATTACTTGTTACATACCTATCCGCAACCGACCATGTTCTTGTTTTTAGGATTGATAATTGGAGTTTTACCTTTATTAGCAAAAGAATCGAATATGATACAGACATTTAAAGCGCAACATTATTTTGCACTTTTACTATCCCTCGCTTTGGTAGGGTCCATGGCATTCTTGCAGGAGTCCACGAGACCGGTTATCGAAACTTTAACTCTTGGGTCAGCAATCAGTTTGTTTTTTGCCGGCTGGATTGCTAGTATGACGATGCTTTTACCTGGTATAAGTGGCTCCATGGTATTATTGATTCTTGGTTTTTACACTACTGCAATTGCAGCACTGAAAGATATCAACATCCCGATTATTCTTACTATTGGTGCGGGTGTTATTGTCGGTTTTATCATTTCAAGTAAATTGATCAAATACGTTCTAGAGCATTTTCCGAAAATAACATTTGCAGCTATCATTGGACTTGTGATGGGGTCTACTCTAATTGTTTTTCCAGGCTTTTCCGAAAGTATACTTGCAAATGTGATTAGCATCATTACATTCATCATTGGTTTGATAGTTGTTCAATTTATCGCACGCACAAACGATAAAATGGTTGCCAAAAGAGAGACGGAATAAGTCTCTCTTTTTTTTAAGATAAGAAAGTATATAATTTCGGTGATCTTTATTCCAGCAGCTTCGCTTGCCTGCAGGCGGTCCGTGAGCCTCCTCAGGCTACGCCTTCCGGGGTCTCACCTGTCCCTTCTTCCCGCGGGCGTCTACGCTCCTTCCACTCCAATCACCAAGGGTACTTCATTCACCTTAAGTATAATGAAGTTTTTCTAATAGAATAACTGATCATCCAATAAGATTTCTATACCGTAACTTCTAGCTGTGGATTGAAGCAAATGGCGAAGACTCCTGAGGGAGATAGCGCTAGGTGGAGACCCCGCAGGCTTACCGAGGAGACTCCAACAGGGCCCCTAGGAAAGCGAAGCCATTTGCGGAAAAAAACAGCGGCGACCCACAAAATACTGAAGTTCTATGTAAACGAAGACCGGACGGTTTTTGCCAGGTACTTCTTACATGAAAAATGTATAATTTTTTTACTTGTCACACTTTTCTTTGTTTGATAGAGTAAAGGGATAAAGACTTATTGTTTTAGGAGGAATTACATAATGAAAATGATGGATGCAAACGAGATTATTTCTTTTATTCAAAACAGTACAAAATCCACACCTGTAAAGGTTTATGTGAAAGGTGATGTGGAAGGCATCGACTTTGGTGCTTCCTCAAAAACTTTCTTAAATGGCAATAGCGGAGTTGTATTTGGGGAGTGGGCTGAAATCGAAGTGGCTCTTAAAGAAAACGAAGCGAAAATTGAAGACTATGTGGTAGAAAACGACCGTCGCAATTCTGCCATTCCTCTTCTAGATATGAAGGGTGTGAAAGCTCGTATCGAGCCAGGCGCAATTATCCGTGACCAAGTGGAAATCGGGGACAATGCTGTCATCATGATGGGAGCTTCCATCAATATTGGATCTGTAGTTGGAGAAGGTACAATGATTGATATGAATGTTGTACTTGGTGGACGCGCTACAGTAGGTAAAAACTGCCACATTGGTGCGGGAACTGTTCTTGCTGGTGTTATCGAGCCACCTTCTGCTAAGCCTGTTGTGATCGAAGACGATGTAGTAATTGGTGCAAATGCAGTAGTTCTAGAAGGCGTTACTGTTGGGAAAGGTGCGGTTGTAGCAGCTGGAGCTATCGTTATCGATGATGTGGCACCATACACAGTGGTTGCTGGAACACCTGCAAGAAAAATTAAAGATATTGATGAAAAAACGAAGTCCAAAACGGAAATTAAGCAAGAACTTCGTCAATTATAATAAAGATGAAAAGAAAAGGCGTGGGTGCTTAACTCCACGTCTTTTTCTTAGAAAGAGAGGAATTGTCGTGTCAAACTTAATCAATCCCTTTATTCAAATAAGAAGAGACCTACATCAAATTCCGGAAAAGGGATTCAAAGAATCAAAAACTCAAGGATATTTGCTTCATTATATACAAAGCCTTCCTCAGGATCATATAGAAATTAAAACTTGGGAAACTGGTATTTTTGTAAGAGTCCAGGGGAGCAATCCCACTAAAACAATTGGTTACAGAGCGGACATAGACGGACTGCCTATCACGGAGGAAACAGATCTTGCTTTTCATTCTTTACATGAAGGAATGATGCATGCATGCGGTCATGATATGCATATGAGTATTGCCCTGGGAATCCTAACACATTTTTCTCAGCATCCTCCCAAAGACAATTTATTATTTATGTTTCAACCGGCTGAAGAGGGACCGGGCGGAGCGCTGCCTATGATTCGATCTGATATTTTTAAAGCCTGGAAACCGGATATGATAGTGGCTTTGCATATCGCTCCTGAGTATCCAGTAGGGACGATTGCTACCAAGCAGGGACTTCTATTTGCCAATACTTCTGAGTTATTCATCGATCTTAAAGGCCGTGGAGGTCATGCAGCGTACCCACATCAGACAAATGATATGGTAGTTGCTGCATGTTCGTTGGTAACACAATTACAGACGGTTATTGCCCGTAATGTGGATCCACTCGACAGCGCGGTAATTACGGTTGGGAAGATTACAGGTGGTACCGTTCAAAATATCATAGCAGAGCGAGCGCGGCTTGAAGGGACCATTCGTACTCTTTCTGTAGAAAGTATGAAAAAAGTGAAAGAGCGTATAGAAGCACTTGTTCATGGTGTGGAAGTGGGTTATAACTGCCAAACAACCATCGATTACGGCAGCATGTATCATCAGGTGGATAATGATTCTGCACTGACAGAAGAGTTCATGCAATATGTATCGGAAAACACGAATGTTCGTGTAGTGGAATGTAAAGAGGCAATGACAGGGGAGGATTATGGATACATGATTCAGAACATCCCTGGGTTCATGTTCTGGCTCGGGGCAGAGTCCCCATATGGGTTGCATCATTCGAAATTGAACCCTAACGAAGATGCTATTGGTGTAGCGATTAGTACCATCATTTCTTATATCAATTTTAAAGCAAACTAACATTTTTATTTTCCTCCATTGTATAATTTGGCGCTTGAAAGCCAAATTAACAAAGAGGAGGTGGATTACATATGCCAAAAATCGGTGTAGAACAATCCTTAACAGATGTTCAACAAGCGTTGCAACAAAAAGGTTACGATGTTGTTCAATTAACGAATGAAAACGACGCAAAAGGCTGTGACTGTTGCGTTGTTACGGGAATCGACAATAATGTAATGGGTATCTCCAATAGTGTCACTGCTGGGTCTGTAATTGAAGCTAGCGGAATGACTGCTGATCAGATTTGCCAACAGGTGGAAAGCAGAATCAACCATTAAAAAAAGAGCCGCGATGGCTCTTTTTTTTGATGGAGAAACCGTTGATTTCCGTTCCAGGCGCTTCGCTTGCCTGCGGGCGGTCCGTGAGCCTCCTCAGGCTTCGCCTTCCACTTCAATCAACAAGGTAGTTTCATTTCAATTAAGTAGTTTAATTCTTTTTCTCAATATACACTTGATGAGGAAACGGGATTTCGATTCCATTTGCATCAAGTGCTTCTTTAAGGGTTTTGCGTAACTTACGCTCGACTGCCCATTGTTGCATGTTTTCGGTTTTTGCGATGATGCGGATCACAACATCCGAAGCACCAAGGCCTTGAACACCGATTACATTTGGACCTTCAATAATTGTTTCATCTTCAACTGCAACCTGTTCGCATACTTTTTGCAACACTTCAATTGCCTGATCGATATTATCATCATAGGAGATGCCGATATCAACCAACGCTCTCATGTTTCCACGAGAATGGTTGGTTAAATTGGAGATTTCACGGTTTGGTACATAATGCAAGGAACCATCGAAATCCCTGATTTTTGTGGTTCGGAGCCCAACTTCTTCTACAATTCCAGAAAAACCGGCAGTTGTAACATAATCATCTACATCGACTTGTTTTTCTAATAGAAGAAAGAAGCCAGTAACAACATCGCTGACAATTCCCTGCGCCCCAAAGCCAATGGCAAGGCCAACTACCCCTGCACCTGCTAAAATTGCCGTAGTTTCCACGGCAAATACATTTTCAAGTACCATGATGACGAGGAAAAAGATTAAAGCATATGTAAAAATGTTTACAGTCAGCTTCTCAAGTGTCTTTGCCCTTCCAGGCGAAATTCCTTGTTTGTCTGTAGCTCTAGCAAATGCACGTGTAATTATTTTGGTCCCGATGGATTTTACAATTGCGTATACGATCAGTATAACAACAAGCTTAAGAACAAGAATGCCTAGAGCTGTTAATATTGCGTAGAAATCAATATCTGATAAGTCAAATACCATTTAATTATTACTCCCTTCTTATTAAGTTATGTATGCTCTAATAAGGCATTATAAAGGATTCGCTTACGAAAACCAAATGATTTACGTAAAACGAATGATTAAGCTTATTATTTTGTTCTCTAAGGAAAGAATGGTAGTATAAGATGTGAGAAAAAATTCCCATTTATCATCATGCTTTAGAAAGGGAATACCAAAAAGGTGAAATTTGATAAATGTACATTTTATTAAATCCTTATTTAAATTAATTATCATTTAATATTGACTAAAAATATAGAGTGATTTATAATAGTTGATGTTGATTAAATAACTAAATGAGAATTATTTATTAATATTCTCATTTGAAATTACAACTTGGAGGGATTTACAAATGGCAGAACGCATGGTAGGTAAACAAGCTCCACGTTTTGAAATGGACGCTGTATTACCAAACAAAGAATTTGGAAAAGTAAGCTTAGAAGAAAATATGAAAAACGATAAGTGGACAGTACTTTTCTTCTACCCAATGGATTTCACGTTTGTTTGCCCGACTGAAATCACTGCAATGTCTGATCGTTACGAAGAGTTCGAAGACTTAGATGCAGAAATCATTGGAGTATCTACTGATACTATCCACACTCACTTAGCATGGATCAATACAGATCGCAAAGACAACGGTCTTGGCGAATTAAGATATCCTTTAGCTGCTGACACTAATCACGTTGTATCTCGCGACTATGGTGTTCTTATCGAAGACGAAGGTATCGCACTACGTGGATTATACATCATCAGCCCTGAAGGCGAACTACAATACCAAACAGTATTCCACAACAACATCGGCCGTGATGTAGAAGAAACACTTCGTGTACTTCAAGCATTACAAACTGGTGGACTTTGCCCAGCTAACTGGAAGCCTGGACAAGCTACATTATAATTTGATCCAACGTAGAATAAGGTCTAACGTTTTCGTTAGGCCTTTTCTTTGCACTATATACCTATAATAGGAGGTTGTTACGATGAAATTACGCTCCCCAATGCCTGAATTGACAGGCGCAACAGAATGGTTAAACGGACAGGTAACGAGAGAAGATCTAATTGGAGAAAAGCCAACTCTAATTCATTTTTGGTCTGTTAGCTGCCACTTATGTAAAGAGGCAATGCCGCAAGTGAATGAGTTTCGCGACAATTACAAGGATAAGTTAAATGTAATAGCTGTTCACATGCCACGTTCTGAGGACGATTTAAACCTTGATTCTATTAAGAAAACGGCTAGTGAGCATGATATCACTCAACCCATTTTTGTAGACAGTGAACATAAACTAACAGATGCATTTGAAAATCAGTATGTTCCAGCATACTATGTATTTGATGCAGAAGGTAATCTTCGTCACTTCCAAGCTGGAGGCAGTGGAATGAAGATGCTAGAGAAACGTGTAAACCGGGTATTAGGTGAAATGGAAAAATAGGATAGTGAGAATGTAACAAAGGATTGCCTTTCCGGGCGATTCTTTTTTTATGTCTGCAGATTATATTCTCGGTTACATGTTCATATACTCTAAAGTTGTTCACTTTTCTCCGACTAAAGACGTAGAAAACATCCGTCTTCCTGTCACTTACCATGTCTTAAGTAACCTAATAAAATAATAGTATAAATAATTTAAATTTTTCCAAAAAAGACTGGATAAATATTTCGAAACTCGATATATTAGATACTATCTTATATTTTCCAGCATGAGTTAACAAAGGGAGGGAATAAATGTGGAGACTTTTAAGAAGCTTAAAGAGTTTTATTGGCCTTATCGCAAAAATTTCTATATTTCATTGATATTTTTGCTTTTAGTAACGGTTATCACCGTCATTTATCCTGTTATTTTACAGGTGACTATCGATGAAGTTATTGAAAAACGACAATTCCAATACGTACCATATATTGCACTTGGATTCATTGGAATCATGGCATTAAAGGGGTTATTTACGTATTTCAATCAGTTCTTGGGTGATTTGTTCGGTATACGTTCGGTGTATCGCTTAAGAAATGAACTATACGAAAAACTGCAATTCCTGCCGTTTCGTTATTATGATAACGCGAAAACAGGTGACTTGATGTCAAGGCTGACAGCGGATGTGGAAGGGTTCAGGTTTTTCCTATCATTTGGATTTGCCGAATTGATTCGATTCGTGTTGTTAGTAACGATTAGTTTAGGTTTAATGTTCTATTATTCCGTAGCTTTAACTTTTGTCACATTGCTGGCTATGCCTTTTCTGGCGTTTGTCACGTATCGTTTCGATAAGAGAGTTCACCCGGCATTCCGTGGAATACGAAAATCATTCGGTAAACTCAACACGAATGTACAAGAGAACATCAGCGGAATCAATACGGTAAAATCTTTATCTCGTGAAGATTACCAAATTAATAAGTTCAATGATTCCAATGTGGACTATAAGGATAAATATATATCTACTTCAAATGTTTGGGCAAAGTTCTTCCCGCTAATGGAGTTTATCGGGAATGCCTGTGTGGTGGGGCTTCTTGGGTTTGGAGGATATTTAGTAATCAATGGTCAATTATCTGAAGGTTCACTTGTAGCGTTCTTCAGCTTGGTCTGGTATATTGTTTGGCCGATTGCGAATTTAGGATTTGTCATCAATCAGTTCTCCCAAGCTAAAGCATCAGGAGAACGTTTATTAGAGATTTTAGAAGCAGAAGAGGACATTCAAGATTCACCAGATGCAAAAGATGTCCCGAATTTAAAAGGACATGTAACGTTTGAGGATGTTACATTCAGTTATCCAAATGAGGATAAAACGGCACTTGAAAATGTATCTTTTGACGCGCCTCCAGGAAAGCAGATTGGACTGATTGGTGCGACAGGGTCCGGGAAAACAAGTATCACACAACTTATCACAAGGTTTTATGAACCGCAGTCCGGCCGTATTTTAATTGATGGGGAAGAAGTAAATAAGTACTCATTGTACTCCCTTCGAAATCAAATCGGATTTGTGCTTCAGGAATCCTTTTTATTTTCTTCTTCTATTAAATCTAATATTGCTTACGGTCGACCGAATGCTTCTATGGAAGAAATCGTTCGAGCGGCTAAAATGGCGCAGGCTCATGATTTTATCATGGAACTTCCTGACGGCTATGACACAATGCTTGGAGAACGTGGAATGGGGCTTTCTGGCGGTCAGAAACAACGTATTGCAATTGCTCGTGCGTTGATCCTAGATCCGAGTATCCTAGTGTTGGATGATGCAACAAGTGCAGTAGATATGCAAACCGAGTTTAATATACAAAGAGAATTAAAGGCAGCATTGGCTGGCAGAACAACGTTTATCATTGCGCACCGTATTTCCTCACTTAAACACGCTGATGAAATTCTCGTGTTAGACGAAGGAAAAGTAGTGGAGCGCGGTACACATGACGAGCTTGTCCAAAAGAATGGTGCATATCGTAGAATCTATGATATCCAATACAAGGACCAAAAAACGGTTTTGGAAGCTCAGACTAACTGAAGGCAGGTGAAACAGAATGCGTAAAAAGCAGAAAATTGAATTGAATGATAATGTGAAAAAGAGATTCTACTACTCTACTGATAATGCGATAGAGAAGCCTTTTAACTGGCAGCAGATGTGGCGGCTATTTTCTTATATGAAACCTTACTCCAAAACTTTGCTTCCTTTAGCTGTGATTACCATGCTAATTGCAACAGCAGTAAGGTTAGCCATTCCAATCATCATTGGTAAATACTTATATGATGTTGCTATTAAGCAAAAAGATATGGATATGCTTGTCCAGCTAGCAGTGATTGTTTCCGTATTATATGTTGTATCCTATGTGGCTAATGCATTGAGGATACGATGGATGAACATGCTTGGACAGAACGTCATTTATGATCTAAGGAAGCATCTATTCACACATGTACAAGGACTTTCCCACCGCTTCTTTGATCAACGTTCGGCTGGGTCCATACTGGTTCGAATCATGAATGACATAAACTCCTTGCAAGAATTGTTTACAAACGGTGTTATCAACTTGTTAATGGACTTTATTTTACTAATTGGTATCGTAGTAATCCTCTTTTCATTAAGTCCAGAGTTGGCTACCGCCATTTTAATTATCTTGCCGATTATGTTCTTCATTTCCACAAGCTTGCGCAGAAAGATCAGAAGAGCATGGCAGGATGTACGTATAAAGCAGTCCATGTTGAATTCTCATTTAAATGAAAGTATTCAAGGTGTCCGTGTTACTCAATCTTTTACACAAGAAAGAGAAAACATGGGATTCTTTGACCGTATCAATACAGAAAACTTTGAGTCTTGGAAAAATGCAACTAGACAGAATGCCATTTTCCGTCCATTTGTTGAGATGACCAATGCTGTTGGTACCGCCATTCTTATTTGGTATGGAGCTTACCTTATTCAACAAAGTTTGACTGGTGGCACAAGTACATTAACTGTCGGTATTTTCATTTCCTTTGCTTTTTACTTAGGAATGTTTTGGGAGCCAATCTCAAGACTAGGCCAGTTATATAATATGCTGTTAGTCGGTATGGCTTCTTCTGAACGTATCTTTGAATTTCTGGATGAAAAGCCAATTGTGGATGAGAAGGACAACGCCATACAATTGGATTCCATTCGAGGGGAAATTGAGTTTAAGGATGTAGAGTTCTCCTATGACAGCAAACGTACCGCATTAAACCGTATTTCATTGAAAATGGAAGCAGGTCAAACGGTGGCACTGGTTGGTCATACCGGATCCGGGAAAACGACGATAGCCAATTTGATTTCTCGTTTCTATGATGCAACAGGAGGAGAAGTAAAGATTGACGGACATAATATCCGTGACATCTCTCTTCAAAGCCTGCGTTCTCAAATCAGTGTGGTATTGCAGGATACCTTTATTTTCTCTGGAACTATTAATGATAATATCCGCTTCGGCAGACCTACTGCCACTGACGAAGAAGTTAGAGCCGCTGCTGAGGCGGTTGGTGCGAATGAGTTCATTGAACGTCTGAAAAACGGCTATGAAACGGAAGTAGAGGAGAGAGGTAATGTCCTTTCTGTCGGGGAAAGACAATTGATTTCCTTTGCCAGAGCATTGTTAGCAGACCCTAGCATCATCATTTTAGATGAAGCAACTGCCAGCATAGATACGGAAACGGAAGTGAAGATCCAGACTGCTCTTAAACAGCTTCTGAAAGGTCGTACGGCTATCATTATCGCTCACCGTCTATCTACTATTCGGGAAGCAGATAACATCATTGTCCTTGACCATGGGAATATTATGGAGCAAGGCAATCATGATAAACTGATGGAGCATGGTGGCATCTATTATCATTTGGTAAAAGCGCAGTTTACGATGCAGGATGTAAGCTGATAATAAGAAAAGACATCGGTTGTTGGCCGATGTCTTTTTGTGTCAATGATACTCTAGTTTTTCAGTAATATAGCAAGCAGCCAGAAAAATAGGGCAGAGGACAGCAATCAGAACAACAATATTGACATCCATTCACTCATTCTCCTTTCTTTTGTGCTGATAGCTCATTCAATCTGTGTAGCGCATCCTCTTTTTCAAAAGAGCTGTACCAGCGAAAGTCCATTTCATCAAGAATTCTATAATGCTGACTGATGACATTTTGCTGAAGACGGAATTGCCCTAGCATTTTTATTTCTTTCCACCAAACTTTTCCGCCCATTGTCTTGTCTATTGGGGTATCTATTTTCTGGTGAGCAATTGTTTCCATAACTTCTAATGGATCAGCTCCAAGCACAGAGGATAATACTTGGCTTTCCCTGAATAGAGCGCAAGTAGCTGCACAAACGGTCCAGCCGGCTGTAGTACGGCCTTTTTCGATTTGTACTAGTGTCTTCTTGGATATCCCTAAAATTTCCGCCATCTTATCTTGTGTGTAGTTATGTTCCGTTCGAATGAGCTTGAGTTTATTTGATATTAAAGTGATAGCTTCGTCTTGAGTCATCATAGGTTTCAGAATGCTCCTTTTTATATTATAAGTGTAATTTTACACTTTGTTGGCGGGGAGTTCAATAATTTTCTGAAAACTTTTTTTCAGAGGAATCATATTCACCTCAAGAAAATGTGGGATTATGGTACAATAGTATCTATACATACCAGAGTAAATGGGGGAAACTAGGTTGAAAAGAAAAGAGTTTGCCGTTATTGGATTAGGGCGTTTTGGAGGAAGTATGGTTCAGGCATTGAGTGACGAGGGAGTAGAGGTCCTTGCGATTGATAATGATGAAGAGAAAGTGAACCAGTTTGCAAATATAGCATCACATGCCGTTGTCGGCGATACGACGGATGAGGCTGTGCTCAAAAGTATCGGGATCCGTAATTTTGATCATGTAATCGTTGCCATTGGTGATAATATTCAAGCAAGTATTTTGACCACCTTGATTCTAAAAGAACTGGGAGTTAAACATATAACGGTCAAGGCGACTAATGATTATCATGAAAAAGTATTGAGTCGCATTGGTGCCGATCAAGTAGTGCATCCTGAGCGTGACATGGGAAGACGTATTGCCCATAATATTGTCTCTAATAACGTTCTGGATTATCTGGAGCTTTCGGATGAGCATAGTATCGTAGAGATAGTTGCTAGTCGGCGTTTGGATGGAAACTCGTTGATTGATCTGGATATTCGTGCTAAATACGGAATTAACATTGTTGCGATTAAGCGTGGGAGAGATATCATTGTCTCACCTCAGGCAACTGATGCCATTAGGCAAGGGGATATTCTCATTGTAATCGGAGCAGATACGGATATAACACGTTTTGAGAAGAATGTGGTGGAAGAATAGTTTAGTTAGGACCAGTGAGGGGAGGAGACCTTGCTGGTTTTTTGTTGTTCCTATTAGAGATTGTGTTTAGATTTCCGAAATGTCACAATAACCTCTAAAAAAGTCACAATAAACCTTCAAAAAGTTACAATCACCTCCACTGTGCCTCAAAATCGCATCATCAGGTTTATGAAATCCCTAAATTAGCCCCATACCTACCCCCTGAATAACGATATACAACGAAAAAACTCCCCCAGACCACAAAGGTCTGGGGGAGTTCCAACTATTTCACCTTATAATTAAACTTCCATAATGATAGGAAGGATCATTGGACGGCGTTTTGTTTTTTCGTATAAGAACGGAGCAAGTGTGTCCGTAATTTCATTCTTGATTTCAGACCATTGTGTTGTGCGGCGTTCCATGATTTTATTCAGGTGTTTGGAAATTAAGGACTGTGCGTCATTGATCAAGTCACCGGATTCTCTCATATAAACGAAACCGCGTGAAATGATGTCTGGGCCTGAAGCAATACGGAAGTCTTTCATGTTAATGCTAACTACGACAACCACTAGACCTTCTTCAGAAAGGATGCGGCGGTCACGTAGAACGATGTTACCGATATCTCCGATACCATTTCCGTCAATGTAGACATTACCGGATGGTATCTTACCAGCTACAGAAGCCTCATCTTCGCTAAGTGCAAGAACTTCACCATTGTCCATGATAAAGCAGTTCTCTTCCGGTACTCCACAATCAATCGCAAGCTGTTTGTGTGTAATTTGCATGCGGTATTCACCGTGAATAGGCATGAAATATTTTGGTTTGATCAAGCGAAGCATAAGTTTTTGTTCTTGCTGTCCACCATGACCAGAAGTATGAATGTCGCTTAATGAACCGTGGATTACATCAGCACCTGCGCGGAACAACATGTTGATGGTACGGTTTACACTTAATGTGTTTCCTGGGATAGGAGAGGATGAGAATACAACCGTGTCTCCAGGAATGATTTGAATTTGACGGTGAGTACCGTTGGCAATTCTTGAAAGAGCGGCCATTGGTTCCCCTTGGCTTCCGGTACAAAGGATAGTGACTTTGTTTGCCGGCATGCGGTTAATTTGGTTTGTTTCGATAAATGTATCTTTAGGTGCTTGGATATAACCAAGTTCCTGACCTATATTGATTGCTGCTTCCATGCTGCGTCCGAAGACAGCGACTTTTCTGCCGTGAGCTACAGCAGCTTCCACTACTTGTTGCAGACGGTGGATGTTAGATGCGAATGTAGCGAAAATCACACGACCATCTACTTTGCGGAAGATGTCCTGGATGCTCTCACCAACGCGGCGCTCTGACATAGTGAAGTCAGGGATCTCACTGTTTGTACTGTCGGATAATAAGCAAAGGACGCCTTCTTTTCCGATTTCGGCCATTTTCGTTAAGTTTGCAGGCTCTCCAACTGGAGTGAAGTCAAACTTGAAGTCACCAGTATGAACAATATTCCCTTGAGGAGTTTTCACAACAACTCCGTATGAGTCTGGGATACTGTGAGTGGTGCGGAAGAATGTTACCGAAGTTTTACGGAACTTGATGATATCATCTTCTTGGATTTCAATAAGTTTTGCCTTACGAAGAAGACCATGCTCTTCTAATTTGTTTTTAATCAGGCCAAGAGCAAGTTTGCCGCCATATACCGGAATGTCTACTTCACGAAGCAGGTAAGGAATTCCACCGATGTGGTCTTCGTGCCCGTGAGTGACGAAAAGGCCTTTAATTTTCTCTTGGTTCTTTACTAAATACGTATAATCTGGAATAACATAATCGATTCCTAGTAGTTCGTCTTCAGGAAATTTAATACCGGCATCAATTAAGATGATTTCATCTTGAAATTGGACTGCATAGGTGTTTTTCCCGATCTCACCTAGCCCGCCTAAAGCGAAAACCGCTGCTTGATTGTTCTTTACAAATTTCATTGTCTATCAGATCTCCAATACTTTAAAGTTTTCGGATTGCTTTTCATACTCATAGAAATCTCCTGATACAGGCTGGATAAACTCTATGTTATATGGCTTGTCCTTAAGTTTTCTACGGACTTCAAACACTGCAGATGCTTCCACATAAAGAGATTCCGTCTTTTCTCTCACTGGTGCTTCAGCTACATCTTCTTGATAATACACTTTAAATAACATTGCTATCTCTCCTTAAAAAAATCTTCCAGCCCTTCGCCTCTCCTTAGTCAGTAAGGGAAGGAACCAGTATATATAGTTATTTTATGTAAGGGAAAAAGGCGGAAGTGTCCGTCGACCCACTATCTTGCGTCAAGCTACAATGCTTTTTTCCTTACAAAAAGACAACGCGAATTTTAATAATGCTTCCTAGTAATATCCATATAGCATAACCGGTCATTGGCCAAAAAGCCATTATTACCCTATATTATATACGATACATGATGAAATTTCATGTTTTTCCCTAAAAGAAGTGCTTTTCTATTTTCTCCAATAGCTAAAGATTAAAAACAGAGGGAGGGAAATTCATGGATAAATAATATGTAAGAGTCCTCCAATAAAGAAGGACTCATTAATAACATGTACTAGGCAATAGTTTTTCGTTTAAGAATATTGTTCATTCTACGCAGTATTTTCTTTCTTAGCCTTCTTAGCATAAGCGTTTCACTCCTTGTACTTAAGGTACGTTCTGTTTGTTAGTAGTTAATATGCGTCAAACAGAGTAATTAGTTGCTGGTAAATATACGAAATTTCAGTACATGAGGAAATGGCTTTAACATCTAAACAATATACGTAGAATTTAGTATGGTTATCCTCAGAGTAACATATAAATGGTCTATTGGGAATAAGGCCTTTGGTTGACTTTTATTACATATGAAATGATGAACAAATTTTCATTGACAGCAAACGTTTTCTTCGTGTAGGTTAAAATAAATATTTATTTCGTTACCCTAAAAGTTAAGGTGGTAAGTTGAATGAAGCGACTGTATGCAGCATTATTTACATTAAGTTTGATTTGGGGCATGTCCTTTCTATTTATAAAGTTGCTTGTAGTGGATTTAGGTGTTTGGGGAGTTGTGTTTTGGAGATGTATGTTTGGGGCAGGAACACTATTTATTCTGCTTCTTATTCAAAATAAATTAAAGTTACTCCGGAACCTCCCACTACTTCCTATTGTCTTGATAGCAATATTAAATAATGCCCTTCCTTGGGCGCTTATTGCAGTTAGTGTAACATCGATCAGCAGCAGTCTTGCTTCGGTTGTCAATGCTACGACACCGATCTGGACAATCTTGATTGGCTTTTCCATCTTCTCGAGTAAAATGGAAAAGATGCAGTGGATTGGTGTCAGTGTCGGATTTCTTGGGATCATTGTTTTACTGGAATTAAATATTCTCCAATTGTTTCAGGATAATCTTCTCGGTGTAGGGACGATGTTGGGAGCGACCATTTGTTATGGTTTCGGTGCGCACCTTAGCAAGAGACATTTACAGAATACCCCAATTACTGTTATTTCTTTTAGTACGTTAGCAGTCGCTGGGATTTTGTCCGGGATAATGCTGGCATTTGTGCAACCAACGGGGTTTTTAGCAGTAGGAAGTTTGTCTATTTTGGTATCTTTGATTGGTTTAGGGGTCTTTGGGTCCGGTGTTGCGTATCTTCTTTACTATTACATGGTAAAGGAAGGGAGCGCGGAATTTGCCTCCCTTGTCACGTATATTGTACCGATTACAGCCATGTTATGGGGAAGTATATTATTAGGTGAAAAAATTACACCTCATATGCTTTTTGGTTTGATTCTTATCTTTAGTGGTGTATATTTATCTTCGTATAAAACTAAGGAAAAAAAACAAAAAGTGATAAAAAATGTCACAGTCTAAAGAAGTAAGGTGATTAAAATGGAAAAGAAGATAGTATTTTTCGATATAGACGGAACGTTGCTCAATCATCAAAAAGAACTGCCTGCCTCTACAAAGCAGGCTATTAAAGAACTTAAGGAACAAGGGGTTTATGTAGCAATTGCAACAGGAAGGGCTCCGTTCATGTTTGAAGATTTACGCAAGGAATTGGAGATAGATACCTTTGTGAGCTTTAACGGTCAGTATGTCGTTTTTGAAGGGGAAGTAATTTATAAAAACCCTTTAAATGCAGAAAAATTACATTTGCTTCGTGAATATTCCGAAAAAGTTTCTCATCCACTGGTTTATTTAAACCACCAAACAATGAAGGCGAACGTTGAAAATCATCCATTTATTAATGAAAGTATGGGAAGCCTCAAGTTTGTCCATCCAGAGTATGGTCCAAGCTTTCTTGATGAGACGGAGATCTATCAAGCATTATTGTTCATAGAGGATGAGCACCAGCAAAGTTATGTGGAAGCATATGAAGATTTCGATTTCATCCGCTGGCATCAGTACTCCACAGATATCCTTCCGAAAGGCGGTTCGAAAGCAATCGGGATTCAAAGGATGCTAGAAAGATTACCATTTAAGAAAGAGAACGTATTCGCTTTTGGAGATGGGTTGAATGATATTGAAATGATTGATTTTGTCGGAACAGGTGTTGCGATGGGAAATGCGCATCCGGAATTATTAAAAGTAGCCAACCATGTTACAAAAGATGTGGGGGAAGATGGAATTCTTCATGGGCTCGAGCAAGTTGGATTATTAAAACAGAAAATACGTTAAGGAAAAACAAGAAGCCTGATCGACACACAATCGATCAGGCTTTCTTGTTTTTAAAATAATAAGATCCGGTTGATTTCCGTTACTTATGTTTTTAAAATTAAAAAATCATCTCTCTACCGGTATCGCTCCTTCTGGAGGTTGGAAAGGATTTTCTTTGTTTATGTGGTCATAGAACATGATGCCGTTCAGGTGGTCAATTTCATGTTGAAATACAATGGCTACTAGCCCTTTTAATCTTAGTTTAACTTCTTCACCTTGCAGTGTGGTGGCTTTAACCGTTACCCGAGCATATCTCGGTACAAGACCTGGAACGTCCCTATCTACAGAAAGACAACCTTCACCTGAGGTTAGAAAACTTTTTTCAACAGAATGGCTAACAATCCTCGGGTTGAAAAGTGCATAGCTATGTAGTGTCCCGTTTTCATCTCTAATATGAACGGCAATCATCTTTTTAGGAACATTGATCTGTGGAGCTGCCAATCCCACTCCTGGGCGTAAATTGTATTGTTGAGAAATATCAGGGTTTTGACTGTTCTGAAGGTACTCCATCATCTTTTGTAGAATAGTGGAATCTTCCTGAGATGGGGGAAGGGATACGTCACTTGCTTCTGCGCGTAATGTTGGATGCCCTTCTTTAATGATGTCTTTCGCTGTAAGCATGATTTCACTCCTATCTTTTATACTTTTATACTATACTCCAATTTAATGTAAATAGGGTAGTGACAAACTATCTCATTATATAGTACCAAAAGCTAGATGGTACTTGAAACAATTCGTTTTGCTTTATTTATTTTTATGCTTAACACATGAATTTAATATTGTAAAAATTAGCAATAAAATTTATAGTTAAAGAGAAGATACGTTAGGGGGATTTAAATTGCGTTTTTGGAAAAGGACTGTATATACGGGTACTCTGGCTATTTCCCTATTACTGACAGGTTGTGTGAATGGAGAATCACCTGAACAGGAGATATTTCAGACATTAGAGGAAGTAGTAGAACTTGAAGCCAGCTTTGAAGAGCAACAAGGACCTTTGTTGGAATTAGAAAAAGAGGAATCTGCTATTTATGAAGAGATTCTTACTCTTGGGATGAAAGAGTTTGATCAGATTGTTAAACTTTCTCAAGAAGGGCTGGCTTTAGTGGAACAAAAAGAAACTGCCATGAAAAGTGAAAAAGAGAGCATTGAAGCAGCACGTAAGCAATTTGAAGAAGTAAAAACTTCAATCGAATCATTAGAAGATGAAGAACTTAAAAAAGAGGCACAAGCGTTATATCAACTAATGGAACAACGTTATGAAGCCTATATGACTTTATCGAATCATTATATGAAGTCAATGGAAGTCGAAAAAGAAATGTACGAGCTTTTTCAAACGGAAGATTTGACATTGGAGCAACTCCAAGTGCAGATAAATGATTTGAATGAGAAGTATGAAAAAATCAATGAAGCAAACAAAGCTTTCAATGAATATACGGACCAGTATAATAAAGCTAAATTGGATTTTTATAAAAAAGCTGGACTTAATGTCAGCTATGATAATTAAGTGGAAAAAGACACGTTGGAGGTAGCCTCCTCGGGTCTTTTTTTGTGTGGGAATATGTATTTTTCTTATCGCAAAATAGTCAATATACAGCCGATGATTAAGATTGAGATATATCGGGAATGGAAACTATAGCGTTTTTTTATTATTACAACATAACAAGAAGTCGACCTGTTCTGTATTGTAATACAGTTTTTGAAGTTGTGTTAGTACAGTAAGAGATTCAGAATAATTTTTTTACTTTTTTTGGTTTTGAAATCCAATACAAGCAAAGAGATTGACGGGATTGCGGAGTGTGTTGTAAACTTGACCTTGGTGAAAAGTTGTATTAATATTTTCTTCGGAAAGATTAATACAGTATAAATTTGAGTGTTTATCATGCATATTGCAGAAGACACTAAAAGAGGAAAGATACGTTTTTGCATCACAAACAGAAAAATGTCTTTTAAAACACGTTTTTGGGTAACCTATTTTTGTATGTAATGATGTATTAAATAGTTCTCTTAATAGAAAGGAAGAGGTGACGTAGATGGCTGCAAAAACTAAAAATGCTAAATTTGATCCAAAGCAGCAGAAAGCAAAAGTGGAAGAACAATTCCAAACGTTCCAAATCTTAAATGAAGAAGGCGAAGTAGTAAATGAAGCTGCAATGCCTGAACTTAGCGATGACCAATTAAAAGAATTAATGCGCCGTATGGTATATACACGCGTACTTGATCAACGTTCCATCAGCTTAAACAGACAAGGACGCCTAGGGTTCTATGCTCCAACAGCTGGACAGGAAGCTTCCCAATTGGCTTCTCAGTTTGCACTAGAAGCAGATGATTTCATTTTACCAGGATACCGTGATGTGCCACAGATGATCTGGCATGGTCTTCCTTTATATCAAGCATTCTTATTCTCTCGTGGTCACTTCCACGGCAACCAGATGCCGGAGGGTGTTAACTTATTGCCACCTCAAATCATCATTGGAGCACAAATCATCCAAACTGCAGGTGTTGCACTTGGACTGAAGAAAAAAGGGAAAAAGACGGTAGCAATTACATACACTGGAGACGGTGGAGCTTCCCAAGGTGACTTCTACGAGGGTATCAACTTCGCAGGGGCTTACCAAGCACCAGCAATCTTTGTTGTACAAAACAACCGTTTTGCTATTTCTACGCCTGTTGAAAAGCAATCTGCAGCAGGTACAATTGCTCAAAAAGCAGTAGCAGCAGGTATTCCTGGTATCCAGGTAGACGGAATGGACGCACTAGCAGTTTACGCAGCAACTCGTGACGCTCGTGAGCGTGCAGTGAATGGTGAAGGTCCTACTTTAATCGAGACATTAACATATCGTTATGGTCCACATACAATGGCTGGAGACGACCCAACTCGTTACCGTACTTCTGAACTTGATGATGAGTGGGAAAAGAAAGATCCGTTAGTACGCTTCCGTAAATTCCTTGAAAACAAAGGGATCTGGAGCGAAGACGAAGAGAATAAAGTAATTGAAGAAGCGAAAGAAGATATCAAGGTTGCTATCAAGAAAGCAGATGACCAACCTAAACAGAAAGTCACAGACTTAATCTCTTTCATGTATGAAGAGCTTCCTCATAACCTTAAAGAGCAAAATGAAATCTACAAAGAGAAGGAGTCGAAGTAAGCCATGGCGCAAATGACAATGATTCAAGCGATCACTGATGCGTTACGCACAGAATTGAAAAATGACGAAAACGTCTTACTTTTCGGTGAAGACGTTGGTCAAAACGGTGGGGTTTTCCGTGCAACTGAAGGCCTTCAAGCTGAGTTCGGGGAAGATCGCGTGTTTGATACACCACTTGCAGAATCAGGAATCGGTGGACTTGCTGTCGGCTTCGGTGTAACCGGCTTCCGTCCTGTAATGGAAATCCAATTCTTCGGTTTCGTTTACGAAGTAATGGACTCTGTTAGTGGACAACTTGCTCGTATGCGTTACCGTACAGGTGGACGCTGGAACGCTCCAGTAACAATCCGTTCCCCGTTTGGTGGAGGGGTTCACACACCTGAACTTCATGCAGACAGCCTAGAAGGACTAGTTGCACAGCAACCAGGACTTAAAGTAGTTATCCCTGCAACACCTTATGATGCGAAAGGTCTTCTAATTTCTGCAATCCGTGATAACGATCCTGTTATTTTCTTGGAGCACATGAAATTATACCGTTCTTTCCGTCAAGAGGTTCCAGAAGAAGAGTACACAATTGAGATCGGTAAAGCAGACGTTAAACGTGAAGGTACCGACATCACAATGGTTACTTACGGAGCAATGGTACATGAGTGCTTAAAAGCAGCTGACCAACTTGAAAAAGACGGAGTATCTGCAGAAGTAATCGACTTGCGTACAATCAGCCCATTGGATATCGAAACAATCATTTCATCTGTTGAAAAAACAGGCCGTGCAATTGTTGTCCAAGAAGCACAAAAACAAGCTGGTATCGGAGCAAACATCGTAGCAGAAATCAATGACCGTGCAATTCTAAGCCTAGAAGCACCGGTATTACGTGTTGCTGCACCAGATACGGTATTCCCATTCTCTCAAGCAGAGAGCGTATGGTTGCCAAATCATAAAGATGTTCTAGAAACAGCGAAAAAAGTTCTGAACTTCTAATATAAAAGTTCTTCAACAGAACTACCATACGGAAGTCCATTCTTCGCCTAGCCAAGAGTGGGCTCTCCATTTTATACAAAAGTAAGCAGAAGAAGGCAATCTCGTATACTAATTCATCTGTAGATTGTAGTGCAAGGTGTGAGACTCCTGCGGGAAGTACCGGTATGTTGAGACCCCTGAAGCGTTGTGAGGAGGCTCAAGCACCGACCCGCGGAAAGCGAACACCTAGAACGGAAATCTACAGACGTAAACAGATTCCTTAAAAGCTATCTATCATAGGAGGTTGAATACTGTGGCATTCGAATTTAAACTGCCAGATATCGGTGAAGGTATCCATGAAGGTGAAATCGTAAAGTGGTTCGTAAAACCAGGTGACGAAATCGAAGAAGATGACGTACTTTGTGAAGTACAAAACGATAAAGCAGTCGTAGAAATTCCATCTCCTGTTAAAGGGAAAGTTACGGAATTGAAAGTGGAAGAAGGTACTGTCTGTACTGTTGGACAAACCATCATCACACTAGACGCACCAGGTTATGAAGACCTTAAATTTAAAGGTGACGACCACGGAAGCGACGATTCAAAAGCGGAAGAAAAAACAGAAGGACAAGTTCAAGCAACAGCTGAAGCTGGTCAAGATGTGAAAAAAGAAGAAGCTCCAAAAGAAGAGCCAAAAGCTGAAACAGGCGCTGGCGCTCAAGAACAAGCAGAAGTAGATCCAAACAGACGCGTAATCGCAATGCCTTCCGTACGTAAATATGCTCGTGAAAAAGGCGTTGAAATCCGTCAAGTTGCTGGTTCCGGCGACAATGGCCGTGTGTTAAAAAGCGATATCGATGCATTCTTAAGCGGAGGAGGCGCTAAAGCAGAAGAAACTACTACTGAAACGGCTCCTGCAGCTAAAGAAGAAACAAAAACAGAAGCAAAACAAGAAAAACAAGCAATTCCTGCTGGTCAATACCCAGAGACTCGTGAGAAAATGAGTGGTATGCGCCGTGCAATCTCAAAAGCGATGGTTAACTCCAAGCACACTGCACCACACGTAACATTGATGGACGAGATTGATGTGACAGAGCTTGTTGCACACCGCAAGAAATTCAAATCAGTTGCAGCGGATAAAGGTATTAAGTTAACATTCTTACCATACGTAGTTAAAGCACTTACATCTGCGTTACGTGAGTACCCTGTACTTAACACATCTCTTGATGATGCAACAGATGAGATTGTTCACAAGCACTATTACAACATCGGAATCGCTGCTGATACAGAAAAAGGCTTGTTAGTTCCTGTTGTGAAAGATGCAGATAGAAAGTCTATCTTCTCTATTTCCAATGAGATCAACGAACTTGCTGGAAAAGCACGTGACGGTAAATTGGCATCTGATGAAATGAAAGGCGCTTCTTGCACAATCACAAACATCGGTTCTGCTGGTGGACAATGGTTCACACCGGTTATTAACCATCCAGAAGTTGCGATTCTAGGTATCGGCCGTATCGCAGAAAAACCTGTAGTGAAAGATGGAGAAATTGTAGTGGCTCCAGTTCTTGCATTATCACTAAGCTTTGACCATCGTATGATTGATGGCGCTACTGCTCAAAATGCGCTTAACCATATCAAGCGCCTATTGAACGATCCACAATTATTGTTAATGGAGGGTTAATAAATGGTAGTAGGAGATTTCGCAATTGATGTAGATACGCTTGTCATCGGTTCGGGCCCTGGCGGATATGTTGCTGCAATCCGCGCGGCTCAACTGGGACAAAAGGTAACAATCGTAGAAAAGAATACGCTTGGTGGAGTATGTTTAAACGTTGGATGTATCCCTTCCAAAGCGTTAATTTCTGCAGGTCACCGCTTTGAAACAGCACAACATTCTGAAGACATGGGAATCAAAGCTGAGAACGTAACAGTTGATTTCTCAAAAGTTCAAGAATGGAAAGCAGGAGTTGTGAAGAAATTGACTGGCGGAGTAGAAGGTCTACTTAAGGGGAATAAAGTAGACATCGTTTCTGGAGAAGCATACTTCGTAGACGGAAACACAGTTCGTATCATGGACGAAAACTCAGCGCAAACATACAAGTTCAATAACTGTATCATTGCAACAGGTTCTCGCCCAATCGAAATTCCGACTTTCAAGTACTCTAAACGTGTTCTTGATTCTACAGGTGCATTGGCACTTAAAGAAATTCCAAAGAAACTAGTTGTTATCGGTGGAGGTTACATCGGTACGGAGCTAGGTACAGCTTATGCAAACTTTGGAACAGAAGTTGTTATTGTGGAAGCTGCAGATGAGATCTTGGCTGGATTTGAAAAGCAAATGAGCTCACTTGTAAAACGTAACCTAAAGAAAAAAGGTAACGTAGAAATCTTCACAAAAGCAATGGCTAAAGGTGTAGAAGAAACAGAAGATGGTGTCAAAGTAACAATTGAAGTAAAAGGCGAGGAGCAAACAATCGACGCTGATTACGTATTGGTTACTGTAGGTCGCCGTCCTAACACAGATGAGCTTGGCCTTGAGCAAGTTGGTGTGGAAATGACAGATCGTGGCGTTGTCAAAATTGATAAGCAGTGCCGCACTAGCGTTTCTAACATCTATGCAATCGGAGACATCGTTGATGGACCACCACTTGCACATAAAGCTTCTTACGAAGGTAAGATTGCTGCAGAAGCAATTGCTGGTGAGCCAGCTGAGATTGACTACTTAGGTATTCCAGCGGTAGTATTCTCTGAGCCAGAACTTGCGTCTGTAGGTTACACAGAAGCTCAAGCAAAAGAAGAAGGAATCGAAGTAACAGCTGCTAAATTCCCTTTTGCTGCGAACGGCCGTGCATTGGCATTGAACGCAACAGACGGATTCTTAAAGCTTGTAACTCGTAAAGAAGATGGACTAATCATCGGTGCTCAAATTGCTGGTTCTAGTGCATCTGAC
Organism: Sutcliffiella horikoshii; assembly: GCF_020524325.1. Lineage (GTDB taxonomy): Bacteria > Bacillota > Bacilli > Bacillales > Bacillaceae_I > Sutcliffiella_A > Sutcliffiella_A horikoshii_D. The sequence goes on from NZ_JAIVKY010000005.1 coordinate 215,983, forward strand.
ATGATCGCTGAACTTGGTCTTGCTATTGAAGCTGGTATGACAGCTGAAGATATCGCCATGACAATCCACGCGCACCCAACATTGGGAGAAATCACAATGGAAGCTGCAGAAGTGGCAATGGGAAGCCCTATTCATATCGTGAAGTAATAGAACAAACTAAGGAGCCTCCGCTAATGTGGAGGCTCTTACTTTTGCTTATATCACACAAAAAAGGGATTCCTCCTACTAATAGGTGGAATCCCCAACTTGATTTAATGCTTGTTCAATGGAAACAACAATATCTTTTTTTGGCTTTGAGCCTTCTATCTGCGTGACTACTTCATTGTCATGAACCACAATTAAAGAAGGGGTTGCTTTCACATTAAACTGCTTATATAAGAGTTTTTCATTTTCAGAATGGACAACTTTTAAATTTGCAACTTCATCCGGAAATGAATTTTTCAAATCAATGATCGCATCATAATATGTACTCTCATCCTGTAAATTAGATTCGTCCGTAAAGAAAACAAGCGTACGAGAATCATCAGGAAATTGAATGTGAGTTATCGATTGATTTTCTTGACAGGAAGATAAAATGAAAAAAGACAACATGAAAAAGATAACAGCGCCTCTAATCATGGCAATCCTCACTTTCTAACAACATATATTATCATGAATAGTTACTTTTTTATTCTACTATTTGGTGCTATTCTACCATTAAATTTTATGTAAAAAGGCCTTGTCACGTAAATGTTACATAATTGAAAAATAGATAGCTCCTTTCTGGCATATTAATTATAAAGGTTTCCAATCATGAAAAATCGGTTAAATAATTAGAAATATGCAGTAAGGAGCTGCTTTTATGAAAAATTATGTGGTATTTTTAATACAAAATATTTTTTGGGGGACATATAGTCTGATAGAATGGTTTTCGGTCAGAGATAAAATGCAGGCCAAAGTTATTTTGTTAGGTATATTTATCTATCTCTGTTATACCCTCGCCATGTCAATCATTCATAAAAAGAAGCATGCGGCGATGACAACTGCCATCAGTTTTATTTTCTATTTTAGTTTCCAGAGTCTATTTTACTATTTTGTCTTTGGTGGCTGATTTTTCTTGTTAAAATTTAATAACTGGAAAAAGATTGCCTTCATATAGTAAATGCTAGTATGATAAAAGGTGAAACTTACGTATGGAGGAAAGAATATGAAAAAATGGATACTATCAGCATCATTATTGCTCCTCCTTGTAGCTTGCGGGCAAAATGGACAAGTTGAAAATAATGAGCAAGAAACCTCTGCTTCAGAAAACCAGACCGAAGAAAATGATTCTGTAGTGGAAGAGGAAGAAAAAGATGTCCCTGCATCAAAAACAGAAGACATGAGTGAAGAACCTGCAGAAGATGAAGTAGTGAACTCCGACGAAGGTGAGAATGAAGAAGAACAAGAATCAGATAACGAGGACCAAGTAGAAGTAACTTCCCCTCCAGAACCCCAATATATCGTAAACCCTACTACTTCTGCTATAGAACCCTCAGATGATGCAAACTCCGAGGTGGTTCTATTAACAATAGATGACGCTCCTGATAGGTATGCATTAGAAATGGCTACGGTTTTAAAAGAATTGGGAGTAAAAGCTATTTTCTTTGTAAATGGTCATTTTCTTGAGACGGATGAAGAGCAGCAAGTACTAAAAAACATATATGAGATGGGCTTTCCAATTGGAAATCATACCATGACGCATAAGTCCTTAAGGCAGCTTACTGAAGAAGAACAGTATGAAGAAATTGTATTGCTTAGTGATCGAGTAGAAGAAATTACAGGAGAACGCCCACGCTTTTTTCGTGCCCCATTTGGTACTAATACAGATTATGCAATAGAACTGGTAAAGCAAGAGGGAATGATTCCTATGAATTGGACATATGGTTATGATTGGGAAACAGAATATATGGATGCTGATGCACTTGCAGATATAATGGTTAATACGGAATATCTGAACAGTGGAGCCAATCTGTTAATGCATGACCGGGAATGGACCAAAGATGCGTTAGCCGATATTGTAAAAGGGCTTCAAGAAAAGGGATACGAGATACTTGACCCAGAGCTAATTGGGACTGAAGATGCTAGCGTAGAAACGGAATGAAAAAAGAAAGCCCGCTCGGTTGTGAGCGGGCTTTTTCTATTTAACGTTTATAATAGTACATGATGCTGCCTGTAAATAGCTTAAGCTCTGCTTCTAGCTTCTTTGCGAGAAATTTACATAGTTCATTAGCTTTTGCTTTATCACCGTGGGTGCTTTGGTCGTGTAAAGTAACTTGTATGTAGGAGAGAGGTTCAGTCGCGTCTGAAGTGGCTAGCTGTGTGCCAACACCGATAAGGATCATCTTATACCGATCCTCCGTACCCTTTAAGTAAAACCACTGTCCTTTTCCTTCAGGCTTTTCTTTTAACTCATAGGGAAAAGCGGCCTGGCTGTATTCCCAGCCTAATTGTTTTCCGGTTTTAGATGTAATGTCTTTATAGTAGTTTAATAACTCTTTTACATGTTCAACGGTAAGCGTTTTCTCTTTTGATTTGGGAACTAAATTAATGTAAGCGCTACTGGCCATCGAATTCACTCCTAAGATTACTATTCCATTATATATATTCTAGCATTATAGGAAATCTGCTGACAATCACTAAGTGAAAATTCTTGCAAATCAAGCAATTTATAAGTTATAATAATATTCTGAATAACCAAAAAATAAAAAGGAGGTACCTTATGAACTTATTTGACAAGCTTTATGATAACAATGAGAATGTTCCTGTTCGCTTTGTTGGTTTTACAACTAAAGATGTTAGATATGATTTTGGTATCGTGTACACGAATATGTTTTTTGGTAAGCCCCTTGTCATCTGTATGCAAACCGGCCGTTCCACCCTCCTCGACCCTAAAGACATTACCGACCTTAACCACCTTCAGCATGTATTCCGAATTGATTCACAAGAGCAAGCAGAAGATCTCGCTGAGTTTTTCACTGAGGCTATACCTGTAAGTCCGTTTCAAGAACAATACGAATAAAAGTTAATCTCTTTCGAGGCCAGTGTCCTGTTTTTAGGGCATTGGCCTTTCGAATTGAAAGTGAATTAGAACCTATACACCAGAGTTGAAGGAAATCCTGGTGAACGGTCTAATGGAATGGAGTAAATGGAAACTATAAGCCCAAACAGACCGTAAATTGATGAGAACGGTCATATAGAAGCGTCCTATAATCCCGATCAAAAGACAAGTCGGCTTTTATTGTCCAATAGCAGGAAAAAATGGAACAGCCTAAATACTAAAATCTAATGTGTTATACAATTTAGTTATTGACATAACACATTAGAGGCTTTATGATGTAAGTAAGACAACATAAAGCGCTTTCATTAAAGGCGGCTTTGCAAAAAAAATTTCTTTTAGGAAAGAGGTTGAAGGGTATGGGTACAATCATTTGTCAAACTTGTAACAGCGCGGTGGATCACTTTGAGGATGAAAAAGTTACGACTTATTATGCAAAATGTGCAGATTGTCAGTGCTCTGAAAAAAGCGAAGATCTAGCCTAGAATCATATATTAATAGAAAGAGCAGGTCCCCTGATTTTGAGGGAACCTGCTCTTTGTTCATTTTATCGAATTGCTTTATGTTCTTTTATGACTCTTAATGTCTTTAGTTCATAATCTTCCGGACCTTGTACAGGAAGTCCTACTTCTAGTGTTTTGGTAATGTAGGACAAGTTTTCTTCCGTTATAATCTCACCAGGAGTGAAAATAGGAATACCTGGAGGATACACCATGATAAACTCTGCGATAATTCGGCCAGCGGATTTTTCAAATGGAACAACTTCCGTCTCAGAGTAGAAGGCATCCCGTGGTGCGATAGCTAACACTGGAATGTCTGGAAGTAGAACCTTTACTTTTTCGCCAGAATCTCCAGCCTGGTGATGAAACTCTGCTGATAAGTCTTTAAGGGCTTCTAGTAACGTTCCTGTTTCCACTTCCGAGTCACCAGGTGTGATAATACAAAGAATGTTATAGAGATCGGAAAGCTCCACTTCAATGTTATATTTTTGACGTAGCCATTTCTCGACATCATATCCTGTAAGGTTTAAGTTTTTAACAGAAATAATCAGTTTTGTCGGGTCATAGTCAAAAGTTGCTTTTCTGCCTAAAATTTCAGGTCCTACACAATGTAAATGCTCAATTTCATTAATAGCATCCCGTGTTTTATTAGCAAGTTGGATTGTCTTTTCTATTAGCAAGTGTCCTTCGGTGGCAAGGCGTTTTCTTGCAACATCCAATGAAGCTAATAACAGGTAAGAAGTGGATGTAGTGGTTAGCATACTTAAAATGCTTTGGATGCGATTTACATTCACCAATCCTTCTCGTACATTCAATATAGAACTTTGTGTCATAGAACCTCCAAGCTTATGGACACTCGTCGCAGCCATATCAGCTCCGGCTTGCATAGCTGATAAAGGAAGTTCTTCATGGAAATGTATATGAACCCCGTGCGCTTCATCTACAAGTACAGGCACGTTAAATGAATGAGCAATTTCAACAATCTGACTTAAATCAGCTGAAAAACCAAAATAAGTAGGGTTTATAACCAGAACGCCTTTTGCATCAGGATGTTGCTGAAGCGCCTTTTCAACAGAGTCTGTCGTGATGCCGTGAGAGATTCCTAGGTCTTTGTCCACTTCTGGGTGAATAAAGATTGGTACAGCTCCTGAAAAAACAATGGCAGACATGACGGACTTATGAACATTCCTAGGCACGATGATTTTCTCTCCAGGCCCGCAAACTGCCATCACCATTGTCATGATGGCTCCACTTGTACCCTGTACTGAGAAAAATGTGTGGTCAGCTCCAAAAGCTTTTGCTGCAAGGTCTTGTGCTTCTTTGATCATTCCCTTTGGCTGATGAAGATCATCAAGTGGACCAATGTTAATTAGATCTATGGAAAGAGCATTTTCACCGATAAATTCTCGGAATTCAGGGTCAATGCCGGCTCCTTTTTTATGTCCGGGAATATGGAATTGAACGGGGTTCCCTTTGGCATGATTTAAAAGTCCAGTAAATAATGGCGTATCGTTTTGAGAATATGTCAACTTACTTATGCACCTCTTTAATTTAACTTAGTTTCGGTTTCGTTTATCTTAACGCATCTAATTACGCAGAACAAACATTCACATAAAACAAATGAAATTATAGCATTTATCCCCTACATTGCATAGCAGGAATTTGTCATATTATAAAGAAACATATAAAGAGAGATAGAAAGGGGAAGATGAACATGAAATGGGAGACAAGAGTATCGAAACTATTAGATATTAAATATCCGATTATACAAGGTGGACTTGCATATTTAGCGTACGCAGATCTGGCTGCAGCGGTTTCAAATGCAGGAGGTCTTGGCCAGATAACGGCCATGAGTTTAGAAAGTCCAGAATTATTAAGAGAAGAGATTCGGAAAGTTAGAAAAATGACAGATAAGCCATTTGGAGTGAACTATGCAATTGGCCAACATGGGAGACCTTTTGAGCATATGTTGGATATTGCTTTAGAAGAAGATGTTCCAGTCATCTCCATGACAGGTGGTAATCCTTCACCAATTTTCAAAAGGCTGGAGGGTTCAACATGCAAAAAATTAGTTCTTGTTGCTGCTCGCAGACAAGCAGAAAAAGCTGAAGAACTAGGTGCTGATGCCGTAATGGTCGTAGGACAGGAGGGAGGCGGTCATCTAGGTAAAAACGACCTGGGTACCATGGTATTAGTCCCTAAAGTTGTAGACGCCTTAAACATCCCTGTAATCGCTTCAGGAGGCATTGGTGATGGGAGAGGCTTGATGGCGGCATTAGCACTTGGTGCGGAAGGGATAGAAATGGGGACAAGGTTTATCGCAACCAAGGAGTGCATGCATGCTCATCCTACATATAAAGAAAGACTTGTAGACGGAACGGAAAATGATACAGTGGTCATAAAAAGAAGTCTTGGTGCACCTGCAAGAGCCATTCAAAACAAATGGACCGATCAAATATTGCAGCTAGAACAGGAAGCAAAAGGTTATGAAGGATTAAGAGACTATATTAGTGGCACAGCGAACAAACGGTATATCTATAATGGCGATACGAGTACTGGTTATGCGTGGGCTGGCCAGGTAATGGGCTTGATTGAGGATGTGCCCACTGTGGAGCAGCTCTTGTCGAGAATGGTGAAGGAAGCGGAAAATATTAGAGAGAAGTGGACAAACTAGAGAAGGAAAATGATATACTTTACTTTTCCACTATACATATAATGAGGTGAAATTATGGATTTCTCTTATCCCATTTCCTATGATTGGTCTACAGACGAGATTGTAGATGTTATTGCACTTTATGAAGCGGTTGAACTCACTTATAGCAAAGGTGTAGAACGTGACCAGCTTTTATCCTTATATCGCAGGTTTAAAGAGATCGTGCCAGGCAAGGCAGAAGAACGTAACCTTGCAAATGAATATGAGGAACTTAGTGGTTTCTCTGTCTATCGTACAATTAAAAAAGCAAAAGACATGAAACCAGGCGAACAGGTGAAAATGTCAAAGTAAAAAATCTCAGAACCTTGATGGTTCTGAGATTTTTTTGTTTAAGCTTCCACCGTCTGCTTCGTTAAGTTGTACAACCCTTTAACTGTTTGAACAGCTTCTTCGATACGCGCAACAGTTTCATCTCCAGAAAGTTTAACTGCCTCTTCTTTAGGAATTTGAATACCGCAAAGTATTTCCGCTTTTTTAACATTAATCAAACGTTCGAAGAGCTCCTTGTGAGCTTCCTCATTCATATCAGATTGACGGATAACCTCAGGCTTTGTATGATCCTTGGACCAGACATAGTCAGAAGGAATCTTCTCTCGGATAGAGGATACATTCTTAAGCAGAACTTCGCCAAATGCTTCTTTCATCGGTGCTTCGTAAATAACCGCAAACCAGACAAATATATGTGTCTCCCATAAACCAATTTGGAAATGTGGTAACATCTTGTATCCTCGTGCATTGTTTGCAAAAGCAACCCAGGAATCTTTAGGAGGGTTCTTGGTTCTTCTTGCATGCTTGGCCACATGATAGTGCATTTCATCACCAGTCATGGCGGTTAGGGAAGGTGAGAAATACTGGCCTAGCTGTTCAAATTTAGGCTGTATTTGAGCTTTTAAAGCTTCCATTCTTTCTTCAAGACCATCTATTGTAAATACTTCAAAATCTTCCTTCTTAAAACCATTGAAAGTTTTGTTTGTCATGTAGTCGCCCCGTTTCTAACTATTGCTTTTTTATATTACTCATTTTATCATAGCCATTTTTCTCTGCCAAAAGATTAGATTTTTCAACCTTTTACTTTCTTTTTAGGTAACTGCACATTTTAGTTACCAACTTTCATTCCCTTCATATGATATAGCAACCATTAGAAAATTGAATCCTTTGGAACCTAGAAACTTTTATGAAGGAGGGAATTATTGTGAAACAAGTGGCGACACCTTGGAAAAAGAAAAAAGAGGAAAATCAGCGTGCGGTCTTACGAATGGAAATCGATTATGAATTGGCAGTTTTGTTTGAAGCAATACAAGAGAGTGATAAGGAAAAAATGAAGAAAACGAAATCTAAATTAGAGCAGTTAAGAAAAGAAATGTTAAGTCTAGAGGTTTAGTGGCATAGGCTACTTTGACGAACCTGTATGAGGTTCGTTTTTCTGTGTGACCTATTACTTGATTTTACCCATCTGTTTCAGTAAGCTAAAACATACATAATTTGATTGCATCGAATATGGTAACAGAAGGGCAGGAGAACATATGAAGTGGACTGAAATTGATGAGAATGCAAAAAAATGGACAAGAGAAGCGGGAGAACGTATTCGAACTTCTTTCAGCAAGGAATTGATGATACATACAAAATCTTCTCCTGATGATCTGGTAACTAATATTGACCGGGAAACGGAACAATTTTTTATAGAACGTATTAGAAAAACCTATCCAGACCACCAAATTCTTGGAGAAGAAGGATTTGGAGATGAATTGGATAAGCTTGATGGAACGGTTTGGATTATCGACCCAATCGATGGAACGATGAACTTTGTCCATCAGCAACGAAATTTCGCCATCTCGGTTGCCGTATATGAAGATGGTGTCGGAAAGATTGGGCTAATTTATGATGTGGTTCATGACGAGCTTTACCATGCAAAAGCAGGGGAAGGGGCTTATTTAAACGATACACAACTTCCACAGCTTGAAGAAGTGGCTGTAGAGAAAGCTGTTATCGGATTAAATGCCACATGGATCACGGAAAATAAACGGATCGACCCCACTATTCTCGCTCCGCTTGTAAAAAAAGTAAGAGGTACAAGGTCTTATGGGTCGGCAGCGCTTGAAATGGCGTATGTAGCAACAGGGCGAATTGATGCATATATTACGTTGAGACTTTCCCCTTGGGATTTTGCAGCGGGACTAATTCTTGTAAACGAGCTCGGTGGTAAAGTGACCACACTTCATGGTGAACCTCTTAACATGCTTGGACAAAACAGTGTCTTTGTAAGTAAACCGGGATTGCATGAAGTGATCAGCAAGGATTACTTGTATAAATTGAAGAAGTAAATGAAAACCCACGGTCGCAAATTCGCGCCGTGGGTTTTCAATTTTTTGATAAATTATAGTAGGAACATATTGTAAACTTTATAATTGTCCGTTTTCGCGCATTTTTCTCTTTGTTTTGAATCCAAGTCCCATGACCACACCGAATAATACAAACGCTCCAACGATTCCAAGCGTGTTTCTCTCTCCGATTGCAATTCCGACCATGCCTAAAGAAACCGCTGCCAAAACAGCATAAAGCATGAAAATCCACTTAATATCCTTCATAAAATCAACTCCTTTGGATAACGCTAAATATATATAACATATATTTTACATAAGTCTCTTTCTCTTTTCTACCATGTTTGTGGTATAATACTAAAGTTATTAAGTTGTAAAATTAGGGAGATGAAATAGTGAACATCCGCAATGATATCAGAAACATCGCAATTATCGCTCACGTAGACCATGGTAAAACAACGTTAGTGGACAAATTGCTACATCAAGCTGGGACGTTTAGAACGAACGAGCAGGTAGCAGAACGTGCCATGGACTCTAATGATTTAGAAAGAGAACGTGGGATTACTATATTAGCTAAAAATACGGCAATTAACTATAAAGATACGCGCATTAACATCATGGACACACCAGGACATGCCGACTTTGGTGGAGAAGTGGAACGTATTATGAAAATGGTTGATGGGGTACTTTTAGTAGTAGACGCTTATGAAGGCTGTATGCCTCAAACTCGCTTTGTATTGAAAAAAGCGTTAGAGCAGAACCTGACACCAATCGTAGTTGTAAACAAAATTGACCGTGACTTTGCTCGTCCGACAGAAGTGGTGGACGAAGTAATCGATCTATTCATCGAATTGGGTGCAAATGAAGAACAATTGGAATTCCCAGTTGTATATGCTTCTGCAATCAATGGTACAGCTAGTACAAATCCAGAGAAGCAAGATGAAAACATGGAAGCAATCTATGAGTCCATTGTTGAACATATCCCAGCTCCAGTTGATAACAGTGCCGAGCCACTTCAATTCCAAGTAGCGCTTCTTGACTACAATGACTATGTTGGACGTATCGGAGTTGGTCGTATTTTCCGTGGAACGATGAAAGTTGGCCAACAAGTTGCATTAATGAAGCTTGACGGCTCTGTAAAACAATTCCGTGTAACCAAGCTATTTGGTTTCATCGGTCTTAAACGTGTGGAAATCGAAGAAGCGAAAGCGGGGGACCTTGTTGCCGTTTCCGGAATGGAAGATATCAACGTAGGGGAAACTGTTTGTCCCGTTGACCACCAAGATGCACTTCCTGTTCTTCGTATTGACGAGCCAACTCTTCAAATGACTTTCTTAGTAAACAACAGTCCGTTTGCTGGTAAAGAAGGGAAATTTGTTACATCTCGTAAAATTGAAGAGCGTCTAGAAGCTCAACTGGAGACAGATGTAAGTTTACGTGTAGATCCAACTGACTCTCCGGATGCATGGGTTGTTTCCGGGCGTGGAGAGCTTCACCTTTCCATCTTGATTGAAAACATGCGCCGTGAAGGATTTGAGCTTCAAGTATCAAAACCTGAAGTAATCATTAAAAATATTGATGGTGTTAAATCTGAGCCGGTTGAGCGTGTACAAATCGATGTACCGGAAGATTACACTGGTTCTATCATGGAATCCATTGGTGCCCGTAAAGGTGAAATGGTTGACATGATCAATAACGGTAACGGTCAAGTTCGTCTGATTTTCATGGTACCTTCTCGTGGATTAATCGGGTATACGACGGAATTCCTTTCCCTTACTCGTGGATACGGAATCATCAACCACACATTTGACAGCTACCAGCCTATGGCAGCAGGTCAAGTAGGTGGACGTCGCCAAGGTGTTCTTGTTTCTATGGAATCAGGTAAAGCATCTACTTATGGTATCATGGGTATTGAAGACCGCGGAGTTATCTTTGTTGAGCCTGGAACGGAGGTTTACGAAGGAATGATCGTGGGAGAGCATAACCGTGAAAATGACCTTGTCGTGAACGTTTGTAAGATGAAGCAAGCAACTAACGTACGTTCTGCAACGAAGGATCAAACAGTTAGTATGAAAAAACCTCGTCTTATGACATTAGAGGAGTCTTTAGAATACTTGAATGACGATGAGTACTGTGAGATTACTCCACAATCCATCCGTTTACGTAAAAAGCTTCTTGATAAGAACGAACGTGAAAGAGCAGCGAAAAAGAAAAAGTACGCTGAAGCATAAAAATTAGAAGAGGGATGCAGGGGTGCTTAAAGAAGGACCCTTGTCATCCCTTTTTCTAAATATCTATCTAAAACTGTTAGAAATGGGGAAAAGGCAATGGATGTAACACAGAGGTTATCCTTTTTTGCGAGTCTATTCCGTGTGGATGAAAATCCTGATTTAGGCATGTGGCTTTTGTATTTTACCATTTTAGGATTGTCAATCTTAGTTTATAAGCTTGGATTCGCCTTGAAGCTTCCTGTATTAAAGTCAGTGGTAATTTACTTATTCCTTGCTTTAGGAAGTACAGTTCTTACGTTTCTTGGAATCTTTCTTCCTGTTGGAGAAGGGTTGGTTGTGGCGGCTTTAATATTGATTATCTATAAGATTCGACTTCACCGTTCAAAGCAAGCGGAAAGCACAGAATCGTAGGAGGTCAGTATATGAGGTCTTTACAAGACACGCTGTATAATTGGCTGACCATTAAAGTGGTAGCAGAAGCAAGACCAGATGATAAATCCGCACATGATACAATGAAGCTGTTTGAAGGAATTCTTTTGGACGATCATAAAATTACGAATATTGTTGTTTCCAAACAGGAGCCAATGTATTACGTGGAATATGATAAGGATGCAGAACGGCATAAAGTTAGATTTCCAATCGAATTAATTGACGTGATGTTAGAGCAAATTCAAAACGAGCCTGATAAGTACCATAATTATGAGTAAATTAGAAAAAGGATAGCTCCTTCTCGAGTGATTGTCACTTGCGAGGGATCTATCCTTTTTGCTTCTTTTTGTAAAATATAGGGAGAAATACTGCGAAGGCCAAATGCCCGATCGACCATAATAGTATCGCAATGACATCCGTAGGTGCAGGCGTCTCTTTTATAGCCAGTATCGTTAATGGGAAATACAATAGAATCGTAGGGAAAGTGATACCTATGGCAACCAGGTACTGCCTTCTTTTATCAAACAAGTGGAAGTGTTCCACTAAAAAAGCAAATATGATTCCAATCACCACAGCCACAATCAAGTGGAGGGAGAACTCGGCAGGTTCCGAAAGGTTTGCATTCTTCAAACCTGGAATAAAATCGACATTCAATAAAAGCACATATACCTTTTTTCCTGATAGGACTTCAAGCGCTTTAATGAACACGCCCATCAGGATTCCACTTATTAAACCCGTAAAAGCGCCTCTTCGTATCAAGGTCTACCACTCATCCTGATTTTGTTTTTGTTCATACAGCTTAAAATTGCCTGTAGCTTTTCTTTCATTGGTTCTTTTTTCAATACGTTCACTGCATTCGTCGCACATATATGTATGAATAGGTCGATTGCGAAGTCTTTTCGCAACTAACGTTTCGTCATTGATGCTTTCAATTTTATCGCAAATTACACACTTGACTCTCATGGTCCACCTCTTTATTCAATCTTACTCATTAGTATAGCATAAAGGGTGAAAATTAAGAATTAATTGCTAACAAGAGCAGTTTCGTAACCTGTTGAATCTTCCTATGGAAATGTTGATATGGTACTATTAATAAAAATAAAGTGGGGGGATGGACTATGCCAAACCTAGTAGAAAATGTTCTTGTAGAACCACTCATAGAAGCATTGCAAAAAGAAACTCTTGTGACAATTAGTACTGTGGACCATGAAACAGGTGGTCCAAATGTGAGTGCAATCTCCTGGATATATGCCCCAGACGAAGAATCCATACTACTTGCTGTGAATGCAGAATCACGGATCGTGAAAAATGTGTTATATAAAAGCGAGCTAGTAGTAAATCTGATGGCCAATGATTCCGTTTACTCCATTCACACTAAAGCAACTGTTAAAGTGGAGAGAATGGAAGGTGTTCCATTGAAATTGGCGTTGTTGCATCTAGATGTAAAAGAAGTGAGGGATGTCATGTTTTATGGTGCGAAGATAAGCGTTGAGCCTAAGTTTGAGAAGACCTATGATGTGGAAGCTGCTAAGAAATTGGATTATCAGGTGATGACGGCGATTCATCGGTATAGCTAAGAGCGGGTGATTGGGGAACCAGGTGTAAGCCTGGTTTTTTTTGTTTGTGTCGGTGCGCTTGGGTGGCGGGTCGAATATTGTTGTGTTATGGCGATTTCTTGATATAATCCAATTTTTCTTGATATAACTCGGAATTTCTTGATATACTCTTCAAATTTCTTGATATATCCGAAAATTTCTTGATATATTGCTTTTTTTCTTGTTATCCATACCTAACCAGTACCTGCGCTATATAAAAAACTGCCCCAAGTGGTATTTCCATTTGGGGCAGCAATCAACTTTCTAATCCTGCTTTACTTCCTTATATCGTTCCTCGTCTTTCATGTTATTAGACTGATTTTGTTGTTTCTGTTCCAACTGTTTTTCTTGATCCTTTGGAAGTTTGGAATTATTTTGTTCTGTTGGATTTGGTGCTACTGGTTCTTTCAGGTCAATCGGAATTTCCGGCATAACCCTTCCAACAATCTCTGCCAGCTCTTCCATCACACCTGTGACAGGTCTTCCGTTTTGAATGTCCCGTCCCATTTCTTGCAAACGTACAAAGGAGTCTGCATCTGCAAGGATAATAGCTGTTGCGCCATAAGGGTCGTTCTTAAGACTTTCTGCTACAGAATACTTAATGGTGCTGACTCTTTCGCGATCTAAATCGGAGTTTACATCGATTCCAACCACCGCATATGGGCCAAGTACAACCGCTGTCGCATCATTCACATTTGGAACTCTTGTAGCAAGTTCCACCAGATGAGCGGACACTTCCTGTCCTGTTTTTCTATCCACCTGCACATCTGCAGAATCTTTTACATGAATAATTCGAGAGTTTTCATCTTCGCTGGAGATATTTTTTGGTTGATTGTTCATACAACCTGTAAGAGACAATGTAACGATTGCGGTAACTAATAAATATCTTTTCACCTATTTCACTCCTTCTTTAGGATGGTTCCATTTTCATCTGTCTTGATTTTATTGTTTATTTGTTCTTCTATCTTTATTCATTCCGACATATATTTTAACAACGGTCCGTCCCTCTTTTATGGTCAAGTAGTAACACACTAATTGTATTGGGGCCATATAATAAGAGGGAGGATGCCTTGATTCACTCCAGAAAGACAAAAGAAGGGCTGAGAGTAGGAGGCGGCAGGTTGGGTAAAATTTATGTATTAGATACAAACGTACTGTTACAGGATCCATATGCAATCTATTCCTTTGCGGATAATGAGGTGGTAATTCCTGCGGTGGTATTGGAAGAAGTGGATTCGAAAAAAAGATATATGGATGAAATAGGAAGAAACGCCAGACAAGTTTCGAAAATAATTGATTCCTTAAGAGCTACAGGAAAGCTTCATGAAAAAATACCTCTGCATAATGGTGGAGCTCTCCGAATTGAGTTGAATCATAGAAGTTTCCATCAACTGCAGGAAATTTTCGTGGAAAAGACCAATGATAACAGGATTCTCGCAGTGGCGAAAAATCTTTCGTTGGAAGAGCAGACAAAAGAGGATGGGCGTACCGTCATTTTGGTGAGTAAGGATGCGTTAGTTCGCGTGAAGGCCGATGCAATCGGGTTAATTTCTGAGGACTTTTTAAATGATCGTGTCGTGGAAGTAGATCATATTTATAAAGGATTTCTCGAGATTTATGTTCCGACAGATACCCTTAACACTTTTTATGTAAAAGGAGAAATCAGTGCCGCAGAATTAGCCAATCACCCATTTTATGCCAATCAATTCGTAATCATGAAGGATGCATTGGGCGGTTCGGCTTCAGCAGTTGGTATTATTGACTCCACTGGGAAAAAAGTAAAAAAACTTATTTTTGATCAAGATCATATATGGGGAATTCGACCACGTAACGTGCAACAAACGATGGCGTTTGAAATGCTTTTACGGTCAGATATACCACTTGTTACATTGACGGGTAAGGCAGGAACGGGGAAAACTCTCTTGGCGTTAGCTGCAGGACTTATGCAGACCGAGGATTTGAACCGTTATAAAAAACTGCTAGTGGCACGTCCGATTGTACCTGTTGGAAAAGATATCGGCTTCCTTCCTGGGGAAAAAGAAGAGAAGCTAAGACCATGGATGCAACCAATTTATGACAACTTGGAATATTTATTTAATACAAAGAAACCGGGAGAACTTGATGCTATCCTTGCAGGTATGGGTTCCATCGAAGTGGAAGCTTTGACCTATATAAGGGGAAGAAGCATTCCGGAGCAGTTCATTATTATTGATGAGGCCCAGAACCTAACGAAGCATGAGGTGAAGACCATTTTAACGAGGGTAGGGGAGCGGAGTAAAATTGTTCTGATGGGTGATCCGGAGCAAATTGACCATCCTTATCTGGATGAGTATAACAATGGTTTGACTTATGTAGTGGAGCGGTTTAAGGATCAAAAGTTGGCTGGCCATGTGAAGCTTGTAAAAGGGGAGCGTTCCATGCTTGCAAAGCTCGCCGCTGACCTATTATAAATGATAGTGGTTTGTTATCACCGCTGTTGATTTCCGCAAAAAAAGTACCGCCGTAACTTTTGTCACGGCGGTACTTTTGGGGAGTCCCATCTTATTTTACAATGATTTTATGAACATTTTTAAGTGGTTCTGTATGATTCGAACCGTCCTCGAAATAAATGTGGACTGGCCCATCTTCTTTTAACGGTTTGCCGTTTTTGGAAAAGGCAAGAATGATTTCCTGAGCAGTTGGGATGTCTACTTCTAGTTCAGCATCCGCCCCTACAAATACCACTTTAGTGGAATCAGGTTGTGGTTCTGCATTGTGCAGGAATGGCCCAAATTTAATGCCGAATGTACCATTCAACAGTTTCTCTTTTTCGAATTTACGTTCTGACTTCAAAGTTGGAGGGTGAATGGCACCTTCCCTGATTTCCCGCTCCCAATGTTTCGAAACTGCTTTTGTATATTCTTCAAGCTCATCTGTTTTCTCACGTTTTTGTTCTGTGAAATATGTATCCAAATCAATTCTGCGATCGTCAAAAATCCAAACCCCAGGGTCGAGAGTAATCGAGAAATTGACTTTACCTTCTATTCTGATGATATTTTCCATGTTGTCCCCCTCAATTGTAATCCTTTTCATCATTATATAACTTGAATGTTTTTTTGTCATGTTATCGGGGAATCTATTGGTAGATTCATGTCGGATATTAAGGGGTGTCGCAATTGACATGTAGAAGTGAGGATATTTTACAGTCATTAGTGGAAGAAGCCAGGAAGGTAGCATTTGAGGGGAAAGTAGCAAATTACATACCTGCCTTACAAAAGGAAAACCCAGAGCATTTGTCCTGTGCAATGGTCTATCCAGATGGAAACTGCGTATCAGCAGGGGATATTAAGAAGCGATTTACGTTGCAAAGCATTTCTAAAATAATTACACTAGCACTTGTCCTTATGGATTATGGACCTGACCATGTTTTCCATAGAGTGGGGATGGAACCTACAGGTGACCCTTTCAATTCAATCATCAAACTAGAAACATCTTCAAAAGCCAAACCACTCAACCCAATGATAAATGCGGGGGCGCTTGCCGTCACTTCTATGATGAAGGGCAGTAATGCTGAGGACAAAGTAGAATATATTATGGATTTTGTCAGGAAGCTTACGAATGAACCTGATATAGATTACTGTGAAGAAGTCGCCATTTCAGAATTTACAACATCTTTTCTAAACAGATCTCTTTGTTTTTATATGAAAGGTGATGGAGTAATTCATGGGAATGTAGAAGAAATCATGGAGGTTTATACAAAACATTGCGCTATAAGATTGAATTGTCTTCAATTGGCCGTAATGGGTGCAGTTTTTGCAATGGATGGAATTAATCCCTTAACGAACGAACGGGTGATGCCAAAGGAAGTTGCGAGGATTTGTAAAACATTCATGGTCACATGTGGTATGTACAATGCTTCGGGTGAATTTGCCATCAAAATTGGAATACCTGCTAAAAGTGGGGTATCTGGTGGGATAATGGGTTCTGTGCCTGGACGGATGGGAATAGGGATATTCGGACCTCCTTTAAATGATGTGGGGAACAGCCAAACAGGTCTAAAATTACTAGAATTACTACAGGATAAATATGATTTAAGCATGTTTTAGTATTCAGTTATAGTAAATGCGTTTATCCTCCTTGCAATTTTTTAAAAATAACGATAAAATTTATAGATAAGATAGGCAATTGTACGTAAACGGAGGGATCGATATTGGCATCAGATATCGTGGTCGATCATCGTGATAAAGCTATTACGCTTTTAAAAGCTGATTCAGATAAAATATTGAAACTGATTCAAGTCCAAATGGATAACTTGACCATGCCTCAATGTCCATTATATGAAGAAGTGTTGGACACGCAGATGTTCGGACTTTCTCGAGAAATGGATTTTGCGGTTCGCCTTGGTTTGATTTCCGAAAAGGAAGGAAAAGACATTCTTTCTAAATTGGAAAAGGAACTTTCTGCACTTTACGAAGCATGGGAAAGAAATTAATATTAATAACGCTCAATCATGCGATAGTTGCTGATTGAGCGTTTTTATTAGTAGTCATTAAAATCAGTCTAAAATCAGCAATATTCGCATTTTTTCTACATAATTAGTAAGGATTGTATCGAAAAAGAGGAAAGTTATCGAAAAATAATGTATAATGGCTTTTATAATTGAAAAAATATTCTAAACTTTTCCACGTGAGAAGTAGCTACTAGGGGGAGACAATATGACGAGAAAAATAAACAAGGTTCTTGTTGCGAATCGCGGCGAGATTGCAATTCGTGTTTTTCGAGCTTGTACAGAACTGAACATTCGCACAGTTGCTATTTACTCTAATGAGGATATCGGCTCTTTCCATCGTTATAAAGCAGATGAAGCATATCTTGTAGGGGAAGGGAAAAAACCGATTGATGCATATCTTGATATTGATGGAATCATTGAGATTGCAAAAGCAAACGGTGTAGATGCAATTCATCCTGGCTATGGTTTTCTATCGGAAAACATACACTTTGCCAGAAAATGTGAAGAAGAAGGCATTATCTTCATTGGTCCAACATCCAAGCATTTGGATATGTTCGGAGACAAGGTAAAAGCAAGAACGCAAGCACAGCTTGCCAATATTCCTGTTATACCGGGTACAGATGGTCCTGTTCATTCTTTGGATGAAGTGATGGACTTTGCTGCAACTTACGGATATCCATTGATGATTAAGGCTGCACTAGGTGGCGGCGGTCGAGGAATGCGTATAGTCCGAAGCAAATCTGAATTGCGTGAGTCGTTCGACCGTGCAAAATCAGAAGCGAAAGCAGCATTTGGAAATGATGATGTGTACGTAGAAAAACTGATTGAAAACCCAAAACATATTGAAGTCCAAATACTTGGTGATCAACATGGAGAAATCATTCACTTGTTTGAACGCGATTGTTCCATTCAAAGACGTCATCAAAAAGTAGTTGAAATTGCACCAAGCGTTTCTCTATCGGATGATTTGCGTGAACGAATATGCAATGCTGCAGTAGAGTTAATGGAAAATGTGGATTACATTAATGCAGGTACAGTTGAATTCCTGGTTGCAGGAGATGAGTTTTATTTCATAGAAGTAAACCCTCGTGTGCAAGTAGAACACACCATTACGGAAATGGTAACCGGTGTGGACATCGTACAATCTCAAATTATGATTGCAGAAGGACATGCCTTACATAGCAGCGTACTTGGGATTCCGAAGCAAGAAGACATTAGAGTTCACGGATTCGCGATTCAATCCCGCGTAACAACGGAAGATCCATTAAACGGATTCATGCCTGATACAGGGAAGATCATGGCATATCGTTCTGGTGGAGGATTTGGTGTCCGTTTGGATGCAGGAAACGGTTATCAGGGAGCGGTCATCACACCTTATTATGACTCATTGCTTGTAAAGCTCTCCACATGGGCGTTAACATTCGAACAGGCCGCATCCAAAATGGAGCGAAACCTTAAAGAATTCCGTATTCGTGGTATCAAAACAAACATCCCGTTTCTTGAGAACGTTGTAAAGCACCCGAATTTCATGAATGGGGAATATGATACTTCCTTTATTGATACTACACCTGAGCTTTTTGTCTTCCCGAAACGTAAAGACCGTGGAACGAAAATGCTTACCTATATTGGGAATGTAACGGTAAACGGATTCCCAGGTGTGGAAACAAGAAAAAAACCTATCTTCACGAATCCTAGAATGCCGGAAGTCAGCCATATCGAGGAAGTTCCAAGCGGAACCAAGCAAATCTTGGACGAGCGAGGAGCAGATGGATTGGTCAAATGGGTGACAGAACAGAAGGAAGTCCTATTAACGGACACGACTTTTAGAGATGCCCATCAGTCTTTACTAGCCACACGTCTTCGTACAAATGATTTAAAGCAGATTGCGGAGCCGACAGCTAAGCTATTGCCAAATCTCTTCTCCTTGGAAATGTGGGGTGGAGCAACATTTGATGTTGCGTATCGATTCTTAAGTGAAAACCCTTGGGATCGTCTCTTAACATTACGTGAAAAGGCACCGAATGTTCTTTTCCAAATGTTACTCAGAGCTTCCAATGCAGTAGGATACAAGAACTATCCAGACAACTTGATAAAAGAGTTCGTCGAAAAGTCTGCATATGCTGGAATTGATGTATTCCGTATCTTTGACAGCTTGAACTGGGTCAAGGGAATGACCTTGGCAATTGATGCAGTCCGCGACTCCGGAAAACTGGCTGAGGCGGCAATCTGCTACACAGGAGATATTAATGATCCGAGCAGAACGAAATATGATCTGCAATATTATCGTGATATGGCAAAAGAATTGGAAAGAAGCGGTGCTCACATTCTTGCCATCAAGGATATGGCAGGGCTATTGAAGCCACAATCAGCTTATCGCTTAATTTCTACTTTGAAAGAAACAGTGGACATTCCGATTCACCTTCATACACATGATACTAGTGGAAATGGAATCTATATGTATGCAAAAGCAATTGAAGCAGGCGTTGATATTGTGGACGTGGCCATTAGTTCCATGGCAGGTCTTACTTCTCAACCAAGTGCAAATTCTCTGTACTATGCCCTTGAAGAAATGGACCGCAAGCCGGATGTATCCGTAAAAGCTCTTGAACAACTTTCTCATTACTGGGAGGATGTACGTAAATACTACAGTGATTTTGAAAGCGGCATGAACAGCCCTCATTCCGAGGTTTATATGCACGAAATGCCTGGAGGACAATATAGTAATCTTCAGCAACAAGCGAAAGCGGTAGGACTAGGCGCTCGTTGGGAAGAAGTGAAACAAATGTATCGTCGTGTAAACGATATGTTTGGTGATATTGTGAAAGTAACACCTTCCTCTAAGGTAGTCGGTGATATGGCGTTATTCATGGTTCAAAATAACTTATCAGAACAAGATGTGCTGGAAAAAGGAGAAACAATTGATTTCCCTGATTCTGTTATTGAATTGTTCGAAGGCTATTTGGGACAGCCTCATGGAGGGTTCCCAGAAGACTTGCAAAGGGTCATCTTAAAAGGGAAATCACCTATTACAGTTCGCCCAGGTGAATTATTGGATGATGTCGACTTTGAAGAGGTTCGCAAGAAATTGTTTGAAACATTGAATCGTCAAGTGACAAGCCATGAGATGATTGCTTATGCTCTATATCCAAAAGTGTTCTTGGATTATCAAAAGAAATATGAACAATATGGAAACGTATCTGTCTTGGATACACCGACGTTCTTCTTTGGTATGAGACTTGGAGAAGAGATCCAAGTGGAAATCGAACAAGGAAAAACATTAATGGTCAAGCTAGTTTCGATCGGGGAACCGCAAAAAGATGGTACAAGAGTTGTGTACTTTGAATTGAACGGACAACCTCGTGAAGTGTACATCAAAGACGAAAACGTCAAGTCTGATGTTGTATCAAAACCTAAAATGGATGCGACAAACCCAACGCATATCGGTGCAACCATGCCAGGAACGGTTATCAAGGTATTGGTGGAAAAAGGGGAGAAAGTTTCCAAGGGGGATCACTTGATGATCACAGAAGCGATGAAGATGGAAACGACTGTACAAGCTCCATTCAGTGGTACCGTAAAACAGATTCACGTTGCAGCTGGAGAAGGTATTGCAACTGGAGACTTATTAATTGAAGTAGATAAAGTATAATTAAGACCTTCTATTAAAAGAACCCGAGAGTGATGATCCATCATTCTTGGGTTCTATTTTTAGTAGATAAGGAAGTATAAAATCCTGTTGATTTCCGTTCCAGGCGCTTCGCTTGCCTGCGGGCAGTCCGTGAGCCTCCTTAGGCTTCCGGGGTCTCACTTGTCCCTTCCCCCCTCGGCCGTCTGCGCGCCTTCCACTCTAATCAACAAGGTGACTTCATTAACCTTTAGGATTTTTGAAGATGTAAGGTATTTAGCTGGGTTAACTGTAAAAGCAATAACGTTTCGTTCTAATAATCTAGAACTGGTGATTGGAGCAAAAGGCGAAGACTCCTGAGGGAGATAGTGCTAGGTGGAGACCCCGCAGGCGTAGCCGAGGAGGCTCCAGCAGCGCCCCTAGGAAAGCGAAGCCGTTTGCGGAAATCGACAGCGGAGTATGACCAAGTATCTAAAATGGCCGGTCGGTTTTTATACTAATAAATGATTGTAACCCATCCAAACTTCCTTTCGTTTAGGTATGTACCTATAATGGTGTCTGAGGTGACAAACTTATGACTTTATCAATCATGTGGTTTCGCAGGGATTTTCGCTTGCAAGACAACACTGCCTTATACCACGCGGTAAAGGAAACACAACATAGAAAAGAGCCTTTACTGTTCGTTTACCATCTAGATCCAGTTTTCACTACCAAAGATACACCTAATCACCGCTTTTTCTTTGCTGCGTTGGAACGGTTTGTTAAACGGTGTGAAAAAAAGGGGATATATATTCATTTAGTAGAGGGGACATGGAAAGAAGCATTCTCTCAAGTGTTAGAACAATTCCCTGAAGTGACATCATTATACTATAACCAAGATGAAGTCGGAGCTGGTCAAAAGCGCGATGAAGTGGTGGACAAATTCTTTCTGGAGAGAGGAATTCGGGTTTCTTCATATATGGACTACAACATTCACGGTGCCAATGAAGTGAAAAAGCCGGACAATTCCATTTATAAAGTTTTTACTCCTTATTTTAAGAAGTGGACAGCTCAGCCGAAAATTGATCCATATATCCTAACAAAAGAAGACCTAATGATAGAAAGTATCAAAAAAGATGCAATGTATTCAAAGGGGAAAAATGCTTTATCAAATCTATTGAACATTTCAGGTCAACATCCTATTCCGGATGAAGAGACTGCATTGAATCTATTAAACTCATTCATGAAAGTGAAAATTGATGAATATGATTGCTTTAGGGACATCCCCTCAGCTGAAGCGACTTCAAGATTATCTGTCCATTTAAGAACAGGAACGATTTCCGCCAGAACAGTTTTGTATCATATTCAAGAAAAGCAACAAACATCATATAGTACTGGGATGGATACATTTCTAAAAGAACTGGCATGGCGCGACTTTTACAATATGATTTTTCATCACTATCCTGATAGTAAAACACAAGAAATAGATGAAAAGTATCAGAAGCTCAAATGGAATGATAATCAAAATCTATTGGGACTATGGAAAAAAGGAAAAACAGGATTTCCCGTTGTGGATGCAGGCATGAGACAATTGGCAGAAGAAGGCTGGATGCATAACCGTATAAGGATGATTACCGCTTCCTTTCTCACTAAAGACTTTTTAATGGATTGGCGGTTGGGGGAGAGATATTTTGAACAGATGTTATATGATTATGATGAGGCGTCCAATATCGGAGGCTGGCAATGGGCGGCATCTGTAGGGACGGACGCAGTGCCATATTTCCGTGTTTTTAATCCAATTACACAATCAAACCGGTTTGATCCTAAAGGGGAGTATATAAAAAAATACCTTCCAGAACTAAGTGGAGTTTCCGAAAAGTATATTCATGAGCCTTGGAAAATGGATGATTATGAACAAGAAAAAGCAGGATGTGTGATTGGTAAAGATTATCCGCGACCTGTGGTAGACCATGCCGAGCAAAGAAAAAAGGCAATTCAAATGTTTAAAGAATAAAAGTGACTTTTCATAAAAAAACGAGTGGGCAAAATGCCCACTCGTTTTTTATATGGATTTAGTTGTTTGGTTGTTGACTTTCACTTGATTAGTTTTATTTCGCGTGACTAGCATCAAGAAGTAGCTCAATACTCCGAATAAACAAGAGATAATTAAAGCGTGTAAAAGTGCTACAAAGATATTTAAGTTGGTTATTACAACTAAAGCTCCTGTCGTAGCTTGAGAAATTACAAGAATGGAGCATATAATCCAACCGGCTTTAATGACAGGTTGGTGCTTGTACTTTTTAATCGCAAGGATTGTTACATAAACAATCCACACGACAATTAGTCCGGCCGCAGCCCGGTGTCCCATTTGAATCCATTCATGCATTTGGGTGGGAATCCCAAGCCCGTTCCGTGTACAGCTCGGCCAACTTGGGCATGCTAAGCTTGCGCCAACATGTCTTACTAGTGCGCCACTATATACCACCAGATAGCAGTAAACAATAATACCGACAATATGAAACGACATCCGTCGGTCTACTATCAACGATTCAGCATCAAACTTCTTATCTACTTCAAAAATGAGCAGAGTAAGAAGGAAGACGGAGGCAAATGAAATAAGGGAAATCCCAAAGTGAAGTGCCAGTACTGCAGATGATTGTCCCCACACTACAGCAGCAGCTCCAATTAGAGCTTGTAAGATTAATACCAGAAATGATACTAGGGCCAAAAATTTTGTCTCTCGTTTATGACCAATTGCTTTCCAAGCCCATACTGCTAGAGTCAGAACCATTAGTCCGGCTAACCCTGAAACAATACGATGACTTAATTCAACTATAAGAGCGAAGTCAATATTACTTGGAATTAGTTCGCCGTGACAGAGTGGCCAAGATCTTCCGCACCCCATACCAGAACCGGTTTTTGTAACAAGTGCTCCCCCAATCAGAACAAAAAGCATGATAATAGACGTGCAAACGGCGAACCATTTTAATAATTTATACACTAGATCCACCTTCTCAGAAAGAATTTGTATCTCCCTTATATTAAAAAAGAAACAGAAATGGTAAAATAATAAACGTCCTCCCAATACTACACAATCTTACGGTAATTGACAATATCCTCAAGCAGTTATCCAGGAGGAAATTATTATCGTGAAAAAGGTTGAATAATGGGATGGAGTTTGCTAGTAATATATAAGGGAAGTTTGTAATCAGCCTCTTCACTTTTGTGAAAAGCTTCGACAAATCCTATTATATACCGTTTTCTTACGCACGGGTTGCAATCTCTCTAGGTGACACAAATTAGTCATATTTTCTTCAAATATAATTCACAAAGTATTTAGCAAATATGATTTAATATACAGAGAGAATGTTGCCAAGCACTTATTGCTCAATATGTGCATAAATCTCCGCATTATAATGCGGTAGTGAAAACGTATTCACGTGCTCATTTGTTTTTTTATCAAATGATTGCATTAAGGTTCAAAGGAGGAATATAAATGGCAAATTTGAGGACTTTGGACCAAGCGCCTGCTTCATTATCAGATGAACGTCCTCAAGGTATGGAAGTTGCTCCTTCAAGATGGAAAGACTTCTTAGCGCTAATAAAAATTGGGATTGTGAATTCCAATTTTATCACTACGTTTACCGGCCTCTGGTTAGCTATATATTTTACCCAGACAGATGGTTTTATCGCTAATTTGGATATTGTCCTTTTGACTATGATAGGTTCTTCACTGGTAGTTGCGGGTTCATGTAGTTTAAATAACTATATTGACAGAGATATTGACCATCTCATGTCTAGAACAAAGAATCGTCCTACCGTAACCGGAAGAATGGATCCAAAAGGAGCACTTTATCTTGGGTTGTTTCTTACAGCTCTAGGAACCATCATCTTAGCTTTTACAACCATTACAGCCGCTGTAATCGGACTTATCGGGGCTTTCACCTATGTGGTTTTATATACAATGTGGTCAAAAAGGAAAAATACGCTTAACACTGTAATAGGAAGTGTGTCAGGTGCAGTGCCGCCGCTTATAGGCTGGGCTGCCGTTGACCCAGGACTTTCGTTGATTGCGTGGATATTATTTTTCATCATGTTTGTATGGCAAATTCCACATTTCCTTGCCATTGCTATTAGAAGGTGCGAGGAATACAGAAATGCAGGCATTCCTATGCTTCCTGTAGTTCATGGTTTTGACATTACAAGAAGACAAATGCTTGTATGGGTTGCCTGTTTACTGCCGCTTCCTTTTTGGTTGTTTGATCTTGGAGCGGGATTAATCGTGCTAGCAACTCTATTGAATTTAGGCTGGCTTGCTCTAAGTATTGCTGGTTTTAAGATGAAAGATGGATTGAAGTGGGCAACATTAATGTTTGTCTACTCATTAAATTATCTAACTATCTTATTTGTTTCCATGATCATCGTTACCATCTTCTAAGATCAAGGAATTTATTTGTTCAACAAGAAGAGAGCATGACAGCTATTGCTTATAAAGGGTAGCTGTCTGTTTTCACGCAAAAACACCTCAAAAATTAAGGGTGAAATTACATAACCTGTGGTATAGTAAACAATGGGTGCGAAAATTGTCCTTTTGAGGTAAAAAGTGTATAGCTGATACGGTGAAAACCAGTTGGCTCTATAATTTGTGATTAGATTCTTTCTCAAAGCTTTGAAGGAATTTATCAATACATTCTACTTCACTCACTAAATATGAAAGAGGGGTTTGATTAGGCTATGAAGAAATGGCTACCTAATTGGCGTATAGTATCACTTTTCAGTGTAATGGCGCTATTCTTAGCAGGCTGTGGTAAACCGTTCTTATCTACACTTCAGCCAGTAGGTGAAGTGGCAGATATGCAAAAATCACTGATATTGTTAAGCTCAGCAATTATGATTCTTGTAGTAGTTGTGGTTTCTATTATCTTCGTTTACGTTGTGGTGAAATTCCGCCAGCGTAAAGGCGATAAAGAAATTATTCCAAAGCAAGTGGAAGGAAGCCACAAGCTTGAAATCACCTGGACTGTTATTCCGATTTTATTACTTTTAATCTTAGCAGTTCCAACTGTATCTTACACATTTGACCTTGCTGATGTAAGGGAAATGGACAAGGAAGAGTCTGATGCACTTGTAGTAAATGTTACTGCGCACTTATACTGGTGGGAGTTTGAATACCCAGAGTATGGTATTGTAACAAGTCAAGACCTTTATGTTCCAACAGATGAAAATGTTTACTTCAACTTGGAAGCAAGTCAAGTAAAACACTCATTCTGGATTCCTTCTGCCGGAGGGAAAATGGATACAAATACGGACAACACGAACCGTTTCTGGTTGAATTTTGATTCAGAGCGTGTTGGCCAAGCAGAAAATTTATTCCACGGTAAATGTGCCGAGTTATGTGGTCCTTCCCATGCATTGATGGATTTCAAAGTGAAAACCATGCCTCGTGAAGACTTTGATCAGTGGGTAGAAAAAATGCAAGGCAAAGAGCATGCTGCTCAATCTGATCTTGCGCAAGCAGGTGAAGAAATCTTCAACCAAAGCTGTATCACATGTCACGCGGTTGGTGCAGATGCACAAGCTGATGCTGGGGTTGCACCTAACTTAACAAACTTCGGGGACCGCACTATGATTGCCGGTATTTTAGATCATACTCCAGAAGACTTGGAAAAATGGTTGAAAAATCCTGAAAAAGTTAAACCAGCTAACTTGATGACAGGTACTTACGGTAACTTGAAACAAGAAGAAATTGACGCTCTTGTTGAATACTTAATGTCATTAAAAGTAGACGAAGAATAGATTTCATAGAAAGGGAGGTTACATTGTGAGTACGTTAGCACAGAAAAAAGGCTTTGGCGCAACGGTATGGGACTACTTGACAACAGTAGACCATAAAAAAATCGCCATCCTTTACCTTATTGCCGGCGGTTTCTTCTTTATCGTCGGTGGCTTGGAAGCGATGTTTATTCGTATCCAGCTGGCTTTGCCTAATAATGATTTTTTAGCTGCAGGCCTTTATAATGAAATACTTACTATGCATGGAACAACAATGATTTTCTTGGCAGCTATGCCATTATTGTTTGCGTTTATGAACGCAGCGGTTCCTTTACAAATCGGTGCACGTGACGTTGCATTCCCTTTTATCAACGCATTAGGTTTTTGGTTGTTCTTCTTCGGAGGAGTTTTCCTGAACATGAGTTGGTTCTTAGGTGGAGCACCTGATGCTGGGTGGACTTCTTATGCATCGCTATCACTCGCATCTGAAGGTCATGGTATTGACTTTTATGCGTTAGGACTTCAAATATCGGGTATTGGTACATTAATTGGTGGTATTAACTTCCTTGTTACGATCATCAACATGCGTGCACCTGGTATGACTTATATGCGTATGCCTCTATTTACATGGTCTACGTTTGTAGCATCTGCTTTAATTCTTTTTGCTTTCCCTCCATTAACTGTAGGATTGGCATTAATGATGTTCGACCGTCTTTTCGGAACAGCTTTCTTTGATGCGAACCTTGGTGGTAACACAGTAATTTGGGAGCATTTATTCTGGATTTTCGGACACCCAGAAGTTTACATCTTAATCTTACCAGCATTCGGTATTTTCTCTGATGTATTCTCTACCTTCTCTAAGAAGCGTCTGTTTGGATACTCTTCCATGGTATTTGCAACAGTATTAATCGGTTTCTTAGGATTCATGGTATGGGCTCACCATATGTTCACAACTGGTCTTGGACCGATTGCGAATGCAATCTTTGCGGTTGCAACGATGGCAATTGCCGTACCTACTGGTATTAAAATCTTTAACTGGATGTTCACAATGTGGGGCGGACAGTTACAAATCAATACTGCTATGCTATGGTCAGTAGCATTCATACCTACTTTTGTACTTGGTGGGGTAACAGGGGTAATGCTAGCATCAGCTGCGGCTGACTATCAATACCACGATTCTTATTTCGTAGTAGCCCACTTCCACTATGTTATTGTTGGGGGAGTAGTGTTTGGTCTATTTGCTGGACTTCACTACTGGTGGCCGAAGATTTTCGGTAAAATTTTAGATGAAACTTTAGGAAAGATTACTTTCTGGTTATTCTTCATTGGTTTCCATCTAACGTTCTTTATCCAACATTTCCTTGGACTTATGGGTATGCCACGTCGTGTATTTACATTCGCTGACGGAAATGGTTGGGAACTAGGAAACTTAGTTAGTTCCATTGGTGCTATTTTCATGGCACTTGCAACAGTTGTTTTATTCATCAATATTGTAAAGACTGCTTTAAGCAAGCAGACTGTAGCTGGCGATGCTTGGGGCTATGGCCGTACATTAGAATGGTCCATTCCTTCACCGCCACCAGAGCACAACTTTACACAAACTCCACTTGTTCGTGGACTTGATCCGTTATGGGTTGAGAAGATGGAAGGTAAAAAAGGCATGACGCCTGCAGAACCAATCGGAGACATTCATATGCCAAACGGTTCTATTCTTCCATTCATCATCTCAATTGGCTTGTTTATCGCAGCATTTGGTGTTATGTATAGAAGCGATTACACATGGGGTCTTCCAGTGATGATCATTGGTCTACTAGTAACATTTAGTGCCATGTTCTTCCGTTCTATAATCGACGATCATGGATATCATATTCATAAAGAAGATCTTCTTGCTGAAGATGATGACAAGGGGGCGAAGCTATAATGCATACTGAAGAAAAATTCACAGCAGAAACTTTTCCAGCTTCGCCTGAAAAGGCGACCCTTGAAGGCAAAAACAAGTTCTTAGGCTTCTGGCTTTTCCTAGGTGGAGAGACTGTACTTTTTGCTTCATTGTTTGCTACTTATTTAGCTCTAAGTGGACCTGATTCCATTGTTTCTGGTCCTGACCAAAAAGAATTATTTGATTTAGCATTAGTTTTTGCTGCAACGATGATTCTTTTAACAAGTTCTCTAACAAGTGTGTACGCTATGTACCACATGAAAAACTTTAACTTCAAAAAGATGCAATTGTGGATGGGTATCACATGGCTTCTAGGATTATCATTCTTAATCCTAGAGATCTATGAGTTCAATCATTATATCCATTTAGGCCATACAATTACTAGTAGTGCATTTGGTTCTGCATTCTACGTATTAGTTGGTACTCACGGTGCCCACGTATTCTTCGGTTTACTTTGGATTGGAACTCTTTTAATCCGTAACATGAGACGTGGTTTGGATCTATATAATGCTCCTAAGTTCTATGTAGCTTCACTATACTGGCACTTTATCGACGTTGTATGGTTATTCATCTTTACTGTTGTATATTTAATGGGATTGGTGTGATGACTGATGGCAAATACTCAATCAAATACAGGTAACCCAAAAGTAGACTTAGAATTCCGTCGCAAAAAGAATAAGGAAGAAATGAAATACCAGGTTGTTTCCTTCGTATTGATGATTTTCCTTACTCTACTTGCATTCCTTGCAGTAGGAGCAGAGATGTCCAAGTACTTTATCGTACCTTTCATCATCTTGCTTGCTATTGTACAATGTATCTTCCAACTATACTATTTCATGCACATGAACCATAAAGGTCATGAAACTCCAGCTTTATTCTTATATTCTGGATTGGCAGTTGGATTAATTACAATCTTGGCATTTACTACTATCATCTGGTGGTAAAAACCAAACAAAAAGGCAGCCCATAGAGGCTGTCTTTTTTGTTTGATAAGAATTTGTAATACTGTTGATTTCCGTTTCAGGCGCTTCGCTTGCCTGCGGGCGGTCCGGGAGCCTCCTCACTTCGTTGCGGGGTCTCCCCTGTCCCTTCCTCCCGCGGGCGTCTACGCGCCTTCCACTACAATCAACAAGGTTACTTCGTTCACTTTGGTTTTAAAAACCTTCCAATTGAGTATAAAGAAAAGTCATAACATAGATTTACGTAATTCTTAGCTGTGGATTGAAGCAAATGGCGGAGACTCCAGCGGGGGAGTAACGGTAGCTTGAGACCCCTGAAGCGTTGTGAGGAGGCTCAAGCACCGTCCCGCGGAAAGCGAGGCCATTTGCGGAATGGAACAGCGGGGACTGACCAACCACAAAAAGTTAATATAAGAGGAACATTGTCTAATTCATGACACTTTCTGTTAATCAGGGGTATCCTTTTTGTATCACATTGAACGAGCTTGGTCTTGTATAGTATAATGTGGTTATGCAAAGTGAGACTTATTAGAGTCTCGATAAAATTGAGGTGACAGCATAATGATCGGCAACTTGGACATGTTTGGATTTCAAGCTTTATGGAGTCCGTTTTTATTAATTTTCACTATTCTTACCATAACATTATATTTTTATATAACTGGAAAAGGGAGACACCGTTTCAAGGACTCTGAAGAGATATCAAATAAACAAAGAGTTCTATTCCTTATCAGTATGATACTGTTTTATCTTGTAAAAGGATCTCCAGTTGATTTGTTATCTCATTTGATGTTAAGTGCGCATATGACGCAAATGGCGATACTATACTTGGTTATTCCACCTATTTTACTGATGGGTATGCCTGCTTGGGTTCTTAGAAAAATCATAAATCTACCGGTTGTAAAGCCGGTGTTCCGTTTCTTCTCAAAACCACTTATTGCATTATTCGTTTTTAACGTTTTATTCTCTCTTTACCATATTCCAGTCGTATTTGATACGATAAAGGTTGATATGGTATATCATACAACTTATACATCTGTTATGTTTCTAGGTGCGTTTATCATGTGGTGGCCGCTTGTTAATCCACTTCCTGAAGAACAACGTTTATCAGGAATCAAGAAGATTGGTTATATTATGGCAGATGGAATGTTATTAACACCTGCTTGTGCTTTGATTATATTCGCAGATCAACCTTTATACACTACGTATTCTGAGTTAACTGCATGGATGGCAGCACTTGCTTTATGTGTACCAGCCGGAACCTTAAGCGGCCTGGATCTTGGTGGACCAGAGATGTTCAATGCTTTGCCGTTGATAGAAGATCAACAGCTCGGCGGAGTTATTATGAAAATTATCCAAGAAATTATGTATGGCAGTATTCTAGCCTATGTATTCTTTGGCTGGGCGAAACGCGAACGAGAAAAAGACGAAATTGACCTAAACAAAGCCATGCAACCAAAAGTGGTAGAGTAAAGGATAACAGCAACACTATATTGTTGCTGTTTTTCTATGTAGCATTATTTACAATATAATGAACGTTTGATAAACATGTTGATTGAACGTGAAATGTTTTTTAAAATAAAGATGGAAAAGAAGTACGAGAGGAGAACAAGATGGATCACTCAATTCCAATTATGCCTACAATAAGTACGTTTTTTATTGTACTGAGCGCAATATTTGTCGCGATAGGCTGGTACTTAATTAGTAAACGTAAACTTGAAGCACATAAAAAAGCCATGTTTTTTGCAGCTATCTTCGCTATTATTTTCTTTGTCATCTATGCATCAAGAACTATTTTTGTTGGCAATACCAGCTTCGGAGGGCCTGATGACATAAAAGTGTATTATACGATCTTTTTATTATTCCATATCACTCTTGCTACAGTTGGGGCTGTTATGGGAATCATCAACCTATGGACAGGCTACAAGAATAAGCTCGAAAAGCATAGAAAACTTGGCCCAATCACAAGTATCATCTGGTTTTCAACCGCTATTACTGGCGTTGCAGTCTATTTGCTTTTATATGTAATTTATCAAGGCGGCGAAACTACTTCTGTTTTTAAAGCAATATTAGGTCTATAATAAACAAAAAGGTGGTTGGACAATTGTCCAATCACCTTTTTTACTTGTTATATTTTGAAGTTCATTTTAATAATACCTGCTTCACGTGCAGAGTTAAATGCAATCAATAATAAAGGCCCTACGATAAAACCTAAGATACCAAGTAGTTTTAACCCTAAATACATGGCAATCAAAGTAGCCAGTGGAGAAAGTCCAATATGACTACCCATTACTTTTGGTTCCACAGTCCTTCTAATGACTAGAAGAACGATAGCCAATATGGACAATTGTGTTCCAAGTCCTATATCACCTGTAATAAAATGAAAAATTGCCCATGGTCCCAAGATGACAATGGAACCAATAATAGGGATAAAATCAATTACCCAGATAATGAAAGCCATTAATAATGCCACTTCTGGTGCGATAAATAACAAACCAACCAAGCTTGCGAAAAATATAATGATGCTAACTAGGAATTGTGCTTTAAAGAAACCGAATATGACATAAGATAATCTTGAGCTCATAAATTTGACCTTGGCTGCCGTTTCTTCTTTCAAGTGTGAATATAGACCAGCTTTTAGGCGTGGCATGTCAATTAAAAATAAGAATAGGGCAATCAGGTAGACAAGGAAACTCACCAAATAATTTGGGATGTTTGTGAAGATATTCTTTACATTTTGTATATTAAACAGGTCCGTTAGATAAATTCTCAGATCATAAAGAAATTTGTCTACTTGCAAACTGATTTCAGTAACAAACTCTGGGGGAAGATCCTCAGAAGCATTATTTAGATCTGATTGGAAATCACGCCATACCCTATTGACTTCATTTATGTAAGAAGGGGCATTTTCGACCAAATTGATGCCTTCTGTTATCACTTTCGTTGTTAGGAAGTATCCTCCTACCCCGATACTTGTCAGGAATAAAAGAAAAACAATGAAAACAGAAAGATTTCGTTTCAGCTTTGCTCTCGCTTGTAAAAGCCTAACCAGAGGTTCCAGAAACAAAGCAGTAATCAAAGCAATGATAATGGGAATTGATACGGGCAATATAAAAAATGCAATTATTGCAATAACAGCAATAATGATTAGTATAAAAAGTGTTCGAATACTAAACAGCGTTGACAATGGATGTCTCCTTTCTAATACCATACTCCTATATTAATTATAGTATGGATTTTATTGAAATAACAGTATGTAAGAAAATAAATATGTAATCCTTTAAACAAGCACAGCTTTATCAAAACGGAATAAAATAATAAAACCCCTCAGGTGAAAAGGAGGTATACATGATGTTGGTACTGAAGAAAGGACAGGAAGAGATGAGTAATATGCTCCTACAAACGGTTATAGCCATCTGCATTTCTGATATTGGTGATATTAAACTTCTTCCACCACGGTCAGTGGGAAAATTGTATTCCATTTTAAATAGAGACGAAATAAATCGTGCATTAATCCATTATAATGAGGAAAAAAACCTTTACATCGACCTTTTTGTTGCCATCGTGTACAACAAATGTATTCCGCAAAAATGCAAGGAACTTCAACAATTGATTAAGAAAGAAATTGAAATTATTACCGGACAAACGGTATCAGCGGTTCATGTTTACGTGGATGCGATATGGATTAAGTAAAATGTCAAAAGAAAAAGGTGAAGCTAGGCCTAAATGCCAGCGATTCACCTTCTAGAATGTTGTATTATTTGATTGCATCCATACGTTCTTTAGCTTGTTTTAATAAAGATGTCGATGTGGATACGATATTTGATGGGAATGTTTCTCCTTCTCCATACTCCACACCATGTGGATAATAATGCTTACCTAAAAGCGGAGTCATTAAGTTAATGACAGCATGAGATCCACCAATGTCACCTTCTACAGCATAACCTTGTACACGAAGGTAGAAAATGCCTTCTTTTGTTTCAAATTTACGGTCATAGGTTACTCGCTCATAGTCCCACTGACCAGCAAGGTCAAAACCTAAATCCTCCATAATGTCTGTCAAACGTGTTAAATCTACTCTTTCATTTTCAAAACCTGTATTTTCAATTTTCATGTATGTACACTCCTTTTTCTATCTCTGTGAAACCAAATAAAGTATGCTCCCTGTTTATAATAGTACGAAAGCGGACAACTTTCAATAAAAGGTTCTCAATCTAGCCATAGTCCAGTTAAGTTTTTTGGAAAAATTCATGATTTTGTAGAAAATGGTGAACCTAAAGATGTAGAAGATGATACCTTTATCCTCTTCAAAATAGTTGACTGCTATGTATGAAAAATAACGGAGGTAGAAATATGCAAACTGTAAGAGATGTTATGACAACGAATGTAGACTACTGCACGCCATTGGACAATGTTTTTGAAGTGGCAACTAAGATGAAGGATCTAGATGTAGGAGCTATTCCTATTGTGGAAAACGGGGAGCTTTTAGGAATGATTACCGACAGAGATTTAGTTGTTAGAGGGATCGCAGAAAAACATCCAGGATCTAATCCAGTTACGAATGTAATGAGTGATCACTTAATAACTATTGGTCCAGATACTTCTGTAGCAGAGGCTTCCCATGTTATGGCAGAACATCAAATACGAAGGTTGCCTGTAGTAGAAAACGGACATCTTGTTGGAATAGTATCCTTGGGTGACTTGGCAGTGAGAGATTACTCAGATGACCAAGCAGGAGATGCGCTAAGTGATATTTCAGAAAAATAATCTAGTTTGTATAGATTAGAAAATATAATAGCAAGTTGATCTCCGCTCCAGGCGCTTCGCTTGCCTGCGGGCGGTCCGGAAGCCTCCTCAGGCTTCGCCTTCCGAGGTCTCACCTGTCCCTTCCTCCCGCGGGCGTCTACGCGCCTTCCACTCCAATCAACAAGGTAATTTCACTTACCAAAAGATTAAAGAAAGGTATCTTAACGAATTAGTTGGGTTAGGATAAACGACTATTTAACTTAATTTCTAGCTGTGTATTGGAGCAAATGACGTAGACTCCTGCGGGGGGTAACGGTTGATTGAGACCCCGCAACGAAGTGAGGAGGCTCAAACACCGTCCCGCGGAAAGCGAAGTCATTTGCGAAAAGAAACAGCGGAGGTAAACCAATAACCAAATTTCTCAAGTTGACCGGGTGATTTTTGAACGGTCTTTTTAAATGTGAAAACAAAAGTATTCATTCTTCTTTTATAGGGTATAGATAGAATAAATCTACCAATGTCTACTAAAACATAAAAAAGTGAATGAAAGTGAATCTAGTAAATATAATGATAGAAAAGGGAGGGAAAAGAGAAATGAGGGGTTTATTCTTCTTGCTATTTATTGCATTTTGTTTATATTTATTTGTAAATGTTGAACCACATGAATTGGAACAGCTCATTAAAGATGAGCCACTAACGGGCCAAATTGCTCCAGAGAAAAGAAAATCAGAGGAAAAAGCTTTCGTGCAATCTGAAATACAAATGAATGAAGAGATTGACGGATTAGCTTCTTTCATGGGGCAAGAATCACAAATCTTACTGGACAAGTTAGGGGAACCAGCGAGAAAGGATTTGTCATCCTATGATTACGAGTGGTGGGTTTATAATGAGAACCTAGAAAATTACATGCAATTTGGAGTAAGTGAGGGAAAAGTCGTCACTATCTTTAGCACAGGCAGTGAAAGTAATAACGAACTGTTTAAAGTTGGTCAGTCTTACGAAGATTTGAATAATAAATACAAGTTTAGTGATAATATTACAGTTTCCCATCAAGAAGGCTCTTATCGTTTTCAGTTAAAGCAAGAAGAGTTAGAAACAAGACCCCTAATGAAAGTGAAAGATTTTTATGTGCAGTTATATTTCGATGATTTTGAACAAACACTTTCAAGTATACGTTATATGGATAGCTCCACACTGATCAAGCAACGCCCATATGAACTTGTTTATAGAGGTCCTTTAGTGGAACCAAAGGAACTGAGTGAGGAAGAATGGGCAAAGGTTGAAGAAGGGGATGCAAAACAGATCATCGATTTTACCAATATTATTAGACATCGCTTTAAACTCTCACCAGTAGAATGGGACGAAGATACAGCAGAAGTTGCATACTTACATAGTAAGGATATGAGGGAGGAAGACTATTTTTCCCATACTTCCCCATCAAAAGGAACTTTGACGGATAGATTAACGTTAGGGGAGGTTCCATTTCGTTTAGCTGGTGAAAATATCGCGGCAAAATATGTAGACGGAGTGGATGCGGTTGAAGGCTGGTTAAATAGTGAAGGGCACAGGAATACGCTACTAAATCCAAGATTCACCCACCTTGGTGTAGGTGTGAAAGAAAAATATTACACACAGAATTTTATTGAAACCTGGTAGAAAAGCAAAAAGACAGTCATAGACTTAATGGCTGTCTTTTTTTTTTATTAAATTTATTTCTCCTGCTAGAAATAGTTCTCCGTCCCATCTTCCAACAAACTGCAATATGTCACCGTTACTATAGGAAGGAGGGTGACTTGAAGGAGTAAGTGGCTGCTTATACACTACAGTTGTTATTCCAGTTTGATTTTGTATGCGATAAGTGGTTTCTAGAATATACATTTGGTGATAAAACCGCTTTTTTTCTGTATGTAAGGACAATATAGTTCCTTCCACTCTAGCTTCAGACGGTACCATTGAAACGTTCTTCCAAATTTCTTTCTGTTTTTTTGCCTCTTTTATAGTAATCCAATAAAAATAACCAATCAGAATAGGAATAACAATGGCAGTAACCATTTCATCTTTCCTTTCTAGATTCTTTTAGGAATTACAAAGAAACTGCCTGTAGCATGGGCAATCAGTACACCGTCACTACGAAATACTTTGCCTTCCATAACCAATAATTTCGACCCTTTATGAACCACAGAAGCCACACAGGTAAAATGATCGCCTACGCCTTTTGCAACGTAGTTTACTTTCATTTCAGTTGTAACTGCTGCCTTGTCATCAGGAATCAATTTGAAAGCAAGCGTTCCCATCGCAGAGTCCAGCAATGTGGCTGTTAACCCTCCATGTAAAATATCTAAGGAGTTCTGTAGCAATTCAGTATTTGGTATGGTCATGGTTAATGTGTCCGGCTCTTGAAATTCACTGTTGATTTCCATAAGTGCACCAATATGTGTGCCGTTTGAACCATTTCTTTTACGTTCTAGGCTTTTTAAATATAAGGCAGCGACCTGTTCTTCCTCCTCAGTAGCGTCTGTTAAAAAGTCATTCCACTGTTGCTTGATATCCATCACTCTGTCCTTCTTTCTCGAAAAGTCTATCTACATCTTAACAAGGGAGGGGAAGGAAGAAAAGAAAAATAGGCGAACGCTTTTACTTTTTTCAAATAAAATAAACTAGGCATATTAAGGAGAGAGGGGTGAGAGAATGGCAACTAATCAAAAACATCCTAGTATTGAAAAGTTTAAAGACTTTGTCAAAAGACATCCAAAGCTTTCTCAAGAAGTTAAAAGCAAGAAAAAGACGTGGCAGGAACTATTTGAGGAATGGTACTTGTTAGGAGAAGAGGACGAGAGTTGGAAAAGTTTCCGTGATGAGGAGACACAAGAAAGTACAACAGAAAAAACAACCAAATCCACAGATGTTATTCCTCAACTGCTGCAATCTATAAAGAAGATGGATATGAACCAGATGCAATACCACCTGACAAATGTCAATTCTGCTATTGGGAATATTCAGCAGTTAATTTCACAGTTCATTCCTAATTCAACAAAAGGCAGTTCCCCGACGCAGGGTGTTAAAAATCCTTTTTCGTTTCGAAAAGACTAGGAATGGATGAGACATATGAGAAAAGACGTCTATGAATATATCCAAAAAAAGAAAACGTTAAAAAGCTACTTAAGAGAACAACCAATTTGGTATCGAACTTTGACTAGAAACCCAGAAAAGCTAAACGATTTTGAGCTATCCTCCATGCACTATTATAAGCAAACTATCCCCCACAAAGTGGAGAAATTTCAAAACTCTGTCCAAATGGCTTCCATGATGGTTCATATGTTTCAGACAATGAAGAATATGGATTGAACTCCACACCAAGCGTACCGCTCTTTTAGCGGGCGTTTTTTTTTCTTATTCGAATAGAATATATACTACTTTCTCACACTATAGAAAAAGCTATGAGAGAAAGGAGCAAAAAAATGAAGAATTCAATGATGATAATAATATGCCTCTTTACACTCGCGCTTGGAGGGTGTAAAGAAGATCAGCAAAAGCCTGAAAGTGAAGGTGCATCAGGAGTAGAGGTGATGGAGGTACTATCCACAAATACAATGTCTGATAATAAAGACATCTCCATGACCATCCATCATTCAGTGAAAGGACAGGATATCTTTTTAGAGTGTATCATCACACCTGATTTTGAATTTAAAGAGAACAGAGAGATAAAAAAACAAGGGGAAGGCCAGGTTGTCGTGTACTTAGATAATAAAAAATGGGGCAACTTTGCTAAAGGTGCATTTGTTTTAAAAGACGTACCAACAGGTAAACATAGCTTGACGATCAAATTGCTACATAATGACTTGACCGAATATGGGATCGAACAGACTATCCAAATAGATATTTAATCACCCCCTTATGGTATTATACATCTCTAGAAAAACATGGTATGATGGAATTGGAGGTGTATTCGATGATGATTGCTACTTTTGAGCATGTTCAAATGGTTGAAAAAGCGGAAGAATTAGCGAAAATGATCTGGCAGTCCGAACTTGCTGAAGATTATCATCGCTGTTTATATAATCTACAACATGACGAAGAAGCACAGGATCTTATCCGTGCATTCGATTCTATAAAAGAAAGATATGAGGAAGTTCAACGATTCGGGAAATATCACCCCGATTATCGCAAAGTTACCCTCGAAACTCGTGAGTTGAAACGTAAAGTGGATCTTCACGAAACCATTCACGCTTTTAAACAAGCTGAAGATGCCATACAAAAAACACTGGATGAGATAAGTGTTATGATAGGGCAGGCGGTATCAACCAACGTTAAGGTACCAACAGGTAACCCATTCTTTGATTCCATGTCAAGCTGCGGCGGCGGTTGCGGCTCAGGCGGCGGCTGTGGATGTAAAGCAAGCTAAACCAAAAAAAGAAGTTGCAAAAACTGCAGCTTCTTTTTTTGAATAAGAAAGTTTTTATAATGCGGTTGATTTCCATTCCAGGCGCTTCGCTTGCCTGCGGGCGGTCCCTGAGCCTCCTCACAACGCTTCAGGGGTCTCACCTGTCCCTTCCTCCCGCGGGCGTCTTCGCGCCTTCCACTCCAATCAACCAAGTTTTTTTGATTTCACCTAAGGGATTTAATAAGCCTCCAACCTGGTTAAGCACTAACTTTTCGTACCCATATTATGTAGCTGTTGATTGGAGCAAAAGGCGAAGACTCCTGAGGGAGATAGCGGTAGCTTGAGCCCCCGCAGGCGAAGCCGAGGGGCTCAAGCACTACTCCTAGGAAAGCGAAGCCATTTGCGGAAATCAACAGCGGAGCATATCTAAGAACCAAATTTATTTAACTCTTAACCGAATACAATCATCACAAAGGTTGCCACAACAGAACATCTTTTCCTGAGGAACATAGAAGCGATGTCTGTAAACAAAAAGATTCTCATCCCTTCGCACAAAATGCGTTTCCACCGTTACTTTCTTTTTATGCATTGCTACCTTTGAACAAACTCCAATAAAAGATCTGCCTTTTTCTTCCCAACCGGAAATATGATCAGGATCAACCTCTACATAAAGAAAAGGAATACCGGTCACATGTTTTCTGAAACAGCAAATGACAATTTCATTTTTATCTAGTTCTACTAAAAAAACATCCCAAATCTGTTCCAGTTCCATGGAAAACGCCCTCTCTTTTCATTTTAAAAATTGAATATTCCCTATTGGTGTGTTTAAAGTATGTCATAATATTTCCATTCATGCTAAACTATAATAAAAACGTGGATCAATATTCTTAAAGGGGTAAATTATATGCTATCACAAAGACAAGGCATTGTAGTGTGGCTCCATTCATTAAAGCAAGCCAAATTATTGAGGCGCTATGGAAATGTCATCTATATATCTAAAAAATTGAAATATGTCCTGTTCTACTGTAACAGTGAGGATACGGAAGTATTAGTGGAAAAGCTAAACAGGCAATCTTATGTCAAAAAGGTGGAAGTTTCACATAAGCCTTCGATAAAGACTCATTATGAAAACTCTAGGCCGGACAAAGCAAAAGAATATGACTATAAGATGGGCTTATAAAAAATGCAGTACAAACTTAAGTAATTAGGTTTGGTACTGCTTTTTTTTATAACCAAAGATGTCCGACACTGATATGTTTCATGATTACCTTAAAGCGGGAATATAATGATTTAAGCGAAGTATTCCGATTAAATATTGAAAATAAAGTTCTTTTTCTGCGAAAACTTCAGTAGGTTTTACTTCAAATTGAATGATTTCCTTATCTAATTCTTTTGCCAGCTCCTGAAAAAGATCCGCGCGTTTATTCGGTTGGAATTGGTGATTTGGAATTCCTTCCAAACTGATGTAAAGAGCTTGAAAATCTCCAGGATTTGTTGGTTGCATCACAACAACAAAAGAAGATAATTGCCGTTCATTTTTCACTGTATGGAGCATGATAAGATGTTGCAGTCTATTTTTATTACTTCTTGCCAGCTCCATAAGTTCATATATATCAGAATAGCCTTCTCCGAGTTCTATGAATCGTTGTATCATATTCTTTCTCCTCTCATCGTGCTTTACTCAAACATACTTTATCATGTTCCTTATGAAAATTGAAGAGAATATAATGCTTGAAGGAGGACTGCCGATGCTTTGGTTCACCTTGATTCTAATATCAGGTCTAATCATTTTGTATATTCATGACCATTTTTACGGGAAGAATGTTTCTGCATCCACTAAGGGGCTACCCATTAAAGGGATGCTTGTAACTGGGATTCTTTATTACCTTGTCCAAGAAGGTCTCTTAACCAAGGAAGAAGAAAAACAATTAGAAGAAAGCAGTCTCGAAGAAATAGAAGGTTATGTTTCTGAGAAAGGCATCTTGAACCAAGACGAATGGGGAGAACTTTGTTTATACCAATGTGAGACACATGAGAATGTGTTCGATCTCGACATGCCGACATAAATTACTGGACTAAATTCTGGTATGGAAATGTGCCGGTTTCTAGCTGTTGATTTTAGCCCGAAGACTCCAGCGGGGGAGTAAC
This sequence comes from Sutcliffiella horikoshii, assembly GCF_020524325.1. Lineage (GTDB taxonomy): Bacteria > Bacillota > Bacilli > Bacillales > Bacillaceae_I > Sutcliffiella_A > Sutcliffiella_A horikoshii_D. The sequence goes on from NZ_JAIVKY010000005.1 coordinate 256,880, forward strand.
GGTAGGTTGAGACCCCTGAAACGTATTGAGGGAGGCTCAAGCACCGTCCCGCGGAAAGCGAAGCCATTTGCGGAAATCAACAGCGGTGTCTAATAAGTCAACAAAAAAACCCTGCTCGGATGTCCGGGCAGGGTCCTTCCATCCCTTGAAACTAATCAAGGTTAAGAAGGCAAAGGGAGAGGAGAAACCGGAGGAAGAACTTATGGGGAAACGTAAGTCTTCTCCGCGGTTGGCAACAACATCACACGAAAGGATGTTGTTAACACTAAGTATGAACAAAAAGGTGTAAAGCTATACACAATTGATTAAACTAAAATTGCGGCAGAGAAATACTTTTGAAATTCATGTCGAATATGATAGGATATTGTTGATTAGTAATTTCGAAACAAAGTATGGTGAGAAGATGAGAGTAGTTTCAGGGAAATGGAAAGGTAGACAATTGAAAGCGGTTCCGGGAATGAATACGAGACCAACGACAGATAAAGTAAAAGAGTCCGTGTTTAATATGATCGGTCCATATTTTGACGGAGGTTTGGCACTTGACCTGTTTGGCGGCAGCGGATCTCTCGGCATAGAGGCGTTAAGTCGCGGAGTGGACAAGGTGATTTTTGTCGACAAGGACGGAAAAGCCATTCAGACAATTAAGCAGAATATAGAAACCTTTCAAGTAGGAGAACAGGTTGAAGTTTATCGAAACGATGCAATCAGAGCATTAAACGCTTTAAAAAAACGAGAAATCGAATTTGACTTAATCTTACTAGATCCCCCGTATAAGAAACATAACTTAGAAGAATTAATACATAAAATAAGTGAATTTGAACTTCTGGCACAAAGCGGCCTGATCATGGCAGAACATAGCAATGAAGTGGAACTGCCTGAAATACTAGGTTCATTTCAAAGAACAAGGAAGGAAGTCTATGGGTTGACGGTCATCTCCGTTTACCACCATAGCAGTGGAGAAAAAGGGGGAGAATGACGTGGCAAGTGTAGCAGTTTGTCCGGGAAGTTTTGATCCGGTTACTTTTGGACATCTAGATATCATTAAAAGAGCTTCAAAAGTATTTGATAAGGTGTATGTTTGTGTATTGAATAACTCATCAAAGAAACCTTTATTTACCGTTGATGAGCGGGTTGATATGATCAAGCAGGTGACAAAAGAGTTTGGGAATGTAGAAGTAGAAGAATTCCATGGCTTGCTTATTGACTATGCACACAGCAAAAATGCCAGTTCCATCGTCAGAGGATTGCGTGCTGTTTCTGACTTTGAGTATGAAATGCAAATCACATCCATGAACAGAGTGTTAGATGAAAGTATCGAAACATTGTTTATGATGACCAACAACCAGTACTCTTTTTTAAGCTCAAGCATTGTGAAAGAAGTGGCGAAATATAATGGATCGGTTTCAGAATTGGTTCCGCCGACAGTAGAAGCGGAACTGAAAAAGAAGTTTCATAAAAAAGATTAAAATAAAGCTCTTATGAAAGTTTCATCTAATTTTCATGAGAGCTTTTTTGTTGACCTGATTTAGGCATGTTCATTTTTAACTGCCTTTTTTAACAGAAGCAACAGGTATATCCATAACATTGCAATCGTAAATATAGGACCGTATGTTTGAAACAGCCCAAAAGCGGTTTCCCAAAACCCTTCTGGTAAATAAGGTGAAAAAACGGGCAGGTCTCCGTCAGCTGTTTCAAACCCATTAAATTTTTGATCTAGTGGTTGCCAAAGAATAAATGTGATGACCGCAGCAAATGCACCATGGAGAATACGGGCTAGAAAAAAAGGTTTAAAACGTATATCAGAATCAGCCAGAATGCTTGCAACCTGTGCTTGTACGGAAAAACCACTGAAAGCGAGGAAAAAGCTCGTCACGATAATCTGTTCCATTAAACTGACCCCTGTTACTTCACTTGTCAGTTTTCCGCCAAGTGTAATTTCAAACAGCCCTGATATGAGGGGATAACTAAGATCTTTTGAGATATCGAATATTCCGAGAAATACACTGATAAGGGCTGCTAGAATAGCTGTAACAGAAAATAAAGAAAGCATGCTATTTAACACGGAAAAGAGGATTAAAAATCCTCCGACCATTAATAGTGTCTGTACAGAGGACAATACTGCTTCTCCAAGCAGTTTGCCTATAGGCTTATTGTTTTTTAAGCGTGTTCTGTGCAACTCAGAAAAGGCTCTCCTAATAGAAACTTTTTGAGGAGTTCTAGAAAGGTCTTCTTGACGCTTGGACACATAATAAGGACCATAGAATCTCATAATCAAACCGACACAAATATTCCCTAAATAATGGGCCGCAGCAAGTATTATCCCGACCTTAGGATTGTGGAAAAACCCAACAGCTATAGCACCAAAAATAAATAATGGATTTGATGAATTGGTAAAGGAGACAAGGCGTTCGCCCTCAATCTGAGTAATCTGGTTTTCCTGACGCAGTCTCACTGTTAATTTAGCTCCAGAAGGATATCCAGACGCCATCCCCATAGCCCATACAAATCCACCTACTCCAGGTACCCTGAAAAGTGGACGCATAAATGGCTCTAATATGACGCCGATAAAAGCCACTACTCCAAATCCGATCAGTAGCTCACTGATTATCAAAAATGGCAATAAAGAAGGGAATACTATATCCCACCACATATTAAGTCCTCTTACACTTGCTTGAAAAGAAGCTTGAGGGTTAAGAATAAGGGATAGTGTAAGCAGGGAAATAATAATAGCAAAAAGAACTGTCTTGACTTTCGAATAGTCCAACCGATTAACCCCCTTCATAAGCATAAAAACAAGTAATATATTCACCTATTCAAATAATGAGTGAACTCTCCATTTCTTTTTTGTACAAGAATGATTAGGTTTTTGTTAGAATAATAATAATTACCCTTAGATTGGCAACCAGGTTTGTCCCTTCACCTTACCTTTCAATATACGTAAAAGGGATGGTGGAATAGAACCTAAAATAACCCAAGTCTTCACAGTTTGTTCACCAAGAAAAAGGAATAGCGTATGATAAATTAGAGGAATCAAAGGATAATGGTATAGGACTTGATAATTTGGTTGCTGTAAAGCTTAAGGTGGCTGTACACAGCTTGAGGTGATAACTTGAAGGAACCTATAGTAGGAATTGCATTGGGATCTGGTGGCGCACGCGGTTTTGCCCACCTTGGCGCACTGAAAGTATTGCAAGAAGAGAATATAAGCGTGGATCTTATTGCCGGAAGCAGTATGGGGGCACTTGTAGGAAGCTTCTATGCAATGGGACATGATATGGATCGCCTATATAAAATTGCCACTGCATTCAAACGAAAGTATTACTTGGACTTTACTGTTCCGAAAATGGGATTTGTAAGTGGAAACCGGGTGAAGGAACTTATCCGCATGTTCACTCAAAACAAAAACATTGAGGAATTAGACATCCCCCTTTCCATTGTTACGACAGATTTGGAAAAGGCGGAGAAAGTAGTTTTAACTAGTGGACCTATATCGGATGCTGTGAGGGCCAGTATTTCCATTCCTGGAATTTTTGTACCCGAAAAGGTAAATGGTCGTTTGCTTGTCGATGGTGGAGTTGTAGATCGTGTACCTGCCAGCGTAGCAAAAGAAATGGGTGCGGATATTGTTATAGCAATAGATGTTTCGCAGGTGAAAACAAATGAACCGGTTGATTCGATTTTCGATGTCATTTTGCAAACAATTGATATTATGCAAAATGAGTTGGTCAAACGAAGTGAGACAGAAGCTGATGTTATGATTAGGCCAGCTGTTGCTCACTATAGTTCACGGGCATTTACCAACATTGAGGAAATTATTAGGATTGGTGAAGAAGCGACTAGATTGCAGATCCCCTATATAAAGAAGACGATAGAGGAGTGGAAGGAGAAACAGCAACATGAAAAGTAGATATTTTATGAGGTCCCTTCTTATAGGGATAGTGCTAGCAGTGGTCTTGAATTTTGTGACATTGCCTTATTATGTAACACGTCCAGGGGATGCACAGGAATTAGGACCGCTTGTATCGGTAGAAGGTGGAGATGAGGATAAAGGAAGCTTTATGCTGACCACCGTTAAAATGGGAAAAGCGAACATTTTTACTTATGCTTTTGCAAAAGTAAGTGAATACCAAAATATCTTTCCTATCAACCAGATTCGTGCTGAGGATGAGACAGATGAAGAGTATAACTATCGCCAGTTACATATGATGGAAAGTTCCAAAGAAACGGCTATTAAAATAGCATATGAGAAGGCTGGTAAAGAAGTCGAATTGATTTCCAAGGGCGTCTATGTTTTTAGTGTGAAAAAAGGACTGGCAGCTGAAGGCAAGTTGGATATTGGGGATCGTATCACACATATTGATGGGAAAGAAACAGCGACCGCAGAAGAATTGATGGAAGTGGTCGGGGGGAAATCCATCGGAGACACAATAGAGCTTACTTTTGATCGCGACGAGAAAGAAAAAACAACTTCCATTACATTAGGAGAGCATCCGGAAGATCCAAACCGGGCTGGACTAGGAATCAGTTTATTGACGGATTACGAAATTACGATGGATCCACCTATTACCATTAACTCTGCACAAATTGGAGGGCCATCCGCAGGGTTGATGTTCTCCTTGGAAATATATAACCAGCTTATGGACGAAGACATTTCAAAAGGTTACGAAATCGCAGGCACAGGAGCGATCAATGAAAAAGGAGAAGTCCTTCGTATTGGCGGGATTGCCCAAAAGATTGTTGCCGCCGATAACTCAGGGGTTGATATTTTCTTTGCACCGAATGAAAAAGGTGTGAAAGGCTCCAACTATGAAGAGGCGCTAGTAGCCGCAGAAGATATTAAAACATCCATGAAGATTGTACCTGTAGATACATTTGAAGATGCTATAGAGTATTTGGAGAAATTAGAAACTAAAAGTGAATAAAGGGAAAACGCCTCACCACTAGTGGTGAGGCGTTTTAGTATGAGGAGCAAATTAAGGTTAGGACAAAGTAGTGAATCTTCTTTCGGATTTCGAAATGTCACAATAACAGTCGAAAAAGTCACAATAACAATGAAAAAAGTTACAATCATCCCCTGAAAATTCACAATCCAGATATTTAAGGTGCCCGAGGAAGAATATAAAGCGAAGAATATTTATCAACGTCATGAAAACTATAAAAATATAAACTTTCCCAACAAAAAACTCCCTAGATCATAAATAATCATGAAGGAGTTTTGGTTTTTTTCATCAAATGAACCTATATTCCAGTTCATCGTAACGTATTGGCGGTTTAGAGAACTCTTGTAGCATCCAATCACTCCGTGCAGGCTCTTGAAACTTCATGGCATAGGTATTTGTAGCCCGAATATCCATATCGAGCATCGCATTTTCTACCCCAGATACTTTAGAAAGTATAGGGATATCTGTTTCCTTCTTTATTTGCTTCAAATAAGCCTGTCCACGTTTGGACATACCTAACAAACGAATATACTCACTTTGCATAGAGGCGGAAACTTCCTGCATGGTATTCTTCTTCGTGTTGGTTAGAAGATGTGTACACATCCGTTGCAGCCTCGTCCACGTGTATCTTTTTGTTTTTAACTTGGTCATAAATTCCTGGAAGGAGGAACTTTCTTTCATGGTATGTATTAATCTATGTTCTAATCCTTCCTCGACTTCGTATATCTCTGAAAGCTCTGAGGGTGTGCTGCAGAGAATGCGATACTTAAGGAGAGTGAAATAATCCTCCCATTGATGAAAACTGCCTACATGCTGCTTGTAGTGGCCTAAAAGGTCATAAGTAGGTTTTGGGACAAACCTTTGGACCATCTCAATATTCCCGCTATGTTCAAAAAGGTGTTTTCTAATGCTCGTTGCGCTTGCAATAGGTGAATCATTGAATTCAGGGTCATGATAGCCTGCACCTGTTCGCTCAATAGTACAAGGTTGCATGGAACTTTTTTGATCTTGTATTGCTTTTACATAATGAAACCCAAGAATGTTATTAGGTTTAGTTAAATCCAAAACCTTTTCCTTGTTTTCGGTCAACCTTAAAAAAGCCAACGAAGAAGCTTTCGGAAAGCTGTATCCTTGTGATATAAACTCCTGAACAAACATATCATACGTATTTTTATGTTCGCTCATTAATTGAATCGTACGTTCAAAATCCTGTATATTTCCCTGCTCGCTTCCAAAACAGACATGATCGCATTTTAAACTAGACAAAATTGAGATGGAACCACTAGCAAAAACTTCTGCTTTCTGTGTAGCGAAGGCGTACGGCAGCTCCACTACAATGTCAATGCCGTTAGAAAGCGCCATTTTCGTGCGGGTCCACTTGGAAACAAGTGCAGGTTCTCCCCGTTGAAGAAATTGTCCGCTCATTACAGCAATAACCACATCTGCACCTGTAAGTCTTTTTGATTCGGTCAAATGAAACAAATGCCCATTATGAAAAGGGTTGTACTCCACAATTACACCTAAGGATTTCATTTCACACCCACTCCATCTATATTTCATTCTTCAATTATTTACTTGGATACTTGTTCAAAATACGTTATTATGTCTATAATTATAGTGTAAAGAAAAAATATTGACAAATAAACTTGCGAAAGCTATAATTACTTTTGTTGCCTTGAGGTGAATATCTTGTTGAAATGGACATTATTCCAGTTAAATCAGTTACAACATAAAGGTTTAGAAATCGATGAAACAGTTGATGTAAGTGAAATTACGGCACATAGTGAAATTCGATCTGTCAAACCAGTTCACGTAACTGGAAGAGCTGATTTAAGTTCAAAAAAAGCTACGTTTCATCTAACTGTGGAAGGTAGTATGGTTTTACCATGTTCACGTACGTTGGTTGATGTGGACTATCCTTTTACGATAAAAACAACTGAAACTTATCTTTTTCAGCCTGGCGAGTATGAAACCGACGATGAAGAGTTGCATACGGTCGAAGGTGACGTTATCGATTTAATTCCGATTATCCGAGAAGCGATTATCCTTGAAGTGCCGATGCAAGTGTTCAGTGACTCTCCCGATAAGGAAGAGGCAGCTCCCCAATCCGGAAAAGACTGGGGCGTCATTTCAGAAGAGGAAACACAGGAAAAAGTGGATCCAAGACTTGCTGGACTGGCTAAGTTTTTTGAGAAAGACAAAGAGTAGACATTACATGATGTAGTAGATGCTCATTTTTTAAGGAGGTGGGAAGAATGGCTGTACCTTTCAGAAGAACGTCTAAAACTGTAAAAAGAAAGCGTCGTACACACTTTAAACTACAAGTTCCTGGTATGGTAGAATGCCCAAGCTGCGGTGAACAGAAATTATCACACCGTGTATGCCCGGCATGTGGTACTTACAAAGGGAAAGAAGTAGTAAATAAATAATAAAGAAAGCATGAGGCCAGGTGCCTTGTGCTTTTTTTATTGCGCTGAAACTCTCTCCGTCCGAATCTCGGTGGAGACAGCGGAAACGGTAGGGGAGAAGGGCTCTCTCCGCCCGAAATCCTGTCAGAGAAGTGAAAATGGTAGGAGAGAAGGGCTCTTTGCGCCCGAAACTTGTTCGAGGAGGCGAAAACGGTAGAAGAGGAGCCGTCTCACCGAACAAAACTCGCTCGAAAAACGGCAAACGGTAATAGAGAAACCTGTTCAACACCAACCTCCCTTCCAAACGACCACAAATATCTCCCACACCCACCAAAATTAAGTTAAAATAAACTCAATACTCCAAAAAAAGGTGGTCCGAAATATAATGACAGAATCAAAAGTCCACATTCACATAGATGATGACCAATTTTACTGGTTTACCATCAACCGTCCAGACAAACGTAATGCTATCGATTATGATGTAATGAACGAATTAGAGTCTTCACTAAACCAAGTAAGAGAGAACCATGACATAAGAGCATTCATCATAACGGGCAGTGGAAATCAATCTTTTTGCTCCGGTGGGGACCTATCTGTATTTCACGCATTACATACAAAAGAAGAAGCCTATAGCATGCTTTCTAAAATGGGGGAAATATTATATGACCTTATGACGCTGCCGGTGCCAACCGTAGCTCTGATAAATGGTACAGCGATAGGCGGAGGCTGTGAAATTGCGGCCGCTTGTGATCAACGCTGGGCTGTGACTCATGCAAAGCTTGGGTTTGTACAGGGGAGATTGGGTATAACCACAGGCTGGGGAGGGGCCAGCATGTTAATGGAAAAAGTGCCGCATGCAAGTGCAATCAAGATGCTGTCATCAGCTAATACTTACACTGCTAGTGAAACAATGGAGTTAGGCTTTATCCAAAATGTGGTCTCATTCTTCGATTCCCAATCATTACAAGAAGAAATTGCGGTCTCTTCTGCCGTATTAAGAAGCTATAAAAAAAGTTTCATTTCTAAATGGGAACAGATAGGTTTAAAAGAAAGAATGCTAGCTGAGATAGAGCAATGTTCTATCCTTTGGGAAGAGGATGAACATCATGATGCTGTAAAAGCCTTTCTAGAAAATAAGAAAAAATAAGAGAACATAGGGCATTTTACTCAATGCTTAGTCTATCTTTTCTATTACACGCATATGTATAGGGTAAAAAAGTGTGTTAGGGGGATAGCAATATGTCTACTGTTCGTCAAGATGCTTGGACTCAAGATGAAGATTTATTGTTGGCGGAAGTGGTTTTACGATATATAAGAGAAGGTGGCACCCAATTGACTGCGTTTGAGGAAGTGGGGAAAAAGCTTTCGCGAACATCAGCGGCATGCGGTTTTAGGTGGAATTCTTATGTGAGAAAACAGTATGCTACCGGAATAGAACTAGCGAAGAAACAGAGAAAAGAGTTAAAGAAAGAGCAAGCTGCCCCACAGCCGGTTGCCTTTGAAAATACTTATAGTGCAATTAATAATAAATTGTATGATGGAGATAATCTGACAATCTCGGCTGTAATCAGTTATTTGAACCATCTAGAGCAATTAGAGAATGAATACACCAAAATTAAAGAAGAGAATTATAGTCTGAAAAAGAAAGTGGAACAGTTAGAAGCTGACCTCAAACTTTTAGCAGAGGCTAAGCTTGAGCTGGAATCATCCATGAATTTGGTAGAAGAGGATTATCGTGCTTTAATTGAAATTATGGAACGTGCCCGGAAAATGGTCGTTCTGCAGGATGATGAAAAAAATAAAAAAGTGAAATTTCAAATGGACCGTAACGGAAATTTGGAAAGAGTGGAAAAATAGCATCTTTAAATCAAGACCATCCTTTTCTAGGGTGGTTTTTCAGTTAGTTAATAATAATTATAGTTAAAAGGATACATATTGAAATATTAGTTGTATAATGAAGAAGTAATGGAATGATTTGGATGGTTCCTGAAAGGAGAGTTTTGATGCCTGAAATTCATACTGAGCACCCCATACTTCTTTTTGATGGTGTATGTAATTTGTGTAACTCCTTGGTGACTTTTGTAATAAAACGTGATCAAGAAGCGACCTTTAAATTTGCTTCCCTTCAGTCTGAAGTGGGACAAACCATCCTAAAGGAGCATTCTCTCCCGCTGGATCATTTTGACAGCTTCTATTATGTAGAAGGCAAGAAATTATTTACAAAGTCGACAGCAGCCTTAAAAGTAGCAAAAGAATTAGATGGTGCTTGGAAGCTTTTCTATCCATTGATTATTATACCTAAGCCTTTAAGAGATCTAGTTTATTCTTTTGTTGCGAAAAATCGATATAGATGGTTCGGAAAGAAAAATCAATGTATGTTACCGAATCCAGAAATGAAAAAAAGATTTTTATAGGAGAGGAAGAGAGTAATGAGCACAAAAACACGATTGACTGGCTCGATATTTCTTTCGAAACTAATTACGCAATATGCATTTATCCATGAAAAGACAGTGGGGAAGACTGCAGGAGAATATATTCGCCAAATAGGATTGAGAACAGGTGAGTGGATCGAGGACTTTTACGGTAATAGAGAAGATGATTGGTCTGTAAACAGATATGCAGAAGTGATTGTAGATTTGAAAAATTCTATAGGTGGAGAATTTTATATCTCATCAATCACTCCAGAGTATGTGATTGTTAAAGCAAACCGTTGTCCTTTCGGCGAAATGGTAAAAGATGCCCCTCACCTATGTAATATGACTTCAAGTGTTTTTGGGGGGATTGCCTCAAGAAAATTTGGATACGGAAAAGTTGATTTGAAAAAAAGAATAGCTGTGGGTGATCTTGGCTGTGAAGTGGTTATCTATTTCAATGCTAGTGAACTCGTCGATGGTGATGTGTATGAAAATCTACCTCGCACACCAGAAAATGTAGATCCTTTTCAATGGGAAAATGAAACGATTGTGCTATTGAATGAGGAATTGCGAAAAAGTGATGAACTGGTGGTCAAGCTATTGGACGAACTAGAAAGCCTGAAAAAGCAAGTGCAAATGGGAAAAAATTAGTTTAAATAAAGAAAAGGTAATTGCCTGAATTGCGGCAATTACCTTTTTTATTATTAATCGGTTGTTTCCTCTTGAATGGCAATTCTTTCTTGAGCTTTCACACCTTCTGGGTACCACACAAGCGGATTTTCGCCTAAATCCCGTTCCACGTCATATTGTACAGAAGTAAAACCCATACGGTTCCAGAAGTCAGCTGATTTAATACGAGGGTTTGTTTTGATCGGCAGCCCGAAGCCTTTAGCGAAATCAACTAGTTCTTTTCCGAACCCTTTGCGCTGGTAGTTAGATAATACTTCTAATTTCCATAACTCTAAGTAATCTTGGCGAGGTTCAAAATATTTATCAAGCTCTTTGGAAACCCTGTATAGGCTCATTCTTGCCACAAGTTTTTCACCAAAATAAATACCGTAGAATGGCGATTCGCTGTCATTTTCGATAATGTTATCTTGGAGATCTTCCAACATGGATAGTTCCTGTATGCCGTATTCCCTGAACTGTTTGAACTCTTCCAGTGTTTTATAGTTAATTGATAGTTTTTTAACAGTCATGTACATTTCCCCCTTGGATATCTCTAATTGAAGCGCTTACCACTATACATATTAAGCAGAATGGTTTATTTTAATATTAATTATATAACAAAAAAACAAAAAATTCTGCAATAATTTTAGAAAGCGCTTGCAATTAAAGAAGGAAATCGAGGAATTATGTAGAAATAGTAGTTTGTTAGGGATTTAAATTGCAAGTTCTTTAGAAAGGGGATAACTCCATGCAAAAAATACTGATTGCTAATCGAGGAGAAATTGCAGAACGAATCATACGAACATGTCAACGATTAGGGGTAGAAACAGTTGCTATATATTCTGACGCTGATAAAGATTTGCCATATGTTCAGCAAGCGACAGTAGCAAGACATGTAGGTGAGGCCCCACCTCAAAAATCATATTTAAACGTAGAACGAATCTTGGAAATCGCGAAGGAAGAAAACGTGGATGGAGTCCACCCTGGGTACGGTTTCTTATCGGAAAATGGGGAGTTTGCACAAGCGCTCCAGGACGCCGGACTGACATTTATTGGACCAAGTGTAGACGTCATCAAATTAATGGGAGATAAATTATCTTCCCGGAGAGCGATGATTAAAGCTGGCGTGCCGGTTGTTCCAGGCTCTGAGCAGCCTATCGAATCATTGGAGGAAGCGTTGGTTCTTGCGGAGAAAATTGGTTTCCCTGTTATGTTAAAAGCCAGTGGCGGTGGCGGTGGTATTGGAATGCACCGCTGTGAAAACAAACAGGATATCGAGAATACTTTCGAGCAAACGAAGAAACGAGCGAAAGCATATTTCAAAAATGAAGATATGTTCATTGAAAAATACGTTGGTAATGCCAAGCATATAGAGGTGCAGATCTTCGGAGATGCCCATGGGAATGTCGTACATATGTTTGAAAGGAACTGTTCAGTTCAAAGAAGGAATCAAAAAGTAATCGAAGAAGCGCAAAGTCCGGCGATGAGCGAAGAGGCTCGAATAAAGGTTTGTGAAGCTGCTGTTTTGGCTGCAAAAGAAGTAGGTTACAAGAATGCCGGGACGGTTGAATTTATTATGGATGAAGAGGAAAACTTTTATTTCTTAGAAATGAATACAAGACTACAGGTTGAACACCCGATAACAGAGTGCATCACTGGCCTCGATCTTGTAGAGTGGCAACTTCATGTAGCGGCTGGAGAAAGGCTTCTGTTGCAGCAGGAGGAAATAACAAGCGCTGGACATGCGATCGAGTTCCGATTGTATGCAGAAGATCCAGTCAAATTCTTCCCTTCCCCTGGACTCATCACTAAATGGCATCTTCCAAGTGTTGAAGGAGTCAGAGTGGATAGCGGGTATGGACCAGATTTAAAGGTAACACCATTTTATGACCCTATGATAGCTAAAATAATCGTTTCAGGTGAAACGAGAGAAGCGGCAATTGAAAGGGCGAAGAAGTATTTAATGGCGGCTTCGGTAGAAGGGATAAAAACGAATCTTCCGTTTTTAATTCGTGCCCTTGAGACGGATGAATTTGTCTCGGGTCATTATCATACTGGTTTCATACAGTCGATGAATCCAATAATAACCTAAAAAAATTACAACAAGAGATCAGGAGGAAATTAAGATGAAAAAAGTAGAAGCGGCAATGGCAGGTACAGTTTGGAAAGTGTTGGTGGAAGTGGGCGATGAAGTAACAGCTGGTCAAACTGTTATCATATTAGAATCTATGAAAATGGAAATTCCTGTAGAAGTGATGATGGGCGGGAAAGTCGCGTCGATCTCTACTGCAGAAGGGGAATTCGTAAATGATGGAGATGTGCTGCTGGAATTGGAATAGTTTTTTACAACGTTGAGAAGAAAGCGGGGGATTATGATGATAAAAACCACCAATGATTTAGAACAAGAGTTCCAAGAAACGGTTGAAACAATTAAGAGCGGTGGAAGTGAAAAGTATCATGAAAAATTAAAAGAACAAAATAAGCTATTTGTTCGTGACCGCCTAGCTCTTTTATTTGATAATGGACAATACGAAGAGGATGGACTTTTTGCAAATAATAAAGCAAAAGGTCTTCCAGCTGATGGTGTTGTAACGGCTATAGGAAAAATAAATGGTCAAACAGTTTGTGTCATGGCAAATGATTCTACTGTAAAAGCAGGTTCATGGGGAGCAAGAACGGTAGAGAAAATTATTAGAATTCAAGAAACAGCCGAAAAACTAATGGTTCCTATTCTTTATCTAGTTGACTCTGCAGGAGCGAGAATTACAGACCAACTTGATATGTTCCCTAACCGCCGCGGCGCTGGAAAAATCTTTTATAACCAAGTAAAGCTTTCTGGAATGGTTCCGCAAATTTGTCTATTATTTGGTCCATCGGCTGCTGGAGGAGCTTATATACCGGCTTTCTGTGACATTGTGGTAATGGTAGATGGAAATGCATCCATGTACTTGGGATCTCCACGTATGGCAGAGAAGGTAATTGGGGAGAAGGTAACACTTGAAGAAATGGGTGGAGCAAGAATGCACTGCTCTGTGAGTGGTTGTGGAGATGTTCTCGCCGCTACGGAAGAAGAGGCCATTCAGCAAGCTCGGAAGTATCTTGGATTTTTTCCTGGCAGTTTTCAAGAGAAGACAAAAGAAGTGGATCCAGTAAGCCCTAAAGAAGGGCGAGATCTTATTGATATTATCCCTTTAAATCAAAATGCGCCATTTGATATGTACGAAGCTATAGATCAGCTTATTGATGCAAACAGTTTCTTTGAAATCAAAAAATTATTTGCACCGGAGTTGATCACAGGTTTTGCCCGTATGGATGGGAAGGTAGTAGGGATCATCGCCAATCAGCCAAAGGTGAAGGGCGGAGTCTTATTTGTAGATTCTGCGGACAAAGGTGCCAAGTTCATTCAGCTTTGTGATGCATACCATATTCCTTTACTGTTCCTTGCTGATGTTCCAGGGTTCATGATTGGGACAAAAGTGGAACGTGCGGGTATTATCCGCCACGGTGCTAAACTCATTGCAGCGATGAGTTCTGCAACTGTGCCAAAAATATCTGTTGTGGTAAGGAAAGCATATGGTGCCGGACTTTATGCGATGGCAGGTCCTGCATTTGAACCGGATTGCTGCATTGCACTTCCAACGGCACAAATAGCTGTGATGGGACCAGAAGCGGCTGTCAATGCAGTATACTCCAACAAAATTAATGAAATTGAAGATCCTAAAGAAAGAATGGCTTTTGTACAAGAAAAGCACCAAGAATATAAAGAGCATATAGATATTTATAAATTAGCTTCCGAAATGATTGTTGATGATATTGTGCCTGCAAAAGATTTGCGAAGTGTATTGATTAGTCGATTCCATTACTATTCAAGTAAGCAAATGACCTTTAGTCATCGTAAACACCCGGTTTATCCGGTTTAGTAACCATAAAATATCCTGTGCCAATTGGAGGCACTGGATATTTTTTTGGTTAGGATACTATAAGAGGAAAAGAAATGTACAAACCAAAACGATAAATTGGTACAATAGGAAAAAACGGGACTAAAGAAGGGGAAAAGATGAGAATTGGAATTGTTGGCGGAGGCGCTGTCGGTCTCTTATATGCCTTTCAGTTATCGAAAATTTTTACAGTCACTCTTTATGTAAAACGTGATGAAGCATTACAGGTTCTAGAGAGTCAAGGCATTACAATTTTACATAATGAACATAAAAAGGAAACAAGAAAAGTCGAGGTCATGAAGTGGGAGAGCAACTTCCCTTTTAAGGACGATTTAATCATTGTTGCGACGAAACAATATGGCTTACCAGCCATCCTTCCTGTGCTGAAAATGTGCACAAAAGACCAATCCATCCTTTTTCTCCAAAATGGAATGTCACATATTGACATGCTACAACAAATTCCTAATGCTCAGATTTTATTGGGGATAGTGGAGCATGGTGTGAAGAAAAATAATGATTGCACCGTAATGTGGACAGGAAAAGGTCGTACAAAACTGGCAGGTTATCCTGTAACAAACAATGACCTACAGGCATCTCCCTTCATAAATAAATGGATGGATTCAATCGGTAATAATTTTCCGCTTGAAGTACGCTCTGACTATTATGGAATGATGATGGAAAAATTACTTGTCAATGCCATCATTAACCCATTGACGGCTATATTTGATGTTCGTAATGGAGAGCTGTTAGCAAACCCTTATTATCATAAGTGCATGAAGCAGTTATATAAAGAAATGGATTTTCTGGTGAAAAAAGATAAGAAAGAGCAAATGTGGAAACATATCTGCTCCATTTGCGAGAAAACAGCAGATAACATCTCTTCTATGAAGCGTGATATAAATAACGGTAGAGAAACCGAGGTCGATGCCATATTGGGATATCTAATGAATTTGGCTGAAAAACAAGGAAAATCAGTACCGTTAACAGAATTTATTTATAACGCTGTTAAGGGGCTTCAAAACGACGCAAGCTGTTAATACCTCATATGCTATTTCACCCTGCTTGTAAAATATAAAATAAACGAGTAAGTGAAAAGAGGTATGATGAAAATGTCCGGAATATTAGCATATACTTTCGCTACAATTGTTACGCTTCCTGTATTTGCGCTGATTGTGTTTTACTTTATTGCTAGAGCAGCAACAAGAAACAATAAAAAGTCCTTTCATTTGGCAATTGATGCTTCGACCCTTTTCTTTATTTTAGCCGTACACTTTATCATGATTATCATCTGGGAAACATCGTTTCTTTCGCTCATTTTAACTGTACTGCTTGTAATTGCGACAGTGATGGTTTTGACGCACTATAAATTTAAAGAGGAAATTCATTTTAAAAGAGTGTTCAAAGGGTTTTGGCGTTTAAATTTCCTCCTATTTTTCTTCGCGTATTTTTGTCTTTTGACATTTGGAATTATGAAACGTGTATTTGATGCATTTGCTTAAGCAATATTTTTTGAAACAATGGAAAACAATGCTATACTCATGGAGACATCAACACATATGAACGATTCAGAAAGGACGTACTTTATGAATGTAGTAGAATTAACGCTCCCTACTATTAATAAGTTTTCCTCCGCTTATTTATCACAAAAGGAGAGCATTCTTCCCTTTTTTACATATAATCCGTTTTCTGTAGACACATATTCACAGAGAAACGAACTTTTAAAAAATAGAAGCTTCAGAAGAAGAGAGCTTGTTGCACATCTTCAAGAATTTAATCAAAGGTACCATGCAGATGCACAAACCTTACATAGCATTGAAAAATTAAATGATAGGCAGTCGGTTGTTGTGATCAGTGGACAACAAGCAGGATTAATGACTGGCCCCATTTATACTATCTCTAAAATAATCAGTACAATTAAACTTGCACAAGAACAGGAATTAAAGCTGGGTATACCGGTTGTTCCTATTTTTTGGATAGCTGGAGAAGATCATGATTTTCAAGAAATAAATCATGTCAATCTCCCGAAAGATAACGAAATACAAAAACATGTATTTCAAATGAAAGAAGCCGGCAAAAAAATGGTCTCAGAGCTTCAATATGATAAAGAAAAGTTACGCGCGTGGTTACTTGAGATTATTAATTCCTATGGAGAAAGTCCATATACAAAGGAGTTAACACTAGAATTAGAGCATGCAATGGAAGTATCTACAACTTTTGTGGATATGTTTGCAAGCTTGATTACAAAACTCTTCAAAGGTACTGGTCTCGTATTAGTTAATGCAGCAGATCCTTCACTGCGGAAACTTGAAACCCCTTATTTGCAACAAATATTAATGGAGCATGGTCAAATTCGCAACGGAATGCTTCATTCACAAAAGGAACTTGAGGAGCAAGGGTTTAAGCCGATGCTCGAGATTGACTCAGAATCCATGAATATATTCTTCCACGAAAATGGTGAGCGCGAGCTGCTATGTTGGGACGAAGCAAAACAAATTGCATATATAAAGGGTTCAGGTCGTCAGTTTACATTGGAACAATTAAATAAGTTGATAGAGGAACAACCTGAGAACTTTTCCAATAATGTGGTAACTAGGCCGCTAATGCAGGAGTTTCTATTTCCCACTCTTGCCTTTATCGGAGGTCCGGGGGAGATCAGTTACTGGGCTGAACTTGGTCGATGTTTCCGTTCAGTGGACCTTGAAATGCCACCTGTCGTACCAAGAATTTCTTTGACTTTATTGGAGAGGCACATAGACCGAACATTGGTTGAATTGGACGAAGATATTTCCGATGTCGTGGAAAACGGATTGGAAGAGAAACGAAAGGCTTGGCTGTATAAGCAAGAACTTGAATCTTTGGAAGAAACTTTGATGAAGTATCATGAACAATATGCCAAAGTGCATGATCAATTCCGAGAAGTGGGTAATTCTACGTTGCCTCATCATCGAAAAACATTCGAGAAGAATTGGGATCTGATTGATAAACAATTCACGTATATTCATCGCTTAATTGAGCGCTCGGCATATGAAAAACATGAAAATATGATGAGCAAATATGAACGAGCGGAACTCGCAGTCTTGCCTAAAGGTATGCCGCAAGAGAGAGTGTGGAATATTTACTATTTCCTTAATAAGTATGGACTGGATTTCGTCCAAAGGCTTTGTGAATTGCCATTGGAGCATAACGGTAAGCACAAAATAATAAAACTTTAAGAAAACAGCGGGAAAAATCCTGCTGTTTTTTTATATTCTTTTTCTGACAATGACTTTTAAATAAGGGAGTCGTAAACGAACATATACTGAAGAATGGTAGCTTATTGTGTTTGTACCTAGTCAAAAAAAGCCAAGTTTGACCTAAATTCGTCCTTTTGTCAAAAAATGTTGTAAAAAGATGAAAAACGAAAAAAAAGTAGGCTTAAAGGATTTTCTTTTAGGGAAGAGAATAGTACAATAAAGTAAGTGGAGAGAAGTGGGGGATTGTGGGGGAAAGTAGAAGAAAGGTGGGAGAGCCAGATGTTCATGGGGGAATATAATCATACTATTGATGCAAAAGGGCGTATGATTGTGCCTGCGAAATTCCGTGATCATTTAGGTGAAACCTTTGTTCTTACTAGAGGCCTCGATAAATGCCTATTTGGCTATCCGCTCTCTGAATGGAAAACAGTTGAAGATAAACTGAAACAACTACCACTTACTAAAAAGGACGCCCGTGCATTTACACGTTTCTTCTTTTCTGGTGCTTCTGAGTGCGAACTGGACAAGCAAGGTCGAGTGAACATCGCGACTCCACTTGTTCAATATGCACAGCTTGAAAAAGAATGTGTGGTAATCGGAGTGTCTAATCGAATAGAAATCTGGAGCAAGGACAACTGGAACTCATTTGTGGAAGATTCGGAAGACTCCTTCGCAGAGATTGCAGAAAACCTCGTGGATTTTGACTTATAAAAGGGAATTCATTACATCGAATACTAAGAACAGCTTGGATAAAACAAGATAGTCGGTGAGAAAATACCGATAGAAAAGAAATTGCAGCACCTAAGAGGAAACAGCTTAGAGCTAGAAAGGCGGTGGAAAATGTTTCACCACGTAACAGTACTACTCAATGAAGCAGTAGAAGGTCTTAACATTAAAGAGGATGGAACGTATGTTGATTGCACATTAGGAGGTGCAGGACATAGTTCCGAAATTGTGAAACAGTTATCAGACAAAGGTAGATTAATCGCATTTGATCAAGATGACCATGCTCTAGAACATGCAAAAAATGTGTTACATAAATATCTAGACCGGGTCATTTTCATCAAAAGCAATTTCAAGCACCTGAAAGAGAAATTGTACGAGCAGGGAATTACGAAGGTAGACGGAGTGTTGTTCGACCTTGGAGTTTCTTCTCCTCAATTGGACACCCCAGAAAGAGGGTTTAGTTACCATCACGAAGCACCTTTGGATATGAGAATGGACATGAACAGTCCGCTAAGTGCCTATGATGTTGTAAATGAGTGGCCATATGAGAAACTTGTAAGAATTTTCTTTCAATATGGAGAAGAGAAGTTTTCCAAACAAATAGCTAGAAAAATTGAGGAGTATCGAAAGACAAAGCCTATTGAAACGACATTAGAATTGGTGGAAATCATCAAAGATGGCATACCAGCCCCAGCTAGGAGAACTGGCGGGCATCCAGCTAAAAGGGTTTTCCAAGCAATAAGAATTGCAGTAAATGACGAATTGGGCGTTTTTGAAGATGCTATCCATCAAGCAATTGATGTCTTGAAAGTTGGAGGAAGAGTTTCTGTTATTACCTTCCATTCACTTGAAGACAGGATGTGTAAAGTAGCTTTTAAAGAAAAAAGTCAGTTGCCACAATTGCCGCCTGGACTTCCCATCATTCCAGAAGAATATCAACCAACACTCAAACTCATTACAAGAAAGCCGATATTACCTAGTGAAGAGGAACTAGAAGCTAATAATCGTGCAAGGTCGGCAAAACTAAGAATCGCAGAAAAAGCGAAAGACTAAATGTAAAAAATGTAGACTAGGGGGAAAGAGAATGAGTAACTTAGCTCACAAAATCCAGAGGCAGCATGAAGAACGTACGCAACAGTCACCAAAAAGGCAATTGGTCGTAAAGAAACGTTCAAAAATTACTCTTGGGGAAAAAGTACTTGGTTATATGTTTATCGGTATGCTTGCATTCGGTGCAGTCCACGTTATTACGAACCATGTGAATATCTATCATGTGAATAGCGAAATTCAAACGCTTGAAGGGTCCATTGAATCACAATTAAAGGAAAATCGTGAACTTGAACTTCGTGTAGCGGAAGAAAGCAGCTATGAAGTCATTCTTGAGAAAGCCAAAAACCTTGGTCTGACATTAAACGAAAACAATGTGAAGAACGTAGGGAACTAAATGAGTACCCATAACATCGTTCATAAGAAAAGAATTCACTTAGGAGCAGCAATTCTACTCGGACTTTTTGCGTTGCTCTTTTTTCTATTGATTGGACGATTTTTTTACCTTCAAGCAACCGGAGAAGCACATGGACATAATTTATCAGCAGAAGCTAGTGAGAGATATAATGTAAACAAAACGATTGATGCCACTAGAGGGTCTATCTTTGATAGAAGTGGTGATCCAATTGCAGAAGACACCCCCTCTTTCAACCTTGTAGCTGTGTTGGACGAATCTTTGACAACAGATGAAAAAAAACCTCGTCATGTTGCTGATCCCGAAGAAACGGCTGCAAAGTTGGCTTCTGTTTTGGAAGTAAATCAGAGTGAGATATTAGAAAAATTATTACTTGATCGTAAACAAGTAGAATTTGGGGCATTGGGTAGAGATCTTCCCTTATCTGTCAAAAAAGAAATCGAAGACATGAAATTGCCTGGGATTGGGTTTGTCGAAGGGTCTAAACGCTATTATTTCAACGGCAAGTTTTCTAGTCACGTGGTAGGTTTTGCAAGAGCAAATGATGATGGTGTAGTTACTGGAGTAACAGGCCTTGAAAAGATGTTAGAAGATGAACTAAAAGAGAAAAATGGTTCACTGGCGGTAAAAACAGACAACAAAGGGATCAAGCTTTCTATGGACTCAGATGTATCCTATGTACCTGCGATCAACGGGAAAAATGTGCACCTGACATTAGATAAGACCATTCAGACGTTTTTGGAAGAAGCGATGAACAATGTAGCAGAGGAATACGAACCAGAACGTATTATTGCAATTGTAGCGGATCCAAAGACAGGTGAAATACTTGCCATGGGCTCTCGACCTACTTTTGATTTAAATACAAGAGAAGGCTTGAATGATAATTGGAATAACGATGCAATTTCTTATCGATATGAGCCAGGTTCTACTATGAAAATCTTTTCTTTGGCTGCAGCTATTGAAGAAGGAGTTTATAACGGATCTGAACTCTATCAGTCTGGTTCTTATAGTCTCCCGAAAGATCCTGTTCCTGTATACGACCATAATAGGTCAGGATGGGGAATGATTACGTTTGATGAAGGCGTCCAGCGTTCATCAAACGTAGCATTTGCTTTGCTTGCAGATAAGATGGGTACAGATACGCTTTTGGAATACATCCATGCATTTGGGATGAACGAACCAACAGGAATAGATCTCCCAGACGAGACGACAAGTAACATCAACTTCAATTACTACAGAGACCGTATATCTACAGCGTTCGGTCAAGGTTCGGCATTTACCCCGATTCAACAGATTCAAGCTGCTACAGCAATAGCTAATGACGGGAAAATGATGCAGCCGTATGTGGTGGACAAGATAGTTGATCCTAACACAGATGAAGTAGTTTTAGAGAATAATCCGAAACAAAAAGGCACGCCTATATCTAAAAAAACTGCTGACAAAGTTCTAGAAGTATTAGAATCAGTGGTAAGCTCAGAAAACGGCACGGGCCGTCCTTACAGTATAGAAGGGTATAAAGTGGCAGCGAAAACAGGAACGGCGCAAATCCCTGGACCAGGAGGGTATTTATATGGTCACGGTGAATACATTTATTCCATTACTGGGATGGCTCCTGCCGATGACCCTGAGTTATTGATGTATGTCGCAGTAGAAAAACCAAAGATTGCTCAACATGAAAATGGAGCAGGGCCTGTATCGGGAGTTTTTAATTCTGTGATGCGTCGCAGTTTGCAATATTTAAGTATTCAACCTGATGAAACTCAACAAACCACTCCTAAGAAGAAAAGTGTGGGTATGAAAGTGCCAAACCTTGTTGGTGATAATATTCAGGATATATCTGCCTCCTCTGATGGCCCAGAATATGTGATAGTGGGTGAAGGTTCGAAGGTATTAAAGCAAACACCTCAACCCGGCCGTGAAGTCATAAAAGGAGAAAAGGTTATTTTATTAACAGAAAAATCCCCGGCGCTCCCGGATATGACTGGATGGAGCCTGCGTGATGTTCGGAAGATCTCCAATATCCTCAAACTTGAAACGGAGATTATCGGAAATGGGTATGTTCTAAAACAAAATATCATTCCTGGAACCCCGGTTGAACAGGGCAACAATCTAGTAGTGGAATTAGGCTCTAACAGACCTCTGCCACAAACAGATGAGCAGGAAGAAGAAGTGGAAGAAACAGAATCTGAGGAAGATTCTGAGGATAGTTAATTTAAATGCACTGTTAAAGGCAAAGACCTTTGGCAGTGCATTTTTTATATCCTAAAAGTATAAAAAACGGTTGATCTCCGTTCCAGGCGCTTCGCTTGCCTGCGGTCGGTCCGTGAGCCTCCGCGCCTTGCGCGACGCCACTGAAAAAGTCTATTAATTTAGGTGTAGTTTAGACATCGCTGTTGATTTCCGAAAAAGGCTTCGCTTTCCTAGGGGCGCTGCTGGAGCCTCCTCGGCTACGCCTGTGGGGTCTCCACCTAGCGCTATCTCCCTCAGGAGTCTCCGCCTTTTTCTCCAATCACCAGCTAGAAATCATTTAACTACATGAGATTTCAGTTCTTCAGTGGCTTCACTTCGCCTGCGGGGTCTCACCAGTCCCTTCCTCCCGCGGGCGTCTGCGCGCCTTCCACTCCAATCAACAAGATTGTTTCATTCACCTAGGTTTATAAAAAGGAATCTAACAGAGTTAACTGAAAAAGCATTAACCTCTCGTTCTAGTAGTTTATAGCTGTGGATTGGAGCAAATTACGAAGACTCCAGCGGGGGAGTAACGGTAGATTGAGACCCCGCAACGAAGTGAGGAGGCTCAAGCACCGTCCCGCGGAAAGCGAGTCATTTGTGGAAAGGAACAGCGACGATTAACTAAACAACAAAAAATATATAGTCACAATTAGAGCTTCTCTTGGATTACAGTCCAATACTATGTTCTATCTTCGTTCGTACAAGCATATATTACTACGAATATTAAAGGGGGTTCATAGGATATGCGGGTATCTCATGTGACGGTTCGGAGAAGGTTGACCATTGTGCTTCTTGTAGGAATTCTACTTTTCAGTATTATTGATTTACGTCTAGGATATGTTCAATTCGCATTGGGGAATATGCTAACAGACCGTGCAAAAGATTCTTGGAGCAGAAATATCCCCTTTGAACCTGAACGCGGAGAAATCCTTGATCGAAACGGGGTTCCATTGGCAACGAATATGAGTGCACCGACGGTTTTGGTTGTACCGCGGCAAATTAAAGATCCTAACGACACGGCTGAAAAACTTGCAGCTGTCTTAAATATGTCCAAAGAAAAGGTGTACAAGCTGGTAACCAAAAGCTCGTCTATGGAAAGGATCAACCCAGAAGGAAGGAAAATCTCTCATGAGAAAGCGAAAGAGATAAGAGCGCTAGGATTAAAAGGGGTTTACATCGCCGAAGACTCAAAACGCCATTACCCTTTCGGTAGTTATCTTTCCCATGTATTAGGATTTGCAGGAATCGATAATCAAGGATTAATGGGTTTGGAACTTTATTATGATGAACAATTAAAAGGAGAAAAAGGATACGTACAATTTTATTCCGATGCGAAGGGAAGAAGGATGCCGGATATTCCAGATGACTATGAAGCTCCACAGGACGGGTTAGATTTGAGGTTAACGATAGATTCTAAAGTCCAAACAATCATGGAAAGAGAGTTGGATCTTGCACAGGAATTGTATAACCCTGATGGAATTATTGCAATTGCGATGGACCCGAATACTGGAGAAATTTTAGCCATGTCAAGCAGACCGGATTTTGATCCTGCTGAATTTCAAAATGTTGCACCTGAAATTTATAACCGGAACCTGCCTGTATGGAGCACGTATGAACCGGGTTCAACGTTCAAGATAATCACGCTGGCAGCTGCCTTGGAAGAAAATAAAGTCAACTTAAAAAATGATACTTTTAATGACAGTGGGGCAGCAATGGTAGATGGAGCACGACTTCGTTGTTGGAAGAAAGGAGGACATGGCCACCAAACATTCCTTGAAGTGGTTCAGAATTCATGTAACCCAGGCTTTGTAGAACTTGGCCAACGTTTAGGAACGGAAACTCTTTTTAACTATATAAAGTCGTTCGGGTTTGGAGAGAAAACGGGCATTGATTTAGCTGGAGAAGGTAAGGGGATCCTGTTCAAGCCTGAAAGGGTAGGTCCAGTAGAGCTTGCTACTACAGCCTTTGGCCAAGGGGTATCGGTCACTCCGATTCAGCAGGTTGCTGCGGTTTCAGCAGCAGTGAACGGCGGGATACTCTACACTCCATTTATTGCGAAAGAGTTTGTAGACCCTATTTCAGGAGAGATAGTATCGAGAAAAACACCAGTTGAGAAGAGAAGGGTAATTTCTGAGGAAACCTCTGCTCAGGTCAGGTATGCACTTGAAAGTGTAGTTGCCCAAGGAACTGGTCGTAATGCTTTTGTAGAAGGCTATCGAGTTGGTGGGAAAACTGGAACTGCTCAGAAAGTTAAAGATGGTCGATACATGGAAAATAATCATATTGTATCATTTATTGGTGTTGCACCAGCGGATGATCCTCAACTTGTCGTGTATCTTGCTGTCGATAATCCGAAGGGAACCGTACAGTTTGGTGGTGTAGTAGCAGCCCCGATAGTTGGGAATATAATGGAGGATAGCCTAAATGCTTTGGGAGTAGAAAAGAGAAAAGGACAAATCGAAAAAGAGTTGCAATGGCCGGATGTACCTCTGGTGGAAGTTCCTGATCTAAAAGGTATGACAAGAAAAGAACTTCTCCAACAACTAGTTACTCTCAAACTCGATATTAGCGGGGATGGCGATACAGTAGTTCAGCAGGCGCCGGCTCCTGGTACCAAAGTGGAAGAAGGGTCAACCGTTAGGGTCTACATGTCCGGGAAAAGCAAATCGGATGAAGAATAAATGTAGCGGATTGGTTTAATTTCCCTAAATAGGATAGAATGGTGAGTAAGATAATTTAGAAGGAAATTGACGTTATCTTTCACCATCTATCCTGATAGTTTTTCTTTCGGCATTTAGGTATCCAAGTAAGCCAAAGGGGTTTGATTCGTATGAAACTTCAACAATTAATACAATATCTTCACAGATATGAAGTATCCTCAAAGTATAACCCTGAGATATCTTCCATTGTCATGGATTCCCGTAAGGTCAATGAAGGGAGTTTATTTTTTTGTATCAAAGGGTACACGGTAGATGGGCATCAATTTGCTCAAGAGGCAGTGAATAATGGGGCTGTCGCTATCATCTCAGAAAAGCCATTGGATGTACCAGTCCCGGTCATCGTTGTTCCCGACACGATGAGGGCAATGGCTATCTTGGCGGATGTATTCTTTCAACAACCCACACATAAACTTCACCTGATAGGTGTTACTGGCACAAATGGAAAAACGACCACCACGCATATTATAGAATCCATTTTCCAACATCATCAGCGGAAGACAGGAATGATCGGCACCATCTATATGAAAATAGGAAACAAAACATATCCAGTAAAAAACACCACACCAGATGCTTTAACGTTGCAAGAGTCATTTCACCAAATGATTGAAAAGAAAGTAGACACTGTGGTGATGGAGGTTTCCTCCCATGCACTTCATATGGGGAGGGTATATGGTTGTGACTTTGATGTAGCAGTGTTTACTAATCTTACACAAGATCATCTTGATTATCATAAAACGATGGAAGAGTATCGGTATGCTAAGTCTTTGTTATTTTCTTCATTAGGAAATTCCTATAATCTTGCAAAGCCGAAATATGCCGTCTTGAATGCCGATGATCCTGCAAGTGATATTTATAAAAGAGCAACTGCAGCTCAAGTAATCACTTATGGAATTAACGAAACCAGCGACATCAGGGCGAAGAATGTAAAGACATCCGCTAAAGGCACCACATTCGACCTTGTTTATAATAATAAAACAGTTCCTATCAATTTGAAATTGGTCGGACAATTCAGTGTGTACAATGTTCTTGCTGCAATAAGCGCTAGTTATGTATCTAATATCCCCATGGAAACCATCATTCCAGTAGTTGAAAATATGAGAGGCGTCCCTGGACGTTTCGAAGCTATCGAAGCAGGGCAGGACTTTACGGTGATAGTCGATTATGCTCATACTCCTGACAGCTTGGAAAATGTATTAAAAACGACCAAACAACTTTCTCAAAACAATATATATTGTATCATAGGTTGCGGAGGGGATAGAGATCGTTCCAAGCGTCCCTTGATGGCTGAAGTCGCAGTGAATTATGCAAACAAAGCTATCTTCACATCCGATAATCCTCGCTCGGAAAACCCACTTCAAATCTTTAAAGATATGGAAGCCGGTGTAAAAGAGAGGCATTATGAAATAGTGGAAGATAGGCGAGCGGCCATCTTTAAAGCAATAGATCAAGCAAAATCGGGTGATGTTGTACTTATTGCAGGCAAAGGTCATGAAACATATCAGATCATAGGGGATAAAGTGCTCGAATTTGATGATAGAAAAATTGCTTTAGAAGCCATACAGTCAAAGCAAAGTTCATAGACTGTTAAGGTGTGTAAGATTGTATGTAACATTTAGACCATTGCCTAAGCCTTACAATCTCCCAGAATTTGAACAGAGGATAATAAAAAAGTGTTGTTTTAACAAGAAATATTAAAAAGATGAAAAAAAGTATTTTCATATTAACCAAAAACCGATAAAATTTACTTTTGGTATAACATTTAACTTAAAATGATTTAATAGCTGTTGATTGGAGCATAGGGCGAAGACACCTCGAAAATGCTACGCATTTTCTTCATGCGATGTATCGCTGTCGAAGCCTTCCTTGTCCTAAAGGGAGATAGCGGTTGCTTGAGACCCCTGAAGCGTTGTTAGAAGGCTCAAGCACCGCCCCTAGGAAAGCGAAGCCCAGTGCGGAAATCAACAGCGGTCGTTAACCAGAAAAATAAAATTTAAAAACGGGTATTATCCGCCGGTTATTATAGGTGGATAATACCTCTAATCATGAGATTCAAGAGAGGAGGGAATAACGATGGAACAACAGGTTATCTTATTTGCTATCGTTATGTCTTTTTTAATTACTGTATTAGTATCACCAATATTTATTCCCTTCCTGCGAAGACTGAAATTCGGTCAAAGTATAAGAGAAGAAGGGCCGCAATCCCACCAAAAGAAAACAGGTACCCCGACAATGGGAGGAATTATGATACTCCTGTCCGTTGCCGTAACAACTCTAGTCATTACAGGACAATTTGCAGAAGCTTCTGTTGAAACTTACTTGCTGCTATTTGTAATGGTAGGTTATGGACTTTTAGGCTTTCTAGATGATTTCATCAAGGTTGTTCTTAAAAGAAACCTAGGGTTGACATCTTTACAAAAGTTGATAGGTCAAATTTTAATTGCAGTTATCTTCTATTTTGTTTTTGTCCAGTTTGAATTTTCTACTGCGGTCAGTGTACCGGGAACAAGCATTTCTATTGAATTAGGATTCTTTTATGTTCTCTTTTTGATTTTTTGGTTAGTTGGATTCTCCAACGCAGTCAATCTGACAGATGGGCTTGATGGTCTTGTATCAGGAACTGCTGCTGTAGCATTTGGAGCGTTTGCCATACTTGCTTGGTATCAGTCACAATTTGAAGTGTCCATTTTCGCTGTTGCTGTAGTAGGTGCGTTACTTGGATTTCTGGTATTTAATGCTCATCCTGCCAAGGTTTTTATGGGAGATACAGGCTCTTTAGCGCTTGGTGGTGCTATTGCAACTGTAGCGGTACTATTAAAATTAGAAATTCTGCTTATTATCATCGGTGGAGTGTTCGTTATGGAGACACTTTCCGTTATCATCCAAGTCATCTCTTTCAAAGCGACAGGAAGAAGGGTCTTTAAAATGAGCCCTCTTCATCATCATTATGAGCTTGTCGGTTGGTCAGAATGGCGTGTAGTTGTTACTTTCTGGACAGTCGGACTGTTATGTGCGTTGCTAGGAATTTATTTAGAGGTGTGGATCTAATATGAAGAAAATCAACCATTACGAAGGAAAAAGGGTTCTTGTACTAGGTTTAGCGAAGAGTGGTACTGCAACTGCAGAACTGTTACATAAGTTAGGGGCAAAGGTGATTGTCAATGACAGAAGTCCTCTAGAGGGGAACGAACAAGCTGAATATCTCCTTTCTAAAGGAATGGAAGTTGTTTGTGGAGGACATCCAACAACTATCTTTGACCAGAAAATTGATGTTGTTTTCAAAAACCCGGGCATTCCTTATCAAAATCCATTGGTACAACTTGCTGTTGAAAAAGGCATTCCTGTTCTTACGGAAGTAGAACTTGCCTATCAAATCAGTGAAGCACCAATGATCGGAATTACAGGCTCAAATGGAAAAACCACTACCACTACGTTGATTGATGAAATGTTAGCTGCGGATAATAAATCTCCCTTAATAGCTGGCAATATCGGAAATGTATCGGTAGAAGTGGCTCAGCAAGCGTCTGATAAAGATATCATGGTCACGGAATTATCATCATTTCAATTAATGGGTACTAAAATTTTCCGACCAAAAATTTCTGTCTTTTTGAATCTTTTTGAAGCACACCTGGATTATCACGGTACATTGGATGAGTATGGAAAAGCAAAAGCAAAAATCTTTTCCAACCAAACCGAAAAAGATTATGCGGTTGTTAATGCTGATGATTCACAAGTGATGAAACTTGCTGAAGGAATTCAGTCGATCATCGTTCCATTCTCCACAAACGAAACAGTGGACGGTGCGTATTTGAAAGATAACTTTGTATGCTTCAAAGAGGAGAATATTATTTCTATAGACCAAATCGTGTTGCCTGGAAAACATAATTTGGAGAACATCCTGGCAGCTGTGGCAGCTGTGAAACTTTTTGGAGTAAGCAATAAAGCAATTATTAAGGTGCTCACAAGCTTTTCAGGTGTTAAACATCGTTTGCAATTTATTGGTGAACTTGATGGCAGGAGATTTTATAACGACTCAAAAGCTACCAATATTTTAGCTACTCAAAAAGCTCTATCAGCATTTGAAAATAATGTAGTTCTGCTCGCAGGAGGACTTGATCGAGGGAACGAGTTTGATGATCTCCTTCCGTACTTGAGTAACGTTAAAGTGCTAGTGACTTTTGGGGAGACAGCAGAGAAATTGATGCGCACAGCTCATGAAGCTGGAATAAAACAAATAAAACATGTCGATAATGTGGAAAAAGCCGTACCGGTGGCATATGAAATGTCTGAGAGCGGAGATGTCATATTATTGTCCCCTGCTTGTGCAAGCTGGGATCAATATAAAACATTTGAGCAACGAGGAGACATTTTTATAGACGCCGTGCATAAGCTTAAATAAGGGCTTGGCCACATGTTCAAGAGGCTTTGTTCTGATAGCTTCCCCACGTAATGTTGGGAAGCATACGGACAAAGCCTTTTTCTGGCTATTGGCATGAACGTTTCGTTAACGTTAAGCCTCCATCTGCCCTAATTTTTGTAGTAGAGGTGTTTTCACGTTGGCAAACAAGCGATCAACTCCGGACATAATATTAATCTTAACCACACTGACCCTGCTCGCAGTAGGTCTTATCATGGTTTACAGTGCAAGTGCGGTATGGGCTGATTACAAATTTCAGGATACATTCTTCTTCGCCAAAAGGCAGATGCTATTTGCTGGATTGGGTGTAGTTGCGATGTTTTTTATCATGAACATCGACTATTGGACATGGAGAACTTGGGCGAAATTAATTATTCTGGTTTGTTTTTTCTTGCTTGTCATCGTTTTGATTCCTGGTGTTGGGATGGAACGGAATGGATCGAGAAGCTGGATTGGAGTCGGAGCGTTCTCCGTTCAACCATCAGAGTTTATGAAAATAGCCATGATTGCCTTTCTAGCAAAATACTTAAGTGAAAATCAAAAAAAGATTACCTCCTTCAAAAAGGGTTTGGTTCCGAGTCTTTCTCTCGTATTCTTGGCCTTTGGAATGATTATGTTACAACCCGATCTTGGAACAGGAACTGTAATGGTCGGTACGTGTATTGTCATGATCTATGTTGCAGGTGCAAGGATCAGTCACTTTGTCGGTTTAGGCCTTGTCGGGGTGGCCGGATTTGTTGTGCTGATTCTTTCAGCTCCTTACCGGATAAAAAGAATAACTTCTTTTTTAAATCCATGGGAAGATCCTTTAGGTAGCGGCTTTCAAATTATTCAGTCCTTATACGCAATTGGGCCGGGAGGGTTGCTTGGTCTAGGACTGGGTCAAAGCAGGCAGAAGTTCTTTTATCTACCTGAACCGCAGACAGACTTCATTTTTGCAATATTAGCCGAGGAACTGGGGTTTATCGGAGGAACATTAGTTGTTCTGCTATTTGCCTTACTGTTATGGAGGGGGATTAGGATAGCACTAGGAGCCCCTGATTTGTACGGCAGTTTCTTAGCAGTGGGAATTATTGCCATGATTGCCATTCAGGTCATCATTAATGTAGGAGTAGTAACTGGCCTGATGCCAGTAACCGGTATTACCCTACCTTTCCTAAGTTATGGAGGCTCGTCATTGACCCTCATGTTGCTCGCCGTCGGTATCCTCTTAAACATAAGCAGATACGCGAAATACTAAATAAGGCCGAAACCTGCAGGATGCTGGTTTCGGCTTTTGTGTTACATAACTGGACATAATATGACAAAAAATAAAAATTTGATTACAATAACTAATATTCGTTGCACATCTTTAACAAGGGATATACTATTAAAGTATTGTGCTAACAATGTTTGCACAACTACATTTCATAACAAATACTTTCACCAAAGAAAATATGTAGATGACAAATAATTACAGGTTTATTATCTAAGAACATTAGGGTATGTAAACATAGTCCATTTTTAAATGAATGAATTACATAATTGTCATGAACCAAACTGGAAACCTTCGATGTGATGGGCCGGTGTACCGATATAAATCGAAATGCATAGTATATTAATAATTACTATTGGGCCTACATCACGATAATAACGAAGGACTATCTTTCTACTTTAAAAGGTTATGAAAAATGTTATATGAACGTGGATTTAGGAGGATTTTATATGGATGCGTTAGTTAAAGAACTACAAGAGAAAGAAGTGGGCAAGGTACTCCCTAATGAATCACTTTCCAATCATACGACCATGAAAATTGGCGGTCCTGCAGATATTCTTGTGGAACCGAAAAGTTTGGAAAAACTGCAAGAAACAATGGAGACCATCAATAAATACAAGGTGAAATGGACGGCAATCGGCCGTGGTTCCAATCTATTGGTATCAGATCTTGGTATTGAAGGGGTCGTAATAAAACTTGGAAACGGTATGGATCACTTTGAGTTAAAAGGTAATGAAGTGCATGTTGGAGGAGGTTACTCCTTAATAAAGCTAGTTACCATCATCAGTAAAAAAGGATTGACAGGTCTCGAATTTGCAGGAGGCATCCCCGGATCAGTTGGTGGCGCAGTGTATATGAATGCAGGTGCGCACGGATCTGACATGTCTAAAGTATTAAAAAAGGCTCATATCTTGTTTGAAGATGGGAAGATGGAGTGGTTGACTGCTGATGAATTGAACTTTTCCTATCGAACATCGATTCTTCAAAAAGAGCGCCCTGGAATTTGTTTAGAGGCTGTATTAAATGTGGAACAAGGAAATCGCGAAGAAGTAGTAGCGCAGCTTCAAAAAAATAAAGATTACCGTCGTGATACGCAGCCGTTCTCTTATCCATGTGCTGGTAGTATCTTTAGAAATCCACTTCCGGAATATGCCGGGCAGCTAATTGAAAAAGCTGGGCTGAAAGGTCACAAAATTGGCGGGGCGAAGGTTTCTGATATGCATGCAAACTTTATCGTAAACGATGGTGGCGCAAAAGCTAATGATGTATTGAACCTGATTGAATACATCAAGAAAACGATCCTTGAAAAATACAATGTTCATTTAGAAACGGAAGTTGAAATTATAGGAAGAAAATAGTAGTTTTTTTCCGTTTTTTTCACCCCACATATGATATAATTATGCTAGAAAATTATTGTCAATTACATGCGTAGCTTCAAGGCGCGCGGTGGGGTGAAATTGTTTTTAATGGAAAAAGGGAAAGTAGTGACGCTAGAAGACCGTGTACCTAAAATCAAACAACAGAGAAAACAAAAGGCTAACAGAAGATTGATCATTTATCTTTCTTTATTCTTCATTTTGTTGTTTTTGATCATTTACTCGCAATCTCCACTTAGCAAGGTTTCTGGCTTAACTGTTAGCGGTAATTTGCATGTAACAGATGAGGAAGTCATAACATTAAGTGGTGTGACCAAAGAAACAAGCATCTGGCGTGTGAACGAAGAAAAAGTAGCGGAACTTATTCAGCAACACAAAGAAATTGCATCAGTGGAAGTTCAAAAGATCTTTCCAAACAGTGTAGAGATCAATATAGATGAATATAAGCGGATAGCATATATATATGAAAGTGGAAACTATTACCCTGTCATGGAAAATGGCAAAATGCTCTCCGTTTTAGATGAAGAGGATTCTTTGCCCGATGATGCACCACTTATGCTGAATTGGAAGAATGGTGAAATGGTAGAGAATTTTATCGTTGAATTAATAAAATTACCAGAATCCATTATTTATTCCATTTCGGAAATACATCATACACCAACAGATATCGATCCTTACCATATAACCATGTTCATGAATGACGGTTATGAAGTAAGTGCCACGATCAGAGATTTCTCGGACAAGATGGTTGCCTATCCTTCCATTGTGGAACAGTTGGATCCAGAAGTTAAAGGTGTCATCAATTTAGAAGTAGGTACATTCTTCAAACCATACGAAACAGGTGGAGAGGAAGAGGAAGAAACAGATGAAAGTGACAGGTAAACATGTTGTCTTGTCCTTTGTTTGTCTAGTCCTTGGATTTATCGTCTCTTACTCGTTTCAATTAACAAACGAGGAAGAAGTCGTAGGTACTGACAGGCAGTGGCAACGTGATAGAGCAATCAGGGAAACCTTAATCAGGACAGAAGAACGAAACCTGGAATTGCAAAATGAACTACAGGAAAAACAAGAAGCGATCCAATCCATAGAAGAAGAGCTTGCAGAAGGAGAACAGCTGTTATTCAACTTGGTGGAAGATGTGGAAAAGCTTCGTATGTTCAATGGTAATGTCAAAGTCCAGGGAGAAGGGGTGGAAGTGACGTTAGCAGACGCCTCTTATGTCCCTTCCGAGGAGAATATCAATAATTATATTGTTCATGAAAGTCATGTTTTTAAAGTAATGAATGAGCTGTTTATATCAGGGGCTGCAGCAATAGCCATAAACGGACAAAGAATTACTAAAGACTCCTATATCATTTGCAATGGTCCTGTTATAACCATTGATGGAAATCAATATCCTGCGCCGTTCGTCATAACTGCCATTGGAGACTCCGATGTGCTCATACCGGCGATGAGTATCCTTGGCGGCGTAAAAGATCAACTGGTTGCTGATAATATTACAGTGAAGATGCAAAAAAAAGATCAAGTAGTTCTTGACCCTGTTATTCAATAAGGCTGAATGCATGCTTTGTGGTGAGGTAAGGTGTTCAAGATGGACAAGCGTAAATTTAGTTTTACCATAATTACAATTATCGTAGGATTGATGATTGCCATTCAATTTCAAACTGTACAGCAGCCTATCATTCGGGATACTCGAGATACATGGCAACTTAGGAGCGATTTGAACCGTGAGCAAGAAATTCAATCACAGATTATCCAAGAAATAAGAAAGTATGACAAAATACTTCAAGACTATTCCAAAGAACGAGATGAATCGAAAGAGGCTATCGTTAGGGAAACGCTAGAAGAACTAAAAGTCGAAGCAGGGCTGACAGAGATGAAGGGACCAGGCATTAAGATGACAATCAAACCTTTGTTTGATGAGGATGTCCTGGGTAATATCCAGGAAAATATATCTGCAGATCTCCTCAGAAGGTTTGTGAATGAATTGAATTCCTATGGAGTGGAAGAAATAAGTATTGCAAATCAACGTGTTGTTAGCAATACGATTATTAGAGAAATAAATGGTAGGACGAAAGTAAACAATGCATGGATTCCTAATGCAAACTTTGAAATCATCGTCATCACCAGTGACCCTACAAAGCTATATAATCGCTTGCAAGTATCCCGAGCAATGGATGAATTTGCGATTGAAAACTTACTGCTAGAAGTCTCCACCCCGATAAACGAAGTAACCGTTCCGGCATATGACGAACAGATACGCGTGAAGCATATGGAACCGGTGAAAACCGGGAAGGAGGGGAACTGATCATGTGGCTTCCTCTTCTGGGCTTGATTGTAGGTATTGTTTTGGGCTTATATTCCGAGATCCGGGTACCAGATGAATATTCCAATTATCTATCGATAGCAGTACTCGCTGCGCTTGATACATTGTTCGGTGGAATTCGTGCCCACCTACAAAACAATTATGATGATAAAGTATTTGTATCCGGTTTTTTCTTTAATATCCTGCTTGCGGCAAGTTTAGCTTTTCTAGGCGTACATCTTGGTGTAGACTTATATTTAGCTGCAGTTTTTGCTTTTGGAGTAAGGCTATTTCAGAACATAGCAGTGATAAGAAGAATATTATTGTCAAAATGGTCGCTTTCTAAAGAAAAAAACGAAAAAAAATGATTTTAAAAAAGGGAAAACATCATATTTGTGGAATACTTTCTAATATAATATGTTTTTCACGTGTTGTTCTTAAATAATTGGTTTTTTTAGGAGTAGAAGGAGGTGCCATAGAATGAACAGCAATGAAATATACGTCAGTTTGGACATCGGTACATCCAGTGTTAAAGTAATCATTGGAGAAATGGTAAATGATACTTTAAATATTATTGGAGTCGGTAATGTAAAATCAACAGGATTAAGAAAAGGATCTATAGTAGACATAGATGAAACTGTTCATTCCATCAATAAGGCAATTGAACAGGCTGAGAGAATGGTAGGGATGCCAATAAACAGAGTAGTCGTTGGCGTCACTGGAAACCATGTGCAGCTTCAGGATTGCCATGGAGTGGTAGCAGTTTCAAGTGAAAACAGGGAAATAGGGGACGAAGATATCGCTAGGGTAATAGATGCAGCGCAAGTCTTTTCCATCCCTCCAGAGAGAGAAATCATTGATTGTATCCCAAAACAATTTATCGTTGACGGATTGGATGAAATTAATGACCCACGTGGAATGCTTGGTGTTCGCTTGGAGATGGAAGGAACCCTTATCACCGGGTCAAAAACAGTCTTACATAACTTACTGCGTTGTGTAGAGAAAGCTGGATTGGAAATTACAGATATCTGCTTGCAGCCACTTGCATCTGGTTCAATTGCATTGTCCAAGGATGAGCGCAATCTAGGTGTGGCACTTGTGGACATTGGCGGGGGTTCTACTACCATTGCCGTCTTTGAAGATGGATTCTTAAAGGCAACAAGTGTATTACCTGTTGGCGGAGAGTACATCACTAAAGATATTTCCATAGGTTTACGTACTTCCACAGAAGACGCAGAAAAAATTAAACAAAAACATGGACATGCCTTTTATGACCATGCATCCGATGAAGAAGTATTTAGTGTACCAATTATCGGAAGTGATCAGCATCAACAATTCAGTCAACTCGAAATCTCTGATATTATAGAAGCAAGAATGGAAGAGATCTTTGAGCTTGTACAACACGAGATTAAAAGATTAGGTGTCCGGGAGATTCCTGGAGGCTACGTGTTAACTGGCGGTGTAGTAGCCATGCCAGGTGTTCTGGAATTGGCACAGTTGATACTGAACAATAATGTTAGGAAAGCTGTTCCGGATTATATAGGCGTTAGAGAGCCTCAATATACTACAGGAGTAGGCCTTATCCAATTTGCATATAAAAATGCAAAACTGCAAGGTAGAAAAATTGAAACTACATCAGCACCTAGCGAATACCCGGAAAAACGTAGTGGAAAACAAACTCAACAAAAAGTAAAGCAGGCAAAGCAACCAGTAAACGAAGAAGAAAAAGTAGGCAACAAAGTAAAAAAATTCTTCGGACTATTCTTTGAATAAGAATAAGGGATAACATAGCTGTTGATTGGAGCACAGGGCGAAGACTCCTGAGGGAGATAGCGCTAGGTGGAGACCCCGCAGGCGCAGCCGAGGAGGCTCCAGCAGCGCCCCTAGGAAAGCGAAGCCCAGTGATTAACAGCGGTGTTTAAGACAAAAAGCTTTAGCTTGCAAGTACTTTCGAGAAATAGGAGGAACAGTCATGTTAGATTTTGATAACAGTATCGATCAATTAGCTACCATAAAAGTAATCGGAGTTGGTGGAGGCGGTAACAACGCCGTAAACCGTATGATAGAGCATGGTGTTCAAGGAGTAGAGTTCATCGCCGTTAACACGGACGCTCAAGCTCTTAACCTATCAAAAGCAGAAGTTAAGATGCAAATCGGCGGTAAACTTACTCGCGGACTTGGAGCAGGTGCAAACCCTGAAGTAGGGAAAAAAGCTGCTGAAGAAAGTAAAGAACAGTTAGAAGAAGTCCTTAAAGGCGCGGACATGGTATTCGTCACAGCCGGAATGGGCGGAGGTACAGGTACTGGTGCAGCACCTGTAATCGCACAGATTGCACGTGATCTTGGCGCATTAACTGTCGGTGTTGTAACAAGACCATTTACTTTTGAAGGTCGTAAGCGTGCTACTCAAGCAGCTGGCGGTATCGCTTCCATGAAAGAAGGAGTAGATACTCTAATCGTCATTCCAAATGATCGTCTTCTTGAGATCGTTGATAAAAACACACCAATGTTAGAAGCGTTCCGTGAAGCAGATAACGTACTTCGTCAAGGTGTACAAGGTATCTCTGATTTGATTGCTACTCCAGGATTAATCAACCTTGACTTTGCAGACGTGAAAACAATCATGTCAAACAAAGGTTCTGCATTGATGGGGATCGGTGTTGCTACAGGTGAAAACCGTGCTGCAGAAGCAGCGAAAAAAGCTGTATCTTCTCCACTTCTTGAAACTTCTATCGACGGAGCTCAAGGTGTATTAATGAACATTACAGGCGGTACTAACTTGAGCTTGTATGAAGTACAAGAAGCTGCAGATATCGTAGCATCTGCTTCTGATCAAGAAGTGAACATGATTTTTGGTTCTGTAATCAATGAAAACCTTAAAGACGAAATCGTTGTAACGGTTATCGCGACAGGTTTCAGCGAAGCAGAAATTAACCATACAAAACAAGGTGCACGTCCAGTGTTCGGTGCTCAAAAAGCTCCAGCACAAAAACCACAACAACCACAACGTGAAGTAAGACGCGAAGAGCCAGTTCACCAGCAACAACAAGAACAACAAGAGCCGCGTCGTCAACAACAATCACAGCAACAAGAAGAAACGTTGGATATTCCAACATTCTTACGTAACAGAAATCGCCGCCGCTAATCTAATTAGCTCCCGACTTAAACCAAAAACACCAAACCATTGCAAGTTAAAATGGTTTGGTGTTTTTTTTGTATGGAGAAATATATAATATTAATACTTTTTCGACGGGATGAAGACCTCCATAACGAGGAAAAAGGAGAAGAACGGTCCTCATTGCTACTATGAAGACCTCAGTGACGAGAAAGAATGAGAAGAGCGGTCCTCATGGTCGTCATGAAGACCTCAGTGACGAGATAGAATGAGAAGAGCGGTCCTCATAGTCGTCATGAAGACCTCAGTGACGAGAAAGAATGAGAAGAGCGGTCCTCATGGTCGTCATGAAGACCTCAGTGACGAGAAAGAATGAGAAGAGCGGTCCTCATGGTCGTCATGAAGACCTCAGTGACGAGGAAAAAGGAGAAGAGCAGTCCTCATTGCCACTATGAAGACCTCAGTGACGAGGAAAAAGGAGAAGAGCAGTCCTCATTGCCACTATGAAGATCTCAGTGGCGAGGAAAAAGGAGAAGAGTGGTCCTCATTGCTGCTATGAAGACTCCACTGACTATGAAATTTCATTGAAATGATCATGGGTGAA
Organism: Sutcliffiella horikoshii; assembly: GCF_020524325.1. Classification (GTDB taxonomy): domain Bacteria; phylum Bacillota; class Bacilli; order Bacillales; family Bacillaceae_I; genus Sutcliffiella_A; species Sutcliffiella_A horikoshii_D. The sequence continues at coordinate 294,691 of NZ_JAIVKY010000005.1, forward strand.
CTGTCCCTTCCTCCAGCGGAAAGCGAAACCATTTGCCTAAATTTATCATCTTTGCTCCCTCTTAATATCCCCTCCGACAAATAAGCAAAAAAACCTTCAAAAATTGTATTCTACCATCGGCAGGAACTGACAGACTTTCTAATAGTAGTGATTTATACTAGTTTCAAACATAAAAAGGTATAAATGAGGGATTAAACTTGACTGTATATTTAGATGCGATCTGGCTCTTGAATTTCGGGTTTGATTTCCTGCTTTTAAAGATTACCGGTATCATCCTGAAGCGGAAAATGGTGTCTTGGAGACTAATGCTGGGGGCATTTTTAGGTTCATTAATTGTAGTCCTCATGTTTACCCCACTACAGTCAATTGTTGTAAATCCTTTCGTCAAAATGCTTTTCTCCCTCACGATTATACTCGCTGCTTTCGGGTTTCATAGGCTCAGGGTTTTTCTGGAAAACCTAATTGTATTCTATGTTACTACCTTTTCAGTAGGCGGAGGCATGCTTGCCGTTCATTACGCCTTGCAAGTGGATCAACGCTTTGCCAATGACACAATTCAAAGCTTGACAAATGGACTTGGAGATCCTGTCTCATGGATGTTTGTCCTCATCGGTTTCCCAGTACTTCTATTCCTATCAAAGAAGCAATTCCATGCAGTGGAAACAAGGAAATTTAAATATGACCAACTTGCCACCATCTCTATTACCATCGAAAAGGAAGTGATCTCGTTACCAGGTCTTTTGGACAGTGGAAACCAACTATTAGATCCGATTACAAAAACCCCTGTTATGATTGTGGAAGTGGATTTTCTTAATGCATTCATCCCTCAAGAAATAATACAAGCTATGGATTCCATTGAACAAACCCAAGGGTGGCCGACGTTTTCAGAGGAAACTAAGTGGGTGGAGAGAATTAGAATTATCCCATATAGGGCCGTTGGGAAAAGTACCAGTTTGATGCTTGCGATAAAGCCGGACAAAGCGGTCATTCATCACGATGGTAAACAGTATGAAACGAATAAATTTCTTCTGGGGCTGACAAAAACAAAGCTCTCTTCAGAAGGAGATTATGTATGCATCCTACACCCGAAAATGTTACAGGGAGAAGTAGTGGAGCAGGTATCATAATTCTTTGTCCATGAACAATAAAACAATCACGAAAAAGGAGGAAATACATTGGGGAAGCTAAAGATAAAAGCCACATATTTATGGTATAAATTATTAATTAAACTTGGATTAAAAACAGATGAAATTTATTATATTGGGGGAAGTGAAGCGCTCCCGCCTCCATTATCAAAGGAGGAAGAGGCACACCTGCTCATCAAACTACCTAATGGGGACCAAGCAGCAAGATCTATTTTAATTGAGCGTAATTTGAGACTTGTTGTGTACATCGCTAGAAAGTTTGAAAATACAGGGATAAATATTGAAGACTTAATCAGTATTGGAACCATTGGACTCATTAAAGCAGTAAATACATTCAATCCTGAGAAGAAAATCAAACTTGCTACGTATGCTTCTCGCTGTATTGAAAATGAAATTTTAATGTATCTTCGCAGAAACAATAAAGTGCGCTCTGAAGTATCGTTTGATGAACCATTGAATATTGACTGGGATGGCAATGAATTACTGCTTTCTGACGTGCTTGGCACAGAAGAAGATATTATTACAAAAGATTTGGAAGCAAACGTAGATCGAAAACTTCTATTAAAAGCGCTAGAACAACTAAATGATAGGGAAAAACAAATCATGGAATTACGCTTTGGTTTGATTGGCGGCGAAGAAAAAACACAAAAAGATGTAGCGGATATGCTTGGAATTTCGCAATCATATATATCCCGGTTAGAAAAACGTATTATTAAAAGACTTAGAAAAGAATTCAATAAAATGGTGTAAAAATATTTTTTTAATGAATAATGCCAGCGGTGATAAGGATTGTAATTATTTGTCAGAATAGATAGATTTCTGGATATGCATATTTTTCCCTCCTGAGGAGATACTTAACTCTGAACAGCAACTCCTGTTAGGAGGGGAAAGAATGACACGTAATAAGGTAGAGATTTGTGGAGTAGACACCTCAAAGCTTCCGGTTTTGAAAAATGAAGAAATGCGGAAGTTGTTTCGCGAAATGCAAAGTGGTGAACTTTCTGCTCGTGAAAAGCTTGTGAATGGTAATTTAAGGCTTGTATTAAGTGTTATTCAACGGTTTAACAACCGTGGAGAATTTGTCGATGACTTATTTCAGGTAGGATGTATTGGATTAATGAAATCCATTGATAACTTTGATTTAGGTCAGAATGTTAAATTTTCTACATATGCAGTACCGATGATCATCGGGGAAATCAGACGTTATCTTCGTGACAATAACCCAATCAGAGTATCGAGGTCGTTACGTGATATCGCCTATAAAGCACTGCAAGTGAGAGAAAGATTGATGAGTGAAACATCTAGAGAGCCAACAGCGGAAGAGATTGCAAAGGTATTGGAAGTGCCTCACGAAGAAATTGTTTTCGCCTTAGATGCTATCCAGGATCCTGTATCATTGTTCGAGCCAATTTACAATGATGGAGGAGATCCTATCTATGTTTTGGATCAAATTAGTGATGAAAAGAACAAAGATATCCAATGGATAGAAGAGATTGCTCTTAAAGAAGGAATGAGACGCCTGAATGACAGGGAAAAGCTTATCTTAAGAAAACGTTTCTTTCAAGGAAAAACACAGATGGAAGTTGCTGATGAAATCGGAATTTCGCAAGCTCAAGTATCTCGCCTGGAAAAGGCAGCAATCAAGCAAATGAATAAAAATATTCAAAGCTAAGGCAGTAAAAATATAAAAATAAAAGTTCCAGTGTCCAAGTATTAAACGGATCACTGGTTCTTTTTTTGGACAAGTATTTAACATTATAGAAAACTTTTTTCTTTTCTCTTCATGAAGACCGGTGCACATATCATATAGTTAAGTATGATAGACAATTTGGGGGAATGAAAATGGTGAAAATATCTGATTTTCAAATGAAAGATGTTGTTAGTGTTTCGGATGGGAAAAAACTTGGAAATATTGGTGATATAGATATAAACCTAACTAATGGGAAAATCGAAGCCATCATCATTACCGGAGGCGGAAAAATGCTTGGATTTTTTGGGAAGGATGAGGAGGTCGTTATTCCTTGGCGCAATATCGTCAAAATCGGCGCAGATGTCATTCTTGTGCGTTATCAAACTAAAGTAGAGACCGCATATGAGGAATAAAACGCGAAAATTACTGTCGAAAGGGACAATATAATTCAAAGTTAGTAGAAAAATGTGGTACAATATGAAAGAATATGAGTGTAACAATAAAGAAGGTGTCATAAATGACGGAGCCATTTGTTCTGGAAAAAGAACAAGCACTGTCTCTCCCTGCTTGGAAAGAGAATACTTCTAACTTGATTGTCGGATTTACGACGAAAAATGGAGGAGTCAGTGAAGGACAATTCAGTACATTAAATATGGGGTTGCATGTCAACGATTCAGTTGAGGCTGTTTGTAAAAATAAAGAAATTTTGGCAAGCCTTTTGAATATGCCCACAGATAATTGGGTAGGATGCGACCAAACACATGAAGATAAGATCATAAAAGTAAACAGCCATGATAAAGGTAAAGGTGTATACTCATACAACACTGCTTTGGCAGGAACAGACGGCATTTATACAGATTGTGAAGATATGTTATTAACACTATGTTTTGCTGATTGTGTGCCATTGTATTTTTATTCTAAAGCCCATTCCCTTGTTGGAATTGCTCATGCCGGCTGGAAGGGCACCGTGAAAAATATTGGCGGCAATATGATCAATCGATGGCTGGAAGAAGGCGTTAACATCGATGCTATTCAGGTAGCCATTGGACCAGCTATTTCCCCACAAGCATATATTGTGGATGATTATGTTGTTAAAAGAGTAATGGATGCACTTCCTGGTGTAGAAATGGGAACATATATGGCAGAAGTTTCTGATGGGCAATATGCTCTTGACCTGAAAAGAGTCAATTACGAACTTCTTTTAAAAGCTGGTGTGAAAGAGAATAACATCCTTTGCAGCTCTTTTTGTACAAGCTCTGACGAATCCTTATTCTTTTCCCATCGTCGGGATAAAGGAAAAACAGGAAGGATGATGAGTTTTATCGGTTTGAAAGGAGCGGATCTTGCATGAACCAACCAGTAGAATTAAATCTTTCAGAAATCCAACAAAATATCAAAGATGCCTGTGACAGTGCTAATCGTTCAGTGGAAGAGGTAAAGATTATTGCCGTCACAAAATATGTATCAACAGAACGTGCTCAAGAGGCCATAGACGCTGGAGTGAAACATCTTGGTGAAAATAGGGATGAAGGGTTTCTAAAGAAGTGGGATACAATTTCCAATGAGGCAACGTGGCATTTCATCGGCACCTTACAATCTAAAAAAGTGAAAAATATCATTGATAAAGTGGATTATATTCACTCCTTGGACCGGAAGTCTCTAGCAGAAGAAATACATAAAAGGGCAGAAAAAGCCGTTAAATGCTTTATACAAGTAAATGTATCAGGGGAAGATTCTAAACATGGGCTAACGCCAGAAGAGGTCCCAGGTTTTATCAAAACAATCTCAGACCTTCATAACATCCAAATCGTCGGTTTAATGACCATGGCCCCTTTCACTGAGGAAGAAGAACTATTACGAAATTGTTTCCGCGGATTGAAGTCTCTGCAACAAGAAATTCAATCGATGAACCTTCCGTTTGCGCCGTGTACAGAACTGTCCATGGGGATGTCCAATGACTACAAGATTGCCATTGAAGAAGGTGCAACATTCGTCCGAATCGGGAGTGCACTTGTAGGAAACGAACAAAATTTGGAGGTGTGAGGTATGACAATAAAATCAAAATTCAAAAGTTTCTTTGCTTTAGACGATGAAGAATATGAGTATAAAGAATCGGAAGTTTATGAGGAAGAAGAAATGGTAGAGGAGCCGAGAAGAACTAGGTCCGGCACCACACAAACAGCTTCTAGACAAAACGTTGTCAGTCTGCAAAGTGTACAGAAAACATCCAAAGTGGTTCTTTATGAACCAAGATCTTATTCGGAAGCACAAGATGTTGCCGACCATTTAAAGAATCGTCGCGCAATCATCGTCAACCTGCAGCGAATTGATATGGATCAAGCAAAAAGAATTGTAGATTTCCTAAGTGGCACCGTATACGCCATAGGTGGAGATATACAGCGCATTGGACAGAATATATTCTTATGCACTCCAGATAATGTGGATGTCTCTGGGTCTATTTCCGAGATCATGCAACAAGAACAAGAAGAATATACAGACAAGAGGTGGTAGGCTTAAATGAGTACATTTTTTGGTTTACTTGATCAATTAGTAACTGTTTATACGATAGCTTTAATTATCTATATTTTTATGTCTTGGTTTCCAGGGGCCAGGGAATCTTCCTTTGGTAGAATTTTAGGAAGAATATGCGAGCCATACTTAGATATGTTCCGCCGTATCATCCCGCCGCTTGGAATGATCGACATTTCCCCAATTGTAGCTATTTTTGTATTGCGATACGCGGTTTTAGGACTTGCAGCATTATTTAGTATGCTTGGCTTATATTAATATTAGAGCAGGGAATCTCGAAGTTAACGAGTTTCCCTTCTTAACTTTTTGTAAGAGTAGAGTGATATGATGAGTATTTATCAACATTTTCGTCAAGAAGAGCATGAATTTATTGATCAAGTTTTGGAATGGAAGAATACCGTTATGGAACAGTATGCTTCCAAACTTTCGGATTTCCTTGACCCACGTGAGCAGGAGATTGTGAAGAGTGTAGTTGGCAATAATGAGGATGTTAAGCTTGCTTTTCATGGTGGAGCGGATGGTGCCGAAAGAAAGCGCGCCCTCTTATATCCTCCCTACCTCGAACCCACTGCAGAAGATTTTCGTTTAAAAGCTTTTAATCTTTCCTACCCAGAGAAGTTTGTGAAAATAGAACACCGCCAAGTGCTTGGGTCCTTGATGGGGATCGGTCTAAAAAGAAGCAAATTTGGTGATATTTATTTTCAGGATACCACTATCCAACTTGTACTGAGTGCAGAAGTGAGTGCTTTTGTTGAGATGCAGCTACAAGAAGTGGGAAAAGCGAAAGTATCTTTGAATGAGATGCCACTTGAGAATTTAAAATCAACCGAGACAATTTGGGAAGAAGCTTCGACGACTGCAGCATCCCTGCGGTTGGATGTTATGATTGCCTCCATCTATAATCTTTCCAGACAAAAGGCGCAATTGTTGATTGGTGCCAAGAAGGTGAAGATTAATTGGAAGCTAGTTGAACAGACAGCCTTTGAATGCCAGGAAGGGGACATCCTTTCTGTAAGGGGATTCGGAAGAAGTAAACTCTTGACTGTCGATGGAAAAACGAAAAAAGACAAATGGAGAATTATTGTAGGAAAACAAAAATAATTTTATGTTCGGCAGGAAAACAAGAGTGCATGTCGAATAATGTTAAGTAACAGTAGAGATTTTAATGGAGGTGGCATCAATGCCCTTAACACCACTTGATATTCACAATAAAGAGTTTAACAAGGCTTTTCGTGGCTATGATGAAGATGAAGTAAATGAATTTCTTGATCAGGTAATCAAAGACTATGAGATGATTCTGCGTGAAAAGAAAGAGCATGAGGAAAAGGTCAAAGAATTGAATGACCGTTTATCTCACTTTAACACGATTGAAGAAACGTTAAATAAGTCCATTTTAGTGGCACAAGAATCTGCAGAGGATGTCAGAAGAAATGCTCAAAAAGAAGCAAAACTGATTATCAAAGAAGCAGAAAAGAATGCAGACCGTATTATCAATGAGTCCTTATTGAAGTCAAGAAAACTTCAGGTGGAGATAGATGAATTGAAGAAGCAATCAAAGATCTTCCGCAACCGTTTCAAGATGCTTGTTGAAGCGCAGTTGGAGCTAATTGATAACGATGATTGGGAACACTTGATGGAATACGAAGAAAAAGATAAAGAATTAGAAGAAAGTGGAGTATAACCTTGACGATATAAGGTTATATTCAGTATAATAACGAAACAAATCAAAGTTTTTTCATACAATAAATAAATGCACTTATTTTTTCTAAACATATTAAAGCGTCGATAGGGACATTAGTTTCTCTTACCACTTATTATAGCGAACCGGGGGCGGTGGAAGCCTGGTATAAGAAGAGAAGTGAAAATCACCCTAGAGCACGGGACTGAACGCATATTGCCTCTAAGTCTTGTCGTCACATTCACGTTACGAATGCTAAAGCGGACTGAAACTGCCATATGCAGCTACGTCAATTTAGGGTGGTACCACGGGAGATCCTCTCGTCCCTTTCATGGGATGAGGGGATTTTTTTATTTGCTTGAAGATTTCCTAGCTGTTGATTGCAGCACAGGGCGAAGACTCCTGAGGGAGATAGCGCTAAGTGGAGACCCAGCAGGCTTGCCGAGGAGGCTCCAGCAGCTCCCCTAGGAAAACGAAGCCCAGTGCGGAAATCAACAGCGGTGTTTAACAAAATTTTATTTATGAAAAAACAAAAAATGTGAAAGTTGGAGGAAAGACCATGGAATACAAAGATACGTTATTAATGCCTAAAACCGAATTCCCAATGCGCGGAAACCTACCAAACCGCGAACCGCAACAACAACAAAAATGGGACGAAATGGACATCTACAAAAAAGTGCAAGAACGCACAAAAGATCGCCCAATGTATGTCTTGCACGACGGACCTCCATACGCAAACGGAGACATCCACATGGGTCACGCACTCAACAAAGTTCTAAAAGACTTCATCGTCCGCTACAAATCCATGAGCGGCTATCATGCGCCATATGTGCCTGGTTGGGATACACACGGTCTGCCGATTGAAACAGCTCTAACAAAGAACAAAAAAGTAAAACGCAAAGAAATGTCCGTAGCAGACTTCCGTAAATTATGTGAAGAATATGCATACGACCAAGTGGATCGCCAACGTGAGCAATTTATGCGACTTGGTGTACGTGGAGACTGGTTCAATCCTTATATCACACTAAAGCCTGAATATGAAGCACAACAGATCAAAGTTTTCGGTGAAATGGCGAAAAACGGATTGATCTATAAAGGCTTGAAGCCGGTTTATTGGTCTCCTTCCAGTGAGTCTGCACTTGCAGAAGCGGAAATCGAGTATCAAGATAAGCGCTCACCTTCTATCTATGTAGCATTTAAAGTAGAAGACGGAAAAGGAGTATTAGATGGTTCTGAAAGCTTCATCATCTGGACGACCACTCCTTGGACTATTCCTGCTAACCTTGGAATTGCTGTGCATGCAGATTTAGATTACAGTGTGGTCGAAGTAAACGGCAGCAAGTTCATTATCGCTGCAGAACTTTTTGAAACGGTATCTAACACACTTGAGTGGGAAGATGCAAAAGTTGTGAAAACACTTAAAGGTGCGGAACTAGAGCATGTAGTTGCCAAACACCCTCTTTATGACCGTACTTCTCTAGTTATGCTAGGTGATCATGTAACAACAGACGCAGGAACGGGCTGTGTTCACACTGCACCAGGTCACGGGGAAGATGACTTTATCATCGGTAAGAAATATGGCCTTGACGTATTGTGCCCGGTTGATGCAAAAGGAAATATGACGGAAGAAGCACCTGGCTTTGAAGGGCTTTTCTATGACGAAGCTAACAAGCCAATCACTGAAAAACTTCAAGAAACAGGCGCGCTTCTAAAATTAAACTTTATCACGCACTCCTATCCGCATGACTGGCGTACAAAAAAGCCGACCATTTTCCGAGCAACTGCACAATGGTTTGCTTCCATCGATAAAATCAGAGACCAATTGCTTGAGGCAGTAGCAGCAACAAAGTGGGTTCCAGCATGGGGAGAAACTCGTCTTTATAACATGGTTCGTGACCGTGGGGACTGGTGTATCTCTCGTCAACGTGCATGGGGTGTTCCAATTCCTGTGTTCTATGCTGAAAACGGCCAAGAAATCATCACAGACGAAACGATTGATCATGTATCTTCCCTGTTCAGAGAGCATGGATCTAACATCTGGTTTGAAAGAGAAGCAAAAGACTTGCTTCCAGAAGGCTTTACACATGAAGGCAGTCCTAACGGTACTTTCTTTAAAGAAATGGACATCATGGACGTATGGTTTGATTCCGGTTCTTCCCATCAATCCGTTCTAGAGGAAAGAGATGATCTGCAACGTCCTGCTGACCTTTATCTTGAAGGCTCTGACCAATATCGCGGGTGGTTCAACTCTTCCCTGACTACAAGTGTAGCTGTAACAGGAAAGGCTCCTTATAAAGGAATCTTGAGTCACGGTTTCGCACTTGATGGGGAAGGGCGCAAGATGAGTAAATCACTAGGTAACGTAGTTCTTCCATCCAAAGTAATGAACCAACTTGGTGCAGATATTCTTCGTTTATGGGTAGCTTCTGTTGACTATCAATCTGACGTACGTGTGTCTGACAACATCTTAAAGCAAGTGGCTGAAGTGTATCGTAAAATCCGTAACACTTTCCGCTTCCTGCTTGGTAACCTTGCTGACTTTGATCCAACAGTAAATGCAGTGGAAATGAAGGATCTTCGTGAAGTGGACCGTTACATGATGGTTAAACTTAACAACTTAATCACAAAAGTGAAAAAATCCTATGAAGATTATGAGTTTGCTGGCATCTATCATGCGGTTCATAATTTCTGTACGATTGAATTGAGTTCCTTTTATCTTGATTTTGCGAAAGATATCCTTTATATCGAAGGAAAAGATCAACATGACCGCCGAGCAATCCAGACTGTTCTTTATGAGACATTACTTGCTCTAACAAAACTTGTGACACCAATTCTTCCTCATACAGCTGACGAAGTATGGTCACACATTGATTTTGTAAAAGAAGAGAGTGTACAACTGGTTGATATGCCGGATGTATTGCCTGTTGAGGGTGCAGATGCGATTGAAGAAAAATGGGATAAATTCATGGCACTTCGCGATGATGTATTAAAAGCGCTGGAGGTTGCCCGTAACGAAAAAGTTATCGGTAAATCCCTTGCTGCTAAAATCACTTTATATCCGAATGCCGAAACGAAGGCATTGCTTGATTCCATTGAAGAAAACGTTCAACAATTGTTCATCGTATCCGGCTTGGAAGTTGCTGGCGTGAAAGAAGAAGCTCCAGAAAGTGCTCATGTATTTGAAGGAGTAGCGATTTCCGTAACATCTGCTGAAGGCGAAACATGTGACCGCTGCTGGGTTGTCACTCCTACTGTTGGAGAAGATAAAGATCACCCAACACTTTGCGTTCGCTGTGCATCTGTAGTGAAAGAGAATTACACAGCATAATATTTGAGAAAAGACCTGCGCTGACAAATGTTGGCGCAGGTTTTATTATTATTAATAATTAAGTTTTGCATTAGCACCAGGTAGTCATACAGGTTGAACGAGGACAATGTTTGGCACTTTTCAATGGGAAAGGTAGTCATACAGGTTGAACGAGGACAATGTTTGGCACTTTTCAGAGGGGAAGGTAGTCATACAGGTTGAACGAGGACAATGTTTTACACTTTTCAGAGGGGAAGGTAGTCATACAGGTTGAACGAGGACAATGTTTTACACTTTTCAGAGGGGAAGGTAGTCATACAGGTTGAACGAGGACAATGTTTGGCACTCTTCAGTGGGAAAGGTAGTCATACGCTTTGAACGAGGACAATGTTTGGCACTTTTACATTGCCAAGGTAGTCATACGCCCCGAATGAGGACAATGTTTCCCAAAATTCAAAGTCACAGGTAGTCATACACTTCCGATGTAAGGATAATGTTTACTACCAGCTTTATTTACCACCCTCTATTTGCTATAATTCTAAAGTACATATAAAAACCTGGGGGTACGTGTTAAGATGTATTATCTTATTGCACTTGTAATTATCATTATCGATCAACTAACAAAATGGTTGGTAGTAAGATATATGGAAATTGGAGAAAACATTCCGATCATACATAACTTTTTGTACATATCTTCCCACCGCAACAGAGGTGCTGCTTGGGGGATACTTGAAGGCCAGATGTACTTTTTCTACATTATTACAGTTGGTGTTGTTATTGGACTTATCGTATACCTGCAAAAGCTGCCCAAAGACCAGCCTTGGATGAAACTTGCATTAAGCCTGATGCTTGGCGGCGCCATAGGGAACTTTATCGATCGTGTATTGCACCAAGAAGTAATTGATTTTATCAACACATTCATCTTCACCTATGATTTCCCTATTTTTAATGTAGCCGATTCCGCATTAGTAATAGGCGTTGGGATTATATTAATCCTAACGATACTTGAGGGCAAGAAAGAGAAGGAGTTATCAAAAAAATGACAGAAACAATGACGATTCAGATTGATGAATCACAAAAAAATGACCGTATCGACAAGGTGCTTTCCACTCAAAATGAAGAATGGTCCCGTTCACAGGTCCAACAATGGATTAAAGACGGTCAAATTCTTGTAAACGGCGAGAAAACGAAGCCAAATTATAAATGTAGTGTTGGGGACGATATTACGGTTACGATCCCAGAACCAGAGGCATTGGATGTCGTGCCGGAAGAAATGGATCTGGATATTTATTACGAAGATGCGGACGTTATTGTGGTTAATAAACCTCGCGGGATGGTCGTTCATCCTGCAGCAGGACATGCAACAGGTACACTTGTGAATGGCCTCATGGCACATTGTAAAGACCTTTCAGGCATTAACGGTGTATTAAGACCGGGGATTGTCCACCGTATTGATAAGGATACGTCCGGATTATTAATGGTCGCAAAAAATGATTTTGCGCATGAAAAGCTTGTTAATCAACTTGTTGCCAAGACGGTTACAAGAAAGTATCAAGCAATTGTCCACGGTGTTATTTCCCATGATGTAGGAACGGTGGACGCGCCAATCGGCCGTGACAAAAAAGATCGCCAAGCCATGACTGTGACAAATGAAAACAGCAGAAACGCTGTGACTCACTTCCGAGTAATCGAACGTTTCAAAGACTTTTCTCACATTGAGTGCCAGCTTGAAACAGGTCGAACGCACCAAATTCGCGTGCACATGAAATATATTGGTTATCCTTTGGCTGGTGACCCGAAATACGGTCCGAAGAAATCGCTTGATATAGAGGGACAGGCTCTACATGCAGGGACCCTTGGGTTTATTCACCCTCGTACGGAAGAATACATGGAATTTGAGGCGCCTCTTCCGTCAGAATTCGAGCGCGTTTTAAAACATTTAAAAAACCATTGACAGATTAATATTATTTTGAGATAATCATCTCAGTTGAATAAGACCTTTAAACGACAGTCCCGTGAGGCTGAGAAGGTAACGGCATATGCGAATGGAGAAGCTATAATTATAGCCACCCCTCTATTTTCGTGTACAAAAACCTCTCATCATACGGTGAGAGGTTTTTTGTTTCTCGTTACAAGTAAGGGCAAGAAAGGGTGAGTGAAATGGCAGAAAAAGCTTTGATCTTAGATGAGCAGGCAATAAGAAGAGCGTTAACTCGCATCGCTCATGAAATTATCGAACGCAATAAAGGTGTGGAAGATTCCGTACTTGTGGGAATTAAAACAAGAGGAATTCACTTGGCTAAAAGGTTGGCCGAACGCATCAATCAGATAGAAGAAAAAGATATTGCGGTAGGAGAATTGGATATCACCCTTTACAGAGATGATTTGACAACGAAAACTTCTGATAACGAACCGCTTGTAAAGGGATCTGATATTCCGGTGGACATTAATAATAAAAAAGTAATCTTGGTAGATGATGTCCTGTTTACAGGAAGAACGGTCCGAGCGGGAATGGACGCTCTGATGGATTTTGGAAGACCTTCTCAAATCCAGCTTGCAGTCCTAGTAGACCGAGGACATAGAGAATTACCAATAAGAGCGGATTTTGTAGGGAAAAATATCCCTACAGCAAGCACTGAAAAAATAGTAGTGGAACTATCGGAAATTGATAATAACGATCAAGTAAGCATTCATGATAAATAAATAGACCCTTTTAATTGCAGTCCCGTGAGGCTGGCAAAGGGGTACATTGGTTTTAGGATCCGCTGCTGGCGGAACTTCCTGGGATCTCTCTACCTCTTTGTGCCATCACGCTGCACAAAGAGTTTTTTTTATGGGGAAAATACGGGAGGTAATTATATGAGAGAGAAACCAGTTCTAGACATACATGAAGTACCAAGTAAACCGAAGTGGTTGATATTAAGCTTGCAACACTTATTCGCCATGTTCGGCGCGACCATCCTCGTTCCACTTTTGGTCGGATTAAGTCCAGCAGTAGCATTAGTTTCAAGCGGACTTGGAACGCTCGCATATCTGCTCATTACGAAAGGGCAAATTCCTGCATACCTAGGTTCATCCTTTGCCTTCATCGTACCAATTGTTTTGGCAACTGAAATAGGAGGGCCCGGTGCTGCGATGATTGGAAGTTTCATGGCAGGACTAGCATACGGAATAGTTGCATTGTTAATTAAACAACTTGGCCATCAATGGATCATGAAACTCTTACCACCTGTGGTAGTGGGACCAATCATCATCGTTATCGGCTTAGGTTTAGCTGGAGTCGCGGTGGATATGGCCATGTACGAAAACCCGGGAGCACCGGAAACTGAATTAATATACAGCGTGAAACACTTGTTGGTTGCAATGGCCACTTTAGCCATCACCATCGGAGCAATCATTTTCTTAAAAGGGGTCTTCAGCCTGATCCCCATCCTGATTGGAATAGTTTCCGGATACTTGATTGCGTATTTTACAGGCCTGGTAGACTTAACACCTGTTAAAGAAGCAAGCTGGATTCAAGTACCAGATTTCATCATCCCATTTGTCAGCTATACACCAAGCTTCAATGCATCCATCTTCTTCATCATGGTGCCGGTGGCTATTGTAACCTTATCAGAGCATATTGGACATCAAATGGTATTAAGTAAAGTTGTAGGAAGACCTTTTATCCAAAAGCCCGGACTGCATCGTTCCATCCTTGGAGATGGAGTAGCAACCATGCTTGCATCCCTAATCGGAGGACCCCCAAATACAACATACGGGGAAAATATTGGAGTACTTGCGATAACAAGAGTGTTCAGTGTGTTTGTAATCGGAGGAGCGGCAGTGATTGCCATCACATTCGGCTTTATCGGAAAAATCGCTGCATTGATCAGTACGGTACCAAGTGCTGTTATGGGCGGGGTAAGCATCCTGCTCTTCGGAATCATTGCATCAAGCGGATTAAGAATGTTGATTGATAACAAAGTAGACTTCAATATAAAAAGAAACTTGATCATCGCAGCTGTCATTACGGTCATCGGAATCGGCGGGGCATTCATCAAGATTGACAATTTCCAAATCCCTGCAATGGCAATGGCCGCAATTATCGGGGTAGTCTTAAACCTTGTCTTGCCACAGGATGAACAAGAAAAAACAGAGCAAAGAAAATACGAAGAAAAACAAAATACAGTAGCTTAACCTTTTAAAAGAAGTCCAGAGAGGCTGAGAAGGGTGCAAGGCGATCACTTAGTGAACAAGGAAGATTCTGCAATTAGTATCCTCTTGTTTACCTAAGCGTGAGCGAAACACCCTTCCGGCAAAATGGAAAGGGTGTTTTTTTATGAAACGGGAGGGATGGAAATGAGACACTTACGAACGATGAGTGACTTGGCAAACGAGGAAATTATGGCACTGATTGAAGAAGCAATAGAATTTCAACAAGGAAAACAATGGACACCAGAAAAACAGACATTCGTTGCAAATCTCTTCTACGAGTCAAGCACTAGAACAAAATGCAGCTTTGAAGTGGCAGAAAGAAGGCTTGGTCTGCAAGTACTGCCATTTGAAGTTAGCACATCAAGTGTCAACAAAGGTGAAAGCTTGTACGATACAGCTAAGACTCTGGAATCCCTAGGCGTAAGTGCACTTGTCATTCGCCATCCTGAAGAGGAATATTTCAACCAGTTACATACTATCGGAGCAGCAATCATCAACGGAGGCGATGGTTGTGGCAATCATCCAACCCAATCGTTATTGGATCTGATGACAATTTTCCAGGAGTTTGAACGCTTCGAGGACTTAAAAATAACCATCATTGGCGACATTCGCCATAGCCGGGTGGCAAGATCCAACGCAGAAGTACTCGAGCGACTGGGTGCAAAAGTACGATTTGTTGCACCTGATGAATGGAAGGATAATAGTTATCCAAGAGAGGCTTACATCACTATGGAAAACGGGATACAAACAAGTGATGTGGTGATGCTCTTAAGAATCCAACATGAAAGGCATCACAGCGGTAAAGCAGGATTGGATGATTACCATGAGCAATACGGTATGACAATTCAACGAGAAAAAGAAATGAAGCCGAACAGCATCATCATGCACCCGGCACCGATCAACCGCGGGGTGGAAATTGCTTCAGAGCTTGTGGAATGCGAGCGCTCAAGAATTTTCAAGCAGATGGAAAATGGCTTATACATGAGAATGGCTGTACTGAAAAGGGCACTAACAAACAATGAAGGAGGAAAAGAGCATGACAACATTATTAAAGAATGGGAAATGGCTTAATTCTGAAGGTGATATGGAAAAAGTGGATATCCTGATTGAGGGTAAAAACATCAAAAGCATCGCCTCCAACATTGATGATAAAGGGATAGAGGAAGTAATCGATCTTGAGGGGAATCTTATATCCGCAGGGTTCATTGATGTACATGTACATCTAAGGGAACCTGGTGGAGAAAAGAAAGAAACAATTGAAACAGGAACGATGGCTGCAGCTAAGGGAGGATTCACCACCATATGCGCGATGCCTAATACAAGACCGACACCTGATACAAAAGAACAGCTAGATTGGTTGAATAATAGAATCAAAGAAACGGCAAGTGTCCGCGTCCTTCCATATGCTTGCATCACAACAAGACAGCTTGGTCAGGAACTTACCAATTTTGCTGAGTTAAAAGAAGCGGGTGCATTCGCTTTTACAGATGACGGGGTTGGCGTGCAGGATGCCTCCAAAATGCTTGAGGCAATGAAACGAGCGGCGGCTCTTGATATGGCGATTGTTGCTCATTGTGAAGAAAATACACTGATAAATAAAGGTTCTGTACATGAAGGGACGTTTTCCAAGGAACATGGTTTAAATGGAATTCCTTCCGTATGTGAATCTGTTCATATCGCACGCGACATTTTGCTTGCGGAGGCTGCGGGCTGCCACTATCATGTCTGTCATATCAGTACAAAGGAATCAGTCAGAGTGGTAAGGGACGCAAAACGAGCTGGAATTAAGGTGACTGCCGAAGTCAGCCCGCATCATCTGTTGTTATGTGAAGAGGATATCCCGGGACTTGATCCGAATTTCAAAATGAACCCCCCATTAAGAGGAGAAGCGGACCAAGAAGCTTTAATAGAAGGTTTGCTTGACGGAACCATTGATTTCATCGCGACTGATCACGCTCCGCATACTGCTGAAGAAAAAGCAGAAGGTATGGAAAAGGCACCATTCGGTATTGTAGGTCTAGAAACCGCGTTTCCGTTACTCTATACAAACTTTGTGGAAACAGAGAAATTCACACTGAAACAATTAGTAGATTGGCTTACTGTTAAGCCTGCAGAAGTGTTCAAACTGCAAAGTGGAAAAATAGAAGAAGGAGCTACAGCAGACCTTACCGTTATCGATTTGAATAGCTTATCAACTGTTAATCCGGAGAGGTTCCTTTCCAAAGGGAAAAACACACCTTTCACAGGTTGGGAATGCAAAGGATGGCCAGTAATGACAATAGTAGAAGGAAAACTAGTTTGGCAGAAAGGTAGTGTTCAAGTATGAATAGACAACTAATTTTAGAAGACGGTACTTTCTTTGTAGGAAAGGCGTTTGGCAGCTTAAAGGACTCTATTGGCGAAGTGGTTTTTAATACAGGAATGACAGGTTATCAAGAAATTTTATCAGATCCATCCTACTGCGGGCAGCTAGTTACCCTCACATATCCGCTGGTCGGGAATTACGGAGTGAACAGAGATGACTTCGAATCCATTCATCCTGCCATTCATGGTTTTATTGTAAAAGAAGTGAGTGATTATCCATCAAACTTCCGTAATCAATGGACACTGGATGAATTTTTTAAAGCAAAAGACATTCCTGGAATAGCAGGAATTGATACGAGAAAACTTACAAGAATCATTCGTCAGCACGGAACACTTAAAGGAGCTTTATGCGGACTTGATGTAGACCGCGATGAAGTGATTCAACAACTGAAAACGACGACACTTGCAACCAACCAGGTTCATCAAGTGTCTACAAAGACAGCCTATCCTAGCCCGGGACGCGGTTACCGAGTGGTTCTTGTAGATTTTGGGATGAAACATGGTATTTTGCGCGAATTGAACAAACGTGGATGCGACGTGGTCGTGGTTCCTTACAACATCACTGCAGAAGAAATTATGCAGCTCAGCCCAGACGGTGTGATGCTGTCTAATGGACCTGGGGATCCAAAAGACGTTCCGGAAGCGATCACGATGATTCAAGGTCTTCTTGGAAAAGTACCGGTATTCGGCATCTGCCTTGGCCATCAGCTTTTCGCCCTTGCATGTGGAGCGGACACAGAAAAAATGAAATTCGGCCATCGAGGCTCCAATCACCCGGTAAAAGATTTGAAAACAGGTAAAGTGGCATTAACTTCCCAAAACCATGGCTACACCGTAACGGAAGAGTCATTAGGGAATACAAGACTAGAAGTAACGCATATCGCATTAAACGACGGTACGGTAGAAGGTGTCAAACATAAAGATTATCCGGTATTCACGGTCCAATACCACCCGGAAGCAAGTCCTGGACCAGAAGATGCGAACTACTTATTTGATCAATTCATGGAACTTATCAAGGAAGCAAAAAAGGAGGAACTTGTATGCCAAAACGTCTAGACATCCAATCCATCTTAGTAATCGGGTCCGGTCCAATCGTGATCGGCCAGGCAGCAGAATTTGATTATGCAGGTACACAAGCGTGTATCGCCCTTCGCGAAGAAGGATACCGCGTCATTCTAGTAAACTCCAATCCTGCAACCATCATGACAGATCAAGAGATGGCGGACAAAGTATACATGGAGCCATTAACGGTCGAATTTGTGAGCAGAATCATCCGCAAGGAACGCCCTGATGCCATCCTTCCAACTCTTGGTGGTCAAACAGGATTGAATCTTGCTGTAGAACTGGCGGAAGCGGGTGTCCTGGAGGAGTGTAACGTCCAAATCCTTGGTACAAAACTTTCTGCCATCCAAAAAGCAGAGGACCGCGACCTGTTCCGTACCTTAATGAATGAGCTGGGAGAGCCGGTACCACAAAGTGAAATCATCACAAATCTTGATGAAGCTTATGAATTTGTAAGTGAAGTAGGATACCCTGTAATCGTAAGACCTGCTTATACGCTTGGCGGTACAGGTGGAGGAATTTGTTCTGACGAAGAAGAATTGATTGAAATTGTGACTAGTGGTCTGAAAAATAGTCCGGTAACACAATGCCTACTAGAAAAAAGCATCGCCGGTTTTAAGGAAATCGAATACGAAGTGATGCGTGACAGCAATGACAATGCAATAGTGGTCTGTAACATGGAAAACATCGACCCGGTGGGAGTACATACAGGAGACTCCATCGTAGTGGCACCAAGTCAAACGCTAAGCGACAGGGAATACCAGTTATTGCGAAATGTATCCTTGAAAATCATCCGTGCCCTAGAGATCGAGGGTGGATGTAACGTACAGCTTGCGCTTGATCCACACAGTTTCAACTACTATATTATCGAAGTAAACCCAAGGGTAAGCCGTTCATCTGCACTTGCTTCTAAGGCAACAGGTTATCCAATCGCTAAGCTTGCAGCGAAAATCGCGGTAGGCTTGACACTGGATGAAATGATGAACCCTGTTACAGGAAAAACTTATGCATGCTTTGAACCGGCGCTTGATTATATCGTCACAAAAATTCCTAGGTTCCCGTTTGATAAGTTCGAATCCGCAAACCGCCGTCTTGGAACTCAAATGAAAGCAACCGGGGAAGTAATGGCAATCGGAAGAACCTTTGAGGAATCCCTTCTGAAAGCAGTTCGTTCCTTGGAATCGAACATCTCCTACCTAGAGCTTGAAGGAAGCGAAGGGTTTTCAGATGAATTAGTGGAAAAACGGATCAGAAAAGCTGGAGATGAAAGATTGTTCTATATTGCGGAAGCAATGAGAAGGGGCGTCACCATCCAAACTATTCATGAATGGTGTGAGATTGATCTGTTTTTCCTGCAAAAACTTCATAAGATCTTGGCGATGGAAGAGTTTATCACAAGCAACAATGGTTGCATCTCCACACTGATCGAAGCGAAAGAAATGGGCTTCAGCGACGAGACGATCTCCAAACTTTGGTCGACAACCGAAAGAGATATCTATGAACTTCGTCTTCAAGAAAATATCGCACCTGTCTATAAAATGGTGGATACTTGCGCAGCTGAGTTCGAATCCAGCACTCCTTACTACTATGGAACGTATGAAGAAGAAAACGAATCTGAAGTTACCGAAAAAGAAAGCATCGTTGTGCTCGGCTCCGGTCCAATCCGAATCGGCCAAGGTGTGGAGTTCGACTATGCAACGGTTCATTCTGTATGGGCGATCAAGGAAGCGGGTTATGAAGCAATCATCATCAACAACAATCCAGAAACTGTATCAACAGACTTCAGTATCTCAGACAAGCTTTATTTTGAGCCATTAACGATTGAGGATGTCATGAATATCATCAATCTTGAAAAGCCAAAAGGAGTCGTGGTGCAATTTGGTGGCCAAACGGCAATCAAC
Source organism: Sutcliffiella horikoshii (assembly GCF_020524325.1). Classification (GTDB taxonomy): domain Bacteria; phylum Bacillota; class Bacilli; order Bacillales; family Bacillaceae_I; genus Sutcliffiella_A; species Sutcliffiella_A horikoshii_D. The sequence goes on from NZ_JAIVKY010000005.1 coordinate 314,564, forward strand.
CTTGCAGCGGAATTAGAAGCAAGAGGAGTTAAGATTTTAGGTACTACCTTGGAAGACTTGGATCGTGCGGAAAACCGTGATAAATTCGAACAAACATTGAACAACCTTGAAATTCCACAGCCTAAAGGGAAAACAGCCATCTCTATCCCTGAGGCGATAGAAATTGCCGAAGGAATCGGCTACCCGGTGCTTGTGCGTCCATCCTATGTTTTGGGCGGTCGTGCGATGGAAATCGTCTATAAATCAGAAGAACTTTTACACTATATGAAAAACGCGGTAAAAATTAACCCTGAACATCCTGTACTGATTGATAAATACATGACAGGCAAAGAAATTGAAGTAGATGCGATCTCAGATGGAAAAGATGTATTCATCCCAGGAATCATGGAGCATATCGAACGCGCAGGTGTTCACTCCGGTGACTCAATAGCGGTCTATCCTCCGCAAACATTGAGTGCGGCTATCAAGGAGCAAATCATTGATTACACAACAAGGTTGGCGCAAGGCTTGAACATTATTGGTCTACTAAACATTCAATTTGTCATCTACAAAGAGGAAGTTTATGTAATCGAAGTAAACCCAAGATCAAGCCGTACCGTGCCATTCTTAAGTAAAATAACGCATGTACCGATGGCCAAGGTTGCTACCAAGATCATCTTAGGTGAAACACTGGCATCACAAGGATATGGATCTGGACTACAGTCAGAGACAAAAGGAGTTTTTGTAAAGGTTCCGGTATTCTCTTTTGCAAAACTGCGAAATGTCGATATCACGCTTGGCCCTGAGATGAAATCGACTGGGGAAGTGATGGGGAAAGATATCACCCTTGAAAAAGCACTGTATAAAGGCCTGGTTGCTTCCGGAATTTCCATAAAAACTTACGGTTCTGTGTTGTTTACCATTGCCGACAAGGATAAAGAAGAAGCACTTCAACTGGCGAAAAGGTTCCACCGTATTGGGTATAAACTTTTGGCAACAGCAGGAACTGCCGAGTTCTTCGGTGAGTCGGACATCCCGGTAACGGTTGTGAATAAAATTGGGGGAGAATCACCGAACCTGATAGATGTGATTAGAAAAGGGCAAGCACAATTTGTTATTAACACTCTGACTAAAGGCAAACAGCCTGCACGTGACGGGTTCAGAATCCGCCGCGAATCTGTGGAAAATGGGATACCGTGCCTGACTTCTCTTGATACAGCAAAAGCAATCTTGAGAGTACTAGAATCGATGACATTCTCCATCGAATCGATTGAAACCTTGGAAAGCTCAGAAAAAGAGGCGGTGTACAGCTAATGAAAAAAGACTGGATGACCATCATCTCTCAAACTAACATTGCGCGTAATATCTATGAAATGACCTTAGAAGGAGAACTCGTCGATCTGATGAGTTCCCCTGGTCAGTTCGTCCATATCCGCGTGACAGAAGGGTTCGACACCCTTTTAAGGCGACCAATCAGTATCTCTTGCATAGATAAAGAGAATAGACAATGTAAGATCACATACAGAGCTGAGGGAAAAGGAACCATGCTTTTAGCTTTAAAACAGCCCGGTGACAAACTGGACGTATTAGGGCCGCTCGGAAACGGTTTTACAGTGGATGAATTACAATGCGGGGACCATGCCTTGATTGTTGGAGGAGGAATCGGTGTCCCTCCACTGCTAGAGTTAACCAAACAGTTAAACCGCAGAGGAGTAAGTACCACCCACGTACTTGGTTTTCAATCGAAAGAAGACGTTTTTTATAAAAACGATTTTGCTTACTTTGGTGACACCTATGTGGCGACGGTTGATGGGACTTACGGAACAGAAGGCTTCGTTACAAATGTGTTGGAGGAGATTCAACCTCCTTTCACGACACTTTTTGCATGCGGACCAACCCCGATGCTTGGCGCACTAGAAAACTTATACCCTGATAAAAACGTCTACCTCTCTCTTGAAGAGCGGATGGGCTGTGGCATCGGTGCGTGTTTCGCATGTGTCTGTCATGTTCAAAACGATCCAGAAGGGTATTCTTACAAAAAAGTTTGCACAGATGGTCCGGTATTCCGAGCAGGGGAGGTTGTACTATGAGTTGTTTATCAATTAAATTGCCAGGCCTAGACTTGAAGAATCCGATTATGCCTGCATCCGGATGCTTTGGCTTCGGAAGGGAATTTGCCAACCTTTACGACTTGAATGTTTTGGGAGCAATCATGATTAAAGCCACCACGGCAGAGCCTAGGTTCGGAAACCCAACTCCAAGGGTAGCTGAAACGAACGCCGGGATGCTGAATGCAATTGGCCTGCAAAATCCAGGCTTGGAAAAAGTGCTTTCTGAAGAGCTGCCTTTCTTAGCAAACTACGATGTTCCCATTATTGCTAATGTTGCTGGCTCCTTGATTGAAGATTACGTCAAGGTTGCAAAAGAAATTTCTACTGCGCCGAATGTCCATGCACTAGAATTGAACATCTCCTGTCCAAACGTCAAAACAGGGGGGATCGCATTTGGAACAGATCCTGCTGTGGCTTTTGAGGTAACGAAAGCAGTAAAGGAAGTTTCAGAAGTACCGGTTTATGTAAAATTATCCCCCAATGTCGCGAATATCTCTGAGATTGCTGTGGCGATTGAAAAGGCTGGAGCTGATGGCCTGACGATGATCAATACACTGCTTGGTATGAGAATTGATCTTAAAACGGGACGTCCAATATTGGCAAATGGTACAGGCGGATTATCCGGTCCCGCAATTAAGCCGGTAGCTATCCGCATGATTCATGAAGTGAGCCAAAAGGTATCCATCCCCATCATCGGCATGGGTGGGGTCCAAACGGCTGAAGACGTCTTAGAATACCTTTTTGCAGGGGCAAGTGCCGTAGCAGTCGGAACAGCGAATTTTGTGGATCCTTTTGTATGTCCTACCATCATTGAAGAACTTCCTTATAAAATGCACGAATTAGGGTTTGAGCATATTTCAGAGTGTATCGGAAGGAGCTGGAAGCAGCATGCAAAAATCGCTTATAGTCGCGCTTGATTTTTCTGGAAGAGAGGAAGTTTTGGGATTTCTAGCACATTTCGGTGAGGAAAAGTTGTATGTTAAAGTTGGTATGGAACTGTTTTACCAAGAAGGTCCTAGGATAGTAGAATACTTGGTTTCCGAGGGACACGATGTATTTCTTGATTTAAAACTTCACGATATCCCCCATACGGTATATCAGGCAATGAAAGGGCTTGGGAAGTTAGGTGTCACGATGACCAACCTTCATGCAGCAGGCGGTAAAGAGATGATGAAGGCCGGATTAGAAGGGTTAATGGAAGGTGCAGGAGACCGACGTCCAAACTTGATTGCTGTCACCCAGCTTACTAGTATGACGGAAGAACGTATGCAAAGGGACCTTAAAATTAGTGCTCCGCTTAACGAAGTAGTTCTGCACTATGCGCGGAACGCGTTTGAGAGCGGCTTGGATGGTGTGGTGTGTTCCTCACTAGAGGCAACTATGCTTCGGGATGCGTTAGGTGCGGAATTTAAAAAAGTGACGCCCGGTATCCGTTTGAAAGAGGACAGTGTGGATGACCAGAAACGAGTGGTAACTCCATTCGAGGCACGTATTTTTGGCGCAACTGAAATCGTCGTAGGACGCAGTATCACACGTGCTGCTGACCCACGCAGGGCTTATGAAGCAATTTTACAACAATGGCAGGGAGTGGAGATAGGATGAACGAGCTTATGAACAGAACAGTGGCAGAAGACTTATTGGAAATAAAAGCAGTATTTTTTCAACCGAACGATCCATTTACATGGTCCTCAGGAATTAAATCACCCATTTATTGTGACAACCGTTTGACCATTTCATATCCACGTGTTAGAAAGAACATCTCAGAATCTTTGTCCCGATTAATTGTTTCAAAATTTCCAGATGTGCAGGTGGTAGCTGGTACCGCAACAGCAGGTATCCCTCACGCCGCATTAGTGAGCAACGAACTGAACTTGCCGATGTGCTACGTTCGCAGCAAAGCAAAAGCACATGGAAAAGGCAATCAGATTGAAGGAAGAGTAGAAGCCGGCCAGAAAGTTGTTGTCGTGGAAGATTTAATTTCCACAGGCGGTAGCGCTATTGCAGCCGTTGACGCACTAAGAGAAGCTGGATGCGAAGTGCTAGGTGTGGTAGCAATTTTTACATACGGTCTGGAAGTTGCGGATGATAACTTGTCCAATTACGAGATCGAAGCGCATGCACTTTGTGACTATCAGACTTTGATGGATGTGGCAATCGAGAAGGACTACATTGGAGAAGGTGACCGCAAGAAGCTTTCGAAGTGGGTGGAGAACCCGACAAGCGAGACTTGGATGGAGTTTTAAGGATTTTATTGAGGGATCCCTTGGACTGTTGGTGGTCTGGGGGATTTTTGTTTTGGGAGTAGAATATCGGAATAGAGTATCACCTTTTTTGGGAATCGTATAGCTGAGGAGGAGTTAAAGTGTAGAATATGAGAGCTTAGTTGTCTAAGTGCGGTTGGGAAATGTACAAGCTGATCCGGGAAATGTAGAAGGTCGCATGTGAAGTGGTAGAAGGTTGGGATATAACTGTAGAAGGTGGATTGAAGGGGAGGGTAGTTACCGTTGGAAACATAGATTTCCCTGCTTTCCTAAGCAAGAAGCCTCATTCTATTGAAAGAAGCTGAGCGAAGTTACCAAGAAGGTAAAAGATTACCTACTTTTGAAAATTAGGTAGCTGAAAAAGAGCGAAAATGTAGAATAAGAGAGTTTAGAGGTCGAAGTGTGGCTGGTAAATGTACAAGCGGATCCGGGAAATGTAGAAGGTCGCACTAAAAGTGGTAGAAGGTCACGATTTAACTGTAGAACCTCACGTAGAACACCTTTCCGAACATTAAATCCACTAATTTAAATTAAAAAATCCCAAAAAAATATAACAAATTTCTTCATGCAAAACAGGAACTCCACAGACGAATGTCGAAATGTGCAACTAAACCAAACCTAGAAAGGTGTGAAAAATTGATTAAACAAACATACCGTCGTTCAATCATGCAGTGCAAGCTTGATGCCTTACTTAGAAGACTGCCACCGCAGCATGAAAAGTACTCACAGATTGAGAGTGAATTAGGCAAAAGACGTTCTGGAGATTTTGGCGAAAACTCCATCGATTATTATTTATCGCAATTAAGTGGAATTCAGGATTATATTGTAGTTAAATGTGCTAGACTACTCCTTAATAACCATCACTTCCAAATGGATACTCTTCTACTGTTCCCTTCATTTTTTATCCTCTTAGAAACTAAACACCTAACTGGAACGCTACTTTTTGATCCTGATTACCAACAATTCATTCAGATTAAGAAAGAGGATATAAACCATGAAATTTCCAGACAAGATCCGATCCTCCAAGTGAAAATGCAATATAATCAATTTAAGCGGTGGTTAGCCAACCGGCAGTCAACCCGCTCCACCATATATTCCCCACGTGAAATTTCCTTACTAATAACCAACCACCATGTTCCAAGAGACGTAAATATCCTTAAAGATTACAATATAGATCCTACAGAAATATTGACAGGAGTTGCTTGCCCTAATTGTAACAAACTGGCTATGGAGAAACACCCAAGAGAATGGAGCTGCCCCTATTGTAAACACCAATCAAAGAATGCTCACACTCAAACACTAATTGATTATTATTTTTTATATGGCACACCAATTTCAATTCGAGAGGTGGGCAAAATTTTACACATTAAATAATGTACGTACTGCAAGAAGAATGATAAAAGAGTTATCACTCAAGCGAATTGGAACCACTTATAACTCTAGATATTGCCTGAAAAGCCTCCAAGAACAACAAAACGCACCCATATAAACGGGTGCGTTTGTCCAATACATAAAATTAGATTAGTTTCTCAATTTCACTGTCTTTTTTTAGATCTTCTACAAGAGTTTGTAGTTTCTTTTGTGTTTCTTCTTGTTCAAGTTGGCCGCGGATTTGATCTTCCACTTCCGCAAGTTCTGGGAATTGATTTTCAGGAGCTTCTTCTCCTTCAGGAGCTTCCGCTTGTTGAGCTTCACTTTGCTCTTTTGCTTGGTTGTAGTATTCTTTGATCTGCTCGTCCGTTACTTTTGTTTCAGGAAATTCTTTTTCCATATATTTTTGAAGTGCCAATTCTTCAGAGATTTGCGCCTTTAAAGTTTCCATAGTTAGTGGGCTTGCTTCAAGTGCCTCTTCGAATTTTTCTTCACTTTCGTAGTTTGCTTTTATGTCCTTAATGTAATCTTCAATTTCTTTTTCGCTTGTTTTATAGCCTTTGCTTTCCACTTCTTGAGAAAGTATTTTTTGATCGATTAATGCGTTTAGTGTTTGGTCTTTCATTGCTTTAGCGTCTCCGCCTTGACCGAACTGCATCATCATCATTTGAGTTTGCTGAAGCATCTCATTATATTCTTGGCCTTTAATTTCCTGTCCGTTGACCTTTGCTACTACTTTTTCAGGATCGACTTCTTCAACTTCAGGGGTTTGCTGTTCTTGTCCTTCTTGAGCTTCTTTGTTTTCATTGCCTTCTTTAGAAGCATTGTTTCCATCAGACCCGCAGGCAGCTAATAGAACAGCTGTTAACATTGCTACTAGAAAAATCATCAATTTCTTTTTCATGTTGTTACCCTCCATTTGAAAAAAAACATTTAAAACTATTTTTCCATTTAAACATGGTTTTTATGAGGAAGCAAATAATTACCCTTCTTTTTGTAAAAATAAACCTAAATTGTGACTATATTTAAATAATTCATTAGAGAAGCACCTGCAAAAATAATCAGGTGCCCATACTATTTCCTTAAACCAATAATCAGTTCTTCATCAGGTGTCACATAAACGGTCTGTTGTTGTTCGTAGATAACAAAGCCTGGTTTGGACCCGGTCGGTTTTTTTACATGTCTTACTTTTGTGAAGTCAACCGGTACGGAGCCGGAATGACGCGCTTTGCTGAAATATGCCGCAATGGTAGCTGCTTCTTTGATGGTCCCTTCAGATGGCTCATCACTTCTAATGACAACATGAGACCCAGGAATGTCTTTTGTATGCAACCATATGTCATCACGTCTTGCAACGCGGTTGGTTAAATGATCGTTTTGTTTGTTGTTTTTACCGACTAGAATCTCGGTTCCATCGCTTGCCAGGTAGGTTTCAAGAACCGGCTTTTGAGGTTTAACCTTTTTACGCTTTTGCTTCATACGCAAATAGCCTTCTTCCGTTAGTTCCTCACGGATTTCCTGGATATCTTTTGGCGAAGCAGTTTCTACCTGTTGGTTCAGCATATCAAAATATTGAATTTCTGCTTTAGCCTTTTCAATTTGATCCTGTACGATAGCCAGTGAGTTTTTCGCTTTTTGGTATTTGTTAAAGTAACGCTGTGCATTGCTAGATGGAGAACGTTGGGGATCCAGGGTGATGGTGATGGTTCCTGAGTTCTCGTCATAATAGTTCACGACAGTTACTTCTGTATCTCCTCTTGAAATCTGATAGAGGTTGGCGGTCAGAAGTTCGCCGTATAGTTGGAATTTTTCAGCGTCCCTAGCATCCTCTAACGTTTTCTCTAGTTTCACAATCTTCTTTTCATTTTTTTGTATTTCATTCGTGATAAATCGCTCCAGGTCATTTGCTTGTTGTTTGACTCTGTCTCTTGATGCTTTACCGAAGTAAAAGCGATCAAGGGTTTCGCTCAGTGAGGAGTAAGATTTGCTTTCTCCTTTAATGTGTTGCAAATCAAGTAAGTAGAAAACTTCTTTGTTTCCATCCGTAATGATTTGAGGGGCGAGATCCCCAGTTTTTATTTTTTCCACTAATTCTATAAAGCTTTTCGGTAAGGTGTCTCTATTGGCGAGGCCAGCGCGGTGAACAGCTTCTTTAGCAAACAAAGGAGAAATCCCAGCAAAAGTGTTTACTAACTGTTTATCGAGTTTTCCTCCGATATAATCCAGTTTTCTTTGTACGGTTTCTTCGGTAGCGTCAAGTGGATTAATTTTATCTTGTGCGGGCGGGAGCACATAGGTCTGGCCTGGTGTTAAACTCCGATGTCTGTTTTGTGCCATCGGGACATGTTTGATGCTGTCCAAAATCATCTGCTTTTCTTTATCCACAAAGATGATGTTGGAGTGGCGTCCCATAATTTCTACGATAAGCTGTTTATATGAAACATCCCCGATTTCGTTTCGTGCTTTCACATCAAAAACGATGATCCTGTCCATATCAATTTGATGAATCTGTGTGATGATACTTCCCTCTAAATGCTTTCTTAGCAACATGCAAAACATCGGCGGCTCAGATGGATTTTCATAAGATTCTTCTGTCAGGTGCATTCTTGCATAGCTTGGATGCGCGCTGATTAGCAACTTATGATTGGTTCTTCCTGAGCGGATGGTTAGAATAAGTTCGTTTTTATAGGGTTGATAAATCTTTGTGATCCTTCCGCTTTCTAGCTTATCTTTCAATTCTGCCGTCATGGCGTATGTAAAAATACCGTCAAAACTCATATATGTAAACTTCCCTTCTTGTTCCAAAACTAAAAATTTCTCTTTTATCATTATATCTTAACAATCTCGATAACACTCAAAAAGTATATCATTTTTTTGGACGAGTCCGAATAGACTTTCTTAGATAGATTTTGTGCAAAGGTTGTGAGGTGGAACAGATGAAATGGCATGAAATGAGAGCAGAAGAAGTCGAAGAAAAGATCAATTCTGATTTTGAAGCGGGTTTAAGTGAAACAGAAGCAAAAAATCGTCTGTTGCAATATGGGACGAATGAACTTCAAGAGGCCGAGAGACCGAACGCCTTTTTAGTGTTTTTAGAACAGTTCAAAGATTTCATGGTAGTGGTGTTACTTGCTGCAACATTGATTTCCGGTTTGCTTGGGGAATATATCGATGCAGTTGCCATTATTGCCATTGTAATCATCAATGCATTTTTAGGTTTTTTTCAGGAGAGAAAAGCAGAAAAGTCCTTACAGGCATTAAAAGAACTCTCGGCACCACAGGTAACGGTGCTTCGTGAAAAAGAATGGCGGAAAGTTGCCTCTAGAGAAATAGTGGTAGGAGATATAATTAAATTTGGAAGCGGAGACCGTATTGGGGCGGACCTTCGAATTGTACAGGCCAGTTCACTAGAAATTGAGGAGTCTGCTTTAACAGGGGAATCCGTTCCAGCTGTAAAAAGTGATAAACCTGTTCATGGCACGGATATCTCCATTGGAGATCAGGAAAACATGGCCTTTATGGGGACACTTGTGACGCGTGGTACAGGCGTAGGCGTGGTAGTTGCTACTGGTATGAATACGGCAATGGGCCAGATTGCAGACCTCTTGCAGACTGCCGAGACAACCATTACCCCGCTGCAGAGAAAATTAGAGCAGCTTGGGAAGATTTTGATCACCGTTGCATTGATATTGACCATGCTAGTAGTCGTGGTAGGAGTTATGCAAGGCCACAGTCTATACGAAATGTTCTTAGCAGGAGTTTCTTTAGCGGTTGCGGCCATTCCAGAAGGTTTACCTGCTATTGTGACGGTTGCACTCTCGCTTGGTGTTCAGCGAATGATCAAAAAGAAGTCCATTGTCAGAAAGCTTCCTGCAGTAGAAACGCTGGGTTGCGCTTCGGTCATTTGTTCTGATAAGACAGGGACATTGACGCAAAACAAAATGACCGTTACACATGTCTGGTCAGGAGGATCCACTTGGAATGTAACCGGTAATGGCTATGAACCAAAAGGGGAATTCTTGATAGATGGAGCAGACAGCGCAAGTAAGAATAAATCACTTCAACAATTGCTGACATTCGGTCTTTTATGTAACCACGCGAATATCATACAGAAAAAAAACCAATACATCCTTGATGGAGATCCGACAGAAGGGGCACTTGCTGTTGCAGCCATGAAGGCTGGCTTCACTAGGGAAGGTTTACTAAATGAATTTAATATTATTAAAGAGTACCCGTTTGATTCGGAGCGAAAGATGATGAGTGTGGTAGTAAAAGATAAGCAAGGGAAATTGTTTGTCATCACAAAAGGAGCTCCGGATGTCATTACAAATGTGAGTGACACATTACTATGGGAAGGGAAGCGTGAGCTGTTTTCTTCCAAATATGAAGAGATTGTGGCAGGAATGGTCCATAAACTGGCTTCACAGGCTTTAAGAAATATCGCGGTGGCTTTCAAACCGATTTCGAATTTTCATGATGGCATGCAGGAGAAAGAGATAGAAAAAGACCTTGTCTTTATTGGTATTCAAGGAATGATTGATCCACCAAGACCGGAAGTGAAACAGGCGGTCCGTGAATGTAAAGAAGCAGGAATTAGGACAGTGATGATCACAGGGGATCACATTGTAACGGCAAAAGCGATTGCAGCTGAAATTGGCATCCTTCCAATGGGAGGAAAGGTACTTGAAGGAAAAACACTTCAAAAGATGAGCCAGGAAGAACTAGAAGAAATGGTGGATGACGTTTATGTATTTGCCAGAGTGTCTCCTCAGCACAAACTTTCCATCGTAAAAGCACTGCAGAAAAAGGGTCATATTGTCGCCATGACAGGGGATGGAGTGAATGATGCCCCTGCAATAAAAGCATCTGATATCGGTATTGCTATGGGTATTACCGGGACGGATGTTGCGAAGGAAGCAAGTTCACTTGTTTTATTGGACGACAATTTCGCCACTATAAAATCCGCAATCAAAGAAGGCCGGAATATATATGAGAATATTAGAAAATTCATCCGATATCTACTGGCTTCCAATGTGGGCGAAATTCTTGTGATGTTGTTTGCGATGTTATTGGCACTGCCGCTGCCGCTTGTTCCGATTCAGATCTTGTGGGTGAACCTTGTAACGGATGGCTTGCCGGCAATGGCGCTTGGTCTTGATCAAGCAGAAGGAGATGTCATGAAGCGTAAGCCAAGGCATCCAAGGGAAGGTGTTTTCGCCAGGGGGCTTTGGTGGAAAATAGTATCTCGCGGTTTCCTGATTGGACTTACCACCTTGCTTGCATTCATCATCGTGTACAAACAGCATCCGGACAATCTCATTTATGCACAAACCGTGGCATTTGCAACACTTGTGATGGCGCAACTTATACATGTGTTTGATTGCCGAAGTGATAGATCGATTTTTCATCGTAACCCGTTTCAAAACATGTACCTTGTCGGAGCAGTTATCTCGAGTATCATTTTGATGCTGATTGTAATCTATTATCCACCTTTACAAGGAATCTTCCACACTGTTGCACTGGAACCGAAAGAGTGGCTACTGATTATGGGTATGGCATCTTTACCAACATTCTTGTTGGTTGGTACCCTTTTTACGGGAAAAGCAAAAAAGAATATGGTATAGTTTATCTCAGGTAGTAGAGGTGTACTCTATTGCCTTTTCTTTTTTTTACATCCATGCAGTCTCCTCTTAAATTTCTATAAAAATAGCTTTCAAATTAGAGGAAACAATGCTAATATAGTGGTTGCTTAGCATCAAGAATGGCCAGTTTTCCGGCTCTTTTTTTTAACTTTAAGAACGGAAGTGAGTGTAATATGGTGAAAAGTATGACTGGCTTTGGCCGGGCAGAAGCAAAACAAGGTTCCTATCAGGTTCTTGTCGAGATGAAATCTGTCAACCATCGCTTTTGTGAGATTAATATCCGGATGCCTAAGCAGTTCCTAGCAATGGAAGAGAAAATGAAAAAAGTCGTTAACTCTTATTTGCAAAGAGGAAGAATAGAAATGTTCATTACGATCGAGGGCCAAGACATACATGATAAGCATTTGAATGTAGACTGGGAGCTTCTTTCGGCATACATAGATTCTATACATAAGGTAAAAGATAGATACCAAATTTCCGGTTCCATTGAGATTAATGATATACTTAAATTAGAAAATGTGTTTACCATCATGGAAACACAAAAAGAGATGGAAGCAATAGAAGAATTGTTGCAAGAACAAGTCCATTCAGCGTCCAAGCAATTAGTTGCCATGCGAGCGGCTGAAGGAGAACAGCTGAAAAAGGATATTATCACCCATCTAACCTTTATTGAAAAAATGTCGGAGCAACTTGCAAAATTAGGTCCTACTGTTGTAGAAGCGTACCGGTTGCGTTTGGAGAAAAAACTGAAGGAATATTTAGGTTCCCAGATTGATGAACAACGTATACTCGCAGAAGCTGCTATTTTTGCTGATAAGGCTGACATTAATGAAGAGTTAAAAAGAATTAACAGCCACCTTGGTCAATTCACTCAATCCTTGCAATCTTTAGACCCTGTAGGCAGAAAGCTTGATTTTCTCGTTCAGGAATTGAACAGGGAAGTGAATACCATCGGATCCAAGGCTAACGACGCAAATATCGCAAATCTGGTAGTCGAGATGAAAGCTTGCCTGGAAAAAATTAAAGAACAGGTGCAAAACATTGAATAATCGTTGATTACTAACCATTGAACACGGTTAGAATAGAGTTTGTAACTAGAGGTGGGAACCATGAGTATAAAGTTGATTAATATTGGCTTTGGTAATATCGTATCAGCAAATCGTATCATATCTATTGTTAGTCCTGAATCTGCTCCGATCAAACGGATTATCCAAGATGCTAGAGATCAAGGAATGCTAATAGATGCAACTTATGGAAGACGAACAAGAGCAGTACTAATAATGGATAGCGATCATGTTATCTTATCTGCGGTGCAACCTGAAACTGTGGCACAACGCTTGGTAAATAAAGATGATATGTCTGATGAAGGGTAGGTATTTGTAAATACAATGAGAGATAGAGGATTATTGATTGTCCTTTCCGGGCCTTCTGGTGTTGGGAAAGGGACAGTAAGAAAAGCGTTATTTTCAAAAGATGATGTTAGTTTGCATTATTCCATTTCCATGACAACACGTAACCCACGTGAAGGGGAAGTGGACGGAACGGATTACTTCTTCAAATCTAGAGAAGTATTCGAACAGCTAATAGAAGAAGATAAATTTATTGAATGGGCAGAGTATGTTGGCAATTACTACGGTACTCCTGTTGATTATGTAGAACAGTGTTTATCAGAAGGAAAGGATGTCTTCCTTGAGATTGAAGTTCAAGGTGCCATTCAAGTTAAAAGCAAATTCCCTGAAGGTGTCTTCATCTTCTTGATGCCGCCAAGCCTTTCTGAACTTAAGAACCGAATCACTACAAGAGGTACAGAGACAGAAGACTTAATCAATAACCGCATGACAGTTGCCAAAGAAGAAATCGAAATGATGGACGCTTATGACTATGTGGTGGAAAATGATCAAGTGGATCTTGCTTGTGACAGAATACAAGCAATTGTACAGGCGGAACATTGTAAACGTACAAGATTGCGTGAAAAATATAAACAAATGCTGGAGGCTGAATAATATGCTATACCCATCTATCGATTCACTAATGCAAAAATTAGATTCAAAATATACACTTGTAACTGTGTCTGCACGACGCGCTCGTGAATTGCAGCAAGTAAACGACCAAATGATCGAAAAAACGGTTTCTCACAAATTTGTCGGAAAAGCCCTTGAAGAGATTGATGCAGGCCTATTATCTGCCAAGACAATCAAAACTGCTGAAAGAAGCGAAGGCATCCTAAATCACAAGTAAAGATAACAACCTAGAAATAGGTTGTTATTTTTTTAAAAAGAAAGAAAGTGTATAGTACTTTTGATTTCTGTTCCAGGCGCTTCGCTTGCCTGCGGGCGTCTACGCCCCTTCCACTACAATCAACGAGATCTTCATTTACCTAAGGGTCTATGAAAGGCTCCTGACCGTGTTACATGGAAATGAAGTAACCTTTAGTTCAAGTTACTTCGAGCTATGGATTGGAGCTAATGGCGAAGACTCCTCGAAAATGCTACGCATTTTCTTCGTGCGAAGTATCGCTGCCGAAGCCTTCCTTGTCCTACGGGGAAGTAGCGGCAATGTTGAGACCCCGCAGGCTTGCCGAGGAGGCTCAAGGTCGCCCCGTGGAAAGCGAAGCCATTAGCGGAAAGGAACAGCGGCGATTAACCAAACCGCAAAAATTTTCACAATAAAAAGGACCGGGCGGATCTTGCACGGTTTTTCTTAATGAGACAAGTGACTTAAGGGAAAGAGGATTAACGGGGTAAAGTAGAATTTCTAGTACATGACGGGGGTTGTGAAATGAAAAATAAAAAAATCCTATTATGTGTGACAGGCGGAATAGCTGTCTATAAAGCGGTAGCATTAACAAGTAAGCTCGTTCAGCAAGGTGCCGAAGTGAAGGTAATCATGAGCCAGTCTGCCTGCAAATTTGTTACACCATTGTCTTTTCAAGCTTTATCAAGAAACGAAGTATTTACGGATACATTCGAAGAAAAGAATCCTGCCGTTATTTCTCATATTGATCTTGCAGACTGGGCAGATGTAGTACTCGTGGCACCAGCAACCGCAAATGTAATGGGAAAGCTTGCAAACGGGTTGGCGGATGATATGATCACGACAACTTTATTGGCAAGTACAGCTCCGGTATGGATCGCACCTGCTATGAATGTACATATGTATGACCATCCTGCGGTAAAACATAACATGGAAAGACTTGTTTCTTTTGGATACCGTTTCATTGAGCCTGGAGAAGGTTTTTTGGCATGTGGCTATGTCGGAAAAGGTAGATTGGAAGAACCTGAAACGATTGTGGAAGGACTCAAGCGATATTTCCAGAAGCAAGAGGAGATGACGCTAACGGGGAAAAAGGTACTTGTAACCGCTGGACCTACTGTTGAAAAAGTGGACCCGGTACGTTTCTTTACAAACCGTTCAACAGGCAAGATGGGTTATGCCATTGCAGAAGCGGCTGCAAGTCTAGGTGCGGATGTTATCTTGGTATCAGGCCCGACAAATCTTCCGAACCCACCTAAAGTACAAACAATACGAGTGGAATCTGCTGAGGAAATGTTTGAAGCAGTGATGGCTCACTATGAAAAAACAGATGTAGTCATAAAATCCGCTGCTGTTGCAGACTACCGTCCTAAATTTGTATCAGATATCAAGATGAAAAAGCAAGACGGAGACAGTGTTTTGGAGCTAGAGCGGACTAAAGACATCCTTAAAACACTAGGAGAAAGAAAAGAACACCAAGTGCTAGTGGGATTTGCAGCCGAAACAAATAATGTAGAGGAATATGCTAAAGGTAAACTGGCAAAGAAAAATCTAGATTATGTGGTTGCAAACAATGTGACAATCTCGGGAGCGGGATTTGGAACGGATACGAACCTGGTAACCATCTATAAAAAAGATGGTACAAACATATCTTTGCCGATGATGTCAAAACAGGATGTGGCTTATGCACTGCTTGAGGAAGTCGCTAAAGCCCTTGAGGAAAAGCAATGACCTATTATGCTAGTGTGATTGTTGATGTCCCTGCCAAACAAACGGACAGAGCCTTTGATTATGAGATTCCTGTAAAATGGCATGGATTTATACAACCTGGAATGAGGGTAAACGTACCTTTTGGCCCAAGGCAGATTCAGGGGTTTGTAGTGGATGTGAAAGACAATACCACCGTACCAAAGACACGTCCTATCACTTCCCTGATTGATATCCAGCCAATCCTTACACCAGAACTTATGCAACTGGCCGACTGGCTAAGAGATCATACGCTATGTTTTACCATTTCTGCCTATCAAGCAATGTTACCGGCTGCTTTAAAGGCGAAATATGAAAAATGGTTAATTGCCAGAGACCTAGGGGGAGTCCCTGTAGAACTTCAACCCTTCTTTCATGCAACAAACCGTGTCAAGTTTGAAGAGATGGCAGGGACAAGTCACTTTAAAACAATCAAACAGCTGATTGAAGAGGATGTTTTAGAAGTTTATTATGAAGTAAAAGATAAACTTTCCAAGAAAACGAGAAAAGTAATTGAGTTACAAGTGTCAAAAGAGACTGCACGAGAAGAAAAAGAGAAAATTTCTGCACGCGCTGCTGCTCAGCATAAGCTGTTGGACTTTTTCTTAGACACAGATACGATAAAGATGGATAAAAAATCTTTGTTAGAAGAATTGCAGATTGGGACAACTGCGATCGGGGCTTTAGTGAAACTAGGAATACTAAAAGAAAAAGATGAAGAAATTTATAGGGATCCATATGAAAACAGGGAGTTTAAAAAGTCTCAAGCCCTTTCATTAACTCGGCAGCAACAAGAAGCGATCATTCCTATTCTAAATTCGATTGAACAACACGCGCATGAAGCGTTTGTTATGTTCGGGGTAACAGGAAGCGGGAAGACGGAAGTGTATATGCAGGCTGTGGATGCCGTCTTAAAGCAAGGAAAAGAAGCGATTGTCCTTGTACCCGAGATTGCATTGACTCCACAAATGGTCAACCGGTTTAAATCTAGGTTCGGTTCTGATGTGGCTGTTATGCATAGCGGTCTTGGAATGGGTGAGAAGTATGATGAATGGAGAAAGATACACAGAAAGGAAGTCAAAGTTGTAGTAGGCGCCAGGTCCGCAATCTTTGCTCCTTTTGAAAACCTAGGTATCATTATCATTGATGAGGAACATGAAACAAGTTATAAACAAGAGGACACCCCGCGTTATCATGCCCGCGATATTGCTTTAGAAAGGGGCAGATATCACCAATGCCCTGTTGTTCTTGGCAGTGCCACCCCCACACTTGAAACCTTCGCCCGAGCATCCAAAGGGGTGTATAAACTTCTGACGATGGACAAAAGAATGAGTGAGCAAGGCATGCCTGCAGTGGAAATTGTCGACATGAGAGAAGAATTGCGGGAAGGCAACAGGTCCATGTTTTCCAGAAGTCTCCTCGAAAAGCTCCAAGCCAGACTAGAAAGAGGCGAACAGTCCGTTTTATTTTTAAATAAAAGGGGTTATTCTTCTTTTGTAATGTGTCGAGACTGTGGTTATGTGGTGGAATGTCCACATTGCGACATTTCATTAACCTACCATCGAAGCAGCAACCAAATGAAATGTCATTATTGCGGATACGAGGAACCTGTCCGCTCTACTTGTCCTTCTTGTGAGAGTGAACATTTCCGTTTCTTTGGCACAGGTACCCAAAAGGTGGAGGAAGAACTAACAAAGCTCCTTCCACATGCTAGGGTTATAAGGATGGATGTGGATACAACGAGCAGGAAAGGGTCCCATGAGAAGCTTCTGCAGCAATTCGGGGACAGAAAAGCGGATATTTTACTTGGCACCCAGATGATTGCGAAAGGACTTGATTTTCCGTATGTGACGCTAGTCGGAGTCTTGACGGCGGATACAATGCTTAATGTTCCAGATTTTCGCTCTTCTGAGAAGACTTTTCAGCTGCTCACACAAGTAAGTGGAAGAGCAGGCAGGCATGAACTGGCCGGTGAAGTGGTGGTCCAGACATACAGCCCGGAACATTACAGCGTTGAGCTTGCCGGCACGCATAATTATCTGGAATTCTACCAAAAAGAAATGCAAATCAGAAAGCTACATCAATATCCGCCATTTTATTTTCTGGCGCTTGTTACCGTGACACATCAGGAATTAACCAAAGTGGTCACCGTGACAGAAAAAGTTACCCATTTCTTAAACATGCAATTATCAGATGAGGCTGTTATACTTGGACCGGTTGCTTCTCCGATAGCGAGAATAAAAGACCGCTACAGGTATCAATGCATCATTAAATATAAACGAGAACCAAACTTACACGAAGCATTAAAGGCGGTCATTGAAAAGTACCAAACGCAAATGGATCAAGAAAAGTTAGCTGTTCATATTGATCTAAATCCTTATATGCTTATGTAACTGATGGAGGAATCAAGATTGACTATATTAGATATCGTGAAATACCCGGCTCCTGTGCTGGAGCAAAACTGTGAGACGGTTACCATATTCGATAAAAGGTTAATTCGACTCTTGTCCAATATGTATGATACGATGCTCGAGGCAGACGGGGTCGGACTCGCAGCTCCTCAGGTCGGAATTGCAAAAAGAATCGCCATTGTAGATATTGATGATAAACATGGAAAGATAGAACTGATTAATCCTGAAATAGTAAAAGAAGAAGGAGAGCAGGTCGGACCTGAAGGATGCTTAAGCTTTCCTGACTTGTACGGGGAAGTGAAACGCGCCGATTATGTGAAGGTACGTGCCCAAAACCGAAAAGGGAAATGGTATGAGCTGGAGGCGCGAGGATTTCTTGCCCGTGCCATTCAACATGAGATTGACCATTTAAACGGTGTATTGTTCACATCTAAAGTGTTAAGATATTTTGAACCAGATGAGTTGGAAGTAGAAGGGTGATAGAGATGAAGAAAATTGTATTTATGGGGACACCGGATTTTGCAGTCCCTGTGTTGCAACAAATAATAGAAGACGGATATGAAGTAATAGCAGTGGTAACCCAGCCTGACCGTCCGAAAGGCAGAAAAAAGGTGTTAACACCACCACCTGTAAAAGTTGAGGCGGAAAAGCATAACATCCCAGTGTATCAACCGGAAAAAATAAAAGAAGCTGCAGAGTATGAAAAAATCACTACATTAGAGCCAGATTTAATTGTAACTGCAGCATTTGGGCAAATTTTACCTAAGCCTCTTCTTGACGCACCGAAATACGGCTGTATCAATGTTCATGCTTCCTTGCTTCCAAAATTGCGAGGCGGTGCACCAATTCATTACTCCATCATACAGGGTCACGAGAAAACCGGTGTAACCATTATGTATATGGTAGAGAAATTGGATGCGGGGGATATGTTAACACAGGTGGAAGTGGAAATTGAAGAGCGTGACCATGTCGGTACCCTGCATGATAAATTAAGTGTTGCCGGATCTAAGCTGCTCTCAGAAACCCTTCCGCAACTTTTTGACGGGAAACTGCAAGCAGAAGTCCAAAACCATGAAGAAGCAACATTTGCATCCAACATCAAACGCGAACAGGAGAAGATTGACTGGGCGATGGCTGGAGAGAAAATCTATAACCATATTCGTGGTTTGCATCCATGGCCGGTTGCTTATACAACCATGGAAGGACAAGTGATGAAAGTTTGGTGGGGAGAGAAAACCCAAACTGACAAGGATGCTGAACCTGGGACCATCATTGGGATAGAGGATGATGGGTTCATCGTCAAAACAGGCAATTTAACAGCGATTAAAATAACAGATTTGCAGTTGGCTGGTAAGAAGAGAATGACTGGAACGCAATATTTAAACGGGGCAGGAGCTTCTTTATCAGAAGGCACAAAGCTAGGAGACTAAAATGAAAAATGTAAGAGAACTTGCTTTAGAGGCATTGTTAAATGTGGAAAAAAAGCAGGCCTACAGTAACTTATTGTTAAACAACTACCTAGATTCAGGAAAGTTATCCAAAAAAGACGCCGGGCTTTTTACCGAAATCGTGTATGGTACTATTCAACGAACCATCACCTTGGACTATTACTTGGCTTCTTATATAGAAAAACAAAAAAAGCTGCAGGATTGGGTAAAAGTCCTGTTAAAGATGACTTTGTATCAAATGTTGTATTTAGACAAAGTTCCGGCACGAGCAGCTATTTATGAAGCGGTAGAAATTGCCAAAAAAAGAGGCCACAAAGGTGTTGCATCTGTTGTCAATGGCGTGTTAAGGTCCATACAGCGTAACGATGTGCCTGACCTTGAAAAAATAGAAAACGATGTGGAGCGCATTTCCATTTCTACAAGCCACCCAAAGTGGTTGGTGGAAAAATGGATCGAACAATATGGGGTGCATGATACAGAAAGAATGTGTGAAATGAACCTTGTTCCACCACATCAATCAGCCAGAGCAAATACAGCAAAGGCAGATGTGGAAGAAGTATTGCAAATGCTCACCACTCAAGGATTTAATGTGGAAAAAGGCGAGCTTGCAAAAGAAAGCATTGTCTCTTTAAAAGGAAATATGGCCTATTCTAATGCCTATAAAAATGGCTATATGACCATTCAAGACGAGAGTTCCATGCTTGTAGCCCGAGCGCTCGGTGTAGAAAAAGACGATGTTGTCTATGATTGCTGTGCAGCTCCTGGAGGGAAAACAACACATATCGCCGAATTGTTGAAGGATAGTGGTAGAGTCATTTCCACGGACCTTCATGAGCACAAGGTAAAACTTATAAAGGATCAAGCAGAGAGACTTCAGCTTTCCAACGTTGAAGCACAAGCCCTTGACAGCCGGAAGGCCCAAGAAATTTTCAAGGAAGAACAGTTCGATAAAATCTTGGTAGACGCACCATGTTCAGGTTTTGGTGTTATTCGCAGGAAACCCGATCTGAAATATACGAAGTCCATGCAGGATATCAAGCAACTAGCTTCTATTCAATTGGCTATACTAAAGGAAGTGGCACCTCTTGTAAAAAAAGGTGGAACTTTGGTATATAGTACATGTACAATTGATAAAGAAGAAAATGCTGATGTTATTCATGCATTTCTAGAAGCAAACAAAGAGTTTGAAATAGATTTCAACATTAAAGAATTACTGCCAGAAAAGGTAAACAGCTATGTTAAAGAAGGTATGCTCCAACTATTGCCTCACTATTTTGGTACGGATGGATTTTTTATTGTTAGACTAAAAAGGCAGGTGTAAAAGATGGAACATAAAACTAAAGAACAACTCAAACAAGAAGAAGCAACGCGTAAACCGTCCATCTATTCTCTACAATTACACGAATTGGAAGAATGGTTACTAAGTATCGGAGAGAAAAAATTCAGAACGACACAGATTTTTGAATGGCTTTATCAAAAGCGAGTGACATCGTTTGAAGAAATGTCCAATCTCTCCAAAAACTTAAGAGAAAAACTAGAAGAAACCTATGCACTTACGACATTAAAAACAATTGTTCAACAAACATCTTCTGATGGAACGATGAAATTCCTATTTGAACTACATGATGGATATTCCATTGAAACGGTCCTAATGAAGCATGAATATGGAAATTCTGTTTGTGTAACGACACAGGTAGGATGCCGAATCGGTTGTACATTCTGTGCCTCAACTCTTGGTGGATTAAAACGTAACCTTGAAGCAGGAGAAATTGTTGCGCAAGTAGTAAAGGTTCAACAGGCTCTTGATGAAATGGATGAACGTGTCAGCCACGTGGTAATCATGGGTATTGGGGAACCATTCGATAATTTCGACGAGATGCTCGACTTCTTGAAAATTATCAACCATGACCAAGCGCTTAATATTGGTGCACGCCACATTACCGTTTCGACAAGTGGGATTATCCCTAAAATTTATAAGTTTGCGGATGAAAACATGCAAATTAACTTTGCTGTTTCCCTGCATGCTCCAAATACAGAAATTCGTTCAAGACTTATGCCTATCAATAGAGCATATAAACTTCCAGACCTAATGGAGTCTATCCGTTATTACATCAATAAAACGGGACGTCGTGTGAGTTTTGAATATGGCTTGTTCGGTGGGGTCAATGACCAAGTAGAACATGCCGAGGAATTGGCACAGTTGCTTAAGGGCATGAAATGTCACGTGAACTTAATTCCGGTGAATTACGTTCCAGAGCGTGACTATGTGAGAACACCAAAAGAACAAATTAATTTATTTGAAAAAACATTGAAAAATCTTGGGGTCAATGTAACAGTTCGTCGTGAGCAAGGCCACGACATTGATGCTGCATGCGGACAGCTGCGTGCGAAGGAGCGGAAAGAAGAGACGAGGTGACAATGGTTAATGGTCTTTTTAACAGATAGAGGGAGAGTTCGTTCACATAATGAAGACAATGGGGGAATTTTTGTTAATAAAGACGGCACAAAACTAGCAGTGGTTTGTGACGGTATGGGGGGCCATCAAGCAGGTGAAGTGGCAAGCGAAAGAGCAGTAAGCCACATCAAAGAAGTGTGGGAAGAGACAACCAATATCTCTTCCCCTGAACCTGCTGAGATCTGGTTGAAGACATTCATTCTTCAAGCCAATCAAACACTCTTTGACCATGCAAATTCCCATGAGGAATGCAATGGGATGGGAACTACAATCGTTGCTGCCATTATTGGCGATGGTTTTGTTACCCATGCACATGTCGGTGACAGTAGGATTTATCTTGTTTCAGAGGAAAGTGCCAAGCAATTAACAGAAGATCATACATTTGTTAATGAACTTGTTAAAACGGGGCAAATATCAAAGGTAGATGCAGAACATCATCCTAGAAAAAATGTTATACTACAGGCTTTAGGGACAGAAAAAACAGTGAAAATAGATATAAAAACCATTACATATGATGATCCAGGATATATTCTCCTTTGTTCAGACGGTTTGAGTGACAAAGTGAAAGACCGGGAGCTAGTTGAGGTTTTAAACAACGGGAACCATGCTTTGTCTGAAAAAGCAGAGGAATTAATAAGACGCGCCAACCATTACGGTGGGGAAGATAATATCACGGTTGCCATCTTGGAATTATCTGTCTCCGAAGCTGGGAGTGGGTGAAATAGGTGTTAATAGGTAAAAGATTAAATGATCGCTACAAAATTATGGAAGTCATTGGTGGCGGTGGAATGGCAAATGTTTACCTTGCCCATGACATGATTTTGGATCGTGATGTAGCAGTAAAAGTATTACGTTTAGATTTTGCAAATGATGAGGAATTTATTCGCCGCTTTAGAAGAGAGGCTCAATCTGCAACAAGCTTGGACCATCCGAATATAGTAAGCATTTATGATATTGGGGAAGAAGATGATATTTATTATATTGTGATGGAGCATGTGTCAGGAAAAACATTAAAACAGTACATTCAACAATATGCACCTGTGGAACAATATAATGCAGTGGAGATTATGAACCAGCTGACATCAGCTATTTCGCATGCCCATGAAAATGGTATAATCCACCGGGACATTAAACCGCAAAATATATTGATTGATGATTATGGTACTGTGAAAGTGACGGATTTCGGTATTGCCATGGCCTTGAGTTCTACAACGATTACTCAGACCAATTCCCTTTTAGGTTCTGTTCATTATTTATCTCCTGAACAGGCTAGAGGAAGTTTGGCAACGAAAAAATCTGATGTCTATGCATTAGGTATTGTAATGTTTGAATTGTTAACAGGAAGATTGCCGTTTTCCGGGGAATCTGCAGTTTCCATTGCTTTAAAGCATTTGCAATCACAAACGCCATCTCCAAAGCGTTGGAATCCTACTTTGCCTCAAAGTATGGAGAATGTTGTATTAAAAGCGATGGCTAAGGATCCGCTTCACCGCTATGCCTCTGTTGACGAAATGCAGGCAGATGTCATGACGGCGCTTGAACCAAGCCGTATGAATGAACCTAAATTTTATATACCTGATGACGATGAAGAGGCAACAAAAGCTATTCCAATTATTAAAGGCAGTTTAAATAATATTACAAATGAAGATGAAACTAGAATTCGTCCGCCAGAAACCAACCCTGTAAGCGAAAAAACAGAAGAACCACCGCCTCCAAAAAAGAAGAAAAAGAAAAAATGGGTCATTGGGATGTTACTCCTATTTTTACTGCTTGTTGGTGGTGGAATAGCTGCATTTACTCTATTACCATCCATGCTTCTTCCTAAAGATGTCACAGTTCCTGATGTGACGGATAAAGAGTATGACGATGCAGTCAAAGAACTGATAGATTTAGGTTTTGTTTTAGAAGAACCAAAAGAGGAACCTAGTGATGATATTGAAGAGGGAAGAGTAACGAGAACTTTCCCTGAAGCAGGAGAGGTAGTTAAAGAAGGCAAAGCAATTACCATCTTCCAAAGCTTAGGCAAAGAAAAAGTCGAAATGGCTGATTACACGGGGCTTCCAGTCAATGAGGCTATTAATCGGATACAAGCAGCCAAATATGACGACCATGAAATTGAGGAAATTCACTCTGATGAAGTACCTGAAGGACAAGTCATCCGACAAGAACCCGAGGCTGGGGAGAGTGTAGTCCCGGAAGAAACAATAGTAAAGCTAATTGTCTCTATGGGTTCAAGTCCTATTGAACTGGACAATTATCAAGGATCTTCCATTGAGTTTGCACAACGACATCTTGCGAGCTTAGAATTAGTTCCAGAAGTGACAAGAGAGTATAATGATTCTGTATCTGAAGGGAATATTATTAAACAGGATCCTGCACCAGAATCCCAAGTGAAAAAAGGGGATACCATTAAACTTATCGTTTCTGATGGGCCACAACCTGGTGATAAGACAGTGGATATACCACTTGAAGTAACATATGATCCGGAAGAAGAAGGCGCAGAGCAGACAGTTGAATTATATTTAGAGGACCTTAATAACACAATGGAAGGTGAACCAAAAGAAACCTTTATTATTACGGAGGACTTGATCACCAGTTTCACGGTAACAGTGGCTTATAAACAACAGGCTAAATACAAAATTGTCGTAGATGGGAAAGAAGTAGAAAATAAAACCATTAACTATGACGATATAGAGTAATTATTAAGGAGTGAGTGTATGCCAGAAGGCAAGATTGTCAAAGCATTGAGCGGCTTTTACTATGTTTTGACAGCGGATGGCGATATTACCCAATGCAGGGGTAGAGGGGTTTTCCGAAAAAATAAGATAACCCCTCTTGTTGGGGACTCAGTTGTATTTCAAGCAGAAAACGACCAAGAAGGATACATTATGGATGTACTTCCTCGTAAAAACGAGCTTGTAAGACCGCCAATCGCTAACATTGATCAGGCAATCCTTGTGTTTTCTGCGATGGAACCTGAATTCAGTACGGTTCTTTTGGATCGATTCCTTGTGCTGATTGAGTCAAAAGGGGTCAGTCCATTGATTTGTATTTCTAAAATGGATCTTCTTGATGAAGATGCCAACCTCCTGGCGTTTGCGGATTATTATCGTTCGATAGGTTATGAAGTTCTATTAACTTCTACCAAGGAACCAGAGCAGCTTAAAGAAATACTGCCATACCTGAAAGATAAGACATCCGTAATTGCGGGACAATCAGGAGTTGGAAAGTCATCTCTTTTGAACGTGTTACGCCCAGAGTTAGAATTAAAAACAGATAATATTTCCTCCCACTTAGGACGAGGAAAGCACACGACAAGGCATGTGGAGCTGATGGAAATCAACCATGGCTTTGTTGCGGACACGCCAGGTTTCAGTTCACTAGAATTCCTTGAAATGGAAGCGGAAGACGTAAAAGATTGTTTTCCAGAATTCGTAGAAAAAAGCCATGATTGCAAGTTTCGAGGATGTACTCACCTTAAAGAACCAAAATGTGCGGTTAAAGAAGCAGTCGAAAACGAAGAAATTGCTTCCTACCGATATAAACACTACGTTTCTTTTGTAGAAGAAATAAAAGACAGAAAGCCGAGGTACTAAATATGATAAAAATCGCCCCTTCCATTCTAAGTGCGGACTTTGCCAACTTAGGAAAAGACATTCTAGATGTGGAACAAGGAGGAGCAGACTATATTCATATTGATGTGATGGACGGACATTTTGTACCAAACATCACCATTGGTCCTTTAATCGTCGAAGCAGTTCGCCCCATCACAAAGCTGCCTTTGGATGTGCATCTGATGATTGAAAATCCTGATGCATATATTGCTGATTTTGCCAAAGCAGGTGCTGACATCATTTCCGTTCATGTGGAAGCATGTCGTCATCTTCACCGCACCATCCAGCATATTAAGTCACAAGGTGTAAAAGCTGGTGTAGTTATCAATCCTGCAACACCGGTTGAGAGCATCATTCCTATTTTGAATAATGTGGATTTGGTGCTTTTAATGACAGTCAACCCCGGATTTGGCGGTCAGGCTTTCATCCATGATGTATTGCCGAAAATTAAGCAGGTAGCTTCCTTGGCGAAAGAAAGAGGATTGTCCATTGATATTGAGGTTGATGGTGGCGTGAATCCTGAAACAGCTAAGCTATGTGTGGAAGCAGGTGCAAACGTTTTGGTTGCCGGATCTGCCATCTACAACAAAGAAGATCGTAAACAGGCAATCTCCTCCATCAGAAGCAACTTATCATAATTACTGGATTGCTGCGGCATGCTAAAGGTAAATGGTGAGGGAGGAACTTCTAAGATGAATATTTCGAAGGATGACCAGGCAATACTTGAACAAGCATTGCACTCCGCATTGGCCAATAGCACAGACTATAACGAAATTGACATGTATGAACAGTTGCTGAAGAAGTTTTCTTCAGGTGAAGTAGTAAATAAACAACTGGACGGATTTCGTTATGACTATGACGACTCCTCCAGCACGTAAAAAGTCTTCGTTAATGAAGGCTTTTTTACGTTAAAAAGTTTTAAGGGGAGATGCAAATTGATTATACATATTGTTGCAGGGGGACCGATAGAGCGGATTCCTGAATTGCAAGATTGGCAGGATGAAGATGTGCTTTGGGTGGGGGTAGATAGAGGGGTTGCTTATTTACTTGAGCATAATATCTTACCAGCTAAAGCTTTTGGTGACTTTGATTCCATTACAAGTGAAGAACTTCATACAATAAAAGCACAACTCCCTCATGCAGAGGTCTTTCCTAGTGAAAAAGACGAGACAGATACAGAAATTGCAGTGAACTGGGCGCTTTGCCAGGATCCAGCAATTATCAGAATTTTTGGAGGAACGGGTGGCAGGCTGGATCACTTTTTAGGGAACATACAGCTTCTGTTAAAAGGACTGGAGAGTGGGGTGTTAATCGAAATCCACGATATTCAAAATCAACTTTTTGCCCTTAGGGAAGGTACATACTCTATCAAGGAAGATGAGTCTCTGCCATTTATTTCATTTATGCCTATCACCCCTGATGTGAAAGGTATCACGCTCAAGGGATTTAAATATCCTTTAGAAAAAAAGCATATTCGCTTTGGGGACACACTATGTATTAGTAATGAACTTGAAGTGGAAAGTGGTACTTTTTCATTTGATGAAGGCATATTAATGGTGATAAGGAGCCGTGATTATCATCCATTATCTTAAGACGGTCCCAGCGATCCGCTAATTTGCAACCTGATTTAATAAAAAGGTAAAAGTTCGGAGGAGGGAATGTAATGAAATTTTATACAATCAAACTACCTAGGTTCTTGGGGGGAATAATCCGGGCTATGCTTGGGTCGTTTAAAAAGGAGTAAGGCACCTGGAAAGGGTGCTTTTTTTATAAATGAATAGTGTTTTGATTGAAAATGATGCCTGATTCAGAGGTGGCAAGGTATGTAAGTTGGGCAAATGTCCGAAGATTTGTTGATTTTGACCGAAGTTTTCCGAAAGTTGACCGAAGATTTTGCAAAGTTGGCCGAAGTTTCGGATAAATGACCGAACCAATTTTTCAATTGACCGAACACCACTATAAAATTGACCAAACATTCAATCGATTTGTCCGAACCCTATTGAAAAAAGTAGGGAGAATGACCGAACCTGTTAAAAAATTGACCGAACCAATTTTTACTTGATAAAAAAACAACTATAACATAGGAATTACAACAATTTTTTGCGATTTTACAAAGATGTATACGGTAAGATAGTTATGTAAACCAATATCAATACCAAATCAACCAACACCAAAACTCAACCAAAAGTAAAAAGCGACAAGGATCATCTCCCTGTCGCTTCTTTATGTGCGCAAATATTAATTAAACGCGCTCAACTTTACCTGATTTTAAAGCTCTTGCAGAAACGTATACACGCTTTGGCTTACCATCTACTAAGATGCGAACTTTTTGAAGGTTTGCACCCCAAGTACGACGAGTAGAGTTCATTGCGTGAGAACGTGCGTTTCCAGAACCAGTCTTTTTGCCTGTAATTACACATTTACGTGCCATGTTCAATTCCCTCCTAACTACAAAGAAACATCATTCAATATTTTCATTAGTAATAAGAAAGTACCTTCTTATTATTGCGAGAAGAACCATACATAAGGTCTACGTCTAAAGAAGTACCCTTCTGCATCGTTTTTCTTTACCAAAATAATCTCTTGAAAATACTTATATAATTTAACATACTACCCCACACTTTGCAATAGTTCTAAGGAAAGCTTTCAAGAAAAAAACCTTGACATACATGTTTTTAGCATTCAGTATAATAATAGTATTATTAGAATAGTACCCGCCTGCTTTTAAAATGAACGTTTTTATAGTAAAATAGCGTGTAGACAAGGTGAAAAATCCAATTGAAGGGGGAACCTTTATGTCCATCGAACTAAAAACATCCTATGGTCAAATAGATATTTCTAACGATGTAGTTGCTACTATTGCTGGTGGAGCTGCAATTGATTGTTACGGAATAGTAGGCATGGCCTCTAAAAGCCAATTGAAAGATGGGTTATCCGAAATACTTAGAAAAGAGAATTTCACAAAAGGTGTGATCGTGCGCCAAGAAGAAGACCAGTTACATATCGACATGTACATCATCGTAAGCTACGGGACAAAGATTTCCGAGGTGGCTCACAACGTACAAACGAAAGTGAAATATACCTTGAATCAAATGCTCGGTCTTTCCGTTGATTCTTTAAATATTTATGTACAGGGAGTTCGAGTTACGAACCCGTAATAAGGAGGAAATTTTAGTGTCAGTAAAAGTTCTAAATGGGAAACGTTTTGCACAAATGGTTATCCAAGGTGCAAATCATTTATCAAACAACGCCAAAACAGTAGATGCGTTGAACGTTTTTCCGGTTCCGGATGGAGATACGGGAACAAATATGAATCTTTCTATTACTTCAGGAGCGAAAGAAGTAAAGGGTAATGTTTCTGAGCATATCGGAAAGGTTGGTTCTGCTCTGGCTAAAGGCCTACTTATGGGTGCAAGAGGTAACTCAGGGGTAATTTTATCCCAATTATTCCGAGGATTCTCTAAACATATTGAAGCGAAAGAAACAATTACAAGTAAAGACTTTGCACAAGCTTTGGAAGCTGGAGTTCAAACAGCATATAAAGCCGTTATGAAGCCTGTGGAAGGAACTATTCTTACTGTAGCGAAAGATGCTGCAAAGAAGGCGGTTGCTGTAGCGAAAAATGAAGAAGACATCATTGTATTGATGGAAGAAACGTTAAAAGAAGCAAATGCTTCCCTTAAACGCACACCGGACCTTCTTCCTGTCTTAAAAGAAGTGGGAGTAGTGGACAGCGGCGGCCAAGGTTTAGTTTACATTTATGAAGGATTCCTTGCAGAGCTAAAGGGGCAAAGAATCGAGGATATCGTTCCTTCTACTACCATGAACGAGCTTGTTAATGCAGAACATCATAAAAATGTTCACTCTGCTATCAATACAGAAGATATTGAATTTGGCTACTGTACAGAGTTTATGGTTAAGTTTGAAGAAGAAAAAGTGCAAGCTAATCCTTTTACAGAAGAAAACTTCCGTAACGACCTGTCTGAATACGGGGATTCTCTGTTAGTTATTGCCGATGAAGAAATCGTTAAAGTACACATTCATGCAGAACAGCCTGGTAATGTTTTGACTTATGCTCAAAAATATGGAAGCCTGATTAACATGAAGATTGAAAATATGAGAGAACAGCACAGCAACCTTCTTTTTGAAGAAGATGCTTACCCTGCTCCAAAACCTGAAATGAACAAAAAACGCGAGAAATTTGGGATAATCACGGTAGCAATGGGTGAAGGAATTGCCGAGCTTTTTAAAAGCATCGGAGCAAAGGCAGTCATTGAAGGCGGCCAAACAATGAACCCAAGTACAGAGGATATTCTAAAAGCAATTGATGAAGTGAATGCTGAAAATGTGATCATCTTGCCAAATAACAGCAACATCATCATGGCGGCAAAACAGGCTGCAGAAGTTGCGGAGCAAAATGTAGCGGTTGTTGAAAGTAAAACAGTCCCACAAGGGATGGCAGCAATTCTTGCATTCAACCCGACTGGGGAGCTTGCTGACAACGAAGTGACGATGAAAGATGCTTTAAGTTCAGTAAAAACAGGACAAATCACATTTGCTGTCAGAGATACGAATATTGATGGCGTTGAAATACAGAAAAATGATTTCATGGGAATTGCTGATGGTAAAATTGTTCTTACTAACAAAGACAAAAAATCAGCTGCAAAGGAACTTCTTACATCCATGATGGACGAAGACTCCGAAATTCTTACTGTCATCTATGGTGAAGATGTATCAGAAGAAGATGTAGAGGAACTTGTTAGTGAATTAGAAGAATCCTATCCGGATGTGGAAGTAGAAGTCCATAACGGAAAACAGCCACTATATTCCTTTATCTTTTCGATCGAGTAGGCTAAAATTATATTTGAAAATAAAAGAAGGGGTAACACCCTTCTTTTGTATGTGAAGAAATAAAAAAAGTTTCTGGGGTAAGTTACAGTAAACCGACATAGGGGAGTGGGCAGGCATGAAATATAAAAGTGTATTTGATATTATTGGCCCCATCATGATAGGACCATCAAGTTCCCATACAGCTGGCGCTGCTAGAATTGGCCGTGTGGCAAGAAGTCTATTCGGAAGGCAGCCAAAGTGGGCGAACATATCATTTTTCGGTTCGTTTGCTAAAACCTATAAAGGGCATGGTACAGATGTAGCGATTGTAGGAGGATTACTAGATTTTGATACATTTGATGAAAGAATCAAAACCTCTCTTCAAATTGCAGATTCTTTAGGAGTTTCCATTACCTTTCATGAGGAAGATGCCATCACAGACCATCCGAATACGGCAAAAGTGGTAATCGGAGATGAAAATGGGGAATTAGAGCTTGTCGGCATTTCGATAGGCGGAGGGAAAATTGAGATTACTGAGTTGAATGGGTTTGCATTAAAACTTTCAGGAAATCACCCGGCATTGCTTGTTGTGCATGATGACCGTTATGGTGCGATCGCAGGTGTTGCGAATGTGTTAGCGAAGTTTGCCATAAACATTGGCCATATGGAAGTTTCCCGCAAAGAAAAAGGACAACAAGCCTTAATGACCATAGAAGTGGATCAAAATATAGATGATGTAGTGATTCAAGAATTATCAGCACTGCCAAACATCACTCAAGTTACAAAAATTGTGGACTAGCTTTTAGAATAATAATGATAGCGCTTTCATATGATGTATAGCTCTTAAGGGGGAAAAATCATGTTTCGTAATGTTGCAGAATTGATTGAAATAGCACAAAGTAGTAACAAGAAGATTTCAGAGATAATGATTGAACAGGAAATGGAATTTACGGGTAGAACACGCGAGGAAATTTTCGAACAGATGGACAAAAACCTTACTATCATGGAGCAGGCTGTTGAGAGAGGGCTTGAAGGTGTAAGATCTGTGTCGGGTTTAACGGGCGGCGATGCGGTACTTCTTCAAAAGTATATTGAAAAAGGCAATTTCCTGACAGGTAAAAATATATTGGATGCAGTGAGTAAAGCGGTTGCTACAAATGAAGTAAATGCCGCCATGGGGACAATCTGTGCCACTCCAACGGCTGGTTCTGCCGGGGTAGTACCTGGAACACTTTTTGCCGTAAAAAACGTGCTCAACCCAACAAGAGAAGAAATGATCAACTTTTTATTCACCTCAGGAGCTTTCGGATTCGTTGTTGCCAATAATGCCTCTATCTCCGGTGCTGCTGGAGGATGTCAGGCTGAAGTGGGTTCTGCTTCAGGGATGGCAGCAGCTGCTATCGTGGAAATGGCTGGCGGGACTCCCGATCAATGTGCACAAGCAATGGCCATTACCCTAAAAAACATGTTAGGATTAGTATGTGACCCTGTTGCAGGTCTAGTTGAAGTACCATGCGTGAAGCGTAATGCAATGGGTGCAGCAAATGCAATGGTCGCAGCAGACATGGCACTTGCGGGGATTACTAGCAGGATCCCATGTGATGAAGTAATTGACGCAATGTACAAGATTGGACAGACGATGCCTACTGCACTTAAAGAAACTGCACAAGGAGGGTTGGCGGCAACACCAACTGGTCGTGAATTAGAAGCGAAAATATTTGGTGTTCCCTTACAAAAAGGTGACTAATTTATCCGAAACGACAGTAACAACCTTAAAAGGCATTGGGGAAGAAACCGCAAATTCCCTGCATGCAATGGGAATTTACTCAGTAGAAGACCTGCTGATGCATTTCCCGTACAGGTATGAAGATTATCGGCTTAGAGATATATCAGAAGTAAAACATGAAGAGAAAATAACGGTAGAAGGGAAGGTTCATGGAGAGCCTTCTCTTATGTATTTTGGCAAAAAGAAATCCAGGCTTACTTTTCGTTTTTTTGTTGGTCGTTTTTTAGTGAAGGCGGTTTGTTTCAACCGGCCATATTACAAAAATAAACTTTCCATCAACGACACCATCACCATTACAGGAAAATGGGACCAGCATCGTCAAACGATCACTGTTATGGAGATTCACTTTGGACCATTCATGAAAGAAAGTGAAGTGGAACCTGTCTACTCGGTTAAGGGGAATATTACCGTCAAGCAGATGCGTAAGTTCATCGGAAGCGCGCTGCAAACATATGGAACCGATTTGGAAAGTGCACTTCCTGTTTCTCTTTTACAAAAATACAAACTCCCATCTAAAGGTGATTCAGTAAGAGCGCTACATAACCCAGTCAATCAAGAAACGCTGAAACATGCAAGGCGGTATTTTGTTTATGAGGAATTTTTACTTTTTCAGCTGAAAATTCAGGCGTTACGAAAATATAAGCGTGAGCAAACAGAAGGACTTGTTCATGAATTTTCTAAAAGTAAGCTTCAACAATTCATCCGTACACTTCCATTTCCCCTGACAGGTGCACAAAATAGGGTGTTGGGAGAAATCTTAGGTGATATGACTTCCCCATACCGGATGAACCGCTTATTACAAGGTGATGTTGGTTCAGGAAAAACAGTGGTTGCGGCAATCTCTCTATATGGTGCCCATCTTTCTGGTTACCAAGGTGCATTGATGGTGCCAACAGAAATCCTTGCTGAACAACATGCCCAATCATTAACAAGTCTGTTCAGCGAAACCGAAGTCAACATAGAACTGTTAACAAGTTCCGTAAAAGGCAAGCGACGCAGGGAGCTCTTGGAAAGGTTGGCTAATGGTGAAATTGATATTCTTGTCGGTACGCATGCTTTAATACAAGAAGAAGTGAACTTTAAAAGACTTGGCCTGGTCATAACAGATGAGCAGCATCGCTTTGGAGTCGAACAACGTAGGGTCCTCCGCGAAAAAGGATCAAATCCGGATGTCCTGTTTATGACGGCGACGCCAATTCCGAGGACACTAGCCATTACAGCTTTTGGGGAAATGGATGTTTCCATTATCGACGAAATGCCGGCAGGTCGAAAAGCAATAGAGACTTATTGGGCCAAACATCAAATGATTGACAGGGTACTTGGCTTTGTAGAAAAGGAACTTCAAAAAGGCAGGCAAGCATATGTCATCTGCCCACTTATTGAAGAATCGGAAAAGCTTGACGTACAAAATGCGATAGATGTGCATGATATGCTTACGCATTACTACCGTGGTAAATGGAAAATCGGCTTAATGCATGGCAGGTTGAGTTCGGATGAAAAAGAAAAAGTCATGGAAGCTTTCAGTGAAAATGAAGTGCAACTCCTTGTTTCCACCACCGTTGTAGAAGTCGGGGTCAATGTTCCGAATGCGACTATGATGGTGATCTATGATGCGGAGCGCTTTGGTCTTTCCCAACTGCATCAGCTACGAGGCCGTGTTGGGCGTGGTAGTGAACAATCCTATTGCATTTTGCTTGCAGATCCCAAGTCAGAAGTTGGGAAAGAACGGATGAAAATCATGACAGAAACGAATGACGGTTTTGTGCTATCAGAGAAAGACTTGGAACTGCGAGGCCCAGGTGATTTCTTTGGCAGAAAACAAAGCGGTGTACCGGAATTTAAAGTCGCTGATATGGTTCATGATTACAGAGCCCTTGAAGTAGCGAGGCAGGATGCGCATGATCTTCTCTATTCTGATAGTTTTTGGGTGGACGGGGAGTATAAAGGCTTACGGGAAATGATTCAACACTCAGGGATTTTAGATGGTGACAAATTGGATTAATAGAGGCAGTGTGAAGCCGTTTTGCTGGCTTGCTCTGCCTTTTTGTACAAAAGATAAGAAAGTATAAAAATCGGTTGATTTCCGTTCCAGGCGCTTCGCTTGCCTGCGGGCGGTCCGGGAGCCTCCTCGGCTTCGCCTGCGGGGTCTCCCCTGTCCCTTCCTCCCGCGGGCGTCTGCGCGCCTTCCACTTCAATCAACAAGATGGCTTCATTCATTTAAGGGTTAATGAAAGTCGTCTAACTGAGTTAACTGTAAAGCACTAACCTTTCGTTCACATAAGTTCAGCTGTGGATTGGAGCAAAAGGCGAAGACTCCAGCGGGGGAGTAACGGTAGCTTGAGACCCCGCAACGAAGTGAGGAGGCTCAAGCACCGTCCCGCGGAAAGCGAAGCCATTTGCGGAAAGGAACAGCGGTGCATAATTAAGCAACTAAAAAAGACCGGGCTGTTTTTGCCGGTTTTTCTTACCATATCAGCAAATTTTGTCTTGCAATATGCTTTTTATGTATATATACTACTATTAGTACCTAGTCATAATAGTTCGGATGGTGTGTAATATATGAGACGAAACAAAAAGGAGCGCCAGTTATCTTTAAAGGATAAGATACAGGAAAACCCTTTTATAACAGATGAAGAACTTGCAGATTTTTTTCAAGTCAGCATCCAAACAGTACGATTGGATCGTCTGGAATTAAATATTCCTGAATTACGGGAGAGAATTAAAAACGTGGCTGCAAGGACGCTTGAGAAAGAAGTGAAATCCCTACCTCTTGATGAAGTGATTGGGGAAATTATTGATCTTCAATTAGACGAGAGCGCGATTTCCATTTTTGATGTTCAAAGTGAGCATGTTTTTAAGCGAAATCAAATTACTCGGGGGCATCACTTGTTTGCACAAGCCAATTCTTTGGCGGTTGCCGTC
Organism: Sutcliffiella horikoshii; assembly: GCF_020524325.1. Taxonomy (GTDB): domain Bacteria; phylum Bacillota; class Bacilli; order Bacillales; family Bacillaceae_I; genus Sutcliffiella_A; species Sutcliffiella_A horikoshii_D. Next base: position 349,393 of record NZ_JAIVKY010000005.1, read on the forward strand.
ATCAATGATGAACTGGCGTTAACTGCAAAAGCTACCATTCGATTTACACGACCTGTTAAATTGGGCGAAAGAATTGTTGCAAAAGCCTTCGTTAGTAAAGTGGATAAAGAAAAAGGTAGAACAACTGTAGAAGTGAAAAGCTCTGTCGGAAGTGAAAAAGTATTCCATGGTGAGTTTGAAATGTTCCGCTCTACAAGTTCTTAATTAAAGGCAGGTTATAATGATGAGAATTGCCATTGATGCAATGGGTGGCGATCATGCACCAAAGACTATTGTAGAAGGTGTTATGAAAGCTGTTGAGAAATATAATGATGTTACGTTTACCCTTGTTGGGGATGAAAATAAAATACGACCATACTTAACGAATGAAAAACAAATAACTATTTTACATACAGAAGAGGTTATTTCAGGAGATGAGGAACCGGTTCGGGCAGTACGCCGTAAAAAGAACGCCTCTATGGTCCTGATGGCCAAAGAAGTAAAAGAGGGACGAGCAGATGCCTGTATTTCAGCAGGGAATACTGGTGCCTTAATGACGGCAGGATTATTGATTGTCGGCAGAATCAAAGGGATTGAACGCCCTGCGCTATCGCCTACTTTACCGACTGTTGACGGTAAAGGGTTTGTTATGTTGGATGTAGGTGCAAATGCAGATGCGAAACCAGAGCATTTATTCCAATATGCTCTGATGGGATCCATCTACGCAGAAAAGGTTCGCGGTGTAAAAGCTCCTCGTGTAGGTTTACTGAATGTAGGAACTGAAGATAAAAAAGGGAATGAACTGACAAAAGCTGCTTTTGAATACATTAAAGAATCCAATGCGGTACACTTTATCGGAAATGTAGAGGCAAGGGATTTGTTGAACGGAGTAGCGGATGTGGTGGTAACAGACGGGTTTACCGGAAACATCACGTTAAAAGCCATTGAAGGAACAGCCCTTTCTGTGTTTGACATGTTAAAAGAGGTTCTAACAAGTGACCTGAAAAGCAAGCTTGCAGCAGCTGTGTTGAAACCAAAACTTAAAACTATCAAAACGAAAATGGACTACTCAGAATACGGTGGGGCGGCTCTATTTGGCTTAAAGGCACCAGTTGTCAAGGCACATGGCTCTTCTGATGACAATGCTGTCTTCAATGCCATCCGTCAAACACGTGAAATGCTACAAAAAGATATGGTAGGTACCATTGCGAATACTATTGAGAAAATGGAGTTTGTGACTTCACAAGAGAACGGAGGAAAATAATGGGGAAGGTTGCATTTGTTTTTCCAGGACAAGGTTCACAGATTGTTGGGATGGCTCAAGAACTAGCCACTGAATATAAAGAAGTGCAAGCGGTGATTGATCAGGCAGACGAGAAATTAGGTTACAAACTTTCTTCCTTAATGTTTGAAGGGCCACAAGAAGAGCTTACACTGACATATAATGCCCAGCCTGCGCTCCTGACTTCAAGTATTGCTATTTTGCAACTGCTTAAACAAGCAGGCATTAGAGCAGATTATACGGCTGGACATAGCCTCGGCGAATATTCTGCTCTTGTAGCGGCAGATGCCATCAGTTTTGAAGATGCTGTCTATACGGTCCATATGCGCGGAAAATACATGGAAGAAGCAGTTCCAGCTGGTGTTGGATCCATGGCGGCAGTGCTTGGTCTTGAAGAGAGTTTACTGAAAGAAGCTTGTGAAGAAGCATCCTCGGAAGCTGGACCTGTTCAACTTGCAAACTTAAATTGTCCGGGGCAGATTGTCATATCTGGTTCCGCAGAAGGTGTGTCGCTGGCGTCTGAAAAGGCGAAGGCAAAAGGTGCTAAAAAAGTGATTCCTCTAGTAGTTAGCGGTCCTTTTCATTCCAGTTTGATGAAACCTGCAGCATCCAAGCTTGAAGATACATTGTCATCGATTTCTATCAATGAATCTACTTTTCCCGTTATTGCAAATGTGGATGCGGACGAAATGAGAAGCGCCTCAGAGATTCCTGTGAAGCTTGTGGAGCAGCTCTACTCTCCTGTTCGCTGGGAACAATCTGTAGAGAAGTTGATAGATCTTGGAGTGGATACGTTTATCGAAGTGGGCCCAGGGAAAGTGTTATCAGGTCTTATCAAGAAAGTGAATCGCAGAGCAACGACGATTCCGGTTTACGATAAAGAAACACTACAAAAAGCGATCGATCACTTTAAAAAGGAGGACTCTACAAATGCTTAAAGGAAAAACAGCCGTTGTAACTGGGGCGTCACGCGGAATTGGACGTGCCGTTGCACTTGAACTAGCAGAACATGGTGCAAATGTAGTTGTCAACTATTCTGGAAGCGAAGCAAAGGCTTATGAAGTAGTGGAAGCTATCAAAGAAATGGGTAGCGAGGCTATCGCTGTACGTTGTAATGTTGGAAGCATGGAAGACGTACAAGCAATGATGAAAGAAGCTCTCACTCAGTTCGGTACAATAGATATTCTTGTGAATAATGCCGGTATCACCCGTGATAACCTTCTTATGCGAATGAAGGAAGACGAGTGGGATGATGTGATTAACATCAATCTTAAAGGTGTGTTCAATGCTACAAAAGCAGTAACTCGCCAAATGATGAAACAACGATCAGGACGAATCATCAACATTGCATCCATCGTCGGCGTAATGGGGAATGCGGGGCAGGCAAACTATGTAGCGGCAAAAGCTGGTGTTATTGGTCTAACAAAATCAACGGCACGCGAGTTGGCTTCCCGCCATATCACCGTAAATGCAATCGCACCTGGGTTCATCACAACGGATATGACGGATAAACTAACAGAAGAAGTTAAAACGGAAATGCTCAAGCAAATCCCTCTCGCAAGATTTGGAGAAGCAAAAGACATTGCCTCTATCGTATCTTTCCTAGCATCAGAAAAAAGTGCCTACATTACCGGCCAAACCCTCCACGTAGACGGCGGAATGGTGATGTAAGTTTAAGTGATTTACCCTGATGACTGGAGTGCAAGGTGTGAGACTCCAGCGGGGGAGTAACGGTAGGTTGAGACCCCGCAGGTGAAGCCGAGGAGGCTCAAGCACCGTCCCGCGGAAAGCGAACACCTGGAACGGAAGTCAACAGGGAGTATATACAACTTTCACTAGTTTTTTAAAGCTAAATTCACTATAATACTTGAGGGGAGGTGAAAGTTATGGCAGATGTATTAGAGCGTGTAACAAAGATCATTGTTGATCGTTTAGGTGTAGACGAGTCCGAGGTGAACCTTGATTCCAAATTCAAAGACGATTTGGGTGCTGACTCTCTTGATGTAGTTGAACTAGTAATGGAACTTGAAGACGAGTTTGATATGGAAATTTCAGACGACGAAGCAGAAAACATTACAACAGTTGCCGATGCGGTAAACTACATAAAAGCAAACGCTTAATCTTTCTTGATTGTCCCACTAAGGTGGGACTTTTTGTTTTTATGGGCATAATATAACTTGAATTTCAGGATAAAAATACCTTTTAGCAACAAAAGATTACGGAATATACATTATTTCAAGCAAGTTGCTATTTGTATCCTCTAAATAATTTGTTAAAATAGTAATGTTATACAACTTTCATCATCAAAAAGAAGAACGTTGCCATCTTAGTGAAAGAAGATTGTATGTTGGAGGCTCCTTTACATGACCAGAAACAGAAGTAGAATAAATGAAATGAAAAACGAAGCAACAAAAAAGAATTTTGTTATGCTTCAAGAAAAATTAGGAGTTAAGTTTCATAATGAGAAACTTTTATATCAAGCTTTCACCCATTCATCCTATGTGAATGAGCATCGCAGAAAGCCCTACGAGGACAATGAGCGTTTGGAGTTTTTAGGTGACGCTGTTTTAGAGTTGACCATTTCTCAATTTCTATATAAAAAATACCCAATGATGAGTGAAGGTCAATTAACAAAACTAAGAGCGTCTATTGTATGTGAACCTTCTTTGGTTTCATTCGCCAATGATCTTTCGTTCGGACAATATGTACTGCTCGGTAAAGGAGAAGAAATTACAGGTGGAAGAGCGAGACCAGCACTGCTTGCCGATGTATTTGAGGCATTTATTGGCGCCTTGTATCTGGATCTTGGCTTAGATACCGTTTTCCAATTCCTTGAAAAGTATGTGTACCCTAAAATTAACGAAGGTGCTTTTTCTCATGTGATGGATTTCAAAAGTCAACTGCAAGAGATGATACAACGCAACGCGCTTGGAATAATTGAGTATGAAGTGCTCGAAGAAAAAGGCCCAGCCCACAACCGTGAATTTGTGTCAAAAGTTTCTTTGAATAAAGAAGAGATGGGTATTGGAGTCGGCCGTTCTAAAAAAGAAGCAGAACAACATGCTGCTCAATTTGCTCTGCAGAAACTAAAAAAAGTCAGAAAGTGAAGGTAGGCGATCCCTTGGTGTCTCAATATACCTTAAGGATCGCTTACTTTCTGTTACATAAAGTCCGCATAATTGTAAAAGACTTCTAGCTGTTAATTGGAGCAAAAGGCGAAGACTCCAGCGGGGGAGTAGCGACAATGTTGAGACCCCGCAGGCTTGCCGAGGAGGCACAAGGTCGCCCCGCGGAAAGCGAAGCTATTTGCGGAAATTAACAGCGGCGTACTATGGAGTCATTATTATATTAGTTTAAGAAACTAAACGAGGTGAGGAATATGTACCTCAAACGATTGGAAGTAGTTGGTTTTAAGTCGTTTGCTGAAAAAATATCCGTTGATTTCGTACCAGGTGTCACAGCCGTTGTAGGTCCGAACGGAAGCGGAAAAAGTAATATTATCGATGCCATCAGATGGGTGCTGGGAGAACAGTCAGCCAAATCCCTTCGCGGCTCCAAAATGGAAGATATCATTTTTGCCGGCAGTGATAGCAGAAGAGCGTTAAATATGGCAGAGGTTACACTGACCCTAGACAATAGTAATCGCATCTTGCCAATAGATTATATGGAAGTGAGCGTTACAAGAAGGGCGCTAAGATCTGGTGACAGTGAATTTCTGATAAATAAACAAACTTGCAGATTAAAAGACATAGTAGACCTTTTCATGGATTCCGGACTTGGAAAGGAAGCCTTTTCCATCATTAGTCAAGGGAAAGTGGAAGAGATACTGAGCAGTAAATCAGAAGAGCGTCGAAGCATTTTTGAAGAAGCAGCTGGCGTGCTTAAATACAAATCCAGAAAAAAGAAAGCGGAAAGTAAACTTATGGATACCCAAGAGAATCTTAACCGGGTATCAGATATTTTACATGAGCTGGAAGGGCAAGTGGAGCCATTAAAGATACAGGCCTCCATTGCCAAAGATTATCTGGAGAAAAAAGAAGAGCTTGAGCAGATAGAAGTAGGCGTAACGGTGCACGAAATTGAAGACCTTCATCAAAAATGGGAACAAAATTCTCAAGAAGTCAAAAACAGTACCGAAAAAGAGCTTGTACTATCTTCTGAGTTGAGTCAAAAAGAAGCAACACTTGAAAAGTATAAGGACCAAGTGGCTGCTTTGGATGAATCCATTGATTCCTTGCAACAAGCCCTTTTAGTGGCTAGTTCAGAACTGGAGAAACTGGAAGGAAGAAAAGAAGTTCTTAAAGAACGAAAAAAGAATGCTACAACAAACCGTGCCCAATTAGAAAGTTCATCGGTGGAACTTGTTGAATTTATCAATGTGCAAAAGCAAAGATTAGAAAGCGAAAAGCACCTTTTGAATACCCTTCGACAAGAGTTGGTATTAACAGAGCAACAACTCAAGGAAAAACAGGTGATAAACGAACAGTTTGACCAAAATATCGAAGGTAAAATTGACGCCTTAAAAAGTGACTATATTGAACTTTTAAACAAACAGGCATCCTTTCGCAATGAAATTTCCTATCTGGAGCAACAAGAAAAGCAAGAAGGTATGAAAGTTACCCGTCTTGATGAGGGGAACAGAAAATATGTCGACCTCAGGGCCAATACTCAACAGAAAAAAGAAAAGGTACTTTCTGATCATAAACAGGTACAAGAAGAGTTAAATCAAACGGTGGACCGCTACAGGACTGAGCAAGCTAACCTGGAACAATTTAAGCAATCCTATCAGAAGAAAGAAACTACCTTGTATCAAGCATACCAATTCTTACAGCAAACACGAGCACGAAAAGAAATGCTTGAAACCATGCAGGGGGACTTTACAGGATTTTTTCAAGGTGTTAAAGAAATACTGAAAGCTAGAGATGAGAATAAGCTTACTGGAATTAAAGGGGCTGTTGCGGAACTCATTCAAGTAAATCAGGATGTGGAAACGGCAATTGAGATTGCCCTTGGCAGTGCAACGCAACATATTGTCGTGGATAATGAGCAAAATGCAAGAACATCGATCCAATACTTGAAAAAGAACGGGTTTGGCCGAGCGACGTTCCTGCCAATGACGGTCATGAAACCTAGGACATTATCAGACTATCAAGTGAATCAGATTAATCAACACGAAGCTTTCGTAGGGATTGCCGCTTCACTTGTGGAATATGACCCTTCTTACGAAAATATCGTCAACAACCTCTTGGGTACCATTGTCATCGCGAAAGATCTAAAAGGAGCCAATGCTTTAGCGGGAATTCTTCAACACCGATACCGCATCGTAACATTAGAAGGAGATGTGGTAAACCCAGGTGGTTCTATGACTGGTGGTGCTGTTAAACAAAAATCTAATTCACTCCTAAGTCGAGGGCGTGAACTGGATTCTATTTCAGCTAAACTGGAAGAGATGGAGAATAAAACTGCCCTGCTTGAAGATCAGGTCAAAACACTTAAGAGGAAAATAGAAGAAAAAGAGTCTCAAGTTTTAGAATTAAAGGGAATTGGCGAGGAACTAAGATATAAAGAACAACAGGTTGCAAGCCTTCTTCGAGAAGTGGAACTGGAAGAGAAAAACGTCAATGAGCATTTGAGTTTATACGACTATGAAAAGCAACAACTCACCATTTCCATGACGGATGCCATCAAGAAGAAAGCAAAGCTAGATGATGAGCTGAAGACGGTGGGAAGGCAGATTGCAGCTCTGGACAAAGAGATTGCCGATCTTAATTCCCTAAGGTTGGAGCAACATGCAAACAGAGAGACTGTACAAAATGAGCTAACACAACTTAAAGTTGATTATGCGAGTAAAAAAGAAAAACTTACTAATCAATCTGAAAAAGTGGATACTATTGAAACAGATCTTGAACAAGCCTCGGAAAGATTGACTGATATTAAAGAAGACTTGTCTCTTTTACAAAGTGAAATGAATGATAATTCTTCAGGTGAACAAAAACTGGAAGTGGCTGCGGCTGAAAAGTTACAAGACAAAAATACCACCATGAAGCTAATAGCAGAACGCCGTGCAGAAAGGCTTTCTTACCACGAAAAGGTGGAACAGGAAGAGCTGGAACTGAAAGATTTAAAAAGACAGTATAAACAGCTTACTGAAGTTTTGAAGGCGGAAGAAGTGAAACTGAACCGTCTGGATGTGGAATTAGATAATAGACTTCAGCATTTAAGGGAAGAGTATATGCTATCCTTTGAAGCGGCCAAAGCAGATTATCCACTTGAGATGGAGATAGAAGAAGCGCGTAAAAAGTTAAAGCTGATCAAGCTTGCCATCGAGGAGCTTGGCACAGTCAATATCGCTGCAATTGAGGAATATGATCGAGTAAGCGAGCGATATACATTCCTAAAAGAACAAAAGGATGATCTTCAAGAAGCAAAAGACACCTTGTTCCAAGTCATCGGTGAGATGGATGAGGAAATGAAAAAGCGTTTTGAAACGACCTTCACTAATATTCGTGCACATTTTCACGATGTGTTCCGCTCGTTATTTGGAGGGGGAAGGGCAGATCTTGTGTTAACAGATCCTTCAGATATGCTAAATACAGGTGTAGATATTGTGGCACAACCGCCAGGTAAAAAACTGCAAAATCTAGGTCTCTTATCAGGAGGAGAAAGAGCGCTAACCGCAATAGCCCTGTTGTTTTCCATCCTAAAGGTAAGACCTGTACCGTTTTGCATCCTCGATGAAGTAGAAGCGGCCCTTGATGAAGCAAACGTCCACCGTTTTGCCCAATATTTAAAACAGTTCAGTGAAGAAACCCAATTCATTGTCATCACCCACCGCAAGGGAACAATGGAATTCAGTGACGTCCTTTACGGGGTTACGATGCAAGAATCCGGTGTCTCTAAATTGGTCTCAGTCCGGTTAGAAGAATCCAAAGAACTTGTTAAATAGAGAGGAAGAGAATGAGAAAATGAGTTTCTTTAAAAAATTGAAAGAAAAACTTACCACCCAAACAGATTCCGTAACAGAAAAATTCCGAGAAGGATTAACGAAAACTCGCGATTCTTTCTCTGGTAAAGTAAATGATCTTGTCGCTCGCTACCGCAAAGTGGATGAGGATTTCTTTGAAGAGTTGGAGGAAATCTTAATCGGGGCAGATGTTGGCGTTAACACCGTGATGGAATTAATTGACGAACTTAGAATGGAAGTGAAACGACGCAATATCCAAGATCCCCGTGAAGTTCAAAGTGTTATTTCTGAAAAGTTGGTGGAAATCTATCAAGCTGGAGATGACGTCTCTCCGACCATCAACTTTCAACAAGAAGGCTTAACGGTTGTTCTAGTTGTAGGGGTAAACGGGGTAGGAAAAACGACATCTATAGGAAAGATCGCTAAGAAGTTGAAAGAAGAGGGGAAAAGTGTTCTTCTTGCAGCGGGAGATACATTCCGTGCCGGTGCTATCGACCAGCTTGAAGTATGGGGCCAGCGTGTTGGTGTGGATGTGATCAAGCAATCAGAGGGTTCAGATCCAGCAGCTGTTATGTATGATGCCCTCCAAGCGGCTAAAGCTCGTAAAGTTGATGTACTGCTTTGTGATACAGCAGGTCGACTTCAAAACAAGGTCAATTTAATGAAGGAACTTGAAAAGGTGAAGCGTGTCATTGAGCGTGAGGTTCCAGGTGCACCACATGAAGTGTTGCTTGTCTTGGATGCAACGACTGGCCAGAATGCATTAAGCCAGGCGAAAATCTTTTCTGAAGCAACAAATGTTACAGGAATCGTTTTGACAAAGCTTGACGGCACTGCAAAGGGCGGAATCGTTCTTGCAATCCGGAATGAAATGAAGATTCCGGTCAAGTTTGTTGGTTTAGGTGAAAAAGCAGAAGACCTGCAAGAATTTAATGCCGAGCAATATGTGTACGGGTTATTTGCAGACATGATGGAAAAAGAAGAAGCACAAGAAAGCTAAAAACGATATCCATTACCGCCGCCCCTCAAATCAGAAGGGCGGCTTTTTAGTAGAGAAGAGTAGAGAAGATGTGAACCTGTTTATTTCCGTTCCAGGCGCTTCGCTTGCCTGCGGGCGGTCCGGGAGCCTCCTCGTCTTCGCCTGCAGGGTCTCCCCTGTCCCTTCTTCCCGCGGGCGTCTGCGCGCCTTCCGCTCCAATCAACAAAGTTACTTCATTCACCTGAGGTTCTATGAATGGGCAATTACCCGGGTTAACTGAAAAAGTGATTACCCTTCTTTTGAGTAATTTCCAGCTGTGAATTGGAGCAAATGGCGGAGACTCCAGCGGGGGAGAAACGGTAGGTTGAGACCCCGCAACGAAGTGAGGAGGCTCAAGCACCGTCCCGCGGAAAGCGAAGCCAATTGCGGAAAGGAACAGCTACGATCACCTAACCAACTATTGGTCTATTTTTTTATATTATTGCATTTCCCAAGGTCAAGAAAAAAACTTGACATTCCCTATCTCAACCTGTAAACTAAGCTATTGTAAAGGCATTTCACTTAACAAGGGAGAGTGAAGAGGATGCTTGAAAAAACAACGAGAATGAACTATCTTTATGATTTCTATCAGTCGTTGTTAACACCAAAGCAACGAAGCTATATGTCTTTGTATTACTTAGATGATCACTCCCTTGGTGAGATAGCAGAGGAATATAACATAAGTCGTCAAGCAGTGTATGATAACATAAAACGTACAGAACAGATGCTTGAGCAATATGAAGAAAAGCTTTTGTTATTTCAAAAGTTTCAAGAGCGGCAGTCGCTTTTGCAGCAGATGAAGGACGAAGCCGAAAAGGCGGAAAGTCCGCTTAACGGTAAGTCTCTTTTAGCGCTGATCGAGTCGCTTGAGAAATTAGATTAGGGGGCGGCATACATGGCATTTGAAGGTTTAGCCGACCGTTTGCAAAATACGATACAGAAGATCCGTGGAAAAGGAAAAGTAAGTGAACAAGACGTTAAAGAAATGATGCGTGAAGTTCGACTGGCTTTACTAGAAGCGGATGTTAACTTCAAAGTAGTGAAAGACTTTGTAAAACGCGTGAATGAACGTGCAGTTGGACAAGAAGTCATGAAAAGTCTTACACCCGGTCAGCAAGTAATTAAAGTGGTAAAAGAAGAACTCACCGCGCTTATGGGCGGAGAGCAAAGTAAAATCGCTGTCAGCAGCCGACCTCCAACCGTCATCATGATGGTAGGTCTACAAGGTGCTGGTAAAACGACGACAACCGGAAAGCTTGCAAACCTATTGCGCAAAAAGCACAATAGAAAGCCGCTTCTAGTTGCAGCAGATATTTACCGACCGGCAGCTATAAAACAGCTTGAAACACTTGGAAAACAACTCAGTATGCCTGTTTTCTCACTAGGAGATCAGGTAAGTCCCGTTGAAATCGCAAAGCAAGCCATCCAAAAAGCGAAAGATGAGCATCATGACTATGTGCTGATCGATACTGCCGGACGTTTGCATGTGGATGAAAACTTAATGGACGAGTTAAAGCAGGTGAAAGAAATCTCCAACCCAGATGAGATCTTCCTTGTTGTAGATGCAATGACAGGACAAGATGCTGTAAATGTAGCGCAAAGCTTCAATGAACAGCTTGGCTTGACTGGAGTTGTATTAACAAAACTTGATGGAGATACTCGAGGTGGAGCTGCATTATCTGTTAAGGCGGTAACCAATACCCCAATCAAGTATATTGGTATGGGAGAAAAATTGGATGCCATCGAACCTTTTCACCCTGAACGTATGGCCTCTCGTATTTTAGGTATGGGAGATGTGCTGACTCTAATTGAGAAAGCACAATCGAATGTAGACGAAGAGAAAGCCAAGGAGCTTGAACAGAAGCTGCGTACGATGAACTTTACGTTTGATGATTTCCTGGAACAGCTTGGCCAAGTGAGAAACATGGGGCCTCTTGATGAAATTCTTGGAATGATACCTGGAGCCAACAAGATGAAAGGCTTAAAAAATGTCCAGGTGGATGAAAAACAGATTGGTCATGTTGAGGCAATTATTCAATCGATGACTAAAGCAGAGAAAGATAATCCAGATTTGATTAATGCAAGCCGCAAAAAGCGGATAGCAAAAGGTAGCGGGCGACCTATCCAGGAAGTAAACCGTCTACTTAAACAATTTGAAGAGATGAAAAAAATGATGAAGCAGATGACAAGCATGCAAAAAGGAAAAGGCAAAAAAGGTGGCTTCAAATTTCCTTTCATGTAAGCATCCACAGCATTTTTTCTCTTAATAAATAAAGTGACAAGAAAAAACACTTTACAAACAAGTAACTACTTGTTATCATACTATCTTGTGTGAAATATTTTCGGAGGTGCTATATTAAATGGCAGTAAAAATTCGTTTAAAACGTATGGGTTCTAAAAAATCCCCATTCTATCGTATTGTAGTAGCAGATTCTCGTTCTCCTCGTGACGGACGTTTCATTGAAACAGTTGGAACTTACAACCCTGTAATGCAACCAGCTGAAGTTAAGATCAATGAAGAACTAGCTCTTAAATGGTTACAAGATGGCGCGAAGCCTTCTGACACAGTTCGTAACCTTTTCTCTAACGAAGGTATTATGGAAAAATTCCACAATGCCAAATTAGGTAAGTAAGAGGCAAAATGACAGAACTAATCCAAACAATTGTGACGTCGTTAGTAGATCATCCAGAAAATGTAGTGGTTACGGAAAAAGAAACAGGTAATGTTCTTACGTACCAACTTACTGTACATCAAGATGATTTAGGGAAAGTGATTGGCAAGCAGGGTAGAATTGCAAAAGCAATCCGGACAGTTTTGTTCGCTGCTGCTTCTCACGAGAATAAACGAGTACAATTAGAGATTATGGAGTAGGGGGAGGCTTTTATGCTTCCCCTTTTCTTTTTGATTAAATAGGTAAGAGAAACTCTTTGAGGGTACTCTATTTATATAGAAGATAAGCGTTGTTACGCGTGGAGGTGCTTAAAATGTCAAAATGGTTTAATGTAGGTAAGCTAGTGAATACACACGGAATAAAAGGTGAGGTTCGTGTCGTTTCCAGAACAGATTTTCCTGATGAACGTTATAAAAAAGGAAATCTCCTCTACTTATTCTTACCAAATGAAAAGGAACCAGTAGAAGTTAAAGTAGCAACTAGAAGAGTACATAAATCCTTCGACCTTCTCACATTTGAAGGATTCCATAATGTAAACGAAGTGGAAAAATTCAAAGGAGCCATTGTTAAGGTTCCAGAAGACCAACTAGGTGAGCTGGAAGAAGGAGAATATTACTTCCATGAAATAGTTGGCTGTAAAGTAATCCTTCAGGAAACGATGGAGGAGATAGGCACAGTTAAGGAAGTACTGACACCAGGAGCAAACGATGTCTGGGTGATTAAGGCAAAGAAAGGGAAGGACATATTAATCCCTTATATTGATCAAGTAGTAAAGAAAGTGGATGTTAAAGAGAAGACAATTATCATAGAGCCATTAGAAGGGCTGTTTTAAGATGAAGATTGATATTCTTTCCATTTTTCCGGAAATGTTTACAGGAGTACTCGGGTCCTCCATTTTGAACAAAGCTGCGGAGAAAGGAGCCGTTCAATACAGAGTGACCGATTTCAGAGAATACGCGGATAACAAACATAAGACAGTCGATGACTACCCTTATGGAGGTGGAGCTGGAATGGTGCTTAAAGCTCAACCGATCTTTGATGCCGTTTCATCCCTTACAGAGGCAAATCAAGCTGTCAAAAAGCCGAGAGTTATTCTGATGTGTCCTCAGGGTGAGCGTTACACGCAAAAGAAAGCAGAAGAACTCGCACAAGAAGAGCATCTGATATTCATTTGCGGTCATTACGAGGGCTATGACGAACGAATTAGAGAGCATGTTGTTACAGACGAGATTTCAATTGGCGATTATGTTCTTACTGGAGGGGAACTAGCTTCAATGGTCATTGTAGACAGTGTAGTTCGTTTGCTTCCAGATGTATTAGGAAAAGCGGCTTCCCATGAACAGGATAGCTTTAGTACCGGGTTACTTGAACACCCACATTATACAAGACCGGCTGATTTTCGGGGCATGAAAGTGCCAGATGTTCTTCTCTCAGGAAATCATGCACATATTGAAGAATGGCGGACAAAAGAGTCTATCAGAAGAACTTGGAACAGAAGACCAGACTTATTTGATGAGTATCCATTAACAATTCAGCAACAAGAATGGCTTAGTGAAATAAAAAAAGAGGATAAGGCATATTGATTTTATTTTTCTAATATGCTATTATACTCTTTGTGACTTAGCTATCGCTATGTCTAAAAACGATGTTCCGCTGCATCAAATAAGTATGGTATGAGCATCTGTGGAAAAGGAGCAGAAAACTATGCAAAAATTAATCCAAGATATTACTCAAGAGCAGTTGAAAACTGATCTTCCTTCTTTCCGTCCTGGTGACACTGTACGTGTTAACGTTAAGGTTGTAGAGGGAACGCGTGAGCGTATTCAGGTGTATGAAGGAGTAGTAATCAAACGTCGTGGCGGCGGAATCAGCGAAACTTTCACAGTTCGTAAGATCTCTTACGGTGTTGGAGTTGAGCGTGCATTCCCACTTCATTCCCCTAAAATTGAGGGAATTGATGTAGTTCGTCGTGGTAAAGTACGTCGTGCGAAACTTTACTACCTACGTGCATTACGTGGTAAAAAAGCGCGTATCAAAGAGATTCGATAATTCAAAGGGGGAGCTTGGAGACAAGCTCTCTTTTTTTACTAAAAAAATGGCTGCGCAATATCTATAGTTTTGTTTAAACAAAAACAAGGTATATAATTGAAGTAGAATTACATATAAATTCTCATTAAATAAGAGAACATAATGAAAACGGCGGAGGAACAGATATGGCACGTTCTAAAAATGAGCTTTGGGAATGGGTAAAAGCCTTAGCTATCGCAGTAATTCTTGCAGCAGCAATACGTTATTTCTTTTTTGCACCAATTGTGGTGGATGGTGATTCCATGATGCCGACTCTGCATAATCAGGATAGAATGATTGTGAACAAGATTGGATATCAGATTGGAGAACCGGAACGATTTGACATCGTGGTGTTCCATGCAACAGAAGATAAAGACTATATTAAACGTGTCATCGGTTTGCCGGGCGACGAAGTAGAATATCGGGATGATGTCTTGTATATCAACGGAGAAGCATATGAAGAGCCATATTTAGACAGCTATAAGGCTCAGTATCCTGATGGCCCGTTAACGGAAGATTTCACATTGGAAGAAAAGACAGGCCTTAAAGAAGTACCAGAAGGTCATCTCTTTGTAATGGGAGATAACCGCAGATTCTCAAAGGATGGCCGTCATATCGGAACAGTGCCGCAAGAAGAAGTACTAGGCAAAACCAATATTGTCTACTGGCCACTATCAGACCTAAGAATGGTAAAATAACACCTAGCCAGTTGATTGGAGCAAAAAGCGAAATCAACAGCGGTGTATAACGAAATTTAAAATATATGTTTTTTGCAAGGACTTCAGGAGGCAATTCTCATGACAATACAATGGTTTCCCGGGCATATGGCGAAAGCCCGAAGACAAGTAACAGAAAAACTTAAATTGATTGATATCGTCTATGAATTGGTAGATGCGCGAATCCCCGTTTCATCACGAAATCCAATGATCGACGAAATCATTTCCAATAAGCCAAGAATCATACTGCTTAACAAAGCAGATATGGCAGATGCTAAGATAACTCGGGAATGGCTTGACTATTTCAATCTCCCAGGTTCATCTACAAAAGCGATTGCCATTGACTCCCAAACTGGTAAAGGGATTCAACAGATTGCATCATTATCCAAAGAGCTGTTAAAAGAAAAGTTTGATAAAATGCAATCTCGCGGAATTAGACCAAGAGCAATCAGAGCTTTGATAGTGGGGATCCCCAATGTCGGAAAATCAACGCTGATTAACAGGCTGGCGAAGAAAAATATCGCTCAAACAGGAGATAGGCCTGGTGTCACAAAAGCTCAGCAATGGGTCAAAGTCGGGAAAGAATTAGAACTACTTGATACGCCTGGAATTCTCTGGCCAAAATTCGAAGATCAAGAAGTTGGCTACCGTTTAGCAACCACAGGTGCCATTAAAGATACAATCATTAATCTACAGGATATTGCTGTATTTGCTTTAAGATTTTTGACTGACGCTTATCCCGAAAGATTGAAAGAGCGTTACGGTCTTGAAGAAATACCTGAGGATATTGTCGAACTTTTTGACGCAATAGGCTCTAAACGCGGCTGTAAGATGAGTGGTGGACATATCGATTATGATAAGACCGCCGAATTGGTTATTCGTGAAATACGTTCAGAGAAACTTGGGAAAATCAGTTTAGAAAGACCAGAAAAACTTTAGAAAAAGGCTGTCATCCGTGCAGCCTTTTTCTTTTGGGAAAATGGAGTGGAAAATGTGGCAAAGCTGTCGATAAAAGAGATAGAACAAATATTAGCAAAAACGGAAAATGAGCAAGACCCTTTCATCGTTTCAATAAAGGATGATGAACGTAAAGGTGTACAAGTGCTTTTACGCAGATGGGAAAAGCGCGCACAGGAAAAACAGAAGCTTATAGATCAGTTCAAAGAGATGCAAAAGTATGAAGTTGCTCTTTGGGAGAAGGGCTCTAGGTTTATTGCGGGAATAGATGAAGTCGGTCGAGGTCCTCTGGCCGGTCCTGTAGTTGCAGCGGCGGTAATTTTGCCAGAAGAATTTCAGCTGCCCGGACTTACAGACTCAAAAAAACTCAGCCCGCAAAAAAGAGAAATTTTTTATGAATATATTAAAGAGAATGCTATTAGTTACGGAATAGGTATTGTCATGCCGAGCGATATCGATAAGGTGAATATTTACGAAGCTACAAAGCTTGCGATGATGGAAGCAGTAAATAACCTTTCTAACACACCTGATCACCTCTTAATAGATGCAATGAAACTAGACGTAGATATTGCGCAAACTTCCATCATAAAAGGGGATGCCACAAGTATATCCATCGCAGCAGCATCTGTTTTGGCTAAAGAAACAAGGGATACGTATATGAAAAACCTTGCAAATGAATTTCCTCAATATGGCTTTGATAAAAATATGGGATACGGAACCCGTGAGCATCTAATCGCTTTAGAAGAAGTAGGGGTGACCCGAGAACATCGTCGATCATTCTCACCGGTAAAGGAAATGGTTGACTAAAAGGAGTTAGCTATGAACATTTTACATTTAGGTGCTGGAATCGGAACCCCCAAAAACCAAACAACACCTATCTCTGCGGCTTCACAAACACCGCAGGAAAGCACTCAGGCGCTTATAACCCAAATAGGGGGGAAGATGCCTTCAACCTCTCTGAAAGAAGTCACAGAGGCAATAGACAGCCTTCCCCCAACACAAAATGATAAAGCAGTGGAATTGGTCAAAGTATTAGTCCAGCGAAACGGACTTACAAACCTATCTGAAAAGCTCCAAATGATGGTCACCAGTTTTTCGGACAAGGAAACGACTCTACAACATCTTGCCAAAGTGGAAACTTTTCTTGAAAAAGCAAATCTTCCAACTCCGATTCAGGAAAAACTCATAGATGTCATTCGAAACATGCAACTGCCACAAACGCTTAACACCAAAACAGAAGCATTGCAATTTATTAAACAATTACTCCCCTTACTTGGATTGAACTTTGAACAAAACTTAGGCAACTTTATTAGAGATGGCCAGCCTTTATCAGAGGCAAAATTAGAACAGTTGAAGCCATTATTATTGAATTATATGAACCAGACAACAACCCCTGAAGAAAAAACTGCCATTGGTCACCTCATTTCCAAATTAACGAGTTTTCAACTTTTAACAAGAGAAGAAGGCAACCTGCATCATGTTTTTTTACCGATTCCAGTTAACATGGAGAATGAATCAAAAGAATGGTATGTACATATAAGCTCGAAAAAAAAGAACGAGGAGCTTGATTCTGAATATTGCCGTGTAGTACTTTTGCTGGACCTCCCGCTATTTTCGTCTGTAATGGTGGACGTACTCGTTCAAAGGAAAGTGATCAGCATTTCTTTTCAACATTCTTATCCTGCACTAGAATCACTAGTGCCAAAGAGCGCCCCTTTTTTAAAGAAGAAGCTTGCTGATATAGGCTATACAATAAGTAATGTGAAAACAGAATATAAGGAAAAGGATAATACGCCTGGGATACCGTTGGATTATTTAAGGACGATATTGGCTTCACCACAGGAAGGGGTGGACATTCGGATATGAGTAAAGACATCATTAAGAGAAAAAAAGCGGTTGCCATCAAGTATGAACAGAATAAAAGTGTTGCACCTGTTGTTCAGGCAAAGGGTGCTGGCCTTGTAGCTGAAAACATTTTGGAGGAAGCAAAAAAGCATAAGATCCCCATTCAGGAAGATCAGGCTTTATTGGAAATCTTAATGGAACTAGAGTTAAATGAAACAATACCTGAAGAACTATATGAGGTGGTAGCGGAGGTCTTAGCGTATGTGTATAACCTTCATAAAGAAGAGAAAAAGAATGTGAAAGACACCACGTGAAGGTTTTTTAACATAATGAAAATAGATTGAATAATCTGTTAAATCAAGTGTCAATTTGCGAATAGGCACCTTTTCTTCGACAAAATAGGATGTCAATCTATTAATTTTTTGAAAATAGTATAATATTTTTGCAGAAAGGTAGACATTTGATGGCGCATTTAATAAAATGAAAGCGCAGTCTATTTTTAAATAATGTTCTGTTATACATAAGATTGGAGGATGGGAAATGAATATCCATGAATATCAAGGAAAAGAGATCCTCAGAAAATACGGGGTGGCTGTTCCAAATGGCCGAGTAGCGTTCACTGTTGAAGAAGCAGTAGAAGCTGCAAAAGAACTGGGAACAGAAGTTTGTGTAGTGAAGGCGCAAATTCACGCTGGAGGCCGCGGTAAAGCGGGCGGAGTGAAAGTTGCCAAGAACTTGGATGAAGTTCGTGAATATGCGGGTGAAATCCTGGGCAAAACGTTAATTACTCACCAAACGGGTCCAGAAGGTAAGGAAGTAAAACGCTTACTTATTGAAGAAGGATGCGACATCAAGAAAGAATACTATATCGGACTTGTATTAGACCGTGCAACATCCCGAGTTGTGTTAATGGCATCGGAAGAAGGCGGAACAGAAATTGAAGAAGTGGCAGAACAAACGCCAGAAAAAATCTTCAAAGAAGTGGTTGATCCTGTTGTAGGATTAACAGGTTTCCAAGCTCGTCGTATTGCATTCAACATTAACATTCCAAAAGAGTTGGTTGGACAAGCGGTTAAATTTATGATGAGCCTTTATACTGCTTTCGTCGAGAAAGATTGCTCTATCGCAGAAATCAATCCACTTGTTGTGACTGGTGACGCGAAGGTAATGGCGTTGGATGCAAAGCTTAACTTCGACTCTAATGCACTTTACCGTCACAAAGACATTTTAGAATACCGTGATCTGGAAGAAGAAGATGCAAAAGAAATCGAAGCTTCCAAATACGATTTAAGCTACATTTCACTTGATGGAAACATCGGATGTATGGTAAATGGTGCCGGACTTGCGATGGCAACTATGGATATTATCAAGCATTATGGTGGAGACCCTGCTAACTTCCTGGACGTTGGGGGCGGAGCTACTGCTGAGAAAGTAACAGAAGCTTTCAAAATTATCCTTTCTGATGATAATGTAAAAGGGATTTTCGTTAACATTTTCGGTGGAATTATGAAATGTGACATCATTGCTACAGGTGTTGTGGAAGCAGCGAAGCAAGTTGGTCTTGAAGTACCTCTAGTAGTTCGTTTGGAAGGTACAAACGTAGACTTAGGAAAACAGATTTTACGTGAGTCTGGCTTAAATATCGTTGCAGCAGAATCCATGGCTGATGGTGCACAAAAAATCGTAGCGCAAGTAGGATAAGAAAGGCAGGGGACATTCATGAGTGTATTCATTAATAAAGATACAAAAGTAATCGTACAAGGTATTACTGGTTCCACAGCGTTGTTCCATACAAAGCAAATGCTTGAGTATGGCACACAAATCGTTGGTGGTGTTACACCAGGTAAAGGCGGCACTGAAGTGGAAGGTGTACCTGTATTCAATACAGTAGAAGAAGCAGTTAAAGCTACTGGTGCAAATGCATCTGTTATTTATGTACCGGCTCCATTTGCTGCAGATGCAATTATGGAAGCGGTAGATGCAGAGCTTGACTTGGCTATTTGTATTACAGAGCATATTCCTGTACTTGATATGGTAAAAGTGAAGCGTTATATGGAAGGGAAAAAGACTCGTCTTGTTGGTCCTAACTGTCCTGGCGTTATCACTCCTGGTGAGTGCAAAATCGGTATCATGCCTGGTTATATCCATACGAAAGGCCATGTTGGGGTTGTTTCCCGTTCTGGTACATTAACGTACGAAGCGGTTCACCAACTATCTCAAGAAGGTATTGGTCAATCTACAGCTGTAGGTATCGGTGGAGACCCGGTTAATGGTACTGATTTCATTGATGTTTTAAAAGCATTCAATGAAGATGAGGACACGTATGCAGTTATCATGATCGGTGAAATCGGTGGTACAGCTGAAGAAGAAGCTGCTCTTTGGGTAAAAGAGAACATGACAAAACCTGTTGTCGGCTTCATCGGCGGACGTACTGCACCTCCTGGTAAGCGCATGGGTCACGCAGGAGCAATCATTTCTGGCGGTAAAGGTACTGCAGATGAGAAGATCCGTGTGATGAATGAGTGTGGCATTGAAGTTGCTGATACTCCATCCGTTATGGGTGAAACGCTTATCAAAGTAATCAAAGAGCAAGGCATTTACGATAAATGTAAAACTCACTAATATAATAATGGAAATGGGATAGTCGAGTCAGGCTATCCCCGTTTCCGTTTCTAAATTGAAAGAGGTGTATTGCGTATATGCAATTGGAAAAAAGAAGATTGATAACCCTGCATCATTGTCAAGATCTCACCTTAAAGACACTCCAAAACCTATTAATGAAAGATCCCACGCTTGAACGCCTTTACACCATGAAACCTTCTGATATAGCTTCTAATTTCAACACTTCACTAAAGCAAGCACAGACCATTTATCACCATATCCGCAATAATAATGTCTCACAGCTTCTTTCTATTTATAAAGAGCAAAGCATAGAACCTCTAACCATTTGGGATAAAGAGTACCCACTCCTTTTAAAAGAAATCTATGACCCGCCAGTTGTCCTATATACAAAAGGGAATAAGCAACTATTCAAATCTAGAATGCTTGGAATAGTTGGTGCCAGAATGATGACATCTTACGGTAATCACTCTTTACATAAGTTGATTCCCCCTCTTCTAAAAGAAGACTTCACTATCGTAAGCGGATTGGCAAAAGGAGTGGACATTTCCGCTCATCAATTAGCGATGGAAAGGGGAGGAAACACCATTGCTGTTTTAGGAAGTGGTTTTTTTCATATTTATCCGAAAGAACACCATTCTATTGCAGAAAAAATTGCCTCACAGCATCTACTTCTCTCCGAATATCCTCCATACACACCTCCAACAAGATGGAATTTCCCACAAAGGAATCGTATTATCAGTGGTTTAAGTGAAGGAGTAATCATAATTGAAGCGAAAGAGAAAAGCGGGTCCCTCATTACTGCAGATCAAGCAATGGAACAAGGAAGAGAGGTATTTGCTGTTCCAGGTTCCATACTTTCTGAAACCTCCAAAGGGACAAATGCACTTATCCAACAAGGAGCAAAACTTGTCATTAGTCATCATGATATTTTAGAAGAATTGAGTAGCCGTGAAATGATAAAAATAGTAAAAGAGATTACAATAAAGTGACAAATAATTAACTATTTTTGAGAGAATTTTCGTTTTTTACTTTACAAATCAAGATATGTCTATATTATTATAGGGTACAATGATATTAAAAATTGTACCCTTTTCCTATGCAAGATAGACCGTTCTAGTGAGAAAAGTTTGCAGGTACTAGTATATAAACTAGATTCTGTGTCTACATATAATACATAAGGATAACCGGGATGTTTAAAGAGGGGTAAAACTAGGAAATTACATAATTTATTGGAATTCTCTGTTTGACAAAAGGTTACATAATATTTGATAATGGTGAAGATTTATATAATAGATAAAACAAAAATGAAAATAGAAGCTAAAAACTTTGAGAAAACGCATCACCTTATTGTTTTTTCTAAGAATTTACCCTCTTGAGGAGGATTATTGAATGGCAGATTACTTAGTGATTGTGGAATCACCGGCAAAAGCAAAGACAATTGAACGATATCTAGGAAAAAAATATAAAGTGAAAGCCTCCATGGGACATGTTAGAGACTTACCCAAAAGTCAAATGGGTGTAAATGTGGATCATGAATTTGAGCCTAAATATATAACCATCAGAGGGAAAGGTCCCGTCTTGAAGGAATTGAAAACAGCTGCAAAAAAAGCAAAGAAAATATTCCTCGCGGCTGACCCGGATCGCGAAGGGGAAGCTATTGCTTGGCATCTTGCTCACAGTCTCGATATTGATATAACATCGGATTGTCGGGTTGTTTTTAATGAAATAACTAAAGATGCTATTAAGGAATCATTCAAACATCCAAGACCGATTAATCTCGATGTAGTGGACGCTCAACAGGCAAGAAGGATTTTAGATCGACTTGTGGGCTACAACATAAGCCCTTTATTATGGAAGAAAGTGAAAAAGGGATTAAGTGCAGGTCGCGTTCAATCCGTTGCTGTACGATTAGTCATTGAACGTGAGCAAGAGATAAATGCGTTTGAACCGGAAGAGTACTGGTCCATTAAAAGCAGCTTCCTTACAGGGAAATCAAAAGAATTTGAAGCAAGCTTCTATGGGGTAGATGGGAAGAAGACAGAGCTGAAATCTGAAGCAGATGTCAATGAGGTTCTAGGAAGGCTTGAGGGGAACTCCTTTGAAATAAAGAGTGTAACCAAAAAGGAGCGTAAACGTAATCCAGCGCTTCCTTTCATCACATCTTCCTTGCAACAGGAAGCTGCGCGTAAACTTAACTTCCGTGCAAAGAAAACGATGATGATGGCCCAGCAGCTCTATGAGGGAATTGAGCTTGGAAAAGAAGGTACGGTCGGTCTAATCACCTATATGCGTACGGATTCAACCCGTATTTCAGAAACCGCAAAGAAAGAAGCGGTGGAATATATCGAAAAGACATATGGCAAACAATTTGTTTCTACTGAAGAAAGAAAAGAAACAAAAAAGAGCAATGCACAAGATGCCCATGAAGCGATTCGTCCAACATCAACCATGAAGGACCCTCAGTCGATTAAAGAATACTTGTCACGTGATCAATTCCGTTTATATAAGTTGATTTGGGAGCGCTTTGTAGCAAGTCAGATGGCACCTGCCATATTGGATACGGTCAGTGTGGACTTAACGCAAAATGATGTTCAATTCCGTGCGACTGGATCTACGGTCAAGTTCGCAGGCTTCATGAAAGTATATGTGGAAGGTAACGACGATCAACAGGAAGAAAAAGAGAACCTTCTTCCTCCTTTAGAGAAAGGCGATACCGTTTTCTCCAAAGATATCGATCAAAAGCAACATTTCACCCAACCTCCACCAAGGTACACAGAGGCAAGGTTGGTACGTACCCTAGAAGAGTTGGGAATAGGAAGACCGTCAACTTATGCACCTACATTGGATACCATCCAGAAAAGAGGCTATGTAGCGCTCGATAATAAACGATTTGTTCCTACTGAGCTTGGAGAGATTGTCATCCAATTGATTCTGGAGTTCTTCCCTGAAATTATTAATGTCGAGTTTACTGCGGACCTGGAAACAAACCTGGATAATGTGGAAGATGGAAAAGTAAATTGGGTCAATATCATTGACGGCTTTTATCATGAATTCGCCAAGCGTTTAGAAAAAGCGGAAGCGGAAATGCAGGAAATTGAAATTAAAGATGAGCCAGCAGGTGAAGATTGTGAGCTTTGCGGTCACGAGATGGTCTTTAAGATGGGACGGTACGGAAAGTTCATGGCTTGCTCCAATTTCCCTGACTGCCGCAATACAAAACCTATCGTAAAAGATATCGGGGTCCCTTGTCCTAAATGTGAAAAAGGGAATATTGTGGAAAGAAAAAGTAAAAAGAAACGAATTTTCTATGGCTGTGACCAATACCCTACCTGTGAATTCTTATCATGGGATAAGCCTATTGCCAGAAAGTGTCCTAAGTGTGAATCCTTACTGGTCGAGAAAAAGCTTAAAAAGGGTGTACAGGTACAGTGTGTAGAGTGTGATTATAAAGAAGAACCACAAGGATAATCTTTACGATAGAAAATAGGGGACTGACACTTAAGTGGTTGGGTCAGCCCTTTTTCCTTTGTAAAAAAAGCTAGTGAATGCAGCAATAATTTAACAACGTTTTTGGAGGTATAAGTTATGACAAACACAGTAGTTAATGTAATTGGAGCTGGCCTTGCCGGCAGTGAAGCAGCATGGCAGCTTGCAAATAGAGGGATTCAGGTACATTTATATGAAATGCGACCAGTCAAACAAACTCCTGCCCATCATACGGATAAATTCGCAGAGCTTGTTTGCTCCAATTCCCTTCGCGCAAACAACCTGACAAATGCAGTGGGTGTGTTAAAGGAAGAGATGAGAATGCTTGACTCCGTCATTATTCGTTCAGCAGATGATTGTGCGGTCCCTGCAGGAGGTGCACTTGCTGTGGACAGGCATGAATTTGCTGCTAAAGTGACGGAGAGAGTCAAAGAACATCCTAATGTAACGGTATTTAATGAAGAAATGGAACAGATTCCACAAGGACCGACAATTATTGCAACAGGACCGTTAACGTCCAAAGCCCTTTCAGACCAGCTTCGTTCCTTAACTGGTGAAGAATATCTATATTTCTATGACGCTGCAGCTCCAATTATTGAAAAAGACAGCATCAACATGGATATTGTTTATTTAAAATCACGTTATGACAAAGGAGAAGCAGCATACTTAAATTGCCCGATGACAGAAGAGCAGTTTAATCGATTCTATGATGCATTAGTGGAAGCAGAAACCGTTCCATTAAAGGAATTTGAAAAAGAAATCTTCTTTGAAGGGTGTATGCCGATCGAAGTAATGGCAAACCGCGGAAAGAAAACGATGCTTTTTGGACCATTAAAACCGGTTGGGTTAGAAGATCCAAAAACAGACAAACGCCCATTTGCTGTCGTGCAACTCCGTCAAGATGATGCGGCAGGGACTTTGTATAATATTGTTGGTTTTCAGACACATTTAAAATGGGGACCGCAAAAAGAAGTGATTCGTCTAATTCCTGGCTTGGAAAATGCGGAAATTGTCCGATACGGTGTCATGCACCGCAATACCTTTATCAATTCTCCAAACCTGTTGAAACCAACCTATCAATTTAAAGAAAGAGATGATCTTTTCTTTGCCGGTCAAATGACAGGAGTGGAAGGATATGTGGAATCTGCAGCGTCAGGGCTTATTGCGGGGATGAATGCAGCCCGCCTTGTGCTTGGAGAGGAACCGTTGGTGTTCCCGAAAGAAACCGCAATTGGAAGTATGGCGCACTATATTACGTCTACCAACGCGAAAAACTTCCAGCCGATGAATGCAAACTTTGGGCTATTCCCAGAGCTTCCAAAGAAGATTAAAAATAAACAAGAGCGTAATGAAGCGCATGCTAGGAGAGCGTTGGAAACAATTCAGAATTTTGTAAAAAATTAATCAAATTAATTGCAAGGGCTACTAAATTGTGATAATATTTAGTAGCCCTTGTGAGGTGATAAGTATGCAAAATGTTAACGTTCCATTAATTTCTTTTCTAGAATATTTACAAATTGAAAAAAATTACTCAAAATATACTATTGTATTTTATCAGAAGGATATTGAAGATTTTTTTGATTTTATGAAAGAGGAAGCCATTTCAAGCATTAATGAAGTCACTCATACAGAAGCACGTATGTATTTAACCAGGCTGCATCAAAAG
Source organism: Sutcliffiella horikoshii (assembly GCF_020524325.1). Lineage (GTDB taxonomy): Bacteria > Bacillota > Bacilli > Bacillales > Bacillaceae_I > Sutcliffiella_A > Sutcliffiella_A horikoshii_D. The sequence continues at coordinate 374,667 of NZ_JAIVKY010000005.1, forward strand.
AAATACGCTCGAAAATCGGTAGCAAGGAAAACATCAAGTTTGCGAAGCTTCTATAGGTTTCTTCTCCGTGAGGAAAAAGTGGAGCAAAATCCTTTTACCAGTGTGTCCTTGCCAAAACAGGAAAAGCGGCTTCCGCAGTTTCTCTATAGCGAAGAGTTGGATAAGTTATTTGCTGTTTCAGATCTGGAAACACCACTAGGTCAGAGGAATCAAGCCATTTTGGAATTACTCTATGCAACTGGCATCCGAATTAGTGAATGTTGTCACATTCAAATTCAAGATATAGACTTTCAAGTCGGTACGATCCTTGTCACTGGAAAAGGGAATAAACAACGTTATATCCCATTTGGAAGTTTTGCACAAGATGCATTAAAGACTTATTTGGAAGACGGCCGCAAGTCACTGCTTGAAAAGCAGAAGACTCCTAATTCCACCAAGCATCTTTTTCTTAATTTCCGTGGAGGTCCACTTACTTCCCGCGGTGTAAGGCTGATACTTAATGATATGGTACAACAGGCATGTTCAACCTTACATATTAGTCCACATATGCTTCGGCATACTTTTGCCACGCATATGTTAAATGAAGGAGCAGACCTTCGTGTTGTCCAAGAATTGCTCGGACATGCCAGTTTATCATCCACCCAGATCTATACACATGTGACAAAAGAACATTTACAAAAGACGTACAATCAATTTCATCCTCGTGCATGAGGAACGAATGGAGGATCTTTTCATGTCATCATTTCATGCTACCACGATATTTGCAGTCCAACATAAAGGACAATGTGCAATGTCTGGTGACGGTCAGGTTACATTTGGAAACGCAGTTGTCATGAAGCATACAGCACGAAAAGTGCGAAAGCTTTTTAACGGAAGAATCCTTGCAGGTTTTGCAGGATCTGTGGCAGATGCATTTACTTTGTTCGAAATGTTTGAGGCGAAGCTGGAAGAATATAACGGCAATATCCAGCGCTCAGCAGTAGAGCTTGCTAAAGAATGGCGAAGTGATAAAGTGTTGAGAAAGTTGGAAGCCATGTTGATTGTAATGGATGAGTCCAGCATGTTATTAGTATCCGGAACGGGTGAAGTCATTGAGCCTGATGACGGGATACTTGCTATTGGTTCAGGTGGTAACTATGCACTCTCTGCAGGTCGTGCGTTAAAGCGATATGCAGGTGAGCATATGACGGCACGTGAGATAGCAAAAGCCTCCTTGGAAACAGCAGGCGAAATTTGCGTGTACACTAATGACAATATCATTGTAGAAGAACTATAGAAAAGGCGGTTGTGGACATGAGTACAAAATTAACCCCTAGGCAAATAGTAGATATGCTCGATCAATATATTGTAGGTCAAACAAATGCGAAAAAAGCTGTTGCAGTTGCTCTGAGAAACAGGTATAGAAGAAGTCTCCTTAAAGGCAGTCTTCGTGATGAAGTAGTCCCTAAAAACATACTGATGATCGGACCGACTGGTGTTGGAAAGACGGAAATAGCCCGCAGAATTGCCAAACTTGTTGGTGCACCTTTTATTAAAGTAGAGGCGACGAAGTTCACTGAGGTAGGTTACGTGGGCCGAGATGTTGAATCGATGGTACGTGATTTGGTGGAAACATCCGTCCGTCTTGTAAAAGAGGAAAAGATGGCGAGTGTGAAAGAAAAAGCCCTGGAAAATGCAAACAAACGCTTGGTGGAACTCCTTGTTCCAGGCAAGCAAAAAAGCGCGTCCTATAAAAACCCTCTTGAAATGTTTTTTGGAGGCAACGCTAGCTCCAATGACACAGATGAGCAGGAAAAGCAAGAAGAAGTCTCTATCAAAGAACAAAGAAGAAGAATGGCCCATCAACTTGCACTGGGAGAACTTGAAGACCGTTATGTTACGGTGGAAGTGGAAGAGCAGCAAGGGTCCATGTTTGACATGTTGCAAGGCTCGGGTATGGAACAAATGGGCATGAACATGCAGGATGCCCTTAGCAATCTTATGCCGAAGAAAAAGAAGAAAAGAAAACTAACTGTTCGTGAGGCAAGACCGGTACTTGCACATGAAGAAGCGCAAAAACTAATTGATATGGATGAAGTGACACAAGAAGCTGTTAATCGAGCAGAACAAAGTGGCATCATCTTTATTGATGAAATTGATAAAATCGCTAAAAAGAACAGCGGTTCCTCTGCAGATGTATCCCGTGAAGGGGTTCAACGTGACATCCTCCCTATTGTGGAAGGATCGACGGTAGTAACCAAATACGGCCAAGTAAAGACAGATCATGTTCTATTCATTTCGGCAGGTGCTTTTCATATCGCCAAGCCGTCTGATTTGATTCCGGAGTTGCAAGGTCGCTTTCCGATTCGTGTGGAACTGACCAAACTTTCAATAGACGATTTTGTTAGAATCTTGGTGGAACCAGATAATGCATTACTTAAACAATATACGGCATTATTGGAAACGGAAGGTATAAAAGTCGAATTTTCTGACGATGCTATTCGTAAACTAGCTGAAGTAGCGTTTCAAGTGAACCAAGATACCGATAATATCGGTGCCCGCCGTCTTCACACTATTCTAGAGAAATTGTTGGAGGACCTGTCTTTTGAGGCGCCTGATATCAATCTGGAGAAAATCGTTATCACACCGAAATATGTGGATGAAAAACTAGGAAATATCGTAAAAAATAAAGATTTAAGCCAATTTATCTTATAGAAGTAGATTTTAGGAGGAAATAAAAATGCCATTATTACAAAAAACAAGAACCATTAATGCCATGCTGCAAAGAGCAGCCGGTAAACCAGTTAACTTCAAGGAAATGTCGGAAACACTTTGCAATGTTATAGAAGCAAATGTCTTTGTATTATCCCGTCGTGGGAAGCTATTAGGCTATTCCATTAACCAACAAATTGAAAACGAGCGTATGATTAAAATGCTTGAAGACCGTCAATTCCCTGAAGAGTACACAAAGAACCTGTTCAATATATCTGAAACATCCTCTAACCTGGATGTGGATAGTGAATATACAGCTTTCCCTGTTGAGAACAAGGAATTGTTCAAATCTGGTTTAACAACTATCGTTCCTATTATCGGTGGAGGAGAGCGTCTTGGGACACTGATTCTTGCTCGTCTTCAAGAGCCATTCTCTGATGATGATTTAATCTTGGCTGAATACGGTGCGACAGTTGTAGGTATGGAGATCTTGCGTGAGAAAGCAGAAGAAATTGAAGAGGAAGCAAGAAGCAAGGCTGTTGTTCAAATGGCAATCAGCTCCCTTTCTTACAGTGAGCTTGAAGCAATTGAGCATATCTTCGAAGAGCTTGATGGTAAAGAAGGCCTTCTTGTTGCAAGTAAAATTGCCGACAGAGTAGGAATCACTCGTTCTGTAATTGTAAACGCACTAAGAAAATTAGAAAGTGCCGGTGTTATCGAATCCCGTTCACTTGGGATGAAGGGTACTTATATTAAAGTGCTAAACGACAAGTTCCTTATGGAGCTTTCCAAACTAAAATCACACTAATGTAAAGATATGAAAAAGGGTCTGACTCTTATCTGCAACACGCAGAAGAGTCAGACCCTTTTTATTTTAGGGTGAGAAAGTTTATAATCCTGTTGATTTCCGTTCCAGGCGCTTCGCTTGCCTGCGGGCGGTCCGTGAGCCTCCTCGGCTTGCAGCCTGTGGGGTCTCACCTGTCCCTTCCTCCCGCGGGCGTCTACGCGCCTTCCACTCCAATCAACTAGATGACTCCATTCACTAAATGGTTTGTTAAAAGATAATCTAATGGTGTTAACTTAAAAAGGACTAACATTTCGGTTTCGTACTATCTAGCTGTGGATTGGAGCAAATGGCGTAGACTCCAGCGGGGGAGTAACGGAAGGTTGAGACCACGCAACAATGGAAGCCACTGAAAAACTGAAATCTCATGTACTTAAATGTTTCTAGCTGGTGATTGGAGAAAAAGGCGGAGACTCCTGAGGGAGATAGCGCTAGATGGAGACCCCGCAGGCGTAGCCGAGGAGGCTCCAGCAGCACCCCTAGGAAAGCGAAGCCTTTTTCGGAAATCAACAGCGGTGTCTATACTACATCTTAATTAATAGACTTTTTCAGTGGCGTCGAAGCGTTGTGAGGAGGATCAAGCGCCGTCCCGCGGAAAGCGAAGCCGTTTGCGGAAAGGAACAGCGGCGTTTAAGTCCTTATAAGGGACTTTTCTATCCCGAAAGAATAATAGGCCTTTATACCCAATGGGTAAAATGAGTCAAATTGACGATTTTTTTTAACAATTGACACATAGACATATCGGTTACCTTAATTTACAATAAAAGCATACATACATATTTCGACAAAAGTATATAATTCGTAACAAAAGATATATTTATGGGGGTACTAATGAAGATTTTTTCGACATCAATCCAAGCATTGGAAAAAGGTATACAATATTCCAGTGCAAAACATAAAGCTATTTCACATAATATCGCAAACGTTGATACACCAAATTTCAAACGAAAAGAAGTAAAACCAAACTTTAGTGTAACTTACCAAAAGGCACTTGAAGCCAATAAAACAGATAACAGACATAGAGAATTTTCCATAAGTTCAAGTAAAGCTTTTAAAATGGATAACACATCATATTCCTACTCACATAACGGTAATAATGTCGACATAGATAAAGAAATGTCAGATTTGGCTGAAAATCAACTATATTATTACACATTGATTGATCAAATGAGTGGGAAGTTTCAATCCCTTCAAAATGTAATTAAAGGAGGAAGAGCATAATGTCCATGTTTAAAAGCATGAACATCTCAAGCTCAGCCCTCACTGCACAGAGGCTCAGAATGGATGTTATATCATCTAATATGGCAAACGTTGACTCGACCCGCGGGGAATACCGTAACGGGCAGTGGGAACCCTACAGGAGGAAGATTGTAGAGACTGCACCAAAGGAAAACAGTTTCCAATCCTATTTACAAAAAGCCTCTGGAACTGGAAGTGGTTTTGGAAGTGGAGTGAAGGTAACAAGGATTAAAGAAGATGACGCTCCTTTCCGTTTAATGTTTGACCCAGAGCACCCCGACGCAAATGAAGAAGGATATGTTCAGTTGCCGAATGTCGACCCTTTAAAAGAAATGGTTGACCTAATGAGTGCATCAAGATCCTATGAAGCAAATGTGACAGTATTTAATGCTTCAAAAGGGATTATGATGAAAACGTTGGAGCTTGGTAAATAAGTGGAGGTCGTATAGATGATTACTAAAATAGCGAATTCTAATCAAATGTTTCAGAATCTAAATAGTGTTCAGAAAACCAGTGGGGATGTGCATCAACAATTTTCCTCCTATTTGAAAGATGCACTGAACGAAGTAAACAATGCACAAGTTGCTTCCAATCAAATTACTACCAAGCTAGTCAATAACGAAGAAGTAGAGCTTCATGACGTACTGATTGCTCAGCAAAAAGCAAGTGTAGCCATGTCGCTTACGATGGAGGTAAGAAACAAAGGCGTAGAAGCATATCAGGAAATTATGAGAATGCAAGTGTAGATACATAAATAACTTTTGTCACCCAAGCGTGACTGTGATCTTACAGATAGAAAATGCGGTTATTTACTGCATAACTTTGCTGCAAGATAATAACCGGGGGAATTGGCGTAATGAAAGAGAGATTACAAGAAATAAAGACAAAAACTTTTTCCTTTTGGACTAATAGAACGAAAGCTCAAAAGACAGCAATGCTCAGTACAATTATCGTTTCCTTCTTTGCAATAGTTGCAATGGTCTACTTTCTGAATAAGACAGACATGGCTCCACTATACAAAGACTTGACCGTACAGGAAACAGGTCAAATTAAAGAAGTGCTAGACGGAAGAGGTATCCAATCACAGATAACAAATAACGGTACCGCTATCTTGGTTCCTCAACAATCGGTAGATTCATTGAAAGTAGAATTGGCAGCAGAGGGACTTCCGAAAAGCGGAAGCATCGATTATAGTTTTTTTGGAGAAAGATCAGGATTTGGAATGACAGATAATGAGTTCCGAATAATGAAGCTAGATGCGATGCAAACAGAACTCGTAAATTTGGTTAAAAGCATTGAAGGTGTGAAAAATGCTCAAGTCATGTTAAGCCTTCCAGAAGAAGGAGTATTTGTTAGGGAATCGACCCAGGAGGCATCAGCTTCCATCGTCATTGAAAACGATCCAGGGTACCAGTTTGACCAAAATAATGTAAATGCGCTCTACCATTTAGTTTCAAAGAGTATACCTAACTTATCTACCGATAATATCGTCATCATGAACCAAAACTTTGAGTATTTTGATTTAAAAAATAATCAAAGTTCGGGAAGTACATTCAATGCATCCACCCAATTGGAATTAAAGAAGGAAATTGAAAGAGACATTCAAAGACAGGTCCAGCAGATGCTCGGAATGATGATGGGGTATAACAAAGTAGTAGTTTCGGTGACAACTGACATAGACTTTACCCAGGAAGCAAGGGAAGAGAATACGGTAACACCAGTTGACCCTGAAAACATGGAAGGTATCGCAGTAAGCGTTGAACGGATTACAGAGAGTTATACAGGTAGCGAAGATAGTGCTGGTGGGGTGACAGGTACTGGTGAAGCAGATATTCCTGCATATGTAGCCGGAGGAGGCACTGGCAGTGGTGACTATGAAAGAATGGAAGAAAGAATCAATAATGAAGTCAATAGAATCAGATCTGAAATAGTAGAAAGTCCTTATAAGGTAAGAGATTTGGGTATCCAAGTCATGGTTGAGCCTCCTGTAGCTGATGATCCGCTATCAATGCAGGAAAATACGATTGATGATATTAGACAAATTTTAAGTACGATTGTCCGAACAACCATTGACAAAAATATGTTAGGGGAAGACCCTGAACTAGCTGACATTGATGAGAAAATTGTTGTTTCCGTTCAAGAGTTCAATGGAAAAGTGGAAATGGAAGAAGCAAAAGAATCTGCAATACCGACTTGGGTATATATTGCCGCAGGAATCCTCCTAGCTGTTATTCTCTTGTTATTATTCCTCCTATTCAGACGTAATGGAAAAGAGGAAGAGGAAGAAGTAATAATTACAGAAGAGGAGACGGTCCAATTCCAAGTGCCGGATATTAACAATGAAAAAGAGTCGGAAAGTTCAGCGCGCCGAAAACAACTAGAAAAAATGGCAAAAGAGAAGCCAGACGAATTTGCAAAACTTTTACGTTCATGGTTGTCGGAATAGAAGGGGAGGGAGACGAATATGGCAAAGGCAACACCGGCAAAATCCTTTTCAAATAAGCAAAAGGCAGCCATCTTATTGATCTCGCTTGGTCCGGATGTTTCGGCTTCCGTTTACAAGCATTTATCTGAAGAAGAAATTGAAAAATTAACACTTGAAATCAGCGGCGTCCGTACAGTCGATTCTCATATCAAGGAGGATGTTCTGGAGGAATTTCACCAAATCGCACTTGCTCAAGATTATATCTCTCAAGGTGGGATTGGCTACGCCAAAACCGTTTTAGAAAAAGCATTGGGCAAAGACCAGGCAACAGCTATCATCACAAGGCTAACCTCTTCTTTGCAAGTGAAACCATTTGACTTTGCAAGAAAAGCCGATGCTTCACAAATTTTGAATTTTATTCAAAACGAACACCCACAAACGATTGCGCTTGTCTTATCCTACTTGGAGCCGACAAAGTCCGGTCAAATATTATCAGAGTTACCTCAAGAATTACAGGCGGATATTGCCAAAAGGATTGCAGTCATGGACAGTACTTCACCTGAAATTATAAATGAGGTGGAGCAAATCTTGGAACGAAAGCTTTCTACTACAGTTACTCGTGATTATACAAACACTGGCGGAATTGACTCGGTTGTGGAAGTGTTAAATCAAGTGGACAGAAGTACAGAAAGAACCATCCTTGACTCCTTGGAAATTCAAGACCCTGAATTGGCAGAGGAAATCAAGAAACGTATGTTTGTCTTTGAAGACATTGTTACGCTCGATAATATGGCCATTCAGCGAGTGATACGTGATGTGGAAAATGAAGATATGATGCTTGCACTGAAGGTTGCCAGTGAAGAGGTCAAAGAAATTGTATTTAAGAATATGTCTAAACGAATGGTAGAAACGATGAAAGACGATATGGAATACATGGGCCCTGTTCGCTTAAAAGATGTGGAAGAATCTCAGTCTAGAATCGTAGGCATCATCAGAAAGCTTGAAGAAGCTGGGGAAATTGTCATTGCTCGTGGCGGAGGAGATGACATCATTGTCTAGGTTAATAAAATCTTTTTCTCTAAAAGAAGGGAATTCAGAATCTGTTTCCATAAAAGTTGCTCCTATTTTCAACAAGAAGCAAGCGGATGCAAAAGCAGAAACAGTCCTTGGTCATAGTATAGAATCCATAAATCGTGCCATCGAAAAGGCAAACCGTGAGGCCGCCGATATTTTGGAACAGGCATCCTTGGAGAAACAAACTGCTGCAAAGAAGATTGAAGAGGATAAGAAAGCCTGGGAATCAGAGAAAGAGTCTTGGATGCAAAAAGCATATGATGAAGGCCATGATCAAGGATATCAAGCAGGGGAAAAACTGGCACAAGCTTTATATGAAGAAAAGCTTAACGAGGCTAACGAAATTATTGAGCTTGCCAAACTTCATTATAATGAAAAGCTTGACAGCTCATTGGAGTCCATCGTCATGCTCAGTGTAAAAGTGGCAGAAAAGATTATTGGAACTTCCTTGGATTCAGATCCTTCATTTTTTACGAAGTTGGTTCAAACAGCTCTTAAAGAAGTCAAAGAAAAAGAAGAAATAAAAATTTATGTAAGCCCTAAACAATACCCAATTCTTGTGATGAATAAACAGATTTTGCAAAATATTATCAATAGCCAATATGAGCTTATCATTTATCCTGACTCGGAGTTGCAAGACGACGGATGCTGGATTGATTCAACTGCAGGCAGAATCGATGTATCTATTGATACTCAGTTGAAGGAGATTAAAGAACATCTTTTGCAACTTGTGAGAGTGGAGTTGTAACCATGTTGACAATAGAAGACTTGCTGCAAGAAATAGAAACAATGAGTCCATATAGACGATACGGAAAAGTAAAAAGGGTTATTGGGCTGATGATTGAGTCCAAGGGGCCAGAGAGCTCCATTGGGGATGTATGCAATATCATCATCCATAAAAAGAAAAAAAGAATCGTACAAGCAGAAGTCGTAGGATTCAGAGATGACCACGTTATCTTAATGCCATTTACTGATATTCAGGATATTGGACCAGGATGTATGGTGGAGGCCACAAATAACCCTTTAGAGATTAGAATCGGTGAAGAGTTAAGGGGGAAGGTGCTCGACGCAATGGGGAAACAGCTTAACCCAGAGGAAGAATTACCTGTCGGCTTAGGTAAGTACCCTACAGACCAAGCACCTCCAAATCCAATGACGCGTCCTTCTATTACAGAAGAGTTGGAAGTCGGAGTTAAAGTCATTGACGGCCTTCTTACAGTCGGAAAAGGTCAGAGGGTCGGAATCTTTGCTGGAAGTGGAGTTGGTAAAAGTACACTTCTTGGCATGATTGCACGAAACACACATGCTGATATTAATGTGATAGCACTAATAGGAGAACGTGGCAGGGAAGTGCGAGACTTTTTGGAACGTGACCTCGGTCCTGAAGGTTTAAAACGATCTATCGTTATAGTGGCTACATCCGATCAACCGGCCCTTATGCGTATAAAAGGCGCATATACAGCTACGGCAATTTCGGAGTATTTCCGAGATATGGGCTATAATGTCATGCTTATGATGGATTCGGTGACAAGGGTGGCAATGGCTCAGCGAGAAGTTGGATTGGCGGTTGGAGAACCTCCGACTACCAAAGGGTATACTCCTAGCGTATTTTCCATGCTGCCTAAATTATTGGAAAGAACTGGCACAAACCAGCATGGGTCCATCACGGCCTTTTACACAGTATTAGTGGATGGGGATGACATGAATGAGCCAATCGCTGATACTGTCCGGGGGATATTAGACGGCCATTTCGTGTTAGATAGAGATCTTGCAAATAAGGGCCAATACCCTGCAATTAACGTGTTAAAAAGTGTCAGTCGGGTCATGAACCATATTGTCGATAATGAACATAAAAGAGCTGCGGAATCCATGAGGGAAAAGCTTTCAAAATATTACCAAGCAGAAGACCTTATTAATATAGGGGCCTATAAGCGCGGAAGCTCCAGAGAAATTGATGATGCCATTCAATCCTACCCTGCCATCATAAACTATTTAAAACAAGAAGTTGATGATAGCTGGAAGTTTGCTGATACCAAAAAAGAACTAACAAACTTAATGAAGTAGGTGATAGGCATGTCTGTTAGAAAAGGACGTTTAGAAAAACTGTTGGTGGTGAAAAAAGCCGAAAAAGATCAGGCAAGTTCAGAGTATCAAAGTGCCATTTCACAGTTTGAAACAGAAGGGCAAGCCTTATATGAGCTTTTAAAGAAAAAAGAACAATTAGATGAAGTGTTGCAAGTTAGCCTCCAAAGGGGAATACCAATAGAATCTCTTAAACAGCAACAATTCTTCATGGGTAATTTGGAGAAAAACCTGCTTCATCAACAGAAAAAAGTTAGCCATGCTAGAGCATTCATGAATCTAAAAGAAGAAAAACTGAAAGAACAATCAGTAGAATGTAAAAAATATGAAGTGTTGGATAACAAAGAAAAACTTTATTGGAAGCAAAATGATCTTAAAGTGGAGGCAACATTTATTGACGAAATCTCCATTCTTCAATATTCGCAACACACGAATAGGTGAATAAAAAATGAAAAAAGAAAAACAAACAGAAGAAGTAGAAGAAAAATATACATTCCTGCAAAAGCTTTTGTATTTGTTTATCATTCCGCTCCTTTTCACACTTGTCATTGTACTCGGCTATTTGACGTATGAGGGGAAAAATATATTCGAAGTTGCCCAATCTTTTCTCCCAGCCAAGGAAGAAATAATTACAACGGAAAAAGGTAAAGAGGAGGAAGAAGCTTCATCATCTAAACAAAAAGACAACACGAATCCTTCACAAGAGATCATACTTTTAGAAAGGCAAATTAGTGAAAAGGAAAGGGAAATCACTAAGCTTGTTGCAAGTCTAGAAGAAGCGAATAATAAAATAGAAGATTTGGAGAAACAAAAACAAGAAATAAAATCTTCAACCAAAGAGTTGGCCAAGCTATATGAAGGAATGTCGACAAAAAAAGCCGCTCAAATTTTGGTGGAACTAGATGAAGAGATGGTACTCCTAATCTTAAATGAATTAAGCACCTCCAAAACATCTTCTATATTAGGACAACTTGAACCAGAACAGGCAGCAAGATTTACGGAACTACTAGCCGATAATGAATAGGTTTTAGAAAGGAATGAAAGAAGTGAACTTTTTTGTAACAGGTGAAGCTTCTGCTTCCGTCGGAACAAGCAAGAAAATGAGTCTAGACGGAATGAAAAAGTCAGAGCAATTAACCGAAAATGAGTCGGGCAGTTTCCGTTCCATCTTGTCTGAAAGTATCCTATCCGCTATGTTGTCAATTTCTTTGCCTGATAGTGAGAAGGTTGGAGAAGAAAATGCCGCAATGGAGAAATTGATGGAAGAAATGGATGACATCATGACATTGCAGCTTGCCATGCTTAATGAACTTCAAGAATGGCATAACATGCAGACAGATGCTGCTGATACTAAAGAACTTCCAGAAGAATACTTCCATATCTTAGAGGAAGTGATGGCGATGATGTCCCTCCTCTCCAATCTTGAGGGCAATATTCCAGGGAAAGTAGATAAACAGTTGATACAACCATTCACTCAGCTATCAGAAAAAGTGATGAGTTTTATGAAAAGTTATATGACGCCAATGGATGAAAAAACAGATTTACAAATACCTTCTAAAGAAAAGTCAAACATACAAGATCTTTTAAAAGCTATAAACTCCAAGATGGGGAAGGTAGAGCAGATGATAAGGGTAGCGATCCCGACCTTACATACACCCATACCTGATTCTCCTTCTTTAAAAACAGCTTTTACGCCTAATAATGAAACGTTTCTACAAAATGGTCCTGTGACATTGAGTATGTTACAACAACCTAAACAAACAACCGTCCAATGGGTAGTTGATACAACTTCCAATGAGGTTGCACGAGAACAGTTGATGCAAAAGCTTGAAGGTATTTTATCCAAAACAACTACAAGACTAGTAAATGGTAATCAGTCCATGACCATCAGATTAGCTCCAGAGCATCTAGGAACATTACATATAAAAATGCAGGAAACGCAGAACGGCTTAGTTACTAAACTTATTGTCCATTCCAAATCTGCTGCATCGCTTCTTGAAGGCGGGCTTGCTAATTTAAAGCAGACTCTTGCTCAGGCAAATGCGAATATGGATAAGATCGAAGTTGTGTTTTTAGATCAAGATCACAAACTACCACAACAGCATAAAGGAACAAATGAAGAAAATGCCCAACAAAGGCAAGCTTTTAAGCAGGACAAGCAACAAGACGATGCCAATCAATCTTTTGAAGATGTCCTATTAGAAGAGTTAGAAATAAAAATACCTGAAGGTGAGAGAACATGACCAATACCATTTCATCTGATCTTTACATTCAGAACCGGCCGGTGGAAACATCCAAACAGAACAATGTAATGGGAAAAGACGACTTTCTACGTCTCCTTATTGCACAATTGCAAAATCAAGATCCTTTAAATCCGATGGAAGATAGAGAATTTATTGCCCAAATGGCAAACTTTTCATCGCTTGAACAGATGGCTAACTTGAATAAGAGCATGGAAGGTTTTATAGACACCCAGAATAAAATGAATGTACTCTCCCTGCAACAGTATCTAGGCTCAGAGCTCACATGGCAGCATACGTATATGGTGGAAAACGAACCATTCGTAGAGATGAAGAACGGTAGGGTCACAAGTATCTCCATGCAAGACGGAAAGGCGAGACTTATCATGGACGATGGAAGTGACATCACAGTTGAGCAAATCACAAAAGTGAATCAGTCTGGTGATGCTTCACAAGGTGGAAATGCTCCTCTATTATCAGCAGGTCACCTTATAGGAAAGAAAGTTTCTGTCAAATTCGGAGAAGAATCCTATGAAAATGTCTTTGTTAACTCCGTACTTACCAAGGATGGGAAAATTCATTTCACCGTTACAGATGGGCGTTTGTCTGATGAAAAGATTCCGCTTGATGCCATCTATCAAATTACGCAATAAGGATAAATTGTAGAACAGAAAGCAATCTAAGGGGGAAAAAGAATGTTACGTTCCATGTATTCAAGTATCGGAGCACTAAGAAACTTTCAAACTAAACTAGATGTGATTGGTAACAATATTGCAAATGTCAATACTTATGGCTTTAAAAAAGGCAGAGCGACTTTTCAAGAAATGATGGTCCAACAATTGTCAGGTGCAAGCGGTCCTGCAGCAGGAAAAGGTGGAGTTAATGCGAAGCAAATCGGCTTAGGGTCCATGATCAGTACGATAGATACCATCCAGACTCAAGGGTCACTGCAAACTACTGCAAGACCACTTGATCTAGCCTTATCCGGAGATGGATTCTTCGCAGTAGCCTCCATTGCAGATGTTACAAGAGTGAATGTTGATAGTGACACCAATTATGGTGATAACAAGATACTAGGTGGCGCCATTAACAATGCGGTAGCAATGAACTATACAAGATCAGGGAACTTCTACCTTGATAATAACGGATACATCGTGAATTCTAATGGGATGTATTTGATCGGGGAAACAGGAGAGAAGAAGATTCCAAACGATCAAATCATGGCAGCATCTAATGCAGCATTGAATGCAGGTGAGATATTTTTTGATGAGTACAGGGACTTCAGAAATGACACAAATAAATATCTTGACCTTGCAATGAAGTTCTTGGAGGCTCAACGGACATTTGAGGATGCTGAAAAAGCGAATCTGGAATCAGGCGGAACTGATCCTCAACTTGCAGCAGCGGCGACAGCGGCAGAAACAGCAAGGAATAATGCAGCGACCCAATTCAATGATTTCAATACAGATATCTATGTTAATCAGAGAACAGCTTTCGTAACATCAGCCCAAAACATGAACAATGGAATTGATAGTTTTATAGGGCAGACTGGTGAAATTGCTTACAGAATGATTGACCCAGTTGTCCAGGACCCTACCATTCCGATACCTAACGGAGCAACAGCCAATGTCAATGATCTTTCAAATCTCGTAAGCTATGCACAATCTGTAAAGACAAGTCTAGACACAGCATATAAAACGTTTGAGAACTTTATTGCCAAAGCTGAAATGATTCAACAACCTACATGGACAGATTCATTAAGCGGCAGTCCTGGTCTAATTCAGATTCCGCCAAACGCAAGGAGCTTTAGTATCTCCGGTGATGGGAAAGTGAACTTCATCGATCAGTTCGGTGACTTAAAAGTTGCTGGTCAGTTAATGTTGGCAAAGTTTCCAAATGATGCTGGTTTAGAAAGAATCGGAGAAAATTTATTCCAACAATCCAACAACTCGGGGACAATGGATAAAAATGGAGACGGCATTCAACTAGAGGAGATGTTCAGACCTGGTGACGATGGTGCTGCATCCATTATTTCTGGCACACTCGAAATGTCCAATGTGGACTTATCTGAGGAGTTTACGGAGATGATCACAGCTCAGAGAGGATTCCAAGCGAACACGAGAATCATCACGACATCAGATGAAATTCTTCAAGAGCTTGTCAATCTGAAGCGATAAAGGGGGAAGGGCTGAGTTGGAATAACTTAGCCCGACTGAAATGGTAAAGCTAACAAAGCTCAACGGGAGGCCTTTTGCGCTCAATGTATGGTTGATTGAGCAGGTAGAGGAAACACCTGATACCATGATTACCTTAAATAATGGTAAAAAGGTGATAGTCAAAGAGAGAATGGAAGAAGTGGTTCTGCGTTGCAAAGAGTTCTTTGCTCACATGCATCATGGGTCACATTTGGAGGGTAAAAAAGATGTTTCGCAATAAATTACTTAATATCATGATCATTATCCTTCTTGGTATATCACTTATAGGAGTAATCGCATTGGTTACTGTGGATAAATTCTATGCGGATGATTCAACTGAAGAGCCCACCATTGATGAAATCATCAAGCACTCCGTTGATTTTGATGAAATGACAATGAACTTGCAAAGCGGTGGCTATATACGTTTGAAGATGAAGGTCCAAACAGATAGTAAAAAAGCGACGGAAGAACTATTGAAAAGAGATTTTCAGGTTCAAAACATCGTGATTCACCAAATTGCCAGCAAAACTGCATCTGATTTTGAAGGTGAAAAAGGTCTGACTCAACTGGAAGAGGAAATCAAACAAAAAATCAATGAAGTGATGCAGGACGGAGAAATCGTGAAAGTATATACTACCTCCTTTCTCCTTCAAAATTAATCACCCATGAGATCCATGTAAATTAGGAGGTGGTGGATATGTCGACAGAAGTAATGTCACAAAGTGAAATCGATGCGCTACTTTCAGCCTTATCAACAGGGGAAATGAACGCCGAGGAGCTAAAAAAAGAAAATCAGGAGAAAAAAGTTAAGGTTTATGACTTTAAAAGGGCACTTCGGTTTTCCAAAGATCAAATCAGAAACTTAACAAGAATTCATGAAAACTTTGCTAGATTATTAACGACCTATTTTTCTGCTCAACTGCGAACTTACATACAGATAAGTGTTGCATCTGTAGATCAACTGCCTTATGAAGAATTCATTCGTTCGATACCTAAAATGACCATTCTGAATGTATTTGAAGTGGCGCCACTTGAAGGAAGGGTAGTTCTTGAAATAAACCCAACTATTGCGTATGCAATGCTTGACAGGCAACTTGGAGGCAAGGGGACAGGCGTTAACAAGGTGGACAGCTTAACAGAAATAGAAACGAAACTTATGACAACACTTTTTGAGGGAGCCATTGAGAATTTCGGCGAAGCTTGGGATACGATAGCCGATATTCAACCTTTTCTTTCAGATCTAGAAGTGAACCCACAGTTTTTGCAATTAGTTTCTCCGAATGAAACAGTAATCGTCATATCGATGAATATTACTATCGGTGAAGTAACAGGGATGATCAATATATGTATTCCCCATGTAGTTTTGGAGCCGGTTATCCCAAAATTATCTGCTCACTATTGGATGGAAGAGAAAAACAAAGTGAGGCAGGATCATGAGATAGCAACTCTAGAAAAAGCGATCAGGGCCACTGCATTAACGGTTACGACGGAATTGGGGAACTCAGAAATATCTTTTTCAGATCTATTGAACATAACAATTGGTGATGTACTTCCATTACAACAGAAGATAGATGAGCCTATAGTAGTCAAAGTGGACAATAAACCTAGTTTTTATGGACAGGTCGGCCAGGTAAAGAAAAATATGGCCGTACAGATTTTAGAAAAAATCAAGGAGGGTTACGAGGATGATGAGTGATGGAATGTTATCTCAAGATGAGATAGATGCGTTGCTTCGAGGTACAGATAGCAACAATGAAGAACCCCTCTTTGTTGATCTTAATATTGAAGAATATCTATCTACAATGGAGCAGGATGCGCTTGGTGAAATTGGCAATATATCGTTTGGCAGTTCCGCAACCGCTTTATCCACTTTATTGAATCAGAAAGTTCAAATTACAACACCAAAGGTCACTTTGGTAGAAAAAAGCAGGCTGGAAAGTGAATTTCCAGATCCTTATGTAGCAATACGAGTTAGTTACACAGAAGGTTTTTCCGGATCTAACATACTAGTAGTCGAACAAAGGGACGCTGCCATCATTGCAGACTTGATGCTTGGAGGAACAGGGGAAAACCCTCAAAATGAATTTGATGAAATTCACTTGAGTGCCGTCCATGAAGCAATGAATCAGATGATGGGCTCTGCCGCTACTTCGATGTCGACGGTGTTCGAAAAAAAGATTGATATTTCTCCGCCTTCTGTTATGTTAATCGATTTTAAAGCAGGTGATGGGACTGCTGAGATGCCGGAAGATGAATTATTAATCAAAGTGGCATTCTCCATTAAGATTGGCAAGTTAATCGATTCATCCATCATGCAAATACTTCCCTATCACTTCGCAAAGAAATTAGTGGAAGAACTACTGCACCGTGACGATGAAACCAGTCAAACTTCACACGTTATCGAAGAAATAGAAACACCAAGAAGTCAAGTGAGTGAGTCTTCCTATGAACAACGTAATCAAGCCCAAACGGCTTCCACTCCAGATTACTATCAAAGAGATGAAGAGCGTACCGTAGCAGAAACTCCAATAAAAGAACATGCCTATGCAGGCGGACATGAAAGACCTAGCAATCCTGCACCAAGACCTCAGCAAGCAGTCAATGTGCAACCTGCAGTCTTCACGAACTTTGAAGAAACAACAGTGGAAGAATCGGAACCAAATAACTTAAGTATGCTCTTGGATATACCTCTTCAGGTTACGGTGGAACTAGGAAGAACGAAGCGTTCTGTCAAAGACATCCTTGAATTGTCAACGGGCTCCATTATTGAACTGGATAAGCTTGCAGGAGAACCGGTGGATATTCTTGTGAATAATAAACTTATCGCTCAAGGTGAAGTGGTAGTGATAGATGAGAGTTTTGGAGTAAGAGTAACAGATATTGTAAGTCAAACAGATAGAATTAGAAAACTTCGATAGATCCTAGGAGGAAATAACATGAGTAAAAGAATTTTAATAGTTGATGATGCGGCATTTATGAGAATGATGATAAAGGATATTCTGACGAAAAACGGCTATGACGTTGTTGGTGAAGCAGCGGATGGCATGCAAGCGGTGGAAAAATACAAAGAACACCACCCAGATCTAGTTACCATGGATATTACTATGCCTGAAATGGATGGAATCACTGCCCTAAAAGAAATCAAAGAGATCAATCCGAATGCAAAAGTCATTATGTGTTCTGCAATGGGACAACAAGCAATGGTTATTGATGCAATCCAGGCGGGTGCGAAAGACTTCATCGTAAAACCTTTCCAAGCGGATCGAGTGATTGAAGCTATCCACAAAACTCTTTCATAGAGGTGTCTGTTTTGTATGCCAACAAGATATTACGTAGTTTACTAGTTGTGGTTTTTCTATTTTCATTGCCGATGACAGGCTTTGCAGATAAGAAAGAAGGTCTGAATGATAGTGTTTATAACCAAATACAAGACCAAAAACCACAAACTGACCAAACAGAAGGAGAACTAAACACTCCTTCTGAAGGTGAAAAGGATATTTTGGAGCAAAAGCCGCCATCTGTTTCCTTTTTTGATTTTATTAAAATGATATTCGCCCTGCTATTTGTATTGGCCTTGCTCTATGGAGCGTTGAAGCTAATCAATAGCAGAAATAAGCTAGACAGTGGCCGTTCGGTTGAAAATATTGGAGGGACGAACCTCGGAAACAACAAATCTCTTCAACTTGTTAAAGTGGGAAACAGTGTATTGGTTGTCGGGGTGGGGGACTCCATCAATCTACTGAAAGAAATAACAGATGAGCAAGAACGGGAACAACTGATTCAGTCCTACAGAGAACGTTCAGAGAATATGACAATCAATTCCGATAAGCTTACAGGTCTGGTGGAAAAGTTTAAAGGAATGCAGAAAACAAAAAGCCAATCAAGCTTTTCTTCTCTTTTACAAGATCAATTAGGTCAGTTATCTAAAGATCGAAAAAAGAAGTTGACTGAAATGGATGATAAAAAGGAGTATGGGCAATGACGGAATTCATGGAACTGTTTAGTGGAAATGAAGCGTCAACTGTCTCCACATCCGTACAGCTATTATTATTACTTACTATTTTCTCTTTAGCGCCAGCGATACTAATTTTGATGACGAGTTTTACGAGGATAATTATTGTATTATCGTTTGTCCGGACATCACTTGCCACCCAGTCGATGCCGCCTAACCAAGTTTTAATAGGTCTTGCATTGTTTTTGACTTTCTTTATTATGGCACCAACATTTTCACAAGTGAACGATCAGGCGTTACAGCCTCTTTTCAATGAAGAAATTACACTTGAAGAGGCATATGAAAAGGCGAGCATCCCTTTAAAGGAATTTATGAGCAAACATACGAGACAAAAGGACCTGGCATTATTTATCGATTATGCAGGAATGGAAAGACCTGAAAGCATTGAAGATATACCTCTTACCGTTCTAGTCCCTGCGTTTGCGATCAGCGAATTAAAAACCGCCTTTCAGATCGGCTTTATGATCTTTATTCCCTTCCTTGTCATTGACATGGTTGTCGCAAGTGTTTTGATGAGTATGGGTATGATGATGTTACCGCCTGTTATGATTTCCTTGCCTTTCAAGATTTTATTGTTTGTCCTTGTGGATGGTTGGTATTTAATCGTGAAATCTTTATTGCAAACATTTTGAATGAGGTGTAAAAATGAGCCCGGAATTTGTAATATCTATGGCAGAACGAGGAGTATATACGATTCTATTAATTAGCGCACCTCTTCTGATACTCGCTTTGGTCGTGGGCTTAATTGTAAGTATCTTTCAAGCAACTACCCAGATCCAAGAGCAAACACTTGCTTTTATACCAAAAATTGTAGCGGTATTAGTGGGATTGGTTGTTTTTGGACCATGGATGCTGTCCAACATGCTTTCCTATGCTTTGGAAATCTTCAATAATATTCACCGGTATGTGAGTTAATCGCATGTTAGAATGGGTGAACTATTTTCCGGCATTTTTATTGGTTTTAACAAGAGTGACGGCCTTTTTTGTTACCCTTCCACTCTTTTCTTATCGGAATGTACCTTCCACTTTTAAAGTGGGTCTCGGTTTTTTCTTTGCACTTGTCATGTCTTTCTCATTAGACCTCCCCGTCATCGGAATTGATGGGACATATATTATGTTGGTCATAAAAGAGTTGATGGTGGGATTGCTGATAGGTCTGGTCGCATATATCGTCTTATCTGCCATTCAAATAGCTGGTGGATTCATCGACTTTCAAATGGGCTTTGCGATTGCAAATGTAATTGATCCGCAAACAGGCATTCAGAGTCCAATCATGGGTCAATTTTTCTACACATTCGCTTTATTGCTCCTATTGGCTGTTAACGGACACCATTTAATGATGGATGGTATTTTTTACAGCTATGAACTCATAGCCGTCACGCAAGCTTGGATACCACTAGGGGAAGCACAAGTGTTTGAATTTGTCCTAAAAACGATCAACACCATGTTTGTCATTGCTCTTCAACTAGCTATCCCAATAGTTGGTGTTCTCTTTTTAGTTGATGTGGCATTGGGAATCGTCGCTAGGACTGTTCCGCAGCTTAATGTTTTTGTGGTGGGTCTTCCTTTGAAGATAGGGGTAAGTTTTATTACGATCATATTTTCACTCACCATCCTTTTCACCCTGTTTTATAAGCTCTTTGAACTCATGCTTTATACCATGAGAGGCTTAATGGAATTGCTTGGAGGTATCTAGATGACAAATTGGGTTAGGTTAGACCTGCAGTATTTCAGTGGTGAAAAGACGGAGAAAGCGACACCGAAAAAGAAGCAGGATACAAGGAAAAAAGGGCAGGTTGCCAAAAGTGCAGATGTGAATACTTCCTTCGTATTAATTGCAGTTTTCTTATGTCTGTTTGCAATTGGCCCTTGGATGAAGGTAGAGATCTTAAAGCTGTTTGAACATTCCTTCCGTGTTTATCTGCTCGAGGAAGTGACGGTCCAAAAAGTTCATATGATTTTTGTGGAATTAATTATGCAATTAATTTGGATAGTCGGACCTATCATGCTTGCTGCTTTCCTTGGGGCAGTTATAGCAAATTATCTTCAAGTAGGACCGTTATTTTCGACAGAAGCGATACATATGAAACTAAATAAGCTAGATCCCATACAAGGATTCAAAAGGATCTATTCCGTTAGAGCGATAGTCGAATTTGTTAAGTCTATGCTGAAAATTGTTTTTGTAGGGGTTATCACTTTTTCTATTTTGTGGATGAGTATGGAAGAAGTGCTGATTCTTTCTCAAAAGAACTTGCATGAAGCGTTTGCCTTCTTAGGGAATTTGACAGTGAGAATGGGGTTATTTGCAGGTGGAGCATTATTGTTTTTATCCATTTTCGATTATTTATATCAAAAGTATGATTATGAAAAGAACATCCGAATGTCCAAGCACGATGTAAAGGATGAGTACAAAAAAGCGGAAGGAGATCCGCTGATTAAATCAAAAATCAAGCAAAAACAACGGGAAATGGCGATGCAGAGGATGATGCAGGATGTTCCTGGGGCAGATGTTATCATTACAAACCCGACCCATTATGCGATTGCATTGAAATATGATGAATCAAAAGGTGATGCACCGATCGTGCTTGCAAAAGGCGTAGATTATGTCGCCAAAAAGATAAAAGAAAAGGCAAAAGAGCATAACATCGTCACAGTGGAAAATAAACCGTTAGCCCGGTCCCTTTATAGCCAAGCCGAAATAGGAGATGCCATTCCTGAAGAATTCTTCCAGGCGGTTGCAGAGATTCTGGCCTATGTTTACCGGTTACAAAATCAAGTGAAATGATGGTTGAAAGAAAAGGAGAGATAGAAGTCTATGTCAGCTAGAGATTTATCCGTATTACTTAGTGTCATTCTGATTATTGCCATGTTAATTATTCCTTTTTATCCATGGATGCTAAGTATTTTTATCATTATTAATATCTCCCTTGCTCTGATTGTTCTATTAACAACCATGAATATACAAGAGCCGTTGCAATTCTCCATCTTTCCATCCTTGCTTTTATTACTAACACTGTACAGGTTAGGTCTAAACGTTTCTACGACAAGATCCATTCTGAGTGAAGGTACTGCGGGTACTGTTGTAGAAACGTTTGGAACATTCGTAGTAGGTGGCAACGTGGTCGTTGGACTTGTTGTTTTCATCATTCTGGTGGTTATACAGTTTGTTGTAATTACGAAAGGTGCAGAACGTGTCTCAGAGGTAGCTGCACGATTTACATTAGATGCAATGCCAGGTAAACAAATGAGTATTGATGCAGACCTGAACGCAGGGATGATTTCTGAACAAGTTGCAAAAGAGAGACGTGAAAAAATAGCAAAAGAAGCGGACTTTTACGGAGCGATGGACGGAGCCAGTAAGTTTGTAAAAGGGGACGCCATTGCGGGGATTATCATCGTGTTCATCAATGTTATCTTCGGTATTGTTATCGGAATGGCACAGATGGGTTTGAGTTTTGCTGAATCTGCTCAAAAGTTTACACTTCTTACGGTAGGGGATGGAATTGTATCTCAAATTCCAGCTCTGTTGATCGCAACTGCTACAGGGATCGTGGTGACAAGGGCGGCATCTGAGGGGAATCTTGGTGGAGATATTACGAAACAGTTGTTTGCCTATCCGCAGATGCTTTATGTTGCTGGAACCACTATATTACTTCTTGGTATTGCCACTCCGATTGGCCCTTTGTTAACGGCACCAATCGCGTCTCTTATCATCGTAGGTGGATATATGATAAGCAAAAAGCAAAAAGCAGACATTGTGGTGGAAGAGGAAACGGAAGAGGAAGTAGTGACTGATGAATTGAGGAGTCCAGACAGCGTGGTCAACCTTTTATCCGTGGACCCGGTTGAATTTGAATTCGGATATGGACTGATTCCATTGGCGGACTCCAAGCAGGGTGGAGATTTGCTAGATAGGATAGTCATGATAAGACGCCAACTAGCACTTGAGCTTGGGTTAGTCATACCTGTTGTTCGAATAAGGGATAATATTCAGCTGCAACCTAACGAATACCGTTTGAAAATAAAAGGGAATGAAGTTGCAAAAGGTGAGCTATTGCTTGATCATTATCTTGCGATGAGCCCGGGAATGGATGAGGACAGCATTGAAGGTATTGATACGATAGAACCTTCCTTTGGGCTTCCTGCAAAATGGATTAGCGAGGATATGAAGGATGAAGCAGAAATGTATGGCTATACCGTTGTAGATCCTCCTTCTGTGGTATCAACTCATATTACTGAAAAAATGAAACAACATGCCTACGAGCTTCTTGGGAGGCAAGAAACAAAACAGCTTGTCGATCATTTGAAAGAAAGCACGCCGATCTTAGTGGAAGAAGTAACACCATCGCCACTTTCCATTGGGGATGTACAGAAAGTATTAGCCAAACTTCTTAAAGAAAACGTGTCAATCAGGAATCTGCCGATTATATTTGAAACATTGGCAGACTACGGAAAGATGTCAGCAGACACAGACCTTTTAACAGAGTATGTTAGACAAGCACTAAGTAAACAGATTACCAATCAATATGCCGTTGGAAATGAGACGTTTAAGGTCGTGACATTGGCAGGCAGGGTGGAAAAACTGATTGCTGATCACATTCAACAAACAGAACATGGAAATTTCTTATCGCTTGATCCAAATGTATCAATGGAAATTGTCCAAAAAGTGGGCGAACAGATGGAACAGTTTTCTGTTTACGAGCAATCACCGATTCTATTATGTTCCCCGGCTGTCAGGATGTATGTGAAGCAAATGTTGGATCGATATATACCGCAAGTACCTGTTCTGTCTTATAACGAATTGGAAGCAAGCATAGAAGTACAAAGTATCGGGGTGGTGAATGTGGAAGGATGAAAGTAAAAAAATATAAGGCTGAGAATATGCAGCAGGCTATGCAACTGGTCCGACTTGAATTGGGAGATGATGCGGTCATACTTAATTCCAAATCAGTCAAAACGTCAAGATTTTTCGGGCTTCTTTCCAAAAAGGGAGTGGAGGTGATAGCAGCAGTGGATGAAGAACCGTCTAGCCAAACGCTGAAAACTAAAAATCCCCAGATTCAACCTGAGGGGATTCAAGCTTCCAAGCAAACGATTTCTACCTCGACATCAAGGGTAGAGCAAGATAAACTTTTTGACAGCATACAAGAAATGAAGAAAATGATGAAAAGCTTAACACAAGAAAAGCAGAGGGATCCATTGTTGCCTGATTTCTTCTTCCATTTGGAAGAAAAGCTCGTACAAAGTGAAATTAGCCCTCTACATGTTGAAGAGATGATGGATACCATATATGAAAAATGGTTGGAAAATAAAACAATGACAGATAACTCTATATTGGAATTGGTCGAAGGAGGATTGCTTCAGTCTTTGAAAGAGGTATCTTTTGATCAAGATCCTTACAAAAAGAAATTTATCTGTCTAGTAGGGCCAACAGGGGTCGGAAAAACAACGACTTTGGCAAAGTTGGCCGCCAACGCTTCCCTTAGAAAGGGGAAATCAATCGGGTTTATTACAACAGATACCTATAGGATCGCAGCAATCGAACAATTAAAGACATACGCAAGCATTCTAGAAGCGCCCATTGAAGTGTGTTATTCTGCCGAGGATTTCTTAGCTGCTAAAAACAAGCTATCCCATTTGGATGTCGTCTTTATTGATACAGCTGGAAGAAATTTTTTAAACGAACATTTTATCGAAGAATTGAAAGAAGTCTTAGATTTTAAAGAAGAAATGACGACATTCTTGGTCTTGTCCCTTACTTCCAAAATGACGGATATGAAGAAAATAGCTGACCAATTTTGGAATGTGGGGATCCATCAATTCATATTCACTAAAAAAGACGAAACAACCTCGATTAGTTCCATGTATGAGATTTCAAGATTGTATCAAAAAGGTGCGGCGTTTATAACAGATGGCCAAAATGTTCCTGAGGACCTTATTCCTTGCACGAAAGAATTGATGGTTCGCTCGATCATAGAGGAAATAGCCTAATGAATGATCAGGCAAGAGCATTAAGAGAACAAGTGAAAAGATCAAAGGAAAACCCCCATGTAGAACCCACTATAAGACAAGAAGCAAGGGCCATTGCGGTGATGAGTGGTAAAGGAGGGGTTGGCAAGTCGAATTTTTCGTTGAACTTCTCCTTATCCATGCAAAAAAAAGGCTATAATGTTTTACTTTTTGATATGGATATAGGGATGGCCAATATTGATATTCTTCTGGGAGTGACCCAAAGATACAGTATTCTGCACCTTTTTGAAAGGAACCTTTCTTTAGAAGAGATTGTTCAAAAAGGTCCAGAAGGATTATCTTACATTGCCGGTGGTTCTGGCTTAAAAGATATTTTTCATTTTGATGAACAAAAAAGGATTCATTTTCTCTCTCAGCTTCAACGATTGTCCATTCAATATGATTACATTATTTTTGATATGGGAGCAGGCGTTACAAACGAAAGCCTACAATTAATTTTATCCTGTAACGAAATAATTTTGATTTCAACATGCGAACCGACCGCCATGACAGATGCATACTCTGCATTGAAATTTATCCATAACCACGATCAGAATATACCTTTTCAATTGGTTGTCAATCGTGCAGTAAGCGCAAAACATGCCTTAAATACGGCAGTAAGGCTTCAATCTGTTTCCAAAAAATTCTTAAACAGAAGCCTTTCCCACTTGGGGTCGTTACCTGACGATAAGAATGTGACGTTAGCCGTAATGGAACAAACTCCATTTGTATTAAGATTTCCCAACAGTCATGCAAGTCGTGCTGTCCAAGATATTACATCTAACTATTTAATTGGACTTGACACTTCTGCCACCAAGAAAACCAACTCATTTATACATAAGCTTCGACGACTGTTCGGTTAGCTTTATGGGAGAGGAAGGCATGTATCATGAACAAAGTGAAAGTACTTATTACGGATGACTCCATTTTTATGCGAAAACTGTTATCGGATCTATTGGAAAAACATCCAGGAATAGAAGTAATTGCTACTGCTAAAAACGGAAAAGAAGCTATAGAGAAAATAAAAGAGTTCTCCCCAGATGTTGTGACGTTGGATGTAGAGATGCCACTGATGAATGGGTTACAGGCACTCGAAGTCATTATGAAGGAACACCCGGTTCCGACTATCATGTTATCAAGTACGACAACAGAAGGGTCCTTAAATACTATCATTGCAATGGAACAAGGTGCAGTAGATTTTGTAGCCAAACCATCCGGTGCCATTTCACTGGATATCCATAAAGTGAAAGAGGAGCTCATCAACAAAATCCTGCTTGCATCCAAGTCCAACCTCTCTCTTTTCAAGCAACCTATTAAAAAAGATAAGGAAATAGTTTCCTCTCAGAGTTTTTATAGTAAAATAGACCTATTGGAAAAGCCTAGTAATCATGTGAATACCTTGGTTTGTATCGGAACATCCACTGGAGGACCGCGTGCGTTGCAAACACTCCTTTCCGTGCTTCCTAAATCTTTTCCTGCACCGCTTTTTATTGTTCAGCATATGCCTAAGCATTTTACCAAATCACTTGCAGATAGACTTAACTCCATTTGCGATATAACAGTAGTAGAGGCTGTACATAATCAAAAAGTGGAAAAAGGGATCGCATATATCGCACCCGGAGATTTTCATATGGAAGTGATTAAACGTGCAGGAAGTCTCTTTATTCACCTTCATGAAGCTCCTCCTATAAAAGGCCATCGTCCTTCTGTAGACACATTGTTCCGTTCTATTGGGAATCTTGCAACCTATCAAAAAGTTGCTGTGATCTTAACAGGGATGGGGAATGATGGAACAGACGGATTAAGGTATTTAAAGGAGAACGAGAAAGAAAAGACCTTGGCACTTGCTGAGTCAGAAGAGTCATGTATTGTATATGGAATGCCAAGGGCCGCCATACACTCAGGTATGGTGGATGAAGTACATCATTTAAAACATATGTCAAAGAGAATTAACCAATACATTTTGTCTTAGGGGTGCAATGAATGGACTTAAATCAATATTTAGATATTTTTCTTGAAGAGAGTAAAGAACATTTGCAAACTATCAATAATCAGCTATTAGAGTTGGAGAAACACCCTGCAAACATCGAGATTGTTAACGAGATCTTCAGATCTGCGCACACCCTCAAAGGTATGTCTGCCACGATGGGTTATGAAGATCTGGCCAGCCTTACTCATCAGATGGAAAACGTTCTTGATCTTATTCGCAACGAAAAATTAACTGTTACCACCAACCTGTTAGATATTGTATTTCGTTCTGTTGAATACCTAGAGGAAATGGTGCTTTCTATCTCAGAAGGTGGAGACGGAAAGAAAGATGTTAAAGAAGTGGTGTCCCTTTTAATTAAAATTGAAAAGGGGGAGCAATATTCCTTACCCACAATCTCTGAGGAACAAAAATCTTCCGAGCAAACATATGATTCCTATGAGATTACGATATTGCAACAATCAGAGGAACAGGGATACACTCCATATGAAGTTACAATTAGCCTCAGACAAGACTGTTTATTAAAAGCTGCCAGAGTGTTTATGGTATTTGAAGTGGTAGAAGGAATGGGAGAAGTAATCAAATCCAATCCATCCGTCGATCTATTAGAAGAAGAGAAGTTTGAAAATAGTTTCCAAATTACCATGGTATCTAAAGAAGAAGTAAGTAATATTAAAGAAAAAATAATGAAGGTATCTGAACTCGAAAAGGTAAGTGTTAACAAGCTTGATACACACCTTCTTGCAGCCTTAGAAGGTGAAAGTGCTGAAGAAGTTGCAGTAGAAGAAATAAAATCTGCACAAGTAGAAGTGGCTCCCACAACGGCAGTATTGGAAAAAAAGGAAGAGAAGACAACTCCAGTCAAAGGAACACCGGGATCCAATAAAACAATCAGGGTTAGCATTGACCGATTAGACGGATTGATGAACCTGTTTGAAGAGCTTGTTATAGACAGAGGAAGGTTAGAACAAATCTCTAAGGATTTGAATGAACCTGAATTAGTTGAAACGGTGGAAAGAATGTCCCGGATCTCTAATGATTTACAAAATATTATATTAAACATGCGTATGGTCCCAATTGAAACAGTCTTTAACCGCTTCCCTAGAATGGTAAGACAATTGGCCAGAGATCTAGGGAAAAAGGTGGATATTGATATTATCGGGGCGGAAACAGAACTTGACAGAACCGTGATGGATGAAATAGGAGACCCTCTTGTTCATTTATTGCGAAACGCCATTGACCATGGAATTGAAACACCTGAGGTCAGGACCCGAAATGGAAAGACAGAAGAAGGAAAAATAACACTAAAAGCTTATCATAGCGGAAATCATGTGTTTATTGAAATCATGGATAATGGCGCTGGTATTTCCAAAGAAAAGGTTCTTAACAAAGCCATCAGTAAAGGAGTCATTTCTCAACAAGAAGGGGAAAGATTGAGTGAACAAGAAGTATATCAACTTATCCTTTCTTCTGGATTTTCTACTGCAGAAGTGATTTCCGATATATCCGGCCGCGGCGTAGGACTAGATGTTGTGAAAAACACAATTGAGTCATTAGGCGGAAAAATCACCATTGATTCTCTTGAAGGATCAGGGACAACTTTTTCCATCCAACTACCGTTAACCCTATCTATTATCTCCGTTTTATTAACGGAAATAGAGAACGAAAAATATGCGATTCCACTATCTTCTATTATAGAGACTGCCATTATTAAAAAAGAAGAAATCTTAACTGCACATAACCAGGAAGTCATTGATTTCAGGGGGAAAATCGTACCGGTAGTTTACTTGAAAAAAGTTTTCGATGTGCAAAAGCAGCAGGTAGAACCGCCAGACTTCTATTCACTTGTCTTGGTGAAAAAAGGTGAAAAAATTGCCGCATTAGTAGTAGATTCCTTCATAGGACAACAAGAAGTAGTACTGAAGGGACTAGGACAATACCTGAACTCTACCTTTGCCATCAGCGGAGCAACCATCCTCGGAGACGGACAAGTAGCCCTAATCATAGACTGTAACGCCTTGATCAAATAAAGACCTTAGCTGTTGATTGGAGCAAAAGGCGAAGACTCCAGCAGCGCCTCTAGGAAAGCGAAGCCATTTGCGGAGATCAACAGCGGTGTCAAACGAAACCACTTATTAAATAAGAACAGGAGGTAACAATTATGGAGGCAACAGAAAAGAAATTAAAGCTAATAGTATTCGAACTTCAAAAAGAAGAATACGCCATACCAGTCCAACAAGTACGTTCCATAGAAAAACTACTGCCGATCACACGTGTTCCCAACGTCCCTCCCCATATAAAAGGAGTCATCAACCTAAGGGGAGTCATCACTCCAATAGTAGACTTGCGAGCAAGGTTCGGCCTCGAGGTAAAACTAGAATCAGACTCTTCACGTATCATCATCACCGTATTAGATGAACATGAAGTAGGATTTATTGTAGATGCAGCCAATGACGTAATCGATATCACAGAGGGGCAAATAGAACCTGCTCCGGAAGTAGTAGGCTCTGTAGAGAATAAATACGTTCAAGGTGTAGTGAAAATCGACAAAAGGCTTTTCGTATGTCTAGATCTAAACGAAATCCTACAGCTAGATCAATCCAAGGATTGAGGCCGTAAAGATGAATAATAAAGATAAATTAAATGAATTAGATCTATTAAAAGAACTGGGAAACATAGGGGCTGGCAATGCAGCAACGGCATTATCCCAGCTCCTTAATAAAGAGATACACATGAATGTCCCGTTAGCTAAAATTGTTTCTTTTAATGAGATGATGGAATTGATGGGAGGTTCAGACAGACCAGTCGCAGCTGTCTTTCTTAGAATGGAAGGTGAATTATCGGGAAGCTTATTCTTTGTTCTGTCCATGGAAGATGCCACCAAGTTGATTAACCAACTCATACCTGAAAAGAAAATAAGTGTAGAGGAACTTGCCTCACATGAACTTGGACTTTCCGCTTTACAAGAGTTAGGAAATATAATTTCTGCACATTATTTAACAGCGCTATCTGAGTGTATAGGGCTTGCGGTCACACCTTCTGTACCGCAAGTAACCATTGATATGGTCGGTGCAATAGTCGTCACTGGACTTTTGGAAATTTCCCAAGTCAGTGATCACTCCATTTTCATCGACACAGAATTGACAGATACAACAGATAACCAGATAGAGAAGACGAAAGGCCATTTTTTCCTGATCCCTTATCCGGATTCATTTGAAAAAATATTGGCAGCTTTGGGTGAAAAATAATGACTAGTGTAGAATCAGTCGTTAAAGTTGGTATTGCAGAAATGGGTATAGTGAAGTCTCCTCAACTGATTCGAACTGCCGGACTTGGTTCATGTGTAGGAGTTGTAATTTATGACACTTCTACCAAAATTGCTGGAATGGTCCATATCATGCTTCCAGATTCAAACCTGACGAGACAGGCTCCTATTAATGCAGATAAATATGCAGATACAGGAATTCTACATCTAGTTGACAATCTTCTTCTTAAAGGAATGAAATCATATAGCATGAAAGCCAAAATTGCCGGCGGAGCACAGATGTTCCAGTTCAGCAGTGCTAGCACGGACATGATGAGGATCGGACCAAGAAATGTAGAAGCGGTAAAGGAGAAGCTTGCCGCCTTACATATTCCATTAATCAGTGAGGACTGTGGAGGAAACAATGGAAGAACGATTGAATTTAATCCTGAAAACGGGAAGTTAATGATAAAAACCGTTAATAAAGGAGTATGTTACATTTAACTGCTTTCGGTCTTAGGAGTATATAAGGAGGAAAGCCATGACTACTTCAACTTCAAATAAAGATTCCGCCTATTGGGATCTCTGGAAAACAAAAAAAGATCCGGACGCCGGAGACTTTTTAGTGAAAAAATATATGCCTCTTGTACATTACCATGTTCAGCGAATATCAACTGGCCTCCCTAAAAGTGTGAAAAGGGAAGAATTGAAAAGCCTGGCATTTGTGGGCCTGTTTGATGCAATTGAAAAATTTGACCCGTCACGGGACTTGAAGTTTGATACATATGCTTCTTTCAGAATTAGAGGGTCTATTATAGATGGATTGCGAAAAGAGGATTGGCTCCCAAGAAGTGTAAGAGAAAAGGCAAAGAGAATTGAATCCACTTTAGAAAAACTGGAACAGAAACTGATGAGGAATGCCACTTTGGAAGAAGTTGCCGCACAACTTGAAATGCCGGAGGAAGAAGTTTCCGCCGTCATGCATGAAGTCTTTTATTCAAACATACTGTCCATGGATGAGATGCCAAAAGAAAATGAAGAACAATCGCATGGTGCATATGTTCTTAAAGACGAAAAGATTATTTCTCCAGAAGAAGAATTAATAAAATCAGAACTCATCCAACTTCTAGGGGAACAGATTGAGAATCTGACTGAAAACGAGCAAATCGTTATCAGCTTGTTTTATAAAGAAGAGCTTACTTTGACAGAGATTGGACAAGTATTGGGGCTTACAACATCCCGCATTTCCCAAATACATTCCAAAGCTATTTTCAAACTAAGGAAACAATTAAATCCAATACTGTAACATGCGTGTTTGACCGCCTGCTTTCCAGATCTGGACAGCAGGCAAATGATAAAAGGGTTGTGAAGACATGTTAATAATTTTTACTGTTGTAAATTTCGCACTCATTCTACTTGCGATTTTTTTTATTGTTTTACTTTACATCAAACTTTCCAAAGTTCAACAACTGGAACAAGAATATCGTACCCTCATCCAAGATGCAGAGGATACCATCACAAGTTATGTATTGGAGCTTAAAGAAGAAAACAACACCTTTTTGCAAAAATTGTCTAATCCAAATCCTAGTACCTCTCAAATAGATAAACATGAAAGCATTGACACTAGGGAAGATGACCTTACCGAGGCAGATTTGAAGGACCTATTAACGCAAGAAAACGTCAGAGATGATGACACGGAAACCTTGAGGGAAGAGAAACCATTCGAGGAATGGAACTTTAAAGATCAGGTGAAATATCTAAGTGGAAGTGGACTTTCTTCCTCTCAAATTGCCAAAAAACTTAACAGAGGGAAAACGGAAGTAGAATTACTGTTGAAATTTCGACAATGAAACCTATTTAAAACTTGATTGTCAAAAGTGATTATGATATATTTATTTTCGGTGTTATAAATTCACACGTTTGCCGATCTGAGCATTGGTGCTGATTCGTCAGTTTTGCTTGGAGATGACGTTGACGGAGGAAAAAAAACCATTAGGAGGAATATAACATGTCAGTAATTTCTATGAAACAATTACTAGAAGCTGGTGTACACTTCGGTCACCAAACTCGTCGCTGGAACCCAAAAATGAAGAGATACATCTTCACTGAGCGTAACGGCATCTACATCATCGACCTTCAGAAAACTGTTAAAAAGGTTGAAGAAGCTTACAACTTCGTTAAAGAACTTGCAGGTAACGGCGGAACAGTATTATTCGTTGGTACTAAAAAGCAAGCTCAAGATTCTGTGAAGGAAGAAGCAGAACGTTCTGGAATGTACTATGTTAACCAACGTTGGTTAGGTGGAACATTAACTAACTTTGAAACAATCCAAAAGCGTATCTCCCGTCTTAAAGCTATTGAAAAAATGCAAGAAGACGGTACTTTCGAAGTACTTCCTAAGAAAGAAGTTGTAATGTTGAAGAAAGAGCTTGAGCGTCTTGAGAAATTCTTAGGCGGAATCAAGGACATGAAAGGTCTTCCTGATGCATTGTTCATCATCGACCCACGCAAAGAGCGTATCGCTGTTGCAGAAGCAAGAAAATTAAACATCCCTATCGTTGGTATCGTTGACACTAACTGTGATCCAGACGAAATCGATGTTGTAATCCCTGCAAACGATGATGCTATTCGCGCGGTTAAACTATTAACTGGTAAAATGGCAGACGCTATCTTAGAAGCTAAACAAGGCGAAGAGACAGCTACAACTACTGCATAATTTGATTTAAGAAAAGGTGATAAGAGGGGAAAGCCTTTTATCACTTTTTTTTGGAAAATATGACATTCGCAATAAAAAATATTTACATATCCTAAGGAGGAAATGAACAATGGCTGTTACTGCACAAATGGTAAAAGAATTACGTGAAAAAACTGGCGCTGGTATGATGGATTGCAAAAAAGCGTTAACTGAAACAAACGGAGACATGGAAAAAGCAATCGATTTCTTGCGTGAAAAAGGGATTGCTAAAGCTGCAAAGAAAACAGATCGTATTGCTGCTGAAGGTCTAACTGCTATCGTAACAAAAGGAAACGAAGCGGTTATCCTTGAAGTGAACTCTGAGACTGACTTTGTTGCTAAAAACGAAGGCTTCAAAACGCTTGTAAATGAATTAGGTGAATTCCTAATCTCCAACAAGCCTGAGTCTGTTGAAGTTGCTCTTGAAGCAAAAATGGACAACGGTGTTGCAGTTTCTGAGCACATCAACTCTGCAATTGCTAAAATCGGAGAGAAATTGACTCTTCGTCGTTATACAATCGTTACAAAAACTGACGCAGACGCATTCGGTGCATACTTGCACATGGGCGGACGTATCGGTGTATTAACTCTTCTTGAAGGCACTACTGATGAAGCTGCTGCAAAAGACGTTGCTATGCACATCGCTGCGATCAACCCTAAATACATCTCTCGTGACGAAGTTTCTCAAGAAGAAGCAGACCGCGAGCGCAAAGTACTAACTGAACAAGCTCTAAACGAAGGTAAGCCAGAAAACATCGTAGCTAAAATGGTAGAAGGCCGTCTTGGAAAATACTTCGAAGATATCTGCCTACTTGACCAAACTTTCGTTAAGAACCCTGACATGAAAGTACGTCAATTCGTAGAAAGCAAAGGCGCTACTGTTAAATCCTTCATCCGTTACGAAGTTGGAGAAGGAATCGAAAAACGCCAAGACAACTTTGCTGAAGAAGTAATGAGCCAAGTTAAAAAATAAGAGGAACAACATATATAAAAGGGGAACACAATTTGTGTTCCTCTTTTTGAAAGGATAGGCTTGATATTTCTCAAACCTATTTCCCTGTTGAATGAAGTGCAAGGTTGTAAGACTCCGAAGGGAGGTAGCGGTAGGTTGAGATCCCGCAACGAAGTGAGGAGGCTCAAGCACCGCCCCTCGGAAAGCGAACACTTGGAACGGAAGGAAACAGGAGTAAACGAAAATCTCAACCCTTTTATTAATGGAGGTTACTATGGCTCAAGCTAAATATCAACGTATCGTATTAAAACTAAGCGGAGAAGCTCTTGCAGGTGAACAAGGCTTCGGAATCAACCCAACTGTCATCAAATCCGTATCTCAACAAGTAAAAGAACTAACCGAACTAGGCGTAGAAGTAGCAGTTGTTGTAGGCGGCGGAAACATCTGGAGAGGAAAAGTCGGCAGTGAAATGGGTATGGACCGTGCATCAGCAGATTACATGGGCATGCTTGCAACTGTAATGAACTCCTTAGCACTACAAGATAGTCTAGAAAACTCTGGTGTGCAAACACGAGTTCAAACATCTATTGAAATGCGTCAAGTTGCTGAACCTTACATTAGAAGAAAAGCTATTCGTCACTTAGAGAAAAAACGTGTAGTCATCTTCGCAGCAGGAACAGGAAACCCATACTTCTCCACAGATACTACTGCAGCGTTGCGTGCAGCAGAAATCGAAGCAGATGTCATCTTAATGGCTAAGAACAATGTGGATGGAGTGTACAGTGCAGATCCTACTATCGACGCGACTGCAACTAAGTATGACACATTATCTTACCTAGATGTATTACGTGAGGGACTAGCTGTTATGGACTCTACTGCGTCTTCACTATGTATGGACAATGATATCCCAATTATCGTTTTCTCCATCATGGAAGAAGGGAACATTAAGCGAGTAGTATTAGGTGAAAATATCGGAACGATTGTGAGGGGGAAATAATTATGGCAAATCAAGTTATTACTCAAACAAAAGACAGAATGGAAAAAGCGGTACAAGCTTACTCCAGAGAATTAGCGACAATCCGTGCTGGCCGTGCGAGTGCAGCATTACTAGATAAAGTAACAGTTGACTATTACGGGGCTCCAACTCCAGTCAATCAGTTGGCTTCTTTAAACGTACCTGAAGCAAGACTGCTTGTGGTACAACCTTATGATAAAACATCATTAGGTGATATTGAAAAAGCGATCATCAAGGCAGACCTTGGATTAAACCCATCCAATGATGGTACGGTAATCCGTATCTCCATCCCTGCATTGACAGAAGAGCGCCGTAAAGATCTAGTGAAACAAATTAAGAAAATTTCTGAAGAAGCGAAAGTCGGTATCCGCAATATTCGCCGTGATGGAAATGATGATTTGAAGAAACTAGAAAAGAACGGTGAAATTACGGAAGACGAGTTACGCGGCTATACGGATGACATTCAGAAGCAGACGGATGCGTTCATCGCTAAGATTGATTCCGTTACAAAAGAAAAAGAAAAAGAAATCATGGAAGTATAAGCGATTTACATGTAAAATAGAAAGATGGAAAGACCCTCTAATGTTTACAGGGGGTTTTTTTGTTAATACTGTTACTATAAATGGATAGCTCCCTATAGGTACGTCTGTTTATTTTTAATGGAGGATTTTTATGCTGAAGAAAATACAAGAGTGGAGAGGCAAAGAAACCTCTAAATCGCTTAGCTTAAAAGAAGAAATAATGAACCATCCCATCCCAGAGCATATCGCCATCATCATGGACGGCAATGGAAGATGGGCAAAAAAGCGTGCAATGCCGAGAATTGCCGGACATCATGAAGGAATGAAAACCGTAAGGAAAATCACCAAGGCTGCCAATAGCCTGGGGGTAAAAGTTCTGACTATGTATGCTTTCTCAACTGAAAATTGGAAAAGGCCGAAACTCGAAGTCGATTTTCTGATGAAATTGCCAGAAGAGTTCCTTGGTACATTTCTACCTGAACTAATGGAAGAGAATGTACAAGTTCGACTTATGGGAAATAAGGCTGATCTTCCAGAACACACGCTTAGAGCTGTTAATAATGCAATGGAGAAAACAAAGGATAACACTGGACTTATTCTTAACTTTGCATTAAATTATGGGGGACGCGATGAAATTCTTCGTGCCGTAAAGGATGTAGCTGCCGATATCAAAGATAACGCACTTACAACCGATCAATTAACAGAAGAGATGTTCTCGGAATATCTTTTCAGCAATTTATTACCAGATCCAGATCTTTTAATACGTACAAGCGGTGAAATACGATTAAGCAATTTTATGCTGTGGCAATTGGCGTATGCAGAATTTTATTTTACAGATGTACTATGGCCTGACTTTGAAGAAAACGATTTATACGAAGCAATTAATAGTTTTCAAATGCGCGGGAGAAGATTTGGTGGTATATAAGAAGGTGTTGGACATACAATGAAACAAAGAATTATAACAGCTGTTATTGCAGCGGCAGTATTTTTACCAATCGTTATTTACGGAAAGCTCCCATTTGTTGTCTTTATCTATTTTCTGGCAACAGTCGGACTTTTTGAAGCTATGAGAATGAAGCGTATGTCTATGGCAAGTGTACCTGGAGTGCTGTCATTGTTACTTTTATGGTTTTTGATGATACCTTCAACTATGTTTGAGGCGGATTCGCAGATACTCTCAAAAATGGACTTTATCCTGCTTATCACGCTTTTGCTATTATCGTACACTGTTTTATCTAAGAATAAATTCACTTTCGATGATGTCGGTTTCTTAATGATTTCGACCATTTATGTGGGATTAGGTTTTTATTATTTCATTGAAATAAGAGACCTTGCGCTAGCGTTCGTTTTCTTTGCATTATTCGTCATATGGACGACAGATTCAGGAGCATATTTTATTGGAAAATCAATGGGGAAAACGAAGTTATGGCCAGAGATCAGTCCAAATAAAACAGTAGAAGGATCTCTTGGTGGAGTAATTTGTGCAATTGTTGTCGCATTAATTTTCCACTTTGTTGTTGATTTTGACCACTCGCTCTTCATCACCATTGTTATTGCAAGCCTTTTATCCATTTTTGGACAAATTGGTGATTTGGTGGAATCTGCTCTGAAAAGGCATTACAAAATTAAAGATTCAGGTTCTATTTTACCTGGTCATGGCGGGATATTAGATCGCTTTGATAGCCTTCTTTTTGTATTGCCGCTATTGCATTTTATACATATCTTTCTTTTCTGACACATTGTAGGAGAAGGTTTTGGAGAGGTGAGTGTTGGTGAGGAAAATAAGTTTATTGGGAGCATCAGGCTCAATAGGTATACAAACAATTGAAGTATTAAGACAGCATAGTGAGCAATTTAAGCTAATGGCTTTTAGTGTTGGTAGTAATGTCAAAGTCGCACAAGAATTGATTCAAGAATTCTCACCACTTGTCGTTTCCGTACAAACAAAAGAAGATTGTGAAGCGTTAAAGAGTCAATTCGCTTCTACAAATACCAAGTTTGTTTATGGAGAAGAAGGTTTAATTGAAGTAGCTACCCTTAACGAAGTGGATGTGTTGGTTAATGCGGTGATGGGAAGCGTTGGACTTGTTCCCACCTTGCATGCTATCGAACATAAAAAGGTGATTGCACTCGCTAACAAGGAAACTCTTGTCACAGCTGGTCACATCGTGATGGAGGCAGCCAGAAAGCATCAAGTTCCTATCCTTCCTGTCGACAGCGAACATTCTGCTATTTACCAATGTCTTCAAGGGGAAAAGGATAAAAACATCGAAACCATCATTCTCACTGCATCAGGTGGAAGCTTTCGAGACCGTACGAGACAACAGCTGGAAGGTGTCACACGGGAAGATGCACTTAATCATCCAAACTGGTCTATGGGTGCGAAAATAACCATAGATTCTGCTACTATGATGAACAAAGGATTAGAAGTCATAGAAGCTCATTGGCTGTTTGATATACCTTATGAAGATATACAAGTGGTTTTGCATAGGGAAAGCGTCATTCATTCAATGGTGGAGTTTCATGATACAAGTATTATAGCCCAGCTTGGAACACCTGATATGAGGGTTCCCATCCAGTATGCACTGACATATCCGGATAGACTCCCTCATCCAACAGGTAAGAGATTGAACTTTATGGAAATGGGTAAGCTCCATTTCGAAAAAATGGATTTTGACCGTTTCCGATGCTTACAATTCGCATTTGATGCAGGAAAGGCTGGGGGGACCATGCCAACTGTGTTAAATGCAGCAAATGAGATCGCTGTCGATGCTTTTCTTAATGGCAGAATGGAATTTCTTACCATAGAAACATTTATTGAAAAGGCAATGTCCAGGCATTCCATTCAGGTAAATCCAGATTTACAGACGATCAGGGAAGTGGATTTGGAAACAAGAAACTATGTTCGTTCACTAATAGATTAGAGGTGGAAATCTAGTGAATACTGTAATCGCGTTTATAATCATTTTTGGCGTACTTGTTTTCGTCCATGAACTTGGACATCTTGTATTTGCCAAAAGAGCCGGTATACTATGCCGCGAGTTTGCTATTGGCTTTGGCCCGAAAGTGTTTTCTTTCAAGAAGAATGAAACAGTCTATACAATAAGACTACTTCCTATTGGTGGTTTTGTTCGTATGGCCGGGGAAGATCCTGAAACCATTGAAATTAAGCCGGGCTATCATATTGGCCTCCTGTTCAATTCAAAAGGAGAAGTCAACAAAGTAGTTGTCAATAATAAAGATAAACACCCTGATGCAAAAATCATTGAGGTTGAACATGCAGACCTTGAAAAGGAACTTGTCATCAGAGGGTATGAATTGAATGAAGAGGAAGTTCTAAAGGAATATAAGGTAAGCGAGGAATCGTATTTTGTCATGGATGGGCAGGAAATTCAAAACGCCCCTTATAACAGACAATTTGGATCAAAGACATTAGGTCAACGTACGATGGCTATTTTTGCTGGACCTATGATGAACTTTGTTCTAGCCTTTTTCATCTTTACTTTCCTTGGAATGGTACAAGGCTACCCTATCAACGAATCTGTTATCGGTGAATTGACTCCGGATGGAGCGGCACAGGCTGCTGGTCTGCAACAAGGTGACAAAGTGGTAGCAATTGATGATACAGAAGTTTCGACCTGGGAAGAGGTTGTGAAAATCATTCAGGTAAACCCTGGTGAGGAACTTGATTTCTTAATCGAAAGAAACGGACAATCCGAAACGATCGCTATTACGCCTAAACCAGAAACCATTGAAGGCGAGACTCGCGGGATTATCGGAGTTTACATGCCGATGGAACAGTCTTTCTGGGGCTCTTTCCCTAAAGCCGCCTCTGAGACTTATAATTGGTCAAAAGAGATCGTGGTGGGGTTAGGTAAATTGATCACGGGTCAATTCTCCCTAGATATGCTATCTGGACCTGTTGGTATTTATAAATCGACGGAAGTTGTTGCTGAATCCGGCGTGTTCCTATTGATGAGATGGGCTGCGGTCCTTAGTATCAACTTAGGTATAATCAATCTTCTGCCAATTCCGGCACTGGACGGCGGAAGACTGATGTTCTTCGCAGCAGAAGCAGTCAGAGGCAAACCTGTTGACCGCCATAAAGAAGGACTTGTCCACTTTATCGGCTTTGCCCTGTTAATGTTGTTGATGCTTGTTGTAACATGGAATGACATTCAGAAATTCTTCCTGTAAAATAGAAACATAAGCACATGGACTTGCATCATGAAATGTGATGCAAGTTTTCTTTTTCAACTCCCTGATGACCTTCGTTCCAGGTGTTCGCTTTCCGCGGGACGGTGCTTGAGCCTCCTCACTTCGTTGCGGGGTCTCAACCTACCGTTACTCCCCCGCAGGAGTCTCTCACCTTGCACTTCAGTCATCAGGGGAAAATTGCAAATTACATAAATTTTATAGAAATGGTTATGGGGTGTAGAAATGAAACAAAGTAACATGCTGATTCCAACACTAAGAGAAGTACCTGCAGACGCAGAAGTCAAAAGCCACCAACTACTGCTAAGAGCAGGATATATCCGCCAAAACACAAGCGGCATCTACAGTTTTCTGCCACTAGGTAAAAAAGTGTTAAAGAAAGTAGAAGACATTGTCAGAGAAGAAATGGAAAATGCAGGTGCTGTGGAATTGCTTATGCCAGCTATGCAAGCAGCTGAACTATGGAAAGAATCTGGAAGATGGTACTCCTACGGTCCAGAACTAATGAGACTGAACGACCGCCATAACCGCGAATTCGCACTTGGTGCAACACATGAGGAAGTAATAACGACACTTGTAAGAGATGAAGTAAAGTCCTATAAAAAACTTCCATTATCTCTTTATCAAATTCAAACAAAATTCCGTGACGAAAAACGCCCGCGCTTCGGCCTTCTAAGAGGACGCGAATTCCTTATGAAGGATGCCTATTCGTTCCATGCAAATGCAGAATCACTAGATGAAACATACGAAAAGATGTTCACAGCCTATTCCAACATCTTCACAAGACTTGGCCTTAACTTCCGTGCAGTTATTGCAGACTCGGGAGCAATGGGTGGTAAGGACACACATGAGTTTATGGTCCTATCTGAAATCGGTGAAGACACCATAGCTTATTCTACAGAATCTTCCTTTGCGGCTAATATTGAAATGGCTCCGGTCGTAGCTAATTATGAAAAGAAATCTGAAGCAGCACGTGGAATGGAAAAGGTGAATACACCTGACCAAAAGACCATTGAGGAAGTGGCAAGTTTCTTACAGATGGAGAAATCCGACTTAATCAAATCCATCGTCTTTAAAGTAGATGATAAATTTGTACTTGTCTTAGCAAGAGGAGATCACGAAATAAATGATGTAAAGGTCAAAAACTTCTACCAAGCATCTGTTGTAGAGACTGCAACAGCTGAAGAAGTTCAAAAGGTGATGGGCTGTTCAGTTGGCTCACTAGGTCCAATAGGAGTACCTGAATCTGTTGAAATCATTGCAGATACAGCTGTTGAATATTTAGTCAATGCTGTAACAGGTGCAAACGAGGAAGGCGTTCATAATATTAACGTTAATCCAGGTAGAGATTTTAGCGCTGAATATACGGACCTGCGATTCATTGAAGAAGGGGATCTTTCTCCTGATGGACAAGGTGTCATTAAATTTGCAAAAGGTATTGAGGTAGGACATATCTTCAAGCTTGGTACACGTTATAGTGAAGCAATGGGAGCGAACTTCCTTGATGAGAATGGAAGAAACCAGCCGATGATCATGGGTTGTTATGGTATTGGTGTTTCTCGTGTGCTTGCCGCAATCGTAGAACAATACCATGATGATAACGGAATTGTCTGGCCAAAAGCGGTAACCCCTTTTGATGTTCACGTCATTCCTGTAAATATGAAAAATGATGCACAAGCTTCCTTGGCAGAGGAAATCTACTCTGAATTAAAAAATTCAGGAATGGCTGTTCTGATGGATGATCGCCAAGAACGTCCGGGTGTGAAATTTGCTGACGCTGATTTGATTGGACTTCCTGTTCGAATAACAGTCGGTAAAAAAGCTGAGGAAAAAGTCGTTGAAGTCAAATGGAGACAAACAGGCGAAATGGAAGAACTATCTGTGGACGAATTAATACAAAAACTTCGCTGAAATATAGTACAATAGATATGCGCTTTAAATGAAGGTACCCCATACTGGCGGTACCTTCCATTATGTCGAAAATAGATTATTAAACATCGATGATCAACTATGCAAGGGAAAGGGGACAGAACTTTGCTTGACCAGATGTCTCAAGAAAAAAAAGATAGATTGCGGTTATTGCTTCAACAGCTCGAATTGACAAGTGATGATATTTTTCCTTACTTTGCAGAAGCTGGAATTGAAAAACTTACAGTAGAAAAAACAACAAAACGTTGGCACTTTCATTTCGTTTTGGAAAAAATCCTCCCAGCTAAAGTATATATGCTCTTTTATGAAAAATTGACGAAAAGCTTTGCACACATCGCTAATGTATCCTTCACAGTTACGGTTCAGGACCGTTCCTTTGAAGATTCCTATATTGCCGACTATTGGCCAATCTGTTTAAAAGAGTTACAAGGTGGTTCTCCGCCGCTCATGATGTTGTTAAACGGGCAAACACCTGCACTGCAAGGCAACAAACTTATGCTTAAAGCAAGAAATGAAGCGGAAGCCATT
This sequence comes from Sutcliffiella horikoshii, assembly GCF_020524325.1. Taxonomy (GTDB): domain Bacteria; phylum Bacillota; class Bacilli; order Bacillales; family Bacillaceae_I; genus Sutcliffiella_A; species Sutcliffiella_A horikoshii_D. Next base: position 416,603 of record NZ_JAIVKY010000005.1, read on the forward strand.
GCCGTTAAGAAAAAGCTGAGTTCAACCATATGCTCCGTTTATGAAGGTTTCGGATTTCCTACTTTCATCTTAGACACAACCCTATCTCATTCTGAGGAAGAATATCAGCAGTTTGTGGAACAAAAACAACAAGAAGATAAACAAAAAGCATTAGCTGCTGTAACAGAAATGCAGAAAAAAGAATCATCTAAAGATGAAGTATCCGTTAGTGGACCGGTTATGATCGGATACACCATAAAAGATGATGCGGAAATTAAAACATTAGCCGAAATCGTGGAAGAGGAAAGACGTGTTGCCGTTCAGGGGTACGTTTTTGATGCGGAGACAAAAGAGCTTCGAAGCGGAAGAACATTGCTAACTTTTAAAATTACGGACTACACTAATTCTATCATGGTGAAGATGTTCTCTCGGGATAAAGAAGATGTACCTTTATTACAAGCAGTCAAAAAGGGTATGTGGCTGAAAGTAAGAGGAAGCATACAAAATGATACATTTGTACGTGACCTTGTTATGATGGCAAATGATATTAATGAATTTCATGGAAAAGAAGTGCTAGACACTGCACCTGAAGGGGAGAAAAGGGTGGAATTACACTTGCATACCCCGATGAGTACGATGGATGCCGTTAGCTCCATATCTTCCTTAGTCGCACAAGCAAAAAAATGGGGGCATGAAGCCATTGCGGTTACAGACCATGCTGTTGCTCAAGCCTATCCGGAAGCATATGCAGCAGGGAAAAAGAATGGTGTGAAAATATTGTACGGGCTTGAGGCTAACCTTGTCGACGACGGAGTACCAATCGCCTATAACCCTGCACACCGTAATCTTGCAGATGAAACCTATGTAGTGTTTGACGTGGAAACAACAGGGCTATCTGCAATGTACGATACAATAATTGAGCTTGCGGCAGTCAAAGTGAAGGGCGGCGAGATTATTGATAGATTCGAATCCTTTGCCAACCCGCACCATGCACTCTCCGCAACCACTATTAACTTGACCGGCATTACTGATGATATGGTACAAGATGCACCGGAAGTCGGAGATGTGTTAAAACGATTTTCTGAGTGGATGCAAGATGATATTTTAGTAGCGCATAATGCAAGCTTTGATATGGGCTTTTTGAATATCGGTTTTCAACGTATTGGGTTAGGGAAGGCAAAGAATCCTGTCATTGACACATTGGAGTTGGGTCGACTTCTATTCCCGTCGTTAAAAAATCACCGTTTAAATACGTTATGTAAAAAGTTTGATATAGAACTAACCCAGCATCACCGTGCAATATATGACGCAGAGGCAACAGGTTATCTGTTAGTCAAAATGCTAAAAGATGCATTTGAAAAAGGAATCACGTTTCATGACGAATTGAACGATCATTCCGGTACCACAGATGCATACAAACGTGCTAGACCATCTCATGTTACATTGCTTGCAGTTAATGAAATTGGTCTGAAAAATATATTTAAAATAGTTTCCATCTCACATATGAATTACTTTTTCCGTGTTCCGCGTATTCCAAGATCCCAGCTGCAAAAGCTTCGTGAAGGAATAATTGTCGGTACAGCCTGTGATAAAGGTGAAGTATTTGAAGGGATGATGCAAAAATCCCCAGATGAAGTAGAGGGAATTGCCGAATTCTATGACTATATCGAAGTTCAGCCACCAAGCAATTATGCACATTTATTGGAGCTTGAATTAGTTAGAGATGAAAAAGCACTAAAAGAGATCATTACCAACATTGTCAAACTTGGTGAAAAACTTGAAAAACCTGTCGTGGCAACAGGTAATGTACATTATTTAAAAGAAACAGATAAAATCCACCGAGAAATTTTGGTTCGTTCGCAATCAGGTGCCAATCCGTTGAACAGACATCAACTGCCAGATGTTCACTTTAAAACAACAGATGAAATGCTTGCTGCTTTCTCTTTCCTTGGAGAAGAAAAAGCAAAAGAAATTGTAGTATCCAACACCCAAAAGGTTGCGGGAATGATTGAAGAAATTAAACCGATCAAAGATGACCTTTATACTCCTAAAATCGAAGGGGCAGATGAAGAAATCCGCGAGATGAGTTACTCCAGGGCAAGAAGCATCTATGGCGACGATCTTCCAGAGATTGTTGAGAAGCGGATTGAAAAAGAATTAAAGAGTATTATCGGTCATGGTTTCGCAGTTATCTATTTGATTTCCCAGAAGCTCGTGAAAAAGTCACTAGATGATGGCTACCTCGTAGGTTCACGTGGTTCCGTTGGATCGTCCTTTGTAGCAACCATGACGGAAATTACTGAGGTAAATCCTTTGCCTCCTCACTATGTTTGCCCATCTTGTAAAAAATCGGAGTTCTTTGATGATGGTTCAGTAGGCTCTGGATTTGACCTGCCTGATAAAGATTGCCCGGATTGTGGCGAAGCATTTACGAAAGACGGCCATGATATCCCATTCGAAACTTTCCTTGGTTTTAAAGGGGATAAGGTACCCGATATCGATTTGAACTTCTCAGGGGAATATCAGCCGAGAGCCCATAACTATACTAAAGTACTGTTTGGAGAAGATTATGTTTTCAGGGCAGGAACCATTGGTACAGTGGCTGATAAAACGGCATATGGTTATGTAAAAGGATATGCCAATGACCGCAATTTATTATTGCGCGGGGCTGAAGTGGACAGACTTTCAGCAGGATGCACCGGGGTAAGAAGGTCGACTGGACAGCATCCAGGCGGAATTATCGTTGTTCCCGATTATATGGATATTTTTGATTTCTCTCCAATCCAATATCCTGCAGATGATCAATCATCAGAATGGAAAACGACACATTTTGATTTCCACTCTATTCATGATAACTTACTTAAGCTTGATATCCTTGGACACGATGACCCAACCGTAATTAGGATGCTTCAAGACCTTAGTGGAATTGATCCAAAGACCATCCCTACAGATGATCCATATGTGATGAAGATCTTCAGTGGTACGGAATCACTTGGCGTGACAGAAGAACAAATCATGTGTAAAACAGGAACCCTCGGGATACCTGAGTTTGGTACCAGGTTTGTTAGACAGATGCTTGAAGATACAAAACCATCAACTTTCTCTGAATTAGTGCAAATCTCAGGACTATCTCATGGTACAGATGTTTGGCTAGGGAATGCTCAAGAGCTTATTCACAATAAGACTTGTACACTAAGTGAAGTTATCGGATGTCGTGATGACATCATGGTTTACCTCATCTATAAAGGGCTTGATCCTTCCATGGCCTTTAAGATCATGGAATCCGTTCGTAAAGGAAAAGGTTTATCCGATGAGTTTAAAGAGGAAATGATCAAAAACGATGTGCCCGCTTGGTATATTGACTCTTGTTTGAAAATAAAATACATGTTCCCGAAAGCCCATGCAGCGGCTTATGTGCTTATGGCAGTTCGTATCGCATATTTCAAAGTGCACTTCCCATTAATGTACTATGCTGCATACTTTACCGTTCGAGCAGATGACTTTGATATTGATACAATGGTAAAAGGTTCTGCAGCCATCCGTAAGGTAGTAGAAGAAATCAATGCAAAGGGCTTAGAAGCCTCACCTAAAGAAAAGTCCTTACTCACCGTTATGGAATTGGCATTAGAAATGAGTGAACGAGGATACTCCTTCAAGAAGGTCGACTTATATAAATCAAGCGCCACTGATTTCTTAATCGAGGGTGATTCCCTGATCCCGCCATTCAACTCCATTCCGGGACTTGGAACAAACGCAGCAATTAACATTGTTAACTCAAGAAAAGATGGAGAGTTTTTATCCAAAGAAGACCTGCAACAAAGAGGTAGAATCTCCAAAACTATCTTAGAGTACCTAGACAACCACGGCTGCCTTACAGGCCTGCCAGACCAAAACCAACTATCTTTATTCTAATGTTTATGGGACACGACTGGTTTATTCAATCCACCCTGTTGACTGAAGTGGAAGATATGAGACTCCTCGAAAATGCTAGCGCATTTTCTTCGTGCGATGAATCGCTGCCGAAGCCTCCCTTGTCCTGAGGGAGATAGTGGTAGCTTGAGACCCCGCAGCGCAGCGAGGAGGCTCAAGCACCGCCCCTAGGAAAGCTAACATCTGCAACGAAAGGAAACAGGGAGTATTTCTGGATCTAAAATGCCGTGAACCCCTGAAAACACTAGAAAGATTTGCATATTTCATACGGATATGATATATTTACATTGGAAATGCTATATACAGGTAATTAGCAGAGAGTGGGGAAACCCACTCTTTCGTATTGTATTCCCATTTTTTCTGGCAACCTTGTTTCTTCATGACAATGAGAAAAAAGGGAATGTTAGATTTTCGTATCAGCTTTACATAAGCTTGCTTGTTTATGATTCCCTGCTTACCGGCAGGGTCTTTTGTTCAGATTTTAAACACATCGTCTCGCGCTTGCGAAGGAGGAAAATGATGAGCAAAAATGTTACAGAAACGGTGGAAGCACTAGCTCTTCCAATCGTAAAAGAAATGAATGTAGAATTAGTGGATATTGAATATGTAAAAGAAGGGTCCTCTTGGTTTTTACGTGTATTCGTCGATAAAGAAGGCGGTATCGACATCGAGGATTGTGGGACAGTAAGTGAAAAGTTAAGTGAAAAGCTTGATGAACTAGATCCTATTCCTCATAACTATTTCCTGGAAGTTTCCTCTCCTGGTGCTGAGCGCCCTCTAAAGAAGAAGGAAGACATCGAGAAATCGATCGGTAAATATGTCAACATTAAAACGTATGAACCTATCGACGGCTTGAAGTCATTTGAAGGTGATCTTCTGGATTTTGATGGAGAAACAATCAAAATCTCCATGACAATAAAAACACGTAAAAAGGAAGTTTCCATTCCATATCCAAAAGTAGCGAAAGCACGTTTGGCCGTCAGGTTCTAATAAACCAGACAAAATAAAATTATGAATCATAGGTATTTTAAGGGGGACATGGTTGTATGAGCAGCGAGTTATTTGATGCTTTAACCCTGATGGAAAAGGAAAAGGGCATTAGCAAAGATGTAATTATTGAAGCGATTGAGGCTGCACTTATATCTGCTTACAAAAGAAACTTTAATCAAGCACAAAATGTACGAGTAGATATGAACCTGGAAACAGGAACAATGCGCGTATATGCAAGAAAAAACGTAGTAGATGAGGTATTTGATTCTCGTCTAGAGATTTCCGTTCAAGAAGCACGTCAAATCAATCCGAATTATCAAGAAAATGATGTGATTGAGATTGAAGTGACGCCTAAGGACTTCGGTCGTATTGCAGCGCAAACAGCAAAGCAAGTAGTAACGCAACGAGTAAGAGAAGCAGAACGAGGAGTAATCTATTCCGAATATATCGAACGTGAAGAAGATATTATGACAGGAATCGTTCAACGACTAGACTCTAAATTCATCTATGTGAGCCTTGGGAAAATTGAGGCATTGTTGCCAGTTAATGAGCAAATGCCTAATGAACATTACAAGCCTCATGATAGAATTAAAGTGTTCCTTACAAAAGTGGAAAAAACCACAAAAGGTCCACAAATTTTTGTTTCACGTTCTCATCCAGGGCTTTTAAAGCGCCTTTTTGAACTTGAAGTTCCAGAAATTTATGATGGCACCGTTGAAATTAAGTCTGTAGCTCGTGAAGCTGGAGACCGTTCAAAGATTTCCGTTCACTGTGACAACCCTGAAGTTGATCCAGTAGGAGCTTGTGTTGGACCAAAAGGACAAAGGGTGCAAGCAATTGTGAATGAATTAAAAGGAGAGAAAATTGACATCGTTCGATGGTCAAAAGATCCAGTCGAGTTCGTTGCAAATGCATTAAGTCCTTCTAAAGTACTGGAAGTTCAAGTTAATGAAGAAGAAAAGGCAACAACAGTCATCGTACCTGATTATCAACTTTCTTTAGCAATTGGTAAACGTGGACAAAACGCGAGACTGGCTGCTAAGTTAACAGGTTGGAAAATTGACATCAAGAGTGAATCCGAAGCGGAAGAACTAGGAATTTACCCAAGTCTTTCTCTTTCCAAAAACGATACAGAAGATTTGGATGATGAATTCTACGATGACGACAATTTTGAAGACTGATTTTTAAAAGAAGGTGAATCAGGTGAACAATCGCAAAAAGGTCCCAATGCGCAAATGTGTGGCAAGTCAAGAACTGAAGCCGAAAAAGGAATTGATTCGTATCGTCCGTTCTAAAGAAGGCGAAGTTTCGATTGACCCTACAGGGAAAAAATCAGGCCGAGGGGCATATCTTGCAAGAAACAAGGAGAGCATCCTCCTTGCAAAAAAGAAAAACATCCTAGCCCGTCACCTGGAAGTAGCGATTGATGATTCATTGTATGATGAATTGCTTCAGCTGGTAGAAACGGAGAATAACTCAACACATGAATAATCAATGGCTATCCATTGTCGGTCTTGCTACAAGGGCAAGAAAGACCATAACAGGGGAAGAACTTGTCATTAAAGAAGTGAGGGCAGGAAAGGCAAAGTTGGTTCTATTGGCCAGCGATGCTTCTGCTAACACGATGAAAAAATTACAAGATAAATGTACGTACTATAACGTACCGATCAGAACGGTAGACGATCGGTATGAGTTAGGTCGAGCGATAGGAAAAGATGCGAGAGTTTCGGTCGCCATTCTTGATGAAGGGTTCGCCAAAAAACTACTCACCATGCTCGATTAATCTTTGGGGGTGAATGTATGACGAAATTACGCGTGTACGAATACGCAAAGCAAAAGAACGTATCAAGTAAAGATGTCATTACAAAACTAAAAGAAATGAATATTGAGGTATCAAACCATATGGCAACATTAGACGACGACACGATCCAAAAATTGAACGGCACAAATAAAACGGAAGCACCAAAGAAAGCAGCACCACAAAATACTGCTTCTGCACCTAAGAAACAAAATAACAACCAATCTCAAGGTGGCAACCAAGGTGGAAAAGGGAAAAACTCTTCTGCACCTAAAAAGCCATTTAACAATAGCAATAACAATAACCCCTCTAAAGGGAAAAAGAAACAAAACAATAAACAAAACCAAAACCGCGGACAACATCAAGCTCCGCCACAACCTGTGAAGAAAAAAGAAACACCTTCTAAAATCACATTCACTGGTTCCCTTACAGTAGGAGAACTGGCGAACAAGCTAAACAAAGAGCCTTCTGAAATCATCAAAAAGCTCTTGATGCTTGGAGTTATGGCTACGATCAACCAGGATCTTGATAAAGATTCCATCGAGTTGATTGCTGGCGAGTACAATGTAGAAGTGGAAGAGGAAATTATCTTTGAAGTAACCGATTTTGAAGGCTACGACTCTGAAGATACAGAAGAAGTAATGGAAGAGCGCCCACCAGTTGTTACAATTATGGGTCACGTTGACCATGGTAAAACAACGCTTCTTGATTCTATCCGCAATACAAAGGTTACTGCAGGTGAAGCTGGTGGAATCACACAGCACATCGGTGCATACCAAGTAGAAGTGGAACAAGGTAAAAAAATCACATTCCTTGATACTCCTGGACATGCTGCGTTTACAACAATGCGTTCCCGCGGAGCCCAAGTAACAGATATTACCATTCTAGTAGTTGCTGCAGATGACGGGGTAATGCCTCAGACAGTGGAAGCAATCAACCATGCTAAAGCTGCAGATGTACCAATCATTGTAGCGGTAAACAAAATGGATAAAGAAGCTGCCAATCCTGACCGTGTTATGCAGGAATTAACAGAGCACGGCCTTGTGTCAGAAGCTTGGGGTGGAGATACTATCTTTGTACCACTTTCCGCTTTAAGTGGAGAAGGTATTGATACATTGCTTGAAATGATTCTTCTTGTTTCTGAAGTAGAGGAATATAAAGCTAATCCTAAACGTGCTGCACAGGGTACAGTAATTGAAGCTCAGCTTGATAAAGGTAGAGGTTCTGTTGCGACTCTTCTAGTTCAAAAAGGTACGCTACGTGTTGGAGATCCAATCGTAGTAGGTAACACGTTTGGTCGTGTTCGTGCAATGGTCAACGATCTTGGACGTCGCGTGAAAGAAGCGGGACCATCTACACCGGTTGAAATCACTGGATTAAATGAAGTACCACAAGCTGGAGACAACTTTATGGTATTTGCTGATGAGAAAACGGCTCGTAACGTCGGAGAAGCGCGTGCTCAAAAGCAACTTCAAGAACAACGCAGTGAAAAAACACGTGTAACTCTTGATGACCTGTTCGAGCAAATCAAGCAAGGTGAAATGAAAGAAATAAACTTGATCGTAAAAGCTGACGTTCAAGGTTCTGTAGAAGCTATGGCTGCTTCCCTGCAGAAAATTGACGTAGAAGGCGCAAAAGTTAAAATTATTCACACTGGCGTTGGTGCCATTACTGAATCTGATATAATCCTAGCTTCTGCATCCAATGCGATTGTCATTGGTTTCAACGTTCGACCTGATGCAGGTGCGAAACGTACTGCGGATGCTGAAAGTGTTGATATTCGTCTTCACCGTATCATCTATAAAGCGATTGAAGAAATTGAAGCGGCAATGAAAGGTATGCTTGATCCTGAATTCGAAGAGAAAGTAATCGGTCAAGTAGAAGTTCGTCAAACATTCAAAGTTTCAAAAGTTGGTACTATCGCTGGTGCATACGTAACAGAAGGTAAAATCACTCGTGATTCCAGCATTCGTTTAATTCGTGACGGAATCGTTATTTTTGAAGGGGAACTTGATACACTCAAGCGTTTCAAAGATGATGTAAAAGAAGTAGCGACAAACTACGAATGTGGTGTAACAATTAAAAACTTTAACGATATCAAAGAAGGCGACATCATCGAAGCTTACGTAATGCAAGAAATCGAAAGAAAATGATCGGATATTTAGAGTGTGACTGTATGATCTATGATGCTCAATCTTTGAAGGAAAAAAGGGCAGTCCTTCAGCGCGTAATGACAAGGCTGAAGCAAAGGTTTAATATTTCCATCTCAGAGATTGATCATCAGGACGTATGGCAACGGACGAAGATAGGAATTGTATCCATTTCTTCCTCCAAATCCATCACCGAGAAAGAATTGCAAAAAGTGCTCGACTATCTGGATTCCTTTCCAGAGATGGAACGGGCAGAAACTTCGCTTGATTGGCTTTAAAGGGGTGAAAGGTATGACACTCAGATCAAACAGAGTTGGAGAGCAAATGAAAAAAGAGCTATCCGATATCATTGGTCGTAAAATCAAAGACCCTCGTGTAGGCTTTGTAACAGTAACGGATGTACAGGTTACTGGAGATCTTCAACAAGCCAAGGTTTTTATCTCTGTGCTTGGAGACGATGAGAAAAGACAAGACACATTGATTGGCTTGGCAAAAGCTAAAGGCTTTATCCGCAGTGAAATTGGACGAAGAATTCGCCTAAGAAAAACTCCAGAGCTTTTCTTCGAATTTGACGAATCCATTGCTTACGGTAACCACATCGAAAGCCTGATTCATGAATTAAATAAAAAAGACTCTGATTCAGATGATGAAGAGTAAAAGAAAAAGGATAGGCAGCACTTGTCTATCCTTTTTGTTGACTCAAATGATATTTCGCATTGACTCCCTGTTGATTTACGTTCCAGGTGTTCGCTTTCCGCGGGACGGTGCTTGAGCCTCCTCACTTCGTTGCGGGGTCTCAACCTACCGTTATCCCCCGCAGGAGTCTCACACCTTGCACTTCAATCTACAGGGTATTACATATAATAAAATGAAAGGGGTGGCCTAAATGGATGGCATTTTAATTTTAAACAAACCAAAAGGCTTCACTTCACATGACTGCGTATTTAAAGTGAGAAAAATACTAAAGACAAAAAAAGTCGGCCACACCGGGACACTAGACCCAGAAGTAACCGGGGTCCTTCCTATCTGTATTGGCAGGGCAACCAAAGTAGTGGAATTCCTCACAGCAGAACAAAAAACATACGTGGCTGAAGTAACCATCGGCACCGCAACTACGACAGAAGATCAAACAGGGGAAGTCGTGGAAGAAAAACGGGTAGAAAATCCGATATCAAAAGAAAAAATACTTTCCGTTCTTCAAGACCTAAAAGGAGAAATTGAACAAACACCTCCCATGTACTCCGCTGTAAAAATTAAAGGGAAAAAACTTTATGAATATGCGAGAGAAGGGAAGGTTATCGAAAGACCTTCAAGGAAAATAACCATCCATGATATTTTCCTCACAAGCGATATTACATATGAAGAAGAAAAAGGGCAGGTTCGTTTTTCTTTTCAAGTTAACTGTAGTAAAGGTACCTATGTAAGAACTCTTGCTGTACAAATAGGCGAGCTTCTAGGTTATCCTGCCCACATGTCCTATTTGACCAGAATTTCCTCTGGAGACTTTACCATCGATCAAGCAATTACTTTAGAACAGTTAAGTGAGCTTACAGAACAAGGGTTGGTTCAAGAGAAACTGTTGCCTATGGAAAAAGCACTGAGTTCATTGCCTAAGTTGGAGATTAGTGATAAAGTAGCAGAGAAAGTGTATAATGGCGCGGTTTTGCCGTATCCGGAAAATATTGATGAATCGAATGAATATTTTAGTGTATTCCATGATGAAAAATGCTTGGCCATCTATATGAAACATCCATCAAAGCCAGGCCTCATGAAACCAAAGAAAGTTTTTCATAATTAATTGGTGCATGCAGGTCCTGGATGATTAATTAAGATTTAGGTGATAAATGATGAAAGTTGTGTATTTGGAGCATCCCCATTCCCTTACAAAAGAAAAATGTATCCCTGCTACAGTGGCTCTCGGTTTTTTCGATGGCATCCATCTGGGGCATCAAAAAGTGATTAAGAGTGCGCTGTCTAAAGCAAAAGAGCTAGGGGTTGCAAGTGCCGTCATGACGTTAGATCCGCATCCTTCCGTCGTGCTGAGGAAAACTGTCCAACATGTCCGCTACATAACTCCACTTTCTGAAAAGATTAGGTTGCTTGCTTCTTTAGGGGTGGACATTCTTTATGTGGTCAAATTTGACATGTCTTTTGCGTCGCTAGTACCGCAGGACTTTGTAGATCAATACATTATTGGTCTGAACATCAAACATGTAGTAGCTGGATTTGATTATTCCTATGGCAGTCTCGGCAAGGGGACAATGGAGACACTGCCTTTTCATTCCAGACAACAATTTGATCAGACAGTAGTGGAGAAATATACCACAAATGATTTGAAAGTAAGTTCGACTTTTATTAGAGAGCAGTTAAAGGAAGGGAAAGTGGCCGAACTGCCGAATACTTTAGGTCGTTATTATCAAATACGGGGAAAAGTTGGGCATGGAGAAAAGAGGGGCCGGACAATCGGATTTCCCACTGCGAATGTGGTGCTTGATGATGATTATGTGATACCTAAGACAGGAGTATACACGGTCCGTATGCACGTGAACGACAGCTGGGTCAATGGTGTGTGCAATGTCGGCTATAAACCGACTTTCCACGAGCAGGAAACAGAAAACCTACCGTCCATAGAAGTACACCTTTTGGATTTCGATCAGCAAATCTATGGAGCTGAGGTAATAATAGAATGGCATAATTGTATAAGGGAAGAAAAGAAGTTTTCGGGTGTTGATGCACTTGTGGGTCAGATTAGAAAAGACAAGGGAATTGCCGAAGACTATTTTCAAAAAAACCTACACGATACTTGCTTTTTGACTTAAAAAGAGGTATGCTATTAAACGTACTAAAACCATTGCTTGGCAAGTCGAATCACCAACGCTTGCTCGGTAATAGGGGTTTTTACTATTAAGGAGGTGAATAGGATGGCTATTACACAAGAGCGTAAGCAAGAACTTATCAACGAGTTCAGAACTCACGAATCTGACACTGGATCTCCAGAAGTTCAGATCGCTGTCCTAACAGAACAGATCAACAACCTGAACGAGCATTTACGTACTCACAAGAAAGATCACCACTCACGTCGTGGTCTATTGAAAATGGTTGGTAAGCGTCGTAACTTACTTACTTACCTACGTAACAAAGATGTAACTCGTTACCGTGAACTAATCAACAAATTAGGTTTACGTCGATAAGTTTGTCAGAAAAAGCGGGAGAATTCCCGCTTTTTTATTAGTATTTTAGAAGTTATTTTTCAAAAATTGCTTAAAGTTAACCCAAAAAGCGATTTTTTTCCTATACATGCTGGAATTCTATTGATATGTAGTAGTTATTTCGTTCATACTATACATAATACTAAAACTTATTTTCACATAGACTGTTCTACTATTTAAACTGCAGTTCGTTGTATGGATGCAGGTATGAGAAGAAGGTCAATACATATGAAAGCTAGAGAGGGGTTAAACGAACTCATGAGACAAGATAAACAAGTCTTTTCTATCGACTGGGCTGGAAGAAACCTGACGGTAGAAGTAGGACAATTAGCAAAGCAAGCAAACGGAGCAGTAATGGTTCGCTACGGAGATACGGCTGTGCTTAGCACTGCAACCGCTTCAAAAGAACCGAAGAAATTAGATTTCTTTCCATTAACAGTTAACTATGAAGAAAGATTATACGCAGTAGGTAAAATTCCAGGTGGATTCATCAAAAGAGAGGGACGTCCAAGTGAGAAGGCTGTTTTGGCTAGCCGCTTGATTGACCGTCCAATTCGTCCGCTTTTTGCTGATGGTTTCCGTAACGAAGTACAAGTAATCAGCATCGTGATGAGTGTGGATCAAAACTGTTCATCCGAGATGGCAGCGATGTTCGGTTCTTCTTTGGCGCTTTCTGTTTCTGATATTCCTTTCCAAGGTCCAATCGCAGGTGTAACAGTAGGAAGAATCAACGACGAGTTCGTTATTAATCCTAATGTTGAACAGCTTGAAAAGAGTGATATTAACTTGGTTGTAGCAGGAACAAAGGATGCAATCAACATGGTTGAAGCTGGTGCTGATGAAGTTCCGGAAGAAGTAATGTTAGAAGCAATCATGTTTGGTCATAACGAAATCAAACGTTTAATTGCTTTCCAAGAAGAAATTGTACAAGCAGTAGGGAAAGAGAAAACAGAAGTTACTCTTTATGAAGTGGATAAAAATCTTGAACATGAAATCCGTGCACTTGCTGAAGAGAAAATGACAAAAGCTGTTCAAGTCTTTGAAAAACACGCTCGTGAAGCTGCAATCAAAGAAGTGAAGTCAGAGGTTGTTGCACGTTATGAAGAGCAAGAAGTAGAAGCTGATGTGTTGAAACAAGTTAATGAAATCTTAAGCATGCTAGTGAAAGAAGAAGTAAGACGCCTCATTACAGAAGATAAAGTACGCCCTGATGGACGTAAAAGCGACGAGATCCGTCCACTTGCTTCTGAAGTCGGCCTATTGCCTCGTACTCACGGTTCTGGTCTGTTTACTCGTGGACAAACGCAAGCACTGAGCATTTGTACTTTAGGTGCACTTGGTGACGTACAGATCCTTGACGGATTGGGCATTGAAGAAGAGAAACGTTTCATGCATCACTATAACTTCCCATTATTCAGTGTCGGGGAAACAGGACCAATGAGAGGACCTGGACGTCGTGAAATTGGACATGGTGCTCTTGGTGAGCGTGCCCTTGAACCGGTTATTCCTTCCGAGAAAGACTTCCCGTACACAGTTCGTCTAGTATCTGAAGTTCTTGAGTCCAATGGTTCTACTTCTCAAGCAAGTATTTGTGCAAGCACACTTGCTATGATGGATGCAGGTGTACCTATTAAAGCTCCTGTAGCCGGTATTGCAATGGGACTAATTAAAAAGGGCGAGCACTATACGGTTCTTTCCGATATTCAAGGAATGGAAGATCACCTTGGAGATATGGACTTTAAAGTTGCTGGTACAGCAAAAGGTGTAACAGCACTACAAATGGATATTAAAATTGAAGGTCTTTCTCGTGCTATCTTAGAAGAAGCACTTCAACAGGCTAAAATTGGACGTATGCATATTCTAGATTCTATGCTTGCTACAATTGATGAGTCTCGTAAAGAGCTTTCTCCGTATGCACCGAAAATCTTGATGATGAGCATCAATCCTGATAAGATCCGTGATGTAATTGGACCTAGCGGTAAACAAATCAATAAGATTATTGAAGAAACCGGAGTTAAGATTGACATCGAACAAGATGGAACGGTATTTATTTCTTCCATTAATATGGAGATGAATGACAAAGCGAAGAAAATCATCGAAGATATCGTACGTGAAGTCCAAGTGGGCGAAATTTACATGGGTAAAGTAAAACGTATTGAAAAGTTCGGTGCATTTGTTGAGCTATTCAGTGGAAAAGATGGACTTGTCCACATTTCCGAACTTGCAGAAGAACGCGTGAAACAAGTGGAAGATGTTGTGAAACTTGGAGAAGAAGTTCTTGTTAAAGTAATGGAAATTGACAAACAAGGAAGAGTGAATCTTTCCAGAAAAGTATTACTTAAAGAGAAAAAAGAAAAAAACGAACAAATGTCCTAATAATGAAGCCTGGTTTGACCGCCGGGCTTTTTGTGGTACCTCCCCATTGAAAATTGCCTCGTGGGGAAGGTGTTTTTCCTCTTTATTCTTTGTTCTACCTTGTCCACTCCCTACATAAATTTTAAGTAGGAAGGGGTGGGTGGAATGAAAAGAAGTACGTTTCAATTGTTGGCATTTGTTATTATTGCATTTTTTACATATAACACGGTGAGTCATCCATTTCAGGGTGATATAGCTGCTATACTTTCTAAAGATATAGCAGAAGTTGCCCAGAAAAAGGATGCACTTTATGTGGAAATTGAACAAAAGGCGGCTACTTATGAAGTGGCCCCGCAAGACGCCAAGATAGATAAGGTCTGGAAGGCTCAGCCCGGACTTAACGGTTTAAAGGTAAATCTTGAAGCTTCATATAAAAACATGAAGAAGAGCGGTGAGTTTGACGAGAAGAAGCTTGTTATGAAGCAAATTCCACCGCAAGTTCATCTTTCTGACTTGCCTCCTTCGCCGGTTTACCGAGGTCACCCTGAAAAGCCTATGGTGTCGTTCTTGATAAATGTGGCTTGGGGAAATGAGCATATACCAGGGATGCTAGAAACATTGAAAAATCATGGAGTGCAAGCAACCTTTTTTCTTGAAGGAAGATGGGTTAAAGAAAACCCTTCGATGGCTAAAATGATAATAGATGCAGGACATGAAGTAGGGAATCATTCTTACACACACCCTAATATGAAAACATTGGGAAGTACAGCAGTCAGGGAACAGCTTTTAAAGACAAATGAAGTCATTGAGGCGATCTCCGGGAGTAAAGTCACTTGGTTTGCCCCTCCAAGTGGAAGCTACCGTGACGAGGTTGTAAACATCGCTCATGAGATGAAGCTAGGTACAATCATGTGGAGTGTTGATACCATTGATTGGCAGAAGCCGTCTCCCGATGTGCTCGTTAACAGAGTGATGGGGAAAATTCATCCCGGAGCAATGGTTCTTATGCATCCTACACCATCAACTGCAAACAGCTTGGAGACTCTTATTACATCCATTAAAGAAAAAGGGCTCGAACTAGGAACGGTTACTTCTCTTTTAAGTGAAGAAAGGATCGTTCATCACAACTAGATTTGGCAAACTTGAATAGGAGGATTATCGTTGCTTACTAAACATACATGTTCAAATGGAGTAAGAATTGTATTAGAAAACATTCCACATGTCCGCTCGGTTGCGATCGGCGTTTGGATTGGAACAGGTTCACGAAATGAGGACAATTTAAACAACGGAGTATCTCATTTCCTCGAGCATATGTTCTTTAAAGGAACAGAAACAAAAAATGCACGTGAAATTGCTGAAGCTTTCGATTCTATCGGAGGGCAGGTAAATGCATTCACTTCTAAGGAATATACTTGTTATTATGCAAAAGTGATGGATGAGCACTCTTCCTATGCACTTGGAGTATTAGCAGATATGTTTTTCCATTCAATTTTCGATGAAGAAGAATTGAAAAAGGAAAAAAATGTGGTATACGAGGAAATCAAAATGTATGAAGATGCTCCAGACGATATTGTTCATGACGTTTTGGCAAGAGCATCGTATGGTAACCATCCTCTAGGCTATCCGATATTAGGGACAGAAGAAACTTTATCCGCTTTTAACGGAAATACATTGCGCGAATATATGAAGGAAACGTATACTCCTGACAATGTAGTTATCTCTGTTGCTGGTAATATCGATGAGTCTTTTGTAAAAGAAATTGAAAACCTATTTGGAAGTTATGAAACTGGTCACTCTAAGCGTGAGTATGTAAAACCTTCCTTTGAAACCGGACGAATTGCCAAAAAGAAAACGACCGAACAAGCTCATCTCTGCATTGGTTACGACGGGCTTCAAATCGGAGATAAAGATATTTACAATCTTATTGTATTGAACAATGTACTTGGCGGAAGCATGAGCAGTCGTCTCTTCCAGGATGTCAGAGAGGAACGCGGCCTTGCGTATTCTGTCTATTCTTATCACTCCACCTTCCAAGACAATGGTATGCTTACCATTTATGGTGGAACTGGCAGCAACCAGTTAGATCTTCTGTTTGAAACTATTCAACAGACGCTTAACACTTTGAAACGTGACGGAATTACCCAAAAAGAGCTTGTCAACAGTAAGGAACAAATAAAAGGTAGCCTTATGTTGAGTCTTGAGAGTACAAACAGTCGTATGAGCAGAAATGGTAAGAACGAGCTTCTTCTCGGAAGACACCGTTCCCTTGATGATATCTTAGAAAGAATTAATAGTATCACAGAGGAATCAGTAAATAACTTGGCAACCAAAATTTTCACAGATGAGTATTCAGTTGCTTTGATCAGTCCTAGCGGCGAAATGCCTAAATCGATTCAAGAAAAATAATATTCATGCCTGCCATTTTCTAATGGCAGGTTTTTTTTGGGACGTCTTCTAATATAGATAATATAGGAGGTGTTTTTCTTATGAGATTAAGTGAAATGAGTGGAAAGGAAATTGTTGATGTGAAACGGGCAGAACGTCTCGGCATACTTGGTCATACAGATCTTGAAATCAATGAAAATACCGGTGAGATCCGTTCGCTCATCATTCCTTCATTGAAATGGTTCGGGTTAAAGAAGGAAGGCAGTGACATTCGTGTGCCGTGGAATCACATTAAAAAGATTGGCACGGATATGATTATTATTGACATACCGGAAGAAGAATGACCGACTCGGCGTGAGCTGGGTCTTTTTTTGTTTGTGGCGCTCTATATGCCCGAACGATAGGAATTACAGGTCTTCGGTAGTATAGAAGCGCTCTATATGCCCGAACGGCAGGAATCATGAGGTCTTCGGTAGTATAGAAGCGTTCTATATGCCCGAACGGCAGGAATCATGAGGTCTTCGGTAGTATAATGCCCACTTAATACGCCAAAACATAAAGAAATCATCCCACCTTCAGGCATATAGTTCAGAAAACCTCCAATCTAACTATCCACATCCCACCGAATAACATTCCCCTTGCAAACTCTTTCCTTTCTCCTTTGATTCAAGCACAGATTTTCCTTAGGTTACATAAGATGTGGAAGTAAGAAAAACTTGAGCCAGATTTACAAACTTTCACGAAGTAGAAGAAGGTGAACGATATATGCTGACCGGTTTGCACATAGCTGTCATTGGCGGTGATGCAAGGCAGCTGGAAGTGATACGTAAGCTTATTGAGCTAGACGCGAAGCTTTCGCTTGTAGGATTTGACCAATTAGATCACGGCTTTACAGGTGCTTCAAAGGAGCAGATGAATGAAGTAGATTTTACGACTGTCAATGCTATTATCCTCCCTGTTCCCGGTACAAATTTAGAGGGGCAGGTTGATACCATTTTTTCTAACGAAAAGATTGTGTTAACGGAGGAGATAGTCAAGAACACGCCAGAGCACTGTACCATTTATTCGGGTATCACTAATCCCTATTTGAATCAATTGGTGGCAAGTACAAACAGGAAGTTGGTTCAATTGTTTGATCGTGATGATGTTGCCATCTATAATGCAATTCCGACAGTGGAAGGTACCATTATGATGGTTATTCAACATACAGATATTACGATCCATAACTCCAGAGTAGCGGTTTTAGGTTTAGGAAGAGTCGGTATGAGCGTAGCACGTACTTTTGCCGCACTCGGTGCTAATGTCCGTGTAGGCGCTAGAAAATCCGAACATATTGCACGTATCTTTGAGATGGGCGTAACTCCATTTTATTTAAACGAATTGGCTGACAATGTTACAGATGTAGATGTCTGCATCAATACTATTCCACACCTTATCGTAACATCGGATGTAATCTCCAAAATGCCTGCTCATACACTCATTATCGACCTGGCATCAAAACCTGGGGGTACGGATTTCCGATATGCCGAAAAAAGAGGAATTAAAGCTTTATTAGCTCCAGGACTTCCAGGAATTGTTGCTCCCAAAACTGCGGGGCAGATCGTGGCGAATGTCTTGTCACAATTACTTAAAGAAGAAATGGAAGGGAGAAAGGGGAAATAACCATGCAATTAAAAGGTAAACGGCTAGGTTTTGGTTTAACGGGCTCTCATTGTACGTATGATGCCGTCATTCCAGAAATACAGAAGCTGCTTGATGCGGGTGCAGAAGTGAGGCCTGTAGTTACTTCGACCGTTCAACATACTAATACCAGATTCGGTCAAGGGGAAGATTGGATTAAACTGATAGAAGATATGACAGGATTTAAAGTGATTGATTCCATTGTAAAAGCAGAGCCGCTTGGACCAAAAATTCCATTAGATTGTATGATCATTGCCCCTTTAACTGGGAACTCAATGAGTAAATTAGCAAATGCGCTTACAGATTCACCTGTACTAATGGCTGCAAAGGCAACACTGCGGAATCATAATCCGGTTGTGTTAGGGATATCAACAAATGATGCGCTTGGACTAAACGGATTAAACTTGATGAGATTAATGGCAACCAAAAACATATATTTTATTCCTTACGGGCAAGATGCACCAGACAAAAAACCAAACTCCATGGTGGCAAGAATGAGTATGCTCATGCCCACTGTGGAGCATGCATTAGAGCATAAGCAAATACAACCAGTCATCGTGGAAAGATACAAAGACGATTTATAATAAAATTTGCTTAGAAGAGAAGAAAAGTAAGAATTTCTTCTCTTCTTTATTTCAGTAATATGATAAAATAAAAAACTATATATGAATATTTATTCTGAAAGCTCAGATAAACAATAACAGAGCTATTTTTAAAATGGAGAGGTGCTTAATAGATGAGTGGTTTACATGTAGCAGTAGTAGGCGCAACAGGAGCAGTAGGACAGCAGATGCTTCATACATTAGAAGAAAGAAATTTCCCTATCAAGAAGCTTACGCTATTATCTTCGGAGCGCTCTGCAGGTAAAAAGGTATTATTTAAAGGGGAAGAAGTTACAATTGAAGTGGCAACACCTGACAAATTTGAGGGTGTTCATATAGCATTATTCAGTGCAGGAGGAAGTGTTTCCAAAGAGCTTGCACCTGAAGCGGCAAAGCGAGGAGCAATAGTGGTTGATAATACTAGTTTCTTCCGCATGGATCCAAATGTCCCATTGGTGGTTCCAGAAGTAAATGAAGAAGACATCAAATCCCATAATGGCATTATAGCCAACCCGAATTGCTCAACTATCCAAATGGTCGTTGCATTAGAGCCGATTCGTCAATCATATGGTCTTACTAAGGTAATAGTCAGCACATATCAAGCTGTATCAGGAGCAGGTGCGGCGGCAATTGATGAGCTGGAGTCTCAATCACAGGCAATTCTAAACAAAGAAGCTTTCACTCCAAGCATTCTACCTGTTAAAGGTGATAAGAAGCATTATCAAATTGCATTCAATGCGATTCCACAGATTGATAAGTTTGAAGAGAACGGTTTTACTTTTGAAGAATTAAAAATGATCAATGAAACCAAAAAAATCATGCATGACCAAAACCTACAGGTTGCTGCGACATGTGTACGCCTTCCGGTTGTAACAGGACATTCCGAGTCTGTATATATTGAAGTAGAAGACGAAAATGTGACTGTTCAAGATATGAAAGCGTTGCTCGAAAAGGCTCCTGGCGTTGTGCTGCAAGACAATCCGGCAGAGCAGGTCTATCCAATGCCTGCTGAATGTGTGGGCTCTAACGACGTGTTTGTCGGTAGAATCAGGAAGGACCTGGATAACAAAAAAGGTTTCCATTTATGGATTGTATCTGACAACTTGCTAAAAGGCGCAGCCTGGAATTCCGTGCAAATTGCTGAGAGTTTAGTGAAACTTGGTGTCATCAACCGATAATAAGATAGTGAAAAGGTCTTTATAAGACCTTTTCTTTTCGGAAGAAAGTCCGGTTTCGTTCCAACGCCATTCTTGAACAGGGTCCCTTTTACAAGGGTACTATTTTCATCACATCTTTCGTATGTATTAAGGATGTTTCTAAACCGCGATGAGGTGTCAATATATGAAAATAATAGTTCAAAAATTTGGTGGAACGTCTGTAAGGGATGAAACCAGTAGACATGCTGCAATTAAACATATAAAAAAGGCCGTGAATGATGGATACAAAGTGGTCGTTGTTGTATCCGCAATGGGAAGAAAAGGAGAACCGTACGCAACAGACACTCTCTTGAACCTTGTGGAAAAAGGGAAGAACAATGTGTCAAAGCGTGAAATAGATATGCTTTTATCTTGTGGAGAAATTATCTCTTCCATTGTTTTCAGTAGTCTGTTGCAAAAAGAAGGAATTTCCGCAACAGCATTAAATGGTCCACAGGCTGGATTTCGAACTAATAATGACCACACAAACGCCCGTATTATTGAAATGAAATGTGAAAGACTTCTTGAAATGCTAGAATTGCATCAAGTGGTGGTTGTGGCAGGATTTCAAGGGGAAACGAAGAACGGGGATATTTCTACCATTGGGCGTGGAGGAAGTGATACTTCAGCTGCCGCATTGGGTGCAGCCCTACATGCAGAATGGATTGATATTTTTACAGATGTGGAAGGGGTCATGACTGCAGATCCGCGAATTGTCAAAGATGCTTCTCCATTACCTGTTGTCACCTATAACGAAATATGTAACATGGCATACCAGGGTGCTAAAGTAATCCATCCACGTGCCGTGGAAATTGCGATGCAAGCAAAGATACCAATCCGTATCAGGTCGACTTATTCCAACTCAACAGGGACATTAGTCACCTCCCTTGATAGAATGGGGAAAGGTGCTGACGTGAAGGACCGCTTGATTACAGGAATAGCCCATGTACCGAATGTCACACAAATAAAGGTCTTTGCAAAAGAAGGGAATTATGGCATACAAACCGAAGTCTTTCGAGCAATGGCCAATGAACAGATAAGCGTAGACTTTTTCAATATCTCACCTACAAGTGTCGTTTATACTGTCACAGATGAGATGAGTGAAAAAGCGATAAATGTATTGCGAAAGTTGGGGTATGAGCCGAAAGTAAACCGCCACTGTGCAAAAGTTGCAACAGTTGGAGCAGGAATGACAGGCGTGCCCGGGGTAACTTCAAAAATAGTGACCGCACTGTCGGAACTAGGCATACAAATTCTACAATCCGCAGATAGTCACACTACAATCTGGGTACTTGTAAAACAAGAAGATATGATTAAAGCGGTGAATGCTTTACACAAGGCTTTTAATCTTGCAAAAAAACAAATAACGATCTTACACCCAACCGCAGAAGAAGGAGAGAAAACAGTTCATGATTAACTTTGGTAAAGTATCAACAGCTATGGTAACCCCTTTTGATAATAAAGGGAACATAGACTTTGAAAAAACAACACAATTGATTAACTATTTGATTAAAAACGGAACGGATTCCGTTGTTGTAGCCGGAACAACAGGAGAATCTCCTACCCTATCAACAGAAGAAAAGCTTGCCCTTTTCTCCCATGTAGTGAAAGTTGTCGATGGCAGAATTCCTGTGATCGCAGGAACTGGTAGCAATAATACCCGTGCTTCTATTGACCTGACGAAAAAAGCGGAGGCTGCAGGTGTTGATGCTATCATGTTAGTGGCACCGTATTATAATAAGCCTAGTCAAGAAGGTCTTTATCAGCACTTTAGTACAATCGCTTCCGAAACTTCATTGCCTGTTATGCTATACAACATACCTGGCAGGTCAGTTGTTAATATGTCGGTTGAAACGATTGTTCGTCTATCTGCTATTGACAATATCGTTGCAGTCAAAGAAGCAAGCGGAAATCTGGATGCCATGACGGAAATCATTGCAAATACACCGGATGAATTTGTCCTATACAGTGGCGATGACGGGTTAACCTTGCCGGTGCTTTCAATTGGAGGAAATGGTGTGGTTTCCGTAGCCTCCCATGTTTTAGGAAATCAAATGCAAGAAATGATTCGTTCTTTTGAAGCAGGGGAGATTGCAAGTGCAGCTAAACAGCACCAATCGTTGCTGCCTGTCATGAAGGGATTATTCAGTGCACCAAGCCCTTCACCAGTTAAGACAGCCTTGCAATTAAAAGGGTTGGATGTTGGCGGTGTCAGACTACCATTGGTGCCGCTAACAGAAGAAGAAAGAAACACGTTAACGAAACTTATAGAAACTGTGTAATATGCGAAAGAACCAAAGCTTGTTAGGAAGCTTTGGTTCTTTTTGTTGTTCGTGGAACTTTAAAATAGTGGAATGCTGGGTTCGTGGGGGTGAAGACCTGGAGTGACGAGGAATCAGGAGTAGAGAGGTCCTCATTGCCGTTATGAAGACCTGAGTGACGAGGAATCAGGAGTAGAAAGGTCCTCATCACCGTTATGAAGACTTGAGTGACGAGGAAAAAGGAGTAGAGAGGTCCTCATTGCCGTTATGAAGACCTGAGTGACGAGGAATCAGGAGTAGAGAGGTCCTCATTGCCGTTATGAAGACCTGAGTGACGAGGAATCAGGAGTAGAAAGGTCCTCATCACCGTTATGAAGACTTGAGTGACGAGGAAAAA
>NZ_JAIVKY010000006.1 GCF_020524325.1 Sutcliffiella horikoshii
AAGGAGTAGAGAGGTCCTCATCGCCAATATGAAGCCCTTAGTAAGAATAAAAACTGTTGAATTCTTCACCTAAGGGTCCAAAAAGAGGTTTTTACTTGAGTTAACTATAAAAGCTCTAACGTTTTGTTCTAGTAATCTATAGCTGTTGATTGGAGCAAAAGGCGAAGACTCCTGAGGGAGATAGCGCTAGGTGGAGACCCCGCAGGCTTGCCGAGGAGGCTCCAGCAGCGCCCCTAGGAAAGCGAAGCAATTTGCGGAAATCAACAGCGGTGCATAACGAAGCAACTAAAAAAGGACCGGGCGGTTTACCCGGTTTTTCTTTTGTGATCCATTAAATTCCAGTTATTATAATATTTCTTGTATTCCAATTCTTTCATACGTTATAATAATTTCAAATGACATGGAGCGGATATTGATTTGGCACTAGGTAGCTGAAAATTTAATAGATCTCTTGATGCAAAGCGTGCATTATCGTCATAATTCGTTTTACAGATATATAGGAGGTTAAAAAGTGAATACACCACAGATAGAGAAACTTAAAGTGTTTGCCCTCGGGGGGATCGGGGAAATCGGCAAAAATATGTACGTTATAGAAATAGAAGATTCCATTTATATCATGGACACAGGTGTCATGATTCCGGAAGATGGGATGCTTGGTATTGATATGGTAATTCCAGACACCACCTATCTTGAGGATAATAAGGACAAGATTCAGGGGATCTTCCTCACACATGGGCATGAAGAGCATATGGGCGGACTTGCATATATCCTTAGGAAATTAAAAGCTCCTGTATATGGAACCAAGTTTACTTTGGCACTTGCAAAAGAACTTGTGAACGGGCTAGGATCTAAAGGGCAAGTGGAGTTTAAGGAAGTGGATGACAGTACTGTCTTAGAATTGCCTCATACGACAGTTACTTTTTTTAGAACAAACCATAGCATTCCAGATTCAGTCGGCATTTGCTTTCACACATCACAAGGCGCCATCGTTCATACAGGTGACTTCAAATTCGATCAATCCCAGTTATCAAAGAATGCAGATTTGGGAAAAATAGCGGAAATTGGAAACAAAGGTGTACTATGTGTCCTTTCAGATAGCACCAATGCAGAAAAACCGGGATATACCATATCCGAATCCGTTGTTAAACAAGAGATTGCGGATGTAACGTATAATGCAAAAGGCCGCGTATTTGCTGCTTGCCTATCTACCAATGTCGGACGAATTCAACAAATTGTTCAGGCTGCTGTAGACAGCAAGAGGAAGCTTGTGGTCGTGTCTCATCCTACAGATCGAAATTTCACGATTGCAACAGAACTAGATTATTTACACATACCCGATGACCTGCTTGTACCTGTGAATGAACTTGGCAACCTAAACGATGATAATGTAGTTGTTCTTACGATTGGGACGCACTCTCAACTTATGTCATCCCTTTTAAAAATGGCCAAAGGTACGCATAAACATGCTCAAATCAAACATCAAGACATCGTTATGATTGCAGCTTCCCCTTCACCTGGTACAGAATTAACGGTAGCTAAAGTAATTGACAAGCTATACAGAGCCGGAGCAGTTGTCATTTATGGCCAAAAGAAGATTCATTCATCTGGTCATGGTTGTCAGGAAGAACTAAAATTAATGCTGAACTTACTCAAGCCAAAGTATGTAATTCCTATCCAAGGGGAATTCAAAATGCAAAGAGCGCTATCTAAAGTGGCAGAGAGCGTTGGAATTTATAAGGATAATATATTCTTATTGAATAAAGGTGAAGTAGTTGAGTTTAACAAAGGGACTGGAAAATATGCCGGCAAAGTATATGCGGGGAATGTTCTAATTGATGGTCTTGGAGTTGGGGATATCGGAAATATCGTATTAAGAGATCGCAGGTTATTGTCACAGGACGGTATAATGGTTGTGGTTGTTTCCATCAGTAAGAGCCAGAAGAAAATTATTGCTGGTCCAGAAATCCTTTCAAGAGGCTTTGTTTATGTGCGGGAGTCAGAAGAGCTTTTAGACAGAGCAAATGGCATCGTGACAGAAATTCTTGACAATGCTGTAAAAGAACAGATTCTTGAGTGGTCAAGCCTAAAGCTTAAGATAAGAGAATCCCTAAACCAGCACTTATATGAAAAGACTAGACGTCGACCAATGATTCTTCCAATTATCATGGAAGTGTAATATTGTTTCTTACCCGCTATGTGGCAGTTCATGTCATGTAGCGGGTTTTGTTTTTCAAATGATTGCGAATGAAAAAATGCATCGCGTCAATACTATACTGGAGAAAACTTATTTTATAAGGGACGGAAGGAGATTGTCGCATGTCTGATTTTACATACCAGTCATCGGAACAACCACAAGGGGAGCCCAACAAACAGGATGCAGGGAAGGATTCCTTAGTGAATAAAATTCAGCAGCTAGGCCAAACAAATGTCGCACAAATGCCATCTGACTCAAAAATACATTGTCTTACTATAGTGGGTCAAATTGAGGGGCACGTCCAATTACCTCCTCAAAATAAAACAACTAAATACGAACATGTCATCCCTCAAATTGTCGCCATTGAGCAAAACCCGAATATCGAGGGACTGTTAGTTATCTTAAATACGGTAGGCGGAGATGTTGAAGCAGGATTGGCAATTTCCGAGATGCTAGCTTCCTTGTCAAAGCCAACGGTCTCACTCGTCCTTGGTGGAGGCCACTCAATAGGAGTGCCTATCGCGGTTTCTTGTGATTATTCCTTTATCGCCGAAACGGCAACCATGACTATTCATCCTGTTCGATTGACAGGTTTAGTAATCGGTGTACCCCAAACCTTTGAGTACCTCGATAAAATGCAGGATAGAGTCATTAATTTTGTAACGAAAAACTCCGGCATTCCTGAAGAAAAATTCAAGGAATTGATGCTCTCAAAAGGTAATCTCACCCGAGATATTGGGACCAATGTAGTTGGAGCAGATGCTGTGGAGTACGGATTGATTGATCAAGTTGGTGGAGTAGGAGAAGCAATCCGAAAGCTGAACGAGATGGTTGAGGCGAAGAATCAGGATAAACCTGAAGAAGGGAAGATGCTGCAATGATTCTCTATACGACCATGCCTCAGGAATTAATCTTTCCTGTGGAAAATGGAGAGTATGAAAAGCAACGTGTGATAGATTTTAACGGTGTTTCCTTGGTAGTTCAACAAACTGACATGAACGCATATCAGATTGTCCGGAACTTAAGTACAGATCCTGCACATTATCTTAGTAGCGAGTATTCTCCTGGACAAACGATTAATTTTCTTTAACACCGTTTCAAGAGTAAGGGCTTATGATATAATACAAGCATCAGAGGAAAAAGCAGCCAGTATATGTTGGCTGCTTTCGTCTTCTCATTATGGTCAGATAGGTGAGAATTATGTCAAAACGAAAAAAGAGACAAAGAAAAACCAAAAACCGTGATGAATGGAAACGTACAGTCACCTTTGAAGTAATGGGGCTGCTGATGTTGGCCATTACATGTATAGCGATTGCCAAACTTGGTATGGTAGGACAAACCTTTGTTCTATTATTTCGTTTTTTTAGTGGAGAATGGTATATGCTCATGCTTCTTGGGCTATTGCTCTTATCAGGATATATCATCTGGAAAAGAGAGTTGCCTACCTTCTTCTCAAGGCAATTGGTTGGTGTGTATGTTATCATGATGTCTGTTTTATTACTTAGCCATGTTACTCTGTTCAGGATGTTGTCTCGCGGAGGCTCATTTGCTAATCCATCCGTTATCGGCAATACTTGGGAGCTTTTTTGGCTAGAAGTCAATGGGGAAACTAGTACGACAGACCTTGGCGGAGGTATGATGGGAGCAGTATTGTTTGCCCTGTTCCATCTGCTATTTGATGCAAGAGGAGCACAGTGGATTGCCATGATATTCATCGTGATTGGTATCATATTAGTCACTGGAAAATCCCTTAATGACACGGTAATCAAAGTTGCTGCAGGCCTATTCGGATTTGCAAAGAACCAATGGGTTGCTTTTATGGAAGATATGAAAGGTTGGAAAGAAGACAGTAATAAACGTAAAAAAGAGAAACAAGCAGAAGAGAAAAAGCAAAAAACTGAGAAAAAAGAGAAATCAGAAGAAGTTCTTGTTGTGGAAGATTCTTCAGAAGAAATCATCTCTCCGCCTATTATATCTTCTTTTAACGACCGAGAGTCAGAAGTAAAGCAGGTTGAAACGGAACCTGTAGCAACTACAAGTGATGACAAAGAGGCTGTACAAGAAGAAGCCGGGGAACTCATTGCAGGTCCTATGGCCTTCACGGAAGTAGAAAATAAAGAATATGTTCTTCCGTCTCTTGATCTTTTAAACAAGCCAATTGCCAATCATCAGACAACAGAGCATGAGAACATTTATCAGAACGCTAGAAAATTAGAGAAAACGTTCGCAAGCTTTGGTGTGAAAGCAAAAGTAACGAAGGTTCACCTTGGTCCTGCTGTTACAAAATATGAAGTTTACCCAGATGTCGGTGTTAAAGTCAGCAAGATTGTAAACTTAAGTGACGATTTGGCCCTTGCCCTGGCAGCCAAAGATATACGAATTGAAGCTCCGATCCCGGGTAAGTCGGCTATTGGAATTGAAGTACCAAATAATGAAGTTGCAATGGTATCCCTAAGAGAAGTTTTAGATACCAAACAGGCCGAAAAACCGGATGCGAAGTTATTGATTGGCTTAGGCCGTGATATTTCTGGAGACTCTGTCGTGGCAGAGCTTAATAAAATGCCCCATCTTCTTGTTGCCGGTGCAACAGGAAGCGGTAAAAGTGTTTGTATAAACGGTATCATCACTAGTATTTTGGTGCGTGCAAAGCCACATGAAGTAAAAATGATGATGATTGACCCGAAAATGGTAGAGTTGAACATGTATAACGGGGTACCTCATCTTTTGGCACCAGTAGTAACAGATCCTAAAAAGGCCTCTCAAGCACTGAAGAAAGTTGTAAATGAGATGGAACGTCGTTATGAGCTGTTCTCCCATACAGGTACAAGGAATATTGAGGGGTATAATGACTACATAAAGAGACACAATCAGGATGAAGAAGCGAAACAGCCATCCTTACCATATATTGTGGTGATCGTCGATGAGCTTGCCGACCTTATGATGGTCGCTTCCTCCGATGTGGAAGACTGTATCACAAGGCTTGCCCAAATGGCTCGTGCAGCGGGGATCCATCTGATTATAGCCACACAACGACCATCTGTTGATGTTATCACAGGGGTCATTAAAGCGAATATCCCATCACGGATCGCTTTTAGCGTTTCGTCACAGACAGACTCTAGAACGATTTTGGATATGGGAGGAGCGGAAAAACTTCTTGGACGAGGGGACATGCTGTTTCTTCCGGTTGGCGCGTCCAAACCGATAAGGGTTCAGGGTGCCTTCCTATCAGATGAAGAGGTTGAACGGATTGTAGACTTTGTCATCGATCAGCAGAAGGCGCAATATCAGGAGGAAATGATTCCTCAAGATATCAATGAAGAAGTGGAAGATGTGAATGATGATCTTTATGATGATGCCGTTCAGCTGGTTCTAGAGATGCAAACTGCCTCTGTATCCATGCTTCAGCGTCGTTTCCGCATTGGTTACACTAGAGCTGCAAGACTTATCGACGCCATGGAAGTAAGGGGAGTAGTTGGCCCCTATGAGGGCAGCAAACCACGTACTGTATTAGTATCAGGAAATCAAAGTGAAGATGTGGGTTCATAAAAAAGCAATAGAAAAGGCGGCTATCAAAAGCCGTCTTTTCTGTTCCTAAGAAAAGAAAAAGAAATCATACAATACCGTTGATTTCCGTTCCAGGCGCTTCGCTTGCCTGCGGGCGGTCCGTGAGCCTCCTCGGCTTCGCCTGCGGGGTCTCACCTGACCCTTCCTCCCGCGGGCGTCTGCGCGCCTTCCACTCCAATCAACTATGTGACTTCATTCAACTAATGGGTTATAAAAAGTCATCTAACCGAGTTGTCTGAAAAAACATTAACTTTTTGTTTTTCTTATTTTTAGCTGTGGATTGGAACAAATGGCGGAGACTCCTGCGGGGGAGTAGCGGCAATGTTGAGACCCCACATGCTTGCCGAGAAGCCTCAAGGTCGCCCCGCGGAAAGGAACAGCGGCGAGCAACCAATTCGCTGAAATTATAAAATTATATTTGATCAGAAGGTTTAGGTCCTACTACATTTTTATTGGGAATATGTATAAACCGCTTACTTTTTCGACAAAAAACAATAATTTCTATTTATTTTAGCCCTAAAAAGTGTTATATTATTTTGGATTAATAGGAAAACATGAAAAGTGTTTTGTAAACGGTTAATGGGGGATCAGTTATGACGATTCGGTCAGACAGCAGACATTTGTATTTACTAGTTGTAGACAAATTAAAGCAAGATATCGAGAACAAGGTGTATAGAGAAAAAGAAAAACTACCTTCCGAATTCGAATTGTCTCGACGACTAGGAGTTAGCAGAGCAACATTGAGAGAAGCATTGCGTGTATTGGAAGAAGAAAATATTGTCGTCAGAAGACACGGTGTAGGAACATTTGTTAATTCCAAGCCGGTATTCTCATCAGGGATCGAACAGCTAAATTCTGTAACGGAAATGATCTCACAAGCTGGAATGAAGCCGGGGACGGTCTTTTTAACTTCCACCATTGAAACACCAAGCGAGGAAGAGTTAATAAAATTCAATAACAAAGAAATCAGGGAAGTCCTTCACTTTGAGCGTGTAAGAACCGCCAATGATCTTCCGGTTGTTTACTGTATTGATAAAATTCCTACCACCATTGTAGAAGACTATCAATCTTATAAGAACGAATCTCTCCTGAAACTTCTTGAAAAAGAAGCGGGTAGATATATTTCTTATGCTGTAACTCATATCGAACCAATCGGTTACCATGATAAAATTTCACCGATTCTCGAATGCGAACCTGAGACAGCATTGCTTGTATTAAAGCAAATGCATTATGATCAAAATGATGAGCCGATTCTATACTCACTTAACTACTTCAGAGCGGACAAATTCAGCTTCCATGTTTTAAGAAAGCGTCCATAGAAATTTCAGAACACCACAAATTCGTGGTGTTTTTTATTTTGAGTGTTCCCCTGGGCTATCTGACTTGTAAATCTTTCTAATTTAACGTTATATTGGGTTTAGGACTATTTTTTGAACGTTATAGAAAGAATAGTACTGTCTATATTTTTATACGATTAACTAACAGGATGAAAATCTGTAGTGCCCGCATCATAGTAAAGGAGGAGATTTCTTGAAACTAGTTGATGAAAGAACGTACACGCTAAATGGAATCAACGTTCACACTATTCCGACCAATAAATTCAAGACGAACACACTTGTCTTGAAAGTAAAGGCTCCGTTATCAGAAGAAGATGTAACGGTTCGTGCAATTATGCCGTATGTCCTTCAGAACGCGACAGAGTCCCATCCGCAACCTTCGCAATTCAGGGCATATCTAGATGAATTATATGGTGCTAGCCTTGCTGTCGATCTCAGTAAAAAAGGCGAAGATCACATCATATCCATAAGGTTAGAGATTGCCAATGAAAAGTTTCTAAAAGATTCCACACCACTCCTTGAAAAAGGGATTGAACTGTTAAGCGAAGTGCTATTGAAACCTGTAAAGGAAGGAAATGGTTTCAAAACAGCCACAGTGGAAAAGGAAAAAAGGGCATTAAAACAAAGAATCCAATCTGTATACGATGATAAAATGCGTTATGCAAGCCAGCGTCTTATCGAGGAAATGTGTCCAGAGGAACCATACCGCCTAAGTGCGAACGGTGAAAAGGATAAAGTAGATGCCATAACATCAGAATCCCTTTACAACTATTATCAAAGCATGTTGAAAACCAATGATATCCATCTATATTTCGTTGGCGACATTAAAGAGGAAGAAGTAGACGAATATGTTAAAAAGTACTTTGTGTTACCTGACCAGGAAAGCAAAGTAACTTCTTCCATCAAGCAGCCTAATAAAGATATGAAAGAGCCGAACGAAGTCATAGAACGTCAGGATATTAAACAAGGGAAATTAAATATTGGATATAGAACAAACGTGACATTCAAAGATGATCTTTATTATGCTTTGCAAGTCTTCAATGGTATCTTTGGCGGTTTTTCTCATTCTAAACTTTTTATTAATGTGAGGGAGAAGGAAAGCCTGGCCTATTATGCTGCGTCACGTGTGGAAAGTCATAAAGGTTTGTTACTTGTCATGTCCGGTATCGACTTTTCCAATTACGAAAAAGCGGTAACCATCATTAATCAGCAAATTGAAGCGATGAAGCAAGGGGAATATACAGAAGGGGAAATTTCCCAGACGAAAGCTGTCATTAAAAATCAAATACTTGAAACCATTGATACAGCAAGAGGATTGATTGAAGTCCTGTATAATAATGAAGTGTCAGAAGCTGATAAGCCGATAGAAGCATTCCTTGAAGGGGTAGAGAATGTTACCAAAGAGGAAATTCAGGAAGTTGCTAAGATGATTGAACTCGATACCACCTACTTTTTGACTGGGAAGGAGGCGTAAAAGATGGAAAAGATTGAATTTAAACAACTAGAAGAAAACTTATATCACGAAACTCTTGAAAATGGATTAGAAGTGTACCTTTTGCCGAAATCCGGTTTTCATAAAACATATGCTACATTTACGACCAAATACGGCTCGATAGATAATAAGTTTGTACCACTTGGGGAAGACGATTATGTAACTGTCCCAGATGGAATCGCTCATTTTTTAGAGCATAAGCTTTTTGAAAAAGAGCATGGGGACGTTTTCCAAGATTTCAGTAAACAAGGGGCCTCCGCTAATGCCTTTACATCTTTTACAAGAACGGCCTATCTTTTCTCCAGTACTTCAAATGTAGAAAAAAATCTTGAAACCTTGATGGACTTTGTGCAGGCACCGTATTTTACGGAAAAAACAGTGGAAAAAGAAAAAGGAATTATCGGGCAGGAGATCACGATGTATGAGGATAATGCCGATTGGCGTGCTTATTTCGGATTGATTGAAAGCATGTTCCATACTCATCCTGTTAAAATTGATATTGCAGGCACCATTGATTCCATTTCCAAAATAACAAAAGATCTTTTATACACTTGCTACGAAACGTTTTACCATCCAAGCAATATGCTCTTATTCGTTGTTGGACCGATGGATACATCAGAGATGATGCAATTTATCAAAGGTAATCAAGCAAAGAAGACATTCAAAGAGAAAGAAGAAATAAAACGTCAATTTGATGAAGAACCAACATCTGTGAACGAGAAGAAAAAAGTTCTAAAGATGAATGTCCATACGTCAAAGTGTATGGTAGGGATAAAAGAGTCTAATCCAACTAAACAAGGGCCGGAACTTCTTAAGCATGAGCTGACAGTTAATATTTTACTGGACCTTTTATTTGGAAAGAGTTCTGACCACTATCAAAAGCTTTATGATGACGGTCTGATTGATGAAACTTTTGCTTATGATTATACTGGAGAAAATGGATTCGGCTTTGCCATGCTTGGCGGAGACACGTCAGAACCTGATAAATTAGCAGAAAGAGTGCAACAGATCTTGCTTCAATTTGATCCAGATTCCATTGAAGAACAGGAACTTGAACGAATCAAAAAGAAAAAAATCGGTTCTTTCTTAAGAGCACTTAACTCACCAGAATTCATTGCAAACCAATTTACCCGTTATGCTTTTAATAATATGGATCTTTTTGAGGTTACTCCTCAACTGGAGAAAATTACCCTTGAAGACCTTAAAACCGTTGCAAACGACTTTATTAAGGAAGAAGCATTTACAACGTGCCAAGTGGTGCCAAAATAAAGATACAACGAAGTCCGGTTCGAGACTAAACGAACCGGCTTCTTTTTATAAAGGATGATAGACATGAGTAAAACAGCACTTTTAATTGGAGCGAGTGGAGATATCGGAAGAGAAATAGCAAGAACTATTCTGAAAGAAGGATACACAACCTATCTGCACTACAATCATGATAAACAATCCATACATAAGCTTCAAAATGAATTTGGAGAGGAAAAGGTTATCCCTATACAAGCAGACCTGTCTACTGATGAAGGAGTGCATAAGCTAAAAAACAGCACTTACACAGCTATTGATACCATCATCTATAATGCAGGAACTACCTTTTATGGATTAATGACAGACATCGACGGACAAACAAAGCAACAAATGATACAACTTAACATAACATCATTATATTCAACCATTCAATCGTTTCTACCAGATATGGTGAGCAAGCGAAGTGGCAATATTGTGGTGGTGTCCTCAATCTGGGGGGAAATAGGGGCTTCTTGTGAAGTGCTATATTCCATGACAAAAGGTGCACAAATCTCTTTTGTAAAAGCGTTGGCCAAAGAAGTAGCCTTGAATGGGGTTAGAGTAAATGCGATAGCTCCTGGAGCGGTATCAACGAAAATGCTGAACAATTTATCTGAGGAAGAAAAACAGGAAATAAGTGATGATATCCCAATGGGAAGATTAGCTCAACCGTATGAAATTGCCGACTCCGTAAGCTTTTTGCTTTCAGATAAGTCCTCTTATATTACTGGGCAGGTACTAGGAGTAAACGGCGGATGGAATTAACACACAATGAATAAATTAGTCAGGAGCTTCGCATACTAACTCTTGAACAAATGTGGAAGGAGGAGTTAATATGTCAGTACTTGATAATTGGGATCAATGGAAAGGTTTTTTAGGTGACCGTCTGAATCACGCAGAGCATGAAGGAATGGACAATGGTGCTATTTCTCAACTTGCTTATGAAATCGGTGACTATCTTGCAAAAGAAGTAGAAGCGAAAAACCCGCAAGAAAGAGTTTTAGCTGACCTTTGGAAAGTTGCAAGCCCAGAAGAGCAACATGCAATTGCCAATATGATGGTGAAATTGGTTCAAAACGACTCAACGCATTAAGAGAGGCCTCTACCTCTCTTTTTTTTGTGCCAAAATTCGAGATTATTCCTAAGTAATTACTTTCTTATTAAAGAAATATTGGATATGATAGAAGTAACATACAACAGAACGAGTAGTTAGAGAGGGTGAAGGGGTTTGATGGAGAAAAAAGAGTGGTATTTAGAATATGAAATACATATCAATAGGCCAGGACTACTTGGGGACATCGCGTCCCTTTTAGGTATGCTTTCCATCAATATTGTTACTATCAACGGTGTGGATGATGCAAGAAGGGGAATGCTTTTACTCAGTGATTCAAATGAGCAAATAGTCCGTCTTGAATCTATCTTAAATACAATGGATAATATAACTGTTACAAAGTTGCGTGAACCTAAATTGCGCGATCGCCTGGCTGTGCGACATGGAAGATACATACAGAGGGATGCTGATGATAAAAAAACATTCCGCTTTGTACGTGATGAATTAGGTTTATTGGTTGATTTCCTTGCCGAACTATTCAAACAGGACGGTCATAAGCTTATTGGAATCAGAGGGATGCCCCGTGTAGGCAAAACGGAATCAATCGTTGCTTCTAGTGTATGTGCCAACAAAAGATGGTTATTTGTATCAAGTACATTGCTAAAACAAACCATCCGAAGTCAACTGATAGAAGATGAATATAATGTGGACAACCTATTTATTATAGACGGTATCGTATCAACCAAAAGGGCAAATGAAAAACACTGGCAACTGATTCGTGAAATAATGCGGATTTCTGCTGTGAAAGTGGTTGAACATCCTGATATTTTCGTGCAAAATACAGAATATAAACTAGATGATTTCGATTATATTATTGAACTTAGAAATAATGAAGATGAAGAAATCACTTATGATGTGGTGCAACCAAATAATATGTTTGATGAGAATCCTTTCGGGGGTTTTGATTTCTAAAAATGTTGGAAGGTGTAATTGTTGACAGAACTAGGTAATAGACTGAAACAGGCAAGAGAAGAAAAAGGCTTGTCATTAGAAGATTTACAAACCGTTACAAAAATACAAAAAAGATACTTAATAGGAATAGAAGAAGGCAATTATTCCATCATGCCTGGCCAATTCTATGCCCGAGCTTTTATAAGACAATACTCTGAAGCTGTAGGGCTTGATCCAGAACTTATCTTTGAGGAATACAAAAATGATATTCCTGCAAATGACAAAGACGAAATTCCGCAGTTGTCGAGAGTAAAAACTCGGAAGCAGGTTCCAACGTCGTCCAAAAACACAAAAGTATTTAATTTTATCCCAAAAGTGTTAATGTTCTTAGCATTCGTTGCAGTGGTTGCCATCATCTATGTACTTTTTCAGAACTGGGGGGTTGGGAGTTCATCTGACACTCAGGAGAATAACAAGAATGTAGTTATTGATAATGCAACGTCAGAAAATGAAGACCCGGATGAAAACGAAACAGAAGATGCTGAAGAAAAACCGCCAGAACCGACAGATGAAGCAGAGGAAGAAAAACCTGTCGAAGAAAAACCGACAACCGGCACTTTAACAGAGGTAAGTTCAAACAGTCCAAATGCGACATTGGAACTAAAAGATACCGATAAATTTGAAGTGGAAATTGCTGCAGAAGGCCGAAATACTTGGGTGGGTGTAAGTAATGCTGACGGTTGGTTGCTTAACACGGAACTTAAAGACGGAGACTCAGAGACACTCGATTTATCAAAAGAAGCGGAAGTTCTCTTTACTGTAGGATGGGTTCCAGCCACAAAAATTAAGATTAACGGCGAAGCTTTTGAATTTCCTTTTCCGGTTAATGATGTAACAACTCAGAGAGTCACTATTAAATTTGTATCAAATGGTCAACAATAAAGTCATCAGGATGATGGCTTTTTTTGTACAGACCTTTAGGATGATGCTTTCAACACAGTAAAAAGTGACCAAATACCAGTAAGCAAACATTAGACAAACCTGTATAATTTATGTATAGTGGAAAAGCAATATTGAATGCTGGAGGAATGAACGTGAATTTACCTAACAAAATTACTGTTTCAAGAATTTTTATGATTCCTATCTTTATGATTCTTATGCTTGCACCATTGAATTGGGGAGAACTTACTATTGGAGATGAGTCCATTCCATACACACATCTTCTGGCTGCACTTATTTTTATCATTGCATCCATCACCGACTGGGTAGATGGTTATTATGCAAGAAAACTAAACCTTGTTACAAACCTTGGAAAGTTCTTAGATCCACTTGCAGATAAACTACTAGTGTCTGCAGCATTAATTGCACTTGTCGAGCTTCAATTGGCTCCAGCGTGGATTGTCATTGTCATCATAAGCAGAGAGTTCGCTGTTACCGGTCTTCGTTTAGTACTAGCAGGTGAAGGGGAAGTAGTTGCGGCGAATATGCTAGGCAAGATCAAAACATGGGCACAAATTATCGCAGTATCTGCACTTCTATTACATAACTTGCCATTCGAATTAATTGGATTACCATTTGCTACAATTGCTTTATGGGTAGCAATGATATTTACTATTTACTCTGGATGGGATTATTTCTACAAAAACAGACAAGCATTTGTTAATTCTAAATAGAGAATAGAGGCCGTTTACGAAAATCATCAGCGGCGTTATCCGGAATTTCATAACTGTATAAAGGGGAGAGTGTCATGATCAGAAATGCAGAGATTATTGCCGTAGGCTCTGAATTACTGTTGGGACAAATCTGTAATACAAATGCCCAGTTTCTTTCAAAGCAGCTTGCTGAACTAGGAATAAACGTCTTCTATCATACAGTAGTCGGAGATAATCCTTCTAGGCTTGAAGAAGTAATCCAAACAGCAAAACAACGCTCTAATCTTCTAATATTCACTGGCGGTCTTGGTCCGACAAAAGATGACCTGACAAAGGAAACCATTGCAAGAGTGCTTGATAAACAATTGGTGATGGATGAAAATGCGCTAGTAAGTATACAGGATTATTTTAAAAAATCACACCGTGTGATGAGTGAAAACAACAAAAAGCAGGCGCTTGTTTTGGAAGACTCCTCAATCTTGCCGAACGATCATGGGATGGCTCCTGGTATGGCACTAACTGAAGAATCTCATACATATATGCTTTTACCAGGGCCTCCTAAAGAACTTCAGCCCATGTTTTCTGTCTACGGGAGAGAATTCCTGTTAGACAAGCTTGGGGTAAGAGAACAGATCGTCTCAAAAGTACTTCGCTTTTTTGGTATTGGGGAATCACAACTTGAAACAGATATTGAAGATATCATTGACAAACAGACAAACCCGACCATTGCTCCGCTAGCAGGGGACAACGAGGTTACATTAAGATTAACGGCTAAGCACCAATCAATTGACGAAGCAAATCGTCTAATAGATCAATGCGAAAAAGAAATCTTGGATAGAGTGGGAGAATTCTTTTTTGGATATGATGAGGATACAATCTACTCCGTTCTATTCGAAAAAATCCAAAAGTCCCACTACACTCTTAGCAGTGCAGAGAGTCTTACCGGCGGTTTATTCTCTGAGAAAATGACAAGCTTCGCCGGCGCTTCCGAAGTGATGGAAGGTGCCATTGTAAGCTATACTAATAGTGTGAAGGAAAATGTACTGGGAGTTAAAAA
Organism: Sutcliffiella horikoshii; assembly: GCF_020524325.1. Classification (GTDB taxonomy): domain Bacteria; phylum Bacillota; class Bacilli; order Bacillales; family Bacillaceae_I; genus Sutcliffiella_A; species Sutcliffiella_A horikoshii_D. Next base: position 14,583 of record NZ_JAIVKY010000006.1, read on the forward strand.
ACAAACACTTGAAACGTATGGAGCAGTAAGTGAGCAGACTGCAAAAGACATGGCAATCGGCGTAAAAAAATTGTTGCAAACAGATATCGGCATCAGTTTTACAGGAGTTGCAGGTCCAGGAATGATGGATAATCAACCTGTTGGTTCAGTGTTTATCGGAATCGCTCTTCCAAACGGGGGAACCACCGTTCATAAAATTCACTTGGCAGGAACGAGAGATGGTATTAGGCAGCGTTCAGCAAAATATGGCTGTCACTATCTTTTGAAAGAATTATTCAAGTAGTTGAGGGAAACTTCAGCTGCTTTTTTTTTGGAAGGGCGATGATTTTGCGGGTTTGCTGAGCTTTGAGGTTTTGAAGTATGATGATGGGAAAGTGGACGGGCTGAGCAGATTTGCGGAAAAATCAATGAAATAGAGCATTTTCGTAGCATTTTACCAACATTTAAAATACTTCGGACAAATTACTCGGGACTTCGGACATTTCAAAACTGACCACTCCTTTTCAACCAGCTCCTACCACCATCAGCCAGCAAACAACTCCCATACTCACTCCTAAGCCCTAATTAAAAATTTTTATCCAAAAAACCCAATGTTGTATTTTCCCAAAAATCCCACCTAGAAAATCCTTTTTTGCCCTTAGTGGAAAGTCATTATTTTACACCAAAATCTAACTGTAAAAAAACCGAATGGATGTTCGTTTTTTGGTTGCCAAACGAATTGAAAAAGGGTATAGTAAGAGTAGTTAATAGATACTAATCATTTAGTTTAATAGATAAGAGGAGGAAATTGTGTGAGTGATCGTAAAGCTGCATTAGATATGGCGTTAAAACAGATAGAAAAGCAATTCGGAAAAGGTTCCATTATGAAATTAGGGGAACAGACAGAACGTAAGATTTCCACTATTCCAAGTGGATCGTTGGCATTGGACGTTGCATTAGGTGCTGGCGGATACCCACGTGGAAGAGTGGTAGAAATATATGGTCCAGAATCTTCCGGTAAAACAACTGTTGCCCTTCATGCTATCGCTGAAGTACAGCAACAAGGCGGACAAGCTGCGTTTATCGATGCGGAGCATGCGTTGGACCCAGTATATGCGCAAAAACTTGGTGTCAACATTGATGAGCTTCTTCTTTCTCAACCAGATACTGGTGAGCAAGCGTTGGAAATCGCAGAAGCACTTGTAAGAAGTGGTGCAGTTGACATTATCGTTGTCGATTCTGTAGCGGCCCTAGTACCTAAAGCGGAAATCGAAGGAGAAATGGGAGACTCTCACGTAGGTCTTCAAGCTCGTTTAATGTCTCAAGCTCTTCGTAAGCTTTCTGGTGCCATTAATAAATCAAAAACTATTGCTATTTTCATCAACCAGATTCGTGAAAAAGTCGGGGTTATGTTTGGTAATCCGGAAACGACTCCTGGTGGCCGTGCCCTGAAATTCTATTCTTCCGTACGTTTAGAAGTGCGCCGTGCTGAGCAGTTGAAACAAGGTCATGACATTGTCGGTAATAAAACAAAGATTAAAGTTGTAAAAAATAAAATAGCTCCTCCTTTCAAAGTAGCGGAAGTGGATATCATGTACGGTGAAGGTATTTCAAAAGAAGGGGAAGTAATTGATATGGGCTCCGATTTGGATATTGTCCAAAAAAGTGGTTCATGGTATTCCTACAATGAAGAAAGATTAGGACAAGGACGCGAAAATGCGAAACAATTCCTAAAAGAAAATAAGGACGTCCTAAAAGAAATTCATCAGCAGATTCGTGATCACCACGGATTGGATAAAGAGTTAACCGCACCAGCGGAAGAAGAAATGGATCAAGAAGAATTAGATTTTTAATACCCAAATCAGGCCCTGTACATCACTACAGGGCCTAAAATTTTATAAATCTTCCTTAAATTCATAAAAAAATCATTAAAAACAGGATTAGTTTACCAAAAAGGTCATATCCTTACCGGGACAGGCTTGACAATAATTTTTCACAGATTTACAATTAGTATGTATAATTTACATTTTGTTAGAATTTTAGAGCTATAAAAAAGCAAAAGCCCTTGAGCTGTATATTGACAAACATTGTTACAATGTACATGCCGACAATGAAATCTAGCAAGAAAAAAGTTCATAGCAAGAGGAGGTGTAATGATGGATTTTATGCCAATTATTATCTCCGCTTTGCTTGCCCTAATCGTCGGTGTAGTTGTTGGCTTTTATGTTCGTAAATCCATTGCAGAACAGAAGATTGCTGGCGCAAGAAGTGTCGCGGATCAAATTGTGGAAGATTCCAGACGCGAAGCTGAATCGCTTAAAAAAGAAGCCCTTTTGGAAGCAAAGGACGAAATTCACAAACTTCGAACTGAAGCTGAACGTGATATTCGAGACCGTAGAAGCGAACTGCAAAAACAAGAAAATCGTTTAATGCAAAAAGAAGAGAATCTGGATCGAAAAGATGAATCGCTTGATAAGCGAGAAGTAGCATTAGAAAGGCGTGAAGATTCTTTAAACGATAGACAACAGCATATTGAAGAATTAGAAAGCAAAGTGGATGATATAGTGCGTAAACAGCAAGAAGAGCTAGAACGCATTTCAGCACTAACACGAGAAGAAGCTAAACATATCATTTTGGACCGTGTTGAGAATGAATTATCCCACGACATTGCTCTTATGGTTAAAGAAAGCGAAAACAGAGCAAAAGAAGACGCGGATAAAAAGGCAAGGGAGATCCTTTCTTTAGCCGTTCAGCGTTGTGCAGCAGACCATGTGGCTGAGACAACTGTATCCGTCGTTAACTTACCTAATGATGAAATGAAAGGCCGAATCATTGGTCGTGAAGGACGTAATATTCGTACTCTTGAAACACTTACTGGTATTGATCTTATAATCGATGATACGCCAGAGGCAGTTATTTTATCAGGTTTTGATCCAATCAGACGTGAAACTGCGCGCATTGCTTTAGATAAGCTTGTCCAAGACGGACGTATTCACCCTGCACGTATTGAGGAAATGGTTGAAAAATCAAGACGTGAAGTAGATGAGTATATTCGTGAAATGGGCGAACAGACCACATTTGAAGTTGGTGTACACGGCTTACATCCTGATTTAATCAAGATCTTGGGACGCCTGAAATTCCGTACAAGTTACGGTCAAAATGTTCTGAAGCATTCCATGGAAGTAGCATTCCTATCTGGTCTTATGGCCGCTGAGCTTGGTGAGGATGAAACACTTGCCCGCCGTGCTGGTTTACTACATGATATTGGAAAAGCTGTCGATCATGAAGTCGAAGGAAGCCATGTGGAAATCGGAGTGGAATTGGCAACGAAGTATAAAGAACATCCAGTTGTCATTAACAGTATCGCATCCCACCATGGTGATACAGAGCCAACTTCTATCATTGCAGTCTTGGTTGCTGCAGCAGATGCACTATCTGCGGCTAGACCTGGAGCGCGTAGTGAGACGTTGGAAAACTATATCCGTAGACTTGAAAAGTTGGAAGAGATTTCCGAAAGCTATGAAGGTGTAGAAAAGTCCTTTGCAATTCAAGCAGGACGTGAGGTTCGTATAATGGTGAAACCTGATACCATTGACGACCTTGAGGCTCATCGATTAGCACGGGATATCCGAAAACGCATTGAAGAAGAACTGGATTATCCAGGACATATTAAAGTGACGGTCATTCGTGAAACAAGAGCCGTAGAGTATGCAAAATAAAGTGGTGCTTGCACCGCTTTATTTTTTTTTCTTCTTAACATTTATATTAAACGACAGGCATGATGAAATGAAATTTTCTCTGTAGATTGAAGTGCAAGGTGTGAGACTCCTGAGGGAGATAGCGGTAGCTTGAGACCCCTCAAGCGTTGCGAGGAGGCTCAAGCACTGCCCCTAGGAAAGCGAACACCTTGAACGGAAATCTACAGAAGTTAAATAGATTTTCCATCATTAAACCTATAGTACGAAGTTCATTTGCATACAACGCCTACATATGTAAAACTAAATAGAGAAATTGATTGTAAGAAGGGATTAGTGAATGTGAGAATTTTATTTATCGGAGATGTAGTGGGATCACCAGGACGAAAGATGGTAAACGAATATCTACCAAAATTAAAAAGTAAATATAAACCTGCTGTAACTATAGTGAACGGAGAAAACGCAGCTGGCGGAAAAGGAATAACTGAAAAAATCTATCAAGGGTTTTTAAAAGCCGGGGCCAATCTCGTAACACTAGGAAATCATACATGGGATAACAGAGAGATCTTTGAATTTATTGAAGGCGCAAAGCATATGATCAGACCTGCGAACTTTCCAAGTTCGAATCCTGGAAAAGGAATTGCCTACCTTCCCTTTGAAGGTAAGGAACTTGCGGTAATAAATCTACAAGGCCGTACTTTTTTACCGCCAATAGATTGCCCTTTTAACAAAGTTGATGAACTTGTAGAAGAAGCAAAGAAAAGAACACCGTTTATCTTTGTTGACTTCCATGCGGAAGCAACGAGTGAAAAGCAAGCAATAGGTTGGTATCTAGATGGGAGAGTTACAGGTGTAGTAGGAACACATACACATGTCCAAACAAATGATTATCGTATTCTTCCAGAAGGCACAGCATATATTACCGATGTAGGCATGACAGGACCTTATGATGGCATTCTAGGTGTGGAAAGAGAGGCAGTGCTTAAACGATTCACGACTGCTCTCCCTGTAAGATTTGAAGTGACAGAGGGAAGGGCCCAATTAAACGGGGTTCTAATAGATGTAGATATGAAGACAGGTAAGGCCAAGAAAATTCAGCCGCTAATGATAAATGAGGATCATCCTTTCTTTGATTAAACGAGAAGATAGAATATTTTGACGATTGTATAACAAGTTAAGGCATATACAGAGCTCTTCCTGAATATAGTAGGAATGAAATTATTAACAATTCATTCATCTATGGATCTTTCACCATATACTGTAAATGTTAAGGAGGAGCTAGAAATGGAAATATTAAAGGTTTCAGCTAAGTCAAACCCAAATTCGGTAGCAGGGGCTTTAGCAGGGGTTTTAAGAGAGCGTGGAGGTGCCGAAATCCAAGCGATTGGGGCAGGCGCGCTTAATCAAGCAGTGAAGGCAGTTGCCATTGCTCGGGGGTTTGTTGCACCAAGCGGGGTGGATTTAATCTGTATTCCGGCATTTACAGACATTCTGATTGACGGAGAAGAAAGAACGGCCATCAAGCTGATAGTGGAGCCGAGATAAAAATAATCGTTTACTAAACCTGTTTGCTTGTACTTGCAAACAGGTTTGTTTTATTCTAATTCAATAGTGCGATGCTTGCTGATTTAAATAATGGAGGGGCTGTTATTGAAGATATTTGATGCACATTGTGATGTGCTTTGGAGAATGTGGGAAAATAGGGCGATTTCATTTAAAGATAGTGAAATCTTGCATGTAACATGGGACGGATTAAAGAAGTCAGCTGCAAAGGTGCAATGTTTTGCAGTGTATATTCCGGAAAAGGTAAGGAAAGAATCTGCTTTTGATGTAGCTTTGGAAATGATCGACATCTTTTATGAAGAGATCTTGCAGAGGTTTCCTAACATGAAACTTGTTACAACTAAGAGGGATATAGCGGAACTTAGAGAAGGACAAATAGGAGCAATTTTGACTTTAGAAGGTTGTGACGCAATAGGAACAGATTTGCAAAAGATGAGAACTTTATATCGATTAGGAATTTCTTCTGTGGGTTTAACATGGAATCATGCAAATGCAGTTGCGGATGGGATCTTAGAAGAGAGAGGTGCAGGGTTAAGTTCTTTTGGGAAAAGTGTGGTAAGACTGAACAACGAACACTTTATATGGACAGATGTTTCACACTTGTCTGTTAAAGGTTTTTGGGATGTGATGGAATTAGCTGATTATGTGATTGCTTCTCATTCCAACTGCAAAGATCTATGCCCCAACCCAAGAAATTTATCAGATGAACAAGTACAATCACTGATTAAAAAGAATGGCGCAATCGGTGTCACTTTTGTTCCTCAATTCTTGTCAAACAACGCACAGGTAAGCATTTCGGATATACTTCGTCATGTAGAACATTTCTGTTCATTAGGGGCAGTAAATCATATTGGTTTTGGTTCAGACTTTGACGGAATAGACCAGACTGTTAATGGTCTAGGGAAAATAGAAGATTATACTAATTTAGTAAATAGCTTATTAAAATACTATTCTGAAACAGAAGTCAGAGGGTTTTTGTTTGATAATTTTTATAAAAGATTCCCTAAATAAACTGGGATTTTGATGGTTTTCAGCGATACGTACGATACTGTTAAAATATCCAAATTTTTCGAAAGAAATTAATTCAAAGACTTGTATTTTTAAATAAATAGGTCTACAATGAAAGCGTTTAGTACATATTCAGCGTTTTTTAAGTCTTTTTTTATTTAATAGGTAACTTCTAGTTATATAGTGGGAATAATGCTACAATAAATATTGTACAAAATTCTGAAAACGAACGTAGTTAAAGGGGTGTAAGGCACATGATCAATCAACTTTCATGGAAAGTTGGAGGGCAACAAGGGGAAGGTATTGAAAGTACCGGTGAGATTTTCTCCATTGCATTAAATCGTTTAGGCTATTACTTATATGGTTATCGCCATTTTTCTTCTCGTATTAAAGGTGGACATACGAACAACAAAATTCGTGTGAGTACGACTCAGGTCCGTTCTATTTCCGACGACCTTGATATATTAGTAGCGTTTGACCAAGAAACAATCGACGTAAACTATCATGAGCTCCGCAAAGGTGGAGTGGTAATTGCAGACGCCAAGTTTAAACCAAGCATACCTGAAGACGGAAAAGCTATATTATACGCTGTACCATTCACTGAGATTGCTACAGAACTTGGAACTTCCTTGATGAAGAACATGGTTGCTGTCGGAGCATCAAGTGCGATCCTTGATTTAGATGCGGAAGCATTCCGTGAAGTAGTGCAAGAAATTTTCGGTCGCAAAGGCGAATCCATTGTTGAGAAAAACATGGAAGCGATTCGAGCAGGCGTTCAGTTCATAAAAGATCAAGCTGAAAATGTAGAAACGATGCAGCTTGCAAAAGCAGACGGCAACAAACGACTATTCATGATTGGAAATGATGCTATTGCATTGGGTGCTGTAGCGGCAGGTTCTCGCTTTATGCCGGCATACCCAATTACTCCAGCATCTGAAATCATGGAATACTTAATCAAAAAGCTTCCAAAATTCGGCGGTACGGTTATTCAAACGGAAGATGAGATTGCTGCTTGTACAATGGCAATTGGTGCCAACTATGCAGGGGTTCGTACATTGACTGCTTCGGCTGGTCCTGGACTATCCTTAATGATGGAAGCAATCGGACTTTCTGGTATGACAGAAACACCACTTGTAGTTGTGGATACGCAACGTGGAGGTCCAAGTACAGGATTACCGACAAAGATTGAGCAGTCTGACCTTATGGCAATGATTTACGGTACACACGGAGAGATCCCGAAAGTGGTTATGGCTCCAAGTACAGTACAAGAAGCTTTCTATGATACTATTGAAGCATTTAACATTGCAGAAGAATACCAAGTACCGGTCATTCTTTTAACGGATCTTCAATTGTCTCTAGGTAAGCAATCTGTAGAAGCGTTGGATTACAAGAATATTGAAATTAGACGCGGTAAGCTGGATATAAACCAGGAGCTTCCTGCATCTGACGATAAAGCATATTTCAAACGATATGAAGTTACAGAAGATGGCGTATCTCCTCGTGTCCTTCCTGGCATGAAAAACGGAATCCATCACGTTACTGGTGTAGAGCACGAAGAAACAGGTAAGCCTTCTGAAGTTGCTGCGAACCGTCAAGCACAGATGGACAAGCGTCTGCGTAAATTGAATAACCTTAAATTCAATACGCCTGTTCATGTTAATGCTAAGCATGACGAAGCTGATGTCCTGCTTGTTGGGTTTAACTCGACGCGAGGAACGATTGAAGAGGCAATGGAAAGATTGGAGTTGGATGGAGTGAAAGCTAACCATGCACAAGTCCGCTTAATCCACCCATTCCCGACAGAAGAAATCGCGCCACTAGTAAAATCGGCTAAAAAAGTTATTGTTGTGGAGTATAACGCTACTGGACAACTTGCAAACATCCTGAAAATGAATGTAGGCGAGCATGAAAAGATCCGTAGCCTCTTAAAGTATGATGGGGATCCATTCTTACCGAAAGAAATCCACACAAAATGCAAGGAGTTGTTATAGATGGCAACGTTTAAAGACTTTCGAAACAATGTAAAACCTAACTGGTGCCCTGGATGCGGAGACTTCTCGGTACAAGCTGCCATTCAACGTGCTGCCGCAAATGTAGGTTTGGAACCTGAAAACCTAGCAGTAGTTTCTGGTATTGGGTGTTCTGGACGTATTTCCGGTTACATCAATTCCTACGGTTTTCATGGTATTCATGGTCGCTCTCTACCTATCGCACAAGGTGTGAAAATGGCAAATAAAGATCTTACTGTTATCGCTTCTGGCGGAGATGGAGATGGATTTGCCATAGGTTTAGGACATACCATCCATGCTATTCGTCGAAATATTGATGTTACATACATCGTAATGGATAACCAAATTTATGGATTGACAAAGGGCCAAACATCACCACGTAGTGAAGTAGGGTTCAAAACAAAATCAACACCACAAGGTTCTATTGAATCCTCACTGTCTGTTATGGAAATGGCTTTAACGGCAGGAGCTACATTCGTAGCACAAAGCTTCTCTACTGATTTGAAAGACCTAACTTCCTTGATTGAACAAGGAATCAATCATAAAGGTTTCTCTCTAATCAATGTGTTCAGCCCGTGTGTTACTTATAACAAAGTCAACACCTACGACTGGTTTAAAGAAAACTTGACAAAATTAGCTGACATTGAAGGATATGACGCACATAATAAAGTTTCTGCCATGCAGACATTAATGGAGCATAATGGACTTGTAACAGGATTGATCTATCAAAATAAAGATCAGCAATCCTACCAAGATATGGTTCCAAATTATAGTGCAGAGCCTCTTGCAAAAGCAGAACTTCAATTAGATGAAGAACAATTCAACGCATTAGTGAAAGAATTTATGTAATAGAACTTGAAAGTCCTGGCTTAATCGCCGGGACTTTTTTATTTATTGATTAAGAAGCATATAATACGGTTGATTTCCATTCCAGGCGCTTCGCTTGCCTGCGGGCGGTCCGTGAGCCTCACTTAGTGTAGGCCACTGAAGAAGTATGTAATTTAATAAATTATTTAATACCGCTGTGTATTTCCGCAAATGGCTTCGCTTTCCTAGGGGCTCAAGCACCGTCCCGCGGAAAGCGATGCCAGTTGCGGAAAGGAACAGCGGAGATGATTAATAAAACTAAAGTCGGAAGGTCTTAAAAAACTTGACGATTATTTAAAAATGTAAGCGCTAACTAAAAAATAAAAAAGTCTAAATTTTTTATCTGACGTACTCAGTTGTCCTTCTCCAGTGGACAAATCGGTTTACACAAACCCTTATAGATGTTACACTCTTACTAGTATTTATGATTATTAGTTTTATTTTTATAAGGGAGTGTTCTCTGTGAATGGAAAAATGAAGGCAATCGTGAAGCATCATCGTGGATATGGTGCCGAACTTCAAATGATAGATATACCAAAAATTAAAGAAGATGAAGTGTTAATAAAAGTAAAAGCAACATCTATATGCGGTACGGATGTTCATATTTATACATGGGATGAATGGTCTCAAAGCAGGGTTAACCCTCCATATGCATTCGGACATGAATTTGCTGGTGAGATTGTTGAAGTTGGCAGCAAGGTTAACAATGTACAGTTGGGCGACCAAGTTTCCGCTGAAACGCATATCGTTTGCTACAAATGTCCACAATGTCTTCAAGGTGACTACCATATTTGTAAAGATACGAAAATAATCGGAGTAGACACACAAGGTTGTTTTGCTGAGTATGTAGCACTTCCTGCAGTAAATGTATGGAAAAATCCTAAAGAAATGCCGTATGATGTTGCTTCTGTACAAGAACCAATGGGAAATGCGGTTCATACGGTACTTGCAGGTGATGTAACAGGTAAATCTGTAGCAGTTATCGGTTGCGGCCCTATTGGAATTATGGCAGTAGGTGTTGCTAAAGCGGCAGGTGCTTCTCAAGTTATTGCCATCGATTTAAATGAATATCGCTTAGATCTTGCAACGAAAATGGGCGCTACAACAGTAATTAATGCTAAAGAAGCCAACCCAGTAGAAGAAGTCATGAAGTTAACAGATGGACATGGTGTGGAAGTGGTATGTGAGATGTCAGGTCATCCTATTGCCATGAATCAAGGATTCAAAATGATTACTAACGGCGGAAGAGTTTCCATCTTGAGCTTACCTGTTCGTCCAGTTGAACTGGATATCACCAACGATATCGTATTCAAAGGGGTTACCGTTCAAGGCATTACAGGAAGAAAAATGTATTCTACATGGCAGCAAGTATCAAGCCTTCTTAAATCAGGTCAAGTTGATGTGAAACCGATGATTACGCATCACTTCCCGCTTGAGGAGTTTGAAAAAGGCTTTGATTTAATGATTTCCGGTCAATGTGGTAAAGTTGTATTACATCCATAACAGTATATAGGAGGGGTTAAAATGAAAGGTTTTGAATACCTACAAGAAGAGTTAGATCAAATGAAAGAACAAGGTACATTTCGTAAGCTGGTACCTTTAGAGTCCGATCAGGGGTCCAAAGTTGTTATCAACGGTAAAGAAGTTATTCAGCTCTCTTCCAATAACTATCTAGGATTGACAACCCATCCTCGTTTAGTGAAAGCTGCTTTAGAAGCAGTTGAAAAATACGGTGCCGGAACAGGTTCGGTTCGTACAATTGCCGGTACTTTCACCATGCATGAACAACTAGAAGAAAAATTAGCAAAGTTTAAACATACAGAAGCAAGTCTTGTGTTCCAATCTGGATTTACGACTAATCAAGGGGTTCTTTCTGCAATTCTTTCTCCGGAAGATGTTGTAATTTCCGATGCGTTAAACCATGCATCCATTATCGATGGAATCCGATTAACAAAGGCTGCGCGTAAAGTGTACAAGCATGTTGACATGGAAGATCTAGAGCGTGCATTGAAAGAATCCGGCGAATACCGTAAACGTCTTATCGTAACAGACGGCGTATTCTCTATGGACGGAAATATTGCCCCTCTTGATAAAATTGTAGAACTTGCTGAAAAGTATGATGCGCTTGTAATGGTGGACGATGCTCATGCTTCTGGTGTACTAGGTGAAAATGGCCGTGGTACAGTAAATCACTTTGGCTTGGATGGACGTGTGCACATTCAAGTTGGTACATTAAGTAAAGCAGTCGGCGTTCTTGGTGGGTATGTAGCGAGCTCTCGCTCTTTAATAGACTATTTAATCCACAAGGGCCGTCCGTTCCTTTTCAGCACTTCACATCCACCAGCAGTAACTGCTGCATGTGATGAAGCAATCCAAGTTTTACTTGAAGAGCCTGAACTTATTGAGAAACTATGGGACAATGCCAAGTTCTTTAAAGATGGACTTCTAAAATTAGGATTTAATACCGGCGAAAGTCAAACGCCAGTTACTCCTGTTATCGTAGGGGACGAAGCTCTATCTCATAAATTCTCTGATAAGTTGTTAGAATATGGAGTTTTTGCACAAGGTATTGCGTTTCCAACGGTAGCAAAAGGACTTGCACGTGTAAGAACAATCGTAACTGCTCAACACTCAAAAGAAGAGCTTCAAGAAGCACTGGACATCTTCGAAAAAGCAGGGAAAGAACTAGGAATCATATCGTAATAATCAAAGAGAGACACCTCATACGTGTCTCTCTTGTTATGTATTTATTACTATTAACCTTCACTTCCTCTTAAAATATGTAGATTTATGTAAACTTCTCCATATTTATTGTTTAAGAAGCCATAAAATTATATACTATGTTAATGTGTAGAGTTTTATGCGCTCTACTTTCTGGAAAGGAGTTATCACAATGAATGAGAAACAAAGAGTGGAAGCAGGCCAAGTAGTCACTGGAAATTCTTCGGACAAAAAATCCGAAAAGGATTTCAGTAAATACTTTGAGTCTGTTTATGTACCACCTTCCCTAAAAGATGCGAAAAAACGGGGTAAAGAAGAAGTTGCCTATCAAGATTTTACAATTTCTGATGAATTTAAAAACCTTGGGGCTGGCAAGAAATTTTATATTCGTACGTATGGATGTCAGATGAATGAACATGACACGGAAGTAATGGCAGGGATCTTTCTTGCTTTAGGTTACGAACCGACCTATACAGTTAATGATGCGGATGTTATCCTTTTAAATACCTGTGCGATCCGGGAAAATGCAGAGAACAAAGTCTTTGGTGAACTAGGACACTTAAAGACGTTGAAAAAATCAAGACCAGGTTTATTAATTGGTGTTTGTGGCTGTATGTCCCAGGAAGAATCAGTAGTGAATAAGATTTTGAAAACCTATCAGCAAGTTGACATGATTTTTGGTACTCATAATATTCACCGTCTTCCTAACATTTTAAAAGAAGCGTATATGTCTAAAGAAATGGTCATAGAAGTCTGGTCTAAAGAAGGCGACGTAATTGAAAACCTTCCAAAAAACCGTAAAGGTGAAATTAAAGCCTGGGTAAACATCATGTACGGCTGTGACAAGTTCTGTACGTACTGCATTGTGCCATATACACGAGGCAAAGAGCGTAGCAGACGGCCAGAAGATATTATTCAAGAAGTGCGTCACTTGGCAGCACAAGGTTATAAAGAAATTACCTTGCTTGGACAGAATGTAAATGCGTACGGAAAAGATTTTGAGGATATGAAATATGGACTTGGCGATTTAATGGACGAAATCCGTAAGATTGACATTCCTCGAATCCGTTTCACAACAAGTCATCCAAGAGACTTTGATGATCGCTTGGTGGAAGTGCTTGCTAAAGGCGGTAATCTCCTTGATCATATTCATTTACCGGTTCAGTCAGGAAGTTCTGAGATATTGAAATTAATGGCTCGAAAATATGATAGAGAACGTTACCTTGAGTTAGTTGGTAAAATTAAAGCGGCAATGCCTAATGCTTCATTAACAACAGATATCATCGTTGGTTTCCCTAATGAAACAGAAGAACAGTTTGAAGAAACAATGTCTCTGTATCGTGAAGTGGAATTTGATACAGCATATACATTCATCTATTCACCACGTGAAGGTACGCCTGCTGCAAAAATGGTGGATAATGTACCCCTTGAAGTAAAGAAAGACCGTCTTCAACGATTAAACGCACTTGTAAATGAGATTTCTGCAAAGAAATTAAAAGAGTACGAAGGTCAGATTGTCGAAGTGTTAGTCGAAGGGGAAAGTAAGAAAAATCCGGATGTTCTTGCCGGGTACACAGATAAAAGCAAACTAGTTAACTTTAGAGCCCCAAAATCTGTCACTGGTAAAATTGTCAAAGTGAAAGTGGTTAAAGCGAAAACTTGGACATTGGATGGAGAATTGGTGGAAGAAGTAGCAGAAGAAGCACTGGAGGTATAAAAAATGGCAAAATATACGAGAGCAGATATAGTAGAAAGAGCAAAAGAATTGGCACAAATGATCGCTGACACAGAAGAAGTAGAATACTTCAAACGTGCAGAAGAACAAATCAATGAGAACCAAAAGATTAAAGAAATGGTAGCAAGTGTGAAAAGCTTGCAGAAGCAGGCTGTTAACTTCCAACATTACGGAAAAACAGAAGCTTTAAAGAAAACAGAAGCGAAGTTAGATGCACTTTTAGCAGAAATGGATGAGATTCCTATTGTGCAAGAGTTCAAAACTTCCCAAACAAATGTAAACGACCTATTACAATTAGTTTCTTCATATATCTCCAAAACAGTAACTGACGAGATCATCGTTGCAACTGGAGGAGATGTCCTTCGCGGAGAAACCGGCTCCTACGTAAAAAACACCACATACGGTGGAGGAAGCTGCTCATAATTTTACTAAAAGCATGGAAGCTTATTTCCATGCTTTTTTTATAAAAAAATATATTAGACTGTTGATTTCCGTTCCAGGCGCTTCGCTTGCCTGCGGGCGGTCCGTGGGCCTCCTCACATCGCTTTACGCCACTGAAAAAGTCAAAAAATTTAGATGTAGTTTATACACCGCTGTTGATTTCCGAAAAAGGCTTCGCTTTCCTAGGGGCGCTGCTGGAGCCTCCTCGGCTACGCCTGCGGGGTCTCCACCTAGCGCTATCTCCCTCAGGAGTCTACGCCTTTTTCTCCAATCACCAGCTAGAAATCATTTAAGTACATGAGATTTCAGTTTTTCAGTGGCTTCTCTGCTCCTACGGGGTCTCACCCGTCCCTTCCTCCCGCGGACGTTTGCGCGCCTTCCACTACAATAAATAAGGTCACTTAATTTATTGAAGGGTTTTGAAAAGAAATCTGACCGAGTTAACTGAAAAAGCAGTAACATGTGGGTTTTATGTTATTTCCAGCTGTGGATTGGAGCAAATGGCGAAGACTCCAGCGGGGGAGTAACGGTAGCTTGAGACCCCTGAAGCGTTGTGAGGAGGCTCAAGCACGGTCCCGTGGAAAGCGAAGCCATTTGCGGAAAGGAACAGCGGAGTAGAACGCTTATAAATCTTTTAGGCGGGTTGATTTTGTAAGCTTTTTTTAGCGTCTGCTGCACCTTGTGATTTTTTCAAAAAATAGGCACATATCCAGATAAGCTTGCATACAATGAACTATACGTTAATGTGTTAGAAATCATTTAGTTATGCAGCAAATTCAATCTAATCACAATTGTCATTTAACCCGCATAGGATGAAATGAAGATTGTAATGAGGAGGGTGTATGCTCGAATGTCTGAATACAGAGAAATTATCACAAGAGCAGTAACCGGCAAAGGTAGAAAGTTTACGCAGTCCAAACATACGATTAGTCCCTCGCATCGTCCTACAAGCATTTTAGGATGCTGGGTCATTAACCATACGTATGATGCGAAAAAAGTGGACGATACCGTGGAAGTAAAAGGGAAATATGATATTAACGTCTGGTATTCACACAGTGACAATACGAAGACGGAAGTAGTGACGGAAACTGTTTCCTACAAAGATGTCGTTAAGCTAAGGTATAAAGATGAAAACAGCCTTGGTGATGATCATGAAGTAATAGCGCGTGTCCTACAACAGCCTAATTGCTTAGAAGCGAGCATCGCTGACAAGGAAGCAAAAGTGGAAGTGCAAGTGGAAAGAGAATTCTTGACGGAAATTATTGGAGAAACCAAGATTACTGTGGAAGTACATCCAGACACATTAGCGGATGATAATGACTGGGATGTTGATGAGGATGAGTTTGAAGACTTAAATCCAGACTTTATCGTCGACGGATACGAAGAGTAAAGGGAACTGGGGAGCAATTTGCTTCCTGGTTTTTTTGTTGAATCTTGATTTAACCAGTGATGATTACCATGCTATCAGCAATCACCCCTGAAACGCCAAAATATGATATAATAAAGCAGCAAAAAACAATAGTTGGGGGATTACGATGGCTTCTTATACGCCGATGATACAGCAATACCTGAGAGTAAAGGCAGACTATCAAGATGCCTTTTTATTTTTTCGCCTAGGCGATTTTTATGAAATGTTTTTTGAAGATGCGACAAAAGCATCTCAAGTTCTTGAAATTACATTAACCAGCCGTGACGGAGGGGGAAAAGAACGAATCCCGATGTGTGGAGTACCCTATCATTCGGCTCCTAATTATATAGATCAACTAATTGAAAAAGGTTATAAAGTAGCTATTTGTGAACAAGTGGAAGATCCGAAACAGACAAAAGGGGTCGTGAAAAGAGAAGTAGTTCAGCTGATCACTCCTGGAACTGTCATGGAAACAAAAGGGCTTTCTGACAAACAAAATAACTTTTTGACTTCTATTACACACTTTGAGGATGAGACATTTGGGCTTGCGTATGCCGATCTTTCTACAGGTGAACTTCATACAACAGTTATAACTGGTCCTGTCCAGCAACTTGTAAATGAGGTATATTCCATTGGAGCAAAGGAAATAGTGGTTTCTGAGAAATTCCCACTAGACCTTGTTCAAATGATTAAAGAGAGAATGGTTACCACATGCTCTTATGAGGAAGCAACTGATATCCCGATGGAATTTAATCAGATCGTCATAAATTTGGAACAAGAGAAGTTGCAAATATCTGTCGGAAGATTACTTCATTATTTAAAGAGAACGCAAAAGCGCAGTCTTGATCATCTTCAACCTGCCAGGTTTTTTGAATTAGATCAATCAATGAAAATCGACCTCTTTTCAAAGCGCAACCTTGAGTTGACGGAAACTATCCGTTCCAAAGGGAAAAAAGGTTCCTTGCTATGGTTGTTAGATCAAACCGTCACAGCAATGGGTGGTCGATTATTAAAGCAATGGGTGGACAGGCCTTTAATTAACCCTGCACTTATTAATCAGCGTCATGATATGGTAGAGACCCTTATTAATGAGTATTTTACAAGACAAGAAATTCGAGAATTATTAAAAGAAGTATATGACCTTGAAAGGCTTGCCGGAAGAGTTGCATTCGGAAATGTAAATGCAAGAGATCTTGTGCAACTACGAAAGTCTCTGTCACAGATTCCTCATCTGAAGTCGATGGTGGAAAAGCTTCCAATAGACAATACTTCCATTCTGGACAATATGGATGAGTGTGAGGAATTGACGACTCTACTTCATGATAGCTTAATTGAGCAACCCTCCTTGTCGGTAAAAGAAGGCAACATGATGAAGGATGGGTTTCATGAGGAGCTGGATAAGTACCGAGATGCTAGAAGAAACGGCAAGACTTGGATAGCTGAATTAGAAAAAAGAGAACGAGATTTAACGGGGATACGGTCTCTTAAAATAGGATATAATCGCATTTTTGGTTATTATATTGAAATAACAAAAGCGAATATTTCGTCTCTACCAGAGGGCAGGTATGAGAGAAAACAGACACTTGCCAACGCAGAGCGATACATTACAGAAGAATTAAAGGAAAAAGAGACACTTATTTTAGAAGCGGAAGAAAAGATTGTCGCACTAGAATATGAGCTTTTCCTGAAACTTCGTGAAGAAGTAAAGGTATATATTCCGAGACTGCAGAAACTTGCGAAAGCAGTTAGTGAAATCGATGTCCTTCAATGCTTTGCAACCATTAGCGAAGACAGGTACTACACAAGGCCTTCTTTTAATGATGAGAGAAAGGTATATATCACAGAAGGTCGTCACCCTGTAGTGGAAAAAGTGATGGATGCGAACGAATATGTACCGAATGACACATGGATGGATAAGGAAAATGAGATGCTTCTTATCACAGGTCCGAACATGTCTGGTAAAAGTACTTATATGCGTCAAGTGGCCCTGACAGCTATTCTCGCTCAGATAGGCTGTTTCGTTCCGGCAAAAGAGGCGTCCCTTCCTATTTTTGATCAAATCTTCACGAGAATAGGAGCAGCCGATGACTTAATATCTGGTCAAAGTACATTTATGGTTGAAATGCTAGAAGCTCGTAACGCCATCGTCTATGCAACGCAGAATAGCTTGATTCTATTTGATGAGATTGGCCGCGGTACTTCCACATATGACGGAATGGCCCTTGCTCAGGCATTAATTGAATATATCCATGACAAAATTGGAGCTAAAACCTTGTTCTCCACTCACTACCATGAATTGACTTCCTTGGATAAAGAGCTTAAAAAACTCAAGAATATTCACGTGAGCGTCGTCGAACAAAATGGGAAAGTGGTATTTCTTCATAAAATGAAAGAAGGACCTGCAGATAAAAGCTATGGTATTCATGTGGCGGAACTCGCGGAACTTCCTAAAGAATTAATAACAAGAGCCCAAACAATCCTTGAAAAATTAGAAAGTCAACCGAAGAGTGAACCTGTCGAAGTTGCTGCAACTAAAGAGGTAGACTTATTGGAAAAAGATCCTCTTACACAACTATCCTTTTTTGATGAGACAAAAGAGAGCAAGCAATCAGAGAAGCAGAGCCGAAGTGAAAAAGCAGCACTTGAAAAGCTAAAGAAAATAGAGTTGCTTGAAACGACACCGCTAGAAGCGTTGAATAAACTGCACGAAATTCTGAAGTTATTAAAAGTTAAATCATAAAAAGAAAGGAGGAAATAGAATGGGGAAGATTGTCCAGTTAGATGAGAGTTTAGCGAATAAAATCGCTGCCGGGGAAGTGGTAGAGCGTCCTGCTTCTGTCGTAAAAGAGCTGGTGGAGAACGCTATTGACGCTAACTCCACCATCATCGAAATCGAGCTTGAAGAAGCTGGTCTATCGAAAATCCGTGTCCTCGACAATGGTGATGGTATAGAACAGGAGGATGTTCTGACGGCATTTCAACGGCACGCTACAAGTAAAATTAAGAATGAAAATGATCTGTTCCGTATCCGGACGCTTGGCTTTAGAGGAGAGGCCCTTCCGAGTATCGCTTCCGTATCACTTTTTGACATTACCACAAGTACCGGGGAAGGCCCGGGTACACATCTAAGTTTTAAAGGCGGAGTGCTAGAAACTCAAGAGCTGTCGAGTAGCAGAAAAGGAACGGATATCATCGTGCAGCACTTATTTTTCAATACTCCTGCACGATTAAAGTATATGAAAACCATCCACACAGAATTAGGCAATATATCAGATATGGTGAATCGGCTTGCATTAGCTCATCCTTCTATTTCCTTCCGTCTTAGTCATAATGGGAAAAGGATGCTCGCTACAAATGGGAATGGTGACAGCCTACATGTGTTAGCTGCCATTTATGGGATGAATATCGCAAAAAAAATGGTTCCCATCCACTTTACTTCGCTAGATTTTGAAGTGAAAGGGTATATTGCCATGCCTGAAGTGACACGAGCATCCAAAAATTATATCTCCACTATAATTAATGGACGCTACGTGAAAAACTATACAGTGGTAAGAGCAATCCAAGAGGGATATCACACACTCCTGCCGATTGGAAGGTATCCAATTGTTTATATAGAAGTCATGATGGACCCTCTTTTAGTGGATGTGAATGTACATCCGGCCAAGTTAGAAGTAAGGTTGAGTAAAGAAGATGAGCTTTATAGACTTGTAGCTGAAGGGATAAAAGATGTATTTGGTCAAAAACAACTTATTCCTTCCAATAGCCCAAGAAAGCAGACAAGCTATACAGAAGAACCAAAGCCTACCCAACAAACCTTTACACTTGATGAAAGATTACCTTTTGATCGTCCGGTACAAAGTCAAGAAGTACCTTTTATTAAGAAGAAAGAAGAAGAGAGCAGAACGTTTCAAGTTAACGAACCCTCTAATACTTGGGAAGATACTAACCATAACGATGCTTATCGCCATAATCAGCATGAGGAGTTTTTAGACGATACTTTTGATGAAGTAGAAGAAGTTTATACCGAAAAACAACCTGAACCTTCTTCTGAAGAAAAGAGAGAGTCGCGTATTCCTGCTCTATATCCTATTGGTCAAATGCATGGTACCTATATCGTTGCGCAAAATGAGAATGGACTTTATCTAATTGATCAGCACGCGGCACAAGAGCGAATAAACTATGAATATTTTTATCAAAAACTCGGTAGGGAAGAAAGAAATCTACAAGAACTTCTTGTTCCTTTGACCATTGAATGTTCTCTAGACGAATATTTGTTTCTCGAAGAGCATGCGGAAGCCTTTGAAGAGGTAGGAATCATGCTAGAACCCTTTGGGCACCAAACATTCATCGTGAAGGCTCATCCTGTTTGGTTTCCAAAAGGAGAAGAGAGAGAAACGATCGATGAAATGATTAATTTATGTTTGGAAAAGAAGAAAATAAACATCTCTGACTTAAGAGAAGAAGCAGCCATTATGATGAGCTGTAAAGCAGCAATAAAAGCCAATCATCATCTTAGACAAGATGAAATAACAGCTCTTTTAAATACGTTAAGAGAAGCTGAAAATCCATTTACATGTCCTCATGGAAGACCGATTCTTATTCATTTTTCGTCCTATGAATTGGAAAAGATGTTTAAGAGGGTCATGTAAAAATAAGAAATTTTTTATCAGTTAGATTGAGTTCTAAGGAAAATGGGTATAATGATATCTTGTGATAAAGAATAATTGAGAGAGTGAGTGAGCGTTGGGAGAGAAACAAAAAGTCATTGTGATAATTGGTCCGACAGCAGTAGGAAAAACGAAAACAAGTGTGGAATTGGCTAAAAGGCTAAACGGTGAAATCATTAGCGGAGATTCCATGCAAATCTACAAGACAATGGATATTGGGACTGCCAAAGTAAAAAAAGAAGAAATGCAGGGTATTCCTCACTACCTCCTAGATATTAAAGAGCCTCAAGAGGCTTATTCGGTCGCGGAATTCCAACAGGATGTTCGAAATAAGATCGACGAAATTACTTCAAGAGGTCGTATTCCCATCATTGTCGGCGGAACGGGTCTGTATATTCAATCTGTCCTATATGACTATCAATTTTCAGAAAGTGGGAAGGATGACGAAATTCGTCTCCGCCTTGAAAAAAGAAGTCAAGAAATTGGAGTAGAAAAATTGCATCAAGAGCTTACGGAAATTGATCCGAAAAGTGCTGCCAATATTCATCCCAATAATGTGAGAAGAGTAATCCGTGGGCTGGAAATATTCTATACTACTGGCAAAACCATGTCAGAGTACCAAGATACTCAGCAACCTGAGCCATTGTACGACATTGCCTTAATTGGTCTCACCATGGACAGAGAAAAGTTATATGAAAGAATCAATCTCAGAGTGGACCTTATGATGGAGGAAGGGTTGCTAGAAGAAGTGCAAGCTCTTCATCATAATAAGATTCGAGATTGTCAGTCGATTCAAGCAATAGGCTATAAGGAATTGTATGCTTACTTTGATGGTAAGGTGACGTTGGAGCAGGCTGTGGATGACTTGAAGCAAAATTCAAGAAGATATGCAAAAAGACAGCTCACTTGGTTCCGTAATAAAATGGATGTAACTTGGATTGACATGACAGATGGTGATTTCGAGCAAAAGTTATCACAAATTTTCACGATTATAGCAGGAAAGCTTCGACTTGAAGCGAATAAGTAAGGAAGATAGAGATAAGAGGAGGAAGAAAAAGATGAAGCAATCAATTAATATCCAAGATCAAGTTCTTAACCAATTAAGAAAAGATGGAACAAGCGTAACGGTTTTCTTGCTGAATGGGTTTCAACTTCGCGGATTAATAAAAGGGTTTGATAATTTTACTGTGCTTTTAGAAACAGAAGGGAAGCAACAGTTGATTTATAAACATGCCATCTCTACTTTTTCTCCATCAAAGAACGTTCAAATAGAAACAGAAGCCTAAAACCAGCTATAAGCTGGTTTTTTTATTTTGCATAAAATAAACATATAGCTCTCTTATAATCATATATTTAGTTAATAAATGGAGAATTTCTCTCCATTTGTTTTATTGCGGAAATAATGGGCTCGAAAAGCAGTAATTATTTCTCGGGAAAGCGCATAATATGACAAGTTTGTCAATAGTTTGATGAAAATATATGAAAGTTGTAGAAGAAAATCGAAACAGAGCAGATTTAACAGGAATGTTGTAAAAGGAATGGTTTATCACATCAGGATATGTCGGATTTTGGCGTGGAAATGAGGTGGACATCTTGGATCAACCCATGAAAAACCAGAATGGGAAAATAAATATTGTCTTAAATGGGCAGAAAAAACCGTTGAGAGTCACCCATGTTCATACAATAGAGGAACCGCTTACTCCTACAAATCATGCAATATTACAGGAAATAGAGCGGGAAATGGGGGAATTAGTAGGATTACAAGAAATGAAAAAAGTGGTCAAGGAAATATATGCATGGATTTATGTGAATAAAAAGCGCGAAGAAGTGGGGTTGAAAACAGAGAGGCAAGTGCTTCATATGATGTTTAAAGGCAATCCCGGGACAGGAAAGACGACTGTTGCCAGGTTGATTGGAAAGTTGTTTTGTGACATGAATGTCCTTTCAAAAGGTCACCTGATTGAGGCGGAAAGAGCCGATCTTGTCGGAGAATATATTGGGCATACTGCTCAGAAGACGAGAGATTTGGTGAAAAAAGCTTTAGGGGGTATTTTGTTTGTGGATGAAGCTTATTCCCTTGCAAGAGGTGGGGAAAAGGATTTTGGAAAAGAAGCTATTGATACCCTGGTGAAACATATGGAAGATAAGCAGCATGACTTTATTTTGATACTTGCAGGCTATCAGCGTGAGATGGAAGAATTTTTGCGGACGAATCCTGGGCTTATTTCCCGTTTTCCTATTATCGTCGATTTTCCCGATTATTCTGTGGAGGAATTGATGGAGATCTGTCAGCGTATGCTGAAAGAACGAGAATATATTATGAGTAAAGAAGCGGAATGGAAAATGCGTGAGCATCTCAATCAAATGAAAAGTGTGTTATTGCCCTCTGCTTTCAGCAATGGCCGCTATATTAGAAACGTTCTGGAAAAATCAATAAGGACTCAAGCGATGCGACTTTTAATGTATGACAGTTTTCATAAAAATGAATTGATGACAATTGAAGCGAGAGATCTTCTCCTCAAATGAATATCTAAATTAAAAATAGCAGCCAGGCGGCTGCTATTTTTGCATTATCCAATGCTTTTATTCACTTGTTCCCTATCTTCGTTAATGGCATCTGCGGTCAACTGGCCAGAAAGTGTCACCATTGGCACTCCACCGCCTGGATGAGTAGAACCGCCGGTAAAGTATAGGTTATCAAGCAGCTTACTTCTGCAAGGGATTTTAAATCCGCCATTCTTTTTACGATCTGTCACTACTCCATAAATAGAGCCTCCGTTTGCCCCGTATAGATTCATTAAATCGTTTGGAGTAAAACAGTATTCGAATTCTATGGATGAAGATAACCCTTCAAGACCCATTCTTTCTAATTTTGAAAGTACTTTTTCGCGATAAATATCCTTATATTCATCCCATGTCTCGCCTTCTTTTAATGGTGGAACGTGGGTGAGGACAAATAGGTTTTCTTTTCCTTGCGGCGCTTGGCTTGGATCAGTTTTAGACGAAACGCCGATATATATAGTAGGGTCATTTGCTGGCTTTCCTTCGTTGAAGATGGTGTTAAACTCTAATTCAGGGTCTTCAGAGAAAAAGAAATTATGATGGGCCAGTTCATCATATTTTTTGTTCACGCCGAGAAGTAATACAAGACCTGAAACAGTTGGAGAAAACTTTTCTAAATCTCCAGCCGCTCTTTTGGCCATTGGAATATCCTTTAACAATGTTTTATATGTTGGGATCGCTTCAAGGTTTGAAACAACCAGATCTGCAGGGATTTCTTCGCTATTCTCTAAGATAATGCCGGTCGCTTTCTTTCCATCTGTAGTAATTTTACGAACGGAGGTATTCAAGCTATACGTAACACCCATTTCATCCAAGAGGCTCTGCATGGCTTCGGCAATTTTATACATCCCGCCTTTTACATAGTAAATACCTAGACCAAGTTGAACGTGCGTTAACTGTGACAGGACAGCAGGAGCATGATATGGAGAAGAACCAATATACATGATCATAAAATTAAAAAGTTGTTGGAGATGTTTGTCTTCAAAATACTTCTTTGTAATTTGATCCATCGATTTCATCGGATCCATCCCGATAAGTTCCTTCAGGTTATGCAATGCTCGAAGTTCAGCTAATCCTGAAAGGCTCTTCTTGTAAAAACTCTTCATGCTATACTCATACATTTTGCTGCAATAATTCAGATACTCGAAAAAACCGTTTGCGTCTTTGGCAGAGAGTTCTTTAACTTGCTCCAACATTTTAGGAAGATCACTAGTTACATCAATTTTCGTACCGTCTTCAAAGAAGGTTCTCCATTGAGGCTCCACTCTTTCAATGGTAATATAATCATGTAGATTTCTTTTTGCGCTTGCAAACAATTGTTCCAAGACCCATGGCATTGTCAGGATGGATGGACCAGTATCAAAAGTGAATCCCTTGCCTGAACGAATGTTTAACTTACCTCCAAGACGCTCTCCTTTTTCAATAACATGTACATCGTAACCGTCGGCAGATAGTCGGATAGCAGCTGATAAACCTCCAAGTCCGCCACCAATTACTACTACTTTCTTTTTCATTCTTATTCCTCCTTATGAAAACTAATAAGTTTGACTAGACTGTCTAGTAGATAGAAGTAAAATATATGTGTTTACAACTTTACATTTTACCCTTTTTTTCTATTTTCAAACTAAAATAGAAGTATATGGAGGAGTTAATAATGACTGTATTAATATTAATTATGACATTATTACTAGGGAGAGTACTGTTTTTTCATATTCCTAGTTTGTTGTATAAGCAAGAGAAATCATCTTTACTAAGAAAGGTATCTGTCATTATCCCTGCCAGAAATGAAGAAGGGAATCTACCTGTTTTATTAAAATCACTGCAGGGTTATCACGGGAAGGTAAAAGAGATAATTGTGGTAGATGATCACTCCACCGATGAAACTATAAAGGTTGTAAGAACATTTGGGGCGAGGGTTGTCAAGTTAGAGGACCTTCCTGCCGGATGGTTTGGAAAATCCTTTGGATGTTGGAACGGGGCAAAACATGCTACCGGAGATTTATTTTTATTTTTAGATGCCGACACAATTATCTCGGAAAATGGCTTAGAGAATATGCTTTCCGCCTACAAGGGAGAAGGGGAAGTGCTTTCCATTCATCCTTATCACAACATTAAAGAAAAATATGAGAGCTTATCTTCTTTTTTTCATCTAGTTGTTATGGGGTCCCTTGGTGCTTTTCATATTTTGCAAAAATGGCTGCCGGTTAAGGGAGCATTCGGACCGTGTCTTCTAATCCATCGACAAGATTATTTTAAGTATGGTGGTCATCAAGCGATTCAGGGAGAATTAATGGAGAACATGGCATTTGGCTTTCAGGTACAAAAGCACGGCGGAAAAGTTAGGTGCTTTAGCGGAATGGGAGCAATTGAAATGAGGATGTACCCAGAAGGTTTTGGTTCGCTGTGGAATGGATGGAGCAAAAGTTTTGCAACAGGCGCATCTAAAACAAGTATTTGGTATTTGATGTTGGTTTGTGTATGGCTTGGAGGTTTGATGACTTTTCTAACAAGCTATCAAACCATTCCTTTAGAACTTTATGTTGCTGGATATGTGTTGATCGCTTTGCATATTAAGAGGACGCTAGCGATTATCGGAAACTTCGGGTGGGGAACTGCATTATTATTTCCTTTTCATCTACTATTCTTTTTTATCTTGTTTGGCTACTCTTGTGTACAAACTTTTTTCAAAAAGAATGTTACTTGGAAAGGACGAAAAATTGACTTGTGAAGTTTGTAAAAAAACAGGAGGCAGATTCACCTCCTGAAGATAATGATTTAATGGACACCTTAAACTTATGCAGCACTTTGTAAACTTCGGTTAGGCAACCTCCATTTGTACGTGTAAGATAATACACGTAAAGAGACAATTCCTACAAAAAGGATATAAAGTTGAACTGGGGAACTTGCTATTCCAAACCCGATGATTAAGCCGGCAAGTATTGCCCAAGCTGCATATATTTCCGCTCTCAATACAAGTGGCCTTCTGCCTGCAAGCAAATCACGGATGATACCGCCGCCGCTACCAGTTAGTACTGCAGCAACCACTACTGCGCTAATGGGGTGATTCATGCCTGTAGCAAACAAAGCTCCTTGGATGGCAAACGCGGCAAGGCCGATTGCATCAAAGAAGTTTCCCCACTTCCTCCAGTGTTTTAACAAATTGTTTGGAAATAAGAAGACTGTTGTCATGGCGACAAGGGCTACTTGAAAGAGCATCCCTTGCTCCCAAAGTGCCGAAACCGGAACTCCGATAAGGAGATTTCGCACAGCTCCCCCGCCAAACGCTGTTACAATTCCTAATATATAAACGCCAAGTATATCATACTCTTCTTCCATCGCTACAATCGCACCACTTATCGCAAATGCGATAGTGCCAATGATGCTGAAAACTTCCCAAGTCATGCGATCACTCCATCATAAAAATACATTAACTATAAAGCCTTCCTGATTTTATATAGAAAACAAGCGGAATGCAATAGTTTTAGAGGATTTAATAGAGAAAAAACGTATATTTTGATATGATTAAGGAACTTATTCAACCATAACTAACAATTTTTTAGAAAAAGGGGTTACGCATTTGAACGAAACGCAAAAGAAAGAAAAAGAAAGGGTCATCCTGGTAGGGTGTCAATTGCCAAAAGATGACGATCAAACATTCTTCTATTCCATGGATGAATTAGCATCCCTGACCAAAACTGCCAATGGTGAAGTACTGGTTTCCTTAACGCAGAAGAGGGAGCGAGTTCACCCCGCTACATACATAGGTAAAGGAAAATTAGAGGAGCTGGTCCATCTTGAAGAAGAATTGGAACCTGAAATCATAATCTTTAATGGAGAACTGGCACCAAGTCAAAACAGGAACCTTTCCAAGATTCTAAATGCCAGAATCATTGATCGCACCCAGTTAATACTGGATATATTTGCCCAGCGTGCAAAATCAAAAGAAGGTAAGCTCCAAGTGGAGTTGGCTCAGCTGCAGTACCTCCTACCCCGTCTTGGTGGAAAAGGTGTGGAACTGTCCCGTCTTGGTGGCGGGATAGGAACAAGAGGGCCAGGCGAAACGAAGCTAGAATCCGATCGCAGACATATTAATAGAAGAATTGTGGATATCAAAACACAGTTAACTTCTATTGTCAGTCATCGAGAGAGATATCGTGAGCGCAGAAAAAGAAACCAAGCATTTCAACTTTCGTTGGTCGGTTATACCAATGCAGGGAAATCCACCATTTTTAATCGTCTGACAGAAGCTGGTACGTTTGAGGAGAACCTATTATTCGCAACGCTTGACCCGACAACAAGAAAGGTCATGATGCCATCTGGATTTAATGCCCTTCTGACTGACACCGTAGGTTTTATTCAAGACCTGCCGACCTCACTTGTAGCGGCATTCCGTTCTACACTTGAAGAAGTAACAGAAGCTGATCTGATTTTACATGTGGTCGATAGCTCAAGTCCTGATCACGTTAACCATGAAAAAACGGTAGACAAATTGTTGAAGGAACTAGGTGTGGAGGGTGTTCCAGTACTAACAATTTATAATAAAAGAGATCAAACAACAGAAGGGTTCACACCTGCTTATAATGAAGAAATGCTGCATATCAGCGCTTTAGATTCTAGGGACATTACTTTATTAATCAATAAGATAGAATCGCTTATCAAAGTTCAGATGGAGCCCTATCATATCGTTGTGCCGTCTTCGGAAGGAAAATTGATTGCACAATTAAAACAAGAGACCGTCCTTTCAACTATGGAATTTACCGAAGAGACTGAAAGCTATGAATTACAAGGCTATTATTTTGATAACTCAAAATTGGCTTCTGTTATACAGCAAAGAATGAAGAAATAGAGGAGAATTCAAATGTTCCATTTATTACAGCATGGGGAAGTCATTGAACCGATTGTACGTAAAATAGAAGAAAAACTTCAAGAAGGTTTTCGGGAAGTGGATGCGGGCGTGGAAACCAATCAATTCCGCGTTTTAAAAAGCTTTCAGGAGAATCGTGTAAGTGATTCTCATTTCATCCCATCTACTGGATACGGATATGATGACATTGGACGAGACACACTTGAGAAAATCTATGCGGAAGTATTCGGCGGGGAAGCGGGACTAGTGCGTCCTCAAATCATCTCAGGCACACATGCCATCTCGATTGCGCTGTTCGGTGTGTTAAGGCCAGGAGATGAACTACTTTATATCACTGGAAAGCCATACGATACTTTAGAAGAAATTGTGGGAATTCGTGGAAGTGGTGTAGGTTCTTTAAAAGAATACAACATCGGTTACAAAACAATTGACCTTAAAAATAACCGCGGAATTGACTGGGAAGCTGTCAGCAATGCGATAACGCCTTCTACTAAAATGATCGGGATCCAACGCTCAAAAGGGTATGCCACAAGACCGTCATTTACTATTGAAGAAATAAAAGAAATGATTCGTTTCGTTAAGGAAATTAAACCAGATGTGGTTGTTTTTGTAGACAACTGCTACGGAGAATTCGTGGAGCTTGAAGAACCATGCCATGTTGGGGCAGATTTAATGGCAGGTTCTTTGATTAAGAATCCTGGTGGTGGTATCGCTAAAACAGGCGGATACATAGTTGGGAAAAAAGAGTTGGTGGAAGCTTGCTCCTATCGGATGACTTCACCTGGAATTGGTGCAGAGGCCGGCGCGAGTCTTTACAGTCTGCAAGAAATGTATCAAGGTTTCTTCCTTGCACCACATGTGGTTGGACAAGCCTTGAAGGGCGCCATGTTCACTGCTGCATTTTTAGAAGAACTCGGGATGAATACCTCCCCAAGCTGGGATGCGCACCGTACCGATTTGATTCAATCTGTGCAATTTGATGATAAAGATAAAATGATTGCCTTCTGTCAGGCAATCCAATATGCATCACCTGTCAATTCCCACGTTACGCCATATGCGAACTACATGCCTGGCTATGAAGATGATGTCATAATGGCTGCAGGAACGTTTATTCAGGGTGCAAGTATTGAGCTTACTGCAGATGGTCCAATCAGAGCCCCGTATGTGGCATATGTTCAAGGTGGCTTGACATATTCGCATGTTAAGATTGCTGTTTGTAGTGCGGTGGATCATTTGATTAGTAAGGGGTTATTGGATAGTTGATTTTTTAGGAGTCTAGGGGTAACCCTGGGCTTTTTTGTTTTTATCGGTTATGAAGACTATCTTGAGTGGGGATTTGAGTTGAGAGTGTCTTCATTAGTGGGATGAAGACATTAACGGGTAGGATTTTAAGTTGAGAGTGCTTTCATAAGCTGCATGAAGACACTTCCAAGATCAAATTTGGGTTGAAAGTGTCTTCATAATTATTTTAGCTCGAGCACAAAAAGAGCTAACTTAAAATACAGTATGTTTTTAAATGTACGGAACGGGTTATAGATAAAGGGGACCAATTATCCCTATTACATAGACTACATTCCTCATTTCACCTAATTATTCTTATTAAATAAAAAACGATGTAAGAAAACCTAACATCTCCTTGACAGATTATCTAACATCGCATAAACTAAGAGTAACTTCATAGGAAATGATGAAAGGAGGATTTGTAGTGAGTGACAATATTAGACGTTCGATGCCATTATTTCCAATAGGAATTGTCATGCAACTAACGGAATTGTCAGCTCGACAAATCCGATATTATGAAGAAAATGGGCTTGTATTTCCGGCTCGTTCAGAAGGCAATCGCCGACTTTTTTCTTTCAATGATGTCGATACTCTATTAGATATCAAAAACCTCATTGAACAAAAAGTGAACATAGCTGGCATCAAACAGTTAATGGCAGTCAAGCAACAGCACCATGATGTTCCTTCCGAAGAAGTGACGAAAGAGGCTGCTAAGCCAGAACTGTCGGATGATCAACTGCGCAAGCTATTGCGTGCTGAAATGATGCAAGCGGGAAGATATAATCGAACTAGTCTTCGTCAAGGAGATATGTCCCGATTTTTCCATTAATTTTTTTGAGTTTTTTGGTAAGTTTTTATTAAAACTATAATAGTAAAAATTTTGAGGAGGAACTTATTTATGGCTAAGTACACACACGAGGACATTAAACGTATCGTCCAGGAGGAAAATGTAAAATACATCCGTCTTCAATTCACGGATATCCTTGGAACAATCAAAAACGTAGAAATTCCTGTAAGTCAATTGGAGAAAGCGTTAGATAACAAGATGATGTTTGACGGATCTTCCATCGAAGGTTTTGTTCGTATTGAAGAATCTGACATGAACTTATACCCTGATCTTGATACATTCGTAGTATTCCCTTGGACTTCTGAAAAAGGTAAAGTTGCACGTTTCATCTGTGACATTTATAACCCAGATGGAACTCCATTTGATGGAGACCCTCGTGCAAACTTGAAACGTATGTTAAAAGAAATGGAAGACCTAGGATTTTCCGATTTCAACCTTGGACCAGAGCCAGAGTTCTTCCTATTTAAATTAGATGAAAAAGGCGAGCCGACATTAGAGTTAAATGATAAAGGTGGATATTTCGACTTGGCTCCAACGGACCTTGGTGAAAACTGCCGCCGTGATATCGTTCTTGAGCTTGAAGAAATGGGATTTGAGATTGAAGCATCTCACCATGAAGTAGCACCTGGACAGCATGAAATTGATTTCAAATATGCAAGCGCAATACAAGCTTGTGATGACATCCAAACGTTTAAACTTGTTGTAAAAACAATCGCTCGTAAGCACGGATTACACGCAACATTCATGCCTAAACCACTTTTCGGAGTGAACGGTTCTGGTATGCACTGTAACCTTTCACTATTTAAAGACGGCGAAAATGCGTTCTACGATGCTAACGGTGACTTAGAATTAAGTGACACTGCAAGACACTTTATCGCAGGTATCATCAAGCACGCGACAGCGTTCACAGCAGTAACAAACCCTACTGTAAACTCTTATAAGCGTCTTGTACCTGGATACGAAGCACCTTGTTATGTTGCTTGGTCCGCTCGTAACCGTAGCCCATTAATCCGTATTCCGGCTTCTCGTGGAATTTCCACTCGTGTAGAAGTTCGTAGTGTAGACCCTGCAGCTAACCCATACCTTGCTATGGCGGTATTACTGCAAGCTGGTCTTGACGGAATTAAGAATAAACTAGAAGCTCCAAAACCAATCGACCGCAACATCTATGTGATGAACAAAGAAGAACGTGTCGCTGCTGGTATCGCTGACCTTCCAGCAACACTTGCTGCAGCACTTGATGAATTAAAGTCCAATGAAGTAATTCAAGCTGCTCTAGGAGAGCATTTACTTGAGCACTTCATTGAAGCAAAAGAGATCGAGTGGGATATGTTCCGCACACAGGTTCACCCATGGGAGAGAGATCAATATTTAACTCAGTACTAAGACATAAAAAAACCTTCGCACATTTTCGTTGCGAAGGTTTTTTTATGTTTTGTGATTTTTGTCCTGTCATAATATCCGCTTAAAACAAATAAGCTTTAGTAGTAAGTGTACAAGGGAGTGGCTAAATGGCAAAGGTGAATCAGCCTACTGTAACGGCAGAAATGATTGAAAGGTATTATGAGTGTAATAAACAAAAGAAAGAAATAGAGCAGCAGATGGAAGAATTAAAGGAGCGCTTTCATCTATATTTTAACAAAAGCTTTGGAGAAGATGAAAAAGCAGAAATTGTGATGGGAGGTTACAAGCTGCAAAGACAGGTGAGAAAATCAGAAAAATACTCTGATGAAACCATTCACAAGCTTGAGGCTTTAAAAATGACTGAATTGATAAAAACAGTCAAGAAGCCTGATGATGCGAAAATTAAAGCAGCCATCCAACTAAATCTCATTAAAGAAGAGGATCTTGAAGGTTGTTTGGTTACCAATTCATCCTTGGCAATATCAGTGAAGCCGCTTACGCCAAAATAAATTCTTAAGGGGATAGTTAGATGTCAGAACAAAATCAGATAAGGCCGGTTTCTAAAGGTGCTTGGTTCCGTATAGTGTTTCTTGTTTTTGCTCTTGTAAACCAACTTCTCGTAGTCTATGGTAAATCACCCCTGCCTTTTTCTGAAGAACAGTTAGAGCAATTATTTAGCTTAGTTTGGACTTCTGTTGCTGCACTTATTGCCTGGTGGAAAGACAATGACTGGACAAAGAAAGCTAGGAGTAGAACTAAGTAAAAAGACCGAGGTAATTGCCTTGGTTTTTTCTCGTTTCTGACCTTAAAAATTGTTGGAGTGTGTTTACTATGAAAATTCTCCTTTTCGCAGATCCCGGAATTGACGACTCAATAGCAATTATATATGCATTGCTACATTCAGAAATCGAAGTAATGGGAATCGGTACAGGGGATGGAAATGTTTCTGTTTTTGGCGCAACAAAGAATTCAGCGTATTTGTTGGAACGAACTTGCAGGAAGATCGGATATTCCGGTAATCATCGAGGAAAATATTGAAGATATCGTGATTGTGAATGTAGGAAGACAAACATCCCTAGCTTTTGCTTTTAATCTCCGCCCTGAACTAATGGAACAGGTTAAAGAAGTATATCTTATATCTTATGGGGGAGTGTTTATGGTACCAGGTAACGTAACTGATGTTGCCGAAGCCAACTTCTGGGGAGATCCAAATGCTACATATGTTATTTTGAATAAAGCGCAAAAAGTGTATATTACCCCACTCAATGTAACAGACAGAGCAATAGTGACAAGTGATATAGCAACGTACACTTTTAATCATACAAATAGTCCGTACAAAACATTAATACCAGAAGTTACGAATTATTATGCTACATTTTATGATCAGGTAATGCCGGGTATTGACGGTTCACCATTGCACGATGTTTTTACCCTATATTATTTATTAAATAAGGATAATACGTATACAGTCAAAAGGGATGTGAGGGTTGCTATTGTTGATGGAAACAGAGGGCAGAGTATAGCGGATTTTAGAATGGTCTACAAAGAGCCGGACCGAGAGCATTATATAGCAATGGATTTTAATTATAATCACTTTATTAAAGACTTTATTTGTGTTAACTTGGCGGTGGTGGAGAGCTTGCTTGATTATGCAAAAGTTGAAATGCCTGCTGAATAAAATAAGATAATGTGATAATTATAAGGACATAGTATCTCAGCGGGGTGATATGGCAATGGATTTAAACTGGATCTGGAAAGCGGTTTTAATCACGTTTATTGGAACATTTTTACTAAGAATTGCAGGAAGAAAGTCTATATCCCAAATGACATTGGCTCAAGTGGTGATAATGATAGGGATAGGTTCACTGTTAATTCAACCTTTGGCTGGGAAGAGTATCTGGGTGACATTTGGTGTGGGGATAACACTGGTGGTAACACTAGTACTAATGGAGCTTTTGCAATTAAAGTCAGATATTTTTGAAAAATTAATTACAGGTAAATCCAAAATATTAATTGAAAACGGAAAATTAAATGAAGATACATTGAAAAAGTTAAGGTTTACCAATGATCAACTAGAGATGAAACTAAGACAAAATAGTATTTCGAGCATAAGCGATGTGAAGTGGGCCACACTTGAACCAAATGGACAGCTAGGATTTGAATTAACCGAACAAGCAAAGTCTGTAACCAGGAAGGAATGGAACCTCCTTTTTCAAGAGATTCAGCTTCTAAAAATAATGATAGACCCCTCATGCAAACCAAGCCATGTATCCAACAACGTGGGAGAGGGGAATTTATTTACGGAAGTCAAAAATGGAAAGCACACATTAAAAGAAAGTCCTGATGAAAAACTTGATTAAATTAATTGTTTTGGAAAATAAAAAAGCCGAAAGTCGGCTTTTTTTAGTGGATATTACGATACACACCAATCACTTTCCCAAGAATACTTACATTACGTACAATAATCGGTTCTAATGTAGAGTTTTCAGGTTGTAATCGAATATAGTCTTTTTCTTTAAAGAAGCGTTTGACAGTAGCCTCATCCTCTTCGGTCATGGCAACGACGATGTCTCCGTTGTTGGCAGACTGCTGTTGACGCACGATGACATAATCTCCATCAAGGATACCGGCTTCGATCATACTGTCCCCCATAACCTCAAGCATGAACACTTGCTCGTCTGGCGAAATATAGCGATCAGGAAGTGGAAAGTAGTCCTCTACGTTCTCGATGGCTGTTATTGGTTGGCCGGCGGTGACTTTACCGATAATTGGTACATTGACTGCAGATATTTTTGGTACCATCTCGTCTTCCATGATTTCAATAGCTCTTGGCTTAGTAGGGTCCCGGCGTATGAGGCCTTTACTTTCAAGTCGTGCAAGATGACCGTGTACAGTGGAACTTGAAGCAAGTCCAACAGCTTCTCCAATTTCACGGACAGAAGGTGGATAACCTTTTGCTTGGACTTCTTTTTTTATGTAATCTAATATGTCCTGTTGCCTTTTTGATAGTTTCATATTCCGCACCTCTATCATTTATATTAGTGATAGTATAGCATGATTTGGGTAAAAATACAAACATAAGTTCGAATTATTGACAAGAATATACGTTCGCTTGATAATAATAGTTTAAAAGAATCGTGGAGGAATTATACATGAAAGGTATTATTTATTGTCGGGTGAGTACTAAAAAAGACACACAAGAAACGTCACTGTCCCGTCAGAGGGAAGAATTAGTTTCCTTAGCGGCACATCGTGGTATAGAAATTATCGATATAGTGGAGGAGCAAGCAAGCGGTTATGACTTGGATCGTGATGGGGTTTTTCAAATAATCGAGCTTATTTCAAGTGAGCATATTGATGTCCTTCTAATTCAGGATGAAACAAGGCTTGGCAGAGGCAATGCAAAAATTGCTTTTTTACATTGGTTAAGAAAACATGAAATAAAGATCTTTTCTATAACGGATAATGGAGAATTGAGGTTATCTGATTCTGATTCGATGGTTATGGATATTGTGGCAATTGTTGAGGAATACCAAAGAAAGCTACATAATTTAAAAATCAAAAGAGGCATGCAACGGGCGGTTAAAAGAGGATATGACCCTACAAAAAATCTGACAAACCTCCATATGAGCCCTGGCCGCGGTAAGATTGAGGTGCCGATTGAAGAGATAGTCAGGCTTCGTAATAACAAATTAACTTTTCATGAAATCGCTGCCACATTAAGAGGACTTGGATATGAGGTTTCGAAGGCTACTGTTAATAGAAGGTATCGTGAGTATATAGAGGATAATGACAGCGGTTTGCTTGTAAAAAAATAACCGCTCTAGTAAGATAAAAGCATATCTTCACAAGGAAGAAAGAAGGAGTTATCTATGTTACCAAAAGAAAAAATCGCAAGAATTAACGTACTTTCCAAAAAGGCCAAAAGCGAAGGGCTTACAAAGGAAGAAACAGTGGAACAACAAAAGCTTCGACAGGAATATATTAAGACATTCCGAGCTTCTATGGAGAATACTCTTCAAGGGGTAACAATCGTGGATCCGGAAGGAAATGATGTTACGCCTGACAAATTAAAAGAAACAAAAAAGAATTTAAAGCATTAAACGCTTTTTTTTAGAACACTGGAACATACTATTTATGATAAAATAGAATTTTTCCATGTAAAAATAAGTTAAAGAGAGAAAGGATGGACAAGATGACACAACATATAGATCAACTTTCCATTAACACAATTCGTACACTATCTATCGATGCAATTGAAAAAGCAAACTCAGGCCATCCAGGTATGCCAATGGGCGCAGCACCTATGGGGTATTCTTTATGGACAAGATTTATGAACCATAACCCAAAGAATCCAAACTGGTTCAATAGAGACCGCTTTGTACTATCTGCGGGTCACGGGTCCATGTTGCTTTATAGTCTTTTACATTTAGGCGGATATGACGTTTCCATGAATGATTTGAAAGAATTCCGTCAATGGGGAAGCAAAACTCCAGGACATCCTGAATTTGGACATACTCCTGGTGTAGATGCAACTACTGGTCCTCTTGGACAAGGTATTGCGATGGGGGTAGGTATGGCAATGGCAGAACGCCATTTGGCAGCTACATATAACAAAGAAGATATGGAACTTGTAAATCATTTTACATATAGCATTTGTGGAGATGGAGACTTAATGGAAGGTGTATCTGGAGAAGCTGCTTCTCTAGCATCCCACTTGAAATTGGGCCGTTTTATTGTTCTTTACGATTCTAATGATATCTCGCTTGATGGTGACTTGGATCGTTCCTTCTCTGAAAGCATTGAAACGCGTTTCAAAGGATACGGATGGCAATATATCCGCGTGGAAGATGGAAACAATTTAGAAGAGATTGCAGCTGCGGTCGAAAAAGCTCAAAGCGACCTTTCCCGCCCAACCATGATTGAAGTGAAAACTACTATTGGTTACGGTTCACCAAACCGTGCAGGTAAATCGGACGTTCATGGTGCTCCTCTTGGTGCAGATGAATTGAAATTAACAAAAGAAGCATATAAATGGACATTTGAGAACGACTTCCATGTTCCAGAAGAAGTATACACGCATTTCCGTGAAACAGTTGCAGATAAAGGAGCAAAAGTGGAAGCGGAATGGAATGAGCTATTTGATGCATATAAAACAAAATACCCAGAGCTTGGGAAACAACTTGAAGCAGCGATGAAAGGTGAACTTCCTGAAGGATGGGATTCGGAGATTCCTGTTTATGAGGAAGGGAAAAGCTTAGCATCCCGTGCTTCTTCTGGTGAGGTTCTAAATGCAATTGCCAAACAAGTACCTTCCTTCTTTGGTGGATCTGCTGACTTGGCTGGTTCAAACAAAACAAATATTAAAAACGAAGCTGACTTCACTGCTGAAGATTACAGTGGACGCAATATTTGGTTTGGTGTTCGTGAATTTGGAATGGGTGCAGCTATGAACGGTATGGCGTTACATGGCGGTTTAAAAGTATACGGTGGAACGTTCTTTGTATTCTCCGACTACTTGCGTCCTGCTATCCGATTAGCAGCGCTTCAACAGTTGCCTGTAACATACGTGTTCACGCATGACTCCATTGCAGTAGGGGAAGATGGACCTACACATGAGCCAATTGAACAACTTCCATCATTACGTGCAATGCCTAACCTATGCGTTATTCGTCCTGCAGACGGTAACGAAACTGCTGCAGCATGGAAAGTGGCATTAGAATCCGAAAAGACACCAACAGCTCTTGTGTTAACTCGTCAAAACCTTCCTACTATTAAAGGAACAGATGAGACTGCACTTGAAGGTGTACGTAAAGGGGCTTACGTTATTTCTAAAGCTGGAAAAGAAACAGCGGATGCACTTATCCTTGCGACAGGTTCTGAAGTTGGTCTTGCTGTGGATGCTCAAAAAGCATTACAACAAGAAGGCATTCATGTTTCGGTAGTAAGTATGCCTTCATGGGATCGTTTTGAACAACAATCCCAAGAATACAAAAACTCTGTATTACCAAAAGACGTGAAAAAACGCCTTGGAATTGAAATGGCTACTCCACTAGGGTGGGAGCGTTATACTGGAGATGAAGGTGATATCCTCGCTATCAACGGATTTGGCGCATCGGCACCAGGAGAGCGAATCATGAAAGAATACGGATTTACTACGGAAAATGTAGTTGCTCGTGTTAAAGCGTTATTAGATAAATAAGTAATTAAGTGGAGTGAGTATTGCCTAATACTAAGGCAATGCTCACTTTTTTTCATATTCGACAAAACTTGCTAAAAATAGCCCCTTGCCAACAACACTATAAGACAAAACTCGGCTCTCTTTTTCTCTATAATAAAAGAAAAGAAGTGATAGGAGGGTTTCGTTTGCGCGAATATATGATTTATCTGATAGAGGAAGAAGTAGCTAAACATTACTCAGGTAATGAGTTAAAACTTTTCCAGCTTTTTCAGCAATACGAACAAGAGGAACCACTTCATTCCATTATTAAACGGCAAGTGGATTATGTTACGCTTCCAGTCCCGACCTTTCCACTTCAACAATCATTAGAGCAGGCTTTAAAGAATAAGGAAGGTTACAAACGGGTAGCCTATCAGCATAAAATAGAGAAAGAAGATTCCACGGCAAAGCTTTCCATTTTCGAAAAGTACTTAAAGCTTTCTTCGACGGGATCATTTGAAGCAGAGGCAATCTTCTTTGAAATTATTCGTAAACAAGCTCCATACTTTCTTGCAATAGACTCCAGCTCAAATCGCTATGGATGGCTCCAACCAATTAAACAGAGAAAATTTGTTTAATTGGTGGAGAAATCTATCGGAAAATGTTGTATAATAGGTTCTAGTTTAGTACACTACATTGGTAGACCTAGTTTTGAGGAGGAAATTTTTTAATGGAAACATGGATTTGGATTCTTATTGTAGTTCTAGCATTGATTGCTGGGGTTGCACTAGGATTTTTCATCGCTCGTAAGTACATGATGACTTACTTAAAGAAAAATCCACCAATTAATGAGCAAATGCTTCGTGTGATGATGATGCAAATGGGAATGAAACCATCCCAAAAGAAAATTAATCAGATGATGTCTGCAATGAATAAACAAATGAAATAAATGAAAAAGCACTCACTATGGGTGCTTTTTCTTATTGTTTTGGTAAGAAATTGTTTTTAATGAAGAAGCTGTTGGATAATAGCTATTTTTGTTCTTTTAGGTTTATTAAGTACAGCTAAAGGCGCGGAATGTGAAAAACAGACTAGAAAAGCGTATCATTGCGGTTGTATGAAACGCAAAATGACATCAAAAAAATGTGAATGCGTTTCATTTCTTAGTCAGGGAGCAAATTTATTGGTCAACGGTAACATATTCAGTAGCAGCAAATAAAGCCAGTGATCATAAAAGCCATAAACTAGAAAGAGAAAACCTTTTTTTTGAACAAAATAATTCTCTTCAAAAGTATCTTCCTAAAAATTTGAATATTTGCTAAACTGTTATAGTTGAACATAGATATAAAAATCGGGGGAAAGACGATGAGTATTTTTAAAGACCTTTGGTGGTTTTTTAAGCAGGAACGTAAGTCTTACATACCTGGGGTGCTGCTTCTTGCCTTTGTAGCGTTCTTAGAACTCATTCCGCCAAGAATCGTAGGAATGACGGTTGATAATATTGTGGAAGGTACTCTAACAAGGGAAAGGATTCTCCGACTGATGCTGGTTCTTCTCGGTACCGCCGTCATTGTTTATATCTTGCGTTATCTCTGGCGAATACTGATTTTCGGCCCTGCGGTCAGGCTTGCCAGATTACTCCGTAATAATTTGTATGAGCACTTCACGAAGATGTCGGCAAGCTTTTATCAACGCAGACGTGTAGGGGATTTGATGGCCCACTCGACCAATGACCTACAAGCCATTCAACAGACTGCCGGTGCAGGAGTTTTAACTCTAGTCGACTCATTAATGACTGGCGGCTTCGTATTAATTGCCATGGCAGCAACAATTAGTTGGAAACTTACTTTGATCTGTCTAATTCCACTGCCAATCATGGCTATAGCAACCAACTACTACGGTACACTGCTTCACAAAACGTTTCATAAAGCACAGGCAGCCTTTTCATCCCTAAATGATAAAGTGCAAGAGAGTGTAAATGGAATTAAAGTGGTCAAAACCTTCGGACAAGAGAAAGAGGAAATTGAAGAGTTTGAAAAACAGGCAGAAGATGTGGTGAAAAAGAATGTTACGGTAGCAAAAATAGACTCACTTTTTGATCCTACAATCGGGCTAATTATTGGAATCTCCTTTTTTCTTGCTATCGCTTTTGGCTCAAGGTATGTCATGACAGGTGAACTGACTATTGGTGAGTTAATTGCATTTACCACTTACTTAGGCTTATTAATTTGGCCAATGCTTGCGTTTGGATGGCTTTTCAACATCGTCGAACGGGGCAGGGCTTCTTATGATCGCGTGTCAGCGCTTATGAAAGAGGAAGTAGATATTAAAGATGAGCCAAACTCAATTGAAACAATCCCTACAGGTAATATTGAATACAGTGTGCAGACGTTTACATATCCAACAGAGGAAGAAGCACTGTTAAAAGATATTCATCTCCAGTTGAAACAAGGACAGACGCTCGGGGTGGTAGGGAAAACAGGTAGCGGGAAGACCACTTTACTAAAAATGTTGATCAGAGAATTTGATGGCATACAAGGAAACATTCTGATTGGTGGTATACCAATTCGTCATTATTCCTTAGAAGCACTCCGAAAAGCAATCGGATATGTACCTCAGGACCATTTTCTTTTCTCTGCAACCATAGCTGACAATATTGCTTTTGCAGTTCCAGATGCATCATTTGAAGAGATCATTCAAGCAGCAAAACTCGCAAACATCCATGAGGATATTATTCAATTTACGGACGGGTATCAAACGATGGTTGGAGAGCGTGGGGTTTCCTTGTCGGGTGGTCAAAAACAACGATTATCCATTGCTAGAGCATTATTAATGGATCCGGAAATTTTAATACTCGATGATTCGCTTTCCGCTGTGGACGCAAAGACAGAAGAGGGCATCTTGCGTGCTCTAAAGGAAAATCGTCAAGGGAAAACGACGATTATTACCTCTCATCGCTTAAGTGCCATCCAGCATGCACAAATAATTATCGTATTAGAAAATGGTCACATTGTGCAGAAGGGTACACATGGGCAACTGATGGAAGAGGATGGTTGGTATAAGGAAATGTACCACCGTCAGGCTTTAGAATCCCTTGTGGAGCATGGGGGTTAGAAGATGAACAATCAGACAATTACAGCAAAAGAACAAAGACAGGTATTAAAGAGGTTATTGGGATACGCCAAGCCTCATACAAAACAATTTACTTTCGCTTTTACCTTACTCGTGCTGGCAACTGTAGGGGAAATTGTAGGGCCGTTGATTATTAAAGTGTTCATTGATGATTACTTAACCCCTCAAGTGATGGAAACAGGACCAATCATAACCTTAGCTGCTCTTTATATCGGTATACTGTTCGCAAAAGTAATCATTACTTACTTTCAGCTTCTAAAGTTTCAAGAGATTTCGTTAAAAATCATTCAAGAGCTAAGGATTGATATATTTGCCAAAGTACAACGTCTGGGTTTGAAATTTTTTGATAAAACGCCAGGAGGTAGTATCGTATCAAGAGTCACAAACGATACAGAGGCCATAAAAGATATGTTTGTAAGTGTTATTTCGACATTCGTCCAAAACGGGGTATTCTTAATAGGTATCTTTATTGCAATGTTTCTCTTAAATGTACAACTAGCCATTTTTTGCATGCTTATCATTCCGATCATTTTCGCGATTATGGCGACTTATCGCCATTTCAGCTCCCGATTTTATGCCGACATGAGGGAAAGGTTAAGCCAGTTAAATGCGAAACTGAATGAATCCTTACAAGGGATGTCTATCATTCAAGTTTTTCGACAAGAGAAACGCCTTCGCAAAGAATTCGCAGAAATAAATGAGGCGCACTACCAAGCTGGGGTCAAGAATATTAAGCTTGATGGACTTTTGCTGCGACCAGCGATTGATTTTGTTTATGTACTGTCTCTAATATTAGTTTTGAGCTATTTTGGCATATCTTCCATTGGCAATGTAATAGAAATAGGTGTCCTATATGCGTTTGTTAATTACCTCGGGAGATTCTTTGAACCAGTGAATCAAATGATGATGAGGCTTTCTATGTACCAGCAAGCTATTGTTTCTGCTTCAAGGGTCTTCTCTTTGCTTGATGAAAAAGAACTAGCACCAATTGCAGAACAATCGCTTAGCTCACCGACCATAACCTCTGGAGAAATAGAATTTAAAAACGTAACCTTCTCTTATGATGGAAAACGAGAAGTATTAAAAGACATATCTTTTACAGCGAAGCCTGGAGAAACAGTAGCATTGGTTGGCCACACCGGGAGCGGAAAAAGTTCTATCATTAATCTATTAATGAGATTCTATCAGATTGAAAAAGGGGAAGTTCTTGTTGATGGGTTCCCACTGAAGTATTTCGAAAATCAGGAGCTTCGTAAAAATATGGGGCTTGTTCTACAAGATCCATTTCTGTTCTACGGGACGATCAATCATAATATTCGCTTGCATGATCCATCCATTACAGATCAAGAGATAAAAGCAGCCGCTGAATTCGTTCAGGCAGACTCATTTATCAAGAAGCTTCCTGACCAATATGACCAGTTGGTAGTGGAAAGAGGGGCGACTTTCTCAAGCGGGCAAAGGCAGCTTGTGGCATTCGCACGGACCATCGCAACCAAACCAAAGATCCTGGTTCTAGACGAGGCAACCGCCAACATTGACACCGAAACAGAAGAAGCAATACAGACGGCCCTCGAAAAAATGAGAAAAGGACGTACAACCATCGCGATTGCCCACCGTCTTTCCACCATTCAAGACGCAGACCAAATTCTTGTTCTGCATCAAGGTGAAATCGTGGAAAGAGGCACGCATCAAGAATTACTTAATATAGAAGGCTTGTATTTCAAAATGTATCTTCTACAAAATGGAAAGCCAGATAAGGTGGAAGATGCACTAACTCACCCTTAAATAAAGAGTAAATAGCAGACTAGTTTCTTCATAGGAATTAGTCTGTTTGTTTTACTGTTAACTAGAGGTATGGACCTAATTTTATGAGGTTTGAAGAGTGGAGTATTCAACCAACAAGAGGGCCAATTATATGGAATAAGAGATTGCATATAATTTTATTTTTTTTGAAGCTAACAGGATTTATCCATTAAGGAAATGCTGAATAATAATAATTTA
The DNA here is from genome assembly GCF_020524325.1 of Sutcliffiella horikoshii. Classification (GTDB taxonomy): domain Bacteria; phylum Bacillota; class Bacilli; order Bacillales; family Bacillaceae_I; genus Sutcliffiella_A; species Sutcliffiella_A horikoshii_D. Next base: position 56,927 of record NZ_JAIVKY010000006.1, read on the forward strand.
TTCCATTAAAGGGTGCGATCCTGCAACAAGGATCAGTGCTCGTTTTTATATGGACTAAATATATAAATAGAAGGAATCCTTATATTATGAAATAATTAGTAATAAATAAAAGAGCAAGATAAAGAACCCATTTGAGAAGGACTCCCCATCCAAAATTAAAACGTTAAAAGATTATCTAAATTTTCATAATCAATTATTAGGTGACTTTAATTTATTCTGATAACGGAGTGTAATTGAGGATGACTTTAAAATTTTTGAATTTGTTTGTGTTGAAAAGCGTATTTTGGATAGCCTATTGATTAAATGATTCAATAGAAAGTGGTGAACGAATTGAAAATAAAATACACATTTTTACTACTATCATTGTTATTGTCAAGCTCATCTTTCGGAATGAAAGACATTATAGTATATGCCTCCCAAGATACTCAACATAGTCAGTTTGATTTAAGTAACATAACCTATATTAAATCAGAAACAGAACGGGATATTGAATTGGAAGAAGCGTTTAGCAAAGTATATAATTTAAAACGCGGTGAACATAATATTAAATATTATTATAATAGAATAGATCTTAATAATGATAATAAGCCTGAAACATTTGTTTATTTGTCAGGACCTTATGTTTGTGGAACGGGTGGTTGCAGTGGAGTTATTTTTCAAGAAGTTGATGATGAATATAAACTTGTATCAAAGTTCAGTTTAGTAAGAACTCCTATCATTATTCAAGAGAAAATGACAAATGGTTGGAAAAATCTTATTATGTATGTTGCAGGTGGTGGTATAACACCAAGTTATAAAGAGTTAACGTTCAATGGGGAAACTTATCCATTAAACCCTTCTGTTCAACCAGATGTAAAAAACGGAAAGATAAAAGGCGTTGGAATAATTAGTGATGATATTACCGAAAAAACTGGGATAAAGTTTTAAATGATTTATTTTGTCTATTCATGAAAATGGCGCGATCTTGGAACAACAATGATCAGCGTTCACTTTTCATTTTAGGCTCTGCCACTGCAGTATTATTACTTATCGTTAACCTGTTATTAAAACAATCAATAAATCTATACGGTTCTATTAGCGACAGAAGAAGGAACTCCAATGTATGAAAATATGGGATTTACATATACAGATTGTGTACATATGTATCTTTGTGACAACTATGTCCCCAGAATGTTAGATGACATTTTGGAAGTAGAGATTCTTCAGAATCGAATGGAAGATTTATCTCAAGTTGTAAAGTTAGATAAGGATGATTATTTCATTAGTTTTGTCTGAGAGTCAGAACCAGTCGCTGTAACCTTATCCATTAATAGCTCAAATGCGGTGTAACTAAATAAAAATGATCGATAGCTTGTACAAAAGGTAGTCAATGAAATTATCTTGCGTGTATTGTTCAAACATTACTTTTAACCGTAAACGCCTGAAGATTAGAAATCAGTTTTTATGATGGTTTCTAATGCTTTTTTTAGATCGTCCTTTTCCTTATCTGTAAAGTTTTGCAGAACCTTATTATTCATGTCACTTGTTGCAGCTTCTACTTTTTCTCTCATTTCGTATGATTTTGGAGTTGCAGTTACTAAAACATTTCTACGGTTGTTTGGATCTACCGTACGATCTATCAGGTTTGCTTTTTGCATTTTGTCTAATATTCCCGATATAGTAGGGGCTTCCAAATACACCATAGCTCCAATTTGTTTAGGGGATAATTGTCCTTCTTTCCATAAACAATTTAATACACCATATTGAGCAGGGGTTACGCCATGTACCTCTAAGAGCTTGCTAAAATATTTGAACACTTTATTCTGGCTTACACTGAGTAAGAAGTTCATGCAATCTTTTAATTCCATATAATCTCCTCCATTTGACAATTACTATAATAGCATGTTAGTTTTTGTTTTAAAATACTTTTGGTGCAAAAATATTTTGTGGCAAAGTAAAGGGAGTGGATAGTGGTGGATAATTTCAAGGCTATTGTAGTAAAAGAGAACGAAGAACAAGTAAATTATGGTGTAGAGAATGTTAATCTTAACAGTCTTTCTGACGGTGAGGTTTTGATCAAAGTCGAATATTCTTCGATCAATTACAAGGATATGCTTGCTGTACAAAAAAATGGAGGCGTTATAAGAAATTATCCAATGATTCCTGGCATTGATTTAAGTGGTACGATTGTTCAAACATCCGATAACCGTTACACAGAAGGACAGAAAGTTGTCGTTACAGGTTTTCAAATGGGAATGAGTCATACTGGAGGGTTTGCAGAGTATGCTAGAGTACCTGCTGATTGGATTGTTCCTTTAGCAGACAACTTAACACTAAGAGATGCGATGGTTTTTGGTACAGCAGGTTTTACAGCAGCTCTCTCCATCATGGCTCTAGAAAAGAACGGTATGGATATAAATAATAATCCAAGAATTTTAGTCACGGGTTCAACTGGCGGAGTCGGAAGCATTGCACTCCAAATCCTTTCGAAAATTGGCTACAAGAATATCAGTGCATTGGTTCGAAAAGAACACCAAGAAGAGGTAGCAAAATCTTTAGGCGCTACAGATGTCATTTTTGCAAGTGAGTTAGGAGAGCAAAAAAAGCCACTTGATAAACAAAAGTATGATTTTGTGTTGGATACAGTCGGAGGAGAGGTAGCTTCTAGATTGCTTCCGCATATTGCTTATGGCGGAAGCATGAGTATGTGCGGAAACGCTGGTGGTATTAAACTAACTTCAACCGTGTTGCCGTTTATCCTAAGAGGTATTAACCTTCTAGGAATTGATTCAGTAAATGTGCCTATTCACAAACGAGGTTATATTTGGGAGAAAATAGCGAAAGAATGGAACATCTCAAAAACATCTTTAGTGAATGAAATTACACTAAATGACTTACCTGATACCATTGAAGCGGTTAAAAATGGTCAGCATTTAGGAAGGACTATTATAAAGATTTAAGGTAGAAAGTAATGTGTACGGTTCTCGCTCTACTTTTTTTATCTTTACGATATTTTCATTAGTATAAATAAAAGTTATTTACATTGGAGAGGTTTGCATGGAAAAGCCCCTTTTGATGGGGCTTTTTCTAAAATTATCTTCCGCGTCGCTCTTCGGACGGCTCTTCGTCCAAGTCCGGCTCTTCTTCATCCATGTTATACGGAGTATCACGCTCACCAGGTTCTTTCACATCTCTTGGGTCTGTATCTATATCAAGACCTCTGTTCAAATCACGATCAAGATCACGGTCATAGCGGACAGGGCGGTAGTTTACATCCTCCGGTCCATTATCAGGCTCGTTATTCCCCATATTACATGCAGTAAGTACACTTAATGAGAAAAGAACAGACGCAAGTAAAAGCATTGATTTCTTCATTATTATGAAAACTCCTTGTTGTTTGAAAGTGAAATCAATTTTATTATTTGCTATGCGGAAATTTTTACTCTCCTTGCAAAAAAACACTCCTTGTTACCTAAGGAGTGTAATTCAACATACATTTGATAAAATATGGATAGTTAATAATATTATCTGAAGAGAAGGGGCATGTACTTATGAGAACTACAAAATCCTTGCGAACTTGTGACAAAGGGCACCAATATTATAAAAGTAGTGATTGTCCAATATGTCCAATTTGTGAAGAGGGCCGTAGAACCGACAGTGGCTTTCTTTCACTACTTGGAGCACCAGCAAGACGGGCTTTAGAAAACAAGGACATTATGACTTTAGAGCAACTAGCTAAATATACGGAGCAAGAGATATTGCAATTACACGGTATGGGACCAGCTTCTTTACCTAAACTAAGGGCTGCATTAAGGGAAGAGGGCTTTTCATTTAAAACTAATTGAGGTGAAGTAGTGGAGGTTAAAGGATTAAATCATTTCTTATTTTCTGTATCTTAACATTAAGGGTTATTTATGATTATTGATTTTTATATTTTTCCTATTCTTGGGGATATTATTCTTGTTGGGTGGAATAGGAGGAAGTGAAAATGATATACAAGAGTATTCGAAGGCAATGTCGTTAGTCATGATGATTCTTCCCTGGTTTCTGGTGCCTATGTTAGGCAAGCATGCTTTCAAACGATACTTCCCATCTGGTATTTTTATTTCTTTTGTGGTACTGCTTGTTAATTTTATCGCCAAAAAGCGTAGATGGTGGCGGTGGTATGAAGCCTTTTCTCCTAAGGTGACTTGGGTAATTCCATTTACGTGGGGACCGTTTTTAGTCGGTTCTATGTGGATATTAAAATGGACATATGGTGATTTTTTCCGCTATATGCTGTTGAATGTAATGGTGGATGGAATGTTTACTTATGGTTTGGGGTATTACCTACAAAAATTACACATATTCTCTTTAGTCAAAATGAAAAAAATTCAATTAATGTATATGTTTATGGTTGATGCCTTGCTTTTATATGCTTTTACATTTTTAAAAGAAAAAATACTAGTGAAATAAATTGGTCAACCAGATATATTCTTATCAGGTTGACCTTATCGTCGAACATTCAGTTATTGTAAGCATAGAACTGAAACATTTGTTTTCTGATTCTACTAAAAATTTAAGTTACTACATTGTAATTTGCCGTTTATTTTGTGTTTGTAATGAACTGTCTTATTACTAATGTTCATGGCTGGATTAGAAACAGATCTAAATCAATTAAAGAAAAATTGGAAGCAAGCATTCGCCGTAGCTATCGGAGGAATTATCCTTCCCAGCAATTTTTGTAAATAATAAAATTAAGATAAGAATTAAGATAAATTCCAACTATAATGCCCCTTTACATATAAAATATATCTTATGAAACAAGTTTTAATCCCACGGCAGCACTTAGAACCATGGCTATAAAAATTAATCTTTTCCAATCCTTGGATTCCCCATATAAAAACATTCCTAATAACGCACCACCAGAAGCACCAATACCTGTCCAAATTGCATAAGCTGTACCCATAGGTAGGGTCTCCATTGCGTAAGCTAGGAATATGAAACTTGCGCCAAAACCAAGAACTAATAAAGCAATGGATTTCCAATTTCGATCATTATGAAGTTTATTGATCATTGCAACACCAAACATTTCAAATAAGCCTGCTAAGATTAAAGAAATCCAAGCCATTAGAATTCACCGCCTTCTTTAACTTTATCTGTTGTAACTAACTTCAATCCAATTACTCCTACTAATAAAAATAAAATCAAGAGTGCTTTATCAACTTTAAATGGTTCTCCAAAGAATAGGATTTCAGAAAAGACAGTTCCTGCTGTACCTAGACCAACAAAAACTGCATAGACAGTTCCTACAGGAAGTTTTCGTCCGGCCATAATCATTAAGTAGAAGCTAATGAAGATAGCAATAACAGTTCCAGTCCAAGTCCAAAAGTCCTCAGCGTGTTTCAATCCAATTACCCAAAAAACCTCAAAAAAAGCAGCGACAAATACTTTCATCCAGTCTTTATTCATCTAAAGACACCTCCAAGTTTATTAATACCCAAAATACAAAAAAGCCTGGGAGATAACTGTAAAACAGTTTCTCCCAGGCTTTTATCCTTCCGTGACACAGCAGAGCTGTGAGTTTTCTCTCGGACCAGACCAACAACTTGTTGCGGAACCCTAGAAAACATTTTACTTATGCAATTACTTTACATTATATACACATTTCACATTTATTCAAGATTAAAGTTTTGGAAACAGCATTGTACTTGTGTATATGGACCCGTATCGGCGTTTATTTGCATTACAAGGTAAAGAACCATCGTATGAATATCTCGATTAATAATCATTTGTTCTTTTTTTTCTCAAAGGCGTCATAATAGGAAAGTCGGTGTCTATTTGATCAAGTGCCCATAAAAATTGATGCCATTTTTTGATATCTCCAATCACTTTAACTGAAGAAGGAGAAGGACGGTTGTTGGTGGTGGCTATCTCATATAAGGATTCTTTACTCATGATGACTGTAACTTGATCCTCTTTTAATTCATCAGATAAATAACGAAAGATTCCACGCTTGACCTCCGTTAAGGCTTTTTCTTCCCGATCCGGAATAATAAAGTTCAATTTGAAGTCATACTCCCCAGCAATCAATCCGTTGATACGGATACTCAACATGTTCAACACTTGTTCGAATGTCATTATATCTAATACCTCTGTTGTAATAGTAGAACGCTGTATTGGAATAATTCCGTAACGAAGTTCTTGAGCCCCCATCAGATATTCATTACGCCATGGCCCGGATTCTGCGATGTAGCCAAGCTGCTCAAGAGCATCCGCACAAAGGTATTTTGCTTTCCTATTGGAAGGATTTGCGAAGATGACGTGCTTGGTGACTTCAGCTACCCATTGGTAATCACCTTCTCTAAAGCATTCTTTGGCTTTTTTGATGACTTCATCCTCTCCTCCCATATAATCCACATATTTTTTGGAGGACTCTTCCGGGAGCAGTTTGTTTAAATCGACAGGGTTTCCGTTATACCATCCCATATATTTTTGGTATACTGCTTTAGAATTATGGTTGACAGTTCCATAAAATGAACCGTTAAACCATTCGTCTTTTAAACTGTCAGGAAAGGTTACCATTCTTCCTACTTGATCGATCGTGAAGCCTTGATTTATCAACCTTAGTGTCTGATCATTGATATATTGGTACATGTCTCGCTGTTTTTCCATATATTCGATGCAGTATTCTCTACCATGCCTTGGCCAATTATGCACTTCAAATACAGAAGTTAATTGTTCCCCAAATAACTCAATGGCCTGTTGGATGTATTTGGCCCAGGCGACTGGGTCCCTTACTTCAGCTCCACGTAATGTATAGATGTTATGAAGCGAAGCTGTACAGTTCTCTGCAATACAAAGGCTTTTTTCTTCAGGGATAAACATGTTCATTTCAGCTGGAGCTTCTGTATCCGGGGTGATTTGGAATTGCATTCTTACACCATCAATAACTTTCTCGACATAGGATTCATCCTTGGAAGGTGAAATTTCTTCAGCAGAATTGATTAAAGTCACCACACCAGTGGATACATACTTTCCAATACCGCTGTCTACTTGACCTTTTTCTCCGCGAGGCAGCACCTCACCATACATGTAAAATCCTCGCCTTGACATGGCAACACCAGCGGTCACATTCTCTTCCAAGGCTGCACTTAAAAATCCACTAGGTGCATAAATTTTCACTTCATCAGTAGTTCCGCTATTAAGGACTCCATCAACACCACCATAATGATCTACGTGGGAATGAGAAAAGATGATCGCACTAATCGGGATCTTGCCGAAATAGCTGTCAATTAATTCAAAAGCTGCCTCTGCTGTTTCTCTGCTTGTGAGACAATCGATAACAATCCAGCCTGTATTTCCACGAATAATACTTAAGTTAGCAAGATCAAATCCTCTAACCTGGTAAATGTTTTCTGTTACTTGGAAAAGACCAGCATTTAAATTTAATTTTCCCTGGTACCATAGTTTCGGGTTAACGGATGAAGGAAGTTTGTCTTTCAACAGGAATTCATAGCGTTTTAAATCCCAAACAGGAAAAAACGAGTCATCTGGTTTGATAACGGGGAGGGAGACGCATTTCAGGACATTTCTCGTAGCCCACTCCTGTTCAATCTTCAGTCTTTTCCAGGACAGGTTCTCTTTTATTAATTCGTTAATTTTTTTTGTTTTTTCCGTAGCATTCTTGGGAAAAGGGGTGAATTCCGCCTCTATCTTCTTATTATGGTTTTGATCCATGAATTGTCACCTCCATTGAACATAGTATTCAGGTGAACTCCCCTTCATACATGGGGGATACAAAACATGAACTTAGGGTTCATAAATACGGAGAAAGAATTATTAAAACAACGTATTTGTTGACCACAAATCACAATGGCACGCATCTTGAAGTGCAAGTGTTGTAACCATCCCAAAATAGAACCCCTCCTCATTTTTGAGGAGGGGTTTCATAAATGTCAAAAGCTCATATAGAATCTATGTATTATTTAGGTACGATGATATGGTTATACTTGTTTAGTAATGTATCTAGTTCCTGGCTGAGCTTTAATGTTTTAGAAGAGGACATTCCGTACTTTGCGACAATATCAATCAGTTCGGATCGTTTTTTTTCAATTAGTTCCATCAATTCGTGTTTAGTAGCCAATGTTGAGTACCCTTCCTTCTTCCAATTCGTAAACTCATTATACTAGAATTTAGGAGGCAATACAAAGAAAAATTTCAAGTTAATGGTACTTTAATAATTGTTAAACTAGTGAAAAATAACTAGGTAATACTGTCACGGTTTCGACATAGAATGTTAAAAAGATATGGTTTGTTTTAACTTAATTTTTGTTACTATTAAATATATACTTTTGTAGGAGAAGTGATTTTATGTCTGGTGACCTTACGTTATTTTTGGCTTTTGGGGCTGGAGTACTTTCTTTCATATCTCCATGTACCTTGCCAATCTACCCTGCTTTTCTCTCTTATATTACAGGGGTATCAGTAGGAGAATTAAAAGAAGAAAAGGGAATGCTGCAAAAGAGAAGTATTTTACATACACTATTCTTTTTAGTTGGATTTTCTTTAATTTTTATTGCATTAGGATTTAGTACAACTTTTTTAGGTAATTTTTTTGTGCAATACCAGGACTTAATTAGGCAAGTTGGTGCTATCTTAATCATCTTTTTTGGTTTGGTAATATTGGGAGTTTTCCAACCAAAATTTTTAATGCAAGATAAAAAGTTTTCTTTTAAGAACCGTCCTTCAGGTTATGTTGGGACTGTTTTGATAGGAATGGCTTTTGCTGCAGGTTGGACACCTTGCTCCGGTCCGATTCTTGGGGCAGTGATTGCGATGTCGATAAATAATCCTTCATCAGGTATGTACTACATGTTAGCTTATGTATTGGGCTTTGCTATTCCATTCTTTATTCTTTCATTTTTCATTGGAAAGATGGGTTGGATTAAACGTAACCATACGCTTATTATGAAAATTGGCGGGTATGCGATGATCATCATGGGAGTCATGCTTTTCTTTAATTGGATGACTAAAATTATTATCTGGCTCACTGCCATTACCGGAGGATTCCAAGGATTTTAAATTGTGTGATATTTTAGTTGATTCTTCTGTCCGAAAAGAGTAAAGTTAAAATTAGGAATAAAGGAAAATTACAACTTTTTTATAGGACATAAGGAGGACTCTGCGGTGGCTAACGTTTTAGTAGTGGATGATGCAAAGTTTATGAGACTAACAATTGGGAACATTTTAACTAAATCTAACCACACTGTTATTGGTGAAGCAGAGAATGGAAAAGATGCGGTTTCACTCTACCGAGATCACCAGCCTGATCTTGTAACGATGGATATTACGATGCCTGAAATGAACGGTATTGAAGCTGTTCGTGAAATAGTGAAAGACTTTCCGAAAGCTAAAATTATCATGTGCTCAGCTATGGGGCAACAACGCCTGATTGTTGAAGCGATTGAAGCAGGGGCAAAAGATTTCATTGTAAAGCCTTTTGATGAAGGTAGGGTTTTGGAAGCTGTTAAAAGAGTGTTAGGATAAATGTAAAAACTATCGTATTTCAGTACGGTAGTTTTTTTCGTGATATAAGAAATTTAAAATCATATTGATTTCCATTCCAGGCGCTTCGCTTGCCTGCGGGCGTCTGCGCGCCATCCACTCCAATCGACAGGGGGTATCCATTCACCTTAGTCGAAACCTATTTAACGGACTTACTGAAAGACCAATAAGGTTTATTTAACGTAATTTATAGCTGTGTATTGGAGCAAATGGCGGAGACTCCTCGAAAATGCTACGCATTTTCTTCGTGCGAAGTATCGCTGTCGAAGCCTTCCTTGTCCTACGGGGAAGTAGCGGCAATGTTGAGACCCCGCAGGCTTGCCGAGGAGGCTCAAGGTCGACTTGTGCAAAGCGCAGCCATTTGCGGAAAGGAACAGCGGGGAACAACCATTAACTAATGTTTTATGGTATAAAGGTCCGTGTGGTATTACCCATTTCTCTTATTAAATTAAGGGGGGAGATTTATTTATATTTTAGCCAGAGTGGCAGAAGGTTTTGTTTTTGTTTACTTTTTCATCATAAATCTCGTTTTACAGATTGAAAACTATGTAAATTTATTATTGGTTGATGAGCGTGAAGAAATCATGATGGACGAGATTTGGAGTACTGTTCAGTTATTTATCATTGGCGCTGTTATCCTATTCTTTTTTGTAAAAAGTGGCAAGGAGTATACGGTTTATAAAAAAGGAATGTTGCTTCTATACATCATTAGTTTTTCTATAGCAGTAATTTTCTCACTGTTATTTTTAGTAGGTAATCTAATAGTCCATTTGTCGATGCTAGCGGGCTATTGGTGGGTTTTAGATACACTTTATTTGACACTGGTTACTTTTTTGATGATTGTTTCCATAAAGAAGTATCATGCCTTACAAAAAGCTTAGATATCGCTTTTAATATTTCTCTTTTTCGGTATAATAGTAAGAGGTTAAAAGTTGTGAATACAGAGGATGATTAATTTGTATACAGTACTATCTACGATTTTTGCAGTTTGTATGGCATTGCTTGTTTTGTTTATCCGAATGAAAGCTGCGAAAAAACCTTCATCAGTGAAAAAAATTGTATTACCTCCCATTTTCATGAGTACTGGGGCATTAATGTTCTTGTTTCCTGAATTTCGCGTTTCCTCTTTGCAAATAGTGGAGGCCCTAACAGTTGGTGCGATATTTTCTATATTTCTGATTAAGACTTCCAAGTTTGAAATGAAGGATAATGATATATACTTAAAAAGATCAAAGGCGTTTGTTTTCATCTTGCTGGGATTATTGGCAATAAGAGTTGTCATGAAGCTAGTTCTCAGTACACAGATTGATATTGGTGAACTGACAGGGATGTTTTGGCTGCTTGCTTTCGGCATGATTGTACCATGGAGAATAGCGATGTATGTTAAATACAAGAAAATAGAGAGTGGTTCCATTCCACCAACGATAAAAACCTCGGTCTAAAAACCGAGGTTTTTCCTTTAAAAAAGGTGTTGATACGGGGTATGATCAATCTTAAGGTGTTCCAATTTCTTTATCAGGAACTTATGATCCCGTTTAGGTGTAGCGAGAATATAGCCACGTATGACATGTTCTCTTGTTATTTCTTTTGCATTTTCCTTATAGGCAATTTCGCCGATCTTCCCGGCTATCTTTTGTCTTGCAATGTCTCTGAAAAGTTCCGGTACAGGTGATACAAGTTCCTCAAGTAACTGTTTCAAATCATCCGGCCAGAGATGACGGGTTTTTTCTAAATAGAAATCCTGCCAATCCAATTCCGATTTACCGTCTTCTTTTGGCATCCTTTTAAGAAATTTACGAAACATAAAGAATCCGCCAATGGCCAATAACCCAACCATTGCAACGACCCAAAATAAAATTAACCATAAAAACCATCCGGTTAACATGTTCTTTTTCCCTCCGAACTCGTTAACATTCTTGTATTATTATAACCGAAACTATTATAATTGCACTAGTAAATGAAAAATCCAACCTAATTGATATAGAAAAAATGACAAAGTTTTGACGGAGGTGGCGACGATGAAAAAGATTGGTGCCGTAATTGGCAGCATGGGGAAAACGGAAATTCTTTCCCAAAGAGTCTGCCCGAAATGTAATAGAGAAGTTAAACGCGTACGCATGCAAATTATCGGCGGAGAAAATAAAGGTCAGTGGCAAGAGTATGAAAATGAATGTGATTGTCGATTGGCTGCAGAAACAATGCAAGCAGAAAAGCGCAGGAAACATAAGTACTTTGAACAGTTTTGTATCATTCCAAAGGAGCTTGAGGATGCTACTCTCGAAAACTTCAAAGTGGACTATTCCAGCCAAGGCGAGGCTCTGGCAAGCACGATAGACTTTTTCGACCAGTTTACAGGGAGAGAAAACTTATACTACTTTGGTCGAACTGGTAGAGGTAAAACTCATTTAGCAGTAGGCTTGTATAAATACTTCAAGGATAATAATATTACCGCAATGTTTTTTGATGTGCCGAAACTGATGGATACCATTGTCGCTTCTTGGGATAATGATTCTGGTTATTCGGAGAGCAAGTTTATGAAGGCCATCGCGGAAGTGGATGTTCTTATTCTTGATGATCTTGGAGTAGAGAGGGTAAGTGAATGGGTGGACCAGACCATATACTCCATCCTGAACCAAAGGCAAGGGAAGAGTATCGTATTTACATCTAATATCCATCCTGGGGATCTGACGAAACGATATGGTGAACGAATTGCAGACAGAATTAAAAATAAAATGAGTCAAAATCAGCTGATTTCCATTGTGACACCAGAGAGTTTTAGAACCAAAGATTTAACGATGTATAAAGACTAATATAATAATTTTTTATTTTCATTACCCATAGCAAACTATTGCTATGGGTTTTTCGTATTGCAAAACGATTGCTGGAATTTGTCTATTTTTTCAAGTGAAATAATGGTAAAATAATTCTAAATAGAAAGAATAATATAAAAGGGGTGCCTGATATTGAAACAAGTAGAACAATTAAAGAAAGAACTGTCAAAAGTAATAATAGGAAAAGACGAGGTTGTTGAACTGTTATTCATCTCATTACTTAATAAAGGACATGTATTGTTGGAGAGTGTTCCAGGTACGGGTAAAACGATGTTGGCAAAGAGTTTTGCCAAGACAATGGATGCGAGCTTTAAACGAATTCAGTTTACTCCGGATGTGTTGCCAAGTGATGTCACTGGGATTCAGTTTTTTAATCCCAAGGAACAAAATTTTGAATTACGACCAGGCCCTATCATGACAAATATTCTTTTGGCGGATGAGATTAACCGTGCCACTCCAAGAACGCAATCAAGTTTACTTGAGGTAATGGAGGAGCGACAAGTAACCATTGATGGAGAAACATTAGCTATCCCAGGTCCGTTTATGGTGCTTGCAACCCAGAATCCTATTGAATCACAGCAAGGGACATTTCCTTTGCCGGAAGCACAGATGGATCGCTTCTTTATTCAAATAGATTTAGGGTATCCAACGAAGGAAGAAGAGAAGGAAATAATGAATAAATATCGTTTAGGCGAGCCGATCAAGCAATTGACTTCTTTCTTTAGTAAAGAAGAAGTCATGGAATTGCAGGAACAGGTCAAACAGGTGAACGTTTCTTCTGTAGTAGAAGATTACATACTTGAAATAGTTCAAATGACCAGAAATCATGAAGAAATTGAGCTTGGAGTAAGTCCGCGAGGAACATTGGCATTAATGCGTGCGGCTCAAGGGGCGGCATTTGTTAAAGGCAGAGAGTACGTCACACCGGAAGATGTAAAGAAAATGGCTCCATATGTTTTAAGTCACCGATTAGTCCTTACAATGGAAGGGTCGTTAAAAAAGACCAATAAACAAGTTGTGACAGAAGTGTTGGCAAGAGTAGTGGTGCCTGTGGAGGCGACAATATAGGAATGACTAGGTGGAATCAACAAGTAGATAACCTGACTCACCATATTTATTTCCGAGCAAGCGCATTTGTCATTATGGCAATAGGCTTCTTTACAGGACATCCCATTTTATTTTTTATGGGTAGTTTGTATTTTGTGTACTTCGTTGTCTCTTACTATTATTTAGCCAATGTAGGGAAGAGCCTCAAACTTACCATAGTAGACGGGCATGTGAAAGTTTTTCCCGGTGAAACAGGGATCATCAAATTGAAGATCGAACAACCATCCAGGTTGCCTATTTTCTCTGGAAGAATCCAACTTGTTGTAGATAATAACATTGCTTTTCAAAACGGAGACAGAAGAACGCGGATCAGCCAAATAAATCTGCCATTTTCCTTAATGGGCAAAAGTGAATTAGTCATTGACATTCCCTTTACTGCAATAGAAAGAGGAGTGGCTAAATTACATCATATTGAGTTGCAAATCTCCCATTTTATTGATTTTGGTAAAGTGTATCTGCAAAAGAACGATCTGACGAAATTTGAAGCGCTCGTTTACTCTGAACAGATGTCTGTAACTGGTCTTGAAAGAATCACTCCGAAGAATCAGGGAACTTATCCGACTCGGTCGTCCCTTTTTGAAGATGTTAGCACGATTATAGGGACTCGTGATTATGCAGCTGGGGATTCATTTAATAGAATACATTGGAAAGCTTCAGCTAAGGTCACAAGCCTTCAAACAAAAATGTATGAAAAGACATCTCAATTTTCTTGGTTAATTGTTTTCGATATTAGATCAGGCAATTTAGAAGAGAGAATAAAAGGGATTACCCAATTGTTACATCATGCGACCAAATTCAATATTCCTTATTCCTTACTTGTAAACATTAAGAGGGTTGGGACACCAAGTTATTTTGAACTGCCTTATGGGGAAGGGAAACGCCATTTGCAAACTGCGTTGACTATGTTGGCAAGATTGCAAGGAAATAGTGTGTCAATTGGCATGCCTACCTTTGAAAGAATAACCTTTCAACATGCTGCACATGCCCCTTATGTCATTCTTTGTGGCGAGGAAGAGCGTTTGAGAGGGTGGAGGATGCCTACTGGGACTAATGTAAACCTCCTAGATGTGAAAGATGATAGTTGCACATTAATACCATGGCGGTCAGAAGCAAGGAGGGAGGCTGCAAATGGGTAATCTTTGGAGAAACAGCATTCACTTATTGCTCGAGCTCAATATTCTCTATTTTTTCATCTTGCTCTTGTACTTAGATTCTGGTAATCTGCCTTCTTTTGCAGGTATCTTGTTGCCATATGGTTTTGCAATTGCTATTTTTGGCTTTTTAAACAATAAACTTCCAAGTAGTTATGTTGCAATCATGCTTGTGGCACCGATATTAGCTCTTTTTGCTTACCTTTCTTCTTATAGTATAGGACTTTCTCTTATAATAGGAGGCATTATCAGTTTCCGTGCATTCATGTATTTTGTGGAGGAAAGGTTTATTTCAACCTTTGCGTTATTAATTATGTCATTCATTTGGATGCCTTTCGTATACGGTGCAGGAACATTAGTGGACTATCCTCACGACTTTACTTTAATGATATTATTTGGCGGGCAGCTGGCACTTGTTATTTTATTGTACAGTGGCAATGCTGTGATTCAATTAAACGGGAACCGGTACATGCAAAAAAGAGTGGTGGGTGCCACAGCGGCTGTTTTATTAGGCATCGTCGCTGTTAGTGCAGTCTTTGCCACAATAGGTAAATATCTGATAACAGCAGGGCTTTCAATATTCGGATTAGGTGTCAGCTTCATTTTTGACATTTTGGCAAGGCCTGTGTTTGCTTTATTTGGAATGCTTGATTGGACGCCCAAAAGCAGCGGGCCTCAGGATGAGGGAGGTATTGAGATGGGGGAGGAGGAAGAAGCGGAAACCGCTGAGCTCTTACCACCCACAGAAAGCCTATTTGATAATCCTGTAGTAGTGGCAGTTGGTGTCATTGTTTTCTTATCTGTCCTTTATCTCCTATTAAATAGGAAAAAAGTGAACAATCAAAAACGTGAGATGCAGCCTGAACAACAATTTACTTCTACTATGACTAAAAAGAGTGGCGGTGGATTCTTCGCTGGTAGAAGAAAGCAAAAGCCACCGGAAAATGAAGTAAGGAAGCTTATGTTTGATTTAGAGCAGTTGGCATTGAAAAAGAACCGTGGCCGCCTTCCAAATGAAACTTTGGAGGAATGGTTAAAACGAGAAACCTCATTTAATGAAAGCTTTATGAAATTATATGCAAAAGTGCGATATGGGGAAATGAAACTCTCACCTTCGGAAGTAGAAACCTGCAGGACGATGGCAGAGGAAATTCGAAAAGTGATGAAGCAGTGGAAAAAAGCAAGTTAAATACTATTTTGCAGTGTATCCTTTCTGGGTACACTGTTTTTTTATGGGGGGGGTATGAAGACCTGAGTGGAGGAAGATTCGGTAGAGAGAAGTCCTCATCGGTGTTATGAAGACCGGAGTGGCAGGAAATTCGGTAGAGAGAAGTCTTCATCGGTGTTATGAGGACCTGAGTTGCAGGAAATTCGGTAGAGAGAAGTCTTCATCGGTGTTATGAAGACTGGAGTGGCAGGAAATTTGGTAGAGAGAAGTCTTCATCGGTGTTATGAAGACCGGAGTGGCAGGAAATTCGGTAGAGAGAAGTCTTCATCGGTGTTATGAAGACCGGAGTGGCAGGAAATTCGGTAGAGAGAAGTCCTCATCGGTGTTATGAAGACCGGAGTGGCAGGAAATTCGGTAGAGAGAAGTCTTCATCGGCGCTATGAAGACCGGAGTGGCAAGTAATTTGGTAGAGAGAAGTCTTCATCGCCGCTATGAGGACCGGAGTGGCAAGTAATTTGGTAGAGAGAAGTCCTCATCGCCGCTATGAGGACCTGGGTTGCTGGGAATTTGGTAGAGAGAAGTCTTCATCGGTGCTATGAAGACCGCAGTGACTTGGAAATAGGAAGAGAGAAGTCCTCATCGCAATAAAACCGCCCAAACTCAATGCATAGAAGGCTTTGTACTACATTTCCACAATTATCCTCCATCATATTTCGCCGTATTCCTCCATTTTCAGCGATTATTTCGCTTCTACTGGAATTAAACGAAGGTCGATATAATTGGTAGCGTTTACACTCACTATCTGGCTTTCATACGGACTAATTGCCCAAACACCCTTGATATAGATCCTCTACATGTTACGATTATAAACGTTGTTAAAAACGAACGGACAGACGGGGGCGATTAGATGCTAAAAGAAAAAGTAATTGGATTTATTGGAGCAGGATCGATGGCAGAAGCGATGATTTCAGGAATTGTAGCAAGCGAAATTATCCCTGCCAATAATGTAGTAGTAAGTAATAGATCTAATATCGACAGATTAATGGAACTTGAGGGTAAATACGGTGTTCGTGGCGTGATGAAGCAGGATTTAAACATGAATGAACTAGACATTATCGTACTAGCCATGAAACCTAAAGATATAGAAACTGCCTTAGCTTCATTAAAAGATCAACTAAACTCATCGCAATTATTGCTTTCCGTATTAGCAGGCGTATCTACAAGCTATATGGAAGAGGGGTTAAATCCCGGACAGCCTGTTATTCGCGTAATGCCTAACACGTCAAGCATGATTGGTGAATCGGCTACAGCGATTTCAGCAGGGAAGCATGTTGCAATGGATCATATAGTAGACACAAAAGTTATTTTAGAAACAATCGGAAAAGTATACACCATTGAAGAAGAACAAATGGACGTCTTCACAGGTGTAGCTGGTAGTGGACCAGCATATTTCTATTATTTAATGGAACATATGGAGAAAACAGCGAAAGATGCAGGATTAGATGAAGAAGTAACACGCGATGTAGTTGCACAGACAATTCTTGGAGCAGCCAAAATGATGCAAACAAATAACGAAGAACCTGCTTCGCTACGGAAGAAAGTGACTTCTCCAAATGGTACCACGGCAGCAGGATTAGATGCATTAAGGGAAAATGGTGGCGGTAAGGCTATATCAGCGGCCATTAAGGGTGCAGCAGAACGTTCAAAAGAGATTAGTGCTGAAAAAGAAAAAGAATTAGTTTTACAGTAAGTTTTACAACTATGTTTATAACAGGAGTGATTGAATGATCCCCGATAATAAGACAAAACGGGTAGTAATAAAAATTGGAAGCAGCTCATTGACAAGTTCACATGGTGAAATCAGCAGAAGAAAGCTAGAAAGGCTTGTTGATGAAGTTGCTCAACTGAAAGACCTAGGCTATGAAGTATTATTGGTATCTTCAGGCGCAGTAGCAGCTGGTTATAGAAAGCTAGGCTGTCTGAACAGACCAACAAGTTTACCGGAAAAACAAGCAGCAGCGTCCATTGGGCAAGGCTTGTTGATGGAGGCATACAGCGAACTGTTCTTATCTAACGGGTACGTTGCCTCTCAAATCCTTATTACAAGAGAAGATTTTTCGGATGAAAATCGCTACAATAACGCGCGCAACACCGCGAATGTTCTTTTAGAGCGTGGTATTGTACCGATCGTCAATGAAAATGACACCGTCACGGTAAACCGTCTGAAATTCGGGGACAATGATACACTTTCCGCTAAAGTGGCAGGACTCGTTGATGCAGATATGTTGTTAATTTTATCTGATATCGATGGGTTGTATGATGCAGATCCGCGCAAAGACCCGGATGCCACGCTTTTACGAAAAGTGGAAGAAATCACACCTGAAATTGAAGCGGCAGCAGGAGATCCAGGAAGCTCTGTCGGTACTGGCGGAATGAAGTCGAAAATTGATGCTGTGAAGATTGCTATGGCATCTGGAATCCCTGCGTTCTTAGGTAAAGCAGGAGTACCAAACATCCTTCTTCAAGCAGTGGAAAAAGAAGCAACAGGAACGTATTTTGAATCGAAGGACTCTGCAGTAAACTTGAACCACAAAAAGCAATGGATCGCTTTCAACTCAGGTCCAGAGGGAGAAGTAGTTCTTGCAGAAGGTGCGGACATTTCCATGCTAGGCAAAAAGAGACTATTGCCTTCCAGCATCAGTAAAGTGAAAGGTTACTTCCAGGAAGGATCCGTCGTAAGGATTCTGGATTTTGAAGGAAACAGAATTGGTCTTGGAGTGGTTAACTACTCCTCCGAACAGTTAAGAGAGTATGATCAAACCCAAGACAAATACGCAGAAGAAGTCGTGAAAAATGACGACTTAGTATGCCACTTAGAAGCATCCATTCCAGTTGGAATTTAATAAATACAAACAAGAACAATTAAAAACATTACTTTAATAAAAACTAGGAGGAATTTGATGTCTTTATTAGTAGAGACAAATGTAGAAACACAAGCAAAAGAAGCGAAGAAAGCGGCAAAGGTTGTCAGCCTATTATCAACAGAAGAAAAGAATGAGATTCTAAAGCATATCGCAAACACGCTGGAAAGCAACGTATCCCATATTCTAGAAGCCAATAACAAGGACTTGGACAAAGGACGCGAAAAGGGCTATACAGAAGCATATATGGACCGATTGGCACTATCAGAAGACCGTATCGCAGACTTTGCTAATGGCCTAAGAGAAGTTGCAGAACTAGAAGATCCTGTTGGGGACATCTTGTCAGATTGGACATTGGAAAACGGCCTTCAAGTCGAAAAAGTCCGTGTTCCACTTGGAGTTATTGGCATGATTTATGAAGCACGTCCAAACGTAACAGTCGATGCAACTGGACTTGCGTTGAAATCTGGTAATGCGATTGTGTTAAAAGGCGGATCATCTGCCATTAACTCTAACCAGGCCATTGTAGATGTTATTCATAAAGCGTTAAAAACAACATCCATCCCGGCGGAAGCAGTACAGTTCATCGCTAGTACGGACCGCAAAGCAACACAGGAGCTTTTCACGATGAAAGAGCATATTGATGTCTTGATTCCACGTGGAGGAGCATCGCTGATTAATGCAGTCGTAGAAAATGCTACAGTACCTGTTCTAGAGACAGGTGTCGGGAACTGTCACCTTTATATTGACAAGGATGCAGACACGGAGAAAGCATTATCTATTGTTGTCAATGCAAAAACGGACCGTCCGGCCGTTTGTAACGCAGCTGAAACGTTGATTGTGCATGAGGCTTGGTTCCACAAGAACAAAGATGCGCTAATTAATATGTTTAGAGAAAATGGCATTACAGTTCATGGAGACGAAACAGTTGTGGAAACAATTCCTGGAGCAGTTAAGGCTGGGGAAGAAGATTGGACAAACGAGTATTTAAGCTTGGATATTGCAGTGAAAGCGGTTTCTGATATAGACGAGGCAATCGACCATATTGATGATTATGGTACAAAGCATTCCGAAGCTATCATCACAGAAAACAAAGAAACTGCCAGCAAGTTCATGAAACTTGTTGATGCAGCAGCAGTTTATCATAATGCTTCCACACGTTTCACAGATGGTGGCGCTTTAGGGTTTGGTGCCGAGATCGGAATCTCCACACAAAAACTTCATGCTCGTGGTCCTATGGGATTACCTGCATTAACAACGGTTAAATTCCAAATGACTGGTAACGGTCAAATTAGATAGTTATGCTTCATTAAGAGTCTTGCCTATATGGGCAAGGCTTTTTTTAATAAACATATTTAGTAAAAAGAGGATTTTTTTGTCGAAAGTGGAATACATATTGGAGAGAGAGAAAAGGGGAGATAGTATGCAAAATCAGATTGGTGCAGTTCTTAAAGTAGTAGGTGGAATAGTAATAGCCTTAGGATTATTGTTGGGGATAATTGGTGCTTCACAAACAAACAGTTTTTTATTTTTTGTCACTACTTTTCTAGGATCACTTGTAACAGGGATGGTGTTAATTGGGCTGTCTGAAATCATTTGTATCTTAGAAGGTATTAACGAGAACATACCGAAAAGACGTAGAAAAATGGCGTCTAGCTCAAACGACACACTTCTAAGTACACCACCACAGCCAATGAGTACGAAAGAAGAGGATGATATTAAGGATTTCCTTAAAAAGCATGATGTTGAAATAGATAAGATTATTCCAACTCCAAAGGAAGATTTCTTTATCATAAAGACTACTGCACGGTATATGTTAATTGAAATGGGCGGCTTTACACCAAAGATCATAGAAGAGGAAAAGTGGCCAGAAGAATTGGTAGGTTGGTTTGAATACTATAAACAGAAGTAAATCGAGAAACACCGTTGTATTCTCAAGTTGGAGTGAACGGTGTTCTATATATTTTCATGAATATTTTAGACTTTTTACCAATCTCCACATTCTATATATTGTTTGGTCGTAATTATGAAAATAGCTATACAGGAAAGAAACATGACCCCATAAAAAAAGAATGGCAGGATTTGTTCCTGCCATTCTCTTTTTTATGTCTCTGCTAATCGATAATTTTAATAAACTTCATAACGCCATCTATTTTACTTAAATGAAAAGGGAAAATGACGATTTGTGAAAAATATGTATGGCGGGACTGCGTGGGAATCGAACCCACCTGAGACGGCACGCGCCTCACAAGCGGTTTTGAAGACCGAGACAAGCACCAGCATTGCAATCAGCCCCATACATTGGATAGTACCATTTTACTTATAGCTATAGAAGAATGCAATAGAAATATCGCTTAAAAAAGTGGAAACGTTTGTTCGATTGTGGTACATTAATTACCATAATAGTACAATTTTCAAACAGGAGGGAGAAAAAGTTGAAATTAGAGACAGAAACCCAATACATAAGAGGAATCACCTTAAAGAGAGAAACCATCCCCACATTTGATCACTTCCCTTTCAACCTGCCAGTAATAAAAGACTTGAATACACTTCACCTTCATCCTAATGTCACCTACATCATCGGAGAAAATGGAATGGGTAAATCCACGTTGCTTGAGGGAATAGCTATTGCGCTAGGATTTAACCCGGAAGGTGGAACCTTGAATTTTAACTTTACTAGCTACGACTCCCATTCGGAATTAGACAACTATTTACAGGTAATAAAAGGGGTAGAGAGACCAGAAGACAGCTTTTTCTTTAGAGCGGAGACTTTCTATAATGTTGCAACCAATATTGAGGAAATGGACCGGGAACTAGGAGGCGGAAGAAGGATTATTGATTCTTTTGGAGGAAAATCTCTGCACCAACAATCGCATGGAGAATCTTTTTTTGCTGCATTTGTAGAGCGTTTTCAAGGAAAGGGTTTATATATACTTGACGAGCCCGAAGCAGCTTTATCTCCGCTGAGACAAATGTCCATGCTAGCCAGAATTAACGAGCTAGTTCAAAATGGTTCGCAATTCATCATCTCTACTCACTCACCGATTGTCATGGCTTATCCTGGTGCAAAAATTCTTGAACTGACAGAAGAAGGAATGTGTGAAACCTCTTTGGAAGAAATTCCACACTTTACCATCATGAAACAATTCTTTGATGATAGAGAAAGAATGCTATATCATCTGTTTCAGCCTGAATGAGTGATAAAGGAGGTAGTAAGATGATTGTAATCGGGTTGGACTTGGCTGGTCCAAGTAATCATAAGGATACGGTGCTTACCGTCTTTAAACAGAATGAGAATCATTTAACGTTCAAAAAAATGATCTCAAACATCAGCGACGAAGGAATATTGAACGAAATTATAGACTTAGGTAGATTAGATGAAATCGTCATTGGAATAGATGCTCCATTATCCTATCAGGATGGTGGTGGAGACAGGATAAGTGATAAACTGTTACGAAAATTTATTGTTTCCTTAGGAATGAAGCCAGGTTCTATTATGCCCCCAACATACACTAGAATGGTATATCTAACGTTAAGAGGGATCAAACTCACGAGGGAGATTGAGAAACTCCATACGAATTTTCCCGTTTCTATAGTTGAAGTGCATCCTGGAGCGGCTATGGGGGCAAGAGTAACGGAAAAAGAATTAGAATACGTTCTTACATATAAGCAAAATCTTTCATCACGAAAATATCTTAAGAACTGGTTTGAACATCAAAACATTATTGGGTTGCCAAATGGTGTGGAAAATGAAAGCCACTCCATTGATTCTTGTGCAGCAGCATTAGCAGCGTGGCACTGGGTGGATCAATCATTGATTCCACAATGGATATACACAGCTCAGCCTCCCTTGCATCCATTTGATTATTGTTGTTAAATGCAAAATCTGAAAAGGATATTTAGCTTTTATATCGAAATTAATTAATGGTGAATTTATCCAAGAGGAGCGAGTGTTTGTATGATTCAAAATTCCTTTGCAACATTTAAATGTGAAGTGGTTCAACGAAACCTTCAGTTAGTTGGTCAATGTGCGACAGGTAATTTTCCACAGTCTTTTCCTGAAGTTGCGATGAATGTGCAACAAGATTTCGAGAATAGAAGAGACGAGGTAGGGCATGTAGTAGATCGTGATGTGATTTATAGCCCGTACATGGCAAACAATCTAGTTGCTACATATTTTGCCTGTGTTGAAGTACAGGAATGTGACGATATTCCTAATGGGATGATGGCATTAAATATCCCTAAGACAACTTACGCAAAAATAAGCTGCTCAAACAAAACAATTGATAAAGGATATGAAAAGATTTTTTCTTGGATGAAGGAGAATGGATATCGACAAGAAAGTCTAGAGAAAGCTTTGCCAATTGAGGTTTTTTATTATGAAGATAATGTAGAGGAAGAAATAGTAGAATTGTTAATTCCTATAGTTGAATAGGGGGCAAAGATTTGAAAACATTAGTTGGTGAAATAGTAACCATTCCTTCTTATCGGGCGATGGGGGTAAAGTGGGAAGGTGCCTATGCAGAGGTGCCGCAATTAAAAGAAGTGATTTTGCAGATGAGTAAAAGAGTTGGAGAGTTTACTTTTGTAAAAGAACCTGAAACACAATTAGGATTATCTTATCATCTACGATCTGATGGTTTTGTTCATTATTCTGTTTTCGAAGTGGATCAACAACAAGAGTTACTGCCTGGAATGATTGAAATCAATGTTCCAGAGATGACTTATTTATTTGTAACGCACCCTAAAGGAAAAGATATTGGTGCGACTTATACGGAAATTTATCAATGGTTTAAAGAGTGTAACTATCAACCTTTAAAGGAAAAAGATATAGAATATTTCGATGATCTTCCAATAAAGCATGAGAGATATCCTGTTGATAGAGATCTAGAAGATCCACATTTTGATATCCTTATTCCAGTTGTATTAAAATGATGACCATATAACGATGCCACTAGCTGGTGTCGTTTTTTTGTGTGAAAAATTCCCTAGATAGCCGTTGCATTATTTTGGTAATTATAATATACTACATTACAACACTAATGCACTATGGTTGGATGGAGGTGGAACATTGATCTTAAACACGGATGGTACAAAACCGATATATGTGCAAATTGCCGAATGGCTTGAGACAGAGATCCTGAACGGAAATTTCCTAAAGGATCAAAAAGTGTATTCCCAGTATCAATTAGCTGAAATCTTTAATATAAATCCTGCAACTGCAGCGAAGGGACTTACTTTATTGGTGGAAGATGAAGTCTTATACAAGAAAAGGGGGCTCGGCATGTTTGTTACAGAAGCAGCACAAGCTATCATCCTGACTAAAAGGAGAGAACATACGTTGAAAAGACTGGTTACTGAATTGGTATCAGAGGCTGAACAATTAAATGTAGGGATGGATGAACTGCTTGAGATGGTAAGAAAGGAAAGTAAACAGAGCAAGGGGGAGTAATTTATGAAAGTAGTGGATTGTGAGGGCTTGGTTAAAAAATACGGTCAATCAAAGGCACTTAATGACCTAAGTTTCCAAATTAGTGAAAATAAGATAACAGGATTGATTGGAAGAAACGGTGCAGGAAAAACGACTCTTTTAAAAATAATGGCTGGTTTTCAGAAGCAAACAACAGGAGAAATCAAAGTCTTTAATGAACACCCATATAATAGCTTGTTTGCCTCAGCCAACAGCATCCTTGTAGATGATCAGATGGCCTTTCCGATTGCATTAAATTTGGGAGAAGTATTGGAAGCATCTGCAAGATTTTACCCTAAGTGGGATGAGGGATTGGCTAAAAGGTTATTTGATTATTTTTCATTTCGGAATAATCAGCGACATAATGAACTGTCAAAAGGAATGAAAAGTACATTTAACATGATTGTTGGGTTGGCTTCCAGATGCGCGCTGACTATGTTTGATGAACCAACAACAGGGATGGACGCCTCCGTTCGCAAAGATTTCTATAGGGCTCTTCTTAAAGATTATATTGCGAACCCTCGGACAATCATCATTTCAAGTCATCACCTGGAAGAGATAGAGGACCTTCTCGAGGATATCCTTCTACTAAAAAATGGGCAGAAAATATTACATCTGTCCGTGTCTGATTTAAAAGAATATGCGATTGGCGTAAAAGGAAAATCAAGTGCACTTATGGAGTGGCTTGACGACAAAGAGGTGCTTTATAAAAAAGAGATGGGTACTTCCATGATATATGCTGTAATTGAAAACACCTACTCCGAAAAAATCAACCAAGATGCAAAAAAATTTGGATTTGAACTCTCACCTGTTTCATCCAATGACATATGTATCTATCTCACTGGGAAGGAAAAGGGAGGGATTGATGATGTCTTTAAATAAAGTAACACTGGAGCAAGTAGTGAAAAACCAGTTTATTTATAAAATAGGTGCCTATTCTGGAGTTTTTATATCTTTGATTCTCCTGCAACTTATCGCTGTCCTTTTTTCCTTGAATGGTGTTGGCATGTCTGCAGGAGGATCTGAGCAAATAAGCTACAGTCTACATTACTATTCTGGCAATCTAGTTTTTATTTTCACTATGTTATGGGTGTTTATTGTTTCCATTGTCATAACATCTAAAGTTTACAGAAATGAGGACTTTTCTTTTGTGAGTAATAGGTTGAGCAGTGATTTATCCAATATACTGTTCGTGATTTTTGTCAGTGTGATTGGGACTATTACAGCCCTACTATCAACGTTCCTAATAAAAGCAATTCTGTTATTTCTTCCAAAATTCGATATGTTCTATTATTCGCCAATTTCGATGAACATGGGCAGGTTTGTATTTATGGGAATCGTGATAGCGTTTTGTTATATTTTGATCAGTGCAGCCGCAGGATATTTAGTGGGTACGCTAGTTAGGTTGTCTTCCCTAATCAAGATCCTGATACCAGTAGTTTTTGTAGGGTATTTAATCTTAGGTGGAATGATCAGCGAGGTCAGCGGTCTTGCTACAGTTGTTCAATTTTTCTACTCTGAATCTTCTCTAATTACTTTCGTTCTCAAAGCTATATTCACTGTAATGGTTCTGTTCGCAAGTTCTGTTGCAATTTTCAACAGAATGGAGGTCAGACAATGAGTAGTATTGTTAGCCTTATAAACCTCGTACTATTTATCGGGATTTTTGTGGTCATATATTTATTCTTTTCCAAAGGAGCGAAAAGGATTAATTTCTCCACTTCCGTTAAGAAAAACATAATTGTTTTAGGTGGATACGTAGCTATTCAATTTATCTCAATGGTTATTTACATTATGATTCCAGATGAAAAATTTATGGAAGTCCAAAACAAAGAAGTAAATCAAGATGGATACTTGCTTTATGAAAGCCTGATGAATAAAGAAGAAGTGGACAGAAAATATCTTTCAGGTGTTGATGTTTATCCTTTAGAAGAAAAAGAACTTGTAATAAGAAGTAATGAGATATTTACGGAGTATAATGTATTGTTTAGGAAAACAGAGGAATTACATGAGAAAATAGAGGTTAAGATCTATAAAGGACAATTTGAAATCAATGGATATGATTTTTCTGATGAACTAGCACCTCCGATTGTTAACTATACTGGTAACATAATAGAAGTGGAGAATGCGCCATTTTTTGAAAAAAATATTGCTTTCATGACCCCGGAGTTTCCGTTCACACAATATACTAGGGAGCGTTGGGAAGAGCAAGGTTATAGCAGTACTTCGAGAAGTCCCATCATTTACATCAATATTCCAAAGGATGTAAATGTAATCTGGAATAAAGAAATAATTTTCGTAGAAGAAATAAAATAGTCAAATAAAAACCCAGCATGAAGCTTGCATTCATACTGGGTTATCTGTTCTTCTCGTCTGTTCTCTTTTTTGCAATATAAAAAGCCAGTATAACCAGTGGGATTGCGATAAAGAATGGGATGTTAATGTGACTCTGTGTCACAATAGCCAAAAGTAGTAATACTCCGATTCCAATGATGATATATAAACAACCTCTACCGAAAGTCTCCAGTCAAGCACCTCCCTAAGATTACCAATTTAGTCTAACATATGCAGTTTGATCTTGGGTACAACCCTTAAAAATGTTTCAAGAATTTAAAAACTTTACTAATAAACGGGTGAGTGAATATTCTTCATTTTCTTGCAATTTTATTTATGAACCGACAAAAAATAATGCCTTTTGAGGAATAATGTAGTAGGTATGCGTTACAACTGGAAAGGAGGTGAAGCGATGAATGTGCGTCACAGTTTGATTCTTTCACTTTCCTTACTGTTTTTACTGTTTTTTCCTACAATTGGAGTTGCTGAAAAAGGGGCAATTCAAGCTGAAGGGAACGGAAAACCTGCTGAAAAAAATGTGATGGATTCACAAAAGGATTCGAAAAAGGAAGAGACTACCGGCAATAGTAAACCTGGAAACTCTAATAATGAAAATGCTAGGGTTAACAACAGCAAAGCTGAATTGCCAAATGCTGATAAGAAGCCAGAGGTAGTTGTGCCACACAAAGTGAAGCAGTCTGAACCGTCCAATAAGCTCCCTGCCCAGGCAAATGAGAAAGGAAAAAAAGTTAGGTTAGAGAAAACAGAGAAAATTAAGAAATCAAATCCAAACCAGCCTATACATAAAGAGTCAGAATCAAAAAAGCCGTCTGAAGTGGTTAAAAAGAATGTTGGTCCCGAGCCTAGTAAAAAGGTGCGAAAGGAGCAACTACCGGACACTTCGGATAGTGTAATAAAGTCGCCCACTTTAAGTGAAGTCGATACTGCTAAAGTAGAGGCTAATGGTGATTTACCAATTGAAGGTCTCCCTGAGCAAAAATTTCCTGAATCAGAGTCTCCGGAAATTTTCATATCCCAGACTAAGCCTTCAGGAAGTAACGCGAAAGGACATTCTTCTGATCAGAAAGTGTCATCAAAATCTATTTTTGATCTGATAGCAGGATCTTTAGAGGAAATACAAGTGAATTTTCTGCAACCTTATGTAATGAGGCAACATATTTATCGGAACCAGTGGGTTAACGCGCCACCGGCACCACCACCGGAAAATGCTCTTTTTTCTACTAATATATAAAACTATAAGATACGGAAAAGGGAGCGAACTTATTATGAAACTTAACTTTATTAATGGTAAAACAGTCGTAAAATCTTTAGTTTTAGCAGGTGTACTTTCTTTAGGATTTGGAGTTGGAATGAGTGAGGCTGCGGGGAAAGACAACAAGCCAAGTGTAGCGCATAAAGTGGAAGTTGAAGCGAAATCTTTAAAAGCAGAGAAAGTGAATCCTTCTGCTGAAAATAAAGCAAAATCAAAAGCAAGCGAAAATGCTAGTGATCAGGCGAAAGCTAATGCGTCAGCTAACTCTGCGGTACACTATTCCACGGAAGAACAAGTAGAAGAACCTGTAACGGAAGAAGCGGTTGAAGTAGTGGAAGAAAAGAAAGAGAAAAAAGAGAAAAAAGAGAAAAAAGCAAACAAGGGCCGTTCTATGGCAAGTGAAAAAGCCAATGAACAAGCGAAACTGAATGCTGCGCCTAATGCTGCTGTACACGGTAATGCGGAAGAAGTGACTGAGGAAACTTCGGTAGAAGTAACAGAAGAAGAGACTGAAGAAACTACAGAAGAAGCAACGGAAGAAGTAGAAGAGGGAACTTCAGAAGAAACTACTGAAAAGTTAAGTCCTTCAATTGACAACAAACATAACGCCAACGGTAGCAAAAATGCTAACGAAAAAGCGAAAGAACATGCAGCACTTCAATCTGCTGTACGTATTACGGTAGAGGAAGAAACAGCTGAAGATGATGAAACAGAAGTAGAATAATTAAGTAATAGACTCCAGGGTTTTTGTGAATCCTGGAGTTTTCTATAAATTTTCAGCTAAAAATGAAAATGTCCGAAGATTTTACGATTTTGACCAAAGATTTTCAAAAGTTGACCGAAGTTTTTAAAGAGTTGACCGAAGATTTCGCGAAATTGACCGAACGAAATTTTCAAATGACCGAAGATGAAAAATTATTGACCGAACAAGGGGATTAACTTGTCCAAACGTTCCACATTATCGCTACATAAATGTCCAAACGAAGGATGAAAGTGACCGAATTCTTTTTGAAGCGTTAAATTTGGGCAGCTGTGGCAAGTTTTTGTGCAATTTTTATAAATAATTTACTGCCGGTAACTCAATCTCCCAATTTCCTCCATTGAAAACAGGCACCAACCCATTTTCAATTTCCCTGTCACATTTTTTCACAAACTGCATATACTTTCCATTGTGTGATAAAAATTTGTAAAGGGAGTTTGAGCAATGAAAGAATTAATTTTAAAAGACGGTAATGAATTTGCAGAGTACAAACTGGAGACTTTCGCAACCGATTTTAAAGTGGTCGAAGTAAATGTATCTGATGCAACTGAAACACTACCAGCTTTAGTAAATCCAATAAAACTAAACTACTAAATCTCAAATTAAAGATCTTGCAATCCTACATAATGGAAAAGCAAGAAGGGAGAAGCGTACCAGCTATTGGTGACGCTTCTTTTGCGTTCTACCGTAGAATCATTTCAAGTTTCCTAATTTGATTGGTATAATCAAGGTTAATGACAATTTTACTGGAGGAGCAACTTGGACTTATATTGTACAAAACATAAAAAGGCATTAGTTGAACGTTATCATAGGGCCACTCAGGAAATCGAAGCGTATTGTGTGGATTGTGAAATAGAAAATAGATACGAAACTCAAGTGCAAAACAGCAGTCGGGTTAGTAGGAGAATTATGAAGAATTTGAGCGGAAAAATCTGGGCAGTGTTATTGTTCTTTGCTCTGATTGTGTTAATCCTTCCGTTACATACATTGGTAAAATTTATTCTGAGCATTCTATTACTTCTTTTAGCATTAAAGCTTATCTTTGATCCGTTTCTATCAAGGCCCCCTGAAGACCGGAAACCTGACTGGGATGATATCCGTGCAAAAGCACTCAATCAAAGCAGTATCCAAGCCAACGAGGTGGCAAATATCAAGAGGCAATGGAAAAAGGGGTTTTTGCAGGAAAATAAGCATACATCATGGACAGAAGAAGAGTGGCAACAATACTTGAGACAACATTATAAAAAATAGGACGTCCACCTATACAAGCACAAGCATGCTGTCATACCTTATCAAAAAGGGGTGGCGGATGATGGGTTGTTTTATTAACAAAGTAGTTATTAAGAATGTAAATGGTGGGGTTGTAAACTTCGGAAATATTTTTAAAGCTTCTCCAATAGCAGAGGAAACAGGTGTTACTGGATCTGGATCAGGAAATCTTGGACAATGCATCAAAACATTTACAAAGATTAGTGTGGTGAATGTTTGCGGTAAGAAGAAAGTAGAAATAAATGACGAAATAGGTGAGGGGTTTGAGTAGTAAACACTATACAATTGGAATGGCAGGGCATATTGATCACGGCAAAACCACCTTAACAAAGGCGCTGACTGGGGTGGATACGGATAGACTCAAAGAAGAGAAGGAGAGACAGATATCTATCGAACTCGGGTATGCACCGTTGAAGATGGATGATGGGTCACTTATATCTATAATTGATGTTCCTGGCCATGAACGGTTCATTCGTCAGATGATTGCAGGGGTATCAGGAATCGACCTAGTCATTTTGGTCGTCGCTGCAGATGAAGGGGTAATGCCTCAGACAAAAGAACATTTAGAAATTGTTAAGTTTCTGCAGATACAAAAAGGAATAATCGCCATAACAAAAAAAGACAAAGTGGAAGAAGAATTATTGGAACTGGTAAAAGAAGAGATACTTGATGAGCTAGAAGGAACTGTTTTTCATCATGCACCAGTAGTCTTTTTGGATAGTACAAAAAATAAAGGCATTGATGAGTTGAAGGAAACACTCCTTGGTCAGTTAAAAAACTTACAACATAAGCAAGAATCTGGAGATTTCCGATTGCCAATTGATCAGGTGTTTACCATTAAAGGACAAGGGACGATTGTCCGCGGAACGATTATGGAGGGGATGGTTCAAACAGAAGATGAGCTACAGCTTCTTCCTTCAGGAGTACCAGTAAAAGCAAGGCAGTTGCAAGTACATAATAAAATGGTTGATTTGGCAAAGGCTGGCCAACGGGTTGCGGTTAATCTTCCAAATATCAGTGCTGAGGAAATCAACAGAGGGGATGTCCTCGTTCTTTCCCAGACTTACGAAACAACAGATACCATTGATGTTAGTTTAACATTCATTAAGAAGCTGCAATATCCGATAAAACAAAGAAGTGTATTAAAAGTACATATCGGTACAGCTGAAGTAATGGGGAAGATCATCTTTTTTGATCGAAATGAATATCAAGATTCAAATGAAGAAGTGCTATGCCAGTTGCGTTTAGAAGAAGAAGTAACGGCAAAAAGAGGCGACAAGCTCATTGTCAGAAGACCTACCCCAGTAGAAACTGTTGGCGGAGGCTGGGTTATTCAAGCAAAAGGCTCCAGATATAAGTTTGGAGAAAACACAATACGAACACTGCAAAAAGTGAAAGAAGGGAGCCCAGAAGAAAGGGTCACTCAAGCTCTAAGCAAAAACAAACTGTTAGAATCTAAAGATTTACAGGAAGAAACAGGATTGAGCAATAAGGAGTTGGATTCTTTATTGGAATCTGGGAAACTGATTAAGATCAAGGATAAATATTATACAGGTTTAGAAAATGTAAATGCCACTTTGCATCAAGTAACCAGCTACATCCATTCTTTCCATGTGGCCAATCCATTAAAAGCAGGAGTGTCAAAAGCGGAAATACTTTCTAACTTTTCAAATTCGATACCTAAGAATTTAGTAGAACATGTCCTTCAAACACTACAAGATGTCGGCAAATTAATACGAGATGAAAGTTTATTGTATGATGCTGGATTTGAACCCCACTTTCCAGCTTCTTGGAAAAAAAGAATGGAACAGGTCTTAACTGGTATTGAGAAGGACGGTCTTACTCCTAAACCTTATGAGCAATATGGACGAGAGGCGGGTCTTCCTGAAAAAGAACTGCGCGACCTTCAGCATTATTTAATCAGGAGGAAAAAAGTGTACGAGTTGGATGAAAAGCATTTAGTGAGTGTACAAAGCATAGAAAGTTCTATCTCTAAACTAAAGAAGAAATTTTCAAAGGAAATAGAGCTGAGCGAAGTAAAAGAGGAACTTGGATTGTCCCGTAAGTATTTGATTCCTTATATGGAATTGTTAGACGGTTTACAGATTACGAAAAGAGAAGACTCTGTGAGGTATTGGTTATAATGAAAAACGGTGCTACTGAATGTAATCAGTTGGCACCGTTTTTGTTTACATAAATGCATTTTTCTCTTTTTTCTGTGACAGTTCCTATAATAGCAGCCTGCACATCGTTCTCTTTTAGCTTCCTTACATACTGATACGCTTTCGCCTCAGGCATGCTGACAAGCAAGCCTCCGGATGTGATGGCATCGCACAACACCAGCTGCTCATGAAAAGAGATGGAATCATGGTAATAAACCTCATTATCTAACCATTGATGGTTGGACTTAGATCCACCAGGGACTACTCCAGCTTCAGCCAACTCATATGTTCCCGATAAAACAGGAACTTTCTTCAGATCGATATGTAAGCTTATGCCGCTTCCGCGTGCTATTTCACTTGCATGTCCGAGAAGTCCAAAACCAGTAACGTCTGTCACGGCATTCGGATTGAATTCTGTTAATGTTTCTGCAGCATGTTTGTTTAGAGAAGCCATTGTCTGCGTCACGAGAGAAACTTGTTCATCTGTAGCTTTTCCTCGTTTAATGGCGGTAGTAATGATCCCTACCCCAATAGGCTTTGTTAAGACAAGTACATCCCCTGGGCGTGCACCGGTATTTTTCCAGATACGGTTTGGATGGGCAAACCCTGTAACTGATAAGCCGAATTTTGGTTCCTGGTCATCAATGGAATGTCCCCCAACAATAACGGCACCTGCTTCCTTCACTTTATCCAATGCCCCAGATAGGATGGAGTGAAGAATTTCGGGCCCCAGTTTCTTAATGGGATATCCGACAATATTAAGTGCTGTTTTTGGGGTGCCACCCATCGCATAAACGTCACTCAATGCATTCGCGGCAGCTATTTGTCCAAACATGTAAGGGTCATCCACAACCGGTGTAAAATAATCGAGCGTCTGAATCATGGCAATCTCATCCGTAATTTTATATACGCCTGCATCATCAGAAGTGCTAAAGCCTACTAACAAATTTGGATCGTGGTTATTTGCAGGTAAATCGCGCAAAACTTGCGCGAGGTCGCTAGGACCAAGTTTGCATCCTCAACCAGCTTTCGTCGATAGTGATG
The DNA here is from genome assembly GCF_020524325.1 of Sutcliffiella horikoshii. Taxonomy (GTDB): domain Bacteria; phylum Bacillota; class Bacilli; order Bacillales; family Bacillaceae_I; genus Sutcliffiella_A; species Sutcliffiella_A horikoshii_D. The sequence continues at coordinate 89,942 of NZ_JAIVKY010000006.1, forward strand.
TTAAACGAATTTTTTCGTGTTCACTCATTATGGCACCTCCTGTCTAGTACTAAGTATATTCGTCTAATGAGTGGTTTACCAGTGATAAAGATTTGAATTTTGCGAAAAGATAGTAGATGTACTATGATAATAATAGTGACCAAGAAGGAATATCTTGGTCATCGTAGTAAAACTTGCATAGGAGGAAAACTCATGAGCAATTTCAAAGTATCTATCGAATTTTGCATGCAGTGAAACTACGCGCCAAAAGCCGCGAGTTTCGCGGAATCGTTATTTTCCCATTTCCGAACGGATATCTCTTCTATGGAGCTAATTCCAAGCTCTGGTGGAAAATTTGAAGTGACGGTAAATGGAGAAACAATTTATTCTAAAAAAGAAACAGGTGTGTTTCCGAAAGCGGAAGACATCATCGCTCAATTGGAAGGCAAGTAAGAGAGGAGGGGGAACCCTTCTCTTTTACTTTTTTAATACGGTATAATAAGAATATGATTTAACGGAAAAGGTGAATAAATTGAAAGACTTATTACGTAATATCCCTCCAGTTCATGAATTGCAAAAACATAAAACATTTTACTTTTTATGCAAAAAATACAATCTTGATGAGACATTACTTACTTCTATAATTAGACAGGCCTTAGATGCGGTTAGGAATAAAGTAATTAGCGGTCAGCAGATAGAAAAAGATATTAATTCTTACATTTGGGATGAAATAGATCAAATGGTGAAAAGAAAATGTAGACCACGACTCCTATCTGTAATTAATGCAACAGGTACAATATTACATACAAATTTGGGACGAGCAAGGTTGAGCAGAGAGGCGATAGACCGAGTTGTTGAAGTGGCTTCCAATTACTCCAATCTAGAATTTAATATTGATTCAGGAAAACGGGGCTCAAGGCACGATATTGTCGAGGATTTAATTAAAGAGGTAACAGGTGCGGAAGCTGCCATGGTAGTAAATAATAACGCAGCAGCAGTGTTTTTTATCTTGAATGCATTTGGAAAAGGAAAAGAAGTAATTGTTTCACGAGGCCAGCTTGTGGAGATTGGAGGTTCTTTTCGAATCAGTTCCATAATGGAAGAGAGCGGTGCAGTGCTTGTCGAGGTAGGAACCACTAACAAAACCCACTCGAAAGATTATGAGGAAGCTCTATCTGATGAAACTGCCATGGTGTTAAAAGTACATACAAGCAATTTTAAAATAGTTGGCTTTACTCAGGACGTATCAACACAACAACTCGTTGAATTAAAGAAGTTTCAAGAAAATTTGATTGTCTACGAAGATCTGGGAAGTGGAGTCCTTTTTGATTTTACAGAGGAGGGTATCGGAGAGGAACCAGTTGTACAAAAAGTGTTAGAAACTGGCGTGGACATCGTATCGTTTAGCGGTGATAAACTGTTAGGCGGACCACAAGCAGGTATCATAGCCGGAAAAAAACAATATATCGATAAGTTAAAAAAGCATCAACTAGCCAGAGTTCTTCGAGTGGATAAAATGAGCTTTGCTGCGCTAGAAGGAACATTACAAGCATATGCAAACAATAAAGCAAAAGATATTCCAGTGGTAAGAGATATGTTATTAACGATTGAAGAGGTTAGAGAAAGGGCCATGGTTTTTCTTGATTCTGCTACCTCACTGGAAATGTTTCATTGGGAGCTGGTGGAAGTGGATTCCATGGTAGGCGGTGGGACGATGCCAGAAGTGAAAATACCATCCATCGCTATTAGGGTGCAAGCAGATATACTTTCGTCTCAAACTTTGGCGGACGAATTAAGAAAGGGAACCCCAAGTGTGGTGGTTCGGCTCCAAGATCAGCACGTGATTTTGGATTTCCGAACTATCACACAAGGGGAAATACCTAAGATTGTGGAAGCTTTTCGTAAAATCGAGCTTACATATCGTGACTAGAATTATGCTTTTGGCGGGTATGCTGACGGTTTTTTACTTTATGTGATCCGCTTAAAGGTGCGGGTTGACCTGATTGATTATCTTTAGGCTGGTTTCTGACCATATCTTTGTGGCTGTTTTTGTTCATGATATATCTCCTCCTTTGCTTATAGTTTTTGAAAAAAGGACAGGTTTATGCTCAATTGTCTGAGGTATATTTTTCATTTAAACGGGCAGTATAGGTAGAGCTATTATTTACATCGAACTAAAGGAGCGAAAAGATATGCCATATCATAAAGATAAACAGCAAGCTTTCCAAGCAGCGCAACAAGGAACAGAACAAGCGAGAGATGTGTACGAAGCGATTGTCAGAAATGACCCAAATTACGGGCATGATTTCAAACGATTAGAAAATGAAGTAAACGAAGCAATGGAACAGATCAACAATGCATTAGAGGTAGCTTCTGAAACACAACGCCCGCAGTTAATGCAATTTCAGGCAGACCTTCAACGCCTGATGCAGCAAGGCGAAGGGAATACGTTGGAGTAGAGAGTTGTTTGGCAAGGTTAGGCTAGGTGGGCCAATCTAGAACCGGGAGTAGGGTTTTAGATTGGCTTTTTTAGTTTTAAAGAGGTGAATATATGTTTTAACCAGACAAGAGACAAGACTTGTGATCTTTAGTGTGAAAATAGCGGTGAAATAATGATTTTAAGAGAAAAACAGGCTCATTTTTCATTGTAAAAAATCGTTCGGTCATTTTTAATCAATCTTCGGTCAAAATACAATAGAATTTAGAGGTGTTTGGACAGTTTAAAGGGGAGTTCGGCCACTTTGAAATTTGGTTCGGTCACTTTTGGCTAATCTTCAGCCAACTTTGCAGAATCTTCGGTCACTTTTGAGAAAACTTCGGTCAAAAAACGAAAATCTTCGGACATTTACATTTGGACCTGTAATTACTAAAAGAACTATACCAAGTCATCTTCTTTACTGCTTCGTAAGAATGATATCAACCAATGATACCAAAACCAATAATTAAAAAATCAACCCCACCAAATTGGAGTTGATTTCAAATAAGTACTATTACTGATTCTTCTTACGTTTTTTATTATTCTGCTTCTGAGCTTCTGTCAAAGGCTCATTGGAAAGTTCCTCATTGTACCCGGCACCTTTGCCCTGTCCGCTAGCGCTATTCATACCTTCGATGACATGATTCGATTTTCTTTTTGCCATTTTGCTTCACCTCCATTTATAGTTTCTCCTGAGGTTTCAACAGCATGTATTTGTGGAATATTATGAAAGATAAGAGTAACTTATGTGATTTGATAACTTTATTGATATTTACTTATGAGAAATGTTGTATTAAGATAATATTGTAAGGACTATTCGGTGGGAGAAACAACTCGAAAATTGTCTCAAAGAAAAACATTCGCAAACGCTTTCCACTAAAAGAAAGCTTGTTTTTCAATGCCTATTAATTGTTCATAGCGAGGTCCTATTAAACTATGAGTAGCAGGGGGTAATACATATGACGAAGCAAGATGTTTTTAATGCCCGCACGTCTTTTGATGTTAACGGGAAAACGTATCATTACTATTCTTTGCAAGCGCTTGAAAAAGCAAACATTGGTAACGTGTCACGTTTACCATACTCCATTAAAGTATTATTAGAATCCGTCCTACGCCAAGTAGACGGCCGTGTTATCACAAAAGAGCACGTTGAAAACTTAGCAAAATGGGGAACAGACGAGCAGAAGGACGTGGATGTACCATTCAAACCTTCTCGTGTCATTCTTCAAGACTTTACAGGAGTTCCAGCGGTGGTTGACCTTGCTTCTTTACGTAAAGCAATGGCTGATGTTGGTGGAGATCCTCAGAAAATTAATCCTGAAATCCCGGTTGACCTTGTAATTGACCACTCTGTACAAGTGGATAAAGCTGGTACGGCTGATTCTCTAGACTTCAACATGAAGCTTGAGTTCGAACGTAATGCAGAGCGTTACAAGTTCCTAAGCTGGGCAAAGAAATCATTTGACAACTACCGTGCAGTTCCACCAGCAACTGGTATCGTTCACCAAGTTAACTTAGAATACTTGGCTAACGTTGTTCATGCTGTGGAAGAAAACGGCGAGTTCGTAGCCTTCCCTGACACGCTTGTTGGTACTGACTCTCATACAACGATGATTAATGGTATCGGTGTTCTTGGATGGGGTGTAGGTGGTATCGAAGCAGAAGCAGGAATGCTTGGCCAACCTTCATACTTCCCTGTTCCTGAGGTTGTTGGGGTTAAATTGACAGGTGCACTACCTAACGGAACTACTGCAACTGACTTAGCATTAAAAGTAACACAAGTATTGCGTAAACATGGTGTGGTTGGTAAGTTCGTTGAGTTCTTCGGACCTGGTGTTTCTGAATTACCACTTGCAGACCGTGCAACAATTGCCAACATGGCACCTGAATACGGTGCAACTTGTGGATTCTTCCCAGTTGATGAAGAGTCTCTTGATTACATGCGCCTAACAGGACGCAGTGAAGAGCAAATCAAATTGGTAGAAGAGTATTCCAAAGCAAACGGATTGTTCTTCAGCCCTGACGCTGATCCTATCTACACAGACGTAGTAGACATTGACCTTGGGGAAATCGAACCAAACCTTTCCGGACCTAAACGTCCACAAGACCTTGTGCCACTATCCATGATGCAAGAAACTTTCCGTAACGCATTAGTAGCTCCACAAGGGAACCAAGGCTATGGTCTAACTCCTACTGACATCGCTAAAGAAGTAGAAGTAACATTAGCTTCCGGTGAGAAAACGACAATGAAAACAGGATCTATTGCGATTGCATCCATTACTTCCTGTACAAATACATCCAACCCATACGTTTTGATCGCTGCTGGTTTAGTTGCGAAAAAAGCGGTGGAATTAGGATTAGAAGTTCCAAGCTTCGTGAAAACATCTTTAGCACCTGGTTCCAAGGTTGTTACAGGTTATCTTCACGATTCCGGACTTCAACCGTATCTAGATCAATTAGGTTTTAACATCGTAGGTTACGGTTGTGCGACATGTATCGGAAACTCCGGTCCATTGGCGGACGAAATCGAAGAAGCAGTAGCAGAAAATGACTTGCTTGTTACTTCTGTACTTTCTGGTAACCGTAACTTTGAAGGACGTATCCACCCGCTTGTAAAAGGTAACTACCTTGCATCTCCACCACTAGTTGTGGCATATGCGCTTGCTGGTAATGTGGATGTTGATCTTCAAAATGATGTAATCGGAAAAGACAAAGATGGAAACGATGTATTCTTCAAGGATATCTGGCCTTCTATGACAGAAGTAAAAGAAGTTGTTAAATCAACGGTAACTCCAGAGCTATTCCGTAGAGAATATGAGCATGTATTTGATGACAACAAGCGCTGGAATGAAATCCAGACTTCTGATGAAGCATTGTACTCATGGGATAATGATTCCACTTACATTCAAAACCCACCATTCTTTGAAGGGTTAACTGCTGAAGCAGGTACTGTAGAGCCACTTTCTGGCCTACGTGTAGTTGGAAAGTTTGCAGATTCTGTAACAACTGACCACATCTCTCCAGCTGGTTCCATCGGTAAAGATACACCTGCAGGTAAATACCTACAAGCAAACGGTGTTACTCCTCGTGAGTTTAACTCTTATGGTTCCCGTCGTGGTAACCATGAAGTGATGATGCGTGGTACGTTTGCAAACATCCGTATCCGTAACCAAATCGCTCCTGGCACTGAAGGCGGCTGGACGACTTACTGGCCAACTGGCGATGTAATGAGCATTTATGATGCTTGCATGAAGTACAAAGAAGAAGGCACTGGCCTTATGGTCATTGCTGGAAAAGACTATGGTATGGGAAGCTCCCGTGACTGGGCTGCTAAAGGAACAAACCTACTTGGAATTAAAACAGTTATCGCGGAAAGCTTCGAAAGAATCCACCGTAGTAACCTTGTTCTAATGGGAGTTCTACCTTTACAGTTCAAAGATGGCGAAAGTGCAGAAGTACTTGGCTTGACTGGTAAAGAAACGTTTGAAGTAGCTGTTGATGAAACAGTTAAACCACGTGACTTTGTAAAAGTTACTGCTACAGACGAAGAAGGCAACAAGAAAGAATTTGAAGCACTTGTTCGTTTCGATAGCGAAGTAGAAATCGACTACTACCGTCACGGTGGTATCCTGCGTATGGTATTGCGCGACAAGCTAAAAGCGTAATTCAATTTATAAGCTGGTCTCTTAACCGAGGCCAGCTTTTTCTTTTGATTTAAATGTTATAAAATTGACATAGGTTAATGGAAATTACATCATTACGTATGATTAAATGATAGTAATACAATGTAGAGGAGTAAGAAATGGATGCTATTCAATTAGGTCCGCTGTTAATAAAGAAGTCGTATCTGGTTCTTCTTTTTTCGTGTCTGGTAGCATATCTTTATATTGCTATCTACCTTAGAAAGAAACCGGAAATCGTTAAAACGGTGGAAAATCATCTAACAACGGGGTTGCTCATTTGGATCCTTATTTTTAAATTCAGTATTATTATATTCAGGCCGTCCATCATTTGGACAAATCCCTATGGACTGCTGTTTTTTACAGGGGGGACTAGGGGATTTTATCTAGCAATGATTATCACAATAGTTTTCTTATTTTGGAAACTACATCAATCAAATATACATATCAAAACTTCTGTAATTATTCTGATTCCAAGTATTTTCATTATCATTTCTAGCTATTACAGCATAATGGCAATTTTATAAAGGTGGGAATGTAGATGGTAAAAAAAATAATAGCAATTGCCTTTCTTGTTGCATTAATTGGCTACGCTATCTTTCAGGTTTTTGGAGAAAAAGATCCGGCTACTGGCACTCAACCAGGGGACAAAGCAATGGACTTTGAACTTAGTACACTAGAAGGAAAAACAGCTCAACTTTCTGATTATGAAGGAAAAAAAGTCATTGTGAACTTCTGGGCTACGTGGTGTGGACCGTGTCGAGCTGAAATGCCAGAAATGCAAAAGTTCCATACAGAAAATGAGGATGTCGTGATGCTTGCTGTTAACTTGACTACCAGTGAGCCGAGTATAGATTCAGTTAAGAAATATGTAGAAGAGGGGGGATATACTTTTCCAATTCTTCTTGATGAGGAAGATATCTTTAGGCACTATCAAGTCTTGACTATGCCTTCTACTTTCTTTATCGATTCAGAGGGTGTCATTTCCTACATGCACTTAGGACCCATGACATATGAATTGATGGAAGAACAGGTTGCGAAAATGAATTAATGAGAGAGGTTGGACAGAGAAAAATCTGTGCAACCTCTTTTTAATAATTCCAGCGAAAATGACCGGTTATCGGCGATTTAAAAGCTGTTAACTTAATTTCAGAAGCAAAGGGATACGTATTATGAATAATGTATGGAATACCATCTTTCGTTCGTTTATCAGAAACGATGCCAACATGATCAAAATCTCCACCAAGAAAAACGACAATGTCTCCAGCTTGCCATTGCTCTAGATTGTCAATATCCCCCTTAATAACTTCCGTCGTCAAAGACCGTGCATGTCTTTCAAAAAATACAGATTGATTTGGAACACGTCTAAAATCAATATTCGGGTCAGGAGTACCACCGACCCTTGGATACAAGTCCGTATACTCGGCAATGTCTTTATCCATAAGGTCTTTTAAATTTATTCCTGCCCCCATCAAGCCTCGCCAAACAACGTCCGTACAAACACCTTCTGTATCTGGTGGATAACCTCCGTCATAATACACACTTTTATATGGTGTACGCTGCTCTACCTCTTTTCTTGCAGTATAAACAATGTCTAACTGATCTGGTATGCTGTTTTCATTTTGATCAGTTTCAGATAAAGTGGAAGGGATATCTAACGTTTTAGTAAAAGGAAGAGACACATTGATTCCTAAATAGTCCAAAATGATGCCTTCTTTAAATAGTAAGGTAAAGCAGAAAAGGAAGGTAAGGATACATGCGATAATCATCCACGCTTTCTTTTTCATGTCTCACCTCCAAGTCAGTCTGCAAGACTTTTAATTTGTTTTATATGGTGCATATCGTGTTCCACAAACATACGCAGGAACGATTCGGGAGTATAATTGCGCTTATTCTTCCCGATGGTGAAAGTAACTTCTTGGTCCAAACTCTCCATTTTGTCCATTAACTTATTTCTTGTGATCACAAATGCCTCTATAAGTGAATTAGTGTCTTTAAAGGATTTAATCGATTCCATAGCTTTTTCATTGTAAGAATCATGGTCTGGAAAGTCTGGTAAAACACCGTTGTCTTTCATTTCAGGTACCATGTTTTCCAAAAGAAATAAATCCCAGAAGTAAATATGTCCGATGATTTCTTTTATTGACCACTTGCCTTTTGAAACAGGTTTGATTAATTCAGTCTCGGCCTTCATTGCAAATGAACAGAAAAACTCCATATTGTATTGATAAGCTTCATAAATAGAAGTTGTCATTTTCATCCATAACCCTCACTTTTCAAAATATTCTCTCTTTAAATTGTACCGTAAATACATTAAAGTAACAAGAACATATATTCGACTGAACTAAATAGGCATTTATACCAGTTTTTAATTTTCTGAATTCGGTTATATAACTACTAACTATCCTCCATAACTACTTTCTAAAGAATGACCTCTTCAAATTTTCATGAAATTCTAATTAATTTCGCAGAAAGTTATCATAATTTTAGAGTATTTTGGACATTAATACTATTACAATAATAAATAAGTAGGTGAGACGATGAGAAGAATCCGTAAACGTTCATTTGAAGAACTTGTTTTAGAAAACAAGCAGCTGTTATTAAAAGATGAAGAGGCACTCCGAAAAATTGAAGACCGCCTAGAAGAAAAAATGCTAAACAAAGCCGCTGAATAACTTTCAAATATTTCTTGTTATGAATATCCCTCTACCTTGAGATAGTAAAGGTAGGAGGGATGTTTTAATGAGTAATCCAAAAAGAGTCAGCAAACGGATGGAACCAACACATATTGGTACAAAATCACGTGAGGCTGGCGGAAATAAAGGCAACCAAATGCAAGATACATCAGGTAAACACGCTCAAGTAATTCAAACAAAGGGTGAATAACACATCCAACTTTTTCAAGTGTTATTTATGCTTTCAGAGTAAAGAATATAGCTTGTAGTACCATTCATTCGATAAAGGGAGGCGTTTTGTTATGGACCAATTCAAACAACATCGTGCAAACCCGGATGATCGCAGTGATAATGTAGAAAAACTACAAAGCATGGTGCAGAACACAATTGAAAATATTGAAGAAGCACATGATTCCATGCAATTTGCCAATGCGGAGGAAAGAGCTCGCATTGAAGCAAAAAACCACCGTCGTGAAGAAAGCATTGCTGCTTTTAGGTCTGAAATTAAAGACGAAGCGAGTGCTCGCGAAAACGGTCTTAAGTAAAGAAGAAAGGACGGGCAGCATTATGCCCGTCTTTTTTTAGCCTTTTGATGTGGAAAAAAATTCTTTTATGTTATCATTATCAAGTAAAGCCAAGTAAATGGGGGAGTAGAGATGCTAATTTCTAAAAAAGAGATTGAAGTACGTTATGCGGAGACAGATCAAATGGGGGTTGTGTATCATGCTAATTACCTTGTTTGGATGGAACTAGGCAGAACACAGCTAATCAAAGATTTAGGCTTTTCCTACGCACATATGGAGCAGGACGGAGTTATTTCGCCTGTTATTGATATAAATGTTACATATAAAAAGCCGCTTCGTTATGGTGAGGTTGCTACAATACATACTTGGATTGAAACATATGATGGCTTTCGCGTGGTCTATGGATATAAAATACTTAGACCACAAGAGGAAATCGCACTCTTGGGAAGTTCCTCACATGTGTGTGTGAGAAAGGAAAATTTTAAACCTATTATTATTCGCAAGAAATATCCGGAGTGGCATGCTGCATACGAAAACGCTAAAAAACAAGGAGAGTAAAACATGGCTTTCGGAATTAAACGTGGGGAGCTTCAAGAATGGAAAGAAAAAGTAAAAAGAGGGGAGATTGCCTTCCTAACACACTATTGGATTCATCCTCGTTTTGAGGGCATTACCACAGTAACAAAAGCCGGTTGTTGTGATGTGAAAAAGCTCATCAATTGGGGGCGGAAATATGGCTTGAAGGAAGAATGGATACATAAAAGGGAAGAGTATCCTCATTTTGATTTAATCGGAGATACCCAGCTGGAGATTTTGAAAAAAGAAGGTCAATGGACACAAGTTCTTCGATTCTTCGAGCATAAATAAAGAATTAGGACTTATATAGCCCTAATTCTTTTTTATGTTCATTCGTAGTCAAATTTAGGTTCATTCAATTCTTCATCAAACTTAATGTGAAGGTCATGGCTGTCAAAATACCATGCATCTTTTTCTTCCACAAAGAACGTAATTCCATCTTTCTCAATGGTTGCAACAGGCTGATCTGGATCTTCTTTTACAATCCCTAAAGAAAACCCCTTTTGCACGGTACTGCATCCTCCATAGCGAACTTGGAATTTTATGTTGTCGCCATTTTCTAAGTGCAGCTCTTTTTTATACCATTCTAATGCTTGATCTGACATATGAATATTCATAACAGCAACTCCTTTTGTCTCTTTGATTGTATTACGTTGCCTTGAAAAAAGGAAAGATGCTTTCGCATAAACGCAATATGTATATACAACCTTATTATACCTGAATTCCACGAATGCAACCAAACGAAACCACTTTAAGAGAAAATGAAAAAACACCGACCCTATTATATAGAATCGATGCTTGTGGAATCAGTTATTTATTTCATCTTCTTCTAACCATTGATACATATGCTGCATCATTTCCTCATTTTTAACCTCTGCTTGGGGAAATCCGTAGGAAGCTGCGTCCTTCAATGGAACTACATGATATTTAGTGGGATTGATTTGGGAAACATACGTAGGGATAAAATTATCCACTTTAATATCGATTTTGCTCTCCTTACCATCCAACGTCTTTTCGACATGAAGTTGAAGGATTCCACCTATATCTTTATAGTCATCTTTTTGGCCAGACAAGAAATTACCTAATGAATAGACAACAAACATTTTACCGCCATCGGGTCTGTCCATGAACTTCATTGGCTGCAATACATGGGGATGATGTCCAATTACAATGTCGACCCCAATTTCAGATAAAAAGTCTGCAAGTGCTTCTTGTTCGGAGTTAGGAAAAAGAATATATTCTACTCCCCAATGCATTGCAACTACAACCACATCAGAATTTTGTTTGGCTTCTTCCACATCTTTTTTTATTGCCTCACGATCAATCAGGTTAACGAAGAACTCTTTCCCTTCCGGAACGGGAATCCCGTTTGTTCCGTAAGTGTATGACAAGAATGAGAATTCAATGCCATTTTTAGACATAGTCCGTAATCGGGCTTTATCTTCATTGCTCTTATAACCACCGACATATTCCATCCCAATTGTTTCATAATGATTAATGGCATTCATGATTGCCTTTTCTCCACGGTCCAATGTATGGTTGTTGGCGATGCTCACAATATCAACGCCAGCTTCTTGAAGGGCATCAGCAACTTCAAATGGACTGTTAAAGCTAGGGTAGTTGGATAATCCTATTTCAGTCCCTCCGATGACGGTCTCTTGATTTGCAATGGAGATATCGGTTTCAAGTAGGTATGATTTGACCCTATCTAGCATTGGATTGAAATCATAGCTGCTTTCTCTGGTTTTCGCTGCATTATACACGGTGCTATGGATGAGTAAATCCCCAACAGCTGAAATGGTTGCTTCAGTTCGGAAACCCTTTTCTGTTTTTACTTCCTTTGTAGCCTGGTGTAGCTTAACCGATTTTGCAATGGTTTCTTCTTGATTCTCACTCCCGTTGAAATTGCTGAAGTGTTTAAACGATAAAACAGAAAAAACTGTCCCCAAGATTAATATAATAAGGATGGGGACTAAATACTTTGCTTTTTCATTCATTGAACTAACCCCTTATATCTTTTTCTTCTTTCACCATATAACATAGTTTTCGCGAATTTCATCAAAATATGTCGAAAGTTCAAAAAATTAAAGGAATTTTGTTTTGTATCTCGAAATAGTATAAGAATACATATAAAAAGGGGGAAATCAATTTGCTTACGTTCAAAAAACCGGAAGTAGAACAGTTCTTTAAAGTTTTTAATATTGAAGATTTCACTTTGAGTCCTGATGAGAAACAGTTAGTTTACAGTACGAATCTGACGGGACATTATAATGTATGGGCGATGGACCTGCCTAATCAATATCCATACCCGCTTACATTTAATGACCAAAGCTGCCATGGGTTAAAGTACGATCCCAATGGAAAATACATATTAGCTAGTTTTGATCAAGATGGGAATGAGTTGACACAGCTTTATGCACTACCTAGCAGCGGCGGGGAATTGCAGGATGTAAGAGTGGAGAAAGAGCACCGACATATGAACCCTAGTTTCTCCAAAGACGGAAAACGAATTTATTATACGAGCACAAAAGGAAATCAGACATACTTAAATTGTTATTGCTATGACTTAGAGACAAAAGTGGAAAAGTTATTGGTAGAGGGGACCGATGCGTCGACTTACTTAATAGCCGTCTCAGAAGATGAAGAAAGCTTCATTACCCTAAGACATTATGCCAACACTCATACACAGGCATATTTACATCAAGGAGAAACAGCCACTAAATTAACTCCGGAAACAGATAGCCATCATACGGTGGACAGCGCTATATTTACTGAATCCGACTCCATTTATCTTGTTACTGATTATGAGGATGATAATGGATACCTCGCGCACTTCAATCTTGAAACTAAGAAGTTTACAAGAGTATCGGATAGTGAGATGCATTTTAACAACATGTATCTAGACAAGTCAGGAAATAAGTTATATCTTGTTTCCGCAAAAGGAGTGGAGGACAAGCTCTATACCTATTGTTTGGAGAAGAAAGTTTGGAACGAAGTAAACATACCAGTCTCCATTATTGATAAAGTGGTAATCAGTAAAAGTGGATCGGTCTATTTACTAGGGAAGACTGCTTCAAAGCCAGCAAACATATTTAAAATGGAACATGAAGGGTGGATCCCTTTAACCAATAATCGTGTGCCAGCAGTAGCGGATGAAGATCTTTGTGAACCTGAAATCCTTTCTTATCCATCCTTTGATGGATTAGAGATTGAGGCTTTATTCTTTAAGGCAAAAGAAGAGATGTCAAATGGTCATGTGATCCTTTGGCCGCATGGTGGTCCACAGGCATCTGAACGAAAATTCTTCCGTTCTTATTTCCAATTCCTTGTAAATCAAGGGTATAGTATTTTTGCACCAAATTTCCGCGGTTCCTCCAACTACGGATTAGCCTATATGAAGATGGTAGAGGGAGACTGGGGGCACGGACCTCGGCTAGATAACATCCATGGATTAGAATGGATAATTGAAAAAGGCTATGCAGAAAGAGAAAAAATATTCCTTATGGGCGGCAGCTATGGTGGATACATGGCGTTACTTCTTCATGGGCGACATCCAGAATATTTTAAAGCTGTCATTGATATATTTGGTGTCAGTAACCTGTTTTCCTTCATTGACTCTGTGCCGGAACACTGGAAACCGATCATGAAACAATGGGTAGGAGATCCTGTAGAGGATAAAGAACGACTGACAATTGATTCTCCAATCACCTACCTTGATACCATGACAAAACCAATGTTAATTATCCAAGGTGCAAACGATCCGCGAGTGGTCAAGAAAGAATCCGATCAGATTGTGGATGCTTTAAAGGAAAAAGGCAGAGAAGTGGAGTATCTTGTTCTTGATGATGAAGGACACGGCTTCTCTAAGAAGGAAAATGAAATTAAAGTTTTCAGGGCAATCCTGAACTTTTTAGAAAAACATATCTAAATTTTCATAGGCATTTTCTTAGGATTCGGGTTTAAACTCCGGATCCTATTTTTTGTTCAACTTGTTATGGCGCTCTAGACGTAGCCCATTCTACGTCTCAAGAAGTATTTTCCAAAAAAGGATTTTTATTTAATAATAATGAGCATATAATCAATTTTGGGAGTTGGGTATATATTCTTATTTTTCATAATTGAGGGGAGAATGTAGGAATGTCGATGATGGAATTTATTTTAAAAAGGAAATTATTCAACAGTCTAATTTGATTACTTAATTTTAGTGTTCCTTTCTTCTTGTTTCCACTTTCTATACAGAAGAAGGCAGTGAATAAGACCAGCTAAGATAAACAGGGACATTAATAAAACAGAAGCAGTATTGGGGATATCAAAGATAATAATGATAGCAATCAATACTATTAAAGAAGGTGGGAGTTGCCAGAGGTTTCGAATCAGTTTTCGTCTATAACTAAGTTTGTAATAGCTTAGCACAAATCCTTTATCGACTTTTTTCTTTTTTTTGTAAACCCTGTTCAAAGTAAAACTCATGATTAATCCAACCACAATACCAATAATTACATTGATCATCAGGCTTTCCATTGATAGATTACTAATTATATCATTATCCATTATACCCTCCACTTTTGTTTTTTCTATTATATGGTAACATAAAACTATTAATAAATTTCTAAGGGTGGTAATAATACATATGAAAACACTCATCTGTTTCGGTGATAGTTTGACTGCAAGGCACGAAGGAAAGGACAACCCCAGACTTACTGAAAAACTTTCTTTTAAACTCCCTACATTCAGGGTTTTAAACGCAGGGATATCTGCTAATACCACCAAGGACGCATTAAGAAGGATTGAAAAGGATGTATTAACTCATAGACCAGATTTAGTGACGGTATTATTTGGCTCGAATGATGCTGCAGTACATAAAAAGGTAGCTTTAAACACATATGAAGAGAACTTATTAAAGATTACCCAATTAATTGGACCAGATAAAACGATACTCATCACTCCTCCTCCAGTAGATGAAAAGTTACAACCAAACAGGAAAAATAGCGAACTGGCTAAATATGCAGATGCAGTAAAACGTGTTTCAGATGGAACCGGCAGTTATTTGATTGACTTCTACACAGAAATGTACAATAGACAAAATTATAAGGAACTCTTGGTTGGCATTTTAAATGATGGGTTGCATTTTGGGGAAGCAGGTTATGATATTTTGGCAAAACTAATCAATGAAAAGGTACTAGAGATTGAATCAACCCCTAGAGAAAAAATTTGATTAGGGCGGTAATATTTGACCTTGATGGCACGCTTTTGGATAGGGAAGTTTCTTTAAATAAGTTCGTTGTTGATCAGTATGAAAGGTGTAACCAAGCTTTCATTCACATTAACAAAAATACCTATATTGATAGATTTATCGAGTTGGATGCACGTGGGTATGTCTGGAAAGATAAAGTCTATCAGCAGCTTATTGATGAATTTCTAATTGAGGAACTGACTTGGAAAGAACTTTTGGATGATTATATCCATCACTTTCCGTTTCACTGTACCCCTTTTGATAATGCAGAAAACACACTTCAGCAACTTTCTAAAGATAACCTTTCATTGGGAATGATAACGAACGGTTTAGAAGTTTTCCAGATGAACAACCTAAAAGCACTTGGTATTGGACACTTTTTTCAATCCATTCTTGTTTCGGAGCGGGAAGGGATAAAGAAACCTAATCCTGAAATTTTTCGAAGATCTGCAGAGTTTCTTCAAGTATCGATGAAGGAGTGCCTTTTTGTTGGGGATCATCCCGAGAATGATGTTACTGCTGCTAAAGCTGTTGGCATGACGACAGTTTGGAAAAAGGATTCCTATTGGGATGAAGTGGATGCAGACATTATTATAGAAGATCTCGGTTGTTTGCCTGCTATTGTCAAATACATAAATGAGAAGGAAGGCAGATATCATGGTTATTGAAGTAGAAACCCTCAAGCATGTGCTTTTAACAATTGAGGATAAAAAGATACTAGAAGATACAACTTATAGAGACAAATTGATAGATTCCATGATGAAGCACATCGGCACAACTGACCCGACTCTTCGTGATGATTTGATTTACACTACCTTTGCTAAATTGATTAATGGTGGAATAATCCCGCAATGTAAGTTGCTTAAAATGTTAGAAATATGCTTGGATGAGGAGCATCTTTTTTATAAAATCGGGGAAGAAAAAGGGGACTCTGTTTTTACCCGATCCTTCTCTTCTTTGGTTGTTGCACTAATTTTAGCGAACGATGATGGGACACTTCTTGATGCTAAGAAGGTGCAGGAAATAAAGATAGCAATTTTTGTATATCTAGATAAAGAACAAGATACCCGTGGATTCGTAAAAGATAAGGGATGGGCGCACAGTATCGCACATGGAGCAGATATGTTGTCTGCTCTGGTAAGTCACGAGCATTTTCATATAAGTCTACTTTCTGATGTGCTAAAAGCAATAGAAACTTGCCTTCTAAAGGATGTCGTGTACCAAGATGAGGAAGACGAGCGGCTTATTTTTGCTATAGAGGCACTGTTAGAAAAAGGGATGGAGAAAAAGCTGTTTATTAACTGAATAAAATCCCTCTCATCAATTTTAATCAAGGAACAGGAAAAGAGTGGGCAATCACTGCCTTTTTACCGGAGTAAGATTAACGTGACCAATTTCATGAAGACTCTTTATTTTCGGTTGAAGCTAATGAATCCTGATCAGGAACTGCTGGAATGCTTAGAACATGAAATTCATTACTGGTTCCGAAAAACTTATTGCTAAGGGTAGGTGTTATAGTATTGATTGATCAAAAAGAAGAATTATTTATAAGAGAGCTGCAACAAGGCAAGGATGAAAAATATTTATTAAAATGGTTGTCCAATCCAAAAGTGTTGGAGTTCTATGAGGGGCGAAATGTAATATTTAACATGGAAGATATCCTAAGGAAATTCTTCAATAGAGACGATGAAGTCCTTAGGTGTATTGCCGTTTATCAAGGAAATAACATTGGTTATATTCAATATTATCCAATTAATAAGGTTACTAGCACATTAGCAGAATACTTTGAAATGGAGAGGGTTTATGGCTTAGATCAGTTTATAGGTGATTCAGATTACTGGAATAAAGGAATAGGAACCCAGCTCATTTCCTCCATGGTAAATTACTTAATAA
The DNA here is from genome assembly GCF_020524325.1 of Sutcliffiella horikoshii. Lineage (GTDB taxonomy): Bacteria > Bacillota > Bacilli > Bacillales > Bacillaceae_I > Sutcliffiella_A > Sutcliffiella_A horikoshii_D. The sequence goes on from NZ_JAIVKY010000006.1 coordinate 106,978, forward strand.
CACAAAAAGGGGCCACAAGGATAGTTATGGACCCGATGACATCTAATGAAAGAGCCATTAAATGCTATGAAAAATGTGGGTTCAAAAAGATAAAAATATTACGTGAACATATTTTACATGAAGGAGATTATAGAGATTGTTGGTTGATGGAACGTACTAACTAATCTTGAATAACAATCTCTATTCTTACATTAATGCTCAACCCTAGTAAACTATAGCTCTAAAGGTAATGACAAGATAAAACATCAAGGGGAATAGAGTTACGATAACACCCATGGTCTTATACTTATGCTTAAATTGCAAGCCCAGTCCGATAAGCCATATTCCAAGTATAAGTAAATACCAAAGATTGTATTGTGAAGTTTCTGTTTCTGATATTCCTGGCCCTGCCAACCAGAAGGTAAGTAATAACACAAATAAACCAGTCACTACATTCCAAGTTATTAGCATAAATCTTTTCAAATTAGTGGCCTCCTTTTATATAAGTTAGTGTAATTTTACATGATAAAAGTGGTGAGTGTATATCTTTTATTCTGAAAATTAAATAATCTTTCTTTTTGAAACCTTTTCCTTTTTTCAATCGTAGTATTAACGTCTAATAAAATTTCATGTTGAATGGAGGAGTAGGGATGTCTTTTTTTAACAAGGCATTAGCTAGTGTAGGAATTGGAGCAGCAAAGGTAGATACTAAATTGGCTGAATCAAGTTTTGTAGCTGGTGAGGAAATTAAAGGGATAGTAGAAATCACTGGTGGTTCTATAGAGCAAAAGATTGATGAAATTTACTTAACTTTATTAACTAACTATATTAAAGAATCAAATGATACCAAGGTTCATAAACAAGCAGTACTAGAAAAAAAGAAAATCGTGGATTCGTTTGTGATTGGTGTTAATGAAAAGAAAGAAATTCCTTTTACATTGACATTGCCATATGAAACACCTGTAAGTATGGGCAACACTAAAGTGTGGTTACAAACAGGGTTGGATATTAAAAATGCAGTGGATCCGTCAGATAAAGATGTGGTCCATGTTCAACCATCTCCCCTAGTCTCAACAATCATGAGTGCCGCTGAGCAATTAGGTTTTCGTTTAAGAAAAGTAGAATGTGAAGCTGCTCCTTATAGATGGAAAACTCATTATCCATTCATTCAAGAGTTCGAATTTGTTCCAACTTCCGGATCTTTCAGAGGAAAGTTGGATGAAATTGAAATGATCTTTTCAAATAATACTGGAAATTCAGTAGAGCTGGTTCTGCAAGTAGATCGTAAAGTTAGAGGTCTTGGCAGTTTTCTATCGGAAGCACTGGAAATGGATGAGACGTTTGTAAAAATGCGTGTAACAACCCAGGACCTTCCTGGCTTTAAAGAGCAATTAGACAGTACCATACGCCGTTATTGCTAAGAATATATTTTAAATAAGGACACCTTTTCTAGGGTGTTCTTTCTTGTGTGAAAAAAGTTGTTATTTCATATAATATAAATTAAACTAAAAATTCATTCAATTTATTTTAAAGGGGCGTGTTGTAATGACGAAACTAGGATTTATCCGACACGGAAGTACTGCTTGGAATAAGGAACGAAGAGCACAAGGAAGTTCTAATATTCCACTTGATCAAGATGGTATTAGGGATGCAGAAAGTCTAGCAGATAGGATAAAAAATGAAGATTGGAATGTTATCTATTCTAGTGATCTAGTAAGAGCAATGCAAACTGCTGAAATTGTGGCAAGGAATTTGCAAGTTGACGAGGTGTTCTTAGACTCCAGACTCCAAGAAGTGAACGGTGGTCAAATTGAAGGCACGACAGAACCTGAACGAATTGAAAAATGGGGAGAAAATTGGCGTGATTTGGACTTGGGGATAGAATCAAGGGAAATGGTAATAAAACGAGCCCTTTCATTCATTGAAGAGGTAACTGAAAAACATAAAGACCAGAATGTACTAGTGGTTAGTCATGGGTCCTATATAAGACATGTTTTAAGAGAATTGGTGAAAGACCTTAAAATGGAAGATCATCTTGAGAATACCTCTGTTTCCACTGTCAAAGTTCGTGAAGGACTGTGGGAATGCGAACTATATAATTGCACGAAGCATCTTGGAGGCAAGTAGAAAACGTCTAGTTGGAAAGTCTTGCTAAAATAGTGCTTCGTTTGTATAATAGGAATATATGTTCGTATACCGTAAAAGGAGGCATTTTTCTTGTTACATACTGAAAATGATGTACTGAATCTTATTGAATCGGATGAATGGATGATGGATATATTGAGAGCGGCAAAAGCCCTTAATCTACCTGATTGGTGGGTATGTGCTGGATTTGTCAGAACAAAGGTGTGGGATACATTACACGGACATAATAGTAGGACTCCTTTGCCGGACATAGATGTTATTTATTATGATAAAAATGATATAACAGAGGAAAAGGAAAAGCAGCTTGAAAAAAGACTGCTAGAACTATGCCCCGTTGAACCATGGTCCGTTAAAAACCAAGCAAGGATGCACGTCATTAATAATTTGCCGCCATATGCTAATTCCACGGAAGCAATGTCTAAGTTTCCAGAAACTGCCACGGCATTAGGAGTTAAATTAGACCGAGACAATCAATTGCAATTAGCTGCTCCTTGCGGAATTCAAGATCTTATAAACTTAGAGGTAAAGCCTACACCTCTTTATAAAAAGACAGCAGAACATGCCAGCATTTATGAAACTCGCTTGAAACAGAAAAATTGGCAGGCAATATGGCCGAATATCACTATTTTACATGTGGAAGGTGTAAATTTATGACAGGAATGCTTCATCATATAGAATTGTATGTGTCGGACCTGAAGAAAACGAAAGAATTCTGGGGTTGGCTGCTCGAAGAATTGGGATATGAGCCCTATCAAGAATGGGAAAGCGGACAGAGTTGGAAAATAGAAAATACATACATAGTTTTTGTGCAAACGGAAGAAAGATTTCTCGATGTTCCTTATCATCGGTGCAGGGTAGGCCTAAATCATCTTGCTTTTCATGCAGCATCACGGGATCATGTTGACGAATTAAGTGTAAAACTAAAGACTCGTGGAGTAAATATGCTTTATGCTGACAAACATCCATATGCTGGCGGGGAAAACTATTATGCGGCATTTTTTGAAGATCCTGACCGGATTAAAGTAGAGCTTGTGGCTCCTTGAATATAAAGATTCCAAAGGAGGAAAAACAATGTTTCATACAGTATTACTTATAGGAATTGCTATTGGGATAGGAACCATCATTTCCTACCTTGGACAATTGGTAAAGCAGAATAAAAGAATCATAGAATTGTTAGAAAAAAAGGATAGATGAGATGACTAAGATTAACATGTATACGATGTGTCTTGTAGTGGATGGAGATAAAGTTCTCTTAATTAATAGGCCGAAAGATAAAGGATTTCCTGGCTTCATAGGACCGGGCGGGAAAGTGGATTTCCCTGAAAGTCTAACAGAAGGCGCTATTCGAGAAGTTCGTGAAGAAACTGGCTTGGAGGTAAGTAACTTAATCTATAAGGGTCTAGATGAATATGTAAACGAGTTGGAAGATGAAAGATATATGGTGTTTAATTATCTAACATATACTTTTAGTGGACAACTTTTAACATCTCCACCAGAAGGAGAGTTAAAATGGGTGGCAATATCCGAAGCCCTTGAACTCCCCATGCAAGATTGGTTCAAAAAAAGGTTTCCCTTATTTTTTGAAGAGGGAACTTTTGAGAAACATGTAGTTTGGGATGATGAGGTCCAAAATGCTGTAAAAGAAGTGGTAACAAAGCATTAATGACATATAAAAAAGCATCCGAGAAAAAATCGAATGCTCTAAGATGCCTTCTTCTTTTTTAAACTTAACCAAGTGATTTTCGGCTCTGTCTTCTGGATGATTCTACCAATATTTTCCCGGTGTTTAAAGATGACAAATGCTGTCAGTAATGACACCGCAATAATAAGTGGAAGGTCTCCAAAAGCAATGCTATAAATGGTGGTTACCACTCCGGTCAACATAGAAGATAAAGATACATATTTCGTTAAAAACAAGAAAAGAAAGAAGCAAAATAACATTAAGCCGAACAGAAGCGGACTGGCGAACAATAGAACTCCACCTGAGGTTGCTACTGCTTTACCGCCTTTAAATTTCGCAAAAATAGGATAAACATGTCCGACTACGGCACAGGCGCCAGCAAGAAGCGGATGAATGTCAGCTCCAAGTAAGAAAGGCAACGAGGCAGCGAGTGTCCCTTTTAAGATGTCGCATATCGTTACAATCATTCCTGCCTTTACACCTAATGTACGGAACGTGTTAGTACCACCTAAATTCCCACTTCCGTGTTCACGGATGTCAATTCCATAACCTACTTTACCCACTACAAGTGCAAAAGGAATGGAACCGATGAGGTATGCAAGTATAATAATTAATAGTTCAGTCATTCATTAAACCCCTTTATGTAATAATCCCTATCTTTAATATATGTTAAATTTAACAGGAAGCAAAGGGTTTATTGCAAGTTATCGCGAATTTTTTATGAGTAAGTACTAATATCAGGTTGTTATACGTTGTTAAAACTAGGCTAAACGGGTATAACAGTAAGAATTAACTTTTTTAGAAAAGGAAGGGGACAAAAAATGAATATTGAAATACCTAGCAGAGAAGAAATCGGAAAGATATTGAAAAAGAGCAAGCGGATTGCTGTAGTTGGATTATCTGATAACCCTGCACGTACATCCTATATGGTATCAAAAGCAATGCAAGATGCAGGATACGAGATTATTCCAGTTAATCCTACTGTAAATGAAGTCTTAGGCGTGAAGGCTGTTCCCACTTTAAAAGAAGTGGAAGGGCATATTGATATTGTCAATGTATTCCGTCGTTCTGAGCATTTATATGGAGTTGCAGAGGAATTTTTACAAGTAGATGCAGACGTTTATTGGGCACAACTTGGACTTGCTGATGAAAAAACCTACGAACTGTTGAAAGAAAAGGGCTATACTGTCATTATGGATCGTTGCATTAAAGTGGAACACGCTTTAACAAAATAGGTCAGACGCGTCCTTGTTTTTATAAAAAAACAAGGATTTTTATTCATTTAATGACAATTTGCGCCAGATTATATTGGCTAAAGTCTAAGAACCCTATACAATAGAACATAGACAAGTTTCAAATGTATGATAATATATAAACGAATATTTGTTGTGAACAAACAACAAATCCGTGTAGATAAAAGGAAATTCATACATAACGTGATTTATTGGTAGTAGTAGTGAAAGGGGTATGTTTTTGGTGGCAAAAAATACGTTTGAATATAACGATGATGCGATACAGGTATTAGAAGGTCTCGAGGCTGTACGTAAACGTCCTGGTATGTATATTGGAAGTACGGACAGCAGAGGTCTTCATCACCTTGTATACGAAATCCTTGATAATTCCGTCGACGAAGCCTTAGGCGGTTACGGGGACCATATCATTGTGACGATACACAAAGATAATAGCATAAGCGTGAAGGATAAAGGCCGAGGTATGCCTACCGGAATGCATAAAATGGGAAAACCTACCCCCGAAGTAATTTTAACGGTATTACATGCAGGTGGAAAGTTTGGTCAAGGCGGATACAAAACGAGTGGTGGATTACACGGTGTAGGTGCCTCTGTCGTAAATGCTTTATCCGAATGGTTGACGGTAACAATCAAGCGGGACGGTATTGTTTACGAGCAGCGTTTTGAAAATGGCGGCAAGCCAGTAACAACGCTTGAAAAGATTGGTACAACTAATCAAACCGGTACAACGATTCATTTCAAACCGGACACAACAATCTTTAGCACCACAACATATAATTTCGAGACACTATGTGAACGTCTACGTGAATCTGCCTTTTTATTAAAAGGGTTAAAAATAGAGCTGAATGATGAAAGGAATTCTGTTAAAGAGGTATTTCATTATGAAAGCGGCATTGAAGCATTCGTCACTTACCTTAATGAGGAGAAGGATTCGCTTCACAATGTCGTTTCTTTTGAAGGTGCTCAAAACGGGATTGAGATAGATTTCGCTTTTCAATTTAATGACGGATATTCTGAAACCATCTTATCTTTTGTTAACAATGTTAGAACGAAAGACGGCGGGACACATGAAGCTGGTGCAAAAACAGCAATGACCCGTATTTTTAACGAATACGCCAGAAAAGTGAATCTTCTAAAGGAAAAAGACAAAAATTTGGACGGATCTGATATAAGAGAAGGATTATCTGCGATTATTTCCGTTCGCATTCCAGAGGAACTCTTGCAGTTTGAAGGACAGACAAAAGGGAAACTTGGGACCAGTGAGGCGCGCTCTGCGGTAGATAGTGTAGTTTCAGAACATCTTGCTTACTTTTTAGAGGAAAATCCTGATACCAGTTCGATGCTCGTTAAAAAATCTATTAAGGCCTTCCAAGCCAGAGAAGCGGCTAGAAAAGCAAGAGAAGATGCTAGGAGCGGGAAAAAGCGAAAACGTTCTGATGCGATGCTTAGTGGGAAATTGACTCCAGCTCAATCCCGTAACCCTCAGAAAAATGAGATTTACCTGGTAGAGGGCGACTCTGCAGGAGGTTCCGCAAAACAAGGCCGTGATCGCCGTTTCCAAGCAGTGTTGCCACTTCGAGGAAAAGTCATTAACACGGAAAAAGCGAAACTTGCAGATATCTTTAAAAACGAAGAGATCAATACGATTATTCATGCAATAGGCGGTGGAGTTGGACCGGATTTTTCAGTGGAAGACATAAACTACGATAAAGTGGTTATCATGACCGATGCCGATACAGATGGTGCGCATATTCAAGTGTTGCTATTGACCTTCTTTTATCGCTATATGAAGCCGCTTATTGAAGCTGGAAAAGTGTTTATCGCCCTTCCACCTCTTTACAAAGTAAGCAAAGGGACCGGGAAGAAAGAAGTATTGGAATACGCTTGGTCTGATGAAGAGTTGCAAGGAGCTATCCAAAAGATTGGTCGCGGTTATACTATTCAACGTTACAAAGGTCTAGGGGAAATGAACGCAGATCAATTGTGGGAAACAACCATGAACCCGGATACCCGTACCCTAATTCGCGTACGAATCGACGATGCAGCTCGTGCTGAGCGCCGTGTAACTACACTAATGGGTGATAAAGTGGAACCAAGACGTAAATGGATTGAAAGCCATGTTGCCTTTGGTTTGGAAGAGGACCCTAATATTCTTGAAAATGATAACTTGTTGGTCGCAGCAGAGGAGGTATAACAGATGACACAGATAGAGAAATTTCACGACTTACCCCTAGAGGAAGTTTTAGGCGACCGATTTGGACGTTATAGTAAATATATTATCCAAGAGCGTGCATTACCAGATGCACGTGATGGACTTAAACCAGTACAACGACGAATTTTATATGCCATGTACGCAGAAGGAAATGTACATGATAAACCATTCCGTAAATCTGCCAAAACTGTCGGTAACGTAATCGGTAACTATCATCCACATGGAGATTCCTCTGTGTATGATGCTATGGTCCGTATGAGTCAGGACTGGAAGGTAAGAAATATGCTTATCGAGATGCACGGTAACAACGGTAGCATTGATGGTGACCCACCAGCGGCGATGCGTTACACGGAGGCAAGATTATCACCAATCGCATCCGAGCTTTTACGTGATCTTGATAAAAAAACAGTAGAATTTATTCCTAATTTTGATGATACCTCTCAAGAACCGGTTGTTCTTCCTGCGATGTATCCGAATCTTTTAGTTAATGGTTCTACCGGAATCTCTGCAGGATATGCAACAGACATACCACCACATCATCTCGGAGAAGTTATTGATGCAACCATCATGCGTATCGATAACCCTTCTGTTACAGTGGATGAGCTTATGACAGTGGTCAAGGGACCAGATTTCCCTACCGGGGGTATTATTCAAGGGGTAGAAGGAATTAAAAAAGCCTACGAAACTGGAAAAGGCAAGATCATCGTGCGCGGGTTGGCTGAAGTGGAAGACATCCGTGGCGGAAAGCAGCAGATTGTTATCACTGAGGTTCCATATGAAGTGAACAAAGCAAATCTCGTAAAGAAAATTGATGAACTTCGATATGACAAAAAAGTGGACGGTATCTCAGAAGTACGTGACGAAACCGACCGTACAGGCTTACGTGTTGTCATCGAGTTAAAAAAAGAAGCAGATGCAAACGGTATATTAAATTACCTTTATAAAAATACCGATCTGCAAATCACATTCAACTTCAACATGGTTGCCATCTATAAAAAGCGCCCGACATTAATGGGATTACCTCACTTTTTAGATGCGTACATAGATCACCAGAAAGAAGTAATCTCAAATCGTTCACGCTTTGAGTTAAACAGAGCAAAGGAACGCCAACATGTTGTAGAAGGCTTAATGAAAGCCCTGTCTATTCTAGACGAAGTAATTGCTACAATCCGTGCTTCCAAAGACAAACGCGACGCTAAAGATAACTTGATTGCCAAGTTCACTTTTACAGAACCGCAAGCGGAAGCCATCGTTTCCTTGCAGTTATACCGTTTAACTAACACTGATATCACAGCGTTGCAAGCAGAAGCGGATGAACTTGCTAAGAAGGTTGCAGAATTAGAAGCAATTCTAGCAAGCGAGAAAAAACTGTTTTCTGTCATAAAATCTGATCTCAAGCGTGTGAAAAAGCTTTATACCAATGATCGTCGCTCCCGAATCCAGGACCAGATTGAGGAACTAAAAATTAACTTGGAAGTGATGATTCCATCAGAGGATGTCATCGTGACGGTCACGAAGGATGGGTACGTAAAACGTACAAGCTTACGTTCCTACTCAGCATCCAATGGGCAGGATTTCGGCATGAAAGAAACCGACCGAATCATTTCTAAACTGGATATCAATACAACACAAACGTTGCTATTGTTCACTAACAAAGGTAATTATCTGTATCTGCCAGTCCATGAACTACCTGATATCCGCTGGAAGGACATGGGCCAGCACGTGGCAAACATTGTCCCAATTGACCGAGATGAGTCCATAATAAAAGCAATACCTGTAAGTAATTTCGAGGACCCTAAATTCTTGTTGTTTGTAACACGTAATGGGATGGTCAAGAAAACAGAGTTGAGTGCTTACAAAGCACAACGCTACTCTAAGCCATTAATGGCCGTAAACCTTAAAGGGGATGACCAGGTAGTCGATGTGCATCTAACAGACGGCGCTCAGGATATCTTCTTGGCAACGAGAAGCGGATATGGACTTTGGTTTACGGAAGAGGAGATTAATGTCGTTGGCGTCCGTGCAGCTGGGGTGAAGGGTATAAACTTGAAAGAAAGTGATTTTGTAGTGAGCGGATTAGTATTCGTGAAAGAATCAAAGGCCATGTTGTTTATCGCCACTCATCGAGGGGCCGTGAAGAAATTGAAAATTACTGAGTTTGATAAAGCAACTCGAGCTAAACGCGGGCTTGTCATGCTTCGTGAAGTAAAAAATAATCCACATCAGATAGCAGCAGTTGATCTTGTGGAGCCTTCAAGTTTCATTTATGTACAAACAGATAAAGGTACGGTGGAGAAACTAGCTGCCGCATCTTACCGTAACAATGACCGCTATTCAAACGGATCTTTCGTCCTGGACCAACAGGAAGCAGGAGATGTAGTGGAGATGTGGGTCGAGACGGAAGAGGAAGTAGAAGGTAAGGAAAAATAGAAATTAGACCGCTTTTCTGCGTGAGGTTTTCGCGTGGAAAGGCGGTTTTTTGTTTGTTGTGTCAAATTTTTGGTGAAAGGGTGCTTGAAAAGACAGTAGTTAGTTTACTGGATTTATATTATGTAAACTTAAGGTGAGTTAAAATGCTAAAAGTGTAGAACATCTTAATTTTGAGGTAGAAGGTTGTGTGGGAAATGTAGAAGTAAATCCGGGAAATGTAGAAGGTAACAGTTTTATGGTAGAAGGTCACGAATTAAAGGTAGAACAGTTCAAAATATGAACAGATTCTCCACTTAAAAATTAATTCTGAAACAGAAGAGAATGCAATAACTGATATAATATGGAGTAAATAATGCACCAAGAAAAATTAATACAAGCATATCTATTAAAACGGTCTAATAATATAGTGGAGAAAAGAGAGGGGATGTATTATGAAGCCAGTATTACTAGTTGTAGATGTACAAAAAGGATTTGATGATCCAGCATGGGGTCAACGCAATAACCCGGATGCAGAAGATAGAATGCTAGAACTTATGAAAGCGTGGAGACAAAAAGATTTTCCTATCATACACGTTCAACACGTATCCCAAGATCCAAACTCTAAACTTCATCCCAGCAACCCTGGATATGCTTTAAAGCTGGGATTTGAGCCGATGGAAGATGAATATTTTATCCGTAAAAATGTTAACAGTTGTTTTATCGGAACAGAATTGGACAGTTACCTAAAGAAAAATGGCTATCAAACACTAATTGTTATTGGATTAACCTCCAATCATTGTATATCTACTACAGTAAGAATGGCTGGAAATCTCGGGTATAGAACATATGTTTGCAGTGACGCAACTGCAGCATATGAGACTGTTTCCTATGACGGTTTGAAGCTATCAGCAGAAGAAGTTCATCGTTACGCTTTATCGGCATTACACCAAGAATTTGCAGAGGTTATTACAACTCATGAAGTGAAAAAATTGTTTCAACAAAAAACAATAAAGAATTAATAAAAACAACGCCATTGCAAAGTGGCGTTGTTTTTCAATAATGAGTCCGATCAATTTTTTTACTCCAATTTATAAATGGTTGCAAGGAGTTTACTAGAGGTAAATGAATAAAAGGGAGGGTTCGATTTGCAGGATCAAGTTGAACTTCACGATAAATAAACTCGTCATCAAAATGAATGGCTGCAGCGTCTTTTCGGTCTGCAGCAAAATATACGGTTGGAATTCGTGCCCAATAAATAGCGCCAAGACACATCGGACAAGGCTCACAGCTGCTATAAAGTATACAATCTTTAAGTTCAAAGGTTTGTAAACTATTGCAAGCCTGCCGTATAGCCATAACTTCAGCATGGGCCGTTGGATCGAGATTACTGGTCACTTTGTTGACACCTTCAGCAATTATTTGATTGTTTTTTGTAATAACTGCGCCAAATGGACCGCCATTTTCTTTAACATTTTGTACAGCCAAGTCAATGGCGCGGTGAAGAAAGAATTCGTGCATATGCTTTTCCAAAGAAACACCTCCACAGAAAGGGATTTCTAACATCTTATTGCATTTCTTTAGAGTTAATACGCTTGAGAAATAAATACATGTAAATATTATTAGCAGCAATGGAGGAACAAAATTAAAAAATGATTGCGGTAATACTATTATGTAAACCGTAATGAAAAGAGATGACTGTATATGATGATTAAAAATAAATGATATTAGGGACAATAGATCAAAAAATAACTAAATCTGATTAGCCAGAAATACTTGATTGGTTTAAGGTTTTAGGTTTGATAATAATGATTGTAAGTTTATTGAACAAATCCAATTAAAATTAATAAATAATTAAACGATGTATTTTAATCATTTTTTTAATTTCGTCTCACTATCATAAGTTTACTTTGTTTTTGATACAAAATAGCTTTTTTTACATAACTTCCTATAATAAGTGTTATGTAGACCCCGAAGAAAATAAAAGATTAGAGGAGTATTAAGTTACTCCTCTAATCTCAAGTATTTATATTTTTGTTATGATTTTAATATTTGCAAATCGATCATCAGTTTTAATCCAATTCTCTAACTGCTCAACAGAAATATTTGCATGTAAACGTGCTTTATTTATAGAGTTGTAAAACTTTAACTCTTTAAGGAATACTCTTTGCTTAGTAGGATTTTTTGGCGCTTTGTTTATTAACTGTTCAGCTGTTAACTCTTCTTTATTGTAAATATCAAACTTTCTTTTCAGATATAATTTTTTATCATTGTATATCCAGTCTCCAAATTGTTTTATGGTCTTTTTGCCGCTTATGTAAATTCTGAAGTGATTATCTTTGCTCGTAATTATTGGGTCGAATCCTTTGTCTTCGAGTATATTTCTTAACTCTAAAATAAAGGAATATGAACCTCCAACAAAGTTTATCATATTTCCTTTTTTATATATACTTCCATCTCCATCAAAATAACCTCTTATAAAATGATGCATATATTCTTCTGGTACATAAGGAAATTTAACCGTTTTAGATTTGTTTGGTGTTAAACCATGTATATTCATCAGGTCATCTTTAATAATTTTGCTGTTTATATTAAGGAAATATACCCCATTTTTATATTCCCCAATTGGATGATTAGATTTCATTTCATGCCTTATTTCATCAAGAATTTCAATTTCCTTTTGTGCAAAACTTACTGTTTGTCCTTCTCCACTTATAACGCCATCTGCTAAAAAAATCCTAATATATACGCCATGTTCGGTGACCAGCACTTGAAATAATCCTCATTTATATGATATTTCCTTTTCCAATGTCCCCTTGGTCGCAGTTTCACATTATTTTTCTTAAGAATTTGTGTAATTCTTCGGCTAGTTACATTCCCTTCGATTGCAATCTCAGTGGTACTCATGCCATCTTCATACATTTTAATAATTTCTCGGAGGTCTAAGGTGATTTTTCTATTTGGCATCTGCTTCATATTTTCGCCTTCCTCTCCTCTAGTTCTAGATCTAATTACCTATATTTCTATTATACGAACATTTGTTCTTAAGTGCAAATAATAGCACTTCCCCTCATAAAAAAAGAAAAAACCGCCCATCACTGAGCAGTTTTTTCTTCCATCTTCATCAACTTAACTGTCAACCCGACAGCCCCCATCACCATGACTCCCCCAATCCATGGAGTATGAATCAGACCTATGGAATCCACAATAATCCCGCCTAACAACGATCCAATCGCTATCCCTACGTTAAATGCTGCAATATTGAGCGCAGAAGCCACGTTTACTGCAGAAGGTACATATTTTTCCGCAAGGTTCACGACCAACACCTGAAGTCCAGGTACATTCATAAATGCAAACATCCCCATTAAGAAGATCACAATCAACCCTACAACTTTAAATGGTGCTGCAAATGTCAACACAACCAAAATGACAGCTTGCATTATAAACATCCACATTAGTGCCTTCAAAGGGTTCTTATCTGATGCTTTACCGCCAATTACATTCCCTACTGCAACAGCGATTCCATAAACAAGTAAGATACCACTTACCCACTTTGCGCTAAATCCTGTGACGGTTTCTAAAAGTGGTGTCAAGTAAGTGAATGCCACGAAAGTCCCACCATATCCTAAAGCGGTTATCGCAAAAGCCATCAGAAGTTTACTGTTTTTCAACACATCAAGTTGCTCACGTAACGTTGATGGTGGTGCCTCTTTTAAATTGCGCGGAATTAGAATTGAACTTGCTACTGCTCCAATCACTCCCAACAAAGCAACTCCCCAAAACGTTGCTCTCCAGCCAAACATTTGTCCAATAAAGGTTCCTAGTGGTACACCTGTTACTGTCGCCACAGTTAATCCTGTAAACATCAATGCAATGGCGCTTGCTCTTTTGTCGGCAGGAACAAGATCTGCAGCAATAGTTGCCCCTATTGAAAAGAAGATTCCGTGTGAGAAAGCAGTGATAAACCGTGCCACTAATAGTAATTCATAACTATTGGATAGTGCTGCTACTGTATTACCAATAATAAATACAATCATTAGGGAGATAAGTAACGTCTTTCGATTCATCTTATTTGTTAGTGCGGTTAAAACTGGTGCACCAATGGCAACACCCATCGCATAGCCCGAGATTAATAAACCGGCCATTGTGATCGAGATGTTTAAATCATTTGATATCGTTGACAATAAGCCAACTGGAACGAATTCCGTTGTCCCAATTCCAAAAGCACTAATTGCTAATGCTAACAATGCTAACGTACTATTTCTTCTGTTTGTTTTAGTTTGATCTATAGAAATTGCTTGTGAATTCATCATAAATGCCTCCTTCATAATATGCAGATTACCTTTGGCGCCATTTGGTAACCTTTCGAGTTCTTATTATGAGGGCAGTGGTTATTAAATGTAAGTACGCACTTTAAAGTGAGGTAGGCACCTGGAAGTACCCTATTTACCTTTAAGAACATGGTGGTATAATGAGTGAAATAAATACCTTACAAAGAAGGGATACTTTATGAAGAAATACAATATTCCAGTGGAAGCTGCATTGGAAGTTATCGGTGGCAAGTGGAAAGTAGTGATCTTGTGTCACCTAATTAAAAGTAAAAGACGCACTAGCGAACTTAAAAGACTGATGCCTACTATTACGCAAAAGATGCTCACTCAACAACTTAGAGAGCTTGAGGCTGATGGTGTTGTCAATCGCATTATTTATAATCAGGTACCTCCTAAAGTAGAGTATGAATTAACTGATTACGGCTGGTCCCTGAAGCCTGCTTTGGACATGCTTTGTGCATGGGGGGAACACCATATTGAGAAAACCTACCCAGATAAAGAGTTAGTTTTAATTGATACAAATGAAAAATAAGTAACCCCCTTCCATTCCTTTGAAAGGGGGTTACTTCATTCATTTGGCAACTCTTCATAAGCCATCTTCCGAATAATTTTCTCGTGTTCTGGATACTTTTCCATTAATTCTGTTTGGGTGAACATTTCAAAATCCTTGAATTCGAAGCCAGGAGACACCATGCAACCAACTAAAGCATAACTATTTGGAATGTCGACACTTGAACCAAAAATAGAGTTTTTTGGAACTAATACCTGTGGTCTCTCCCCTTCACCTAAATTCAAACCTAACTTGTGTTGCTCATACTTCCCTGATTCTGTAATGACGTGGACGGTTAATGAACTGCCCCCATGAAAATACCATAATTCATCTGATTTTAACCGATGAAAGTGTGAAATGTTTTTATCTGTAAGTAAAAAATAGATGCTTGAATAGAGCTTTCGCTTACCATCGAAAGAAACAGATAGTTCATTATCAGTGATGTTTTCTCCTGACACGTATGTTTGTTTGTAAAAGCCCCCTTCTGGATGCGCTTCAAGCCCTAATGCCTCTACCCAATCTTTCACTTTATCAAGACTCATAATTGCTCATAGACTCCTTCCCCAATTAAAACGGAATATATAAAAGTATAGCAAACAAAAAGAAAAACCCAACAGAAATATTGGGTTTAGTCTTCTCTCTTCTTGCTTTCATGTACACTTAACTCTTCTGAGAACTCTGTTTGTAGTTCCATCGGTGGAGCTTCCCTCTTCGATTTCTTTCTCGGGTGATCTGGAAAAACACTTTTGACAAGGTATAGGTGAAAAAACACTTCAAAGACTGTGATGGTTAATGCTGCAATTGCAGATGGTAACAAGAATCCGCCACTTAAATTAGTTAAAATGTATACCATAAAAGCGATAGTGGCAAAGTTAAATACAAAGTCAAATCCAGCCGCAAATGTATAATTCGTTCGCGGCAATACCATATCATCCACTACAAAATACGAAAAAGTAATAAGGAGAACGGTTGTCAAAAGGATATCTAGGAACGAGATTTCAGCAAACTGATTTAAGAAAAAGGATAGGATTAAAAAGCTTGCAATGAATTTGATTAATATCGGCATTAAATGCTTCATATATTTCACTCCTTTTCCTTTGTAGATTGCTCGATGAAAAGGTGTTTTATACAAGTAAACCCCCCTCGTTATTAAAACAAGGGGGCACATTAACATTATCCAGTTATATCACGACGACGATATCCAATAAAACCTACTAATGTTAATAAAATAGCAATAAAAATAAGGATCGCAAGAGTTAGATAGCTGACCTCTTCCACTGGAATCTGCGGAATGTGTCCGTATGGCGATAAATTTGCCATCCATTCAGGTAGTTTGAGCATTCCACCAAGATAAACTACAAAAAATGAATAGCCCAGTACAAGCCAAGTGATGCCTGTTAGTTTAGGTTTTAATCCAATTGTAGCAACCCCAATTCCAGTCATGATCCACAAAGCGGGCAAATAGACTAACCCTGCTTTTAAAAATGACTGCAACGAAATAGGATCGTCCATGACTGAATCTGCTGCTACCCACAAACCGACTATAGCTAAGGTTAGCATAATAAAGCCAAAGATGAGAGACAACAGCATATAACTTCCGAGGAGCTTTAATCTTGACACGCTCTTAGAAAGAATCGGCTCCAGTTGCCCCCTCTTCTCCTCCCCTTTTAGCTTTAACAAAAACATGATAGGAGGAATTGTACAAATCATCGAAATAATCGCCATGAGCATGGTCATAAACTGTTCGGTTAACGTGTATCCTTCCACAGGCGGTAACATTTCAGCCATCATTTCATTGCTAGAAAAGAATGTTTCGAGGTCTCCCAACACGGAGCCATAAGACACACCTAAGATAAACATTCCAATTGCCCAAGCGATGATTGCAGTCCGTTGGAGCCTGAACGCCAATCCGAAAGGACTACTTAAGAATCGTGATGCATTCCTTTTACCTGGCTTTGTTGGGATGAAGCCGGAGCCAATATCACGCAGCGAATGCAAATAGAGCGCAATTATGGCAATTATTATAGAGCTACCAATTGTAAGAAAAATTGACCACCAATAGTTGTTCACATAAACCTCTGTACCCAATACCCACCCCAGTGGGGAAAACCATGACAAAGTATCATTACTTACATCCCCTACCGCACGAACTAAGTACGAAAATGCAAGGACTGTAAATGATAAACCAATTGTCCCCCTCGGATTCGAGGATAACTGTGCAAAAAGACTTGTAATACCCGTGAAAAATAGCCCTGTAGCACCTAATGCTGCACCATATAAAATAGAACCGTTCAAATCGATGCTTTCTATCCCCAAAAAGAATAAGCTAAATGCAATTAATAAAGCCAATAAAGCATTTGTTGCAGTCATTACAACTAGAGTTGCAGTAACATTAGCTAAACGACCTACAGGCAAGGAACGTATTAATTCAATTCGTCCCTCTTCCTCATCATTTCTTGTATGACGAGTAACGAGAAGGATACTCATGATTGCCACCACTATTGCTGTAAAAAGAAGCATTTGATGTGCCATCATCGGTCCTTCTGTATAGTTTTCCAATCCATAGCCCTTACCAACCATTGCCGTCATAGCAGGATTTTTCATCGTCTCAGCGATTGCTTGCCTTTCCTGGTCATTGGCATACAAACCAGAAAAAGAAGTGGCAGTTAGTAAAGTAATTAGTGTAATTGAAATAAGCCAGATCGGAATGCGAATTTTATCCCGTTTCAAAATGAAGAAAATAAGGTTACCTGTATTACTAAAACGTTGTTTCCACATCAGGCTTCTCCTCCCGCTCCCATTTTGGAAGCGCCGCCTTCATAATGACGCATAAACAAGTCCTCTAGTGTTGGAGGAGAACTCTCTAATTTTACAAGACCGAACCCGCTAACATGTTTCATGACCGCTGCGAGTTCTTCAGCATCTACTTGAAAAGATAATGCATCTTCCCTCTGTTCCACCTCATGTACTCCTTTCAAAGAGCCAATATCCAGTACAGGCTGGGTTGTTTCGATAAGAAGGTTTGTTCTTGTTAAGTGTCTCAACTCTTGTAACGTCCCTGTTTCAATGATCTTTCCTTGTCGGATGATTCCAACACGGTCACATAGCTTTTCAACTTCGGATAAGATGTGGCTTGAGAGAAGTACGCTCTTTCCGGCGAGCTTAGCCTCTAAGACGCACTCCTGAAAAACCATTTCCATTAACGGATCAAGCCCTGAAGTAGGTTCATCTAATATATATAGATCTGCATTAGAAGCAAATGCTGCAACTAATGCTACTTTTTGTCGATTTCCTTTAGAATAGGTTCTACATTTCTTAGAAGGATCCAGTTTAAATCTCTCAACTAGCTCTTCCCTCCTTCCGCTGTCGCTTCCTCCACGAAGTTTCATGAATAGATCAATGACCTCTCCTCCAGTTAGATTTGGCCATAATGTCACATCACCAGGTACATATGCTATGCGTTTATGAATCTCTACAGCGTCCTTCCAAGCATCAAGTCCAAATATCTTTGCTTCCCCCTGTGTAGCTTTTAGAATGCCTAATAATATACGAATAGTGGTGGATTTCCCCGCTCCATTTGGTCCGATAAAGCCATATACCTCGCCGCTGTTAACATTTAGATTAACCCCGTCCAACGCAGTGAATTTCCCGAAAGTTTTACATAAATGTTTTGTCTCTAATATGGTCATGAAAGACCCTCCCTTAATCTACATGATAAATCATACAGAAAAGCAAAATATGAAATATTTTAACTTACATAGTTCATAATATATATAAAGTGACCCTTTGACAAGAGTTTATGAACTATTTTATTTGTTTTATTACATAATTTTGATTAAAATAAAGATGAGGTGAAAAATGATGGACGGTTTTCAACGACGGAGAGAACAAAAGAAACAAGATATCCTAGAAGCAGCCTTGGCTCTTTTTATGGAGTATGGAGTTCAGAAAGTATCCATATCAGAAATAGCGCAAAAGGCCAATGTTTCGCAAGTAACAATCTATAATTATTTCGAAAGCAAACATAAATTAACAAGTGATGTGTTTGGTTATTACATAAATAAAACTTCTGACGACTTTGAAAAACTCATTCATAGCGATATTCCATTCCCAGAAAAGATAAAACAAATTATCTTCAATAAAAAAGAAATCTCTAAGCAGATTCATGAGGAATTTTATCACTTCATGATGAAGGAATATGCAACGGAAGGTAATATCATTGAGAAAATCTATGTAGAAAAAGCACTTCCCTATTTTGCTAAGCTGTTTGAGGAAGGGAAGGAACAAGGATATGTTGATCCAAATCTTTCCCAGGAGGCAATTCTTTTCTATGTTCAGATGCTGAAAGATTATATGCAAAAAGAGGAGGTATATCAAAAAGTACTTCCGCTAACAGAAGACATTACCAATATCTTTTTTTACGGTATTATCGGTAAAAAAGAGTAAAAACAGGCACCCTCTAGTGAGGTGCCTGTTTTTTATCATCACTTTTTGATTACCTCATCGATAATTCCGTATTCTTTTGCCTCTTCAGCAGTCATAAATTTATCTCTGTCGGTATCCCGCTCAATCTTTTTAATTGGCTGTCCAGTATAATCAGCAATCAGCTTATGAAGGTCATCCTTTAACTTCAGGATTCTACGAGCGGATATTTCAATTTCCGTCGCCTGACCTCTTGCCCCACCCAGTGGCTGGTGAATCATAATTTCACTATTTGGTAATGCCAGCCTCTTTCCCTTCGTTCCGGCCATCAACAGCATTGCTCCAAAAGATGCGGCCATCCCAATACAGATTGTTCGAACATCTGGTTTGATATAGTGCATTGTATCAAGAATGGCAAACCCAGCAGTAGTAGAGCCGCCTGGGCTGTTGATATAGATGGATATGTCTTTATCTGGGTCATCAGCAGCTAGAAACAGCAATTGCGCAACGACACTATTAGCAATCTGATCATTGATTTTCCTCATCGCTCCAAAAACTATCTATGCGCTCAATGTTAGGTGCCTCTTTTTTGTTGAGTCTTTTTCTAGAGCGGTGCAAAGCTGCTTTTACCGCTCCTTCGGTTGTGCCAAGCATGTCGGTAATTTCAGCGGATTGATAATCAAATGCCTCTGTAAGAAAGAATATCACTGCCTGTTTTGGTGTAGTATGTGTAAGTAAAGTATCTGTAATGAAGAGGGCTTTCTCCAAATGGTGATGATAGATCTCTTCATTAAGAACATCCTGAATTGTTTCCTTTTGTCGTCTTCGAACAACATCAATCCACTTGTTATAAGCAACTTTCTTGAGAAGACTTTGGCTTATAACAGCTGAATGAGAGTAATGCTTGATGATCTTTTCCATGGTTTCCTGCGCAAGGTCATTTCCATCCCATTCGTTTTTTGTGAGAAAGAGACAGTAGCGAAGCAATTTATGGTAATGGTCCTGCATGTACTCTTCCCGGGACAAATCAGTCTTAACTAACATTCTTTTCTTAGCATTTTTCACTGAGCCACACTCCTTTACTCCACTCTATTATCTAAACGTTTCATTAGGCCCTTAAGATACGGGGGACAGTAAAAATATTTTGAAGTAAGTAATATGTAAACATACTGTAAAGAAAAATACCCCCACAAACTCGATCGTTTTCTTTAATATTATATATACAATACATAACCTTAGTATCAGTATGTTCATGGGAGGTAACTATGCAGACATATGTAAAGGATTCTTTATTGGAATGGAAAGAAGAAATGTTAAAGCAGAAGAAAGAAATTGATGATGAATATGAAAAAGTGAAGTCAGATCTTCAGTTATATTCTATTAAGTTCAGTATTACGAAACAAGTGATACAGTCTACAATAAATGATGAAATCATTGACAATATTAAAGAATCGTATCACAAGCCATATGAAGAGAAGTTCAATGAACTTAAACAATACATAAAAGAGCTGGATGAAAAAAGAAAAGTGTTTCAGATGTTTGTAGATAAAATTGACAAAGTCAGTGAAACCGAAATGATGGAGAAATAGATTGAAATGGGCTGTAGGGAATTCCAGTGTAATGGGTATTCCCTACAGCCCACCTTATTTATTGTGGATGTACCATTTTACTTGGATCAACAAAGGCATCAAATTCTTCTTCTGTTAACAGTTCTAGTTTTAGTGCGGCTTCTTTTAACGTAGAACCTTCTTTATGTGCAAGCTTAGCAATGGATGCAGCTTTTTCATATCCTATATGAGGGTTTAAAGATGTTACTAACATTAAAGAGTTTTGAAGGTTTAAGGCTATTTTTTCAAAATTAGGTTCCATCCCTCTAACACATTTGTCGTTAAAGCTGTTCATGCTATCCGTCAAAAGTGTCACCGATTGAAGAAAATTGTAGATAATGACCGGCTTGAATACATTTAGTTCAAAATTCCCCTGACTTGCTGCAACTCCAATTGTTACATCGTTCCCCATCACCTGCGTTGCCACCATCGTCAATGCTTCACTTTGGGTTGGATTGACTTTACCTGGCATGATAGAACTGCCGGGTTCATTTTCAGGAATGATTATCTCTCCTATTCCGCTTCTTGGGCCACTGGCAAGCCATCTTACGTCATTGGCTATCTTCATCAAATCCGCAGCAAGTGCCTTAATTGCTCCATGTACATAAACAACCTGGTCATGACTTGTTAAGGCATGAAATTTATTAGCTGCAGAAGTAAAATTTTTCCCAGTCAGTGTTGTGATTTCTTCGGCTACCATATCCCCAAAATCGGGATGTGCATTTATTCCTGTCCCTACTGCTGTCCCCCCTATTGCCAGTTCTTTCATATGAGGTAGGCTTTCTGCAATCATCTTCTCCCCTTTTTCGAGCATATGATACCAACCGCTGATTTCTTGGCCCAGTGTCAGTGGTGTAGCATCTTGTAAGTGTGTTCTTCCTATTTTAATGACATTCTTGAATTCCTCTGACTTCTGAAGCAAGGTCTCTTTTAGTCTCGTTAGAGTTGGGAGAAGTCTTTCCTCGACTGCTAACACGCCAGCAATGTGAAGGGCAGTGGGAAACGTATCATTGGAGCTTTGTGACATGTTCACATCGTCATTTGGATGTATTCGGTCCTCTCCTCCGCTCTCAAATAAAAGTTGGTTTGCCCTGTTGGCAATCACTTCGTTTACATTCATATTGGATTGTGTCCCGCTTCCTGTTTGCCACACAACAAGTGGAAAATGTTCATCCCATTTTCCGTTTATTATCTCTTCAGCAGCGGCTGTAAATGCCTCTGCTTTTCCGGTAGAGAGCTTGCTCAATTTATGATTACTTTTTGCCGCTGCTTTTTTTAATAGTGCAAAAGCATGGATGATTTCTATTGGCATCTTCTCCTCACCAATAGCAAAATTTTCGATGCTTCTTTGCGTTTGTGCTCCCCATAGCTTATTCTTAGGAACTTTTATTTCTCCCATTGTATCTTTTTCAATTCTATATTCCATGTATGTAAACTCTCCTTTCTTCTCATTACTTACTATTTACCTTTATAGTAAAAAGAAAAACGTAGTCTTTCAGATAATTATTTCTTTAACTGCACAAAAATAACCTGTCTCTCATTTGAGAAACAGGTTAGCTAAATTAGTTTGTAACTTCTTGTTTAATTGCATCCATTCTTTTGCTTACTTCTTCTTCTGTTAATCCGTGCTCGATGATATAGCGGTTTCTTGGATCTATACGGCATTCATGGGAGCAGCTGCGCAGGTACTTGTGTTCGTTTTCCTCAGAGCTCAAAATCTTTTTATTACACTCAGGATTTGCACAGTTTACATAGCGCTCGCAAGGTTCACCAGAAAAATGATCTTTCCCGACTACTACATGTTCTTTCTGGTTAATTGGAACACTGATTCGCTCGTCGAATACGTAGCATTGTCCATCCCATAGTTCTCCTTGCACTTCAGGGTCTTTCCCGTATGTGACAATTCCTCCATCCAGCTGGGAAACATCTTCAAAACCTTCTTCAAGCAACCATCCAGAGAACTTTTCGCAACGTACTCCGCCAGTGCAATACGTTAAGATCTTTTTCCCTTCAAAGTTCTTCTTGTTTTCTTTAATCCATTGAGGTAGTTCTTTGAACGTATTGATGTCAGGTTTCACTGCACCACGGAAATGTCCAAGGTCGTACTCATAATCATTACGAGCATCGATTACTACTGTATCTTCGCTTTGTAATGCTTTCAACCATTCTTTTGGTTTTAAATGCTTCCCTGTAGTTTTGCGTGGGTCAATGTCATTTTCCAAACGTAATGTCACCAACTCTGGACGGTAACGAACCTTCATTTTAGGGAATGCATGTTCAGATACTTCGTCTACTTTATAGATGATATCTGAGAAAAGAGGATGTGAATTCATATGCTCAATATAAGCGTCTGTTTGCTCGATTGTCCCTGAAACAGTTCCGTTAATTCCTTCTTTTGCAATCAATACACGGCCTTTCAACCCTAACTCTTTACAGAATTCCATGTGCTCTTGAGTAACCTCTTCCGGATTCTCAATATCTACATATTTATAATACAATAATACTCTATAGTCTTGACTCATCATAATCACCATAACCTTTATTAAATTTATCTATTTACATAGTTGACATACTTGTTTCTTTATATAAGAAGTTACAACATATTACTATATCAAAAATGGTGGGAATGTGACAAGCTTTTATTACGATAACCTATAGCTTGCCAATTTGTTTATTTGTTTTTGGAGGAAAAGTGTTGAATAACTTTGAAATAAGGAGTATATTTTACACAAATGAAGGCGTTTTCAGTCATTTTATCGAAACGTTTCACTAAATCCAGTAAAAGGAGTTGTTCATATTTGAAAAGGTTACTTGGGTTATTTTTATCAGTCATGGTGGTTGTTGGTATGGTTCTTTATTTTACAAGTACTACAGAAAAAACTACTGTTCAACCGCAAAATGAAATGGAAAAGGAACTATTAGAAACGGCAGAAAAAACGTTTCGATTTTTTGAAGATTATACAGACACTGATACTGGGCTTACCATGGATCGTGTGGACTTTGAGCAAGATGAAACGAAAGCTGAACATACATCCCCTACTAATATTGCCATGTATATGTTAGGGATGGTATCTGGTGTGGAACTTGGATTCATATCCAAAAAGGAAGCCGAGCAAAGGGTTGAAAAAACTTTACGTACACTAAATGAAATGGAAACTTGGAACGGACTTTATTACAATTGGTACTACACGAAGGATGGAACTCCAAAAAAAGATTGGGGACAGTTTATCTCTAGTGTTGATAATGGTTGGTTGACTGCAGGGTTAATCGTTTCAGGGCAATATTTTGATGGGTTGAAAGACTTAACAGATCCTCTCGTGGAGCAAATGGAATATTCCACCCTTTATGACCCTTCTGTTGGCCATCTACATGGTGGATATGATAAGGAACAAGAAAGCCTCACCCCTCACCATTACGGAATGTTATATACGGAGCCGCGAGTGGCAAGTTACATTGCTATTGGCAAAGGAGATGTACCTGAGGAACATTGGTGGAAGTTGTACCGAACTTTTCCGCCAGAGTTTGATTGGCAATCTCAAACTCCTACAGGAATTATGAAGAATTACGACGGTGTAAATGTGTTTCAAGGTGTCTATGAATATGAAGGAATCAAATATGTACCAAGCTGGGGTGGCAGTATGTTTGAAGGGTTGATGCCAAGCCTCGTCATGAAAGAGAACGAACTCGGTGTAAATGGTTTAGGTTTAAATAATTTGCAGCATGTAAAAGGTCAAATCCGTTATGCAGAAGTGAATGAGTTGGGTGCTTGGGGCTTTTCGCCTGCAGCAATCCTAAATAATTATGGAGAGTTTGGGGCACCTGTATTAGGAGCAGAAGGTTATGAGGATAAAGCAACAGTAACACCCCATGCTAGCTTTCTTGCATTGGAGCATGCTCCTGAAGAAGTCTATGACAATCTTAAAAAGCTGCAAGACATGGGAGTCTATGGAGAAGATTATGGCTATTATGATACGGTTAATCTGGAAACAGGTGAAGTTGCCCATACTCACTTATCGTTGGACCAGGGAATGATTTTGGCTTCTATCACCAATTTCTTAAAGAAAGGTGTTATCAGGGATTATTTTCATCGAGATCCTATTGGAGAAAGACCTGAACATCTTTTGGAAGTAGAGGATTTTGATATAAGGGATTAAACATATAAAGAGCCCCAAGCTGAGCGGCTCTTTTTTTATGTTGCTATCAAGCTATTTTATTGTTCCGATATAGGATAAAGAATTCACTTCTGCAGAATCATAGGAACCTTCTAGTATTTTTCTAATATCTTCAAGCATCGTCGGGAGGTCAACATCTTCTCCTTTTTTACCGGAGAATGGTTCAGCTACAAAGAATGGTTGGGTAAGATATGCTTCTAATCTTTCCCCTCTCTTATATGTTTGGCTTTCAGTTTCAGGAAGTAGATCCATACCTCTAACTTGAACAAGTGAGCGTAATTCACGGTAGCGTCTAAGAAGTTTTTGTGAGCGTTGTTGTATAGTTAAGTGGTGTTGATCTAGGTGAGCGCCCTCTAAAACAGATGAGGTGGATTGTAAGGGATTAATGGCTGGATATTTGTGTCTTGCTGCAAGGTCTGCGTCAAATTGCCATAACGTTTCTAAAGGTCCATAAGGAAGGTCTTCGTCCACTACCTGACCACTTAAATCAAGAAGGAATGTTGTAACTGTGTTCATTCCTACCTTTTCTAGTTTGTTGTGAAGGTCCTGAATGTTCCCATTGGCTACATGGCCACGGTCGGCAGTGAAAATTATCTCTTTATTTGGTCCAAGTTCCATGATTTTTTGGTAAGCTTCTTCAATTGTATTAACTGTGAAGTCTACATGATCAAGAATGTCATCAACTTCGGGATGCTCGCCCTTAGGTGAAAGCATAATAGAAGTATATCCATCGCGTTTTAAGCGGTAATACAATTCTGCTAGAACCACAAGTTGCCCCATTCCTGGCCTTGCTACGAGTCCGTTAGTTCCACCTTTAGTCAATGGAGCCAATAAATCGATTGCTTTTATTTTTGTTTCAATCATATCGACTTTCTCCCCTCTTAATATCAATTCATCCAAGCTACACTCCGCTAAATCTGCCAGTGCGATAATGGTGCGTACCTCTGCTCTTCCAATTGGAATTTTGCCTGTGCACAGATTTGAAACGGTGGCGGGTCTTAAGCCCACAGATTTACCCGCGCTCGTTAGGTTTGGTACCTTTCTCCGCAATAAAGCTACATTCAATCTTACATTTTCCAATATTTTCACCTCCTGTTACTTTATAGAGTAATTGAAATCCTTTTCAAAAGCAACATAAAATTACGTTTAAAGGTAATTATTATTACTTTTAACATACGACATTTAGGATTGTTACTTTTCGGAGGTAAATTGTAACTATTTCTTTAGCTATTGTGTGACTTTTATAACGGTTATTGTGACATTTGGGATTTCGTAATAAAACACCACAAAAAAAGAGAGCAGCGCCTAAGCTGCCCTCTCTTCTCATCCAAAACGTCTCAAACATCCAACTCCATATCCGTCGATGCTTTACTGTTAAATACAGAGGTATCAAGGTCATTTGTCACTTTACTCGTCAGAACACCTGCGGTCATACTACCACTCACATTCACCGCCGTACGTCCCATATCAATAAGTGGTTCTACAGAAATCAGCAAACCTGCAAGTGCAATTGGTAAGTCCATTGCAGAAAGCACGAGAATGGCTGCAAAAGTTGCACCGCCTCCTACTCCAGCAACCCCAAACGAACTGATAGCTACAATGACAATCAACATAAACAAGAATGATGGATCTAACGGATTTATACCAACTGTCGGTGCAATCATCACTGCCAGCATGGCTGGATAAACACCCGCGCAACCATTTTGACCAATGGATAATCCAAAAGAACCCGCGAAATTGGCAATTCCATCTGACACACCGAATTCTTTCGTCTGTGTTTTAATGTTCAATGGTAAAGCTCCAGCACTTGTGCGCGAAGTGAAGGCAAACGATAGCACCGGAATCGCTTTACGAACATAAGTTAATGGATTCAAGCCGGCAATCGCTAAAAGAACTAAATGAATACCGAAAACAATTGCCAGTGCCACATAAGATGCTGCTACAAACTGCCCGAGTTTAGCAATGGCTCCGTAATCACTTGTGGCGGTAACCCTAGTCATTAGCGCTAACACCCCGTAAGGAGTTAGCCTGAGAATCAGTGTCACAACTCTCATAATGATGGTATAGAATGTATCTACTATTTTAGAGAAGGATTCCGCCTGTTCCGGGTTCTTTCTTCTGACCCCTAAATAGGCAATCCCAATAAAGGCTGCAAAGATTACTACGGCTATGGTAGATGTAGAACGTGCACCAGTGAAATCTAGGAACACATTGGATGGGATGAAGTCCAGCATCTGTTGCGGGAATGTTTTGGATGCAAGGTCCCCTGCACGTTGCTCCATCTGTTCCCCTCTGGCGGTCTCCGCTTCCCCTTGCTCAATTTGGATTGCTTCTAGATCGAAGACGAGTGTGGTACCGATACCAACCGCAGCTGCTATTGCGGTCGTTCCAACCAAGATACCTATAATTAGAGCGCTGATCTTACCGATATTACTCTTTAAAGTAAGTCTTGTGAAAGCGGCAATGATACTGATGAACACTAATGGCATGACAATCATCTGCAGAAATTTCACATAACCCGACCCTACAATGTTGAACCAGTCGATGGAGCCGCTCAATACTTCTGAACCTGCCCCATAAACAAACTGAAGGCCAAGCCCAAAAACAATTCCAGTTCCTAATGCGGAGAATACACGCTTAGAAAAGGAAACACCTTTCTTTTGCATCGTATAGAGCCCAAAGCAAAGTAAAAGTAATAAAATAATATTAAGTACAATAAACAAAGTATCCATACTACCTCCCCCTTCTTTCTTAATTAAATACTTTAATCCACTAAAACATCCCTGTCAAGTAGGAAATGGATATTAAAGAATAACTTTCCATGGAAAAATCATTCTCTGTTATAGTGTATTAAGCTTATTCTCATACATGCCCATCAAACAAAAAACGAGGTTGTCCTTTTTACAGGACAACCTCATAAATATTATTGTTCTTTGTCTACCATCGCTTCAAATGCTGCAGATACTTCATTGAACTCTTCATCCGTTTCGATTTCTGATAACTCGCCATCCTCTTCCACTTTTAAGAAGAAAATATCTACGTCGCCAGTCGTTTCTTTTGCTATCTCTTCCACAAATCCGACTGCCACGTATACAGAATCTGCTACGTCCATCGTACCAAGTACCTCAAGTTCTTGCTCTTGATCATTTTCATCTGTCACAATAAAAATATCTCCTACTTCTATCTTTTCCATTTTTATATCTCCCTTCTTTTACTGACTGCTCTTGTAAGTCTTTTCCTTGTACTCGTTGTTCTATACACTGCATAGAACTTACTTATCTTAACACACTGTGTTACTAGATTGGTGAATGCCTAAATAAAAACGAGCCTCCACCTCTAAAGATGGAAGCTCGTTTTTTAGTGTGTTTTTAAAGGAACAAGCCACAACTGCCGTAACTTAGTATAAGAAAGTTTTAAACCACCACTCCTGAAAGTGGGTGTTCGCAAAACCATTCCTGTCGTCCTCTATCCATGGAGGCATGACATTCCTGATTTTATATAAAACTCCCTAGTTAAGTATAAAGGTTAAAACTTTGTTATGGTTACGTACATCGTAGCTTGTTTCCCTATAGTACAGGAGAACGAGAAAAAATGCAAATGGTTTTGATTAAAGTACTGACTGGAAATGCTCTCCACAGTAAGCTAGCACAGCCTGCTCTTCTTCTTCTTCCATTTCGAAATCAAGTGCTTTATTAGTATTCTCTTCGAGGAATTGATATTGTGCAATTCTATGGCCACTCTCTTCCACAGCAAATATCACTTTTAAATAAACACCTTGTTCTGAATACAACTCATCTTCTTCGTCAATTTCCAAATCAAGAAAAAATTCATATCTGTCCCCTTCAATAATACCTGTAGGGTCTTTAAGTTTTTCCGCTTCATGTCCTTTAATGTTCATCGATTAACGCTTCCTTTCTATCTTTTGAAGTTCCTGTTAGTAAATTCTTTTTTTCTTGCCTTTTCTTTTCGCGCTTTCGCTATATTAACATTGCGTTCTTCCTCATAGTCCTCACGGTCAGGAATACTGATGCCTTTAAAAACGAGCTTTTCAAGTGGCATTTCAATACCCTTTTCAATCATTTGTAGGAAATCCACATCCCTTGGAGCATAGAGCGTGTAGGCTTCCCCTGTTCCGCTTGCACGTCCTGTTCTCCCTGTCCTGTGAATATAGGTCTCTAAATCTTGAGGAATGTCATAATTATAGACATGTGTCACACCTTCTACATCCAGCCCTCGAGCAGCTACATCTGTTGCAACGAGGTATTGAAGTTTGGCTTCCCGGAACCATTTCATTGCTCGGTTACGCTTGGATTGCGGGATATCTCCGTGTAATGCTTCACATTCTATTCCTTCATGTTTAAGAACCTCAGTCAACTTTTGCACCCTCGCCTTTGTTCTACAGAAGATGATGGCCAAGTAGGGATTATGTTCTTTAATGAGATGAATCATAGTTCCTTCTTTACGGCGGTCAGTCGTTTCCACGGCATAGTGGTTGATGGTAGCTACTGTTACTTGTTTCTCCGCTATTTGAATATGTTTTGGTTGTTTCATATATTTCTTAGCTAATGCATGAATTTCATTTGGAATCGTTGCAGAAAACAACATCGTCTGTCGGGAAGAAAATGTTTCTGCCGTAATAGTATCAATATCAGGAAGAAAACCCATTAATAGCATCTGATCGGCTTCATCAATTACTAGCATGGAGATGGTGGAAAGATCAATAGTCCCTCTTCTCACATGATCTAACAAACGCCCAGGTGTTGCCACGATAATATGCTGTGCTCCCTTTAGCTTTTTCAACTGGGAATTAACATCCTGTCCTCCATATACTGCGAGAACGTTTAAATCATCTATATTTTCCTTTAATTTCTTTATCTCTTTTGTAATTTGGTGGGCAAGCTCTCTGGTTGGTGTTAATATCAATACTTGGGTATCAGGGTTATTCACATCGACTTTTTCCAAAATAGGAAGGACAAAAGCTAATGTTTTCCCTGTTCCTGTTTGCGCCTGTGCAATTACATCATGTCCCTTTAGCACTGTAGGGATGGTTTGTTCTTGTATTGGGGTTGGGGAATTGATCCCCATGGATTTCAAGGAATGATTTACTCCTTTACGAATCCCTAAATTTAAAAAATCAGTCACTCTTATCACGTCTCTTTTCTATTTATAGCCTATAAAAAATAGCTCCAATAACTATATCATATTATAAAGTAGAGCATATACAAAAACCGATCCTTTTATCAGATCGGCCAGTAATCATTCTATCCAATTTTATTTAAACCAACCTTTTTCCTTAGATTGGGTAATGGCTTCAATTCGGTTTTTCACTTCGAGCTTATCCAGTATGGTAGAAATGTAGTTTCTAACAGTCCCTGATTTAATGCTTAATTCATCTGCTATTTCCTGCGTATTCTTCCCATCTGCTACAAGCTCCAGAACCGCTTTTTCTCTTTCAGTGAGCGGGTTTTCCTCGCCGTAAAAGTCATCCATCAATTCCGGGGCATAGACGCGTCTTCCTGACACGATGCTTCGAATGGAGTTTGCCAGCTCTTCACTTGGACTGTCTTTTAATAGGTACCCTGTAACTCCCGCTTTCAAGGCCCGTTGGAAATACCCTGTTCTTGCAAATGTGGTCAATATGATTACTTTGCACCCTAAGCCTTTTAACTCTTCGGCTGCCTCCAAGCCTGTTTTTTCTGGCATCTCAATATCCATGATACATACATCAGGCTTATATTTATGATATAAAGCGACAGCCTCTTCCCCGTTTCCGGCCATACCGACCACTTCCATATCCTCTTCCAAATCTAGTAATGAACCTAAGGCGCCTAACATCATACGTTGGTCCTCTGCTATTACTATCCTTATCATGCTTTCTCCTCCTGTTCCCTCTGATTGACCATTTTAGGCACCTTAATTCGGATTGTTGTTCCCTGTTCCCCACTAATCTCCATCAAGCCATTTACAAATTCAAGTCGTTCCTTAATACCGAGCAGTCCGCTGCCTTTTCCTATATCATCTTGCTCTGTCATACCAACCCCGTTATCTTGGATGGTCAGCCTGATTTCGTCTCCTAATTGTTCCATCCGGACCATGCATTTAGATGCTTTACTATGTTTAACTACATTGGTAACCGCTTCTTTCAAACACATACTCAAAATGTTCTCTAAGAACAATGAATTGTCCTTTAAAGGTAGATCGTGATCCAAATTTAGTTCTATCTCTGCGGCGTCCAGAATTTGTTTTATCCTTACAAATTCCTCTTTTAAACGAATTCCCCTCATTTGAGACACCATTTGTCTTACTTCATTTAACGCGGTTCTCGCTGTTTGTTGAACATCCTTTAACTCCGATTTAGCCTGATCAGGGTTCTTATTCATTACCTTCCTTGCAAGATCACTCTTTAAGCCAATCAACGAGAGTTTTTGCCCGAGTGTATCGTGAAGATCTCTTGCAATCCGTTGCCTTTCTTCTTGTATGATAAGTTCAGAAATTCTTTTGTTTGCTACATCCAACTGCTCTTCTAACTGATCTTGTTTTCGTTTATTATAAAGATTGAATGGAAGCAAAATTACAGCAATCCATATAATCACTACAAATGGGATTTGTTTTAAGAATAACTCATCCCTCATGACAACATTTATGTTGATTGCTACTGTAGTTGCAATTAGATGGATGATGTATAGCACAGTAAAGGCTATTTTATTTTTAATTTTTCCATTGTAAAAAGCAATATAGAAAGCAAAGTAAATGAAATGAAACAAGATAGTCATTGTGATGGATATCCCTATCAATAAACAGGTCCATAAGTAGACAGGCCATTTATTAGAAATAAACGCGAATCTATAAGCAATAAAAAATAGAATCGTTAAAAATATACCCACTATTATTTCAGGTGTGGATGATGATTGGAAAATAAAATAAAATGGGAGAATGCTGAATACGCTCCAGATATAAGGGGATATTCCAGAACCTTTTTGAAACATTAAATATCTCTTTTTCATACTTGAAACCTCATTTATCCTTTTACATGTCTTTTAACGTTATTATATCAAAATCAGTAGGAAAGTTCTGTAAAATAACATTTAAAACTTTTAATTCCATTTTACCCCTTTATTGAAACGTGGCATAGTCATACGTGTCATAGGCATGTAATGACAAATGTCATATATTTTCTTTAATTAGATGGATTCTTACTGAACTTTTTATTCGTTATTATATTTAAAGCTGCCATCCCATCACTCGGGCAGCCATTTAAATGATTAATTGGAAATAGAGAAAAGAACAAAAAGTAAAACGAGAAATAAGTAAACTGATAGAAGAAAATACTCGGCTCCAATACTTCTTTTAATATTAAAGTATTCAGGATGAATATGGACAAAGTGTTAAATAGTGATCCCCCTAAGTAAACCAAAATCTTATCTAGTTTAGATGCGTTTTTGCTCAATGAAATATATTCGCACCAACCATCATAAAAATATAACTTTCTTACACGGATAGAGCCAAATTTAAAAAGGACATTTCCCGTCCCTATATGAACAATGACCTTGCCGCCAAAGAGCTTAGCAAAGAAATAATGCCCCAATTCATGGATGATTGTCACAACAGGTAACACTAGAAAAAAAGAGAGGAAAAATTTCCACAAGTCATTTATTCCGAACACTGTAAACACTACCTTTCTCTTGAAGTAAAAGAATTAAATAATGCTTACATACCCTATATTTGATTTTCAAACTTGAATAGAGACAAGAAAATAAAACTAAACCAAAATACCCACTCATTACAAAAGAAGCCCACACCAAATTTTGAGTGTGGGCTTCTAAAATAGCTCTTAGTAAGAGGTTTTTAATTTTATATTTTGCAAACAACTGTTGTAAAACTCACTTGCTAACTTGTATTGATGGTTTTTAAAATAGTATTTGGCCAACATTTCCATATACTTAATGGTATATCGTTCATTCCCGGCATTTTTAAAATATGGTATTACCTTTTGTAAGATATACGGCTCTAATTCTATATTTTTATCTAATAGATAGATATGTGCAGTAAAGTGAAGAATATATTCCGATAAATCCATTCTTATGGCCAATTTCAACCCTTGTTCCGCCCATTCCTTTGAAAATTCTGTTTGGTCCAAAAAGTAATATTCTTCCACAAGGCCTAGTATGGAATAAACACTTCTTTCTTCTTCTCTTTTCCTTTTTAATGATTCTAAATAATAGAAGATCGCTTCCTCTGATTGTTTTAAATAAGATTTGATGCAACCCAGATTATGAAGTGCCATCGATTCCAGATAAGAGTCTCCAATGTTCTCCCCAATGTTTTTTGCAGATAGGTAATGTTTTTCAGCAAAGTCTTGTCGTTTGGAGTGATTATAGTTGATACCTAAAATAATATGACACTCAGCCGAGCGTTTATTGTTATAGAGACTTTGGTAGAGTGAAAGAGCTTTTTCGGCGTAAAAGATGGATTCAAATGTATCACATGTTTTAATTTTTGTTAATGAAATTTGATAATAAAGTTCTGCTTTATCATCTTCAGAAATATAAGGAAGTTTTTCAGCCAAAGATAAGGCATTATCAAGTGCTAAAGTGGATTGTAAGAAATTATTGGTTCGATAAAAATAGATTCCTAACGTTTTATGGTGTATATACTCAACCGAGGGATTTGTGCTGTTTGGTAAACTTCTTATTTGATTATATATTGGCTCATAAAGCTTTCTATCATTATTAAGGATATAGTACTTAAGTTTTACCACAAGATAAAGTAAGTTTATGCTCGGATCTGATAAGACATCACCAATA
Source organism: Sutcliffiella horikoshii (assembly GCF_020524325.1). Classification (GTDB taxonomy): domain Bacteria; phylum Bacillota; class Bacilli; order Bacillales; family Bacillaceae_I; genus Sutcliffiella_A; species Sutcliffiella_A horikoshii_D. The sequence goes on from NZ_JAIVKY010000006.1 coordinate 140,537, forward strand.
TCAAACTCATCATTTAAGTATAAAAACTTTTCCCTTGCAGCTTTTTTATTCTGGAGCACTGTAAAATCATAAATCTTGTATAATAGCTCCTCTATTGGTGTTTTAAATTTCAGATTCCCATGAACTTTTAGTTTTTCTTCATGTCCATTTGATAATTCGAAGGTGCCAACAATCCCTTGATCTAGATTGTAATTTAGCGAGAATGTGTCCTTAGTAAGCCTATTGATATAATTTTTTAAATTACTCATTGTATACACCCTTTGTGTGAATTATAAGAATATTTTACCACCTTCTTCTACATATTTATACAACATTCCATCAAGTTTTACTTTTTTTTCTACTATTTTTCTATTAATGGGAAAATAAACATATTGCATCTTAACCTCACCTTCTCTTCACTCGTTGTCACAAATTAGCCGAATCTTTGCCATAAAGATGTCATATTCAAACGCTTTCCCCCTGTTTTGCTTATTGATTAAAGGGAATATACTAGTAAGAGAGTTTGCTTGAAGTTTATATTGTGAAGTATTGAGCAATCTATTGTATAATGTAAATGTAACGTAAAGAAATGCAATTTTTGTTTGAAAAAGGAGTGGAGTATGGATGTTTGGGATGTTTGAATATGATCCGGTTTTCCTAAGTCGAATTCTAACAGGTATTACATTGGCTGTTCACGTCATTTTCGCCACTGTCGGCGTGGGAGTTCCTCTTATGATAGCTTTGGCTGAGTGGATGGGAATAAAGCGAAATGATGAACATTATCGCCTGCTTGCGAGAAGATGGGCTCGCGGATTCGTTATAACCGTTGCAATTGGAGTAGTGACAGGGACTGCTATCGGTTTACAGTTGAGCTTGCTATGGCCGAATTTTATGCAAATGGCCGGCCATGTTATCAGCCTTCCATTGTTCATGGAAACCTTTGCGTTTTTCTTTGAAGCTATTTTCCTCGGTATCTATTTATATACATGGGACCGGTTTAAAAAGAAAATCTATCACTTTTTTATCCTAATTCCTGTGGCATTAGGTGCAATGGCTTCTGGCTTCTTTATTACAACAGTGAACGGATTTATGAATTCACCTAGAGGATTTGACCTTGAAAACGGCGTTTTGACCAATATCCGTCCATTAGAAGCGATGTTTAATCCCGCAACCCCTACAAAGGTTGCTCACGTCTTATCTTCTGCTTATTTAACAACTGCTTTTGTTTTAGCTGCAATAGCAGCCTTCGCGATACTTAGAGGAAAAGATCATGTTTATCATAAAAAAGCATTGCATCTTACGATGACAGCAGCTGCAATCTTTGCCATATCTACTGCTATCATTGGTGATTTCTCAGGTAAGTATCTAGCAAAATATCAACCTGAAAAACTTGCCGCAGCAGAATGGCACTTTGAGACTTCAACAGAAGCTCCTCTGATATTGGGTGGTGTACTTCAAGAGAATAATGAAGTGAAATATGCCTTGGAAATTCCTTATGCCTTAAGTATTCTGGCTCACGGTACGCCTGATGCAGAAGTGATTGGTTTGGAAGAGTTCCCTGAGGATGAGCTTCCTCCATTAATTGTCCATTACTTCTTTGATTTAATGGTGGGAATCGGTATGTTCCTGGCGTTTATATCTATTCTATATGTCTTGATTGCAAAAGTGAGAAAATGGAATGAATGGAACAAGCCTTTATTATGGGCAATAGTTGCCGGTGGACCATTATCTCTACTAGCGATTGAGATGGGTTGGTTCTTCGCAGAACTTGGCAGACAGCCATGGTTACTTGTGGGTTATATGACGGTTGAACAAGGGGCAACGACCTCTGAGCATGTTGATCTGATGATAGTCCTTTTTGTTTTACTTTACATCGTTCTTCTGACAACTTGTGCGACTGTGTTACGGAAAATGTTTAAAAATAACCCGGTGGAGAATGAACTTCACGACAGGGGCATGGAGTAAGGGGGATGACAAATGAGCTATGAGGTAATTGGGATTACTGTACTGTGGACATTTTTGTACGGTTATTTAATTGTAGCATCTATTGATTTTGGCGCTGGTTTCTTTAGTTATTATTCAACAATTACAAAGAAAAACCATCTAATCAACAAAGTGATTGTCCGTTACCTCTCCCCTGTTTGGGAGGTAACAAATGTGTTTCTCGTTTTCTTCTTCATTGGAATTGTGGGGTTCTTCCCCTCTACCGCTTATTATTATGGAACAACCCTTTTAGTACCGGGAAGTATCGCCATTGTGCTATTGGCAATTCGAGGATCCTACTACGCTTTTCATCATTATGGAGAGAAAGGAAACAACTTTTACCAAGCCTTATATGGAGCCACAGGACTCTTAATTCCTGCTTCCCTTTCTGTTGTGCTTACCATTTCAGAGGGTGGATTTATTTATAAACATGAAGACGCCGTATGGCTTGATTATGCAGCCTTATTTAGCAGTTTCTATTCCTGGGCAGTTGTCATCTTGGCGTTAGTAAGTGTTCTTTACATCTCCGCTTACTTCCTGGCATTTTACGCTAAAACAGCGCAAGACGAAAAAGCCTTTGATGTGTTAAGAAAATATGCCTTAAATTGGAGTCTTCCAACGATACTTGCCAGTGTTCTCGTCTTTTTCGCCTTAAGCGATCATAACCCTGAACACTTTGATAAAATGTTGGAACTTTCCTGGATGTTCAGTCTTTCCTTCCTCTTTTTCCTCGGAGCGGTTTATCTCATGTGGAAAAAGAAACATCTTGGAGTAGCCTTTATCTTGGTGATGCTCCAATTTGCAACGGCCTTCTTCGGTTACGGGGCATCACATATGCCATATCTGTTGTATCCGTATCTAACAATCTATGATGGATTTACAAATGAAGCGATGGCGATAGCCTTAATAACAGCGTTTATTGCAGGACTGTTTCTGTTAATCCCTTCTTTGTATCTATTGATGCGACTGTTCTTATTTGACAACAAGTACGTGCAAGGTAAAAAATAAGGAGGTATGTTCTATGGAAAACTTCTTAATTATGTATGCTTCGCCATTGATTGTGGTAACAGGTATTTTCGTTTTGTTCCTTTGGGGAGCCAAGGGGAAGGAGAAGTATAAATAAACATCAAAAACTGCTTTCCCTAAACTTGGGGAAAGCAGTTTTTTTATCTTTATGAAATCTTACTAATGATGGCTTGTAATACATCTTTGTAAAAATCCTCTCTATGGGGAACGAAATTTGTTTTATTTACCTTCCGCTTACTCGCTTCCATTTTCCCTTCCATGCTCTGAATAACCCCATCGATTAAAATTGTTTGCGACTGATTTTCAAACCATAAATCCATAAAACCATCCAAAGGAACCAGATACACTCCACTCACTTCTTCCGGCTGTAGAGTAAATTCATGAAGCAAAATCTTCCTATTTAATAAAAAGACGTGCGCATGCTCTTTATCTATAAAGTCCCTCCATTCTTTCTCATAAGGAAAAACTCCTAGATAATCTAATTCTTCTATCGCTACAGTTAAACCTATTTCTTCTTTTACTTCCCTTATCCCATCTTCTACACTTTCATTATATAACAGGTGCCCTGCCGCAGTTATATCTAAAAGTCCAGGATAGTCCTTTTTATCTTCGCTTCTAAGTTGGAAATAAAGAAAATGTTCCCCATCAATTTCTGCAATCAGCCAAAAGTGAAACGTTTCATGCCAATACCCTTTCTTATGGACCTCTTCCCTTGAAGCAGTCCCGACACATTCTCTTTCTTGGGTATAAATTCTAAACTTCTCTTGTTCCCCCATGACTACCTTCAACTCCTACCCTTGACTAACTTATTCTACAAAATTGATATTAAATACATCTCTCTTTAACAATACCTAATTTATTTGCAATATTTCAACTACATTTGAATAATGTGGGTTCGGGAAATGATTTTGATATAACAAAATCATATGTTATTGCAATATAAAAATTCTTCCTTGGAATATTATTCTCTTTTGTTATTCCAAGAAAGTGTTAATTTTTAACTAATAATTATTTCCCGCTTTATTTATAAAAAATAAAAAAGCGACCCTTTGAAGGATCGCTTTTTCTTATATTTTAACATATTGAATCAGTTGGTTTTGGATTCTTCAATCCGAAAAGTGGACGTATGAATAATGCTAACAATGTACCTAGCATGGCCATGACCATCCATACCCAACCGTGCAAACTGAAGGATGCAATTCCTCCAAAGTATGCTCCGATATTACATCCAAAAGCAAGTCTTGCTCCATACCCCATTAATAATCCACCAACAATGGAAGCTCCTGCAATCCCAGGTTTGATTTTCTTGGGTCTAAAAGTACCTTGTGCACTTGCTGCAATAAATGCTCCTAGGATAATTCCAAAGTTCATCACACTAGTGGAATCAGCGAGGACCGTCTGAGTTAAAGCTTCACCGTTTGCTCCGGTGAAATACCCCCAGCTTGAAACATCTACTCCTATTAACATTAATGCCTTCCCTCCCCAAAGGGCGAATGCAGAAGTAATGCCCCAAGGGTTACCTCGTACTGCCAATGTAAGAGCGTTTAGAAGTGCCAAAATGATAGCAGCCGCGAATAAAGGCCAAGAACCTCGCACTACTTTTTTCCAACCGGTTGTCGTCGCCAATGGTTTCATACTTGGCGGATTTTTTCGCTTAGCTATTTGGACTGTTATCCAGTAAATACCCACAAATAGTGCCATCTGTACCGCCCATCCCCCAAAGAAGCCAAGGTCAGTCGATTCCGCAATGGAAATTGGCGGTAGTGCCGGTGTATCTTCCATCCAAAACGTAAAGTGGTAAGCTCCAATGACAGATCCAACGATAAACGACATTAATGTCAGGATCATCGAGGAAGAGCCTCCACCCACTGAGTAAAGAGTACCGGATGCACAACCACTGCCGAGCTGCATCCCGATACCAAACATGAAAGCACCGACTAACACACTTACCCCTACCGGTGAAACATACCCTGTTGGTGTACTACCAGTAAAACTGAAGCCTGTACTTAGGATGATGGCAAACAAGGTAGTAGCTACTGCCAGCATTAACATGTGCGCTTGCAATCCCTGTACATTACCTACAGACATTAGGCGCCGGAATGCAGATGTAAACCCAAAACGTGCATGCAGTAGTGTAATCCCCAGCGCCAAGCCAATCATATATAAAGTCCCTTGAACCCAATCTGTTGTAGCGACAATTGTTATGAGTAGCAAGATGCTTGCTAGTACTCCAATCGTCAAGAAAGGTTTTTGGATTGGATTCAATTTAGCAACAATTGTGGTTGGTTGCTTTTCAAATCGAGCAGCAGTATAAGTTGTTTCTGCCAATTCAATCACACCTTTTCATATTGTTTTTATCGGAATTATTTATTGTTCAAATGATAACTTCTTTCCAACCGCTAGTAAACCTTTCTGCTCGTATTCTATATTTCTCTAAAAGTTTGACTTTTTCATCTATTTATCTATAATTCGATTAATCTATCGAAATATGTTCAAGTTGATTATTTAGTCGAATTGAATTAAACTAATGTGGAATTCTTTTTAGGAGGAATAAGAAAAGATGAAGCAACCAATATCTATTTTTATGATGGATGTGACAAACTCATCAAAAAATTGGAACGAAATAACGTCCTATTTAGGGGAAGTGGAAGGGTTTGTGAAAAGGTGGACGAGAGGTCTCCCGCATGCACAGGTTAAACACCGGTTAGGAGACGAAATTGTCGGGTTGTTTGATCACTACTCTACTGCATATACGGTAGCATTTTATATTAGCCAAATTTGGAAATACAAAGAACAGCCTCCCTACTTCGGAATCACATTTGGAACAGTAGATACAAGCTTACAGCAGATTGATTTAGATAAATGGAATCATCCGCTAATGCGTCAGGCAAGGATAGCCAATGAAAAAATAAAGCACTCCTCCCAACGTTCATCCATATTGTTGCTACCAGGTGAGGAATCGATGGAAAATACGTCATTAGAAATGGCCAATTTGCTATTGTCCTATCAGCATAAATTCATGAGTGACCAAACGTCCTTGCAGCAATTGATCTCCAGGCTTTACGCGATTCTAGATGAGCAAAAAGCCATAGCAAGGCTAGTTAATAAGTCTCCTTCTACTATCTCAAGCCACTATAAGAAAGGGAATTGTGAGATAATATTGAATACCTTATACACACTCCAAGAAACGATGGACAAGTTAGAAGCAAACAGCTTTGGAAACCAACCGCATAATATTACGAAAGAGTTGACCCAAACCATTAAAAATGAGCTTCATAAAAATATTGATGCGATCATTTCTATATGATTATATATAGCAAGGAGCGTTTGAAATGATAACCCTTTCCCTAATTTTAGCCCATTTACTTGCAGATTTTTATTTTCAGACAGAGCACATGGTGAAGGAAAAAAGGAAGTTCTTGAAGCTCCATTTATTTCATCATGCTGCGATCATGTTTATGAGTCTCCTCCTCAATTATTTCTATCAAGGAAATGATTTTATTATGGAGGTATTGTTGCCCACCACCGTGTTGGTTAGTATTCACGGGGGTATTGATTACTTAAAGATTTTCTTACAGGGAAAAACAGCTAAATTAGTGCAGAAAAACGCCTGGAATTTTGGTTTATTTATCGTAGATCAAATTTTGCACGTCATTACTATTTTGGCAGTATGCTATTTTACTTTACAAGTAGATTTACAGGCTATGTTCCATACTGTTTTAGTACTATTCAACTTAAAAGAAGGTATGCGACCAGAGATTGGTTTATTGGAAGGATTCTTATTTCTAATAATTATGTTGATACTATGTACAACTGTTACTGGCCATTTAATTAGAATCATGCTTGGTTCCCTGACTAAACATATTTCGCTTTTTGAAGGCAAATACACGTTAAAGGATCTTGCCATCAGTCCCAACAGTGAAAAAAACATGTCAGAGGAATATACATATATGGTGATGAAACACCAAGACCTTTCAAGAGGAAAAGTAATTGGGTATCTAGAACGATTATTGGTAGTGGCCTTAATATTGATGGGATCCTTTTCTGCAGTTGGATTTATAGTCGCAGCCAAATCCCTTACACGATTCAAGCAGATGGATGACCGCGATTGGGCGGAGTATTTTTTGCTTGGGACTTTAACTTCCTTTCTCTTTGCAATCATTTACGGAGTGTTGGTGAAAATTGTATTCTTCGGTTCTTACTAGTAAAAATGAATAGATTTGAAAAAAATAATAGAAAGAAGGTATATACCCTGTCCGATTCTATCATCTCTCATATGATAGAAACAAAGGGGGTGACAACATGTTGCGTTATTACCGTTATGTCACAAGATTAGGTGAAAACCTAATCGAAGAGGGCGAAGATTACTTGGAAAGAAGAACTCAAATGGCCAAAAGAGTAATCAAAAAAGTAGCCCGCCGCTTGGATGATCTGATTGACTGCGATTAATCAGCCATTTAGATGATGGAAAACAGCACCGTTAAAAAAACGGTGCTGTTCTTCTCTACATATTTTTACTTTGTTGAAGAAGTTGGGATTCTCCAGTTCGCTCCCACTCTTCTACTGTTTCGTAGGCTTTCTCCGGAGAATATCCTTTTCCTACAAGTACCCCCATTAAAATAAATTCTTGCAGGATGTGAACAGCATTAATTCCTCTTTTAACATCTTCCAATCCTTCATTTACTAAAAACTCCGTATACTTCACCCATTCATCGGGTGTTTTTCCATCGATAACCGTTGCCCCATTTTCTTTCTCTTCCGCGGCCTCCGCGTCTGCTTTGGTAGGATGAACTGTACCAAACGGATGATTTGGTGGCGCATAAATAGAGTAAAGTTTTAAAGGCGTGCTACCAGTATTAGTTAGATTATGCCAAGTGCCAGCAGGAATGACGATCGCATAGTCGTCTGCAACCATTTTCTCAAACGTCAAATTATCTTTATTCTTACCCATTCGAACAATTCCCTGCCCTTGTTCCAAACGCAGAAATTGGTCAACATTCGGGTGCATCTCTAAACCAATATCTTCTCCAGGGTTCAAACTCATTAAAGTAATTTGAAAATGTGTCCCCGTCCATAAGGCTGTTCGGAAATTATTGTTTTGCAAGGTTAGTTCGTTAATATCTTCTGCGAATGGATTTGGACCATAGTCCTTCAATTCTACTGCTCTGGGGTTGTTTGGCAAATAATAGTTTGGATATGGCCAATAACTGTTTCTCATATAGTTGTATGCATATGGGTTCACAACATAAGGATATGGATAGTTATTTGTAGGATAATACATTCCTTCATCTCCTCTTAAAATTCATTAAAGTATCCTATTCATTTTTTCCGGGAATGAAGGTTGTATGGGTTGGTTTATTTTTAGGGGCAAAAAAAACCTATCTCCTCATAAAAGAAATAGGTTTTAGCATGAGTTATTCTTTATTAAAGTCTTTGGTACTTCTTACAGTATCAATTGGTCTAACAAGCTTCTCAATTTGTTCGCGTTTCGGTTCAAGGAACGGTGGCAAAGAAAGCTTCTCTCCTAATGTTTCATATGGCTCATCCCCCATGAAACCAGGTCCGTCCGTTGCAAACTCAAACAGAATTTGCGGCGCAACGCGTGCATATAAGGATTCAAAGAAGTATCGGTCCACATGTCCCGATGTGTTAAAGCCAAAGCCTTTCAACCTAGCATCCCACTCATCGATAACAGAGCGATCGTTAACACGGAATGCAGCATGATGCACGGTCCCAAATCCTTGCTGGGCCTGAGGAAGGGTATCATTATGTTCTACAACAAGTCTTGCCCCGTTTCCTCCCTCTCCTACCTCAAATAAATGTGTCTTTCCGTCTTGATCAATTTCTTTAAATAGCAGAACTTTTTCTAAAACTTCCTTAAAGAAATCAAAATTTGCTACACGTATGTGTAAAGGCCCGAGCCCCGTGATTGCATATTCTAAAGGAATCGGCCCCTTCTGCCATGGCGTGCCCGGCTCTACCCCTGTGTTATTTTCATCGGAGACAAATTGATACTGTTGGTCATCAAAATCGACAAAGGAAAGTGTCTTTGTTCCGAACTGATCTTGGATGCCGTCATGCTTTACGTTTAAGCGGTCGAAGCGGTCTATCCAATATGTTAATGCCTTGTCGGATGGCACTCTGAAGCCAGTCCTGAAAATTTCATTAGTTCCGTGACTACCTTTTGGAATGCCTGGAAAATCAAAGAATGTCATATCGGTTCCTGGGCTTCCGGTATCATCTGCAAAAAACAGGTGATACGTTTGGATATCGTCTTGGTTAACTGTTTTCTTAACAAGTCTCATCCCTAACACATACGTGAAAAATTCGTAGTTCTTTTCTGCGCTGCTAGTTATCGCTGTTACGTGATGAATCCCTTTTAGTCCGTTTATCATAAGGATCTCCCCTTTTATTTAAATGTTATTAAGTTATTTATCTTGAATTCGAGATAATTATATCGTGGTTGGATGGAGATGTCAAATTAATGAGTGGATGCAGGCTGTATTTAATTGACCTAGTGTTTCCAACCGTTTGAAGTCCCATGGAAGTTAGGATCCTTTTCATTACACTAGTGGATTGGACATGTAAGTACTCTCTAGCCTCTTTATTAGAGATGGTCTCGTTGAATAATAAACAAAAGTCTCTTAAAGCCGGGATATGCGCGCCTTTTGATTTATTGGTGCACTTAGGACAACACCAAAATGAATGAGTCTTTTGCATAGGTATAGCCAGGCAGTTTGAACATTGTGCACCTATTAGGAGTTCTGTTGTCTTTATGTTTAGCTGTTTTAAAGTAAGCGTTGGTCTAACTTTATGATGTTTCATTATGGTGTGGGCCAGGTTTTGTATTTCTATAGTGGAAAGGTTTTGTCTATTGGAGATTGCTTGTTGTTGTTCGAATTTTTTAGGAAGATAATGACCGTGGATGACCTTTTGGGTTGGTTGACTTATCCCCAGGGTCGACTTGAATCATGCAAGACGGGTTTGAGATAACTACGAAAGAAGTGATTGGTATTTGTGGAAAGCCGAACTGTTCCATCCATTGCTTGAATAATCTTTCTTGATTATTGACCTGTATGATCGGACACTGATAATATTTCACATTGCCAATATATGTATGAGTCAGCTGATTGAATTTCCTGTCAAAATGGATGGTCCCACCCATATTTTTCACTTCCAATAGAGGTAGGAAGTTATTGGATAGAAGTAAGGTATCAATATGAAAGTTTTGCTTCTGGAATTGTAAACTGAGGGAATGTAGAATGCTGTAGTCTTGATTTGGAAGGATGCTTAAGGGGTAGTCAATGGCACTTTCGCCTTTATAGCCTTTTATTTGCTTCGCTATCAATTCCTTTACTCGCGGCATCGAGGGGTGTTCATTTTCGAGGCGTCTCTCAATAGCTTGCAAAAATAATAGGTTAGCTGGAAAATCTCTCTCTTTTACTATCATTTGTAACCTCCTATGCTGATTTATTAGTAAATTATACCACTTCCTCAGTGGAGTGTCGCCTAGAAATTAAGGCGGTTTTTGAAATCGGGCGATAATTTCTATTTACGGGCGATTTTTAGAAAATACGGGCGAAAATGCAGAGGAATCGGGCGATTTTTAAGATTTACGGGCGATAATTCAACTTTACGGGCGAAAATCGTATAAAATCGGTCGATTCCCAAAAATAGGTAAAACCAGCCCACCTTCTGCTTCTATTCGCCCCCACAGGAAAAAGCCTTACAAAAGCCATAAGCCGCAAAATCGCGCAAAAGCAATCGCCCCATCCAAACCGTCAAATCCTCAAATCCTCCCCGCCGAATTACAACTCATACTCCCACTCGTCCTTCATCTGCAAATATAGCACCAGTAACATATCTTCCAACTCTTCATAATGCTTACTAGAAGGATCAAGCCCGATTTTCGGGAATAGGATATCTGCCATTTTACGAGTTAAAACGATACGGTCATCTGTAGATAAAGAATCTAAACGGTCTGTGTATGTCTTTAAAAGTTTCCATTCTTTAGCACCAAGCGATTTCAAAGCCCATTCTTCTACTAGGCCGCCCTCCGCATTAAGCCCTTTTTCATCAATTAGCTTTTCCAGCTTGGAAGCTTTCTTTTTCTTCTTCCCTCTTCTTTCATGGACAACAATCGTGCCTGCTACAAGGTCCCCTAATCGTTTGTGCTTGGAATGGAAAAAAATCATCAGCATCCCGACCAGATAATTCGCAGGTAACATATCTATGATTCGCAGGAAGTTGCGGATTATGCTGGAAAGCAAGGTGATGCTGTGCCCATTTTCTTGAATGACTCGTATGCCAAGCATCTTCTTGCCAACTGTACGGCCTCCTGTACAATATTCAAGCAAGAAGAAATAGCCCCAATTTAAGAAGAACATTAAGATAAGGACTCCTGCAAACATATAAGATGGCATGTCCGTTTCAACATAGTCAAATATACTTGCATTCAATCCGAAGATTAGTGCAATGACAATTAGAATATTAACAATCACCAACAATATGGTATCAAGTATAAAGGCTGCTGCACGGCTGCCTAGACCAGCAGCCTGAAACTGCAATGAAACATATTCGGGAGTTTTTATATCGACTTGTCCAGTCTTCAAGATGATTCCCACTTTCTATGGATAAATTTTACTTTAAGTTGTTTCTATTTCTCTATAATATTACTATAATATAGTTGATAGATGAAAACGAGACACGAGGTGTAAAAGATGAATGTCAAACAATTTATTAAACAGCATCGTGACCAGTGGAAGGAGCTAGAAAAACTAGCATCTGACTTACATAAGAAAAAGAATATTACCGGCAAGAACCTTGAACGATTTCACAGTCTCTACCAAAAGGCAGCTCAACACCTTTCTTATAGCCAAACTTATTTTCCTGATGAAGAAGTTACTTCGTATCTGAATGGTCTTGTATCGAAATCTCATAATCTTCTATACAAGGATCAAATAACGAGCTGGAAGCAAGCGAGCGATTTTTTCGGTCACAAGTTTATTGGACTCCTTTATGAACAATGGAAATTTGTCGTGGTTGCTATGCTTCTCTTTACAATTGGCGGGCTTGGGAGTTATTTTACCGTCCTGTCGGATCCACTTTATTTGTACTCTGTTCTTCCGGGGGACATGGCACAAAACTTTGATCCCGAAAAATTAGGAGAGAGTGACGGAATGGTGGATGCCCCTGTGATGTCAGCGAGTATATTGACCAACAATATTCAGGTTGCCATACTTGCATTCGCCGGCGGGATTACCTTTGGTTTGTTGACTGTCTATGTATTAATTTACAATGGAATTATTGTAGGCGCGATTGCGGCCTTGTTTTGGCATTATGATATGACCTATGAGTTTTGGGCTTATATTGTTCCACATGGGATGATTGAACTGACAGCGATTTTCATAGCCGGAGGAGCCGGTTTATTGATGGGGTATAAGCTTTTTGTCCCTGGTGAATATTCTAGAGGCTATCAGTTAAAGCGGAATGCTAAACGTTCAGTGCAGTTATTACTTGGAACGATACCAATGTTTATCATAGCAGGGATAATTGAAGGTTTCATCACCCCTGCTGCAATATCGTTGGAAGCTAAGTATTTGGTTGCCGGCTTGACCGTTATTGGTTTAATACTTTACGTTGCTTTAGGAAGTCTTAAGCTTCGCAAGGCTGAACTTCATAAGGCCCAGTTACAATAATCCTCTATTCATGGTATCAATATAATGAGAAACAGCGGTAGTTGCTAGCCGTTCTTCACGGGCCTCCATCATTAGGAGGCCTTGCTTTTCCCACTTTGCTTTCCCATGTTTCTTCGTTAATAGTTGTTGTTGCGCAACCCCTTTAATCATTGTATCTTCTAAAGAGGTTACAGGGTTTGCTGCTCTTTTCCCCACTATCTCGTCTTCAACGCCGATCATGAAAAAGAGATGCCTTTGCCTTACTCTCTTAAGGTAGATTAGGGCGCTTTCTTCATGCAGAAATGTTTTAACATCACTAAATAAAAGGATCAAGCTTCGTTTCTTCTGAACAAGCTGCAAATATTGAAATACTTCAGCATAGTTGGATTCAGCTGCATCAACTTGAACGTTATAAATGGTTTTCAAGATAGTTTGCAGATGAGGCATCCCTTTTGCGGGTGGAATATATGCTTTTACACTTTTAGAAAAAGCAAGTACTGCGACATAATCTCCTTTTTGCAAAGCCGCTGCAGTAACAGTCAATGCTGCTTCTAATGACCTCTCCAAACGGTTCCCCTTTTTCAGTTCGGCCCCCATCATTCTTCCACAATCAATGAGTATCGTAATGTATTTACCGTGTTCTGGTTCATACTCATTTGTCATGACTTCCTGTAATTTGGCCGTTTGTCGCCAGTTTATCTTTCTTGGATCATCCCCGACCACGTAAGAACGTATTTTAGAAAACTCCCCAACGCCACTCTTCTGCTTTCTAATATTTACTCCTTCATGAATCAGAAATTTTTGTGCATTCTCCAAGTACTGTTTCGTTTCTGTCATATCAGGAATAACTTTTATCCTATCCTCTTCTTTAAATGCCATTTGCTTTTGCCAGAGGCCAATACGACTTTGATACCTCAAATATAGCTTTGTGACTTCATACTCTCCTCTTACAGGCGCAATAGTACGGTAGGTAAATTGTTTACTAGTGTTTTGTGCAACCATTCCGCTAAAAGGAAAAGGCCGAGAAAAGGACTGTGGTATTCCATCTTTTATTTCTACTTTCATGTCATATTCAGTTGGGTTTTCCACGACAATGTGGACAGGATAATCTATACCCCGTTCCAATTCACCCGGAATGCTTCTCGTCATTCTGAGTCTTTTTTTACTTGGGGTAAGTACAAGGTCCACCAAGCTGAAAAGAATAAAGAACACATTTATCAATATAACTATCGGCCAAGAAATGGCTACAAAAAAACTCAATAGAATAAAAGTTAAAGAAAGTAAAGAAAGTAATAGAACTAGTCTACTAGTTGGTAAGATTCCTTTATCTCGGAACAGGAATCGACCCCACAAGTTCTTCAATGATTTGTTCAACAGTCGCTCCCTCCAATTCCATATGAGGAGATAATTGAATACGGTGGCGAAGAGCAGGCTTTGTCACCATTTTAATATCATCAGGGGTTACATAGTTACGGTTGCTCAAGTACGCCCATGCCTGTGCAGCTCTTCCGATAGAGATTCCCGCACGAGTGCTTGCCCCGAAACGGATGGAATCAGATTCGCGTGTTTTACGGACAATTTGCATCATGTAATCTAGGATGCTTTCACTGAGGGTAACTTCCTGTATTTCTTTTCTAATGCCTAGGAAGGTTTCCATATCTAATACTGGCTCAACTTCAACATGTGTAAATTTATTTTCCATTACTTGTTTAAGAACTGCGGTTTCTTCTTCAAGAGTTGGAAAATCAATATGTAGCTTGAAAAGAAAGCGGTCTTGCTGGGCTTCTGGAAGTGGGTACGTGCCTTCAAATTCTATAGGGTTCTGGGTGGCAACCACGAAAAACACATCTGCTAAAGGAAACGTTTCACCTTGTATCGTGACTTGTTTCTCTTCCATCGCTTCAAGAAGTGCAGCCTGTGTTTTGGCAGGGGTTCTATTAATTTCATCTGCAAGTAGAATATTTGTGAAAATAGGTCCCTTCAACGTTTCAAACGTGCCTTCTTTCATATTGTAAATGGAACTTCCTGTTATATCACTTGGCAGTAGATCAGGAGTAAACTGAATACGATTGAATTTACCTCCTAAAAGGCTTGCAAGCGTTCTAACCATCTGAGTTTTACCTGTGCCGGGAACACCTTCTAATAAAACGTGCCCGCCTGATAGAACGGAAGATAGTAAGAGTTTTAGGTTTAATTGTTGACCTAGTATTCTTTCCTCATATTTTTCAAGAAGAGATGCTAATTCTACTTTCATCCCTCTTCCACCTCTTTCCTCAATATATCAAGTTTGGTTGACCATTCTAAGTATTCTTGTTTTGTAATTTTCTCTTTTGCTAATACTTGTGTTAATTGGTAAACATATAAATCTATTTTTCCATCTTCTAGCGTTTTCCACCTTTTATGCAATAAAACGGAACAATCTTTCCACTCTCGGTTATAAGGAATCCCCCATTTATCTTGCAATAAGTATTTTACATACTCGGCTTGAGAGGCCAGGGAATCCTGATAGGCATTTCCTTTCAAGTACCAGGCAGCTAGTGCTCGAAGGCTTTCATCACTAAATCGGACTGTTTCCTCACGAGGCTGTAAAATTGGACCAAATCTTTTCCCTAGCTTCCAAAGTAAAAATAACGCGATTAACATTCCTTGGAAGAGCAACAGCAAAAACCAATCCTGATAAACTTCGAAGGAAGACGCATCTGTGTCGCCGTGATTGTACTCATCAAAAAGGAAGGAAGTTTTATTGTTTAACCCATCTTGTTGTATTAGGCCGAGTACAAGTGGGAGATGATCTTTTTGTAAGATGTCTTGATTTGTTAGCCAATTAGGCGTCAATGCTACGATGAGCGTTCCATCTCCATACTTCCGCTTAACAGCTACATCACCTAGCTGATCGGAAAGAAGTATGTCATCTTCCTCTCCTGGTTCTAACCTCACAGAAGAATAAATGTCCCCTAAAAGATTGGTTCCACTGGAATTGATAGTTTGCTCCGGAATCATCGATTCAACAAAGGTCGTTCGAATATCAAAAAATCCTTTTGGATTATTTTTCAATAAAAGAATAGTGTTGCCTTTTTCCATAAAGTCCATATAAGATGCCATCTCTTTTGAATCCGGAGTAAAATATGGTTCTACCATCAACAATACTTGTTTTCCTTGTGATTCAGGAAGCAAGGTTGGAGGCTGTTCCCATCTCCTCACCTTACCCAATTCGTTGTCCAAGTAAGTGTAGAATGCTTTCAACCCATTAGGTGAAGGAGACTTTGAATCGTAAGGTGAGAATTCCTGTGGCTTTTGGGATAGAACAAAGAAGGAGCAGATGGCAAAAAGAACGACTAGCACACCAAACCATATCCATCCTTTTTTCTTAGCAGTATTTACTTTCAAGTCCCACCCTCCTTCCTTCTATATTTCATGATCAGTATCATTTATCCATTTCAATGCGATATCTCGATAGGATAAATATTCATCTCTTGCTATCTTTTGTTTGCCGTAAGTTCCTCGATCAAAGACTAAAGCAAAATTGAAGAAAAAATCAGCAAGCTCTTTTTGTTCTCTTTTTAACTCTTCATAATACTCCCAATTCGTTTTCCATATTTTCGCTTCTAGCCATTGCCGTTCATGAAAGTTCAGAAGCAAGCCAAGGAACAGATGTCTTGTAGCGAGTGAGTAGTCTTCCATATCTTCATATCTTTTCGCCTCGGCTACATGTTGTTGAAATGACAATTCCAACTCCACACCCGACTGAAAAGGCTTGTTATTTTTATTGCGTATAAAACCGTTGTTTTTCACGAGGTAAGTAATGACTAAAGCTGCTAATAGAACGATTACTAGGAGAATTACGAGAACCATTATGTTCCCCGCTGTTCCGCTTGTATTTTCCATGGATGGAAAGAGTCGAGATAGTAAATCTCCAAGCCATGCTTTAAATTCATCCCACCAAATTTGCAAGGTGTTCCGTGTATCAGCATAGTATATTTGATATTCCTGTTGGTTCAAGATTTCCTCTAGTTGCTCTCTTGCTTCTGGTTCTTTAAGCACGATAAATTTCACCTGCCTTTTCCAAAGGAATCGGGTTTAACTAATATGGTACTCATCAATCATATCTCTCAAATCATCAGCATCATGACGAACTTTCAAATCCAAATACATGACCGCGTATCCAACTGCCATAATGAGGGTAGTAAACAAAGTGGTAAAACTGACTATTAATCCAAGTAGGACACTGTTTCCAAGGAACGCAGAAACGGACATTTCGATTGCTACAGCTATGGAGGTGGTAATTAAAAAGAATATGATATAAAGACCTATCAATTTAAATGTTCTCCCTTTTGATAGTCTCCAGCTTCTTGTTAATCCAGGAGAGTTTTTATCCAATACTACTGAGCCGAAGAAGAAACTCCATCTTGTAAGGAGAAACGCTCCAATGAGGAACAAACTGACAGTAAGTACGATTGAAACGATAACCCCTGCTATAACATCTATAGCGAAAAACATAATGGGAATAAGTACACCTATAAGTATAAATCCAAAAATGATACTAAACGCAATGATAACGTATAACAGAGAGGAACCAATCAACGGGAAAAAGCGTCCAAACGCCTGTTTGATTACCGTACTAACCGTAAACTCTCGATTATGTTTTATATGATTTACACCAAATAAAATGGCAGCTTGAGCGACCGGATATGTAAACAATACCAATAGCGAAACAAAGAAAGTGCCTATATCAGCTGCAAGGTTTGTAGATAAAGAGGTATCTTCCGTTAATTCCATATTTCTCATCATTTCTTCATACCAAGCTCCACCGCCGCCTTCTTGTCTAAGAAAACTTTTCCCGGTAGCTAATTCAATGATTGCTTGCAAAAGGTAAATTGGTCCAACTAAAAGTAATAAGATGATGAAAAAATCTTTAAACTTGTATTTGCTGATTTTAAACGTCTGATCAAGGATTTCCCCGAACCCTTTTGGTTTATTAAGATTATTATTCATTTCTCTTCCTCCCTAAACTATTCCAAATGTTGTCATATCGATTATTTTACCATTAATCTATCAAAATTCGAGAAATATATTGCGAAAATGGGTAGATTTTGAAAAAATGAAAAGCCGTTTTCCTATTGGGAAAAACGGCTTCAGACTGTCGGCAAACTATTATCTAGTTAGGTTATCTGTTGGAAGAGTTGATCTCCGTTTCAGGAGCTTCGCTTTCCGCGGGCAGTCCGGAAGCCTCCTCGGGCTACGCCCTGCGGGGTCTTCCATGTCCTTTCCTCCCGCAGGACAAGGAAGACTTCGACAGCGATTCATCGCACGAAGAAAATGCGTTAGCATTTTCGAGGAGTCTTCGCTCCTTCCACTGCGATCAACTAAAGAATTTTATTATTTTAAGCTTTGTCTACACACTGAAGCCGTTCTCCTGTTTGGAAAACGGCTTTTCGAAGTTCAGTTATTATTTATAGAATACTTTTTCAACATTATACTTTGCTTGAAGTGTGTTAGCGATGTATGTTTCATAAATTTCTCTTTCCATTGGATCTTCAACGATACAAACGTCAATGCGGTACACTTCATCACGATGGTTTTTAATTGGGGATACATTGTCCTCAAAATGTTTTTTAATTCGTTGGCGAAGCTTTCTCGCTTTTCCAACAAACAACAAATCTTCATTGATATTAAAGAACATATAGATTCCGCCTTGATCACGTGGAATCTTGTGAAAATCTATAAAGCCATTTATTGGTGTAATTATAGGTTCATCATTTGTGCGAATCTGCTGGCGTTCTGTTATAGAAACACTAGGATTCGGGATAGTAATTTTTATCATAGTAAGTCACGTCCTCTTTTTCAGTAGAGCTACATGGTAACACAACCGCTTGATAATAGCTATAACAGTTTTTACCCAAGTGTTTGAATAGCTCCTGCCACATCATAGTTTCTGCTATCAAGAACTGTAGGTTGATCCATTGCTAACCTAGCTAATTCAGATCCTAAAAAAGGTCCGCTGGTTAAACCAGAAGCTCCAAGCCCATTGGCAATTAAGACATTATCGTGATTTGGAAGTTTTCCGATTACCGGAAGGAATCCTGGTGTAAACGGACGGAATCCGACTCGCGTTTCCAATACGGTCCCATCCGATAGTCCTGGTGCAATTTCCAAAGCCTTACTTAAAATCTCATTCATCCCACCTGCAGTAACCCGTGTATCAAAACCGGCTTCGTCTTCATGTGTAGCCCCTACCACTATCCTTCCATCATCAAAGCTAAGGATGTACTGATTGTTGGGTGGCATGACAACAGGCCATTCTTTCGTTTGTTTCGTATCGATTTCCAAATGAACGATCTGTGCCTTTTGGGGAACAACTTCGAACTTTATTCCCAATTCTAGAAAGATTTCCTGTGACCAGGCTCCTCCCGTTACGATAAATAAGTCTGCTTCCACTCTCTCTTCCCCAAGTTTTACACCTGTCACTTGGTTATCTATGACTTCAAGGCCAGCATTGTCTTCCATGAACTTTGTCCCATGTTTTTTGGCAGCATTTATGAGAGCATTGCGAAGGGAACGACCATTCACCTTTGCCCCTCCGGTAACGTGGACAGAACCGTACTCTTCTGACAACACGGGAAAAAGTTCTCTCGTTTCTTCAGGACTTAAAATTGTCACCTCGCCGATCTCAGGAGCTTCTTCTCTTCTTTTAATCGCTCTTTCAGCCATCTTCTCGAGTTTCTCTTTATCTTTATGTAAGCTTATGGCACCTACACGGTTGTACCCGGTTTCGGTTTCTCCATCTGCTTCTAACTGATCAATTAAAGTTGGGTAATACTTCGCACCGTTTTTGACCATGTTATACCATGCTTTATTACGGCGCTGCGAAATCCAAGGGCAGATAATTCCTGCAGCCGCATCTGTGGCCTGTCCTTGATCAAAACGGTCGATAACTGTTACATTCTCGCCAGCTTTAGCTAAATGATAAGCGGCAGATGCCCCAAGAATCCCTGCCCCAATAACTATTATTTTTTTCATTGTTTTACACCTTTTCATTTTTAAATTATCTCTCTAAGTGTACAGGATTTTCATCCATGGCTCAATTTCTCGGCAAAAAACTCCCTTTCTTTTGCAAAAAAGGGAGTTTTTCACCTCACATACAAACTCTTCATTTCTTTTGTTACAACCTTAAAGATGCTTTTTTTCAACCAAGCTATCCAATACAAGCAACAAAGTAGCTGCAACCAATTCTGTGAACACTGGAACTGTGATGCCCTTTATCCATTCATCTGTCAGATATAAAGGAATCCATATGAAAAGAAACGTAATCCCTATTTTTGAAATGGTAATGTTCCACCTGCTCCTTAATCTAGGCAAAACTCTAATCAGGAAGGTCATGGTTGCTATTTCAAAAAGCAAGGTCAGTGGAATCAGTAAAACAATATAGTAAATCAATGAACTTTTTGTATCATATTGGACACTGAACAGTTGAAAAAGACCAGCAAAACCAAACAAAAACGCTCCACCTACAAAAAGCAGAGCAAGCGCAAAAAGAAGTGTCATAGAAATCGCTAAAATTAGTTTATCGGAACCGCTTAAATTTGGATCATGGTCATGTCCCATATGAATCTCCCCTTTTTAGCCTATTAATAGGTGTTATTCTTCAAAAGGGGAATTCATACCAACAAAAAAAGCAATAAGTCATTTGACTCATCGCTTTTTTAAAGTTGAAATTCCTTATTCAATCTTCCCGGTGTCCAAAGTTGATATTTTTCCCATAAAATATTTCGTCCATCTCATTTGTTAACTTGTTGGTAATTTCATATCTTTCATCATCTGACAATTTGTCTTTAGAGTAGCCGAACAGATAATTGTTCAAATCAAACTCCTTCAGACGGCACTTTGTGTGAAAAATGTTTTCCTGATAGATGTTTACATCGATCATATCATAAAGACTTTTTACATCATTTGGTATGTAGTTTTGGATAGAGTTAATGTCATGGTCAATAAACAGCTTGTTCCCATTAATATCTCGCGTAAAGCCACGAACCCTGTAATCCATAGTCATGATATCTGTTTCAAATGAATGTATCAAATAGTTTAATGCTTTCAATGGGGAGATCTCTCCGCATGTAGATACATCAATATCAGCCCGGAATGTACTTATTCCTTCTACAGGATGATATTCCGGATAAGTATGTACGGTAATATGGCTTTTATCAAGCTGGCATACTACCGAATCTGGTAGTGGGCCCGGAGATTCCTCATAAGATTCGGTCGGGACTTCTACTACAGGTCCTTCAGAAACAAGTACCGTCACACTAGCCCCTTGAGGTACATAATCCTGTTTTGCGACATTTAGTACATGTGCACCAATTAGCTCAGCAACGTTTTTTAAGATTTTAGTCAAGCGATCGGCATTATATTGTTCGTCTATATAGTCAATATAGGATTCCCTTTCCTCTTTAGTCTTTGTATAACAGATATCATACATATTAAAACTCAAGGATTTTGTTAAATTATTAAATTCATGCAGTGTGATTCTTTTTTCCGAAGACAAATCGAAATTCCCCCTTCATTTATTTTCTATAGTTATAGTACCCCTTCTCATATAGAAAAAAACAAATCAAGAACCCAAGAATTCGCTTATCACATTTTTCTGTTCATGATAAACAGATTGACCTAATTGGATCAGCTCGTCCATATACGTTATATCATCAAATGGAACTTCCTCTCCCAATTCCTTATTGAGACGGATGTAATTACTTCCTAAGAGATGACTGCATTGATAGGACACAGATTCAGATGATAATTGCAAAGCAAGGTCTAATAATTTTGGCGTAACTTTCATAGAAGGGAATTGAAAGGGTAGCCATTGTTTCACCCCCCAATATTTATTCTTCTGAATGGTAAAATCGATTTTTTGAAGTCCAGTTCCGATAGAGAGAATTTCTATATCTTCGAGTTTCAATTTGAAATATTCCAATCCTTCTGTAATACAAACCATTGATGGATTATTAGCCCACAGACCTCCGTCAATTGAAAGATAGTCGTTGCCTATATTGTTTGGGGGAAAATAAACTGGTGCAGAACAAGAGGAAAGCACCGCATCCCATAAATGAACAGTCATATCTTTTGCTGCCTTGTTTCCATAATTTGAACGGTGCACAAAAGGCCTGCCATGTGTTAGGTCAACTGCAGGAATCAACAGTGGACTTGTGATATCCTTCAATTTCCGCTTCCCAAACGCTTGCATGATAAAACGTCTAAGCTGACGGTCACTATAAATGCTTTTAAAAATCCCCACTTTTGCCTGACGAGTGAATATTCGTTTTCCGTACTTTTGATAACCTGCTAATAATTCTTTCATTGGCTTTTTTATGGAAACGGATGAGGCGATGATCGAACCTGTACTCGTGCCTGAAACTAGGTCCACCATGTCGGCTATTGGCCGGTTGTATTCTTCCTCCATCTCCTGAAGAATAGAAACGGCAAATACTCCCCTAATTCCACCTCCATCTAGACACAACATTTTCATGTACCATATCTCCCGTACTCATTTCCTAATAGGCTTTCCTTCAAACAAGAAAAAACTCCTGAGAAAAGGAGGAATTTGTCCTTTCTTAAGAGTTTTTCAATGGAAAGTCATTTGTTAAGCTACCAGCATACTTGCTTAGATGTTTCACATTAGAAATATCATGTTCAAACAATGGAATTTTAATGATTTCTTGCTTGCTGAAAATTTCATGAATCTGTTGAATATATGGTCTCTCATTTTCTCTACGGTTTCCCATAAAGACCCCATCTGCATGCTCGGGAATAACCTTATTTACAAAAACAGTGAAAACGTTCATGTTCTGCTTCTCCAACATTTCTATTGCTTTTTGTGTTTCAAGGATAGGAAGTCTTTCGGCATTTAGTACAAATGCATAACCTGTCTTCCTTTGATCAAGGAGGATGTCCCTTACCTTAACGAACTTTTGTTTTCTAGCCTGTAATTTTTCAAATATCGGGTCTTCCACTGGTTCTCCATCATTTAATAGCTGGCTATAGTTTTGCTGAACCTTTCTTCTTTTTTCCAACAGTCCGCTGATCCAAACGTTCATTAGTTCAGGTAATGTTAACAGCCTGATGGTGTGGCCGGTTGGAGCGGTGTCAAATATGATATGGTCGTAAGAATCGTATTCTTCCAGCACTAGGGAAGTAATTTTATCAAATAGTGCCGCCTCGTCAGCTCCAGGTGACGCGCTTGCCAGATCAATTTGTCTATGTACTTCTTCCACCATAGTTGCCTTTACTAATCCCTTTAGATTAGTTTTAACCTCCTCGATGTACCTCTTTGATTCAGTTTGAGGGTTAATTTCTAGAAGGTGGAGGTATGTGGTTATCGACATTACTTTATCTTTCGGCTTTACATGAAAGATGTCTCCTATATTGTGGGCTGGATCTGTTGAAACCAACAAAACTTTTTTGCTTTCTTCTGATAAAAGGTGGGCAATGGCAGAAGCTGTGGTTGATTTTCCAACTCCCCCTTTGCCACCAATAAACATAATTTTATGGTTGAAAAGCCTACTCATTCTTCTTCCTCCTAACAGCAGCGTATGCCGTTTAGTGGTGATTTTTCCATCCCCATTCGAAGGTGCCAATCATGAAACCTCTCAATGACAAATGGATATAACTCCAACGTATAGTAAAATGCAGGATTAGGAAGACCGAGCATTTCAGAAAAACATAATAATGTGAACAGGTCCTCTTCCTCCCTCAACTCCCTTGCGATTTCCGTTCTATGTGGTTGTTGAAGTATTTCATCATAAATAGTTATGACTTTCTTGAATTTTTCCAGTATGTCCATTAGGAAGGAAGCCCCCTTTCTGCTTTTATAAATGAAGAGGATGAGCAACATGCTTCATCCTCTCGGTAAATGTTACATGGAAGGATCTATTGGAGGGCTCTTGTCCGTCTTAAAAAATACTCTGAACGCCTCTAATATAATCCAAAACGCGAACACGAAAATAATTCCACCTAGAATGAAAAGTAACATGTTTGCATCTGTTTCACCTAGACCTGACCATTGAAAGACGACTTGTACAAACATAGCGTAAAGAGTCATAGAGAAAATAAAAACCATCGGTACGAAAGTATAGAAGAAGTTTCTTCCCTGCTTCTTTAACCATACCGAAATTAAAAGTAGACTGACCCCTGCCAAGAGCTGATTACTTGTACCAAATAGCGGCCAGAGCAAGTAACCTCCTGAACCAAAACCATTTGGTCCTTTAGGGATCAACACCAATGCAGCACTGGAAATAACTGCTACAGACGTTGCGACATGCATGTTTGTTAAAGGTTTAAAGTTATATTCACTGCCAATTTCAGAAATGATGTATCTCATGAGACGTAAGGATGTGTCTAAGCTAGTTGCAGCAAAGCTGACAACAATGACGGTTACAATGGTTCTGGCAATATCTGCTGGAATCGCAATTCCTGTAGCAAGTTGGGCTGCACCGTTAATGAAGTTGGACATCCCACCAAGGCTTGCTGCACCAAAGTCAGAGTAAGCTGCCCTGAAGTCACCAGCATTGGCAAACAAAGTGGCTACCGCGATAATGGAGATTAATGCAAGTACCCCCTCTCCTATTGAGCCCAAGTAACCTACAAAACGAGCATCTGTTTCCTTATCTAATTGTTTTGAAGTTGTACCAGACGCAACCAGGCCATGGAATCCAGAAATGGCACCGCAGGCAATGGTGATAAATAGCAAAGGGAACCAAGAAACATCACTTACTTCATTTGTCATCGGTGCAGTAAGTTCAGGTCTCAATACAAGTAAACCTGCATAAAGCATTAAAAGACCGACAACTAATTGATGAGAGTTGATATAGTCACGTGGTTGCAAAAGCTTCCATACAGGTAATGTGGAAGCAAAATAACAATAGATAAGAAGGATTACAATCCAGACAAAGAAGGACATGGACACACCATCCAAACCAAATATCACCGTATTATTTGCACCGCCGAAATAACGGACTAAATCGATTTGGAGGAACTCGACCTTGCTTGTTATAACTGCTGAACCATACATGACCGCAAGTGCAATCAAAGAGGGAACCAGCATTTTTGCCTTTCTTTTGTAAACTGCATATCCAATCCAAATCGCTATAGGGATCTCAATAAAAATTGGGATAACTGCTGCCGGAAACTTAATGAACAGGTTGGAGATAACCCATGCAAATACGGCATTAACCATGAGGACTAAAATCAAAATAATAAATAAGAAGAGCATTTTTGCACGTTTACCAATCAAACGGTCCGTTAGAGTGCCTATAGATTGTCCTTTATTTCTTACTGAAAGCACTAGGGTTCCAAAGTCATGGACTCCTGCAGCAAATACTGTACCAAGTATTACCCAAAGAAAAGCCGGCCCCCAGCCCCAATAAAGTGCAATTGCAGGACCTAAAATAGGCGACGCACCCGCAACAGAAGAGAAATGATGACCCCATAGGACCACCTTTTTCGTTGGTACAAAATCCACACCGTCATTGTACTTATGGGCAGGTGTTACATAATCAGGATCTAGGCGGTATATTTTTTCTGCGATGAATTTGGAATAATAACGATAGCCCAGAGCAAAAACAATAAATCCGACAATTGCCAACCATACAGAATTCACCCTAATTCCTCCCTCTTTCTATGTATACAAGAAAAGATTACTAATGAGTGAAAGCGTTGTCAATATAGATTTCTGAAAATTCGTACTAAATACATGCTAGTTTTATTATCAGGTCATATAATGGGTGAAAAGTAGCACATATAAATTAGGAGTTGCGGTACATTTTTAGTTGATTACTATTATCGAGAACCTAGGTTCTACATTTCCCAGATCTGCTTGTACATTTCCCAAACCAACTTCTACACTTTAGACTCTCTCTTCTACCATTATTGAGAGAGTTTCTACAACTAAACGACCACCTTCTACCTTATTACATTTTTCGACACCAGCCACACACACACTTATCTCCTAAACTTACTAAAAAACCTTAGCGGTCATCCACCAAGGTTTTTTCATTCAGAAATGAATTCAAGTAAATATGCAGCGGCATTTGAAAAGCAGGCAACTGTTCACCAATTGCTATGAATTGGTCCCAATTCATGGTTGCAAGATTCTAACCGATTTGTATTGAAACAATTGATTATCCAGATGTTCATATTTGGCCATTCCTTCTATCCAATAATTGCTCTTTTTCATCATCTAGTAACAAAATTTTGTTGTCTTCCATTTTGAAGATATCTAAATTCTTCAGACCCCAGGTATTGCGTAAGTGCTTAGTAGCAAGTGTTTGATGTTGTTCATTACTGCATGGTGATGGTTATTTTATCAATTATCGTGAGCGACATTATTTTACTTATACAACAAATGTGTGTGGAGTCACTATAAAAAACTTTGTCCCCCACTTTCAAACCTTGAACATGGAACTGTTCGAACATATCTAATTGATAGGAGATGGCGTTAGTTTGTGTTTGAACGTTTTCCCCACGAATTACCAAGTAGACATGTTGAACACTCCTCTCCCGATTATTATCCTTCTAATACTGTTTTATTGTTTTTATAAAACAATCAAAGAAAAGAGGTGCTGTCGACAGCACCTCTTAAATGATTCCCCTAAAAAGGGCGTTTAATAGAAAAGTTCTTGTGCTTTTTCCGCAGCTT
The DNA here is from genome assembly GCF_020524325.1 of Sutcliffiella horikoshii. Taxonomy (GTDB): domain Bacteria; phylum Bacillota; class Bacilli; order Bacillales; family Bacillaceae_I; genus Sutcliffiella_A; species Sutcliffiella_A horikoshii_D. The sequence goes on from NZ_JAIVKY010000006.1 coordinate 166,886, forward strand.
GGAAAAGTGACATGCGTCACATACAGCATACTTGAAATCAGGGTCCAATTTCTTACCGCATTTGGTGCACTGCTTTGTCCGCAGTTTGACGTCTGTTTGCAATCGTTCATGCACTTCATCACTAAATGATTCTCTTATTCTTTCCCAATATGTTGCTTCCGTCCTTCTATCCAATCTATATAAAAACAGCAAGTGAAGGCCGATGGATTTATAGGATAACTCTACATTTTCCAGGCTATCCTTATTCATGAACGGTTCCGGCAGATCTTCCCTAGTTACAATCGATTCCATTGTTTTTTTCCATTGGTTAATGAGGGTCTGTTCTTTAGTGGAAAACGGTAGATGTAAAAAGCCGTATAAATCATTAACCGTCAGTCTAGCTTCAATGATGGTGTCCTCTATCGTCTCGTACAAAATTTGTTCCTCGCTAAGGGAGGCTTTTTCTGTACCCGCAGGACTTTCAAACTTTTCCCATAGTTCAAAGAAATGGCCTAGTTTGTTGGAATACTTTTGAAAACGCTCTAATATGGAACTTGTTGGGGCAATCGCAAAAGTATGTACCTGACGATCTTTCCCACCTAGTAGTTTTTCCATTGCTTTTATGTCTCCTGTAAAAGCAACCTTGCCAACATCATACATTCCTTTTCGGCCAGCCCGACCTGCAATCTGCTTTACTTCTTGTGAGGTGAGTCGTCTTCGTCTCGTTCCATCAAACTTTTCATTTTGTAAGAAGACAACTCTTCTAATCGGTAAATTTAATCCCATCCCGATAGCATCTGTTGCAACAATTACTGTTGTTTCTCCATCTATAAAACGTTGCATCTGCTTTTTTCTTGTTTCAGGAGGCATACTTCCATATATCATGCTGACTTGATGACCGTTGTTCTGAAGAATTGATGCCGTTTCTAAAACCCGCTTTCGAGAAAAACAAACAAGGGCATCCCCTCTTTTTGTATCCCTAAGAGTAAATGGCCGATCTTCAACTTGCAGAGGTGTATCCCTTGTATATTCGTTAATTTCAATGTCCGCATTTCCTAAAAGCTGCAGTACCATTTCTTTCATACTGAAGCTACCGACAATGTGCACCTCATCTGCGTTCGCCTTTGTGATGGCTTTATACCAAGAAAAACCGCGGTCCTTATCCGCAATCATTTGTGCTTCATCAATCACAATCACTTCATAATGATCTTTTTCATAAAACATTTCGACCGTACTAGAGAAATGGGTGGCACCTGGAGAAAGTTTCTCTTCTTCTCCAGTTTTAAGTGAGCATGGTACTCCATCAGAATTTAAGGTATCATATACCTCCAATGCCAATAGCCGTAATGGAGCTAGATATAATCCGCTTTTTGCTTCTTTCATTCTCTGCAAAGCCTGAAAAGTCTTCCCTGTGTTTGTTTCCCCAATATGTATTACATACCGTGTGCTTCTACCGTTGGAAGGAATATACTCCCTACCGAAAATATCTTCTAACATCCGCTCCTCTTCTTCTTGTTTCCGGCGGATCTCTGCTAAAATCTCTTCTTCTTTTCTTTCCCTATCTTTGATATCTCTTTGCAAATACTGCTCATGTATTTCTAAATCAAATGGTTTTTCCGCAAGTTCGAGCAGATCCGTAACAAATTCCTCTTGCAGTTGCTCCATATAATCATTGACCAATAAGTAAAAAGAGTTTGCAAGTAACTTTCTAAGCTTAGAAACAGTAAATTCTTCAGAAGTCACGGTTTCGTATTCTGTCAAAACCTCATCTGAAAGCTCATTCATGATTAGCCCGGGTAAAAAACCGAAAAGATAATCCGTAATTCTTTTTTCATAGAAGAAATAGTATGTTTCATACTCCAAGTATTCCTCATAATAATCAAAGCTTTGGTGAACAGCACCTGTCAACTCACCAAAAAAGTCCTTCAACGTGTGATAGTCAGATGCATCCATTGGGCCTGACTCTTTTAACACGTCTTCTCTTCTGTAGGAATCTGTTTCTTCAAACTTCGGATTGTTCTGTAGGTCCTCTCTTACTTTCTTGGCAACAAAGTGTCTGACATACAAGAAGTAATTCGCTTGATTTGCTTCAACTATCTTATGAGCAGCCTGATCAACTGTGTTTGTAACAGCATCCATGCGAAGTTGTATACGTTTTTCTTCCATCCTTTTTTGAAAATCTTTACGAGCCTGAATGTATTTTTCTTCCCAAACAGTTGGGCTCGTATAAGAAGAATTCTGCAACCACTCTACTGCATCAAAAGGTTCATATTCCCTCATTTCATTTTTGAAAAGTTGGTTGATAATCTTCTTGTCTACTCCTTCTACTTCAAACCCGTGTTCGCTCAAAATTTGTTTTTTCTCTTTTCTGGCAACGTCGTTAGTTACTTTATTAAGCCAAACGTTGTACCATATCTGTTCCACGTAATGCCTACGTTCTTCTATATATTCAGCAAATGTCGGCAGGTCTTCTCTTGTTTCAAAAAATTGTTGAATATCTTCTTCTATCTTGTATTTTGTTCGATCCAAAGATGTTGAATGAATGATGCTTAATTTGTCCATGATGAAGTCTCCTTTAATGTATGTTTAGAGACTTTAGATGTTTGTTTTAATCAATGTCTAAAAGCTCTAGTATTTGTTTCGATGGTATTGCCAATCCCTTGTTTTCCTCTGTTGTTGCATATACCACTCCTACCACCATTCCACCTTCTGTAATGACAGGGCTCCCGCTGTTACCAGAATGTACAGGAACATCAATGAGTAAAACGTCTGAATGTAATGAAGAACGGATCATTTCTCCGGAAGTGCCTTCATTTACAATAAAAGTATGTGCTAGTGGGTTTCCGATAATATAGATAGGTCGGTTTGGTTCAACCTTTTGATCACTTAACGGTAGGGAAGAGAATTTCTCTTTCTGTCCCATAACCTTTAACAATGCGATATCGTTTTCTGGATTTTCCTTTAGAATTTCTGCTGAGTATATTTCTCCATTTGAAAAGGAAACCTGTATATCTTTCATTTTATCAATAACATGAAAGTTTGTAATAATTAATCCAGCAGGATCAATGACAAATCCTGTTCCTTTTCGCCCGTTTCCGTTAATGGTTACAACGGCTTCCTTCCATGCCTGTATATCACTATCTTTTGATAATTCATTGGATTTTAACAAAAATTGTATGGATGGGATATTCACGACACGAGGAAAAATGGCCCATATGTTTACTAATAGGGCTAATATGATAAAAAATGTTATGTACTTTATTGTCTTTTGACGTTTTTGTTTTTTCCTAGCTTTGGCTGCTAATTCTTCCTCGTTTATTTGGAAATCTTCCAAAGAAGGCTCCTCAAACTCCTCTAATTCTTCCTTTTCATCCTTTTTCACAGCTTCACCTCTTATATGAAATTGGTGTTTCCTGCAACATATCATAAGAGTATCCCCATGTCACGAGTTGTATCTCATATTTTTAAAACAGAGTAAATTATAGGAAAAAATAGTTGTTGACAATTTAACACCTCCAGCATATAATTTATCTTGAAGTTATAAATCTTGAATTAAAGATATTTTATTAAAAGGGAATTTAGGAGGAATATTATTATGGGTAAAACAGTATGGAATGTTGACAAATCCCACAGTACAGTGGACTTTTCGGTGAAGCACATGATGTTCGCTACAGTTAAAGGCGGTTTTCATGAATATGATGCAACAATTGTAGCGGATCCAACGGATTTAACAACAGCTGATATTGAATTTACAGTGGATGTAGCAAGTATAGATACACGTAGCAGTGATCGCGATGCTCACCTTCGTTCTGCAGATTTCTTTGATGTGGATAATCACCCAAAAATGACGTTCAGAGCTACTGCCATTGAAAAAACAGACGATAATGAATATAACGTAACAGGAGATCTTACTCTTCGTGGTACAACAAAATCTGAAACATTCTCCGTTGTATTCGAAGGAACTGGTCAAGATCCTTGGGGAAATGAGAAAGCAGGTTTTGCAGTAGAGGGAAAACTTAAGCGCAGTGACTACGGTTTGACATGGAATGCTCCATTAGAAGCGGGCGGCGTACTAGTGGGAGATCAAATTAAGATAGCATTGCAATTACAAGCAGCTAAGGGATAATAACAAAAAGGGAATTGCTTTACAATGGCAATTCCCTTTTTATTTATTCCTGAATTTCTTCCCAGATTAAAACCGCTACTTGTAAGCAAGTTATAGAAGGTAAATCGGTGGAAAAAGAAGCGTCCATATATTGTTTAATAGACCGTGCTAATTTGTCTACCGAGTCAACTTGATCTAGCGCATCTACAATTTTATCAATTTCTAAACGGTACCTGTCTTCCCCCGCTCCCATTGCAAGAAGGTCCATAGGATCCCATTCATTGATAATCTTGGTGACGATGTCTTGTTTTTTTCTCTTAGATACACTAATAAAACTTTCCATCTATAACACCTGCCCTAATTAGTTTGAAAGAGCCTCGTAAAATTTGTTCGTCAATTCTATTGTGTATCTGCTTCCCCCTCTATCAATCACATCCTCAATCAACATTGCTGTCAATAATGAAGGGTCCTTCTGATCGTAGGAAACCCATAACCCATTTTCCAATCGTTCCTCTTTCTTTATCTCTGCTGTACCGGTCTTCCCTGCAATCTCACGGCCTGGAAGGTTTGCTACACTGGATTTCCCTTCTGTAACAGTCTTTCTAAGATTGTCCTGAAGAAGTTTTGCATTCTCAGGCGATACAATATCTTTCCATACTTCAGAAGTTTCTACTTCTAGCAACAATGGCTTCATCATCGATCCGTCATTTACTACCCCACCATAAATGCTTGCAAGGTGTACGATGTTTAATAAGATTTCGCCTTGTCCATAAGCGGTGTGTGCCAATAGGACCTCATTGTCGAAAGAGCCTGAGTTTGAAATTTGAGAATCGCTTACTGGTGGATAAGCAAAAGGAAGTTCTTCCCCAATACCTAATTTCGCCAATCCTTCTTCAAAATCCTCTATTCCAATGTCAATCGCAGCTTTAGCAAAATAAATATTATCTGAGTTGTTCAATCCACTAACTAAATCTACTTTCGTATCGTCTTCATAGACCCTTGTTACTTTACTTCCCCCGATATCCCATTGTTTTTCTGGAATGTCATATTGGTGGTTCGGGTCAAGTTTGCCGCTTTCAAGACCAATAATGGCAGTTAGGAGTTTCATAGTGGAGCCGGGGGAATAGGTACCACGGAAGCGATTCTCGCTCGCATTAATCCCGACTTCTTTTAATTCATTAATCCTCTTTTTCTTACTCATTGAGGTTCCCATAGTAACAGTGTTAGGGTCATATGCAGGTGTGCTCACAAGACTTAACACCTTTCCGGTACTTGGGTCAATGGAAGCTGCATGCCCTGCATCATCTTTCATGACATCATACAACTTCTGTTGCATGTTAGCATCAATTGTTAAAGTAATGTCTTGACCACGCTCTGGCTCTGTTCTTGCTATTGTTTTTTCTGTGCCATTTTCTTTTACTTGGGTTACTTCTAAGCCTTTCTTTCCTTTTAATTCTTTTTCATACAACCCTTCAATTCCAGTGACACCTAATTTATCACCCTGTTCATACCCTTCAAAGTCTTCTAAATCCTGCGCGGAAACCTCATCTATATATCCTACTAAATGAGCTGTTGCTTCTGCGAATGGATAAACACGTTCCATTGATCTTCCATTTGTAACTCCTTCTATTTCTATCAATTTTAAAACCAGGTCCCTTTCGTTTTCTCGAAAGTCTTTGATTGGCATGGCATAATGTGGCTGTGCCCAGTTTAACGTATAAAGACCTGTAATTTCTTCTTCTGACATATCAATCATCTCAGCAAGTTTTGCTAAATCTCTTCCCGCATTAAACTCACCTGGAACAATTTGCAGATTCATCACTTCTTCATTAGCAGCAAGCTTGTTCCCCTTACTGTCTAAAATTTCACCCCTAGTCGCTTCGGTGTAATCTATCACAAACTCATCTGTCAAATCATATTCCGGAAAAATAAAACTTGGCTCCCACTGAATATACCAATGTTCGTTTTCTTCTTCATCTAACACTTTATCCATGACAAAATTGACTTCGTAATCTATTTTTCTAGCAAATGTGTCATAGGTGATTTTACCTGGAATGGTGACGGTTTCTTGTTCTTCCCACTCAACTTCTTGATTCAACACTTCTACTTTTAGATTTTCCATTTCAAAAAGGTCATAAACCTCTTTATGCTTTTCTTCAAAAAGTTGCTGTGGAACGTTTTCTTTTGAATCGGATTGGAGATATTCCTCGTACATTCTCGAGAAATCTTGTTCCTCCCAAGTGTTTATGTAGACGTTTAATACATCATAAGGATTGACGGGTTCTTTTTGACACCCAGCTAGTATAAACAACATGATAAACAATAGTGATACCTTTTTCATTGAAGCCCCCATCCTTTCTTGTCTCTTAATTTTAAGGATACATGAATTTCCATATTGGTTAAAGGAAAAAGATTCAAACGTTTCTTGGTATATCCAGCCCCTTAATCTCTTCTATTACTTTTAATAATTCTCTAAAAGTTGGGTCTCCCCGTTAACTCTTTATGTAGACTTCTTGCTATGAAGACATTTCCATCTTAGAAAACTGCTCGTAATTGCCTTCATTCCACTTATGATGACAATCCCAACTCAGAAAACTGCTTCAAATTGTCTTCATCCACCTTATCAAGACAATCTCATATTTAAAGACAGCTTGTAATTGTCTTCATTATAAATATTAGACGAATTTTGCAACCCACTTGTTCCCAAAAACAAAAAAACTCCACCCAAAAAGTTAAGTGGTTCCGCTTAAGGAGAGAAAATTAGAATATGGATTAGGCCTTCTCTTTTTCGTATTAATTATCTGTATTTTGAAACTATTCTTCTTTCTATTCGTATGTATTTAGAGAATAAAATCTTAATATGTAGACCGACCACTTTAGTCGTTCAGATGAAATATTTAAAAATTTTAGGAGGCGAATTTTATGGTTGAAGGTATGTTTTTATTAATGATTGTGTTAATAACTGTTGTAATCATTGGAAAAAGAAAAAAGAAAAAGTAAAGTTGATAAAAACGTAAAAACCCAGAACCATTTAGGTCTGGGTTTTTACTGTTTATTGCAAAATTATTGCCCAAACCAAGCATCTGCCAAAATCTGATAAGATTTCAACCTTGCCTGCTGGTCATAGACATGAGTATTCACAATTAGTTCATCTGCTTGTGTTTCTTCCACTATAGCTTCAAGCTTTTTCCTTACTGTTTCTGCATTGCCGGTTACGGTGTATTTTAATTGTTGTGCAACCACATGTTTCTCATACTCACTCCATAGAGAGTCCATATCTTCCACTGGTGGCTTCAACTGGCCTGGGTTGCCTCGGATTAAGTTAAGGAACTGTTGCTGAATAGACGTCGCTAAATATTCAGCTTCCTCATCACTATCTGCAGCAATTACGTTTACGCCAATAATGGCATATGGTTTCTTCAGATGCTCCGATGGTTTAAACGAACTGCGATAGATTTGAAGGGCCGGCAGCGTATAGTCTGGTGAAAAATGACTGGCAAAAGCAAACGGGAGACCTTGTTCAGCAGAAAGCTTAGCACTGAAGCCGCTTGAACCAAGCAACCAAATTGGAACATCTAGTCCTTCCCCAGGTACTGCTTTTACTCTAGTGGTCCCATCTGGGTGAAAATAAGAACGTAATTCCGCTAACTGATTAGGGAAATCCTCTCCCCCTGTTCCGCGTTCGCGTCTAAGTGCGGCAGCAGTCAGTTGGTCACTTCCTGGTGCCCGGCCGAGGCCGAGGTCAATTCTCCCGGGATATAAAGACTCTAATGTCCCGAACTGTTCTGCAATCACAAGCGGGGCATGATTGGGCAGCATAATGCCACCGGAACCAACCCTTATTGATTTTGTTGCCCCTGCTATATGTCCGATTACTACAGAAGTTGCAGAGCTCGCAATTCCCCTCATATTATGGTGCTCGGCAAGCCAATAACGGGTATATCCTAAACTTTCGACATGCTGTGCAAGTTCCACACTATTTTTAAAAGATGTTTGAGCATTACTTCCTTCTACTATTGGCGCCAGATCCAAAACTGATAATGGTGTCTGGTTGTTTAAAACGGTCATCATTTATTCTCCTTTCTTACTTTGGTGCTTTATCGAACTCTTCTTTTATTTTTAAGAGAAGATCTTGTTTCGTTAAAAGTTCATGAGCAGTTGATGCCAGGGCTTTTGCTCCAAGAATCAGGGCTTCTTTCCCTTGCTCACTTAATGCCGCATCACGAAATTCGGTGGTATGGCAACTATATAACTCATTGCAGATTTTAATGTATGGATGAATAGAGGGAACTACTAGACTTACATTGCCCATATCTAGTGAACCAGATCCGTCTCTATTTTCAACAATTTCATTAGAATCCACTCCAAGTGATACCAGTTGTTCTGTAAAGATATCGGACAGTGTTTCATTGGTAACCATGTTATCGTAGGATAATTCATAGTTGGACATTTTCATTGTTGCCCCGGTCATCAATGCTGCGCCTTCTGCTATAGATTTCACTTTTTCTACCAATTCATTCACGTAACTCCGTGATTTGGCGCGCACGTAAAATTGAGCCACAGCATAATCAGGTACCACGTTGGCAGCTTTTCCGCCTTCAGGAATGATTCCATGAATGCGTGTATCGCTAGTAACATGTTGTCTTAATGCATTGATGCCATTAAATGTCTGAATAACAGCATCCAATGCATTAATACCTTTTTCAGGGTTTGCCGCTGCATGGGCAGGTTTGCCGAAGAATTCAAATTGAATTGCATCCATCGCTAGCGAAGAACCGCTCTTCACATAGGAATGCAATGGATGGACCATCATCGCTACATCCAATTTATCAAAGACACCTTGCTCCGCCATTGTCACCTTGCCGCCTTTAGTCTCTTCGGCAGGAGTACCAAAGACAATCACTTTGCCGCCAGTTTTTTGTAATACTTTGCTAGTGGCAATCCCGGCAGCGATCCCCATCGTACCTATTAAATTATGGCCGCAAGCGTGTCCGATTTCAGGTAGCGCGTCATATTCACACATGAACCCGAGGGTTGGACCTGGTTGTCCACTGTCAAAAACAGCCTCAAAAGCAGTTGGCAGATCACAAATCCCCACTTGAACATCAAATCCGTGTTCTGATAGTTTGTCAGAAAGTACTTTTGCAGATTTAAATTCCTCATGCCCTAGTTCAGGATTTTCACCTATATATGTACTAATCTCAAAAAAGTCATTTTTATAAGAATCAAGGAAATCTGTTATGATTTGCTTCATTTATTAATCCCCTTTGGACAATTTATTTAGTGAATGGAAATATAGTAACACGAAGTTTCTTCAAATAATAATATTTTGCCTCAAGATAAATAAGGAAGCTCCCATCTTATTGGAAGCTTCCACAGCGTTAAACTCTTCTCATTTGAAAGACATCTAGTCCATTTTTCCATAGTGTTTGAATTAGTGCCACTTTAGGAGACAGTTTCGGATTTGTTTGTTTTCCTTTTCCTATTCGCTCTAACTGATTGCTATACCATGTCATTTCTAACATGGCAGTTTGATCAACTAGTTTTATTCCTGTCTTTCGTGGCGCTAATTCAATCGATTCCCTTTTTCCTTGCAGAAGTTCTTTAGGGAGGTAAGGAAAGACGGCCATCGGTCGAGCTAATCCCACCATCGATGTTGCCCCATCAAGAATTGCTTCCTTCATTCCGCTTAATGTCCTGAATCCACCGGTGACAACAAGGGGTGCTTTTGAAACCTTTTTAGCTTCAGTTGCAAATTCAAGAAAGTACGCTTCCCTCCTTTTGGTACTCTCTTTTACATTAATTCCAGTCATTTGCGGACTCTCATAGGAACCCCCTGAAATTTCAATTAAATCTATTCCCAGTTGGTCCAATGTTTGGATAACCTGTAAAGCTTCATCCTCTGTAAATCCAGCCTTCATAAAGTCTGCAGAATTTAGTTTCACTCCAATCGGGAAAGCGTCACCAACTTCTTCTCGAACCTTTTTATAGATTTCGAGCAGAAATCTCATGCGGTTTTCGAGTGACCCTCCCCACTTGTCTGTCCTTTTATTATGTCGTGGTGATAAAAATTGACTGATGAGATAACCATGGGCACCATGGAGTTGGACACCTGTAAACCCAGCTTTCTTGGCAATTTTTGCTGTGTTGGCAAATCGGTGTATAATGTCTTTAATCTCTTCTTCTTGGAGCTCCCTAGCTACAGGGAAGTAACGTTGGAGCTTTGGATCAAACTCCACTTTGGACGGGGCCACCGCTTCTTTTACGATTCCTTTAAATACCTGTTTGCCTGGATGATTGATTTGCATCCAAAGGTGAGTTCCATTCTTCGTTCCTGCATTCGCCCAACTCTTTAATAAGTCTAAATCTTTTTCATTTTCCACAACAACGTTTCGAGGTTCCCCAAGTGCACGTTTGTCGACCATAACATTACCTGTCACAACAATACCTGCTTCACTTTCTGCCCATGTTTCATAAACGCGTACCAGTTTCTTAGTTGGTCTATTGTGTTCGTCTGCCATCCCTTCACTCATCGCTGCTTTAAAAAACCTGTTTTTAATTTCCACCCCATTTGGCAGAAATAATTTGTCATGTAACTGTGCCATTCTTTTACCTCCCCAACGCTTGTCCTTATATGAATATGAAAAAATGGTTGGAAAAACACTCCAACCATTTGATTTATCTCTTGTTAAATTAGTATCTTAACGCTCCTGCACCTGCGATAATCAAAATAATGAAAAGCACTACAATCAGCGCAAATCCTCCACCATAATTTCCACCTGACATACAATTCCCTCCTTCACGTAGACTACAATACAATTTATGCATGATACCCGTCCTACGTATAGGCTATGGAAAGTTTTTTAGGCAAGGAATGTTCTATAATGGCTTATGCCCAATTACCTTGGCGGAACAACGGTACTCTTTCTCCGTCCTTGGTGATTCCGTCAATATCCATGTCACTTGATCCGATCATGAAATCAACATGGGTAATACTTGAATTGGCTCCCGCTGCTTCTAGTTCTTCTTCTGACATCTGTTTTCCGCCTTCAAGCGCAAAGGAATACGCGTTACCAATCGCCAGATGATGCGATGCATTTTCATCAAATAACGTATTATAGAAAATTAGATTGGTATTTGAAATAGGTGAGTCATGCGGTACAAGTGCAACTTCTCCTAAATAGTGTGATCCCTCATCCGTTTCGATCAATTTTTGTAGCGTTTCATATCCTTCTTCTGCTTCAAATGAAACAATTTTTCCGTTTTCAAACGTAATGGAAAAATTGTCAATCATATTTCCGCCGTAGTTCAATGGCTTGGAGCTTCTCACCGTTCCATTAACTCCTGTTTTAAGTGGTGTGGTGAAGACTTCCTCTGTTGGCATGTTGGCAATAAAGGCAACCCCATTCTCGTTAATGCTTTCTGGTCCAATCCAAACATGTTTTTCAGCTAACTCAATCGTTAGGTCTGTACCTTCAGCTTTATAATGAAGAGATTTAAACTTCTTCTCGTTAAGGAATTCCACCTTCTCACTAAGTTTTTCCTTGTGGTCCATCCATGCTTGGACTGGATCCTCAAGATTTGCTCTAGTTGCATGAAAAATAGCTTCCCATAATTTTTCTTCTTGCTCTTGTTCAGTTAAATCAGGGAAAACTTTTGCAGACCATCCTTTAGATGGAACAGCAACAATTGACCAACTGATTTTATCTGCCATGACCATTTTGCGATAGCCTTTTGTTGCTTCACCTGCTGCTTTTTGTAAGTTTGCAATCTTAGAAGCATCTACACCTTTTAACAAATCAGGGTTTACAGATGTGATAGCAAGCATTGCTGCTCCTTCTTCATAAGCCTTCTCCAGCATTTCTGCTCTCCACGTAGGGAAATATTCAAACGACTCGTTTGGTGCTTTATCGTAACGGATTCTTGTTACTTGCTCATCCGTCCACTCAATTTGAACGAGTTTTGCTCCTGCTTCATATGCTTTTTTCGTCACAAGCCTAACGAAAGGTGCTGTTGCGATGTCAGCGTTTACAATTAGCGTTTGGCCTTTTTGTACATTCACTCCGACTTTAACAGAAAGTTCTGCGTATTTTTCCATGGTTTTTTGAAGATTACTCATTATGTATACCCCCTAAGATTTTTCCTATGTTCCCAAAAAATATCATGTTCACTAGGATTTGTCTAGTTTTCTAAGGTAAAAAGGCAGGAACCATAGTGGTTCCTGCCTAAAGGTTGCATATACTGTTGATCTCCGTTCCAGGTGCTGCGCTTGCCTTCGGGCGGTCCGGGAGCATCCTCACTTCGTTGGAAGCCGCTGAAAAACTGAAATCTCATGTACTTAAATGAATTCTAGCTGGTGATTGGAGAAAAAGCCGAAGACTCCTGAGGGAGATAGCGCTAGGTGGAGACCCCACAGGCGTAGCCGAGGAGGCTCCAGCAGCGCCCCTAGGAAAGGGAAGCCTTTTTCGGAAATCAACAGCGGTGTCTATACAACATCTTAATTAATAGACTTTTTCAGTGGCGTCCTTCGTTGCGGGGTCTCCCTTGTCCCTTCCTCCCGCGGGCGTCTGCGCACCTTTCACTACAATCAACATGGTAATTAGTTACCATACTATTACTTATTTAAAACCTCATTTACTCTTGGTAGGTTTGTGCTGAATATTGTCATGCCGTGTTTGTATGCAGCTAGACCATAGAGCATGCTGCTCCAGTCGATTAGGGTTACTTTTGTTGGGTACCAACGGTTTGGTTGCTCAAGGTGCCACCAGGATATGCGGTGTAATCCGTATTTGTAAGCCGCTTTGAATTTTTCTTCGTCCTCTTTATCCTCCGGGTTAGAGTACACATCATATGGAATGTGCAGGGAATATTGTGCATACAGGTCATAAATACCAGCAGGATATACCGGAAGATAACCTCCTATAATATAGGACGAAGCAATATTATGTGGAGCATCGTTAATTCTGTCAGCATGATAGCCATCGAATAGCCCATCATTCGGACCTGCACCATATCCCCAAATATAAGATGGTACCTCCTCGAGCTCTTTCCATTTCATTCTGTCAGCAAGACAAGCATTTTTATAGTACTCCAGATACGTTGTACTTTCTGCATATTCCGGAACTAAATAATATGGAAACTGATGAACGAAGGATGATAAAAACGCTCCAGGATGATCGTTTAGAACCGCTAGCCCACGGAAGTCTTCTTGTGGGAGTTCCTTAATTTTATCTTCTGCAAAATTGTTCAACCAAAGGGCCTGGATGTTTTCATCATGAGGGTTCCCTAATAGAGCAAGGTAAGATACCATTACATATTCATTATAGGCCGGTAGCGGGGCAATCCCATCTCCGTCTTTAGATATCATGTTAATGACACCTTTATCTTTATCTGCAACTACGATACTCCAATCGATAGAGTAAAGAAGTTTTTTTGCCATTTCGAGGATCATTGGCTCTTTTTCAGCAAAATGATTTCCTGCAAATAGTGCACCCGTTAAGAGAAGGGTTGTATCTATTGTAGAAAACTCTGAATCCAGGTTTTCTCCTGTTTCCATATCTACAAAGTGTGCAAAGAAACCAGATTTATCATCCCTGGCAACCCGGCATCCCTCTATTTCCCCGGATACCCCTTTCAAGGTAATTAATGCTTTAGTAGCGGCATTATCATCCCATCCTTCTAAATCAGCAATTGCAAGGCTGATTAGACCGACACCAGTGGCTGCTATGGAGGAGCGGAAATCTGGATTTTCTCCAAGTGTCATATATCCATCTGCATATAAACCTGTTTGTTGATTCCTTGAAGCTTCATATAATGCGTAGGAATCATGAAATTGGCGATCAAAAAACTGTTGTACTTTAGTTGGTAGATTTTTATACTCATTGGTTGGCATCTCTTTTGCCCCTTTCGTCCAGTTAATGGAAGAAACTTGTATATTTCATGCTTTTGTATTTTTTATTTAATCAAATTCATTGCTGAAAATGATATAATTATCATACAAAATATATTGTTCTGTGAAAATAGACAAAACTATACTAGTTGGATAATTCATCGATTTTTATTAGAATGGAGAGAATATCATGCCCATTATTCACGGGGTTTTTTACGATATTTCCCCACATTGGGACGTAGAGAAAGCAAAAGGTCAAGACACACTTGTTTATGTTACAGAAGGAAAAGTTCATTATCAGGTGGAAGATCATGTTATGCAATTGACGAAAGGAGATCTTTTATTCATTCCTTCAAAGTATATTAGGTCGTGGAAGAACGATAACAATGAGGGGCATCGAAAATATACCGTCGTGTTTGAGAAAGACGAGAACATTTATCAAAATTTTGTAGAAAATGAGATTGTTTCATTTAAACCACGTAAGTCTGCTTATTATGAACAACGATTGACTTTTTTAAATGAGCAGTGGCTCAGTAAAAGGGTTTTTCACGAAGAATTGTCTCAAAATATCTTATTAGAGCTTCTGATCATGATAGCTCAGGAGAAAGCAGAATGGCATACTTCTCCTGTAAAAGAAACTTCTGTCCGTGACATGCAGGAATTTATTCTTCAGCATTATCGCCGAAACATTACGATAGAGGAATTGGCAGCTTTAACTGGGGTGACACCGAATTATGTTACTGTGTTGTTTAAAGAGGTATTAGGAATCACTCCTATCCAGTATCTGCACCAGACTCGCATCAATAATGCTTGGAATTTAATTAGTACAACGAAGATGTCGATTAAGGAAATTTCGGAGCACTTAGGGTATTGTGATCAGTCATATTTTAACAGGATGTTTAAAAAGTGGATGGGGATTCCGCCTTCGCAAGTCAAGAAGACCTAATAAAAAAGCATAGAGGTTGATCTCTATGCTTTTTCGGTAGTCTTTTTTGTTTCGGATTTTACTGCTTCACGGAAGGCTGTTTGGAATTTGCATGTATACGGTCCTGGCTTTCCTTGTGAAAATGTGACACCATCGATTTTTATGATAGGCATGACTTCGCTGGTTGTCGATGTAAGGAATACTTCATCTGCCTCCAGCAGTTCTTCTTTTTGGAATGGTTCGAGTTTATAGTCCCAACCGTTCGTATCCATAATTTCTAACAGTTTCGTTCTTGTAATTCCGTTCAGTATCAAATTATTGGCTGGATGGGTCTGGAGAACTCCGTCTTTGACGATGAAAATATTAGAAGATGAACCTTCTGTAACAACCCCTTCTCTAATAAGAATGGTCTCAAAAGCCCCCGCCTCACTTGCTTTTTGCTTGACCATAATATTGTAAAGAAGGTTAAGACTTTTGATATCGCATCGAAGCCAGCGCATGTCTTCTGCAGTTATTGCTTCCACTCCTTTTGTCTGCGCATCCTCTACACTTTTATAGGGGAGTGGATATGCAACAAGTTGGGGAGTTAATGTTTGATCATAATGGTGTGACCTGTTAGTGACTCCTCTTGAAATTTGGAGGTAAAGTCCTCCCTTTGTCATGTTATTAGCTTTAATAAGTTCTAGCAGTCTGTTACAAAGCTGTTCTGGTTGTTCGTTTAGTAGAATGCCAATTTCCTTTGCACTTCGATACAACCGTGCAATATGCTCTTTTAAGGTAAAAGGAACGCCATCGTATATGTTGACAACCTCATAAACCCCATCGCCAAATTGATACCCTCTGTCTTCAATATCCACTTTTGCTTCGTTTCTTTCCATCATCTCATCATTCAGCAATACTTTCATTTCCCAACACCTCCAAATGTGTTATTTATTTAATAAAAGTACAACAGGGCAATGGTCGCTTCCCATAATATCAGCGTGTATTTCAGCGGCCTTCAATGAACCCTTTAAATTATCGGAAACGATGAAATAATCAATTCGCCAACCGATATTCCTCTCACGGACCTTATTCATATACGACCACCATGTGTATTGGTCTGTCAATTCAGGATAAAAGTGGCGGAATGTATCTGTAAAACCTTCACCTAGTAATCTGGTCATCTTCCCTCTTTCTTCTTCTGTAAAACCAGAATTATTGCGGTTAGATTTAGGGTTTTTTAAGTCGATTTCCTCGTGTGCTACGTTCAGGTCCCCGCAAACAATAACGGACTTCTTCTGATCTAGCATTTTTATGTAAGCTAAAAAGCGGTCCTCCCAATCCAGTCTGAACGGCAGCCTGGCCAAGTCTCGCTGAGAGTTAGGAGTGTACACATTCACTAGGAAAAAATCCTCGTACTCTAGTGTAAGTATCCTTCCTTCCGGTTCACATTCTTCTATCTTTTCCTCATCCAACCCATAACGCACTTGAATTGGTTTAACTTTGGTTAAAACAGCAGTGCCTGAGTATCCTTTTTTAATTGCATAGTTCCAATATTGATAATACTCTGGTGTATCTAATTCAATTTGTCCTTCTTGAAGCTTCGTTTCTTGGATGCAAAAAATGTCCGCATCCATCTCGTTAAAATAATCCATGAATCCTTTTTTCACACAAGCTCTTATTCCATTCACATTCCACGATACAAGTTTCATAGGTGCATTTAATTCCCTTCTAAACTATTACTATATTTAGCCCAGTATATCAAAAAGAACCGCTTTTCAAAAAGAAAAGCGATTCCAACCTTTGTCATTATACTTGAAATAGATGAAATTTTAATCCATAAGGGTCACTTACCATCAGACTCTTCTCACTAAACTCCTTCGTAATGATGCAATTATTTGCGATTAAAACTTTCTTTGCATCTTCAATGTTATCAACAGCGAATTCGAAAAATACGGAGGGATCTTTAGAATTATTATGATTTTCTATATAAAAATTCATGCCATTTGTAGTAAATAAAGTTTCAGAATCTGTACTTTTTTCTGGTTTCATCCCAAGGGTTTGATGATAGAATTCAATAGCCTTCTCGTAATCTTTCACTTGAATAGCTATGTTATTGGTTAACTGATAAGGAGAACGATCATTGATCTTTTTACTTGGTTTATAATCTTCGTACCCTGATGGAAGCAAATCAAATAACGGCCACACTGAACAGTAGTCATCTCCGGGTCCGAAAAAGGAACTTGCATGGCGGTATATAACCCCCTGATCATCTTTTGAAAAAACAGTCACCCCAGGGTAAAATCCTTCATCTAAAACAAACCCCATATCTTGTTTGAATGAAGTTCCTTTAGTGGAGACAACCGGGAAAGTCCAGCTTCTTTCTGCTGCAAAGTTCTCTTGCACATCAGGCTCATCAGGAGTCGACACGACAAACGCTGCCTTCCTGCGAATGTGATGATATACACTGTTAAATCCATCTGCCCACATCGTGCAATAGGAACAGCTTTTTCCCATGTTGTGGACCACGAATAATTCATTTTTATCTCCAAACAACTCTGCCAGACTTACCCTTCCATTTTGAAAAGATGAAAATACATAATTATCGACTTTTTCTTTTTCTACGTTGCGTTTCATTTCTGCCAGCTGCTTTTTCTTTTCAAGGATTTCTTTCTCCAGATATTGGATTTCTGTTAACATCTCTGTTTGATTCAAAACGATCACTCCTTTATATATAGAAGAAATTTGTCATAAACATACACTGTTCTTTACCTTGTGAATCATTTAAGATGTTAATAACATAATGTTTAATAGGGAGGGATGGAATGTATTTACTAAGAATAGTTACGCTGTTTGGTATTTTATTAACGACTGTCCTTATTAATTTGAATCATTCCACTCCCAATAGTATTCTAGCTATCTATGAGAAATCCTTTTATTTCGAGTTGGATAATGCCCCTTTGGTTGAGAATCCTGATGACGAAGGCGTTACTGGAATAGTATCTAACAGTCATTATTATAGAAACATCCACATCTCCAATATTCTTGAACAACCAGGTACAAAATTAAACTTTCACCTTGTGACGGTTTTTTATCAGGGGAGTTATATCTAATTCATGATGAATTGCCTCATTCTTATTCAAAAAAATATTGAAGGAGGAATGTCATCGTGTTATGGGTTCGAATCATAGCGATCAGCTTCTTTTCGTTCACTTCGATTAGTCTCTTACTATTTCAAGGAATCGAGTTTGTGAAAGCATTTAGTGATTTTTATCACCATAGATAAATGGTTTAGAAAAGGCCGGGTTCCTCAGGGACTCGGCCTTTTCTAAGAAAATAAAATTAAATTTTCAAAAAACACAAAATATTTCAAGTTGGCCTTCATATAATAATACAACTACTACTTACCCAATTATCATGTAAAGGAGAGATGTTTATGAGAGAAACTCCTAATTACGGAGAATTTTACCCTAAGTCTTTGGTTCCGATTAATAAAGAAGATCTTGTGATTTTTCTAGAAAAAGTGACGGATTTTGAGTGCTCTGACAACTACAGCCATTGGTTGATTGCCCTTGAAGGCAGAGCAATGGGGACGGGAGAAGATTATTACCATTGGCAAGTAGTTGTGTTCCCCGCAGAAATAGGTGGAGGTTTTGACTATAAGCATCCCCTCTATGTTTCTTCCTTTTTTTTATCCATTGATGAGGCCATTGACTACACCTCTGAAGTCGAACGAATTGCAAGTGACGGTCAGCTTTATACAATCGCGGGTTAAGAAAGAAAAGTATAAAAAAAGAAAAACACCATGTTTTTCTTTTTGCACACGTTTGTGAAAGAATATACATATGATTTCCCTAGGTTTCCTCTTTAAAGACCCACTCTAAAACGAACAAAATCGCTAGCGCGAGGAAAAACTCCGCCCCAATTTTATAATTTCCGCATAGCTGTGAAAAATTGACCTTGACCGTCTTCCCTTTGCGCTCACATTTGACTATTTCATAAAAACCCCTTGTCACCAAGGGCTTCATATTGCCGATGAGGACTTCTCTCCTCTTGTTTTATAGTCACTGATGTCTTCATACGCCCGATGAGGACTTCTCTTCTCCTAATTTCTCTTCATTGATGTCTTCATACCCCCGATGAGGACTTCTCTCCTCCTGTTTTCTCGTCAGTGATGTCTTCATACCCCCGATGAGGACCTCTCATCTCCTAATTTCTCTTCACTGATGTCTTACCCCGATGAGGACCTCTCTATTACCAAACCCTTGTCACCACAGAGGAATTCATTATCGTCATTTCCATTATTTTATAATCTGCTAAAGAACAAAAAAAGCCCACCGCTAATGCGATAGACTCTTATGCTAAACGGAATACAATTCCATGACCGCCTTTTGGATACTCCCATTTAATATTTTGATGGGGACAACCAATTCGGCAGCTTCCACACTCATGACAACCCTCGTAACCGACATGCATCCTAATGTTTTCCCATTTATAAATTTCCGCCGGGCAAAAGATAGTACAGATTTTATCGGGACATTTTGTTAAACAAATATCTTCATCCATAACCGTTAAATGTGATTTGGTGTCAGCATTAAAGCGAACCAGATATTGTTTTTCTTCGATAGACTGACCCTTTTTCTGTTCACTCATTACTTCATCACCTTCCATGCCCGGTATGCATCTCGGGCTAGTTTAAGTTTTTCTTTCGGTGAGCCAAGGTCCTTCCAAATCTTTTTCTGCTTTTGCCATTTGGACTGACCATCAACTGTAAACATCTGGCTGGCTGCTCTGTTTACCATTGGGATGTACTGATCAAAGTACTGTGGAAACTTATTAAAGTGATGAGTGGAATCCTTGTACTTTTTCATATCCTGACCAACAAAGCTTTTCATTAGATTAATGCGATACTGATCCAGTGTCCGTTCGGAGAAATCCCCTACTGACATGGCTTCAAGAATTGTGGATGCCGCCAACCTACCTGAAGTCATAGCAAGGTTCGATCCTTCACGGTGAATGGCATTCACTAGCTGTGCCGCGTCTCCTACCACTAATACCCCGTCTGCCACGATACGCCCCATTGACTTCAAGCCGCCTTCTGGAATTAAGTGGGCCAGGTATTCGACAGGTTCCCCGCCAGGAAGGTATGGTCGGACCATTGGATGTGTTTTTACATATTCCAACAGTTCATATGGTCTTATTTTATGCTCAATTAATCCGGATAGAAGTGTTCCGACCCCAATACTTAACGTGTCTTTATTAGTGTAGAGAAATCCGGTACCAAGAATGCCTTTTGTCGCATCGCCTAAAAGTTCAATCGTACAACCTTGGTTCTTTTCCAGGTTAAAACGGTCCTCAATCACCTTACTGTCCAGTTTAATGATTTCCATCGTGGCAAGTGCCACTTCATCAGGACGGTATTCCTTGTGAAAGCCAAGCGATTTACCTAGCAAGGAATTCACTCCATCAGCAAGGACTACTACATCTGCATAAACTTCCCCGTCCGGCCGATCTGTCCTTACCCCCACTACTTTTCCGTTTTCCACAATACACTCCAGGACGACCGTTTCATTGACAAGTAATGCCCCCTGTTCCACTGCTTTCCCTGCAAACCATTGATCAAACTTCGCCCTTAGGACGGTAAAATTATTATAAGGTTCCTGTGCCCACTCCAGCCCTTTGTAACCGAATGTAACGGCAGATTCCTTGTCCATCATCATAAAGCGTTGCTCGACAATGGGCCTTTCAAGCGGGGCCTCTTTATGAAAATCAGGAATAATATCCTCCATCATCTTTCTGTACAACACTCCGCCCATTACATTTTTAGATCCGGGATATTCTCCTCTTTCCAATAAAAGAACATTTGCACCGCCCTTAGCGAGTTCATATGCACAAGATATACCCGCAGGCCCGGCACCAACTACGATACAATCAAACTTTTCTGGCATATTAAACCTCGACCTCCTCTCCGTGTAGAGCTTTATGAAATTCCTTTACAAGCAATGGGACGATTTCAAAAGCATCACCAACAATCCCATAATGACAAGATTGAAAAATGGCTGCTTCAGGGTCTTTATTAATCGCGATAATCATTCCGGAATTCTTCATTCCCACAATATGCTGGATGGCCCCTGAGATACCAATCGCAAAATAAATCTTTGGTGTAACCGTTACCCCAGTCTGTCCGACCTGATGATGGTGGTCGATCCAGCCTGCTTCGACTACATCACGGCTTGCACCAACCACTCCCCCAAGTGTTTTCGCTAGTTGTTGGACAAGTTCAAATCCTTGTGCACTTCCAAGACCTTTTCCGCCAGCGACCACTATATCTGCTTCATCGATTCTTACCTTTTTGGTGGTTTCCCTGACAATCTTTAATACTTTTGTACGCATATCTTCTTCTTTTATATCAATTTGCTCTGAAATCAACTTACCGGTACGGCCCTTCTCAGGTTGCAGCGCTTTCATCACTTTCGGACGGACAGTAGCCATTTGTGGGCGATATTTTTTACACAGGATAGTCGCCATGATATTTCCCCCGAATGCAGGACGACTTGCCAAAAGAAGTCCTGTATCTTCTTCCACATCCAGTTCGGTTGTGTCAGCAGTTAGGCCTGTTGGAAGGTCTGTCGCAACTGCACTTGCAAGATCTTTACCAGTTGAAGTGGCCCCGTACAAAATGATCTCCGGCTTGTACTTTTCACTGCAATGGAGCAGTGCTTTCATAAAAGATTCCGTGCGATACAATTGGAAGATTGGTTGATCATATACATAAACCGTATCTGCTCCATATTCAAAAACTGTATCTGAAAGTTCACTGATATTTTCACCTATAATAATTCCAGCAAGCTCTACTCCACGTTTGTCCGCAAGCGTTCGCCCGGCCCCAAGCAGTTCCAAGGAAACTGGTGCGATCTTCCCTTCATTCTCTTCAATGAAAACCCAGACCCCGCTATAATCCTCAAAACTCACTTCGATCCCCTCATTTCTGCAAACAACTCTTTCTTTTCAAGCACCACGGAAAGCAGCTGTTGCACTTGTTCTTCTGAGTTGCCTTCTAGTATTTTTCCGCCTTCAGGTTTAGGCGGGGCCCATACTTTTGCTACAATGGTTGGGGAGCCCTTTAACCCTAACTGTTTACGATCTATATCCTCTAGATCGTTGACAGACCAAATAACAGGTTGATATCGGGCAGCCTTTAGCATATTCGGAAAAGAAGAATAAGGAACCTCATTAATCTCTTTTTCTACCGAAAGCAAACAAGGCAATGTAGTCTGTACGACCTCAAATCCATCTTCAAGTTTCCGATGGACCACCATGTAGCCATCCTCTTTTTGGATTTCGACGACTTTATTAACAGAAGTCAATGGTGGTATATCAAGACGCCGGGCAATACCGGGACCTACTTGTCCTGTATCACCGTCAATGGTCATTTTTCCGCAGATAATCAAATCAATCGGCCTGATTTCACTGATTTTATTGATTGCCTTTGTCAGAGCATAACTGGTTGCTAAAGTGTCCGCTCCAGCAAAAGCCCTGTCAGAAATCATATACCCCTCGTCGGCCCCGATCTCGATGCATTTTCGAATGGCTTTAACCGCTGGTGGTGGACCCATTGTCACGACCGATACAGATCCTCCATATTTATTTTTCAGGCGGACAGCCTCTTCTACCGCATGGGCATCATAAGGATTTAATATCGCCGGTGCACTGGCTCGGTCCATCGTATTCGTTTTTGGATTCATTTTAATTACTTTCGTATCTGGTACTTGCTTTATACAGGCAACAATGTGAAGCAAATCTTTTCCCTCCTGCCCTTTATCTATTTCTCTATTATCCTGATAAATCGTAATGTATATTCGTCCCACTACTATTACTATATAAAGTAGACAAAGAGAAAATTCCGATTTTTATAGATTTGTTGACAAGCCTCGGGAAAAGAAAAAACAGTACTCCTTAAATGTCCGGAGTACTGTTTTTGTTAAATTATGTAATGGGATAAAAACTTCAAAAATTCCTTTTGTAGCGAATGTTCATATTTCATCAATGAGTATGTCTTTGTACCTGAAAGGATTTATCTAAAACTTCTGACACTCTTTCAGCCAAAGTGTTTGTTGACATAATAATATTATAATCATCTATAAACATTAATGAAGACATCACTTTACGTAAATTCAGCTTTGAAGTGTCTTCATTGGCATTATGAAGACACTATCGAGGAAAAATCTAGCTCTAAAGTGTCTTCAGCCCCCTTATGAAGACACTTTCCACCCAAAAACCATCATTATAGTGTCTTCATTCTACCTGATTAGTAAATTGCCCCCCTCTCCCCAAAAAAAGCCAGAACCCCATCCTAAAGGGTTCTGGCTACTTCAAACAATAATATATGATACAGGCTTAAAGACGGGAAAAGCGGGTCAAATTACCTGTCCCCTAAACCCATCACTCACAACAGTCATCAGAGCAATAGGATGTTTCATTTTTATTCTTAGACTCAAAATTTTGCAGTTTTGGCTTTTCGTTCTCTTCTTCCCAGACTTTAGCCAAAGCTTCTGCAAACACTTCCGGGGGCTGTGCTCCGGAAATGGCATATTTGCTGTTTAATACAAAGAATGGCACGCCTTGTACACCAATTTCTCTTGCTTCTCTTTGGTCGAAGCGGACATCTTTTTCAAAGGAATTCCCAGCTAACACTTCTTCCACTTCCACAGCGTCTAATCCTAGGCTTACCGCTAATTCTTTTAAATAGCCTTTATCGCCAATGTGCTTAGATTCTGTAAAGTAAGATTGTAATAAACGTTCGGTCATTACTTTAGCTTTACCCTTAGTTTCAGCGTACTTGGCTAAACGGTGAGCATCGAAAGTATTGGTAGGAATAGATGTATCAAAATTAAATTGCAATCCTACCTCAGCAGCTTGTTTTGCAACCCCAGCGCTCATTCTTTTCGCCTCTTCTACAGGCATTCCATACTTTTTCGCGAGTATTTCATATATTGTCAAATCAGTATCACGCTTTGCATTTGGGTCTAATTCAAAGCTTTTATATTCAATTTCAATCTTATCTTTATGTGGGAAATCTTCCATGGCTTTTTCTAATCTTCGTTTTCCGATATAGCAGAAAGGACAAACAAAGTCAGACCAGATTTCTATTTTCATCGTTGCACCTCATTTCTTAAACTTGTATGTATTATCATACCATAATGCATTCAAAACCTCTTTTAATATGTCTTGGAGTGTAAAGCAGGGTCACCCCCCTTTACATTCCAAACTGATTTAAAACCTCCCTGCATATTGCTGCAGACTCCAACCTAACACTTACAAAAGGTGGTTTCGTGTTTGTAGTTGCCTCTACAGGCACTCCAAGCCAAAGGATGCGGTTGTTGATAATAATAAAAGGAAATGTTACTTCCTCTGATATGATAGATACCCTTTTCTTCCACTCGGTCAGTTTGCTATCCCATTCTTCGGGTATAGCATTGCTGTCTTTTAAGCCCATGGTGATAGTTGTGTTTGAGAGCTTCATGTCCTCCAGCACTCTATCCCATTTTCTAGCATGCATCCATTGAACCTTGGGATGCTGGTGCTTGATCCAAGAACCTATTTGAAAAGGTTGTACATGAAATTGGGAGGCTTCCTGATATTCCACCAATTTTCTAATAATCTTATTGTAGGAAACCTTCTTCTTAATAAACTGACTGTCACAAACGTGAATGAACTTTCCTTTTGATCTCGTGATTGCAACATTTAATAGCCGTTCACTTTCTTTTCCCACTAACAACATCCCTGGTCTCTCCATTGGAAAGCTATCGACAGAATCAAAAATGATTGTATCCTGTTCACTTCCTTGAAAACGATGGACCGTAGCAGATACGATCTCGGCTGTTTCAAGTTCAACTCCATAAATATCTTGAAGCAACATATCCATCCATTGAGCCTGAGCGCGGTAAGGAGAAATATATCCGATAGACCTTCCCCCTTCTACATATGCTTCATGAATTAGTTGAAAAGATTGTAGCAGATGCCACAAATTGATTCGGGATCGGCTGCTTTTTTCCATAAAGGCATGCTCTCCGGTATAGCTCGTATTAAGCAAAACGGATGCTTGATTAGGGAATGGTCTCTGTTTGGCAATGTTCTGTCTATTTTTCTTAACACTTGAATGGTCTCCAACAAGAGAATGGTAAATAAATTTGTTTGTAAAAGCAGAGATATCAGGGTGCATTCTCCGTTGTTCTTTTAATAAGAATAAATGTGGATGCAGGCGAGATGCATGAACATTGTCCGCTACTCCTGTCCGATGGAAGACATCTTCTTTTAACCATTTGTCTACTAACTCATTTCTTGCTGAGGCAATGGGCGGTAGTTGCTTGAAATCACCGCATATGATGATATGTTTAGCCAATGATGCAGCAAATGCTGATTGAGGAACATACGCCATACTCGCCTCATCCACAATGACCACGTCATATTCCTTTTCATAGATGGCAGGATCCATCGCAGCTTTAGCAAGAGTCGTGCCAATGATGGATGCTTCTTCTAGAAAATCCACTTCTTTCTGCCTTATTTTCTCCAAAATTCTTGCTACTTTTGTTTCAAGTTTCAGCAATGTTTCCGAATCCCTCTTACTGAAAGATTTGGATAAATCCATTTTTAAATGTTTCCGTTCTTCCATCAGTTGGTCTCTGTCATTGGCAAGTAATGGGTCACGGTTTTGGAGTAGTTGTGAGGTTGTGATGGCAGGTAGATTTGCCAATATGTCACTGTTATGTGAACCATACCTCAATACATCCCCTTCTCTATTGCGTTCCTGCTTAGAAAGAAAAGTTGAAATTTCTCGCATCAATACATCCACTGACTGGTTACTGTGAGATAACAGCAAAACCTTCTTCTTTTTAAAATATTTATTTGCAGCAACCCTTGCCAAAGTATGGGTTTTCCCTGTTCCAGGCGGTCCCCATACAAAGGTTACGGGATTGTATTTAGAACGAAGGATTAGTTCATGGACACTGCTTTTAATAATATCGGTAGGGTGCTTTGGCTTCATTTCAGGTTGCATCAGTCTTTTAATGCGACTTCTCTTCTTTTTACTTTCTTTCAATTCATCGAGCCTCTGGAAAAGTTGATCCAAAAGCTCCCAAGGGTCATGGAAAAGATACGCTTCTGTAATAATATCTCCGAGTGACTGTTCAAAGGAAACGATAACATTCCTTCCTTCTGATGAAAGAATTTTCCCTTCCGTTTTGATTCCTCCCCATTCCACTTTGACGAGTGAACCAACAGGAATTCTTACGGAAGCATAGGTTTCAAAAAAGTAAGTAAACCCTTTATCGCTTGATATAAGATGTCCGTTATTTATAAGATATTTGGTGCTGCCAAATTTTTTTAGATGGTGTATTTCAGCTTGTAATGCTTTTTTCCATTCGTTGATATATTGGATTGTCTTCATTGTTCTTTCCTCAACTCATCATTTTTTACATTCCCAAACTATATCACAAACATTATCAAATTAAAAAAGCCAAGATTCCTTCAACAAATTTTGTTGAAATCTTGGCTATTCTTTGGGATTTATTTATAAAAACTTATAACATTTTTCAGTACTTTTTTATCTTGCTTGGATATAGTCTTTGGTTTGATGGGAGCAACGGCAACCTTATCTGCACCATCTAATGTTGAAATTTCAAGGTAAAAAGGGTTGGAGTTCTTATCTCCATCTAAATATCCTTTAAGGATTTTCACTTTATTAGTAGAGCCTTTCATCTGTTCTTCATAGTCCCATGTTATATTATTTTTGTAGGCTTTATCCATTCGTTCCTTTAAACCAAGGGCTTCTGAAACAGCATCCTCTGCGGTTTCAAGGAAAGTATCAGATCGTTTCAATCCTCTTTTTTTCAACCCGTCTCCAGCCTTTGCTTGGTAAAATAGACATGACATATAGGTCATCCTCTCTGTGTGTCGGCTTCACACCTTTAGACGGCGAATCTTAACACCAGGATACCAAAGGAACTTACCTCTCTTTATAGTGTAACCTCTCCAGCCAGTTTCTACCACCATTTTCTATAAATATACGGGATTGGAGAAAATATATTTGAGGATTAAGTGGGATTACGCCTAAATTTATGAGATAATGAAAGAATGATTAGAAATTCCAAATGGAAAGAAGGAACATTAATGAAACAAAAAAACAAGTTCCAAGACAATGAAAAAGTCATTTTGAAAAGCACTGGCGAGGAAGTTACCATCTTAAAATTCAACTACGTCCCCAATTTAAAAAGATACTCCTACACCATAAAAGAAAACCCTAAAACCTTTTATTTCGAAGAAGAAATCAAACAAAGCTAATTTATAATTTCAACTCCAGAAACCCAAGGCTCCCTGCATGGGTTTCTTTTTTATGTTTTTAGGAACCTTCCATGTTTTTATCATTATCTGCGGGGTAATTATTCTATATGAAGGCCTAAGGAGGAGGAAGAAATGCTGTTAGTATATATAAGTATTGGAATTCTAGTTGCATCCATCATTCTGCTCAGTATCGCATTTATCTCTTTTCGAAAAAAGACAAACCCTACCCTGTCCTATATCAACTCGGTGAGTGAACGTCTTCAGGAAGAAAATGATGCCATTCAAGAACAGGTAGTTCAATTAAAAAGTAAACAAGAGGCCATAAAAAATGATATGGATTGGAAGAAATCCGTCTTTACCTTTACAGTTGCAGAAATAAAGAAACTTCCCAATGCATTCAAAAGTAGTTCCAAGCAAAAACTTCATGAGTATGAACGTGGCATGTAAGAGAAGATATCAAGCAAAAGCACCGTCTCCCATAAAGGGAAAACGGTGCTTTTGCAATTATAGTGCTGTGAATTTTTCATCGTGATATTTATTGGAGCCGGTAGTAATCCGATCTTTATGATAGATGGCATTAATTTCGCCTCCGATGACAAGGGCAAGTCCTGTTAAAAACAACCATAACATCAAGATAATTACCCCACCAAGACTACCGTACGTTGCGGAGTAATTCCCGAAGTTACTAATGTAAAACGAGAATCCTAAGGATACAAGCTGCCAGATTACTGTTGCAACCAGGGCACCCGGTAACAACTGCTTAAATGACTTGCTTACATCAGGGGCAATGCGATAAAGGACCGCAATAATCGTAAAAATAACAAAAAACGCAATGAGGAACCTTAAGATATTTAATATGATGGCTGTACTTCCTGGAATATAAATAAACGATTCCAACTGCTTGATGATGATCCCTCCAAATACAGGTAGGAAAAATGCAATAAGGAATGCAAAAATCAAACCGATAGTTAGCCCAATAGACAGTAATCTTACCAAATAAAAAGGCCTGCTTTCTTCTACATTAAATGCTTCATTCATTGCACTGATAAAGGCGTTCATCCCGTTTGAAGCTGACCATATTGTTCCGAGTATTCCAAAGGTCAACAACCCGCCGTTCGGTTTATTGACGAATTCATTGATGTTATCTTCGAATACGGCAACGGTTTCGGGCGGCATCATGGTTTGCAGGAACTCTATCGCTTTTTGGGGATCAATATTCAAGTAAGGGATAATGGATAAGGCCAGCACTAACAAAGGAAATAGTGATAGCATGTAATAGTAGGCCTGTTCTGCCGCCAACCCTGTTGCTCGGTCTTTTTTCATTTCAAGGCCTAATCTTTTTAAGAACTTAACAAGTCGCGACAACTTTCACACCCACCTCTCATTTTCCGCCTCTGAGTAAAGGCAACGTGCAACATCTAAACGATCCACCGGACTTGATGATTTCAGAAATATCTACTTCTATTACGTCATAGCCCCTGTAGCGGAGTTGCTCATTCACTTGTTTATTGCAAGGCAGACTGAAAATCTTCTTATTGCCAATAGACAATACATTCGTACCCATGGTGAATTGTTCTTCTTTAGATACTTCAATCAATTCATATCTTTTTGATAGAAAGTCTAGTTCTTCTTCTCTTAGTGCTGGAGAAAAAACCAGTGCCTCTGTTGGGGAAATGACGTTAAATACACAGTCCAAATGGAGATATGATTTGTCTATCGGTATAGGTTTAACGGTATAGTTAGAAAGAGATTGGTTTATATGTTCAAAGGCTTTATTGCTAGTTCTACCGCTAATTCCAATGTACACGATATCACGGTCAATGATGATATCCCCGCCTTCCACACTGTAACCTGAGAAGGGTTTATATGCTAAGTCTTGTTCATCTAGCCACGATTTTAGGACTTTTTCTTCTCCTGATCTAATATCACTGCCCATATTCGACACAAAAACGGTATCTCCAAGAGTAAAGCCTATATCTCTTGTGAAAACCTGTTCTGGATATTGCTTACTCGGAGGTAGACTATACACATTCACTCCATTTGCCAACATAGCTTGAACAAAATCACGATGTTGCTTTGTTGCCAACGTCTCATCAATATTGTCTTCCAAGAAATGTTTTTGTGTTTCATTAATCACTTCTGTGATGCTCATATGAGTTGGCGGACACACAATGACCTTTTGCAATTCTCCGAATTCATTTTCACATGTATGTCTTGTCACCTTATCCGTATATTCCAAATCAATTGTCATTTTGTAATCCTCCGATCAGTGATATGTAAGTTGTTCTAAAAACTCTATTCCCTAAATGGAGAATTACTTAAACATTTAAAAATAATAAAAATACATATCCTCGGGTATCTGGCGAATAGGAATCAAGGTCTCAGATACTTTGAAATATTGGCCTAAGCGAGCCTTTACGCTTTCCTTGATTGATATGAAAACCTCTCTCCTCCTTTTTTCTCCTCACTGAAGTCTTCATCACCTTTATGAGAACCTCTCTGCTCCTTTTTTGTCGTCGCTGAGGTCTT
Source organism: Sutcliffiella horikoshii (assembly GCF_020524325.1). Lineage (GTDB taxonomy): Bacteria > Bacillota > Bacilli > Bacillales > Bacillaceae_I > Sutcliffiella_A > Sutcliffiella_A horikoshii_D. Next base: position 196,631 of record NZ_JAIVKY010000006.1, read on the forward strand.
CATCACCCCTATGAGGACCTGTCTACTCTTTTCTAGTCTTCACTGAGGTCCTCATGACATCTATGAAGACCTGTCTGCTCCTTTTTTCTTGTCACTGAGGTCTTCATCACCCCTATGAGGACCTGTCTACTCTTTTCTAGTCTTCACTGAGGTCCTCATGACATCTATGAGAACCTCTCTGCTCCTTTTTTGTCGTCGCTGAGGTCTTCATCACCCCAATGAGGACCTGTCTACTCTTTTCTAGTCTTCACTGAGGTCCTCATGACATCTATGAAGACCTGTCTGCTCCTTTTTTCTTGTCACTGAGGTCTTCATCACCCCAATGAGGACCTGTCTGTTCCTTTTTCCTTCTCACTGATGTCTTCATCACAACGATCAGATCAAGAAATACCCTAACGATTACTCCATAATACAATTATTTAAAATAATAAAAAGCAAATCTAATCATCTGACTAGATTTGCTTTTTATTTTACTTATTTACCGATAAACATTTGTGTCCAATAGTTGCCTTCTTCTACATAACCTACTCCGATGTGTGTGAAATCTGGAGTTAGGATGTTTTTACGGTGCCCTTCACTGTTCATCCAAGCTTGAACAACTTCTTCTGGAGAACGTTGGCCCATTGCAATATTTTCTCCGGCAGTATTATAGGTAATACCGTAGTCTCTCATCATATCAAATGGGGATCCGTGAGTTGGACTTGTGTGAGAAAAGTAATTATTGGCTTGCATATCTTTGGATTTATCACGAGCAACGTTACTTAGTGAAGCATCAGCTTTTAGGTCTGATAATCCATTTTTGCGGCGCTCCGCATTTGTTAGTTCTATAACTTTCATTTCTGTTTCTGAAATACCTTCTGTTGACTCTTCAGCTTGTTGTTGATTATCTTCTTTAGGCTCTTCATCAGGTTGATTCTCAGGTGGTGCAGCTTGACCGCCTTGTGGAGCCTGTTTTTGTTCTGGCTGAGCAGGTGCAGGCTGGCCTTGCTGTCCCTGAGGTATTTCTTGCTGGAATTTGTAGATAGCAAATGGTCCTTCTTGCTGGAATTTCTCAAAATGCGGGAACTTTTCACTAGGTATTGATGTGCTGAAAGAGTTTTGATCAATTGTTAAGTATCCATTGTTAATCTCTTGAACATCTGCACTTTGACCCATCCCACGAGCATCATTTCTTACATGAGTAATTCCATTTCCGTTATCATTATCAAGAAATGCTGTATTGTTGTTATCCATATTATCATTATTGTTGGTAGCATTATTGTTACAACCGACCACTAATGATAATGCAAAAGCAGTAATTACAGTTACTTTCAAAAGTTTCGTCATTTGTACATCTCCTTTTCATCATTAATACTTTTTTAGTTTTGCAATTTCACCTGAAAGTATTATTGGTAATAATGATAAAAAAGAGATAAAATTGGTAACTGTTTTTATCGTATTAGTTGCTCTAACACACGTTGAACCTGTAAACCTTCTTTAAATCCGACAAGAAAAGCTTGTTCATTATTTAACCTTTTTACAAAATGTTCGACCAAGCTCCCCTTTGAACAAACTAGCTCGGAGTCTTTAATGTCTTTCCATGTTCCTCCCTTATTTGCCAATTTTACCTCTCTCCAATTAAGTAAAGAAAGGCTCTGATTTTCCCCATGTATGGTAAAGGCTATTTCTTCATTTTCCGCTTGCCCGGCTAGTCCATCAATTAGTACCCGCACTCCATTTTCAAGACTAAGCATCGCAATAACAGCTTGCTCGCTTAGTTCTGGGTTGGATGGGTAATCCACATAACTTTTGACTTCTTTTACTGGACCAAAAAAATGGAGGATCATTTGAAGGTAATGTGGCGAAATTTCCCTGATAAATCCCCCTTGTTTTTTAGAATTTATCCAATTTGTTTGTTGCCAAGGTCTTGGCCATTGATTAAAGTGCATCTTTAATGTGATGCGCTTTATTTCCCCAAAGGAGTCTTTGCTTATAAGGTCTTCTATTGTTGCAAATGCTTTTTCATATACAAGAGGAAAATGCATGGCATGAATTAAACCAGATTCTTCTGCACCTCGAAGCATTGCTTCTGCTTCCTCCTCGGAATTGGCAAGTGGCTTTTCACAGAGAACATGTTTCTTGTGCTGAAAAGCGAACATTACGACTTCATAATGTACTGCTGGTGGAACTGCGACATAGACAAAATCGATTTCTTTTCGTTGAATCAGTTCTTTGTAGTCTAAAAAGTAAGATATATCACCGCATTCAACGGCTGTTTCTTTTGCTAAGTTTTCATTATAGTCGCACACTGCAGTGATTTGAGTATTTTCATTTTTTTGGAATGCTGAAATTAGCCGCTGGCCCACTACACCAAGCCCAACTACTCCAACCTTATATACTTTTTTCAATGTTTCTCCCCCTATGATAGCTTTAACAGTTGATTTCTATCTATTTCTCGGCTAGAACTTGGATGAATTCTCTCATGTAGTCTGGAAGGTCTGGTGGTCTTCTGCTGGAGATGATGTTTCCGTCGACAATTACGGCTTCATTGACCCATTCTGCTCCTGCGTTTATCATATCGTCCTTAATTCCTGGTGTACTGGTTACTTTTTTGCCTTGAAGTATTTTTGCGGAAATTAATACCCAGCCTGCATGACATATTTGACCGATTGGTTTCTTTTGTTCGTCCATCGTACGGATCATGGAAAGTATGTCATCATATCTTCGGAGTTTGTCCGGCGACCATCCTCCAGGAACTAAGATGGCATCATAATCTGCTGGATCTGCATCATGAAAAGATATGTCTGATTCAATGGGGACGCCATATTTTCCGATGTAGGTGGTACCTGCTTTTTCTCCAGCAATGACTACTTCTGCACCCTCTTCACGCAAACGTAGAACAGGATACCAAAGCTCCAAATCCTCAAAATCGTCACTGACCAATTGTATTACTTTTTTGTTATGTAGTTTCATAAAAAATACCCTCCTTCACATGAATATAACTCCATTGTGAACGAGGGTATCGCGTTTTGCAAATTATGAAGAAGGAACAGAATCATATATTAGCTGTTCCGCTAGTTCTAGCTGACTTTCTACTTGTTCAAAGGATGTGCCACCTTCACTTTTTCTTGCCCCCACCACGCGTTTGGGCTGAAGCAACTCAAAAATATCGTCTGAAAATAAAGGAGAAAACTGCTTATATTCATCCAATTTCAGGCCTAAAAGATATTTATCCTGATTGATGGCATACAGCACAATTTTACCGATGATTTCATGGGCCTGTCTAAATGGTAGACCTTTTGTCACTAAGTAATCAGCAATATCGGTAGCATTTGAAAAGTCATTTGATACCGCTTCATACATCTTATTTTCATTTATAGTCATCGTATGAATCATCGGTGCCAACAGCTTCAGGGAACCAACCAGCGTTTTGACTGTATCGAACATCCCTTCCTTGTCTTCCTGCATGTCTTTGTTATATGCCAATGGTAAACCTTTTAGTACGGTGAGAAGCCCAACCAGATTTCCGTAGACTCTGCCAGTTTTGGCTCGAAGCAGTTCCGGTACATCCGGGTTTTTCTTTTGAGGCATAATACTTGAACCGGTACAGAAAGAATCATCTAGTTCAATGAATTGGAATTCCTGACTTGACCATATGACCATTTCTTCTGAAAGCCGTGAGATGTGTGTCATGATAAGTGATGCATGAGATAGAAACTCGACGATAAAATCACGGTCACTGACGGCATCCATGCTATTAGGGTATATTTTATCGAATCCTAATAAGGAGGCAGTTTGAGCTCGATCTATTGGGAAGGTAGTGCCCGCTAAGGCACCAGCTCCAAGCGGTAACCAGTTAATTCGCTTAAGGCTGTCTTGTAGACGCTCCTTGTCACGTTCAAACATCCAGAAATATGCCATTAGATGATGTGCAAATGACACGGGTTGAGCGCGTTGCAAATGCGTGTAGCCTGGTAAAATGGTTTGCACATTTTCCTTGGACTTCATTAAGATGGAATTTTGTACTTCTGTTAGCAGTGATATGATTTCTTCCGTTTGTTTTTTTAGGTATAAGTGCATATCTGTTGCCACTTGGTCGTTACGACTTCTTCCAGTGTGAAGTTTTCCTCCTACTGGCCCGATTTCATCTATTAACAGCTTTTCAATGTTCATATGAATGTCTTCATGTGCAACGGAGAATTCGACTTCGCCTGCATTTATTTTGTTTTGGATTACTTGGAGTCCGTGTTGAATTGTTTTTGCGTCGTCTTTTGGAATGATGCCGCAGTCACTTAGCATTTGGACATGTGCCATGCTTCCTTGGATATCTTCTAGTGCGAGTTCTTTATCAAATTCGATGGATGCTGTGAATTCTTCTACTAGTTTGTTTGTTTCTTTTGTAAATCTTCCACCCCAGAGCTTTGTCATGTTGTTGCCTCCTCTTTCTGTAAGTTTCTGCATAAACTGTTGATTTCCGTTCCAGGCGCTTCGCTTGCCTACGGGCGGTCCGGGAGCCTCCTCACTTCGTTGCGGGGTCTCCCCTGTCCCTTCCTCCCGCGGGCGTCTGCGCGCCTTCCACTACAATCAACTCAGTTACACCATATTACAGGGTCACTTTTTGTTTGTTGTGTATTTCGGCGTATACTTTTGTAGGGAGGCCCCAGAGTTTGATGAAGCCGACTGCCGCGTTATGATCAAACATATCCCCCTTGGAATAGGTTGCAAGTTCTTCATTGTAAAGGCTGTTTGGAGATTGACGTCCAACTACAGTATGGTTGCCTTTTTGGAGCTTCACGCGAATTTTACCTGTTACATTTTTCTGTGTCTCCTCAATAAATGCCCCGAGTGCGTTAACTAATGGAGAATACCATAGACCTTCATAGATGACCTTGGCCATTTGCTCATCAATGGTAGCTTTAAACTGACTGACTTCTCTTGGAAGGGTTAAAAACTCAAGTTCTTTATGAGCTTGGATAAGAATAAGGGCTGCAGGATTTTCGTATACTTCTCTTGATTTGATTCCAACCAAGCGATTTTCGATATGATCGATTCTTCCAACCCCATGCTTTCCTCCAAGCAGATTTAATTCTTCGATAAGATCAACAAGGCCCATTTGCTTATCGTTTAACGCTACAGGAATACCCTTATCAAAACTAATTTCGATGTATTCTGGTTGATCTGGTGTCAGTTCAATCGGGTTAGTCCAATCAAAGGCAGCTTCTGGTGCTTCATTCCACGGATTTTCCAGTACACCTGCTTCACATGCTCTGCCCCATATATTCGCATCTATGGAAAAGGGGTTATCCAAATTAACCGGAATTGGGATGTTATGCTTTAATGCGTATTCGATTTCCTCGTCTCTTGTCATTCCCCATTCACGAACTGGCGCAATGACCTTTAAATTAGGATTTAGCGCTTGAATGGACACTTCAAAACGGACTTGATCGTTCCCTTTCCCAGTACAACCATGTGCCACTGCCACAGCTCCCTCTTCCTCTGCGACTTGCACGAGTAGCTTTGAAATAAGCGGACGAGACAACGCGGATGATAACGGATACTTACCTTCATACATCGCATTCGATTTTAATGCGGGGACAATATAATCTTTGGCCAGCATCTCTTTTGCATCAACCATTATTGCTTTGATTGCACCAACATCGAGAGCCTTTTGTTTGATCGACTCCAAGTCCTTACCCTCTCCAACATCAAGACCCAGTGCAATGACATCGTAACCATATTTCTCTTGTAACCATTTAACGGAAACAGAAGTATCGAGTCCTCCTGAATATGCCAAAACCACTTTTTCTTTCTTCATTCCAATTCCTCCTCAGGTATAAAAATCTATGATGTTGTATTTTTATGCATTTTAGTGTAAAAAAATTTAGTTACCTAGCAAAGCCTTCAGAATGGCTTTTTGTGCATGAAGTCTATTTTCCGCTTCATCCAATACAACAGAATGGGATCCATCAATGATTTCAGCAGTTACCTCTTCCCCGCGGTGTGCTGGCAGGCAGTGCAAAAAGATGAAATCATCTTTAGCGTGTTGACAAAGCTCTTTGTTTACTTGATAAGGTGCAAAAACTTTGAGTCTTGCTTCTGTTTCTGCTTCTTGCCCCATGCTGGTCCAGACGTCTGTTACGACTACATCTGCATCCTTAATCATTTGAACCGGGCACTCTCCGACCTTAATGGAAGAACCTGTTAAGAGTGCTTCCTTCTGCATTGCAGCGAGAATGGACGGATCCGGATCAAAACCGATTGGACAAGCGATGGAAATGTCCATGCCAACTTTTACTGCACCTTCTATTAAAGAATGGGCCATATTATTGTTTGCATCACCTAAGTAACAAAGCTTTAAGCCTTTTAATTTCCCTTTATGCTCTTTGATGGTCAAAAGGTCTGCCAATACTTGAGCAGGGTGATGTGAATCGGTAAGGCCGTTGATGATTGGGACGTCCGAATGACGTGCAAAATCTTCTAATATTTCATGATTAAAGGTCCGTATCATCAATCCGTCTACATAACGGGACAGAACTTTTGCTGTATCAGCTGGGGACTCTCCACGCCCTAATTGGATATCATTGGAGCTTAAGAAAATCGCATGACCACCAAGTTGCAGCATACCGACTTCAAACGATACTCTTGTTCTGGTAGAAGCCTTTTCAAATAGCATGGCGAGCACTTTTCCTTGTAAGAATGGGTGAGGTATTCCCTCTTTTTGATATTTTTTAAGTTTAATAGCATCTTCTAATAAAAAATGAATGTCTTCTTGTGAAAAGGATCCAAGTGTCAAAAAATGAGATTGACTAACTTGATAGGTGTCCTTCTTCGTTTCCCATTTTAGTACACTTTGCATAAATATTCAACCTCTCTTTTTTCGTTTTGTAAATATTCTTTTATAGTTTGATAATTTACTTGTATGTTATCTTCCAATACAATGGCTTGATAAGCAGTTTCTAAACATGTAAAAGTCTTAATTCCGTTCATTGTGCATAACGCACGATACATTGCCCCATTACGTGAAGGGTCTCTTCCTATTGTAGGAATGATAATGGCTGCAGAAAATTTATGTGTTTTCAAAGTGTTGACCAGTACATTCTGTGATATTGAATTGACGTCCATGTTATTTCCTTTCAAATATTCAGCAGTTCCTTCCGTTGCGACAAAAGAAAAACCTTTCTTTACCAGTTCGTGTAACAGTGGAAGTACATTTGGTTTCTCACGATCTGAGATGGAACAAAAGACTACTTTTTCTTCCTGCTTGGAGGTGAAGGGACTAGCTTTTCCTAGAAACAACGCTTTAGTCATCGCCTCTTCTAAAGTTTCTCCCAGTCCGATGATTTCTCCCGTAGACTTCATTTCTGGTCCCAGTACATGATCCACGTCTTTTAATTTTGTATTGGAAAAGACAGGTGCTTTGACGGTCCAGAAACCCGGATTTTCTTTTAGCCCAGTTTGACTAAGCTTCTCGCCTAATTGTGCTTTGATTGCAAGTTCAATCATTGGGACATCCGTAACTTTACTCACTATCGGGACTGTTCTGGATGCTCTTGGATTTACTTCTAACACGTAGATATTGTCTTCATTAATAACAAACTGGATATTGGCAATGCCAACTATTTGCGCGGCATTACATATTTTTTTTGTATAGTCTACTAGTCTTTCTTGCATCTGGTTTGACAGCGATAAAGAAGGCAGAACTGCAAGACTGTCACCTGAGTGAACTCCTGCCTTTTCTATATGTTCAAAAATGGCTGGAATATATATCTGGTCTCCATCTGAGATTACATCCAACTCGCATTCAAGTCCAGGCAAATAACGGTCTACTAATAGTGGCCATAGAAAATCATTATTTTGGTTTATATCAAGGAATGATTCTAATTCTTTGTCGTCATAGATGGTATACATGGATTGTCCTCCTATCACGTAAGATGGACGTACCAATACCGGATATCCTAAAGCCTGTGTTTCTGTTTTTAATTGACTGCTTTGTTCCACAATTTTTCCTTCTATATGAGGAATGCCTTCTGATTCCAATAATGAATAGAAGAGGGATCGATCCTCTAGCTTGTCAATGGATTCGGTGCTAGTACCTGCAATTTTCGCACCTTGACCTGTAAGTCCTTCAGCAAGATTGATAGCAGTTTGTCCCCCAAATTGAATAAAGACAAGATCAATCTTTTCCTTTTGAATGATGGGTAAAATATCTTCTACTGTAATGGGCTCAAAATAAAGTTTATCTGCTACTGAAAAGTCTGTACTGACCGTTTCTGGATTATTGTTTACTACAATCGTTTCATAGCCGGATTTCTTCAATGCTTTCACTGCATGAACAGAGCAATAGTCAAACTCGATTCCTTGACCGATACGGATTGGACCGGACCCTATGATGAGTGCTTTCTTGTTATGACTGACTTCTACTTCATCCCCTCCGTTATAGGTCGAATAGTAATATGGAGTTATAGCCTCAAATTCAGCTGCACATGTATCTACCAACTTATAGGACGGAAAGATATGCTGATCCTTCATAAGAGAAGCCAACTCTTCATGGTTACAACCTAATAAAGCACACAATTTGTCATTACTGATATTATGACGTTTTGCTATTTTTAAAGTATCAAGGGGTAATGTATCCAAGCTGTTGTTTGAAATGTCTTGTTCAAGCAATACCATTTGTTGTAACTTATGAAGGAACCATTTATCAACAGAAGTTACCTCATGTATGGACTCTAATGTAACACCTTGGCTAAAAGCATGGGTGATGGCAAAGAGTCTTAAATGCGTTGGTTCTTTCAGTAATCCCAACCACTGATTTTCCACTATACTCTCCATGGCAGGATGTGTAATCCCGTTTACTTTCATCTCCAAAGAGCGAAGTCCTTTATTTAATGCTCCTTCAAAAGTACGGTCAATCGCAAGTACTTCACCGGTTGCCTTCATTTGTGTACTAAGGGTTGAATCCGCCTCAGGAAATTTATCAAATGGAAACCTTGGTAACTTAACAACAACATAATCAAGAGCAGGTTCAAAGGAAGCAAACGTAGAGCCTGTAATTGGATTTTTTATTTCGTCCAAGTGGTAACCGACTGCACACTTGGCTGCCATTCTTGCAATCGGATAACCGGTTGCCTTTGATGCAAGAGCGGATGAACGGCTTACCCGAGGATTCACCTCGATAATATAGTAATCGTCTGAATGTGGATCGATTGCAAATTGGATATTGCAACCTCCGACAATTTTTAAATTTCTTATTATTTTTAGACTTGCATTTCTTAGTAGTTGATATTGTCTATCTGTTAAAGTCTGGGAAGGGGCCACTACGATAGAGTCTCCTGTATGAACACCGACCGGATCAAAATTCTCCATGTTGCAGACGATGATGCACGTATCATTCTCATCACGCATCACCTCGTACTCCACTTCTTTCCAGCCTTTTATGCTTCTTTCCACTAAAACTTGACCGATAGGACTCAGACTCAACCCTTTTTTCAGTATGGATTCAAATTCTTTATCGTTATATGCAAAGCCGCCACCTTCTCCACCTAAGGTGTAAGCAGGTCTGATGATAAGCGGGTACCCGATTTCCTTAACAAATTGAAGGCCTTCTTTTAGAGAATGAACAATCTGGGATTCAGGTACTGGTTCATTCAAATCCAACATCAGTTCTCGAAACAGTTCTCTGTCTTCTCCCTGTTGGATAGAGTGAACGGATGTTCCAAGGACTGAAACATTATGTCTACTCAAGATATCTTTGGCCGATAGCTCTACTATCAAGTTTAATGCAGTCTGCCCGCCGAGCGTTCCAATAATTCCGTCAGGCAGCTCTTTCTCGATAATGTTCTCTAGACTTTCCACTGTTAAAGGTTCCATATAAACATGATCTGCAATATCAACATCAGTCATAATGGTCGCAGGATTGTTGTTTACGAGGACCACTTCTATCCCCTCTTCTTTAAGGGCAAGGCAAGCTTGTGTTCCAGCATAGTCAAATTCAGCTGCTTGACCGATGACGATCGGTCCTGACCCGATTACCAACACTTTTTTTATCTTTTTGTTAAATGGCATATGACATTACTCCTGTTTTCTCATGGATGAGTGTTAGAAATTTCTCAAATATATAATTGGTATCCTGCGGTCCAGGGTGTGCTTCCGGGTGAAATTGGACACTTAAAGCAGGGAAATTTTTAAGTTGAAGGCCTTCCACTGTTCCATCGTTTATATTTTTATAGGTGATAGAAAAGACATCTAGATTAATAGAATCTTCTTTTACGTTATAGCTGTGATTTTGTGACGTGATATACACTTTCCCTGTAACAAGTTCTTTTACAGGGTGATTGCCGCCTCGATGGCCAAAAAGTAACTTTTCTGTGGTTGCACCAAATGCCATTGCTAACAATTGATGACCAAGGCAGATTCCAAGCGTTGGGAATTTTTCAACAATCATTTTAATTTTTGGCAAGTGACTCTTTAATACTTCAGGATTTCCAGGACCATTACTTAGTAACACCCCATCAGGTTGAAGGGCCTCTACTTCTTCTAAGCTCGTGGTAAATGGTACAACTGTTACCTGACAGTTTGCATGAAGCAAAGCTTCTAGTATCGACTTTTTATAACCATAATCCACCAGAACAATATGAGGACCTGCACCAGGAAAGTTTTTTATTTTAGGGGTGGACACCAATTCCACCCAATTATCAGGAACTTTTATATCGGGGAATTCTTTTAAAGTGTTAGTAATAAACCCTTTCACAGATCCGCGTTTTCGAATGGTTTTAACAAGCTCTCTTGTATCCACATTACTAAGTCCACTGATTCCCATTTCACCTAAAAGCTCCGGTGCTGCAACCTCAGAAGAATAATGATTAGGCAAATGACACGCCTCTCCCATGACTACCCCTTTGGCATAGATATTTGCGGCTTCAAAATCTTGTGGGTTAATCCCGTAGTTTCCAATTAAAGGATAACAGAAGACGATAATTTGGCCAGCATAGGAGGGGTCTGACATAATTTCTTGATAACCTGTCATACTGGTGTTGAAAACCACTTCCCCTATTGCATCCCCTTTACTTCCTATTAAAGTACCGGGAAAAACTTCCCCTGTTTCTAAAACTAAATATCCATTATCCATGTTCTTCCTCCCTGTATTGTTGTAGTACCTTGGTGAATGTTTGAATAAAAGAGACCACTTCTTCTTGTGAGATTGTGAGAGGTGGAAGCAATCTTACTACGTTTGGACCGGCACTTAATAATAATAGATTTTGTTCTAATGCCATGTTGACTATGTCCATTGCGTTCCCATTTATCTCCAAACCAATAAGCATACCCTTTCCCCTTATTTCCTTAATAAAGGAAAAGTCATCTAGCAAAGTTTCAAGCTGTGAATGCAGAAACTTGCTCTGTTCTGCAACATTTTTCAAAAAGTTTTCTTCGCTTATAATATTTAACGTTTCAATGCCTGCAGTACATGCCAACGGGTTTCCGCCAAAAGTACTTCCATGCATTCCAGGTTGAAAGGCAGCAGAGACCTCTTCCTTAGCGAGCATCGCCCCAATAGGAAAACCTGAGCCCAACCCTTTGGCTAGTGTCATAATATCTGGTTCAAGATGGTATTGTTCATATAAAAACAAGCTTCCGGTACGACCCATTCCCGTTTGCACTTCATCTATCACAAGTAGTATCCCATTCTCCTTACATATAGCAGATAGTTCTTTTACCCAGTCAGGATCTGTCGGTACCACTCCACCTTCGCCTTGAAGAAGTTCTAACATGACAGCGGTTGGTTCCAATTCACTTATTGTTTGTAGAGATTGGTAATCATTATAAGACAGGTGGATAAACCCTTCTAGCATGGGTTCAAATCCAGCCTTGATTTTCTCTTGACCAGTTGCAGCCACTGTAGCCAAAGTTCTTCCGTGAAAGCTTTGCTGAAAAGTCACAATGCTAGCTTGCTTTTTATGCTTCTTATTGGCAATGGCCCTTACAAGCTTAATAGCAGCCTCGTTAGCCTCTGCACCGCTATTACAGAAAAACGCCTGATCAAAACAGGATTTTTCCACCAAAAGGCTGGCGAGCTCTTCCTGTTTTGGCACGTGATAAAGGTTGGACGTATGCCATAGATTGGACAGTTGTTTCTCAAGAGCTTTTTGAACTTCTGGGGGACAATGCCCGAGATTGCATGTTGCAATTCCTGAAGTGAAATCCAGATATGCTTCATTCTTGTCAGACCAGACATATGCCCCTTTACCTTTTTGGATAGATAAAGGCAGCCTGTTGTATGTATTCATTATTGGTGAGTAATCAGTAGCAGATTTAGACACTTTTCTCCATAACCTCCTCAAGGTAGAATGATGTACCTGCACCTGTATGGTTCAATGCAAAATCGATCAAGGCGTCCCTTGTAGTGCCATTTATAATTCCAATCTTACTCACCCCTTTTGTTAAGCATTGAATGGCTGCCTCCACTTTTGGAATCATCCCACCAGTAATTTGATTACTTTCTATTAAGCTATTAACTTCTAAATCTGATAACTTAGACACGACAGAATCTCCTACAAGCACTCCATCAACATCTGTGATCATGCAAAGAGGTGCACGGAATGCCGTTGCAACAGCCGCCGCTGCCATATCCGCATTAATATTGTAGTGCTGGCCGTCTTTATCAACAGCAACCGGTGAGATGATTGGAATGATTCCTTGTTGCATGATTGTAAGTAGTAATTCTTTATTTACATCCACAATTTCACCAACTAACCCTAGCTCCTCTGCATTGGCAATTGGCTCTGCCATAAGAAACCTTCCATCCACACCACTTAAACCCATTGCATTTCCGCCGGCTTTCATTATTTCGCGTACAAAATGCTTGTTCATCGATCCTGACAAAACCATTTCCACAACTTCCAATACAGGCTCTGTCGTTTTTCTTAAACCGTTGACAAAAGTGGTTTCCACATTTAGCGAGGATAAAATATTCGAAATAGAGGGTCCTCCTCCATGAACAACGATTGGTTGAATATGATGCTTTGTTTTTAACTCTACTAATTCTGTAAAAAAAGAGGCAGAAAGCTTCTCTACTGTACTGCCACCACACTTGATTACGAGCGACTTCATTGATTGGCCTCCTTTACGTTCGATATGATGCATTAATCCGTACATAATCGTAAGATAAATCACAACCCCAAGCAGTAGCATGTTCCCTTCCTGCTAAAAGGTCTATAACTATGTCTATTTTTTCATTCTTTAAATAAGATTTGGCTTCCTCTTCACAGAATGTAACAGGCATCCCATCTTCCACGATTAAGATTGGCCCGATCATCACTTTGATTTTTTCCGTATTTATGGTAATCCCACTATATCCAACAGCGGACACAATCCGCCCCCAGTTCGGATCCTGGCCAAAAACTGCTGCTTTCACTAAACTCGAACCGACAATGGTTTTAGCAATGACTTGGGCATCGTGAGCTGTTACTGCTCCATTTACTTGCACTTCAATTAGCTTTGTAGCTCCTTCACCATCTCGTGCTATTTGTTGAGAAAGTGATTGACAGACAATATGAAGTCCTTCTTTAAAAAGTGCATATTCATCGTCATCTTGCGTCCATCGATCATTACCAGCCATCCCATTTGCCAATACAAGCACCATGTCATTTGTACTTGTATCACCGTCTACGGTAATCATATTAAATGTCTTTGCCGTTACTTCTCTTAATGCTTGTTGTAATGCTTCATGGTCTATATTGATATCGGTCGTGACAAATCCAAGCATGGTTGCCATGTTTGGATGTATCATCCCTGAACCCTTTGCAGCACCTGCTATTGTATAAACTTTATTTTCGGTCTCTAATTGAAGACATATGTGTTTCGTAAATGTGTCTGTTGTCAAAATAGCTTCTTCAAAAGAAGTCGCATCATTACCGGATATTTGCGTTGATATCGATTCCACTCCTGTTACTATCTTGTTCATTGGCAGCTGTTCCCCTATGACACCTGTAGAAATAACTGCAACATCCTGCTCGTTCAGACAAGCCATTTCAGCAAAAATGCTTCTCATTTTATAAGCATTTTGTAATCCATCTTTTCCTGTACAAGAGTTAGCATTACCTGAATTAACGATAACGCCTTGAAGAGTTCCGTCGGTGTTGATGCTTTCTTGTGATACTTTAAGCGGTGGTGCCTGAAATTGATTGGTTGTGTAGACTGCTGCAGCTGTTGCAGGAACTTCACTATATATCCACCCCAGGTCTTTTCGTTTGCGTTTTATCCCGCAGTGTACACCACCAGCAGAAAAACCTTTGGGAGTACATATATTTCCTTGTTCCAAGGCAATCCATTTCTCTTTTTTAGATAAAACTTCCACTTTCATGTCTTCACCTCTTTTTATGGATAAACTGGAGTGATCTTTAATCCTGTCTGTTCGTTCCAGCCGTTCAAGATGTTCATGTTTTGAACAGCCTGACCTGATGCGCCCTTCATTACATTGTCTATAACAGATACGATTGTAATTCTGTTGGTCCTTTCGTCCACTGCTATTCCCAGGTCACAATAGTTAGAGCTGTAAACTTCTTTAGTGGCGGGCCATTGATTCTCCTGTCTGATTCGAACGAAATACTCTTTTTGATAGAACTCATTGTAGAGTGCGACTGCTTCTTTTGTAGTTATTGATTGTGCTAAATCACAATAAATGGTGCACAAAATCCCTCTGGACATTGGGACAAGATGCGGAGTAAACGTGATGGAGACATCCATGCCTGAAAATGTCTGAATGACTTGTTCCATTTCCGGGATATGTTGATGGTTTCCTAGTTTATAAGCTTTTACATTTTCATTTACTTCGCAATAATGAGTGCCCATGCTAGCTTTTCTGCCTGCACCTGTTACTCCAGATTTCCCATCAATGATGATGCTGTTTACATTAATCAAATTGGTCTTTAATAATGGTGCAAGACCTAGCAATGTAGCAGTGGGATAACATCCCGGGTTAGCTATTAAAGAGGCATGTTTAATTTCTTCCCTAAAAAGTTCAGGTAACCCATATGTAGATTTTTGTAGAACGTTATCAGGGGCTGATGAATATTTATACCATTTGTCGTATAAATTAGATTCTTTTAAGCGGTGATCTCCAGATAAATCAATACAGGGAATCCCTTCTTCTACGAATCTATAAATCATGTCTTTAGCAATTCCTGACGGTGTTGCAAAAAAGAATAGGTCAGCACTCTCCATCAAATTATCTACATTCACTTCTTCTAATCTGTCCTTTTCAATCCCCATTAAATGGGGATATTGCTCCGAAATCAGTGTTCCACTAGTTGAATAGGAGCCAAGAAAACTTATTTCCGCTTCCGGATGTTGCTTTAAAAGCCTAACAAGTTCTACACCGCTATATCCGTTCGCACCGATAATACCAACCTTCAAGATATTCATCCTCTCCATGCGTTTATAATATGAATTATTATAACTATGTATGTATAAAAATACAATAAGTTTTTTTAAAAAAAGATGACCTTGAGCGAATAGATTTCTCAAGGTCATCTTTATTAATTTTTATTCTCCCAAGGCGGCAATCGTTTTTGCGAGTAGTTCGGTTCGTTCTGTTAGAGAGGGAACCTCTAAGTATTCTTCTTCACTATGGGCATTCCCGCCAACCGGACCCATTCCATCAACGGTGGCAATCCCCATTGCGGCAGTAAAAGAGGCATCCGATCCCCCGCCTGTAGCAGTATCTTTCACCTCGACTCCTATCTGCTCCCCAACTTTTTCAATGACATGCAACAATGATTCTGTGCGTGCCGTTTTCTCCATAGGTAGCCGGTTCATTTCCCCTACAAGCTCAACCTCTGTGCCTTTGACATCAGTAGAAGCACAAATCTTTTCCAATTTCCGTTCAATGGGCAGTGCTTGTTCTCGTTCTGTGATCCTGATGTCTACATGCGCAACAGCACTGTCAGATACGGTATTAACGGAGGATCCCCCCTCTATCAAGCCTACGTTCACACTAATTCCTTTAGAATGATCATTAAGTGCATGTAGTTGTATCACTTTATGAGCGAGCTCTTCAATCGCACTTCTTCCTTTTTCAGGCTCAATCCCAGAATGAGCAGCGCGCCCTCGTACATTTATCGTATATTTCCCTTTTCCTCTTCTCGCCGTAACTAAAGAACCGTCTTTTCTGGCAGGTTCCATGATAAGCGCATATTTTTTATCCGCTGCTTTGCTCTCGATAAGCGATTTGGAAGACGGAGATCCAATCTCTTCATCACTGTTCAATACAAGAACAACATCTTGATAAGCTTTAGAATGTGAGTGAATTAACGCTTTCATAGCGTAGAGGATGGAAACTTGGCTGGCTTTCATATCAATCACACCCGGTCCATATGCCCTGTCACCTTCCACTTTGAAAGGTCTACTTTGTACTGTACCGTTGGGAAATACAGTATCCATATGTGCCACAATAATAATCTTTGGTTCTTTTGCTAAAGGGTGTTGAATAACTAAATGATTTCCATACTTTTCTTCTTCTAACACTTGGACGGAAAATCCAATAGATCTATACTCCTTTGATAAAATAGAGGCTATTTGATCGATTCCTTCCTTTGAAGTTGAGCCACTATCAATATTGACCAGTTTTTCCAACAACTCTAGCATTTCAGTTTGTTTATTTTGTAAAAACTCTTTCATCTTACTCTCTCCTGACATTTAGACGCATACACTTTTTATATACATATATTTATTCTCATTCACTATTATACCTTTTCTACTTATTAAGTCCTATATTTCCTTTATTCTACCTATTTTAAGAATTCAAACCTAATTTCCCTCAAAAAGAAATTTTTATCTGAATAAACTATCTATTATACATTGTGGCTAATTTATGTTATATTTATTGGGCGATGAGCTGAATTGTGTAAGTCGACGGACGCGCTCTTTGAGCAAGGCATGAATGTGGTCGTGCTGTCCCTCGCCTCAATACGCAAAGAAGGCACCTTTTTAGGTGGCCTTCTTTTTTTTTGCTACTTTTTCGCCATGTCTGCTATACTGTCTACATCTATTAGAGAAAGAAGGTATTATTTTGATACGCTTTGGAGTGATCGGCACCAACTGGATAACAGAATCATTTATCAATGCAGCGCAAGAGTCGGAAGATTTCCGTTTAACGGCTGTCTATTCCCGAAAAGAAGAAACAGCAAGGGAGTTTGGGAATAAATTTAATGTCACTACTACATATACTGATTTGGATGAGTTTACAAGAAGCACCGTAATCGATGCCGTTTATATAGCCAGCCCGAACTCTCTGCATGCAAAGCAAGCAATTGCCTGTATGGATCAAGGTAAACATGTGTTATGTGAAAAACCGATAGCATCTAATACTGCTGAATTATCTGAAATGATAGCTGCAGCAAAAAGAAATAATGTGGTATTGATGGAGGCAATGAAAAGCACCCTGCTTCCGAACTTCTTGGCAGTTAAGGAAAACCTGCACAAAATCGGGAAAATCAGGCGTTATGTTGGAAGTTACTGTCAGTACTCTTCCCGCTATGATAAATACAAAGAAGGTACAGTACTTAATGCATTCAAGCCCGAGTTTTCCAATGGAGCTTTAATGGACATTGGTATTTACACCATCTATCCAATGGTGGCATTGTTTGGGAAACCTCAATCTTTGCATGCCATGGCCCATATGTTGGAATCCGGAGTGGATGGGCAAGGAAGCATCTTGTTCCAGTATGATGGAATGGATGCATCTGTGGCCTACTCCAAAATAGCAAATTCCTACCTTCCGTCCGAAATACAAGGGGAAGAAGGAACCATCATTTTAGATACGATTCATACACCAGAGAAGATACTGATTAGGTTTAAAGACGGGACAGAGGAAGATATTACGGTCCCTCAAAAGGGTCAATCTATGTTTTATGAGGCTGAAGAATTTATTCGACTTATTAAAACTGGTGAAAAGGAATCTTCTATTAACTCTCTTAGTGCTTCTCTGCAAACTATGGAGTTAATAGAAGAAGCACGCAAACAAATAGGTCTGGTCTATCCAGCGGACCAAAGATAACCTATATTCTTGAAAGAATCGCCTGTTAGACAAGGGCGGTTCTTTTTTATTTAGTTTCTTCATTTGAGAATTAACTCAAGGTCAAACAATGAAGACATCTTTCGTTCCTTTTTCGTGATAGAGAGGTTCTCATGGGGCGGATGAAGACTTCTCTCGTTCCTTTTTTGTGTTAGAGAAGTCCTCATGGGGGTGATGAAGACGTCTCTCGTTTCTTTTTCGTGTTAGAGAAGTCCTCATTGCACGGATGAAGACGTTTCTCGTTCCTTTTTTGTGTTAGAGAAGTCCTCATGGGGGTGATGAAGACGTCTCTCGTTTCTTTTTCGTGTTAGAGAAGTCTTCATTGGGCGGATGAAGACGTTTCTCGTTCCTTTTTTGTGTTAGAGAAGTCTTCATTGGGCGGATGAAGACGTCTCTCGTTTCTTTTTTGTGTTAGAGAAGTCCTCATTGTACGGATGAAGACGTCTCTCGTTTCTTTTTTGTGTTAGAGAAGTCCTCATTGCACGGATGAAGACTTCTCTCGTTCCTTTTTTGTGTTAGAGAAGTCCTCAGTGGTGCAACATCGAAGGGAGACAGGTCTTCATAATTACCACAACAATAAGCAATGGATTAAATTTCAATTTTTTAACAAAAAAACCCCTACCTTTTCCACTCAAGTATTGGTAAAGTAAGAGGTATAAAAAATAAAGGAGTGTGCCATGATATATAAACCTCGGACTATACCTCGCGAGTTAGAAGTTTATCAATTACTTAATTCTCGCAAAAATCTACTAGATAATGAGAGGAAGCACCTTTATGCCCTTCAAAAAGGGTACGAGGGAGAATTGCTATTTGATAACTTGACTTCTTCAGTTATTAAAGCCGAATGTCTCATTCTCAACGACTTACTTCTTCCCCACAACAAAAACACTTTTCAAATCGACTCACTGATCATTCTTCCAGAGACCATTTACATAATTGAAGTGAAAAATTTCGAAGGGGATTATTTTTATGAACAAGACCGCCTCTTTACAAGGGTTCCACCACATACTGAAGTAACCAACCCGCTTATTCAACTTAATAGAAGTGAATCTTTGTTCCGACAACTGTTACAACAGCTCGGTAATGATATGACTATTCAATCATACGTAGTTTTTGTAAACCCCGAATTCACGCTATACCAAGCACCCATTAACAAGCAAATCGTGTACCCAGGTCAGATTAATAGATTCCTAAAGAGCATACGTACTATGTCTTCAACACTAGATAATAACCACTTCGAACTTGCAGATAAACTTAAGTCCCTTCATAACCCTATTGCTCCATTCTATTTTCCACCTTCTTATCAATATGAGGAGCTACAAAAAGGTTTGCCTTGTTCGTATTGTGACGCGTTAGAATTTACTATTAAGGGACCTTACTGTTATTGTTTGGTGTGCTCAAAAAAAGAATCAATTGAAAAACGTATTCTACGAATTGTTCATCATTTTACTATGCTGTTTCCTGAAATGAAAATAACTACAAATGCGATTTTTGACTGGGGTAATGGGAAACTTGCAAAGCGGGTGATCAGGCGAGTGCTTCAAAAGCATTTGAATACAAAAGGTGTACATCAGTGGAGTTATTATGAGTTTTGAGAATGTGCGGTAATTATATATGTTTTTAGAAGTAAGCGAGGGTGGAGATTAATCCATCTTCGCTTTTTATGTGCTAAAACACCACTTTATTTAACTTACAATTAGAGATGAAGATCTCAGTGAAACCGATGTCAGGATAGACAGGTCCTCATCGCACGGATGAAGACTTCTCTCGTTCCCTTTCCGCCAGAGAGCGGTCCTCATCGCACGGATGAAGACTTCTCTCGTTCCCTTTCCGCCAGAGAGCGGTCCTCATTGCACACATGAAGACTTCCCCTGTTCCCTTTCCGCCAGAGAGCGGTCCTCATTGCACACATGAAGACTTCCCCTGTTCCTTTTCCACCCAAGAGAAGTCCTCATCGCACGCATGAAGACTTCTCCCATGCCCTTTTCACCCAAGAGAAGTCCTCATCGCACACATGAAGACTTCCCCTGTTCCTTTTTCACCCAAGAAAGGTCCTCATCGCACGAATGAAGACTTCCCCTGTTCCTTTTCACCCAAGAGAAGTCCTCATCGCACACATGAAGACTTCCCCTGTTCCATTTCCACCCAAGAGAAGTCCTCATCGCACGCATGAAGACTTCTCCCATGCCCTTTTCACCCAAGAGAAGTCCTCATCGCACGAATGAAGACTTCCCCTGTTCCCTTTTCACCCAAGAAAGGTCCTCATCGCACGCATGAAGACATCCAACTTACCTTTTCCACCCTAGAGAAGTCCTCATCGTCAGAATGAAAGTCTTCCCCTTCAGCACGGGCCAATCAAAATCTATCGTTTAATTAATAGATTTTTTACGCCTATTTTACTAAATCTATCAAAAATGGACGTTTGCTAGAGGACAGGCGTCCACTCTCTTCTCTAGTAAATTCATAGTATGTGGTAGATAAGAAAAAGGGGGTGTAAGAATGGCAGATAGCAAAGATATGCAACGAGAGATTTCAAAACTCACCCAGGCAACAACAAACATGATGCTTCAAAATGTTTTAAAGAAACACAATGTGAAACTAAGTGGAGATAAAATCTCCAAAGAGCAAAAAGCGCAACTGAAGAAATTGGTTGCAGACATCCAAGATTCTTTCGGGAAAATGGAAAAACTTCAAAAAGAAGAAAAATAAAAAATTTTAAACTGGGGGATTTAAATAATGAGTAAAGATTGGTTATTCGGTGGAAGAAGCTGCGGATATGACAATGATGGCTGGAGCGCATTGGCAGAAGGAAGCAGACATCCACTTGACAATGATGGTGTAGCTCAAGAAGCTGACCAAGTGAACAAAATGATTCAAAAATCTTATGAGCAAATTATTATCAAGGATTCAGCGGATGTTGAAGTTACAACAACTGACACAAAGATTGCTTTATCCTTGCAAGCAGCGATCCAAGCTGCAATCGCTTTGGTTATCAGCGTAAGCATTGCGGACAGCAACAAAGCTGAGCAAGTAATCCAAGAGTTGCTTCAAAGCTCCAAATCCGTACAAGTAAGCCGCCAACAAACGTATATTTCAAACTCTCGTGGTGTAAGAGTAACAACTACTGACACGGACCTAGTACTAAACATCCAACTACTTCTTCAACTATTGATTGCACTTGTTGTAGCTATAGACATCTTATAATATTGCTGAAGACTTGCCCGCTTCAGCAACAACACTCCAAAAAAACGCCTGCCATGCAACACTCCTTCTTATCTAATGTGCCGGAAAACACCTACAATTCCTGCCAAAGCATATCATAGCCTCCTTGCTATACCCATCTTACACCACACCTACAAATAGTGCGTAAAATAGAAGACCATAAAGATGGTCTTCTTTTTATTTGCTGAAATATCAAATCTAGTCTTTTGCCTAGTTTTCTTAAAAACACTCGCAAATCAAATACTCTCTCATAAGATAGTGTAGTTAAAAAACCTATCTTAAATAAAGGAGTCAAGTTATGAGGGACAAAAGTAATAACCTGCTTCCCACCCCTAAATTATTCCATCACACGAAATCCGTTATGTCTAACCAGCAGGAATTTCGAAGAAACTATTTAGAAGATATTTTAAAACAACAGGAAGAAACGAACTTGACTGTTTCTAGAACAGTTAACAAGATTAATGATAATTTACAACAAAGTATATCTATACAGGATAAAAATCATCAACTTCTGTTAGATAAGTTATACTCCCAGGAAAAAGTTCAAAAAACTTTATCCGAAATGATAACCACTCAAGACTCAAATGTTCGGCAGTTGTATGACAAAGTACTTGTACACGAAAAAAATCATGAAGAACTTCAAGAAAATATCGCATCAAATGAAGAAAGCAGTAAGAAAGTAGAGCAAAGACTGGATAAATTAGAAGTGTCATTGGAAGAAGAAAAACTTTTGAGTCAAGCTACAATAGATCAGTTGGCATTCCAAGAAGACCTGACAAGAGGCATACACACCAAGTTAGAGAAATATGAAGAGTTGTATGCAGACCTTCAATCAACATTACATGATCAGGAACATTTTTACCAAGAAATAAACAATAAATTACAGGTTCAAGAAATGTTTCACAAGTCGGTAATGGAGCGAATGGACAGCCAAGATATTGCCTCCCAGAAAATTGCCGATCAGCTTAATACCTTAAGACAAACATTAGTGGACAAATTGGAAAACGCCATTTCGTCCATTGACAGTAAATATAAGCAAACACTCCACTATTTAAGTGGAAGTATGAGCGGATTAAAAGAAAGAATTATTCAAAAGGCTCCGGTTGAAAATACAAACAATGAAATGAAAAAAGTAGAAGTGAAACAAGAGTAGTTTTCGGACTGCTCTTTTTTTCGTTTGATTTTTCTGAACATTCATACTAATATTTAACTAGCACTTACTTTTTCTATTATGGAGGTTTGGACGATGGCAGAGTTAGTACATAAAACAATAGGTAATCTATTGGATGAAACCGTATCACGTTACCCTGATAAAGAAGCTGTAGTGTATGTGGAAACAGGATTGCGTTATAGTTATAAAGAATTTCAGCAAATCTGTAACCAAGTAGCAAAAGGGCTAATGAATCTAGGAATTAAAAAAGGTGATCATATTGCGGTTTGGGCTTCGAATAAACCAGAATGGCTAATAACCCAATACGCGAGTGCAAAAATTGGTGCCGTTTTAGTAACAGTAAATACTAGCTATCAATCAAAGGAACTCGAATATCTGTTACGCCAATCAGAATCCACCACCCTTCTTCTTATGAACAATTTTAAAGGAGTCAGCTATTTGGACATGCTTCAAGAATTATGTCCTGAACTTACGAATTGTGTCCCTGGAGAACTTACATCTACTTGTTTACCAAAGTTAAAGAATGTTATTTTCATGGGCAACGATAGTCACCCGGGTATGTTCACTTGGGATGACATATTGAATAATTCATCAACTATTTCAGATGAGGAATTACTGGCCAGACAAAACAGTACAAACTATGAAGATGTCATCAACATGCAATATACATCTGGAACAACAGGATTTCCAAAAGGAGTCATGCTTACCCACTCCAACATTATCAACAATGCAATCAATGTTGCCGAATGCCAAAAGCTTACTGCTGAAGATAGAATATGCATTCCAGTTCCTTTTTTCCACTGCTTTGGATGTGTGATGGGCACATTGGCTGCTGTAGCAACAGGAGCCACGATGGTCCCTCTTGTTATGTTTGATCCACTATTAGTTCTGAAAGCTGTCGAACAAGAAAAATGTACAGCGCTTTATGGAGTTCCAACCATGTTCATCGCGGAACTAAACCACCCGGATTTTGAAAAATACGATTTATCTAGTTTACGAACCGGTATTATGGCAGGATCACCATGTCCGACAGAAATAATGAAGAGGGTGGTTCATGATATGGGAGCAAGAGAAATTACGATTGCATACGGGCAAACGGAAGCCTCCCCCGTTATTACACAAACAAGACCGTATGACAGCATTGAGAGGCGCGTATCCACTGTTGGAAGCGCTTTAGATAATGTGGAAGTGAAAATTATTGATCCTACAACTGGCGAATCTGTGCCAAATGGAGTCCAGGGCGAGCTTTGTTCAAGAGGTTACCTTGTTATGAAAGGCTACTATAATATGGAAGAACAAACGAAAGATGCCATTGATAGTGAAGGCTGGCTTCATACAGGGGACCTCGCGACAATGGATGATGACGGATATGTCGTCATTACAGGTAGACTAAAAGATATGATAATTAGAGGTGGAGAGAATATTTATCCACGGGAGATTGAGGAATTTTTATATTCACATCCGAAAATTTTTGATGTTCAAATTGTAGGAGTCCCAGATGAAAAGTTCGGCGAACAGGTTGCAGCATTTATTAAAGTTAAACCGGGCGAAAGTTTAAACAGCCAAGAAGTCAAAGAATATTGCACTGGAAAAATATCTAAATATAAGATCCCTTACTATGTAGAGATTGTAGACGAGTATCCAATGACCGCATCGGGGAAAATTCAAAAATACAAACTCAGAGAATATGCAGTAAATACACTTGTGAAAATATAAAACGGTAAGGGGGAGATCCCCTTACCGTTTTATTTTCTAGATTGCACTATCGCATTAACCGTACTAATAACTGTCTCCATATCCCCTCTGCTCACATCAAAATGAGATGTAAGTCGTACAAGCGTAGGTCCAAACGTAACAGCCAAAACACCATTCTCTTTTAACGCTTGTACAAATTGTTCTGCCTTCATGCCCAAGTCGGATACATCTACTACCACAATATTCGTATCAACGGAATTAACTATTCTCAAAGGGCTTATTTCTCTTAATCCATCCGCCAGAAATTTAGCATTTTCATGATCTTCTGAAAGTCTTTCAGTCATTTGGGTTAAAGCAATTAAACCCGGTGCCGCAATGATCCCTACTTGCCTCAATCCCCCGCCAAGACGCTTTCTCCACTTTCTTGCTTTTTTAATAAATTCGTTAGAGCCGGCAATGATTGAACCAACCGGTGCACCCAACCCTTTAGACAAACATATTTGTACCGTATCGCAATGTTTGGTGAACTCTTGTATTGGTATCCCCGAACTTGCAGCGGCGTTAAATAGTCGCGCACCATCCACATGGACAGGTATAGAATATCTTTGTGCCACTTCATAGATTTCTGCCATGTTGGAAACTGGCACCACTGCCCCACCTGCGCGATTATGTGTATTTTCTATACAAATCAAACCGGTTTCAGGAAAGTGTTGATCCTCCCCGCGAATAGCAGACTCCACATCTTGAGGATTCATCATCCCGTTAACGCCGGGAATGGTTCTTGTTTGGACTCCTGCCAATGCGGCAACTGCACCAGATTCGTAATAAAAAATATGAGACTCTTCTTCTAGTAATATCTCATTTCCTGGACTACAATGCGTCAACACCGCAATTTGGTTTCCTTGTGTCCCGCTCGTAACGAATAGTGCCGCTTCTTTTCCTAATATTTCTGCTGCTTTTTCTTCCAATCGCGTTACTGTCGGATCTTCTCCGTATACGTCATCTCCCACCTCTGCTTCATAGGAGGCTTTTCTCATTTCCTCTGTTGGTTTTGTTACAGTATCACTTCTTACATCAATCATAATGACAATTCCCTTCTGTTTTTCTTTCAGTTTAACAGAATCCTATTTATTTCGCATTCCGTAAAATAATTCACCACTCACCCGCATTCACGTGCTATGATATTTTACATACAAATGTTGGCATTCAATATTATCATCGAAGGAGTTATAAATATTTATGCAGGCACAAAAAGTCAGATTAGATACCGCTACTACCGAAAGCTCTACCGTCTATCCCATTCTTTTTATCATAGGTCTAGTGCACTTGCTGAATGATGCATTGCAATCTGTGGTACCGGCCTTATTCCCAGTGTTGCAGAATTCCATGGGACTGACCTTTACTCAACTGGGACTGATTGCATTCGCGCTGAATGCAACATCTTCGCTTATTCAACCTGTTGTTGGCATCATAACGGATAAAAGACCTTCTCCTTACGCCTTGCCAATTGGACTTACTTTTTCTTTATTCGGAATAATTGGTTTGGCATTGGCACCAAGCTTTTGGGTAATTATTATTTCGGTGCTGTTCATTGGACTTGGTTCCGCCGCTTTCCACCCTGAAGGTTCCCGTGTAGCCTATATGGCAGCAGGAAACCGTAGAGGGCTAGCACAGTCCATTTATCAGGTAGGAGGCAACTCCGGTCAGGCCTTGGCTCCTTTGATGGCAGCTTATATCCTGTTGCCTCTCGGGCAAAAAGGCGTCCTATGGTTTACCATTGTTGCTGCAGCAGCTGTGATATTACTTTTATACATCGCTGCCTGGTACAAACAGCAAGTAGCAAATACAAACAGACCTTTAAAACAAAAGAAGAAAACTATCAAAGTTAAATCAACTGGTAAATCTATTGGAAATAGAAGGATCATCACCTTTTCCATCTGTTTGCTAATTTTTCTAGTATTTGCTCGTTCCTGGTTCCATGCAGGTATCACCAACTTTTATGCTTTTTATGCCATTGAGAACTATGGGATTCCTATCGCAGATTCACAGATATATATTTTTGTTTTCTTAGGAGCAGGTGCTGTTGGCACATTCTTTGGAGGACCGTTGGCAGACCGTTTCGGGAAAAGGTTGGTAATTTCCCTTTCCATGCTGGGGTCCGCTCCACTTGCGTTATTACTGCCTTTTGTAGGCCCCACACTTGCCTACTTACTTGTTGCTATTATTGGATTCATCATCCTTTCTAGCTTTTCTGTCACGGTAGTGTACGCTCAGGAGTTGGTTCCTGGTCGAATTGGATTGGTATCCGGGCTTATTGTAGGATTGGCGTTTGGTATGGGAGCCGTGGGATCGGTTGCGCTAGGTGTTCTAGCAGATTGGCTCGGATTAACGAATACCATCATCTTTACTGTTTGCCTACCGTTTATAGGATTGTTGACATTCTTCCTTCCTAGTGATCAAAGAGTTAGAGAAATGCATAACTGATTTAAGGAAAGGGTTCCTGTTGACCCTTTCTTTTCTTTTGCCTATACTTGTTAAAGTGCTTAAAGATACCTAGCGAAAATGGTGATAATAATGGATTTTGATATAAAGTCATTAGCTTTTTACCTTATTGAAGTAGAAGGCAGTGGAGATAATGCTAAGAAACAATTTAAACCTATGGCAGTATTAGACGAAGATACATATGAAGAAAGCGCTCTAAAACCCTTTCTTGATGGAGAACTGATGAAAATCACGAAAAGGAAGGTAGATCGACATCCTAAAAATGAACAAGTTCCAACAAAGATTGGGAGATTCATTGTAGAACCAGGCTACGACCTAGGCTCAAACCCAAACTTCAACCAATTCAATCGAATCAAACAGGCCGAAAGCTTAGAAGCATTTTCTTCTGCGGCAGATGAAATGGCATCTACCTACACAGATACAACTGCAGTAAGAGGTGGTGTACTCATTGTCACCAGGGCTAAATTAAATAAATATTTTGATGAGCCCTTTGTTTTTATCTTAAAATGTGACTTTGAACAAAAAGTTGCTTCCATCACTAATGAACAGACGTTGATTCATAACGTCCAGATGGCCATCACTACAAAAAACATGAAGTCCATTCAGTATCCTTATATGGTAGAGGATGGAATGGTAGAAGAAGGAGAATTAAAGATCCACCAGTCCTCTCACTCCCGTTACTTCGAGGATTTCTTGAAGTATGTAGAATATGGCGAGTCCATGCCAGAAATCATCAAGAACCAAGTAATGGGGATGGTGCATCAAGAGATTTCCGAGACCTACCAAGAGGAAAGCGAAGAAAAAGAAAAAGTGGAGCAAGCAATGGAAGCCTGGGCTACTTCACCGAAAAGAGAACTTCAGGAACGTTGGTCTGACGAGCAGGTAATAGAGGCATCTTCCTCTATTATTGAACAGACACCTGATATTGAACTTAAATTCAAGCTCGATCATATATCGGTTAAAGGCTTGTTGGCCGACTTTGGTGAGAATGTTCATATAGCGAAGATTAACGACCGTTATGTGGTCCTTTTAGAAGGTGATTTTCTTCAATTTGAAAAGAATGTGTCACCGGTTGAAATGTTAAAGCCTAGTGAATTGACGATGATTTTAGAGCGGTTAAATAAAAAATACAGTTCATAAAATTTCTTTTAAGAATAATTTAATCAAGCATTTGAGAGAATAAGGACAAATACCTTCTTAGGGGTGACCATCATGGATTGGATGTCCATCATTCGGTATGCTTGTTCTATCACCGGCATCATTTGTCTAGGCTTCACGTATACACATATGTTAAAAAGTTCACGTGCTAAAGGAAAGCCTATTGATAGGAAATAAGAAAAGATAAAAAACCTTAATTGATTGGTTAATCGACGCTGTTTCTTTCCGCAAATGGCTTCGCTTTCCGCGGGACGGTGCTTGAGCCTCCTCGCTGCGCTGTGGGGTCTCAAGCTACCGTTACTCCCCCGCTGGAGTCTCCGCCATTTGCTCCAATTCACAGCTATAAGTTACTTAAAGGTATGTTATTGCCTTTCCTGATAACTCAAATTAGAAAGTTTTTAAAACTTAAGTTCAACGAAGTAACCTTGTTGATTGAAGTGGAAGGCGCGCAGACGCCCGCGGGAGGAAGGGACAGGTGAGACCCCTAAAGGCGAAGCCTGAGGAGGCTCACGGACCGCCCGCAGGCAAGCGAAGCGCCTGGAACGGAAATCAACAGTTTTATTGACTTATATCATTAAAAAAGAAGGCTGGGAAATTACTCCCTGCCTTCTCTTTATTTTACCGGTGTTTCAAACAATTCTATCCATTCTCCGTCTGGACCTGCAAAAAAGATATACCTTGCTCCATTTGGAAGCGTCGTGATCTCCTGTTCGATAAACGTAACATCCAAGCCTTTCAACCTCTCATGCTCTCCCTCTACATCATCCACCGTTAATGCTAGGTGATGCACTTTACCTTCTACAGGCAAATCGTCATTATAGCCTTGAATAAGCTCTAATTCCGTTTCATCACTTTCATTAAATCCAAGAAATGCAAGCTTTATCTCCCCATTTGGATGATCTAATTGCCCCTTTAAAGAAAATCCTACAATCTTCGTATAGAATTCTATGGATGTTTGAATATCTTTCACCATGATTCCAACATGTTCTAACCTCTTAATTGCCATAATTCATCTCTCCCCATCATCTATATGTTAGCTTGTTTTTAACCTTCTAATGTTTTCTACTAGGAAGTTGACATATTCTTCGTCTTTCACCAACCATGCTGCATACTTTCTTTTAATAAAGGTTTCAGCTTCCTGAAAAGAAGAAAAGGATGTGTCCAAGAACTTTTCCTTGTTTTCCACCTTCCATGAGCCATCTTCTTTTGGTAAAAGAAACAATGTTCCTTTTTCTTTTGAGTCATACAACACACCATTAGGAGATTCTTTTACATTGAAAACGTTGTGATGAGCATCTTGTTTGAGAGGATTTAATGGAAATGCCTCCGCTACAAAAAGCTTGTACGCCTGCTCATTCAAACTGCAACCAGATGCCTTAGCGTGCCCGCCGCCGTCAAATTTACCGGCCACATGTGAAACGTCGACATGATCATGTATGGTGCGCAAGCTAATACGTTTACTTCCCATATTTATCATCGCGATATAGTCCAAGTGGGGATTTTCCTTCCCCAACACATTTCCAAGTTCCGAGAGAAATGACTCAGCGTGGACAATTCCAACCCAATTATCCCCTACAGGCTTTTGAATAATTTCTCTGCGTTTTTTACGCAGATACCTTTCCAATTTCTGCTCTTCCATATCAAGGATTTGCGTTTCAAAATCATCAAAATCGAATTTGGCGGTACTTGTTAACTTCTGAAGCATTCTCGCTTCAAAGTCATCAATAGAAATCATATACAAAAGGTCATTTAATCTTTTTGCCTTCGTATTGTTATTTCGATCCCATTCCCACGTATCATATTGGCGTATTAATTCTACTACTTCATCTAAAGGTTCAGTCCTATCTATTAAATTCTGTTCTAACAGATACTCATAGAATAAAGAAGTGGCACTTGTCAGTCTGCCATCCTCATACTCAACAGTAACAGATGCCCAACTATATTCATTAAGATGAAGGGCAGTTTTGTGATGATCAATGAATTGAACAAAGCCTTCTTGTTGTTTATTAAAGTAGTCCAGTTTCTTGGCGTTCTCCTCATTAACGGATAAGTCAGTTATGTATATTTGATGCCTTGGAGTTGCTTCTTCCATGAACTCCGCAACCTGATAATTTAAACTGCCGACTGAATTATAGTGAACCTTAACTTTCTCATCAAACGCAAGCTTGGCCAATATCCCGCAGCCAACCCCATCCAGATCATTATGTGTAAAAAGATGAATCAATTGTAGTCCCCCTTAATCATAATGGGTAAGCATTTTCACTACCCTCACTTACTTTGTATATTCTTCTCCCCAGTACTCTTTTATATGAGCATCTCTCCCTGATTCTTGACGTTCTTGTTTATATTTTTCAGGATTTTTCTTATAAAACTTCTGATGATATTCTTCTGCTTCATAGAAAGGCGACGCCTGTTTGATTTCCGTTACAATTGGCTTTTTATATCTTCCGCTTGCTTCTAACTCCTGCTTGGTTTTCTCTGCAAGCTCTCGCTGTTTCTCATTATGATAGAAGATAGCTGTTCTGTACTGACTGCCTCTATCAAAAAATTGGCCTTCATCATCAGTAGGATCAATTTGCGGCCAATACAGCTCCAATAATTTTTCATATGAAAAAACATCTGGGTTAAATTCAATCTGGACAGCTTCGTAATGACCTGTATTCCCTTTTTTAATATCTTCATATGTAGGATCGGAGACATTACCTCCCGTATAACCGGATACTACTTTTTCTATACCGGGCATCTCGTCAAATGGTTTAACCATGCACCAAAAACATCCTCCAGCAAATGTAGCAAGTTCTGTTTTGTTTGTTGTCATATTCCTTCTTCCTCCCTAACTTAAGTGTGTGTTTGATGGAATTTTACACTAACTGTCTTGTAGTTACAATAACTTCGCTCAGATACAATGCAATTAGTTTACATAATAAAATGATAAAATACCTTAATATAAACTAAATAGTTAAACATTTTAATGATGGCGTTTACAATGATTTACACTTTCCAAAGAGTATTGTACGATAATTCTTTGTGAAAAAATGAACGATAGGAGTCTGATTAATAAAATGATAGAACAATTTTCAAATATTGACTTGATCAATCAGTTTTGGCTAATACTTTTCTTCCTTATTCCTATAGTATTGGTTTCAAGGATGGTTGTGGCTGGAACTAGATTTTCCCCTATTCTTATTATTGTAATACTTGGGTTAGGAATGGGCTACTTACTTGTAAACACAGGGGTTGCGACACCCGGTTTAATTGAATACCCTTTAATTGACCTTATGGCGAGAACTACCATTATCGCCTTGACAGTATCTTTCTTCGTAGGCGGCCAAGAATTACGAAAAATTCTTGGTAATAAAGACTTGGATGTTGAGGATACTGTTGTCGTCTCAGATGAAGAGACTTTCTTAGGTACTTCAAGAACACAATTTTTCTTTATCGTCCGTGCATTCTTCCTATTATTTGGACTAGAAGGAATTACGAGAATGATTCTTTCAGATGGTACTCAAAGTTTTGACAGTGTTTATCCACTGATTGCCTATATTGGAATTATCGGATCCGTTTTATTGATTGATAACAAAGCTAAACTTCAGAATAAGAAACAGTACATGAAAAAAGGAATCGTAGAAATGGCAGCGATTATCCTGTTACTTGTGATTTCATACCATATTGCGATGTGGGTAAAGCCAGTAATCGCCTTACCTCAAATTTTCTTTGCGATGATGATTGCTGCTGCTTTAGGGGCGGTTTTCTATAATTGGAGTTTTGGACCAACCATTCGTGCATTATTAGTAGCAGGTATCCCGGTTGTATTGGCAGCCAACTTTATGGTTGGTGGTTCCCGCATAGGCGATGCTTTTTCCATTGATGGAATGAATGCAGTATTGGCCTATGGGTTCTTTGGCCAATTGTTCTGGATGTTTGGTGGGATTGCATTGATTATGTTCTTTGCTAAAAATGCAAATACAAGAAATCTTGCACCTGGTATGGCTGGTTCTTTGTCCCATTCAGGTTTAACTGGCGCATGTACAGCAGGTGATTTTGGAAAAACTGCTGCACAACGAGCTCCAATTATGATTAACATCCCGTTTTTTGGTCATATATTTGTCTTTTCTGTACTTGCAATTAGTGCGGAAAGAGGTAGTCTTTGGATACTCCCTTCTATGTTAATTGTTGCTGTCGGTGTAGGATTGACTATTCTTGCATTGGTCAACTTAAGAAAAGCTAATGGAGAGGATAAAAAAGAAGTAAAAGCATTGATGCAGTTCTCTTTCGGCTGGCAAATGTGTGCGGTATTCGGTGGATTGGCATTATTGAGTCTAAGTACCATGTCTATTGACTACGCTGCTATGGCTCAGTCTTCTGCGATTTCGCATTTTGGCTTATTTGCAGCCATACAAGGTGAAATGTTTGGTGCTGAAGCTGCTGCTTTGATTCCATTTATTTTTTCTATGCCATTCTTAGTTCATCCGCTTGTATTCTTCATGTTTGGAAAAGCAATGGAGAACAATGGTGAGATGCCTATAAAACCTGTGTATACGTTGGCTTTAATAGGTGTTGTTGGTGTAGCTTACGCTATATTCTTCGTTTAAAAAATATGTAAAAGGCGTTCGGTTTTGTAGTACCGAACGCCTTTTTTTATTGCATTTTCTTATTATAATAGTCTACTGAGTATTGGGCCCCTTCACTGACCATGTTGTTATCTTGGAGATCTTCAGGATCTGGGTTACCTGCTTTTTCAATGGGCAAATCCGTTTCTCTATATTTTAATGGAACTAGTTTATTTTTAACTATTTTAGAGTAATGAACAATCTTCTCTCTGTATGGCTTATATGCTAATAATCCTGCTCCGGTGAGGCTAGCAGCTCCTGCCACGATTAAAGGTTTCTTTAGTTGACGTGTATTCATTTTAAACGCCTCCTGTTAAATGGTTTTATCTATAAACTTGATATTCCCGGCTAGATAAAAACTAAACATTATGGAGAAACGTAAAATTAATTTATCCCATGCTTCGCCATAACAGCTTTTATGGCAATATAGTCAACTTCGTCAGGCAAATTCTCTTTAATAGGCTTCAGCTTTTCCGTACCTACTTCCTCGATTACTTTAATAATTTCTTCCTCATACGCTTCTGGAATAAAAGAGTCCCAATCAACCTTTACACCATCTTCACTTGCACATTTAAAAAGGTGGTTCTGGATAGTAATTATACTCATTCCACGTTCCTTGGCTATTTCTTTAAAAGTCATGCCTTCTTGTAATAGTCTATAAGTAAACATATGACTTGTTTCCCCTGGGTTCAGGGGAATGGCTGGCTTCTGGATCTTTTTAGTGGTAACTTCTTTTTTCATAGGTTTTGTGTCAGACACATCTTCCCCCATAAATCTACCTATCTCACGTAAAAACAACTCTCCATATTTCTCAAACTTTAACGAACCTACCCCTTTAATATCTAACATGGCAGTTTCATCTTTTGGAAGAACCTCACTCATTTCTCTTAACGTGCTGTCAGAGAAAATAACATAGGGAGGTACCCCTTCTTCTTTTGATAGGTTTCTACGTAACTCACGCAACATCTCAAACAATTCATTATCTTCTACGACAGATTTAACTTGCTCTTTTACTTTAAAAAGGACTTTTTCCTTTCCTTTTAACACAGGAACAGCACGTGTACCTAATTTTACGATAGGATATTGCCCCTCTGTTAGGATTAAATACCCTTCTGCAATCAAAATATTAATAAGGTCAACCAATTCTTTTTCTGTATAGCTATTCATCAATCCATAAGTTGGCAAGCTATCAAAACGGAATTGCTGGATACGCTTGTCTTTTGATCCTTTTAACACTTTAGCAACCAAGATGGCCCCAAATCTTTCATTCATACGATGAATGCAGCTAAATATTTTCTGTGCTTCAAGTGTAATATCCTGCTCTACGAAGTCTGAGGAACAATTACTGCACTTACCGCAAATGAGGTCTGTCTCTTGGCCGAAATAGTTTACAATATATGCTTGCAGGCAACGCTGCGTATAGCTATAATCCATCATCGCTTGAAGCTTTTTATATTCCTGCATCTTGCGTTCGGGTGAGCGGATACTCTCTTCGATTAAAAACTTCTGAATCTGAATATCCCTGGCATTGAACAGGAGGATGCACTCACTTTCTTCTCCATCCCTTCCTGCTCTTCCGGCTTCCTGATAATAAGATTCTACATTTTTCGGCATATTGTAATGGATGACAAATCGCACATTAGACTTATCAATTCCCATACCAAAAGCATTCGTGGCTACCATCAGTTTAAGGCGGTCATGAAGAAAATCTTCCTGATATTCCTTCCTCTCATCTTCAGAAAGACCTGCATGATACTTACCAATCTTGTAACCTTTCTTAGTCAATGAGGAATATATCTGATCAACTTCTTTTCTGGTAGTTGCATATATTATCCCGGATTCTTCCTTGTTGGCTTTCAGGAATTTTTCTAAATAATTGTCCTTATTTTGTCCGCGCAAAACGGAAAATGTCAGGTTATCACGTGAAAAGCCAGTTACATATGTATGTTCTGGTGCTATTCCAAGCATCGTTTGGATGTCTTCAATAACTTGTTCCGTTGCAGTCGCAGTAAAAGCAGTTATGATAGGGTTTCCTGGTATTCTCTTGATGAAGGAACCTACTTCACGATAGCTTGGTCTAAAATCATGCCCCCACTGAGACATACAGTGTGCTTCATCTATTGCAACAATCGAAACCTCAACAGCTGATAGAATCGATTGAAACTCATAGGTTTCCAGTCTTTCTGGTGCAAGGTATAATAGTTTAATTTCACCCTGTTCTACCTGTTGAATTCTTTCTCTGATTTCTCCTGCGTTAAGCGAACTATTAATATACGTTGCCTGAACTCCTATATTGATTAAGGAATCCACTTGGTCTTTCATTAGTGAGATTAAGGGGGAAATGACAATTGTCAGGCCACTTTCTAATAGTGCTGGGACTTGATAGCAGATGGACTTCCCCCCACCAGTAGGCATTACACCTAATGTATTGGATTTATTTAATATACTCTCAATAATTTTTCTTTGGCCAGGTCTAAAGTCTTCATAACCAAAGTATTTTTTCAATATGTTTTTTCCTTGTTCGTACATAGTACACCTCGTTTAAAATGGAAAATGTTTTGGAAGGTTGTTGGAGTCAAATATATGGGGGAGTAAGTATTATGTTTTTATTTTAACTGAATGCAAAAGGACCTGCAACCAAAGTGAGAGGAAGCCAGTTAATCACGATTGCCTATTAAAAAACTTTTTTCTTGCATTTTATTATCAGAATGTTTAAAATTCATTATACAATAGGTTGTCTAACCTCTTCTTTTTTTGCAGTATTTTGTATGCGCTTACATACTGAGGGTTCGATTGATAATCTATTAATCTATCACGAGGAGGAATTTTCAAATGATTTATGCTAACCCAGGTGAAAAAGATTCCAAAGTTACTTTCAAAAATCGATACGACAACTATATTGGTGGCGAATGGGTCGCTCCAGTAAAAGGAGAGTATTTTGAAAATGTCACTCCTGTTACAGGTCAAGTATTTTGTGAAGTAGCCCGTTCCACTGCAGAAGACATTGAATTGGCATTAGATGCTGCCCATAAAGCCAAATCAGCTTGGGGACAAACTTCAGTTGCTGAAAGAGCTAACATTCTTAATAAAATTGCAGATCGTATGGAAGAAAACTTGGAGATGCTTGCAGTTGCGGAAACGTGGGAGAACGGAAAACCAGTTCGTGAAACGATGGCAGCAGATCTCCCTCTTGCAGTTGATCACTTTAGATATTTTGCAGGTTGTATTAGAGCTCAAGAAGGATCGCTTGGAGAAATAGATAATGACACGATTGCATACCACTTTCATGAACCACTTGGAGTAGTCGGTCAAATTATTCCATGGAACTTCCCATTGTTAATGGCCACTTGGAAGCTAGCCCCAGCTCTTGCTGCAGGTAATTGTGTTGTGTTAAAGCCTGCTGAACAGACACCTGCTTCCATTATGGTGTTGATAGAACTAATCTCAGATCTTCTTCCACCAGGGGTGTTGAATATTGTCAATGGATTTGGTGTTGAAGCTGGTAAACCATTAGCCTCCAGTGACCGAATTGCCAAGATTGCCTTTACAGGTGAAACGACAACTGGGCGTCTAATTATGCAATATGCTTCTCAAAACATCATTCCGGTAACGCTTGAGCTTGGCGGAAAATCTCCGAACATTTTCTTTGAAGATGTGTTGGCTGCTGATGATGATTTCTTCGATAAAGCAGTAGAAGGATTCGTGATGTTTGCACTAAATCAAGGGGAAGTATGTACATGCCCTTCCCGTGCCCTGATCCATGAATCCATTTATGATAAGTTTATGGAGCGTG
Source organism: Sutcliffiella horikoshii (assembly GCF_020524325.1). Taxonomy (GTDB): domain Bacteria; phylum Bacillota; class Bacilli; order Bacillales; family Bacillaceae_I; genus Sutcliffiella_A; species Sutcliffiella_A horikoshii_D. The sequence continues at coordinate 232,831 of NZ_JAIVKY010000006.1, forward strand.
CACTTGAGCGAGTATCCCAGATCAAACAAGGAAATCCACTTGATACGGAAACGATGATCGGCGCTCAGGCATCTTCCGAGCAATTAGAGAAAATCCTCTCCTATCTTGAAATTGGGAAAGAAGAAGGTGCTGAACTACTTGCAGGTGGAGAACGTAATATGCTTGAAGGTGACCTGGCAAATGGATATTACGTGAAACCTACCGTTTTTAAAGGCAATAATAAAATGAGAATCTTCCAAGAAGAGATCTTTGGTCCAGTTGTTTCTGTTACTACTTTTAAAACGGCTGAGGAAGCATTGGAAATTGCAAACAATAGTCTTTACGGACTTGGAGCAGGCGTTTGGACGAGAGATGTTAACACCGCATATCGTTTCGGTCGTCAAATTGAAGCGGGTCGCGTATGGACAAACTGCTACCACGCCTACCCTGCCAATGCGGCATTTGGTGGATATAAGATGAGTGGAATTGGCCGTGAGAACCATAAAATGATGCTTTCCCACTACCAACAAACGAAAAATCTTTTAGTAAGCTACAGTCCAAAAAAATTAGGATTCTTTTAAAATGGATAAAGTACTGGCTACCGAAGCTGCCCATGAATTAATTGAAAAGCTTGTAGGCAAACATGGACCTGTACTATTTCATCAATCTGGAGGCTGTTGCGATGGCAGTTCGCCTATGTGTTATCCAAGAGAAGATTTTATGATTGGAGATTCTGATGTCCTTCTTGGTGAGATAGGCGGTGCTCCCTTCTACATGAATAAAAAGCAATATGAGTACTGGAAGCATACACAGCTCATTATCGATGTGGTTCCAGGCAGAGGTGGCATGTTCTCCTTAGAAGGTCCGGAAGGTGTCCGTTTTCTAACCAGATCAAAAGTTTTCCCAAAATGAAGAAAGGCGTCCTCTGATGGACGCCTTTTTACATAGTTATGGAAGTATAGATATACGGTTGATTTCCGTTCCAGGCGCTTCGCTTGCCTGCGGGCGGTCCGTGAGCCTCCTCAGGCTTCGCCTTCCGGGGTCTCACCTGTCCCTTCCTCCCGCGGGCGTCTGCGCGCCTTCCACTCCAATCAACAAGGTGACTTCATTCACCTTAAGGCCAAAAGCTATTTTACCGTTAGGATATTGGTGATGAGGACCTCTTTCCTTCTGATTTCTCGTCACTAAGGTCCTCATATGGGCGATGAGGACCTTTCTCCTTCCGATTTCTTGTCACTGAAGTCTTCATACGGACGATGAGGACTTCTCTCCTCCTAATTCCTTGTCACTGAGGTCTTCATACGGCCGATCAGGACTTCTCTCCTTCTAATTCCATGTTACAGAAGTCTTCATTCGGATGATGAGGACTTCTCTCCTCCTGATTTCTTGTCACGGAGGTCCTCATAACAACAATGATGCCATTTCTGCTTCTAATTTCTTGTCACCGAAGTCTTCATCGGGACGATTAAGACTTACTCTGAGACTATCCACAATTCGATTATTTATAATTCCCTAAACAATAAAAAAACCGGGCAGGTAACAATTTGCCCGGTTTTACTTATTTCGTGCTATTTAATGACTGAGGTGGTTCTTCCATCCAACCATTCTTAATCATTAATTGTCCACCATCTTTTGCATAATCAAAAATTTCTTTAGCAATCAATGTCATCTTAGTCGGTAGATCCGAACGAAGACTGAATGATGTTCCAAGGGCATTACTTGTAAGCCCGAAACTGCTGAGCAAGTTTGTCAGGTACATCATAAGCTTCTCTGAATAAGGCGATTCTGTTGACAGGGTTGGATTTCCCCAAGCAACTATCGGAGGCTGTATATCACTCTTTAGGAGTATATCACTGAACGTATCAATTATTTGCTTAGCCAAGTCTTTCCCTTTTTCAAAATACTTTTTCACTTCTTTGTCCTTAGTTACCTGTTCAAACCCTCTTAACAACTGAAAACCTAGAACATTGGTTTCAATACCTTGATACAATAAGGAAAGTTCTATTGCATTCAATGGTCTCTTTTCGCTGAAAATATTAAATCCTGCCATATAGCCTTCACCTTTTACAAACTCTACCTTCTCCGGCATTGGAATCATTGGTGGACGAGTTAGCACCCCATCTTTTAACAAAAATTGAGTCGAGTCGTTATATGTATTTTGCGATACATCCAAAAATCTTTTATATAGCTCGGTGATGTCTTGTCGATAAGACATACTGACATTCAAAGCGTTAAGACCAATAGTTATTTTCATCATCACTCTTAGGAAAAGTGCATCAAAATACTGGTCATACAATGGCTTTGTTGACGGTTTAACATCACTTTCGACATACCCGACAGGTACCACAATATTTTCTCTCTTAAAGAGTTCTGTTAGTTCATTTATAAAATTTATTTCTTGATTGTAGTAGGTTTGTACCAAATTGTGTACTTCTTCATTTCGTTTGTTCGCAAGGAAATGCTCTAAAAGCCTCGCCAGCATCGTTTTCTGTTGATACGTCATCCACAGATTACCTATTTCAGACGATGACAACTGCTTATCCATTTAGACTTACCCCTCCCGAGATTAATTTTTTTTAGTATGTCCCACAAAAATAATTGCTATAAAATAACTTTCTTTTTTTTAAAATGTAGACAACCCACTCTCTTCCCCTGCATACACATTTAAGTAGAAGAAGACAAGCTAAAAGGAAGGGTGGCAAACACATGAGATTTTTTGTGATAAAAAAGAGTTTCCTAATTACTGTTGTACTTTGTATAATCGCAGGTATAGGGGGATGGTATGTTGTTAACAAAGGCGTAGTCCCCACTACTGGCAAACCATCTGAAGAAGAAAAACTGGTATTTAATATGATTACATCTGAATTTAAGACGAAACTGGAAGATGGTACAGAAATAGAAGCCTACCGATTCGACCCTGGTACGATTACCGTTCCAAGAGGTAAAGATATAACGTTGAGTATATTTGGAGTTAACGGCAGTGAACATCCATATTCAATTGAAGGAACAGATATTAATGGGGTTATAAAAAAGGGCGAGGAAACTCTAATTGATGTGAAATTTGATAAAGCAGGTGTATATAAACTAATCTGTTCCACTCATTCTCACCATAACGGACATCATAGCCCTCCAATGGTGGCTTATATTTACGTCTATTAAATTCACCAATGACCAGTCAAAATGGAGACTGGTCATTTTTATTTACATAATTAATGCTTCTATTGTAAATGAATCTTTTGCAACGCCCTCAATTAATGGTATAATTTCAACGACATTAATTTTGGAGGAAACTAATTACATGCTTACAGTTACGAATATAGGATTACGCTATGGCGATCGAAAGTTATTTGAAGATGTTAATATAAAATTCACCCCTGGCAACTGCTACGGGTTAATTGGCGCAAATGGTGCAGGAAAATCTACGTTTCTAAAAATTCTTTCTGGTGAAGTGGAAGCACAAACCGGAGACGTTCACATGAATAAAGATGAGCGTATGGCTATCTTGAAACAGAACCACTTTGAGTATGAAGAGCACGAAGTTCTTAAAGTGGTAATCATGGGACATAGTCGTCTTTATGAAGTCATGCAAGAAAAAGATGCTATTTATATGAAAGAAGACTTCTCAGATGAAGATGGGATGAGAGCAGCTGAGCTTGAGGGTGAATTTGCTGAATTGAATGGTTGGGAAGCAGAATCAGAAGCAGCGATCCTCTTAAAAGGTTTAGGTATTTCAGAAGATCTTCATACAAAGAAAATGGCCGACATCACGGGTGGCGAAAAGGTAAAAGTACTTTTGGCGCAAGCTCTTTTTGGAAAGCCAGATGTACTTCTACTCGATGAGCCTACCAACCACTTGGACATTAAAGCCATTCAATGGTTAGAAGAGTTCCTAATCAACTTTGAGAATACAGTCATCGTTGTATCCCATGACCGTCACTTCTTAAATAAAGTTTGTACACATATCGCTGACTTAGACTATGGAAAAATCCAAATCTATGTTGGTAACTATGACTTCTGGTATGAGTCCAGTCAGCTTGCATCAAGAATGGCTTCTGATGTAAACCGTAAAAAAGAAGAAAAAATTAAAGAACTTCAAGCCTTTATTGCCCGATTTAGTGCAAATGCATCAAAATCCAAACAGGCTACATCCCGTAAGAAGCTTTTAGATAAGATTTCATTGGATGATATCAAACCTTCATCCCGCCGTTATCCTTATGTAAACTTCACACCGGAACGCGAAATCGGTAATGACCTTTTACGTGTGGAAGGATTGACTAAAACGATTGATGGCGAGAAAGTATTGGATAATGTAAGTTTCATTATGAACAAGGATGATAAAATTGCCCTTGTGGGTGGAAATGAAATTGCTAATACCACTCTTTTAAAAATTATCTCTGGTGAAATGGAACCTGATAGTGGAACTTTCAAATGGGGAATCACGACTACCCAGGCGTATTTCCCAAGAGACAACTCAAAATATTTCGAAGGCGTAGATATGAACCTTGTTGATTGGTTGCGTCAATACTCCCCTAACGACCAAACGGAAAGCTTCTTGCGCGGATTCCTTGGAAGAATGTTATTCTCTGGTGAAGAAGTAATGAAAAAAGCAAGTGTTCTATCCGGAGGGGAAAAAGTACGTTGTATGCTTTCTAAAATGATGCTTTCAGGCTCAAACGTCCTATTGCTTGATGACCCTACGAACCACTTGGATCTTGAGTCAATAACTGCTCTTAATAACGGGTTAATTAATTTCAAAGGTTCTATTGTTTTCACGTCTCATGACCATCAGTTCATCGAAACGATTGCAAACAGAATCATTGAAATCACACCTAAAGGTATGGTTGATAAACAAATGACTTACGATGAATATTTAGAGGATGCAAGTGTACAACAGCAATTAGCTGATCTTCATTCCTAAAATTGTGAAAGGCCCTTTTTCCAAAGGGCTTTTTTCAAATCGTGAAACCTTCTTGTTTTTGTTCCGTATTAGTAATATTCACAATTTACCTATATAATTATTAGGTCATTAACTATTAGAATATTAGAATGAATGAGGTGTAGGAATGCCGCAAACGAAGTGGTTTAAAGTTGGCTATGGAATTATTGTCATCCTGTTAATTATTTTCTTAGCATCACTGGTAGATTTTATCTTCACCCCTCTCACCGTGATGATCAGCACGTTATTCGCACCAATTATACTTGCAGGTGTGATGTATTATTTACTTCGACCTCTTGTTAATCTTGCAGATCGCTATGTGCCAAGAGCATTGGCAATTTTAAGTATTTACCTTATGTTTATTGGACTTATAACTTTACTTTTGTTCCTTATTGGTCCTACGTTACAACAACAGGTTAATAGTCTTGTGAAGAATACACCAGAAATAATCAATGATATCAGAGATTACACCATTGAATTGCAAGAAAATGAATATATTGCAAGGTTTCAGCAGAACGAACGTTTTTCTTTAGAAGAAATATCCGGAAAACTTGCGGATAATTTAAATGCTTATGTTACTGCTTTTGGGTCAAATGTAGTGAACATAATAAGCGCAATTACAGGTTTTCTAGTTCTCCTTGTAGTTATTCCGTTTGTTCTTTTTTACATGTTAAAAGATGGAGACCGTTTACCTGATCAGGTGATCAAAATTATCCCTCGCCAACATGAACGCGAAGGTAGAAATGTACTGAGAGACATGGATATAGCTTTAAGTTCCTACATTCAAGGGCAAATCATTGTCAGCGTATTTGTTGGTGTTTTAATTTATATAGGGTTTCTAATTATCGGACTTGAGTATTCCCTCGTTTTAGCATTGATTGCTATGTTTACAAACGTGATACCATTCATCGGGCCTTTTATCGGGACGATCCCAAGTGTTGTCGTAGCCTTTTTCGACGAACCTATTATGGCACTGTGGGTACTCTTAGTAGTGGTAATTGTTCAGCAGATAGAGAGCAATTTTATCTCACCACAGGTTATGGGTAAGAAATTGGATGTTCACCCATTGACGATTATTTTACTCTTATTGGTCGCTAGTAAGTTTGCAGGACTCCTTGGCCTACTGCTTGCTGTACCAACCTATGCCGTTTCAAAAGTAATTGTTCTGCATACCATTCGATTTATTAAACTGAGAAAAGTGAAAGTTACGGAAGATTCGCTTCTATAAATAGGGAATAGTGTTTAGTTGGTCGTGGGGACGGATGACTGAGGTCGACGCGGGACATGGGGACAGATGATCGACGTTGACGCGGGGCATGGAGACAGATAACGGGAGGCCACGCGGCAATTGTCCGAAGTTTTTCAAAAGTTGACCAAAGTTTTTCCGATTTTGGCCGAAGTTTTGGCAAAGTTGGCCGAAGTTTTCCAAAAGTTGACCGAACGAAATTTTGAGGTGTCCAAAGGTCGTTAAAAGTTGACCGAACACGTATCAAAAATGTCCGAACCCCCTATAAAAAAGCGAGGAAATGGTCCAAACCATGGTTCCAAATGACCGAACGACTCGAGACTCCCATTAAAACGAGTGTTTTCTCCCGATTTTTGTACAAAACAGATCACAACAACAACAACATCTTCACTTACATCCTAAATAGCATGTCATGCAAAGTTGATTTCACTTTCATGGCATGCTTTTTTATTGGAAAAATGTACTTATAGTTGTTATGATAGTAAGGAACAAATCAGTTTAGTTCATTAAACGACAAAAGTGAGATGATAAATATGGCTCAAACAAATACCTTTTCAAAAGGAGAAGAAATTGCAAATACAGTTACCCACGGAATAGGTATTTTAACAAGTATTGCGGCACTCGTTTTATTAATTGTGTTCTCTGCAATCAACGGAACCCCTCTTCATCTGGCTACTTTTATCGTCTATGGAGTTACTATGTTGATGCTTTACACATCTTCTACATTATTACATGCATTGCCTAAAGGGAAAGCTAAGAATGTTTTTGAAATTCTTGATCATTCTTCTATTTATTTCTTTATTGCGGGAAGCTATACCCCTATTACGCTTATCATCATGGATGGTGCCTTAGGGTGGACACTTTTTGGTATAGTATGGGGACTGGCAATAGCAGGAACGGTATTTAAAGTATTTTTCGTAAAAAGGTTTATTCTGGCTTCTACCCTACTTTATGTTTTGATGGGTTGGCTTGCTGTGTTTGGTTGGAGTGATATTACTTCTACAGTTGGTACTGGTGGTATTGCCTATCTTGTTGCTGGTGGAGTTGTTTATAGTTTAGGCGCAGTTTTTTATGTGTGGCGGGCGTTTCCGTATCATCATGCGGTTTGGCATTTGTTTGTGTTAGGCGGTACTGTGCTGCACTTCTTTTTTGTTTTGTTATATGTGTTGCCTATACAATAAATAAAAAAAGCTGTCACAATGGACAGCTTTTTTTAGTAGGTTGTAAATCTGAATATTTTTTGTAGTCGGTACATTGCTTTTTTTACGATAGGCATATCTTCTTTATAGTTTTCGTATGGTAATGTGTACATCTCTTCCTCGTTGCTCCATAACCTCAAGTAATAATCATTCATGTCCTTCATAACCTGCGCATTGTTATTCGCAGTTATCTTTATGTCAGTTTCTAAATTAAGATCATAGAGGTTTCTTCTCGTAAAGTTTGCAGAACCACCGATAATGGTGGATTCCTCCGCCCGCTTAAAATAAATCATTTTAGGGTGGTATTGCTCACCTTGTGTATTGTACCATCTTAATTCGATATTACCTTGTCCTTCTTCGACCATTTCTGCTGCAACTGGCCGATTGGGAAGGCCAATTTTCTGTTGGCCGAATGCATGTTCATTAGGGTCAAGTATTAAATTAACGGTTACTCCTCGATTTGCAGCGGCAATTAATTCCTCAATTATTTTTCTTTCGGCTAAATAGAACATCCCTACCCAAATTTCTTCCTTATCTTTGGACTCTTTAATTTCTTCTAGAATATGATCTAATATTTTTCTTTCAGTCAACAATTGAACTGCAATGTCACCTTCCTCTGCCTGTCCGGTGTATTTCGGTAAAGTTCCTCCTCCGGAAAAATCGAGGATTGCCTGTTCCGTTTTTAAGATATCACCAATGATGTCTCCAGACACTTCAAAAGCTGTATTAGAGTGGAGTCCGCTGGCATCATGTGGATTTGCGGACGAGATGATGGCAGTTTTATCTGTCGCAATTACCTTTCGGTGGTTAGCTTTAATATTCAGGAGTTTTAGATAGGAGCGCACGGTTGTCTCCGGTGCTTCTTTTGCCATCGGGTTTGGAATCCAGCCTGAACCACCTTGGCCGAACCATTGAAAAAACACTCGCCAGACACCTGAGTAAAGCGGATTAGAATCACGTAAAACCTTTACATTTGTCTCAACTATTCTAATTCCATTATCCTCAAGGATTGAAAGTTCCTCCGCTTCATGTGATCCATAAGTCGTATTGATTTCATCGGTTATGAATACAATGTCTAACTCTGGGTTTTCTTTCTTTTTAGAGATTAGACTTTCCATTAGATTTGAGCTTAATGGAGGATAATCCATTTCTCCATCATGGTATCCATTGAATAAAAACATGTCTATTACGATAAATTCCTCTGCTTCTTCAATCACTTCGTAGATTCGATCAAATATCTCGTGTTCCTTCTCAAGATTATTCTTTTCTCCGTAAGTGATATCATAGAGGAAATCCACTTCTGAAACATAGTGAACGTCTCCTTCAAATGATACACCTTCTGGTAAAGGCTTATAACTGTGATAAACACTGGTTAAGATGATAATAGTAATAAGTATAAGAATAAAAGTCAGCATTTTATTTTTCTTTATAAAGTTCTTCATCTTGTTCCCCCTAAATGATTGGCGAAAGACCAATTAACTCTCGTAAAAGCCGCTGTTGATTTCCGCAAATGGCTTCGCTTTCCGCGGGGCGACCTTGAGCCTCCTCGCATTCGCTGCGGGGTCTCAACATTGTCGCTACTCCCCCGCTGGAGTCTTCGCCTTTTGCTACAATCAACAGCTAGAATTTTTTAGTTATTCAACCGTTAGCTCCAATTTAATCAGCTGGTCATCTTCTGGGACAGGGTTTCCTCTCCCATCAGTGTTATTGGTGATAAAATAAATGGAATCCCCCTCCTTCCACATGTCCCTAATACGACCATTATCTTTCCAAAGTATCGATTGTTGCTTGGAACTAATGTCAAAAGCTCTCACCATTTCCCCTCTTAAGCTTGCTGCATATAGAAGTCCGTTATCAACAACAATGCCAGATGGAGCCCAAGTTTGAGTCCCAGAGTGAAACAGTGGCGCTTCTACTCCTCCCGCATGGTCATCTCCTGTATAAGTTGGCCATCCATAATTCTTGCCTTTTTTTATTATATTGATTTCATCGAATGCAGACGGGCCATGCTCAGATGCATACATTTCACTAGTTTCTTTGTCCCATGCTAACCCTTGGAGATTTCGATGGCCGTAACTGTAAACATAGGATCCTGGAAACGGATTATCTTCTGGAACAGTACCTTCCAGGTTCATACGGAGAATACTGCCAGTAAGTAATTCTTTATTCTGTGCCGACTCAGGTTTATTGGCATCGCCTACTGTTGCATACAACTTGTTATCTGGTCCGATTTTAAGCCGTCCTCCATTGTGATAAATTGCTCCATCGATATCTTCCAAGAGAACCCCTGTTTCTTTCCATTCTGTTCCGTCATACTTCAACGTGACAATCCTATTTTTTACTTTCTCTTCCGTTCCATATGTATGATAGGCAAATGCGAGTCCGTTCTCCTGAAAGTCAGGGTGAAGTTCCATGCCTAACAATCCGCCCTCCCCATAAATCAATAAGGGCTTATCAAGCTGAATATTTTCCCTCGTCATTCCGAAACTATCTATTTTTACTATCTTCCCTGTTCTTTCTGTAATGAAAAATGTATCTCCTGATTTAGTGATAGACCATGGTACGTTTAACTTGGTGGCTATTACTTCTTTGTTACCAACGCTAAATTGTTGATTTTCCACTTCCGTGTCAGGTGAAGTAGTCGTTTCCTGTACTTCTTTATTATATTTCTTTTCCGGTTCTACTACAGGTGTACAACCTGTTATAAAAACGCATAACAAAGTAATAGTTAACATGAAATTTTTCAAAAAAGTCACCCCTCTACTCTTTTCCCCTCATCTTTCACGTCTAATCCAAATAACGAATGAAAATACAAAAAAAACAAGACGTGTTTACGCCTTGTCTCTTCGTTGCCTTATGCTTTTTCAAAATAAGTTTTATAATATCCGCCAATATGGCCACTGTTGTCTTTTACGAAAATAAACTCTTCCGTTTCATTCTTCACTTCGTACGTTTGTCCGACAGTCAGCATATTGCTTACTAGATATTTTTTTGCGTCAGTATGTACACATTTTACGAGCTGTACCGTTTCTTTTTTATCCCAAGAATTATGTATCATTTCCTTGCACCTCCACAGTTATCTCTCACCTATTTTACCTCATCTTTTATTAATGAACAAACACAACTGTTTTCTCATATGATTAGGTGAGGTGAAAATGTATGAGCAATAATGCGTATACGGATCTACTGGCTTTAATTGGGATTGGTGGTGCTCATCCTGGAGGGTTGGAGCTTACAAAAACTACCCTTTTAAAAGAAAATCTTGAAGATAAGAAACTTCTTGAAATTGGTTGCGGCACAGGTCAAACGTCTTTGTTCCTCCATGCTATGAATATAGACATTACACCAATAGACAACCATCCCTTAATGATTGAAAAAGCCAACCATCGATTTGCAGAACATCAAGCAGGGATAACAGCCCTACAAATGGATATTGAAAAAACTGAGTTTAAAGATAGGACTTTTGATTTTATCCTTTCTGAATCTGTACTTTCCTTTACTGACACAAACAAAACAATTCCTGAGTTGTTTCGATTGCTGAAAGATGAAGGTGTTCTGTTGGCGTTTGAGATGACGAAGAAAGGTACCATGCACCGTGAATTGGAAGACAGAATGAAGCAATTCTATAATATGCCGAGAATATTCAGTAATAAGGAATGGAAAGAAGCACTTGAACAACATGGATTTAAAAAGGTAGAAGTCTCTCCATTCTCGTTAGGAGAATTAGAACCCTCTGAACCAGAAATCAACCCATCTGAAGTAATTGAAGATACCTACTTTGAAGTGATGCATCAACATGAAAAGCTAACCTATGAATCGCAGGAACATGTTGAATTAACTATCATACGAGCACAACGATAAAAAGCTGGAGCTACTTATGTATGCTTCAGCTTTCTTTTGTCATACTTTGACTTTGATCCATAAAGTCTTCTATACATACGATGGAAATTCCGTTTTTCTTCGCGAACAGATGTAATTGATCATACATATTATCAGGTTTAAAATTTATTAGTCGGATAGGGAACAGTTTATCTGTATAAATGAATGCTCCTCTTGCTGACCATCCCACTCGTTTAAAGACTATTTTCCTAATGTCACTGGCAGCTATTTTTTTCGAATAAAACGAGTGGCCTAAAAACAAGATGTCATAGAGCACGCTAGTATCATCTATCTTTATTTCATATCGAATGAAATAAGAAAACAAGATAATCATTCCTATAGAAAGCTGTACTATTCCCCTGCCATAATGAGCTTGCAACATTTGATAAGTTCCTTGAATCAACATCAAGGATAAAATAAAGCTATGGACTGCTGTTGGATACTTTGCTGTATAGCGCAAATCTACATCTCCCATCAATTTGGATTAGGTTATACTTGGCGTAATGAACTTATTTTCCCACCTTTGTTCCAACATTATCCTCTTAATTGTGAAAAGTAGGTAATATCTACAATATATATCATCCCATGCCAACATTTATACAGTGAAATAGTTGTATATACTTGTTACGATGTTTACTAGAGCGTCCGAGAGTTGATGATTATACACAACACAAGGAGGAATTCTATTTATGAAAAAACTTATTGCAATCTCTACTGCAGCTGTAGCATTATTTGCAGGAACAGGGTTTGATGCACATGCAGCTGGTTCACATAAAGTACAATCAGGCGATACGCTTTGGAATATAGGTAAAACGTACGGGGTTTCCGTAAAAGAAATGCAAGAATTAAACAATAAAAACAACCATTTGATTTTCCCAGGAGAAGCTTTACAACTGCCAGAAAAAGTATCAAAAGAAGAAAAGGAATTATTGGCACGTCTTGTACATGCGGAATCTAAAGGTGAACCGTATGAAGGGAAAGTTGCTGTGGCAACAGTTGTCTTAAATCGTGTTGACAATGAGCAATTTCCTGACTCGATTAAAGAAGTAGTGTATGAAACGACGCCAGGTGGAATTTATCAATTTTCCCCTGTTGGAAACGGTCAAATTGATAAAGCAGCAGATGAAGAAGCATTAAAAGCGGTAGAAGAAGCCATTGCCTTCCGTGGAGATGGCAACAACTCCCTTTATTTCTTTAACCCTGACAAAACAAGTGATGAGTGGATCCGAACTAGAAAAGTAACGAAAACAATCGGTAATCACGTATTTGCACAATAATATGATTGAAAAAAGCACCGGGGTTATGCCCGGTGCTTTTTTGATTATAGTGCTTTGTAATTTTTATGGTTGATAACAGTACGGATTGGTTCTCCAGTGTTTGGATTTTTACCAAGTTCAACAATTACCGAGCTGTCTCTCACAACGATAACCGTGCCTTTACTGCCTTTTTTTGATCCTTTATTAATTTGAATTGTATCTCCAACTTGAACATTTGTTGATTTTGTTTCTTCCATGTTCTAATTCCACCTTTTTTTAATTCTTTAGTCTCTTCTATCCTTATTATCCCCAATGGCTGATAAATATCTTTTAATATGTGTAAAAGTTATATCCCTAATTATTGCCGTTTCATTGAAAAGTTGATGGTTACCTCGATCGATAAGAACACATTTGGAATTTGGGTATTTTTTAAAAATAAAAACTAAATTATACCTCCAATCAACTGTCGTATCTTTATTTCCCTGAATGATAAAAAGGGCTTTCTCACTCCCAGAAAGTTGTTCCGACAGACTGCTGTTCCACCGCTCTAGAGATTGAAGCCATCTTACAGGTAACCTCGTGAATTGAAGAGGATCCTTCTCCACAAGTGCTAAATACTCTGGGTCTGAAGAGTTCTTTCTAAATGTCCTCTTTAAGTGAATATTTTTCTCCCCAATGAGTTTAACACCAAACTTTGAAAATGACCACAAATATGGCTGAATTAAGGGTGCAACAAGAATTACTTTATCAAATGAGCATTTATACACGTTCATGTAAGTTAGAATGATGGCGGCACCTGTACTATGTCCCATTATTGACCAACTTTTATGAGTTATTCCTTTTTGGGTCATGTGAGAATGGACAGCATGGAGGACTTGGACGTATTCAGAGAAATCCTTAATATCTCCTCTTTCCCCGCCAGAGTGACCATGACCTGGCAAGTCAAACGTAATGACACCATATCCATCGGTAACTAACATATTGATGATTTTGGAAAGTGCTCCTGAATGGTCAAGATACCCGTGAACAATAGTGACTATGCCCTTATTTTTTGGAGGCAAAAATGATTGAATAAATATTTCATGTTGATGGTGGGTAATTATTTCACTTATATGTATGGATCCCCATTTATTTAGACCATAAAAGTTTAAATACTCCTGCTTGTCATATGTTACCATAGTTGACCTCTCTTCGCCCTATGAACATGATTAGTTATTCTTATCTTACCTTATTTTCGAACAAAAAACCGAATAATTCCCTTCCTCTTGATGAAACATATAGGTAAATATGATGAAAGAGGTGTAGAGAATTGAACATTAAAGGATATTTAGTAACTGGCCTTGTCATGACGATGGTGATGACTGGTTGTGGAAATGTAGATGATTATGGAACGGCAAGAAATGACAATCCTGATGACGCTCTAAATGTCAATTACGATAAAATGGGGCAATACAATAGGAATGTTAGAAATGGCGACATCAACCCTCGAAGAGTGAATGAAACAAACGAACCAAGACTTGAAGTGGCAGATGAAGCTACAAAACATATTACTGATTTAAAAGAGGTAGAATCCTGCAGTGTCCTCGTAACTAACCGCAATGCCTATGTGGCAGCTGTATTAGAAGGTGGAGGCAAAAAGGACTTAACAAAAGACGTGGAAAAGAAGATAGCAGATCAAGTGCGCAAATCAGACGGTAGTATACGTAATGTGTATGTATCTGTAAACCCTGAATTTGTCGATCGTATGGAAGGTTATACGAATGACATAAGGGAAGGCAGACCTGTCGCTGGAATCTTTGATGAGTTTACAGAAGTAGTGCAACGTTTATTCCCGACTTCTAGATAATGTAGGAAAAGGAAACCAGAAGAAAAAACAATTTAAAAATAACTGTAATTAACTGAGAAAAACCCAGAACCTTATGGCTCTGGGTTTTTCTAGTCTTTTTTTATTGAAGTCAGGTATAATAATGTTACAAGAGTAAAGATTCATCCGCCAGATAAAGTAATTAACTATCATCATGTTCATATATAGCTTTAACGGACAACCATTAAGTAAATACAGGCGAGTAGTTGATTATAAAAGTAGGAAGCTCATATTCCCTATCTAAGGTGACTACATGAAAATTCAAAAATTAGTAGACTCTATTCATTATTGGGACTCAAAGGTCTTAGCCTTTGACATTAAGTATTTTGCAGATGAATTGATTTTAGAATGTGAATCAGGAATTTATATTTTTAAGGGGTGTTATAATTTAGAAATTAAACATACACCTAAATTTGAAAAAGGTATTCCTCCTGAAAAATGGACATTTGCTCAATTACCCTATACCATTCATGACATATCAGTTAACGAAAATAATCTAGATTCGAGCAGTAAATATAAAGTTAATATTACTATGCCTCCTATGTTTGTTGAACTTAGTTGCAATGAGATCACAGTAAATCCTACTTCCAATTAATCAATCAAACGGACAGCGTGATTTCACGATGTCCCTATTCCATCTTCTTTATTCAAATTCAGATAGAAACTCTCCGTACCCTTCCGCCTCCATGTTTTCTTTAGGAATGAATCGGAGAGCTGCAGAGTTCATACAATATCGAAGTCCTGTCGGCTCAGGTCCATCGTCAAACACATGCCCAAGATGGGAATCGGCATGCTTGCTTCGGACCTCTGTTCGTACCATGAACAGGCTGTTATCCTCTCGTAAGACGATATTCTCAGGAAGAAGCGGCTTTGTAAAGCTTGGCCAGCCTGTTCCACTGTCATATTTGTCGTTTGAACTAAAAAGAGGTTCACCAGAGACGATATCCACATAGATCCCTTCATCCTTCAGGTCCCAATATTCATTATCATAAGCTGGTTCTGTACCATCTTCCTGTGTCACCTTATATTGAATTGGTGTGAGCATTTGAAGTAGCTCATCATCCGTGTATGTTGGATAGGCAGAGGTGGCTTTTGCTTTCGGCTTCACTTTGTATATTCGATCCGCTCCCCATGCTTTATCGAGGAATTCATCCCTTCCTGAACGGCTGCGGTAATATTCGTAGCGGAAGCTGTTTTTCTGGTAGTAATCTTGATGGTACTCCTCTGCAACATAGAAGGTTTCTGCCGGACGGATGGGAGTGACAATGGGCTCATCAAAACGCCCTGTTTCCTCTACCTCCTTAAGGGATTCTTCTGCAAGAAGCTTCTCTTTCTCATTTTGATAAAAAATGGCGGACGTGTATTGCTCACCACGATCGACAAACTGTCCTTCATCATCCGTTGGGTCAATCTGCCTCCAAAATACCTGCAGCAATTCTTCATATGTTACCATCGTAGGATCGTATTCTATTGTTACCGCTTCAATGTGACCAGTTGTGCCACTTGAAACCTCGTCATAACTTGGGTTTTCGGTATCCCCACCTGTATAGCCGGATACAACTTCGTATACACCGTCTATCTTTTCAAACGGTGGTTCCATACACCAGAAGCAGCCACCAGCAAAGATGGCAATCTCTTTCTCCCCAGTGTTATGAACCTCATAAAGTTTGCTACCAAGCGATTTTTCTGTCTGACTTTCATAAACTTTCGGTAGGATGAAAATGGCCAAAGCGACCACGATGATACTAAGAATGGTCATGGTAATCTTCTTCATCTCTTCCCCTCTCCTTTTCATAGGGAATGGTAAACCAGAAGGTACTTCCTTTCCCCCATTTACTAACAACGCCTAAGGTTCCGCCATGCCACTCAATCAATTCTTTGGCGATCGCAAGGCCAAGTCCTGATCCACCATAGGCTTTATTCCTCGATTTTTCCGTTCGATAAAAGCGTTCAAAAATTCGTTCCTGCTCTTCTTGTTCAATTCCTGGACCCTCATCTGTGATCTGAAAGCGTAAGGAATTCTGTTCGTTGGTGACCTTTATAAAAATGGTGGCATTGCTAGGTGAATAGGTAATGGCGTTTTTGAACAGGTTGTTCAGAACCCTGATGATTTTCTCCGGCATCACCAATACAGATGAAATTTCTTCATTCATCTCCACTTTCACCTCTATTCCCCGCTCAGAAAGCATGGACTCAAATGGCCCAAGGGATTGTAAAAGGAGGTCGTCCACTGGTGTTAGCACTGGAGTATACGGTATACTCCGCTGTTCGAGTTTTGAAAAATAAAGTAGCTCCTCTATTAAATCTCCAAGACGCAAGGTCTCTTGTTTAATGATGGATAAATACCTTTTTTTCGTTTCTTCATCTTGTAAGATGTTGTCCTCCAACGCTTCGGTAAAAGAACGGATAGAGGCGATCGGTGTCCTTAAATCATGGGAGACATTAGCGATGAGCTCGGACTTAAATTGCTCGGAACGTTCAATGTCCTCGATTTTTTCTTTAATTTGTATAGCCATTTCATTAAAGTTCTTTGCGACTTGTTTTATTTCTTTTGGGCCAGCTTCCTTCATCTTTACTTCGAGGTTTCCGTTTGCCATACTTTGTGCTTCCTTCGAAACCTGATCCACAACCTTTAAAAGCGGGTTGATAAGAACGTAAAAAGCGAGAAAGGATATAGCGCCGGCCACCAGAGTAATAACGGTGAGGAGGAGCACGACCTCCTTAGAAAGAAACATTTGCACATAGCTGATAACTAAAAAGAGTAAAAACAGTAAAATGGATAAACCGTTGGTAACGGCAAGTAGGGTTTTAAGCTTCATGGCGATTTCCTTCAAATTTATAGCCAATGCCCCATACAGTATGGATAAACGCTGGCTTGGATGGGTTTTCTTCCATTTTTTCACGTAAGCGTCTCACATGGACATTGATGGTATTGGCATCTCCCATATATTCATAACCCCAGAGCTTTTCGAGGAGCTGTGACTTGGAAAACACCTTTTGTGGATGCTGCATGAAAAGAGCTAATAGTTCAAACTCCTTCACCGTTAGCTCTACCTCCTTACCGGCTACATGGACTTGTCTTTTCTCTAAATCAAGTGTGAGATGTTGATGTTTTAATAGACTTCCTTTCTCTTCCTTCCGTTCGCTTTTTCCGTAAACTCTTCGAATAATATTTTGAATCCGGAGAACAAGTTCTTTTGGGCTGAACGGTTTTACCATGTAGTCATCAGCGCCAAGTGATAATCCGTACAACCGATCATGCTCCTGACCAAGTGCTGTCACATAGATAATCGGTGTGTCTTGTTCATGACGCATCGCTTCCCCGGTATCCCAGCCATTTTTGATGGGCATCATGACATCGAGTACCACTACATGGGGAGCTACCTTATGAAAAAGCTTCAGTGCTTCCTCCCCATTCTTGGCAATAGTGATATCATATCCTTCTAGCTTGAGGTACCGTGTACATACATCAAGAATGTTCTCATCATCGTCCACTAACAACACTTTGTAACTCATGTTTACTCTCCTTTTTCTACTGTTGCAAAGCCAAAATCCACATCAAATTGTTTGCACCAGATGACTATGGAATCCCCACCCTCCAGCGTCACACCTTTTGGAAGTGGATAATTTTGATTACCAATATTCCCTTTCAGTTCACCGAGAGATAGGCCGTCTTTCGTATCTTGACCCTGTTTCACCAGATAGACGTAAAGGTCCGGGCCGTTCGTCGATTCAAAATCTTCAAATCGTAGATAAGGCTCCTCTGTTTCTTTATAGTAAAGAAGCGTACCACTGACTTTATGAAGAGAGTCTGCTCCTTGAAAAGAGGCAGTCATTACTTCTGGTTCCTGTTCTGTTAGCACTACTTGATCATAGGGAGAATCTGCAGACTTTCCTTTAGAGGATGCTGTACTTAAAGGAATTACCTCTTCATTTACTACTTGATTAATAAATAATGGCGAAAGCAAATACCAGCCTATCGAAAGGCAAGCTAATACTCCCACAAACAAGATAATCCTTTTCCATGTCATCCTTTACTCCTCCTTAATAAATAACTTAAAGAAACTATAACGTATAAAGTTTAGAGGAGTTTTACAAAATTCTTAACTAATTCTTAAATGATCTTTAAGTGTTATCCCCTTAAACAGGGATTTCCTAGAATTCAAGATATTAATAATGGTGTGTTCTGTGGAACCCACCTGTTTTATAAACGCCCCTCCTCCTGTATCGGTAGCACAGTCGAATCCTTAATCTCCCTTAGTGCTAAACTAGTCTGTATTTTGGTGATTCCCAATTCATTCAACCTTCTAATAAACACCTCTAGCCCCTTGCGATCCTTACAGGCTACCTTTAATAGATAATCGTACTCCCCTGTTAAACAATGGCACTCCAGAACTTCCTCCATTGATTCCAATGTTTTCTCAAGAGATTCCAGTTTTTCAGCCAGATGCAGATTGGTGCTCATAAACACAAAGCACAATAGATCAAAGCCCAGCTTTTCATGACTTAAAATGGCGACCTGCTTTTTTATGTATCCTTCCGCCTCTAATCGCTTGATTCTTGCATGTACAGCTGGTGCCGATAAATTGACCCGTTTTGAAAGCTCCAGATTGCTTAGCTGAGCATCATTTTGCAGTAAATCCAAGATTTTAATATCCACATTGTCCAAAACTTTGCTTACAATCGATTCCACAATTAATTCCACCTTTTCAATTATTCCAACAACACACAAAAGCATGATCATAAAATGAATTATTTAAACTAACAATCTATTTTTCTTTCATTTATTTTGATTTTATTTAATTATACAAAATGTTCTTTTGTTTTTGAAGGGAAATGATAAGATATTTCATATAGATACTGTCATTGTGCACAATGGCTCTTATTTCTTAATATAAAGAAGCTCTGTTAAACTGGTCTATTGTTTTGCACTGAAGTCAACAGGGGTGCAATAACAACCAATAAGCTTTAAAACAGCCTATATAAAAGAAAAGGGGCTAAAAGATTTGAAATATTATTCTATATTGCTATTAACCAGCTTTCTTTGGGGCGGTAATTTTATAGTGGGTAAAACACTTGTGGATCATGCTTCCCCTGGAACCTTGACCATTATAAGATGGGGGATTGCGATTATTTGTCTGGTCCCACTTGTTTGGCGAAAAGAAAAAAAGCTTTTCCCATCAAAAGAAGCCCTCCTGCCCCTGTTTTTAATGGGCGTAACGGGTGTAGCCCTATTTCAGGCACTGCAATTCATGGCCCTAGAAAAAACATCTGCCACGAATGTTGGGTTAATCTCGACCTTAAATATGTTTTCAATTGCTGCTTTCTCCTTCTTTTTTCTAAAAGAAAAAATGAATTCACTTCAGTTCCTTTCCATGTTCGTCTCATTATTTGGAGTTATGCTTGTCCTTTCAAAGGGGAACTATGAACTGTTATTTATGATGGAATTTAATGTGGGCGACCTCTATATGATGATAGCTGTAGGCATGTGGGGAATTTATTCGGTCTGTAGCAAATGGGCGATGGCCACTGTCAGTCCGATGATGTCGATTCTTTACTCCGGAATATTCGGACTTATTGTCCTGCTTCCATTTAACATCTCAAGCTTCAAGGTAACGAACATAGATACTTCATTTGTTCAAGCCATTTTGTATACTGGCCTAGTCTCAACCGTCCTGTGTATGGTCCTTTGGAATATCGGAGTAAATAAACTGGGACCAAATACTTCAGGATTGTTCTTGAATTTCAATCCCGTTTTTACAGCCGTTCTAGCTTTTACTTTTCTAGGAGAGAAAATGACATTTATTCAAGCTGTGGGCAGTGGCATTGTTATTGCAGGCTGCTTTTTATTTACAGTTCTAAAAGACAAACCCGTTAAAATACTCAAAAGCACACCCAATCCCTTCTTACCTAGTGAGTCGGTAAAACAAAGCCATTAAAAGAATTACATAACAGTGCCTGTCTGATCATTTACTTAAGAGACGGGCATTTTTTATATAAAATACAATCTAAGCTTTTAGTAACGGGGTTAATTGTGCGGTGCAAACAGACAAATATCACATATAATCTCATAATGTTATCACTAATAAGACGCTTGCTAACTCACAAGGATATTTGCACAAAAATACCGACTTTACAAAAAGTCGGTATTTTTATTAGTGAATTATAGGCCTTATTCAATAAAAGCCCTAGATTGTTGCATAATCCAAACTTTCATCAAAAGTATTTATAGCTTAATCCCAAATAAATCAAACTTGAAACTGCAATAAATCCACTGAAAAATAATATTTTATTTCTGGTAGACCAATTTTTCATCCAGCCCCATCTTTTTCGGTCTGTGTCCAGCCAATAGTAGTCGATGACAACTGTAAAAATAAGAATAATAAAGACTAGAAAAGAATTCATTAGCTCACTCCACTCCTTACAATCTCTAGTATATGACTATTGAACAATCCTGCCCAATTCTTAAGTATGGAAAGAGCAATTACCTATGCTGCAATCGCCCTATTTAATAGAATAAGGGAATAAGGATTTCCACACAGATATCCTATTTTTGTTTTTTCACATACCAAGCATCTTCAGTAAAATTATTCCATTCTAAAGTAAAACTGATTGCTTTAATTTGAATACTACAAAATTGATGTGTTCTCCAATCAGTACCAAACATTTCAAAAATGATATAACTATCTAATGGTTTTTGATTGAACTGCAAGAATTCCATTTCTTCTAAGTCTGTTATTAAAACTTGGTTTTCCGTCCCATCACCAAAGTGAATAATGCAATTACTATCTGTTACTTCATTGAATGTAAGCCTACATCTATCCGTTGATTTTGCTACACCATAGGGATTAAGATGATGATCTGGGGAAACATAAACAAATTCAAAATCTATAATGACTGTGCCTTTTTCAACTATTGTCTTTTCGACAACGCAATCGTGAAAATCCAAGTATTCAAAAAAATCATTTGTGGTTTTATATTTCCAAGTATGCATATGAATCAACACCTATAAATTATAGTTACAACCAAAAGAATTCCCTATTCATAATATCTCTCATATATTTTATTCAACTCAACCTCATCTTCATTAAAACTGCCCGATTGCTTAATTCCAATTATTTCATAATCTAAAAATTCCTTCAATATG
Source organism: Sutcliffiella horikoshii (assembly GCF_020524325.1). Taxonomy (GTDB): domain Bacteria; phylum Bacillota; class Bacilli; order Bacillales; family Bacillaceae_I; genus Sutcliffiella_A; species Sutcliffiella_A horikoshii_D. The sequence continues at coordinate 254,337 of NZ_JAIVKY010000006.1, forward strand.
ATAATTTCTTTGGTCAATATAAAAACTGGCGCTGATCCTTGTTCCTGGATCGCGCCCTTTTCTTGAAGACTTGATATCAAGATAATATTTAAATCTGCATTTGCCACTTTATCTATAACAACTTATTTACTGCTAGCAGACCCATAAGAAGAGAGCCTATTCCAAACAACCTGTTCCGATAGCACCTAAATAAGTATAAACCGTTGCACTATAGACTTTTGTGTCTTTTTTTTGACACAAAAGTCCTAACAATGCTAATATCTATTCTTTTGAAGTAAAAGTAAATCCATAAGTATCTTTTAGTTCTAGAAGCATTATTCTTAGCTGTTGTACCTCCTGATGATTATCAATAATGATGGTTTGATTATCTTTGTAATGAAACTCCAAACTATCTTTTTTCGTTTCATCATTGGTAATTAAGTATACTTTCTCTACATCTTCCCAGCTGTAAAGAATTTTTTCGTCAAAAGGCGCATCTACCATTGTAAATCCTGCTGAACCAACAATAGTTATGGGTTTTACTCCAATGTACATGAGTGGTAGGGCTATAATGACTGCTAGTAAACAAATACCTACTTTCCATCTGTAAAAAAAATAAGAAGCAATGGAAGCCGCAAGTAAAAAGAACCAAGCTACAGCAAAGTAAGCGTAAGTAATACTTGGCGTCTCCAACATCCATATGGAGCTTTGGCTAAAGGTACTTCTTTGTAGAATATATGGAAGTAACCAGATGACTAATGGAGAAAGAACTAATAAAGCAATGGTGCTTACAATAAAGTAATGTCTTTTTTCATAATTTTTGCTCAATCAAAATACCTCCTTTTATTTTGTATGAGATTTATTTTCGTGTCTTCTTTTTACTAAGCACAAAATAACCGATGACCACTAAAAAGATAGACAGTCCTGAAAGTACAAGGCATCCATGTAATACATTGATTTTTGCGTTATCCATCACAATAGATAGTTCACCGTTTATAACTTTAGGAAAATCAAAGTATGTGAATGGAAGTAAATGAGCTATGTCCATCCCTATTTTAGTTGTGGCGTAATATCCAGAGACGTTAAAAAGGATAGAAACCGAAAAAACGGTCAATGCATTGTTTATAAAAATCGACAAAACCATGGTAAGTGCCAGGACAAAAAGTAAGCATAAAACAAACAAGATTATACTGTAGATAAGGTACTCCCCTAAAGTGATGAAATGATAGCCATTTCCACTTGAAATCAAGCCAGAGTAGTTGGAAGAATTCACGATGTCTTCATGGTTATAATATAAAATCGGGTAAAACCAATCCCCAAAACGATTGAATAAGCTTCCAAACAAAATAATGATTAAAAATAACCCTAACCCAGTGAAAATCGATAAAATACTATTTGTCATTATTTTTCCTAAGAAAAGGCTACTTAACGTTAGTGGTTGCGTTTGTAATAAATGTAACGTTTGTTTTTTTCCTCTCTCTGAAGCCAAGCCCCCTCCAAACAAGAAGAAACATAAGAGAATAGGAATAAAGTAAAGATAGTACTTGTTAAATAAATATAAAGAAAACAGACCGCTACTATCTAGTTTTCTATTTTCTTCTTTGAATGTCTGATGGAGTTCCTCATCTGAAAATTGATGATAGATGGTCGGGATAAAGGTACCTGTAAAAATAGGTTGAATATTGTTTTTCATCAACCATTCCTTTTCTGTAATACTGGCTTCCACAGTGAATTTTCCGAGAGTATCCATTCTGTTATCCAGATAAAAACCACCTGTATCTATCTCTCCAGCTGCAGTATGATTATCAAAGAGTTGATAATGATAAAATGCTGTCCAATTTTTTTGTTCGTATTCCTTAGCTGCTTCTATACCTTTTTCTCTTCTCTCTTTAAAGAAATCGATGGATTTATAGACATCAGCAATGAGGTCATCGTATATCGTTTCTCCTGATTGCTTTTTTACATCTTCGTACCTATCTATGGATTCTTCAGAAAGTGCAATCAAATTTTCTGTTTCTTCCATCTTTGATAAATCTTCTAGATACTGTGTTTCTTGGTCACTAGATTGTTGAAAAAGAATAAAATAACTAACCGTCACAAATAACAATAATAAAATATTGATCTGTACATACAGCTTTTTTCTAATTACTTTTCTCCCTTCAAAAAACATTAACCTATTTAAAATCGATCCATTTTTACTCTTAAAAGGTTGAATGTGGGAAGACTGTTGGAAGAACGACAAAATTCTTATTTCAGGATTAAAATTTGCACAAAGTATCAGTATCGAACCCCAGATAATCGATACACAGGGATAAATCCAATCATCTCCAGTAGGTATGGTCGCTGATAAAGCGGAAATACGAAAGAGTTGAAACGGATTTCCTATTACCTGCAACGGGTCATTAAGTTCCGTTAAACTATAACCTACCATGATAATAAAAGAAGTTAGTATAATTGTTATAAACGTATTTTTTAGTAAGCTACTTAAAATCGTTACCACTGCAAAAAGAAAAATAGCCGCACTGACAAAGAAGATAGTGATTCTAATAATGTAAGTAATGACTGGTAGTATATAGAAAGTTTGGGTATCTTGTAACAAAATCGGATATTGTCCACTAAAGGAGTAATCCGTAAAAATAGTAGTAACGGCTATTCCAACAACGATGAATAAAGCCGTGAAGATTAAGGTGGCACATAACAGACTAATATATTTGGAAATTAGCAACTCCCACTTTCTTATCGGTTGAGTTTGTAAAGTCAACCATGTTCGTTGCTCCCTCTCACTAGTGTATATATTCCCAAATAGCAACATCAATACAAAAAGGCCAGCTAAACTGAATGCCGAGTCACTTAATTCCTTTACGATTAAATGGGGAGAAACAGGATACTCTTCATCTTCATAGCTAAGATTGTGTGAAATAAACCACTCTGCTATAGCTTTTTCCATGCTTAATTCTTGCCCGGTTAAGATAGGGAAAGTTTCTCCATATGCTTCGTATTGCTCTACCAATTCTAGAAACGAATGCTTTAATGGGTAAACATTTTCCCATTCTTCTCTTTCCATCACTCTATTTAACTGCATTAATATTAAGTTCATTTCTTTTGTAAGGTTTAATTGATTTTGTTGAATTTCTTGTAGCTCCTGTTGCCTATCTAATTCTGAAAGATCCCTTTGGACTCCATTGACAATTTCTTGGTGTAATATTAGTTCCTCTTGTGCTCTTTCCATCATTTCCTCTTGTTCATTAGCGTTGGATTGAAAGATAGCTACGGTACAAAGTAGGCAAATAATAGATACCCAGAGGAATTTCTTTTGTCTCCATAATTTTTTTAGCTCAAATAGGAATATCTTCATGGTCTGCATCCTTTTCTCCAAAGATATTTTGATAACGGTCCTCTGAGCCAAAAATTATTTTTTCCATTTCAACTATCTTAGTCCCACTTTGCATAAGCAAAGACAGAGGAATATGTAGGGGAGTGTCTTTCAGGAACAGGGAGATTTTCTGGTTTGATATAATTTCTACTTCATATAATTCCTTAGTTAATTGCTTATGTGCATCTGAAACGTCATTTACAGTAAGGTGGTAACATATCCTTTCATATTGGGAGATATCTTCTTTTATAATTGCTCCCTTTTTCAGGAATAAAATTTCTGAGGTAATTCGGTCAATCTCCGATAAATTATGAGAGGATAATAGAACAGAGGTGCCTTCTTTATGTAACTCTAACAACAGGTTGCGCACTTTAATGGCACTTGTGGGGTCAAGTCCATTCAATGGTTCATCCAATATTAACAATTTGGGCTTATTGAGGATTGCCATTGCGAGTAGAAGGTGTTGCTTCATACCTAAGGAATATTTACCAATACGTTTATTCAAGTATCTAGTAATACCAATGCGCTCTGCGGTTTCTACAATTTGGCTTTTAGATAAAGACTGTACATCCGCAATAAATTGCATGTGATCATATCCAGTTAAATAGTCATATAAAACGGTATTGTCTTGCATGAAAGAAACCTCTCTAAATAGACTCACATCAGTATTTTCTTTATCTAAAATGCTTATTTCTCCACTATCTGCTCGTTGTAGATTGGTGATGATACTTAGTAGGGTTGATTTACCCGAACCATTTGGGCCAACTAAAGCGATAATAGACGGGCGCTCGATTTTAAACGTAACCTCTTTTAGAATCTTTTCTTTTCCGAATGATTTATTTACGTTATCGACTGTAAGTATCATGTGTGTAGTCTCCCTCGTATTTTTTATAAGAAGTGGCTTTTATGTATAATAATTTTACACTATTTATTTATTTTATATGTAATAAAGGCGGTCCTTAGGCATTAGTGGATAACAAACAATTATCAATAACCATTTTGCTCACCGTTGTAGAATCATTTCAGAAGCTGATATGGCCAGGAAATGAAACCAGCTCAAACTTACTTTTATCTACTTTTGCTTATTCATTAATCCTCCCGATTGCTTAATTCCAATTATTTCATAATATAAAAATTCCTACAATATGAAATTCTCTTTGGCCACGACAAAAATGGCGCTGATCCTTGTTACTGGATCGCGCCCGTTTCTTGAATAACAGATATCTTCACTGTTATAAAATCCCTTCATTTAATCTCTCTAATTCCTCATCAATTCTTACTAAATCTATCCTTTCAAAAAGTGGTTTAATTTCTTTAAGGGACAGGGAAGAAATTTCAATTTCCTCCCATTTAAGTTCATTTAATCCTAACATTTCTTTAACATTTTCACTTGAAAAAGGAAGAAAAGGATTTAATAGCTGTGTAAGATTTGAAATTATATAGATACAATTTGCCATTGTATTATCACATAAGGGTTTTTCTTCTTTAATTTGAATCCATGGCTTCTGCTCATCAAAATATTTATTAGCATAACGCACAAATTCAAAGATAATCTCTAAGGATTTTTTAAAATGGGCATTCATAACTAGTGAGCCAACTTCTTTATATAGTTGACCAATCTTAGCCTTTATTTCTAAATTAATCTTACCTTCTGGTGTTTTACCTTCATAAGATTTTTCGATGAACTTTAACGTGCGATTGACAAAATTACCATATGCACCTAGTAATTCACTGTTATGACTATATACAAATTCACGCCATGAAAAATCAGTATCTCGATTTTCAGGTGCATTGATTGTTAGAAAATACCTAATAGAGTCAGCATCATATCTCTCTAAAATATATGGGACCCAGACAGCCCAATTTTGACTCGTCGATAACTTCCGCTTTTCAAGGGTTAAATACTCATTGGAAATAATGTGTGTTGGTAAAGCAGGATTATTGATACCCATCAGAATAGATGGCCAAATGACCGTATGGAATGGAATGTTATCCTTCCCATGAATGTAATAGGAAATGGTTTCACTATTCCACCAATCTTCTATATTTTCGTTATGTTGCTTCGACCATTCTATACTTGCTGTTAAATAGCCTGCAACTGCTTCAATCCACACATAAATTTTCTTACCTTCAAAACCTGCTATGGGAACCTCAACACCATGCGGCAAGTCACGTGTAACTGCTCGGTCAGGTACACCCTCTTTTAAATATCTTGTTGTTAAAGAAATCGCATTTTCACGCCACCTATTTCCCCTTCGCGCGGTCTCCACAAAGGTTTCTAATTTTTTTTGGAATTGACTAAACGAGAAATAAAAATGCTCCGTTTCTTTAATGGTGGGCTGGTTCCCACAGATTTTACAACGCTTATCGATTAAATCAAGAGGATCTAAAATGGCAGAACAATTATCACATTGGTCTCCCCTTGCTTTCGCACCGCAATTCGGACAAATCCCTTCTACGAACCGATCTGGTAAAAATTGATGATCCGTTTCACAATAAGCCTGCTCAATCGTCTTTTTGTATAGATAACCATTTTCAAGAAGCTTTGAAAAAATAACCTGTACAGACTTATGATGATGTATGGCATCTGTACGGGTGTACAAATCATAAGTGAAACCTAGCTTTTGAAAACACTCTACAAATTCTTGATGGTAACGGTTGGCAATTGATTCAGTTGTCGTATTTTCTTGATTTGCTCGTATAGATATGGGTGTTCCATTACAGTCACTACCTGAAACATAAAGTACTGCTTCTCCTTTCTGTCTGTAATACCTTGCTAAAATATCTCCTGGCAATAAAGCTGCTATATGCCCTAAATGCAGTGATCCATTAGCATATGGCCATGCTCCTCCTATAAAAATGGTCATATTCTTCTTCCTCCTTAATAAAATCAAAAAAACCCCGCCCATAGACAAATTAATTGCCTAAGGACGAGGTATATCTCGTGTTACCACCTTTATTTACTAATAATTCACATTATCAGCCTCAATAAGTACGGAGTGAGTGTTTCACTCTTATACTTTGACATTTATAACGAGTGCCAAATCTCGTCAAGGTCTATTTCAATAACTGAAAGTCGACTTTGCTGCTCAAAGGCCATTTTCAATCAACTATTTTCTGCTTCTTTTCAGCTACCGAAGCTCTCTGTAAGAAAATGATGGTTGACTTACTTTCCTCATCATCGCGTTTCAAATATATTTTCCTTATTATTACACAAAAATTATAAATTTAAAAGCAACGTAAGAGGTAATTATTAAAATTTTCTTCAAATAAATGACCTATTCAATAAAAATAGATGATCCAGAAATGCGCCCGATTATGGAATGAGTCTAAGGAAAATATATGAGGTGTCAAATGAAAAGATAACCCAAGATTCTCCTAGTTCTTAAAACGTTTGTTTCTATCACAAACTTTATATAAATTTAATACTAATTACATCGTACTTCCTCTTTTTTTAGGATGATTTTTTGAGCATTCTTTGATTTTGTTGAAACTATTACCCATTTATTGTTCTCGTTTTTAATTGTCTGAAGTATATTGTTCCCTTCGTTGTTCTTGTATAATACGTATCCTTGTAATTGGTTCTTTTTAATAAGTAAATATTTTTGTCCATAAAATTCACCATCAAATAATTCAATTAAAGAAGATAGACTTTTCTTGTTCTTTAAATCTCTTCCTAATTTATCAACTTCACGAACAGTATATTCATCGTATAGAGATAAGTTTAAATGGTAACTACTCAATAAATCCTTTTTGATCTCCTTATAATACTTATTGTAGACTTCAACTATTTTCTTTTGACATTCAGTATAGTCATTATTTGCATAAATGAAACCACTCTCGAAATATAGACCCGATAGTATAATTGTTAAGACTATTAGTTTTTTCAATAAAGACACCCTTTCTTCATTTGTAAATCTTTTATATAATTAGTATAAAATGAAAAAATATACAAATTAATCAATTTCATAAGTAAAAAAGAAGGAAATTGAATTCTTTTGAAGAATTGTAATCTTGAAACTAAAAAAGGAGTGGTTAATATAAAAAAATTTGTTTTAATTGTCTTGCTTTCCGTTTTATCCTTTGGAAATGTTAATAGCGTTAAAGCTGCTACTCAAGTTGGTGCAACTGGTACCCAAAATTTTAGTTATTCAGTGTTTAGCTGTACATCAAATACCAAGCTTTATATTCATACTAATACTAATCTAAGTAGGGTCATGTGGGCTTACGGTGAAACAAAATGTAATCCAAAAAACCAAAATGAGTTATTCCCTTTAAACAAATTAGTCATTTCAACAAGTGTTTACAAGAATGATATATTACAGAATCTACCTCGTGTTACTGAGAATATTAATAAGAATAGCATTTGGGTAGACTCGTACCAAACGCCTTATTCTGGGGGAGCATACTGGAGAGGTCAATCTTCGGTGACATTAGAAGATGCTGGATATGCTTCAAGAACTTATACCACTAGAACCATTGATACTAGATTAAATTAGTATTAAAGGATAGCAAATAGATAATCTTATATTTGAAATAAATAAAACAGGAGCTACATAATGTTCCTGTTTTATTTAATTAGGAGTTGCTTATGAAAAGAATCCCACTTTTTTTGCTTATTTCTTCTATTTTTTTATTAATCAGTTGCAATACTTCTAATCAAACTTTGAAACAAGAACAACAGTATTCTAAAAAAGTAGAAGAAAATACATTAGATATATTTAATCTCAATGGAGGTTTCGAGCTTTCTCTAAAAGAAAATAATTCTCTTACAGAAAAGAATTTAACATTTATAATAAATGAAAATAAATTTTCACCTGATGTTGAGTTACTCAATGATTATGAAGTGTCAAGTAAATACAGATTATTTTTCCTTGTGGATTATAACCAAGTAAATGTGAAATATAATGGTGAGTCAAAAGAATCTATAGATATAAACCTTGAACCATATAGTAAAGAATTAATAAATGTTACCTTTGAAGACTTAAAAACAGGTACTCATGATCTTATAATAATGGTAATACGTGAGCCTGATTATTTTGTTGAGGAAAGGGAGTTTATTCCTGGTTCCGGAAGAATTCTAAAAAGAAGAGCAACTCTTATAGTTAAAGAAAACTCTATAGAAACTGTGGATTATCATTATCTTCCGACTACTAACAATGAAATGATCACTGATTCTCCTTTTCTTACAAAAAAAATTAATGAACCATTAAGTAATATAAAAACAAGAGAAAATTATACTCTGAATTTTTATAACCAGAATGAAGACAGTAACTATGCTATTGTCAGTATTCTAAACAATAAACAAGTAAATATAACGTCTCGTTTTATTACAATTAGGGAAACAGGATTGGTGGAAATACCTTTTTCTATACCCTCAATGACATCTGAAACTAAAAACAACTTAAATATTATACTTTTTGAAAGCCCTTTTGAGACTTTAGAAGATGAAGACGGAAACCTATTACAGGTAAATTGGAGAACATACCCGAGTAATTTAATAACAATAAAGAACTAAAATATCTAGCATTTCATAACCAATGTTTTATTAACACAAAATGTCTTTTTAATAATTTTAACTAAAGTCTAATTTCTCACTTATAAGCACGAGAAGCTAGGCTTTTTATATTTGTATTCTCTTACCGTTATAAATCCGAGACTTCCTGACGCTCCCCACATTATTTAACTTTTACTATTTCCAAACTGACTAAATAAACTGCACCGTAAAAACAGGGTTTCTGTGATAGAAGTTCCTCAACAATCTGGCCCGTTTGTTGAATAAGCCATTTTTGTTCTGTCGGTTTACAAACTAATGAAATGAAGAGATTAAGCTATGGCATCTATTAAAAAAACAGGTCTAATCCTTCATAGGATCAAACCTGTTTTTTGATATGTTTCAATCAGTCCCGTTTCGCTTTCGAACGGACTTCTAGTAGTTTGTTTTTGAGGTCGTTCTCCATTTGGACGAGTTCTAGTTCTACTTGGTGGCGCTTTTCTCGGCCTTCTTGTTGGATCTGTAAGGTTTCTTCTAGTGTTTCGATTAGGTTTTCTTGCGTTTTCTTCAGCGTTTCGATGTCGACAAGACCACGTTCATTTTCACGTGCCGCCGAAATTGTGTTTTGTTTAAGCATTTCTGAGTTGCGCAATAACAGTTCATTGGTAGTCTCAGAAACATTTTTCTGTGTATCCACTGCCTTTTGTTGATTGTATAAGGAAACGGCAATAACCAGTTGGTTTTTCCAAAGTGGAATGGCTGTAAGAATGGATGATTGTATTCTCTCCACCAATGTCTGATTGGTATGCTGAATCATCCTGATTTGCGGTGCCATTTGCAGGGTGATTTGGCGGCTGATTTTCAGGTCATGTGTGCGCTTTTGAAGGCGGTCTGCAAATTGCATCATATCACTAACGGCCTGTACATCCATTTGATTATTCGTTTGCCTTGCTTTTTGTTCTAGCTCCGGAATGATGGTCGCTTGAATTTCATCAAATTTATGCTCCGCTGCAGCGATATAAATATTTAATGCCTGGAAGTAATCTTTATTTTTGTCGTATAAAGATTCAAGCATGATATTGTCACGCTGTAAAACCTTTTTAAAGCTTTCGAGTTGATCTGAAATTTTATCGATTTCAAATCCAATTTTACGGTATTTCGCAAATAGTTGTTGAACTGAATTATTAACACTTCCAAAAAGTTTACCAAAAAAACCTTTTTTCTGCGGTTCCAGTTCTCCTGGTTTTACTTCTTTAATCTTTTTCATTAATTCTGAAACTACTTCTCCTACCGGGCCTGCGTCCTTTGCCTGAACATGAGACAATATGGAATTAGAAAAAGTGGACAACTCGTTTTGTGCAGTGACTCCGTAGGATGATATAGCGTGTTGATCATTTGGATCAATTTGTTTAGCAATATCGATGGCTTTCGCTTTGTACTCTTCAGAAAGGGTATCCATTACTTTTTCTTTTTTTGGTTCTGATTGAACCTCATTTGGATCTTGCGTCATCATTTCGTTTTCCATTTTCGGTGTCGAGAATGGATTGCTCAATAAGTCGTTCAATGTATCTTCCTTTACTTGGCTCTTAACCTGATCATTATTTTTCATCGTCACTCACCCCATAAGCTACTTCTTCTCAATTATTCTCTTATCTGTATCAAGCTGTTGATAATTCATAAGTTTGATTTCTGTCGTAAGATTATTCATATCCCCTGACAGTACTGCCATCATCTCTTTTTCCATACTGCGTTCTAATTGTTTTAAGGCACTTTCTGTTTCTCGAAGCGCTTGAGAAACTTCATGAGTCCGCACTGGTTGATTTAATAAGTGCACATATTTTTCAGTGATGATAGCAGAGGAGTCGAGATGATGGTGAAAGAAATTTTGTGCTGTACGATACCGTACCGGTTCCTTTTCCACCATTTTAATGATTTTAGTCGAGATCTTAGATAATTTTGTTATCGTTTGATAAACAAAAATCGAGCGCACGCGAAACCTTGAACTATTAATCTTCCTTGCTTTTTCTTTCGCTTCCTTCAATTGAGCATTAACATATTTTTTCTCTTTTCGTTCTATCTTTTCCAGATCGTTATTAGGAAGCAGTTTTCTTTTCAACGCCCAGTAGCTTCCAAGAAAGCCACCAAATGCGCCAAGGATACCCAGTTGAATTTGATTACCTGTTAAAAGGAATACTATTAAAAAACCGATGGCAGCTAAATTAAACGATAATATGATAATAAAACTTTGCAGTAAAAACCGTTTCATAACTTCACTCCTCACCTTTTTAAAAGGCTTAAAATAAACTATACCTTTCTTACGTATTGAACAATGGAAAGGTTTCAATAAATTATAGTTTTATTATATAGGAAAGAAGTAGGAATACGAAATATTTTATGTATCAGCCAATAGAATAAATGAAAATAGCCCTTGATTATGTTGATATCAAGGGCTTTAAAGTTTATTAAATGCCTATGGAAACATATTTCACTTCCAAATATTCTTCCATTCCGTGATGTCCGCCTTCTCTGCCGATACCACTTTCCTTCAACCCGCCAAAAGGTGCCTGTGCCACAGATGGTGCCCCATCATTAACACCAATAATTCCATAATCAAGCCCTTCTGTAACTCGATAAATCCTCGACATTTTCTCGGTAAATACATACGCAGCCAATCCATAAGGAGAATTGTTAGCTCGCTTGATTGCCTCTTCTTCCTCTTTAAATGTGGTAATTGGTGCAAGAGGACCAAAAGTTTCTTCATTCATGCAAAGCATTTCATCTGTTACACCTGTGATGACTGTCGGCTCCATGAACGTTTTATCTTTCACTTCGCCACCAAAGGCAACAGATGCACCTTTCTCTTTGGCATCGCTTAAATGCTCTTTCACTTTTTCTAAGGCATCTTCATCAATCAGTGGTCCAAGATCCACTCCGCGCTCCATCCCGTTTCCAACTTTAAGTTTAGAAACCTCTTTGACGAAAAGTGAAGTGAATTCTTCCGCTACACTCTCCTGTACATATATTCTATTGGCGCAAATGCATGTCTGGCCGGCATTTCGGAATTTTGATTGAACAAGCCCTTTCGCTGCTTTCTGAAGGTCGGCATCTTCAAAAATGATAAATGGCGCATGCCCGCCAAGCTCCAATGATAGTTTCTTGACTGTATGAGATGCTTGTTCCATTAATTTTTTACCAATTTCCGTAGAGCCTGTAAAGGTAAGCTTTTTCACGTCTTTATGTTTCATTAATGCCTCACCAATAACGGAAGACTTACCAGTGATGACTTGCAGAACCCCTTTTGGGACCCCTGCTTCATCTGCATATTTTGCCAAAAGTAAGGCAGTAAGTGGAGTCTGCCCAGCTGGCTTCACGATTACTGTGCATCCAGCAGCTAGAGCCGGAGCAACTTTCCTAGTAATCATAGCCGCAGGGAAATTCCACGGCGTTATTGCGGCTACAACTCCTACCGGCTGCTTTTGAATCAGAACTCTTTTTTCCTTAGAGGAAGATGGAATGGTCTCTCCGTAGATTCTCTTGCCTTCCTCTTTATACCAATCTACAAAACTGTTCGCATAACCAACCTCTCCCAATGCTTCCCGGAACGGCTTGCCTTGCTCCTTTGTAAGGGTTTCTGCGATAAGCTTTTTATTTTCCTCTAATAAAAGGAACCATTTATTTAAAATATCTGCACGCTCATATGCTGTATAGTTCCTCCATGTTTGAAACGCTACTTCTGCATGTTGGACCACATTTTCCAGTTGATCCTCGGAGATGCTAGGTACCGTACCAATTACTTCGCCAGTTGCAGGATTTGTCACCTCAATTACTTCCTCTGTATTCACCCATTCACCGTTTATGTACATCGAATATTTTTCCATTGTGTACCCTCCAATTAAAAGTTTTCAGGACATTCTCCCTTAATATATTCACTCTTTATGGGACATTCCCTTTATTGAACACAAAAAAACACCATTTAAGGTGTTTTCTGTTCGGCAACTGTAACTGGTTGACGAAATAGTCGTAAACCATATATCAAAATCAATGTTAAAGATAGCATACCAAAAACAATAGCCATCATCTGAAGTCCTATCGTATCAAGGAACAGTCCGGTTCCAAGAAGTACTACTTGGAACAACACACGATCCAGCATATTTCGGAATGAGAAAAAGCGTCCATGGTACTCTTTCGGTATTTTTGTTTGAAAAATGGTTGCTGCAATCGGAAAGAAACATCCAACCGCCAAGCCAAATAACCCAAAAGAAAATAAGGTCATCCATTTAATGTCTGCAAAATACAAACTCAGGTGAGAAATGGCGATAAGTGTAACAAAGAAAAACATTAAAGGTACCATATTGTTATCATTGGAAATGCGCTTTACGGCAAATGCTCCAATCATAAAGCAGACACCTTCAATAGTGTAAATCCAACTTTTAATCGCTTGATCATCTTGGATTTCACTGATGTTGATGACCATAAGGTTAAAGCCGCCTATGAACAAAAATGGGATAAACGTTAGAATTAATACGGTAAGAGCAATCGGCGTTTCCTTTAAAACAGGCAGGACCTCTTTGAAATCCCCTGACTTTTTGTTCTTGCCTTCTATTGAGTCGTTTTGGTTCGGTTCTTCAAAGTTCAGTAAAAAGGTAAGTAAGAATAGTATTCCATAGGCAACCATGGATGCCATATATAAAGAAGATAGACTCATGATGACTAGCATCGCTCCTGCAAGTGCTGTCCCTGCAATTCTAGATACAGTGGATACATTCATATGGACCCCGTTCATTTCTAATAGATCTTTGTCTTTCACAATCAAAGGAATAGATGATTGCAATGCCGGAAAATAAAATGCGGCTGATAACTGAATGGCAATCATGAAGATGATCATAAAGAGAATAGATTGATATTCAATTGCTAGGAACATAAATACTACGCTGATCATCCGACCAAATCCTGAAATTAGCATTACTCGCTTTTTACTTGTTGAGTCGATGATTTTACCGGCTAACGGTCCTACCATCACACCTGCAAGGAGGCCTGCAAATAGAATAAGAGACTTGGCAAAGTCGGAAGGAACCAATGCCTGCATAAACTCCAAGTTTCCAATAATACCAGTCCATAAGCCTAAACCTGCGATAAATTCACCAATTAAAATAATCCATACATTCCGGTTTTTCCACATGATAGTTTCTCCGATCGGTTGTGTTGTTGTAAGAAAACTATACCATGGAATGAATTAATTCGCCACTCGAAATTTCTGTTTAGTCTGTCACAAAGATCTTAATACTAGCGATGAAGACTTCTCTCCTCCTTTTTCCTCGGCACTGAGGTCTTCATAACGTCCATGAGGACTTCTCTACTCTTGTTTCCTTGTCACTGAGGTCTTCATCACAGCGATGAGGACTTCTCTCGGCCCTTTTCCTCGTCACCCAGGTCTTCATCACAGCGATGAGGACTTCTCTCGGCCCTTTTCTACGTCACCCAGGTCTTCATCACAGCGATGAGGACTTCTCTCGGCCCTTTTCCTCGTCACACAGGTCTTCATACCGGCTATGAGGACTTCCCTACTCCTTTTTCCTCGTCACTTAGGTCTTCATTACACTCTTTTTGTTATGTACAACTTTTAAATAAATCCCACTCAAAAACAATAACCATGAAGCCCCCATTGCAAACCCGCCCAATACATCAAGCGGATAGTGTACCCCTAAATAGATTCTGCTAATTCCAATTAGTCCTATTAATACAAAACAAAAAATTATCAATGTATTCCTTAACCAGTTTTTCTTAATCATCCAGTAACACAAGAGTGCGATAGCCCCAAAGAATGCCATAGAGTTCATGGAATGTCCACTAGGATAACTATAAAACCCTGCCTCTACAACATGATCCAAGCTTGGTCTGTCTCTTGAAAAAATCGTCTTTAAAAATGTATTTAGCATTCGCACGCCTACAAGATTAGTCCAAAGGAATAAGGCCAAATACCAGTTTCGTTTGAAAAGAACGAAGACTGTCAGTACAGCAAGTGCTGGGTAGAAAAACAGCCTCGACCCTATATAGGATAAAAAGATAAAAAAACCATCCGTCTCACCTATTCTATAAAGGCTTTCACCAATCATCCTGTCCCAAGATTCCGTTGCTTCTATATTAATCAACAATGCTACCATGAGAAAAATGCAAAAAAGAATACCGCATATTTTAAACAAAGTGTTAGGTTTTATGTAATTATTCATAATGTCGCTCCCAACAAATAAAGGCTAACTCCTGTATCTTAGAGTTAGCCTTAATCCTAGTTTTATAAGCTTTTTAACAATAATTTTTTCAAAAGTGGAAAGAGCACATCTGGTAACTCTTCAATATCCGGAACTAAGATACTATATTTTCCATACATGTTTTGAATGGTTTTTACTTGTCCCTCATCGATTTCACCGTTTGCCAAGAATACGTTGATAACCTCAAGTCCATTTTTCCGTGCTTCCATGACAGCTTGATGGGTATCGACTATCCCGTTCTTTTCGTAGTCCATCGCTGCAGGTTCCCCGTCGGAGAATACGAGTAGGAATTTTTGTTTTTCGCTACGATGTACAAGTCTTTTGGTCATATGTCTGATTGCATAACCATCCCTGTTATCTTCTTCAGGTTCAAGCTGGAGAATCTCAGGGCCTGAAGCAGGTCTGAGACTTGAGTTGAAATCTATCACTGTTTTAAAGTAGTTCGGTTGGCTTGTTTTTGTTGCATCATTCGTATCTTCCCAGAATCCTACCACTTCGTGTGGGACAAACACAGATTTTAACGCTTCATGGAAAAGAGTGATTCCATATTTGGTCTGTTCCATTTTATCGAACATGGACGCCGAGCAATCAACCAATAGGGAGAATACAGCATCAATTTCAATAGAAGGATTATCTTTTTTATAAAACACTCTTGGATTTTCTTCCGTAAACCATGGTAAAAGCTTCTTGCTTAGCCTGCCAAATGGAAGGTCACTTCTTGGCATGATTTTTTTGTGCTCCAACGTTTTCTGTATCAGTTGTTTTAATTTCTTTTGGTAGGTGGAGACAAACAGTTTGTATTCATCATACCCAGCATAATGTTCTGCTGATATCTTCTCTGGACTTAAGAAGACAGGATAGGCGTATTTGTTCTCTTTCCCAAACTCCGCGCCGCTTCCTCCTTCTTTCTTTGTATCATTGAGAACGTCCAGCGCTTCTAGCTTGGAATAATCATTCTTATTCGTCTGCTGACTTTCCCCTTGAACAAAGCCCATTGCTTGATCTCCGTCTTCCCCTTCGCGCATGCCTTCCCCCATTAAATCAGTTTTTGTTCCTTGTTCCATATCGAATTGGAGGAAGCTTTTGTTGTTGCTTTCTGATTCACGGTGCCATGTTGGTAGCTTGTCTTCATGAACATCTTCTTCGTCGTCTTTATTATCCTTTTGTTTTATATCGTCATTTTTCAGTTCGCTTTTTCTTTTCATTTCATCAAAGGTTGGCGTCTCGTCTATTTCAGGCATCTCTGAAAAGTCCGGAAGGAAAAAATAAGTATTAAGCATATCTTTCTCCAAGAGGTCTTCCAATACCTCAACGATGGTTTGGATACTCCCAAAGATTTCCTTCGTATTCTTCGCTTCATAAGATTTAGTAATTTCGTCCCGAAGGAATGGGATAGCTAAATCTAACTCTTCGTTTAATGGAGGTACTTCCTCCAAGGGATTATCAGTAGTCAATAAAAGATACAACAGATTGTAAAGCGCATCTGTCATAATGTTTCTTTCCAAATTGACCGTTAGCTGGCTTCTGAAATATTTTCGATATTCCACTCTTCTCACCAGAAAGGTTTTTGTGGTGCCTGGCCGCTCTCGTTTGCAGAGTTCCTCAAGTCTTATGTCTTCCATCAAGATAAACAATTGTCTGCTAATACTTGATAAGTGTGTTTTTTTCATAAAAGCAAACAGCTGTTTAATCACTTTGTAATCCGTATGTGCAACAGATCCCACACTTCGTAAATACACATCACTTTTCATCCCGTGCAGTTTTTCAAAAGTGGGATGGTTATCCCAAAATAAACTGATAAACATTTTATTCATATATGGGTCGTAGTAGGACTTGAAGGCATATTCCACTTCAAGGTCTTTCTTCTTAGAAAGGGAAGTTGCTAAGTCCGATAACTCCATAAATAGAAAGGAATCAATTTTTTTATCATTAAAAACGATAGGTCTCAAGTTAATCTCCTCATTCAAACAAAGTTTGTGCGATGTTTAAGATAGCGGCTTTTTCTCTATCATCTTCCAACTTTTCAACAATACCACGCTTAATCGCTCTGAGTGGTGGCAAGTATACACTAAGATCGCAAGTGTCTAATAATGCGCGCACAGACGCAGCCTCTTCCGATAGATTTCCGTTTTCAACAAGCGCGATAAGGTCCGCAGATAATGTTACATACTTACTTAGTAGCTTTTCATCTTCCAACTTGGATTGACTTTTCAATACTTGAAGTAAAATTTCTCCCTGCACATATGGTACATCGATAACAACAAATCGATTTTTCAGCGCTTCATTTAATGGTACCGTTCCCACATACCCTTCATTGATGGCAGCGATCACGCCAAAGTCCTGATTTGCTTTGACTACTTCACCTGTAAAAGGATTCGTAATGGTTTTACGGTAGTCTAGTACCCCGTTTAGAATCGGCAAGGTTTCAGGTTTCGCCATATTTATTTCATCTATATATAAGAGGTTTCCTTGTTTCATGGCATTGATTACAGGACCTGGTACAAATTCTATCGTCGCTTTTCCATCATTATTGTGAATCGTCTTAAAGCCAAGTAGTGCTTCAGCATCTAAGTCTACCGAGCAGTTGATACTATGCATCGGTTGATGAAAAATGGAAGATAATGTTTCTGCCAACTTCGTTTTTCCTGAGCCGGTTGGTCCCTTTAAAAGAACGTTCTTCCCCATAGATAAAGCAATGATACAATCAAACAACACATCATCGTCAGCTGATGTATACCCTGCAGCCCCTATAAGGGAGCTGCTACCTTCTTTTTCTTTATTGCTTTTTATCTTTTCTTGAATAGCTGTAGGTAATTGATCTATAGCAAACATGTTTCAGTCTCCTTTTAACTTATTCCCTTTAGTATCCCACAATATGGGCCTAGATATCGTATGATTGAAAAAGGCTGCTGACATTAGATTGTCAACAGCCTAGTACATTATATCAATTATTGTATGTTACTTGAAGTAAAAAGAGTTAGCTTACTTAATGCTATCCACTTCTTGAACTACTTTGTTCTTTCCGGAAACAATCCAGCCACCAACAGCGATACCGATTAAGACAATCCAGAACATCGCTTTAAATAACGGACTGTGCGGGAAGTGGTATGGAAGCACGCCAACACTTGGGTGTGCCAATGTGTACATAGCCAGTTTGAAACCTACCCAACCAACAATCAAAAATGCGGCTGTTTCCAAACTTGGTCTCTCTTTTAACAACTTAACGAACAAGGTAGCAGCAAAACGCATAATAACTACCCCGATAAATCCACCCAGGAAGATAATGATGAATTGACCTCCATCAATACCTCCGATTTGAGGCAGGTTTGTTTTTGGCAACGTCATGGCCAATGCGAAAGCTGCAAGGATAGAGTCTACTGCGAAAGCAATGTCTGCAACTTCAACTTTGAAAACTGTCATCCAAAAACCGGACTGTTTTTTTGGCGAATCAACGGTAGCAGCATGTTCCACTTTTGCCACTGCAAACCGTCGCCATATATGATTGAGTGCGATAAACAGCAAGTATGCGGCACCAATCGCCTGCACCTGCCAAATTGTTACTAAGAATGAAATGGCAAACAAAGAACCAAGTCTGAAGACGAGTGCCCCTGCCAGACCGTAAAATAAAGCCTTTTTACGGGCCTCTTCCGGTAGGTGCTTAACCATAATTGCTAGTACTAGTGCGTTGTCAGCCGCTAATATACCTTCTAGTGCAATCAAGACAAGAAGAACCCAGCCGTATTCCAATAATAATGATAATTCCATGGTTTCCTCTCCTTTTTACATAACAAAAGCCTTTCCCAGAAATAGGTAAAGGCTTTTATTAACACATAAAAGACCTTTACCTAGAACTGTCCAATTTCCAGTTTAGGCAAAGGTCTTGCTAACAACATCAAGGTTGCCGATAAAGCCGGTGCTGATTTATTCAGTCACGTCATGACGGCAATATCGTTCTCATAGCTACTCCCCTTTGATTGGGCTTGTGCATATGTAGTTTTAATATATACCTATTCTAGTAGCTTTATAGAAATGTGTCAACACATTGTTTAATCCTCTCCATGCAACTAAAGGAAATTAATTGTCTTACATTTCAAATAGTTTATTTCTACACTCTAAATAAATGTTTTATGATATAATCCATACCATTATTAGATATTTACTACATATAAAAGGTCGTGGCTTCGATATGCATCAAGTATTTTCCTATAAAGATCGTCTTCAACTTTTCATTAAAATTGTCGTTCCTATTCTTATCACTCAACTCGGATTATTTTCGATGAATCTCTTTGACATTATGATGACCGGAAATGTTGGTGCAAGCGACTTAGCAGGTGTGGCAATTGGTTCTGGACTTTGGGTTCCAGTCTACACTGGTCTTAGTGGAATATTACTCTCCATTACTCCTATCGTGGCCCAATTAGTTGGTGCCAAGAAAACAGAAGGTGTCCCTTTTTCGATCACTCAAGGTGTATATGTCGCGTTTGCCATGAGTATAATCGTAATCTTACTTGGGGCTATGTTGATTAACCCGATACTTTCTGGAATGAATCTGGAAGACGGAGTTAGACACATAGCTAATTATTACTTGATTGCACTTGGCTTTGGGATCATTCCATTGTTTGTCTATACAGTAATTCGTTGTTTTATTGATGCGTTAGGACATACAAGAACGTCTATGATTATTACACTCCTTTCCCTACCTATAAATGTCTTACTTAACTACCTATTGATTTTTGGAAAACTTGGACTTCCTGCCCTTGGGGGAATTGGTGCTGGAGTTGCATCTGCATTAACCTATTGGCTAATCATGTTCATTTCACTATACATTGTCCTGAAAAAAAAGCCTTTTACCAAGTATCCTTTGTTTAAGAAACTATATCCCATTTCCTTTTCCAAGTGGAAAGAGATCCTATTAATCGGGGTTCCCATAGGACTTTCGATTTTCTTTGAAACCAGTATTTTCTCAGCTGTTACACTTCTGATGAGTTCTTTCGATACAGTAACGATCGCTTCTCATCAAGTAGCACTGAATTTTGCTTCCCTGCTTTATATGATTCCGCTCAGCATTTCAATGGCGTTAACTATCTTGGTTGGGTTTGAAGTTGGAGCAGGTCGCATTCATGATGCCAAACAGTACACCATCCTGGGCGTAGCTTCAGCAGTTCTTCTTTCCTCCATTTGTGCTGTCTTTCTATATTTATTTAGAGCAGAAGTGGCTTTTCTTTATACAAAAGATCCAGAAGTGATTGCACTTACAACCGCTTTCCTTTTATACGCTATTTTCTTCCAGCTATCTGATGCAATTGCTGCACCGATCCAAGGGGCTTTAAGAGGATATAAAGATGTCAATGTTACGTTTATGCTAGCTTTTGTATCCTATTGGATTATCGGTTTGCCAATTGGATATCTACTCGCAAACTTTACTGAATTTGGAGCATTCGGTTATTGGATCGGCTTAATTTGTGGGTTAGCAGCAGGTGCAGTCGGGCTTTCATGGCGTTTAAGTATCCTTCAAAAAAGATATATGGCAACAACAGTGCCTGTAAAATAAATATAACTATTCTTATAGGAATAAAAGAAGGACTTATGTAGTAAATTGTCGAAAAAAGTCATATTATAATTTTTAAGTGAGGTAATACCTATGAATGATTATGATATGGAAAAAGTCCGTGCTTCTTTACACTATTTTCGCCATGAGCTAAAAGTCCTTCTTGATTTACTTGAAAGCTATGAAGGATCAAACTATGAACAGAAAGCAAAATTGCAGGAAGAGCTAATCGTACAGTTCAAAAAATATAAAGTTAAATTGAAAAGAGAAATTAAAATCTTGATTGAATATGATGCCAATCTTTTGAGTTCAGACTATCTATTACCTTCTTTGGCCGTCGCATTTGCATATCTTCAAGATATTGGAGTAAACCGAATAAATCCTAATAGCGTCCAAAAGGTTGTTCAGCAATTAAAGAAAGCATACTTCTTTATGGAGCGTTGTGACCAAAGCATTAATTCTAAGATAGGGGTACCGCCAGCATTTTGACATAAAACCCACGTTAAGACAATAAATGGTAAATAAAAGCTGATTTCTCCAACGCTAAGAGAAGATCAGCTTATCCTTATGTCTTTAATGGACGTAGTTCATTTGAGTTAGGTGCCTTCTTTAAGTCAAATGTATATTCACCTAATAAGTTTATGTGTTCCCAACCTAATGGGGAAATGTGAGGTAATAATTCCTCTTTTAATAATCCTTTAGCTTTTAATATCCTCGTAGCTTCAGTAAGGTAAACTGTATTCCAAACTGTTATAGCATTGATAAGGATATTTAAGGCACTAGCCCGTTGAAGCTGATCTTGCAATCCTCTTTCTCTTATCTCTCCACGTTTCCCAAAGAATAAGCCTCTTGCTAATCCATTCATTGCTTCTCCCTTATTTAATCCTCTTTGGACACGTCGACGTAATGTTTCATTAGAAATATAGTCTAATATAAAGATTGTTTTTTCAATTCTACCCATTTCACGTAAAGCTGTTGCCATTTTATTTTGGCGAGAATAGGATCCTAACTTACCCAAAATCAAAGAAGCTGATACTTTTCCTTCTCGTATAGAATGTGCTAATCGTAAGACATCATCATAATTATCTTTAATGATTTTAATATTGATTTTCCCCCGTAATATGCTTTCAATCTTTGAATAGTCATTAGATTTATCCATAATATAAAGTTTAGAATCTGATAGATCCCGCATTCTAGGAGCAAAACGAAAACCTAATATATGGCTTAATCCAAAGACTTGGTCTGTATAACCAGCTGTATCTGTATAATGTTCTTCAATAGATAATTCTGATTCATGATGAAGCAACCCATCTATAACATGGACGGCATCCCGAGCGTTAGTGTTAATAACCTTTGTATAAAAGGAAGAAAATTGATCGCTCGTGAATCTATAGATAGTAGTTCCTTTCCCAGTTCCGTAATGTGGGTTGGCATCAGCATGAAGAGAAGAAACACCAACTTGTACACGCATGCCATCAGAAGAAGAAGTACTGCCATCTCCCCAATGTTTTGATAAAGAAAGGTGATGTTGAAAATTAACCAAAGTAGCTTGAGCTTTACTTAAAGAATCCTCATGTAGTCGCCACTGGGCTGCATTAGCCAGCTGATGATAGGAAATTCCTGGTGTTGCCTCAGCCATTTTGGTAAGCCCAATATTGGTTCCCATCGCCATAATCGCGGCCATTACAATAGATTTTTCTTCTCCCTTAGGAGGACGATTATTCGATGCATGGGTAAGGTGCTCATCAAATCCTGTCCAATTGGAAACTTCAATTAATAAGTCCGTAAGTTTTACTCTAGGTATCATGTTATACAAAGCTTGACTAAGAGATTTTGCGTCTTCTGGTGTGTCTTTCTCTAAACGATCTAACCGTATCCTTGACTTTTCAATACTTATTCCTTCGAGAGAATCTAAGTTTTTCAAGATATAATCTAATCTCTTATTTAAAGATTCGTTTCTTTCTATTAAATATTCATTGGCAGACATACCAACGGCTAATCTATTGCCTGTATTTTTTGTATTATCCCAAACATCTTTGGAGACTAAGTATTCCTCAAAATCCTTATGTAAACGACTTCCGACAACCCATATATCTCCTGAACGAATATGGTTTTTTAGTTCGGTTAATGCTGCTAATTCATAATATTTGCGATTAATATTTCCATCCTCATTATATACATGCTTTTGCCATCTCTTTGGCACAAAATCCAATGGTGCGCCTTCAGGAACTTGACGTTTTTTATTTTCGTTCATTTCACGCAAGACATTTAGAGCACGCAATACGGGTTCAGCAGCTTGAGTTGTATGGAATTCTAATTTACTAAGAAGTACTGGTGTATACTTTCTAAGGTATGTGAACCGGTTGATTAATAAATCTAAGTAATCGTAGTCCATAGGTCGAGCTAAACGTTTTGCTTCTTCTATAGAATCAACCATCTTTTCCCAAGGCATTATTTTCTCTAACAATTCAAATGGATTTAACTTTTCATTTCGTGCTTTTACTAAAGCTTCTCCTATGTCTGCAAAGTGCAATATTTTTTCATTGATAGATTTTCCATTCTGCTTTTGCAGTTCCTCTTGGGCTTTTCTACCCTTTGACTGTAAGATCATGATTTGGCGGTCATGAATTTCTATAGCTTGATCGATTAGATCCTGACTAAGAGTTAAAAGATGAGCTACAAGAATAGCATACCTTTTATTCTCTTTAAACCTTCGAAAAGAATGAGGTTCATACCGGATACCTAACCTAGCAAGCTGAAGCAACCTATTGGAATGAATGTGTTCGATCCTTGTTGAAAGATTTAATAAACGGATATGGTCTAATTTTTCAATTACTTTTAAAAAAGCATCTGGTGATGATTGACCCGGTATTTCCCTTAGCCACCCAAGTTTTGTTTTTGATCTATCTGCAGTGGTAATAATTAATTTTTCCAATTGTTGTTTTTGCCATTGGGATAACGGTTTATAGAGTGAATTATATACTTTTTCCTCTGCCCTTCGCCGTGTTTCCCATACTAACCTTTCAATCGTTGTAATAGCAGGTAAGATGATTTTTCGCTTTCTCATTTCATCTAAAGTCATCCTTATTAGGAATAAGGCATTTCCATTTTCCATTGCATGGGGGAGTAATGCCTGTGAAATAATCCGATATGACTGTGCGGAAAAATTAGAAAATCCATAATGGTTTCGTATTTCTTCCATATGTTCATGTTTCGTTTGCCCTCGTTCAGAGTATAACTTAAATTCACTTGCATCTACTTGTAACTGTTTAGCAACATAGGTTAGCACCTTATCAGGAACGTTCTTGATATCCGATAGAGACCAACCAGGATATCGAAAAAGACAAATTTGAATAGCGTATCCCAATCGATTATGGTCTCTTCTTCTACGTTTAATTATCTCAATATCATCTTGTGTAAGGGTGTAGTAATATGATAATTCCCATTTACTTAAAGTAGAAGGGATTGTCAAAAAATCCTTTCTTTGATCAGGTGTAAGTAGTTCTCTTGCTCTTAGATACACAGGAATATCCCCCAATCCAACCCAAAGGCTTAAATTTTTTCCAAAGCTCGATACAAAACTGATTTACTAACACCCGTCATATCCGTAATTTCTTTAATGCTATATTGGGGTACCGTCAGGAAAATGCGGATTTACAACGTTAAGGAATATCTTATAAATAAAAGCCCAATTTCTCAATATTAAAGTCGAGAAATTGGGCTGATAACCAAATATAAAGGTATTTTGTTTTCTTAAAATTAGTAAGCAATTAACCGCAAATCTAAAATCTGGTCTTAAGAAAGTTTCTCTTTATACCTTTGAAGTAGTTTTATAGGTTATAATGGGTTTTCATATCACTTTACCAAATTTCCTCATCCCATATTCCTTCAACAGTATAACTAGTACCATTATAATTGTTATTTTGTGCAGTTAACCAAACTGTCCTTTCATTTGCACTTGCATATGGACTTGTATGATACTCTCCATTACCTTGTTTAACATCTTTGTGAATACTAACATTGCGTGCTGAAGAGTCTTCTATCCAGAATCTAGTGACAGATCCTGAACCTTCGCCAGTTTTATTTAACTTTACTTTCCAGGTATTATCAACACTTTTAGTTTGTCTGTATCTACCATCAGCTTCTTTACCGTTCTGTTGATACCCATAGATTTTAAATTCATAAGGGACATCATCATTTGTAGCAAATGATGTGAAAGGTATTGATACTGCCCCGGCAATAACAGCAACACAAGCCAGTTTGGTAATTTTGCTATATTTTCTCATAAATTAAACAACTACTTTTCTTAATTTTTAGTAAATTATGAATCTACTATATTTTACTACTATTCAATTGCCCCATCAACAATTTTTACAATTTTATCCGACAATATGTTTAGGTCCTCTTTATTGTGGCTAGCGATTAAGATTGTACAACCTTGATTTTTCAATTCTAATAGTAAGTTTCTAACTGAAGTAATACTTTCTTCATCTAGGGCATTTGTAGGTTCATCTAATAATAGTATCCTAGGTTTTTCAAAAATAGCTTGAGCTATACTTAGTCTTTGTTTCATACCTAATGAATATTCTTTTACTTTTAGGTTTATATAAGGAGATAAGCCTACTTGCTGTAATGTAGTTAATATCTCTTCATCTGATACTTTTTTATTTATATTCGCTAGAATTTTTAAGTTTTTATAACCTGAATATTGAGGTAACAGTTCTGTATTTTCTATAATTACTCCTATTTCAGGGGGGAAATCAATATCTTTATGTAAAACTTTATCATCAATTTCTATATGTCCTTCATTTGGATATATTAACCCTGCAATTGCTCTTAGAATCATAGTTTTTCCTGATCCATTTCTTCCAAACAAACCATATATATTACCAGATTCAAAAGTGTAATTAATACTTTTTAAAATAGATTTTTTTTTAATAGTTTTCGAGTAATTGATAATTCTAATTTTCGACATAACCCTACACCCTTTCTAACCAATCTTTTTTATTTATTAATACTTTAACTATAAGTATTAGTGTAATAAAGATAACTATTAAAAATAAGTAAATAAATACCATATTAATCCAGTCAAAGGTATAAAAACTCTTTAATCTTTCGTACATTAAAACATTAGGAAGGATTAACAAATTCAAATAACTATCTCCAATAACCATTCTAACAACACTCCCTAATGAGAGTAATAATAAATAACTACTCTGCATTAAGACCAAAGCAATTTTACTGTCCCAAAACAACTCTAATATTATTTGGACAAATAAAAATAAAAACAATAGAAATAAATTTATTGAAATCATATTTATAAAAGTAAAGTAGTTCTCTATAAAAACTTGTTTATTAATGACTAATAGAACTATTGTATATATACATAACTTGAACAATTCAAAGATAAAAACATAATACATTGTATTAATAATGATCCGGATTATTATTTTCATCTTAGATTGAAAACGTAGGACTACATAAATCCCATATCCATTAACATAGTTATCATTTTTTTTAAAAACAAAAAAAACATACCCAGAGAACATAAAATAATTTAGTAAATAAACATACCATTCCCCATCAAATGGAACACCTCCGTATAAGACTAATAAGCTTTCGTCTCGATTTAGAAATGCCCATAAGATACTATAGATAGTAAGTAAAACCATCATTAATACCAGACTATATTTTGATTTAAACATTTATAATATCCTTTTCTTTAAAAATAGTTATTAATAGGTAATAGGCACAAAATATTAACACTATATTTTTGAAGTAAATATATAAGTATTTTATTAAGTTTATACCGGAATTTAAAAGGTAATCATAAACAATAGTATCTTGGAATGGTGTATTCCAACCTAATATTAGGTCTCCACAAACAAATATTGTGCTAATAATAAAGGTTAGTATGAGAGATTTTACTTCTGAAAAGAGAGATATATATATAATAGAAAAAAGTAGTCCTATTAAAATATATAAAAATACTGTACTCACAAAAGATATAATAAATCCCACAAAAAATCCAGAATTTGTTAATATTGAAGTATCTACAAAATATAAGGTTAAGATTAAGTTTATACTAGTAAATATACCTACAAATATAAATGCTTGTAATATAACATTTTTTATTATCTTTTTTATAAATTTTTTCCTAGTCACCCTAACCATTAGTTGAGTTAAATTATTCGGAATTGAGGAAAAAAGTAATAATAGAAACAATAATGTATACATAGTCCCATGCAGCATTAGAGAATTATATCCTGCGTAAGATGTTAATAAATCTAATAAATCAGAATTAGTGTTAATAAAATTGATATTATTTCTATTCAAGAAAACCCAGAAAAAAAGAAAGAATCCAATTAAAGGTAGAAGATTTAAGTAGTTATATCTCATCAAATTTCACCTTATAAAACCATGATGATACAAATAATATAATGACAATAGAACTAAATAAAATACTTGCTGGAATTATTCTATCAAATCCGTATTCAATAAAAGGTTGAATTAAATAAGTAAGGCTATTAGGTAAAATAATCTGTATGATCCAAATAAAAAAAGCAATAGAGTATACATGTTTATATTTAGAAAATAATAAACTTAGCGATGTACAAATAACTCCACAACACCCAGCAATTAATGAAAAAATAAATATGTAACCTATGTAGGCTAAATAAGGATTATTTAATGAATAGCTTAATAATGGATGCGGATTAGAATAACTTTCCATTCCTTGAAAGCTCTGTCCTCCATGAAAAATAACAACTGCAAGGATAAAATTTAATAATAAGGATATTAATACAATAGTAAATGGTAAAAAGAATGTAACAAAAAAACGAATGCTTAAAAATTTTTTTTTTGATAACTTTGTAAAAGTTATGTTAGAGTACCCTAATTTTTTTTCTTGTATATAAAAATCAGAATATATAATTAAAAAATATATAGGCAACACCCAAATTAATAACATTTGAGCAACATGACCTTGTGAAGAACCGGATAGAAAACTGGCTTTTGAAGGATGTAATAATGTTTCTCTAGAAATAGCACCCCCATAGGCATCTGGATGCATTAAAAAATCATAAAAATAAGTATAACAATTACTCAATAAATCAATAAATGGGATTATAAATATCAAAGAAATAAAAAATTTGCTTTTCCTACTTGCCAAAATACGATGAATTTCACTAGTTAACAACTTTATCCCCCCAATTTTGTTTTTGATTTCCAGATAATTATACTATTTCTAGAAATTGTTTGCCCCTATAAAATTCATTTAAACTATTTAATTATTAATAATGAGATTTTCCTCCGATACCTTTCTATATAAAGAAGCTCTGGAGACATTTGTTATTTCGCAAATTTGGTTTACAGTCATATTTCCTTCCTTATATAACTTAACAGCATAATTCATTCCTGCGTGATTTTTATGATATTTCTTTAACCGACCTTTAAATTTTCCTTCTTTCTTTGCCAAATCAATCCCTTCACGCTGTCGCATACGTAATAGATCTCGTTCTAACTGATTAACCCCAGCCATAACCGTAATCAAAAATTGACTATATGGATTATCTTCAGATAAATCTAGCCATGTATCCTTGATTGATTTTAAGCTTGCTTTTTTAATTCGTATTAAATCAATCAATTCAAATAAATTCTGTGTACTTCGAGTGATCCGAGTTAAGTCTGTAACATAAATAATGTCACCTTCCTGTAAATCCCCTAACATTTTTTGAAGTTGCTCACGATCCTTTGTTGCACCAGAAACTTTTTCTTCAAACATAATATCCATTCCGATTTCGTTCAATTGCTGAAATTGCCTTGAAGGATTTTGGCTAGTTGAACTAACACGAATATAACCGATTTTCCGCAAAATATCACCTCAATTTTGAGACAAGTCTTATGAGACATCCCTAACACTGATTCTACCAATCTTCTACTATTGTATCAATAGAGTACACTCTATTGATATATAATAATACTAATAAACTGAATAGTTAAAGAAATGAGATGATACAATTTGAAAATTGCAAGAGGAAGAGAATTACTTACAACGGATCAAAGGAATCTTCTTATGGAGATTCCGGAAGATGATTTGATTGAAGGAACCTACTATACATTTTCTAATCAAGACTTGGCAGTTATTAATAAGAGACGCAGGCAAGAAAATAGATTAGGATTCGCAGTGCAATTGGCTGTTCTTCGATATCCAGGCTGGTCATATACACATATTAAAAACCTGCCTGATTCGTTTATGCGATACATAGCAAATCAAATTAATGCGGATCCTTCTTCACTTAGTCTTTATCCTCAAAGAGAAAATACGCTGTGGGATCACTTGAAAGAGATTCGGAACGAATATGGTTTTATAACATTCACTCTAAAAGAATATCGAATGACATTTAAACACCTTTATCAATTAGCATTGGAAAATGGAGATGCTATTCATTTACTTCACGAGAGCATAGATTTTTTGAGAAAGAATAGAGTTATACTGCCTGCTATTACAACACTTGAAAGGATGGTATGGGAAGCTAGGGCAATGGCAGAAAAGAAGATATTTAATACCGTCAGTCAATCTTTAACTAATGACCAAAAGGAAAAGCTTGAAGAAATCATTACCTCTCAGCATAGATCTGAAACTAATAAGACAATATTGGGTTGGTTAAAGGAGTCACCAGGTCATCCTTCTCCTGAGACATTTTTAAAAGTAATAGAAAGACTAGAATATATTCGGGGAATGAAACTAGGAAGCGTTAAAGTTAATCATTTACACCGGAATCGCTTTTTACAATTTTCTCGACTAGGTTCAAGATATGAACCTTATGCTTTTCGTGACTTCCAAGAAAACAAACGTTATACAATTCTAACCGTATATTTATTGCAACTTACTGAGGAGTTAACAGATAAGGCGTTTGAAATTCATGATAGACAAATACTTAGCCTGCTGTCAAAAGGACGAAAAGCACAAGAAGAAATTCAGAAAAGAAATGGTAAGAAAGTCAATGAAAAAGTAATTCACTTTTCTAACATAGGCCAAGCATTAATAAAAGCGAAAACGGAAGGGTTAGATGTCTTTGAGGTTTTAGAGTCCATTATTGAATGGAATTCCTTTGTCACATCAGTAGAAGAAGCCCAAGAACTAGCCAGACCTGTTGATTATGATTACCTTGATTTACTCCAGAAGCGTTTTTATTCCCTTAGAAAGTATACACCGACCCTATTGAGAGTTCTCGATTTTCATTCAACAAAGTCAAACGAACCACTTTTGCAGGCGGTTGATATTATACGTGGAATGAACGATTCCGGAAAGCGAAAAGTCCCTATAGAAGCTCCTGTAGATTTTGTTTCAAATCGTTGGAAAAAGCATTTATATGAAGAAGACGGTACAATCAATCGTCACTATTATGAAATGGCTGTTTTAACGGAATTAAGAGAGCATGTTCGAGCCGGTGATGTGTCTATCTCAGGCAGTAGGCAATATAGAGATTTTGAGGAATATTTGTTTTCACAAGATACGTGGAACCAAGACAAAGATCATACACGATTATCAGTTAGCTTGTCGTTCGAAGACTACATTCAAGAAAGGAACAATGGTCTTAATGAGAGATTAAAATGGTTATCTAACAATTGGAATAAACTAGAGGGAGTTTCGCTCGAGAAAGGAAAGCTTTCAATTGCACGGTTGGAGAAGGTGATTCCAGAGGAAGCCAAAAAATTTAGTGCTAGCCTTTATCAAATGCTTCCTAGGATAAAATTAACCGATTTACTCATGGATGTTGCTCATATAACTGGATTTCATGAACAATTTACTCACGCCTCAAATAACCGTAAACCAGATAAAGAAGAAACGGTTATCATCATGGCAGCCCTATTAGGAATGGGATTGAATATTGGGCTAAGTAAGATGGCTGAAGCAACGCCTGATCTTACATATAAACAACTTGCCAATGTATCTCAATGGAGAATGCATGAAGATGCTATGAACAAAGCGCAAGCTGTATTAGTAAATTTTCACCACAAGTTAGACTTATCTTCCTATTGGGGTGACGGTACAACTTCTTCGTCAGATGGAATGAGAATGCAGGTAGGCGTTTCATCTTTACACTCAGACGCAAATCCGCATTACGGAACCGGAAAAGGTACAACAATCTACCGATTTACCAGCGACCAGTTCTCATCGTATTATACAAAAATTATTCATACTAATTCAAGAGATGCTATTCATGTTCTAGATGGATTATTGCATCACGAGACCGACTTAAATATAGAAGAGCATTTCACAGACACAGCAGGCTATACAGATCAAATTTTTGGATTAACTCACCTTTTAGGCTTTAAGTTTGCGCCAAGAATAAGAGATTTGTCAGATTCAAAGCTGTTTACATTAGAAAAGGCAAGCGAGTATCCAAAATTAGAGTCTATTTTACGTGGCCATATAAATACAAAAATTATTAAAGATAATTATGATGATGTCTTACGATTAGCTCATTCAATAAGAGAAGGAACTGTCTCGGCATCACTTCTTATGGGGAAGCTTGGCTCCTACTCTCGACAAAACGGTTTAGCTACAGCATTGCGTGAAATGGGAAGAATCGAAAAAACTATTTTTATTCTTAATTACCTTACTAGTGAATCTTTAAGAAGAAAAATTCAAAAAGGCTTAAACAAAGGAGAGGCGATGAATGGTCTCGCAAGAGCTATTTTCTTTGGGAAACAAGGGGAACTTCGGGAACGAACGATACAGCATCAACTACAAAGGGCCAGTGCTTTAAACATAATTATCAATGCCATTAGTGTTTGGAATACGCTACATCTGACAAAAGCAGTGGAATACCAAAAGGGTTTAGGTGATTTTAAAGAGGACTTGTTGCATCATATGTCTCCTTTAGGCTGGGAGCATATTAATTTACTAGGGGAATACCATTTCAGTCCGGAGAAAATGGTTTCATTAGATTCTTTAAGACCATTAAAACTTTCTTAACGTTGTTAAAAACGGGGTAATCGTCAGGAAAACTTGCTTAACGTTGTAAATCCGCATTTTCCTGACGATACCCCTATATTGTTTAGATGAATGTAATTTCAAAGCACGTTCCACCAACTTAGGGTCTTTGAAAGGTCTTCCTCCGTTCCGACCCCTCATTCTTGCAGATTGTAATCCTGATTTTGTACGTTCACTTATAATATCTCGCTCTAATTCAGCGATACTTGCCATAGTTCGGAAGAAAAAACGTCCCATAGCTGTTGAGGTATCAATACTATCTTGTATAGAAATAAAATTGACCTTTTTTTCTTCAAACGTTTCGGCCAACTCGATAAGGTGCTTTGTGGATCTTGAAATACGGTCCAATTTATAAACCACCACAGAATCACTTTCACTTATCGCCTTCAGGAGTTGCTCTAATTCTGGGCGTTCTTTTTTCGCTCCGGTCATTTTCTCTTTGTAAATAACAACTGCGCCTGCTTTCTCTAAAGCGTCAATTTGAAGATTTAAATTTTGATCTTGTGTAGAAACACGGGCATATCCAAAAATTTTCCCCATGAAATTCCCTCCCATGAAATAATCATTCCCTAATTCGGTTAATAAGTCAATTTTAGGGAGGATGATAAAGGGAATAGTTTAGGGAGTTTAAAACAACAAAATTCAAGTTAATTATAGAAGGATTGAATTTTTCCCTAAAACGTTCGTTTTTGGGATTTTTATAAGTTTTAGTCTCATGTTAAAGACATTTTGACCTTATGAATAAACTTAGGCTTTAAAACAAAAAATAAAATAAAATTGGAGGTTAATTATGAGAAAAGTTATGATATTATATACTGTTTGCATACTACTCTGTGCTTATTTTTCACCGCAATCCAGTGCTCAGCAATTAGAGATTAAAGAATTATTAGTAAGTAACATTGGAGTAAATGTTGGTGAGATCGAGGAAGCAAACATAAAATTATATGCAGATGTTAAGGGAGATTATCTTAAAAATTTTCAACTTAACTTTGATGAACAAAGATTAAAGTTTCCATCATGGAAAAATGTTTCTAATCAAACATATTACCCTAAGTTGTTTTATTCAGACTTAAATAGCGATGGTTTAAAAGATTTAGTAATAATATTGACCTTAGGTTATGGTACAGGGGTAATTGAACAAGAAGTACATGTTTTGCATGATGATGGAGAACATATATATGAAATACCTGTTCAAAACCCTAAAGAAATTATAGAAAAAAATGTGAAAACAAAGATAACTCCATCTCAAGTTATAATAACCATACATGAGGAAAAACAAGTTAAAATGGATATAAAAAACTTGGGGATAGATACTAAGGATTTGTTTTCATCAGTTGTAACAGCTAACTTAATTAGATATGATGTTATAAATAATAAACTCACTGCTATAATTGGTGCCCAAGTAGCTCCTGTAGGAGGTTATATTGGTGATTTTATTATAACCTATAGATACAAAGATGATAAATACAGATTAGATAAAATCGATTTTAAACCTATTGCAAATTAATAAAGCATCCGTCACTAGGACGGATGCTTTTGTAGGTTTAATATGGGTAAACCCTAAAAAACGTGTGATTTCCAACAATAACTTTCTCAACAACTTCTGAGTACGATATTCCCCCATCAAAAGTATAGCCATCTAACCATCCAGGAAAAGGAAAGCTCCTTGCTTTGTATACGCTATTAGTATTAAACCATAATGTTTTACCTACTGGATTAGTTCCCGAATTAGTTGCAATACTTAAGCTATCTTTCCATGCTTGGGTACTTGTCTGTGGACAACGCGCTCTGCTTGTTGTCATACCTTGAAATTCTCCCTGCTTTAATATTACTCCTGAGTATGTATTACCGCCAAAGACAGATAAATTTTTATTTATTCTATTTTTGACAACATAAGCAACACCCCGTTTTCCTGTAAGCGACTCACCTTCTGCTTCAGAATATATTAGACGAGCTAATAAATCTGTACTAGTTAAACCTTGAAATTCTGTTAAACCACTTTTATCGGTCAAACATGCACCTGCTGCAGATGCAGATGCCGGAGAGGCTAAACTGAAAATTAAAATCCCAACAAAACAAGCAAAGGTTAATAAAAATAACTTGTACATTCTAAGTAATCTCCCTTTCTCCCATTTAATATTGTTACTAATTAATAATTCAGCCTGTTATATTACAATTCCTCCCTAAATATCCTTGAATTGGAAAATTATTTTTCTCTATTTTCTTGCATTTTTAGACATTATTTAGTAGATACATGATTTCAATTTACCAACATCCTTACTGACTATTTAGCTACTAACAATCTTCATTTCCCCCTTAGAGTAGGCGAAATCAATATAATATTTCCACAATTGTATTAGCGTGGGTTTTATGTCAAAATGTTGGCGGTACCCCAGATATAGGAAAAAGGCAGCCGAGTGGCTGCCTTTTATTTAGTGCCTATATTATTTTCCGATGAACATTTGAGTCCAATAGTTACCTTCTTCCACATGACCTACACCAATGTGAGTGAAGTTTTCGTTCATGATATTTGCACGGTGACCTTCAGAATTCATCCAAGCATTTACAACTTCTTCAGGGCTTTGTTGACCTTGTGCAATGTTTTCACCAGCAGCGTTGTACTGAATTCCATATTTCTTCATCATATCAAATGGAGATCCGTGAGTCGGGCTGTTATGAGAGAAATAATTGTTTTGTTGCATATCTTTGGACTTATCCTTTGCCACTTTGCTTAATTCTACATCTAACTCAAGTGGAGCTAGACCTTGTTTTTCACGCTCAGCGTTTGTTAATTCTACAACTTTCTTTTCAAATTCACTTACAGCGCCAGCAGTTTGTTCAGTTGCTGGTTTTTCAGTGTTTTGCTGTGGAGCTTGTTGTTGTGGTGCTTGAGCTTCTTGCTTAGGTGCTTCTTGTTTAGGTGCTTCAGCAGGAGCTTCCGCTTTTTCTTCTTTAGGAGCTTCTACTTTTTCAGCAGGCTTCTGCTCAGCTTGTTTTGGTGCTTCTTGCTTTGGAGCTTCCTTTTCAGCCGCTTCAGCAGATGGTGCGCCATTTAAGTTTACTTTTACGCCGTATTTTTCTTCTAGTTCTTTTACATAACCGTCTAAGAATGCTTTTGCATCTTCTTGGTTAGTGAATGCTTTATTACTATTAAATGAAGTGACTTTGTTTGTTAAGTCACATGTTGGTTTAGTTGGTGCGTTTGATTCTGCCTTTGCATTCATTCCGAATGGTGCTGCTGTTAATACAGCTGCAGTAGTTACAGCAGTGATGATTGACTTTTTGTTGATTTTCATAGGTGTGTTTCCCCCTTGAAAGTTTTTTGTGTTGCTTTCTTGCTACACGAAAATCATATCATGGGTTTTGTGTAATATTAGAGGAATAATGTGGATATTGAAAATGTTAATTTTCTATAAATATCCATATACTACAAGAATCTTTATGTATCAACGGATTTCATAGAATGTTTAAATCAATATATTTTAAGTGTTTTTCCAGTAAAATGAAACAGATTAAAATTATACTAAAAAAATGGTGTTGACAAGTTTTAATACCGTCCATTTTATTACAAGATAGTACTGTTATGTTACATTATTTACAGGAAATCTTACTTTTATGGATAAAAAAACCATAAAAACACCAAGCTTTTTGGTAAGCTTGGTGTTTCACACAAAATTATTTTTCTATCCAAGTGAACATATACTTTTTATCTTCAATACCGTGAGCTTTTTTTACCACCTTCAAAGGTTTGAAGGTATCTATCATGACTGCAAGCTCCAAGGTCTCCTTCTTGCCGATACTAGCCTCAGTGGTACCAGGATGCGGGCCATGTGGGATTCCTGAAGGATGTAACGTGATGGATCCTTCCTCTATTCCTTTGCGGCTCATGAAGTTTCCTGCCACATAATAGAGAAGTTCATCACTGTTCACGTTACTATGATAATACGGAGCCGGTATTGCTTCTGGGTGATAATCGTATAATCTTGGCACGAAAGAACAAACAACAAAGTTATGACCTTCAAACGTCTGGTGGACTGGAGGTGGCTGATGAACCCTTCCTGTTATTGGCTCAAAATCTTCTATATTAAATACCCAGGGATAGAGATAACCGTCCCACCCCACAACATCAAGCGGGTGATGCCCTAGTACGTGTGAATGCAAATATCCCCTTGTTTTGGTGATTACCTCATACTCGCCTTTATCTGTAAATGTTTCTAACGCTTCAGGCCCTCTGAAGTCACGTTCGCAAAATGGACTGTGTTCCAACATCTGACCATATTCATTGCGATACCTTCTAGGTGTGGTTAGTTGACTAAAAGATTCAATGAAGAGAATTTTTGTTTCTTCATTCGGAACGACACGGTAGATCGTACCAATTGGGATGGTCACATAATCTCCCGGGCGGTAAGTAATCGTCCCAAACATGGTTTCTACTTTACCTGAACCGTAATGGATGAATAGAAGTTCGTCTCCGTCTCCATTTCGGTAATAATTCTCCATTTTCTCCGTGACCAGTGCTGTTCCTATTAAGAGATCACTGTTTCCTAATAAATACTCTCTGGCATCTAGTGCGTTTCCTTTGGTCTCTAGTGACGTGGTTAGTAGGTGGCGATGATTCAAGGCTTCTTGTTCTTCGTATTCCGGCATATAGCTGCCAAGTACCGTGGATTTTACCACTTCTGTCGGAAGGTAGTGATGATAGAGGATGGATTGTGTACCTGAAAAACCTTTGGTCCCCATTACCTGTTCTCTATATAATGTGCCGTCTTCTTTTTTGAACATCGTGTGGCGTTTATGTGGTATTTCTCCCATTTTACGATAATACATGAGCTCACCTCATTATATGTTTAGTTGTTGTTACTTAAAGTTTGATCGTTCCTTTTCGCTGCAGGCACTCGCTTTCCGCGGGGCGGTGCTTGAGCCTCCTCACTTCGTTGCGGGGTCTCAAGTCTACCGCTACCTCCCGCCGGAGTCGAGTGCCTTCCGCTCCAATCCACTAAATGCTGGATATTACTTTCTGCAACAACACACTTATTTTATTGTGTTTTTCAATGTGCCTAGACCTGTGATGGTTAGTTCTACTTCATCACCGGGTTGTAGCCAGCGGTGTACTTCAGTTCCGAGTTCGAGGATGCAGCCGGTACCAACCGTTCCAGAACCTATCACTTCTCCAGGGTATAATGTAACATCGGCTGATGCTCTTTCTATCATTTGAGCAAATGTATAGTGAATCTGCTCGAAATTCCCTTTAGAAAGTAAACTTCCATTAACAGAAGCAGTCATTTCTAAGTCATAGCCTTTACTTGTTTTAAATGATTCAAGTTCTTCAGGTGTCACAATGACAGGTCCTAAGGATGTCGCAAAATCTTTTCCCTTTGCTGGGCCCAAGCCAACCTTCATCTCTTTTGCTTGCAGATCCCTTGCACTCCAGTCATTCATGATGCAATAGCCAAAAATGTACTCCTCGGCATCCTGGGCTTTTATATTTCTGCCTTCTTTTCCAATGATGCAGGCAATTTCCAGCTCATAATCGAGCCACTCGCAAGTTGATGGTTTGTCGATCCATTCCTCAGGTCCTTTAATGGCCAAGTGGTTGGTAAAATAAAAAACAGGAATCTCGTACCATTCCGGAATTACATCCAGCCCTCTTCTGGCGCGCGCAGTCTTAACATGTTCCTCAAACGCGTAAAAATCACGAATGCTTACAGGTCTAGGTAAAGGTGCAAGAAGTGTTACTTCCTCACTTTTGTATCTACCTTTTGTAATATCACTGTCTAAATGAAGAGTTACGATATCTCTATATTTCTCATATTGATTTATCAATGTAAGAAGGTCACTTGGTAATAGACCATCTGATGCTTCGTTCATGTCAACAACCATGTCATGATTGATCCAGCCGGCTTTTATCTCACCAGAGCTATTTCTAAAGGTAATATATTTCATGACAACCCCTCACATTTCCTTATTTACGTTGAAGTTCGAACATATCACTTATGGCCTTGGTATACATACTTCCTGCCATTCTTCCTACAGGGTTCAGTTTCTTTGTATCAATTTTCCCATCAAAATAAAGATCATCGGATATGTGGAAACTCTCTACTTTTCCGATAACAAGGCTGCCTGAACCAGGAACATCACCGAAATGCAGTACTTCATGCAGAGAGCATTCCATTTGGACAAGGCTTTCCTTTACCCGCGGCGGTGTAACCACAGAACTAGGTTCTTTTGTAAAACCTGATTCTTCAAATTCATCCACATCGCTTGGGAATTCAGTTGCTGTGATATTCATTTGCTCCACTATTTCCTCACTGACAATATTGATGACAAACTCCTTTGTACTTTCAATATTCAATAAGGTATCCTTTTTCGAACCGTCAGTGCCTCTTCGCATAGGAGAAAAGCAGACAAGCATCGGTTCTGCACTGATGGCTGTAAAAAAACTGAAAGGAGCGATGTTTGCAACTCCTTCCTTATTAATAGAAGAAACTAGTGCAATGGGTCTTGGCAAGATAGAACCCACCATCAGCTTGTATGCATCTTTCCAGGCAAGATTGCTTGGTTGAATATCCATATTTGTCACCTGCACTTTGCTACAAATTTTTTAATGTCTCTATAAAATAACGATTATCTTCCATAGAGCAAATCGTGACCCTTATACTGTTTGGATACCCCAATGCTGCTCCTGACTTAACCATGATCCCTTTTGTTAGTAGTTGTTGAGTGATTTCATTTCCATCTTTGCCGATATGTATCATCATGAAATTTGCTTGTGTAGGGAAATAGGTATAACCTAATTTCTCTAGCTCGGCTTCCAAGTACGCTCTACCTTGTTCATTACGAAGGATACACTCTTTTCTAAATTCCTGATCCATAATGGCTTCCATTGCAGCTGCTTGACCAAGCTGATTAACATTGAAAACCTCTTTCACTTTGTTTAATTCTGCTGATATGGAAGGATCCATGATGCCATACCCAATTCTTAATCCAGCCAGGCCATATACTTTAGAAAACGTTCTTAAAATAACAAGATTGGCATGTTTCTCTAATAATGGGATTGATTGAAGGTATTCTTCACTTGTTGCATATTCATAGTACGCCTCGTCCAACACAATCAAGATATGCTCTGGTATTTTTTCAATGAAGGAAATAAGTTCATCTTTATTTACAATGGTTCCTGTTGGATTGTTAGGATTGCAGACAAAAATCATTTTTGTCTGTTCAGTAATATTAGCTAGCATGGCAGCCAAATCATGCACGCCATTTATTAATGGAACGATTACGGGCCTGCCGCCTTCAATGGACACGTTGGTTTTATATCTCGGGAATGTAATGTCAGCCATAATGGCTTCTTCTTCCGTATTCAGAAAAGCTCGGATCAGCAGCCTGATTATTTCATCTGAACCATTCCCAATGAACAACTGATTTTGTGCTACTCCTAAAAAGTCCCCCAATTTTGTTGAGAGAGCTCTTGCCGAACCATCAGGGTATGTAAATAAATAATCCAGCCTTTGCATTAATTGTTTTTTTACAAGCGGCGAACATCCAAACACATTTTCAATTTCAGACATGTTTCTTATATTTGCGATACCTAATTCCGACTGTATATCCTGCAAGCTTTTCCCTAAAGGGTAGGCAGCAATATGCTGGAGAATATCTCGGCTTTTTACTTTTACCGCCATGTTTTAATCTACCTCCTATAAAAAAGGGAGGAAACTGGTCCTCCCCCTCCTGACTTGCTTACAAATTCCCTCTTAATTCTTGCTCTCTTTCAATGGATTCAAATAGCGCTTTAAAGTTTCCTTCCCCAAAGCCTTTTGCACCTTTACGTTGGATCACTTCAATGAAAAGAGTTGGTCTGTCTACGATAGGTTTTGTAAAGATCTGAAGTAGATATCCCTCATCGTCTCGGTCAACAAGAATGCTCAGCTCGCGAAGCTTTGCAATCTCCTCATCAATTTCCCCAACTCTTTCTGACAACATTTCATAGTAAGTATCTGGAGTATTAAGGAACTCAACACCATTTTCTTTTAATTTGCTTACTGTCTGCACAATATCTTCCGTCAAAATCGCAATATGCTGAACACCTGCGCCATTATAGAACTCCAAGTATTCTTCAATTTGTGATTTTCTTTTTCCTTCTGCCGGTTCATTAATTGGGAATTTGATTCTGCCGCCATTGTGCATTACTTTTGA
Organism: Sutcliffiella horikoshii; assembly: GCF_020524325.1. Classification (GTDB taxonomy): domain Bacteria; phylum Bacillota; class Bacilli; order Bacillales; family Bacillaceae_I; genus Sutcliffiella_A; species Sutcliffiella_A horikoshii_D. The sequence continues at coordinate 294,192 of NZ_JAIVKY010000006.1, forward strand.
CATTAGCGCGGAATATTCTGTGTTTATATCTTTATCTGTAAAGTGAGTCATTTCTTTAAAGCCCATTACTTTTTCATAATAAGCAACCCATTCTTCCATTTGCTCTACGTTTCCTACCACATGATCGATGCCAATAATTCCTGCATCTCTAACTGGAGTGGAATTCGTGTATGCTTTGAATCCAGGCATGAATACTCCACTATAATTTTTACGTTCAACCAATGTGTGAATGGTATCTCCGTATGTACCAATTACTGCTTTTTTCAATGTTCCGTGCTCGTCTGTCAGTTCTTGTGGAGGCTGAATGGCAATTGCTCCTCTTTCTACCGCTCCGTTGTAAGCACTTTCAACATCTTCCACGACAAGTGCAATATCCTTTACTCCGTCACCATGCTTTTTAACAAAATCAGAAATTTTTGTATCCTGTTTAAGTGAACCTGTAATGACCAATCGTACATTACGTTGTTTTAACACATAGGAAACCGTCTCTCTGTTGCCTGTCTCTAAACCAGAATAGGCGATAGGTTGAAAACCGAATGTGGTAGCAAAAAAGTGAGAAGCTTGTTTAGCGTTGCCTGTGTAAATCTCCAAATAGTCAACATCTTTAACTGGAAATACTTCTTCTGCTTGATCTTTTACTTGCATCGTTTTTTCTACGTTCATAAATACCCCTCCTGATTTTTATCTAAAAAATATTATTATTCTGAATATAATATAATCTAAAATTTTCATAGTCTGCAAGAGTCCCGTTTAAAGCTAGAATGCTTTGACGCGACACCGTGTCATGAGGATGTTACTTTTTGTTTTGTCACTTTCGGGGCCTTATGAATTGCTATTCCATCGAGATCCTCCACTGACTCCCACATACTTTCATTTACACTTGGGTGCGGATAGGAAGGGAACAGCATATCCTCTTGTCTTGCAACCATTTCTAAAGCAAGCGTCCCGGTACTAATCATCTCTACCGCTTGGGCTCCCAACATATGCATACCCAATACTAAATCTGTTTTTGCATCCGTTACCGTCTTACTGAAGCCTTCCTTTTGTCCAAGAATACTTGCATACCCATTCGTTTGGAGCGTGCTCTCCCCTACCTTCACTTCAAAACCATTTTCAACAGCATCTGTTTCCGTCATTCCGACTGATGCAATTGGGGGGATGGTCTGAACGATTCTAGGAAGAAACGTAAAATCGCATTCGGAATGTTGGCCTGCCATGTTTTCCGCCGCCACTTTTCCTTGTTTAATCGCTTTAACTGCCAAGGCAGGACCTTCTGTAATATCACCAATTGCATAAATGGATGATACATTTGTACGGCATGCTTCATTTATTTTAATAAAACCTTCGTCGGTCAAATGAATGCCTGCACGCTGAACACCAAGTGAATCCGTTGACGGTTTTCTTTCTTCCGCACAATAAAGATGTGAACTTTGTAGAATTACTGATTCATTCTTACCATCCTCAAACGTCACTTCCCATTGGTTCTCCTCGAACCTAAACTCGGGAGTTATTTCAGCCTTAAAGAGTTTTATTTTTTGCTTCTTTAATTGTCTCTGCAGTTCTTTATTTATGGATGAGTCAAATGTAAATTCATGCTGTTCTGGCGGAAGAATTAATGTCACTTTAGAACCTAAACTGTTAAACGTGGTTGCAGCTTCAAGAGTGAAATCGTCGTTTCCATATAAAATAAGCTCACTTGGCAATTCTTCCAGATTCCATATGGATGTTGGTGTTAGAGCTTGAGGCTTTATTTCAGCAATTGGCTTCTTATTGCACCCTGTTGCAATAATGACATCGTTAAAAGTGAAAGTATCGTATTGATGCCCATTCTCCACCCCTATTTTACTGGCAGATATAAAGGAGGCTTCTCCTTCAATGATCTCGATTTTATTTGCTTTGCATAATGCCACAACACCTTGAAGCAGTTGCTCCACTATCTTTTGTTTGTGTTCTTGTAAACTTGGCAAATCGAATGTAACTCCGCTAGTATCCAGCCCGAGCTGCTGAAAAGGTTTCATCCGTTGGAAGACCTGAGCTGCTGCAGTATGTACTTTGGATGGGATGCATCCTTCATTTAAGCAGACGCCGCCAAGCTTGTTTTTCTCAATGATGGTTACCTGACGACCTAACTGAGCCGCTCTAATTGCAGCGTGATAACCACCCGGCCCGCCGCCAATGACCATTACATCACGTTCTTGAGTAAGTTCGCCTACAACCATTTAAACCAGCTCCAGCATTAATAATTTTGGTTCTTCTAAAAGTTGAGTCAACCTGTTGGTAAACGCGACCGCTGTAGCTCCATCTGCCACACGATGATCAAATGACATGGAGATGTTCATGATAGACCTTATCACAATCTCCTCCTGCTCATTTACAACTGGACGCTTTTTGGTTTTATGAAAGGAGATCAAGCCTACTTCAGGTTGGTTGATAATCGGTGTGGCGCCAATACTTCCACCAAGAGGACCAACATTACTGATAGTAAAACTGCCCCCAGTCAATTCTTTCATGGAAAGCTTATTTTCCTGGGCCTTTTTAGTTAATTCTTTTAAATTGGCATGGATTTCTTTTAATGACTTATTTTCCACATTACGAATCACAGGGACAATTAAACCGTCTTCTGTATCTGTGGCGATTCCAATATGATGTTCCTTTACCAGCTCGATTGTCTCTTCCTGTTCGTTCAATCTTGCATTAAATATTGGATAATCTTTCAGGGCGATGGATATGGCTTTTAAAAATAGAGCAGTTGCTGATATGCTTTGATTGCTTTTTTTCCATATTTCTCTTAGTTCTAATATATTGGTTACATCAACTTCTTCAAAATGAGTGCAATGCGGGATGGTAAGCAGGGACTGTGACATTTTTTTGCCTATTTGTTTTCTTCGGCCTCTGAATGGTATGGTCGTTGCAGGTTCTTGATGTTTAGTAGATTCTGTTTTTGTTTGAACTGGCTGTTCCTTTACTTCCACTTTCGGTGCAGGCTGCTTTTTACTTTCTATGAATCTATATACATCTTCATCTGTGATTCTACCAGCAGGACCGGTTCCTTCGATTTGTTCAATATCAACCCCGGCGTCCCTTGCAATTTTTCTTGTATAAGGGGCTGCCATGATTCTAAATGAATGTAACTTTGTTGAAGGTTGATGCTCTCTTGTTGTTTCAACAGTTTTTGTGGAAGTGTTTGTATGTGCTGGGTTGGGAGTAGTGATGGATTCCTTCCCAGCTGATTGAGCTTCTAATAGAAATAAGGTGGTCCCAACAGGAATGGTCTCCCCTTCTTTCACCAATATTTCTTTAATCACTCCTGCATTTGGTGCTGGTATTTCAGCAGTCATTTTATCTGTTTGCACCTCAACTAGAGGCTCATCAGGCTTTACCTTATCTCCTTTTTTAACAAAGAAAGATAAAATATCAGCCTGTGTCATGCCTTCGCCAATATCATGAAGTTTGACCTCGATCATATGTTGAACCCCCTTTCACTAAAACTTCATCACTTTATTTACTGCCGCAACGACTCTGTCAGTAGTTGGCAGGTAATAGTCTTCAAATCCAAAATAAGGAACAGGAACGTCAAACCCTGTCACTCGCTCGACTGGTGCCTTTTGATAGAGGAACGATGTTTCATTGATGATGGCAAGAACATCTCCGCTCACACTTGTTGCCGCATGGGCTTCGTGCACAATGACCGTTCTACCAGTTTTCTGGACAGATTCTGCAATAATATCCTTGTCAATTGGGTAGAGGCTCCTCAGGTCGATTACTTCGCAACTTACACCCTCAGATTCTAGTTTTTTTGCTGATTGAAGGGCAACAGGAACCATCGCTCCCCACGCGATAATGGTGACATCCTCCCCTTCCCTGCAAATCTTTCCTTTTCCGATTTCAACTGTATATTTTCCTTCAGGCACTTCTTCTCTTACAGATCGATAACAACGCATCGGCTCCAAAAATAGTACAGGATCTGGATCCTCGATGGCAGCAATCAATAAACCTTTGGCGTCATATGGGTTTGACGGGCAAACCACTTTGATACCCGGCATATGGGTAAAAATCGCCTCTGTACTATCTGAATGAATTTCAGGCGCCCTCACTCCAGCCCCATATGGTGCCCGAATGACCATAGGGACGGTATAATGCCCCATCGTTCTCGCCCTGATTCGTGAAGCATGCGTCATGATTTGTTCGTAGGCAGGATAAATAAATCCAAGAAATTGTATCTCTGTAACCGGACGGAAACCATTTATCGCCATTCCGATTGCAGCTCCGATGAACCCAGCTTCACTTAACGGGGTATCTAAGACTCGGTCTTCCCCGTATTTTTTTTGCAGGCCTTCTGTAGCCCGGAAAACACCGCCGTTTACGCCAATGTCTTCTCCCATTAGAAGTACATGTTCGTTTTCCCGAAGCATCGTATCCAGTCCATCGGTAATCGCTTGAACCATAGTCAATGTCTTTGTTTTCAATGCCGTTTCCACTATGCTTCACCCCTCATCAGTTGAAGAAGTTCCTTTTTCTGCTGCTCAATTCCCCATGTCGGTTTTTCAAACACGTAGTCGAACATGTCTGCAGGGTCTGCTTTTGGAAAACTCTCCATTTCTTCAATAGCCTTATCTACTTCTTGAGAAAGTTCCACTAACATTGATTCTTTCCAGTCTTCTTTAAACCAGCCTTGATTTTTCATAAACCGTTCCAAACGTAGAATCGGGTCATTCTCGCGTCTTTTCTCGTTTTCAGATTGGTCGCGATATTTGGTTGGATCATCCGCAGTGGTATGGGCACCATATCTCCATGTTACCGCTTCAATTAATGTTGGCCCCTCATCATTTCTTGCTTGTGCTAATGAATCCAACGTATGGAAATAAACGGAAAATACATCATTTCCGTCAATCCGGACACTTCTCATATTATAAGCAAGGGCTTTCTGCGCAATTGTCTCGGTATTCATTTGTTTGGATAAAGGTACCGAAATGGCAAAATGATTGTTCTGGTTAAAAAACACAACCGGCGCCTTAAGAACGCTTGCAAAGTTTAATCCTTCATGAAAGTCCCCTTCAGAAGTTGCTCCATCCCCGAAATAAACAATACTTGCATTGTTCGTTCCTTTTCTTTTTTCTGCATAGGCTGCGCCTACAGCATGCGGAAGCTGTGTAGCAATTGGTATACCCGGTGGAAATACTTTCTTTCCATTAGCAGGAATACACCCTTCATTTCTCCCGTTCCAAAAAAGAAGTATGTTGCGGAGGGAGTGACCGAATGTCATGGTTGCCCCGTGATCCCTGTAGGAAGGAAACAGCCAGTCATCTTCATTCAGAGCCATCGCACTGCCGACTTGTGAAGCCTCTTGCCCCTCATAAGGTGCATATGTCCCGATACGGCCTTGGCGTTGAAGACTTATACATTTTTTGTCAAAGGTGCGAATTCTCAGTAAATGTCGATACATAGACTTTGCAAGATCTTCCGTGATTCTTTCTTCATACGTTTTATCAAGGAAATTGCCCTGATTATCAATTATCTGAATGATAGGAAATTGATCGTTCAACTTATTTCCCCCTCTATTAAACTCGTACTGACCATTTTGGTCGCTTGGAATGGGTAAAGAAGCTGTTTCTCCTGCTTCTGTCTACTAATCTCTGTTCACAGAAGTTATTTGCCGCTTCCACTGTCGTAATATTCATTTTCTCTGCTTCTTTATATACATCCATTAAAGAGTTATATATAGCCATTGTTTTGCGAAGAACACGCTCTTTGTTTGGTTCATATAATTCATCTGCCACTTGAATCAGTCCACCGGCATTGACGATGTAATCTGGAGCATAAAGAATTCCTTTTTCCTGCAGCATTGCACAGTGATGATTTTCGATCAGCTGGTTATTGGCAGAACCTACTACCGCTTTTACCTTCAACTGTTCTATCGTTTGATCATTAATGATTCCACCAAGGGCGCACGGTACAAATACATCTGCATCAACAGAATAGATTTCATCTCCGCCAACCACTTTAATACCTGCTCCAATTTCTTTTGCTTTGGACACCAGTTGGTTAATGGCGAATTCATTGATGTCAGACACATAAATATCAGCTCCAGCATGCATTAGCTGCTCTGCCACTTTAGCTCCAACCTTTCCAAGGCCTTGGATTGCATAACTTTTTCCGTAAAGGTTTTTAGACCCCCATAGTGTAAGGTTGGTTGCTTCAATTCCGTAGATAACTCCTTGAGCTGTAGGAACGGAGGAATCCCCACTTCCGCCATACACCTCATCTACACCCACGATACAATTTGTTTCTTTTAAGGCATGCACAAAATCTTCAGGTGAAGTTCCCATATCAGTGCCAGTATAAAAACGTCCATTTAATGATTCAACAAATTGACCAAACGCCCTAAATAGTTCAGGTGTTTTGTCTTTATTAGGGTCACCAATGATGACCGCCTTCCCTCCGCCAAAATCCACATCAGCAGCTGCACATTTATATGTCATCCCTTTTGAAAGTCGAAGAACATCATATAAAGCGGCATCCACTGATTGATAAGGTTGCATGCGGCATCCGCCTAATGCTGGCCCTAACGTTGTGTTATGTATCGCAATAATAGCTTTTAATCCTGTATCTGGATCATTACAGAATACTACTTGTTGGTGTTGTTGAATCTTATCGAACATTTCCATTCCTCCAACTTCAGAAGTAAGCGTTTTCATATTTGTCAAAGCAACCACCCTTTTTCTAATATTCTTTTAGTCTATCATTGTTTTGATTTTACTTTTTGGTAAGATAACTTGCGTGACTTCCCCTTCGCCCATTATGCCATCTTCAGAAAATATTAGGACTTTTGTGATGATGAAGTTTTTCTTAAGCCCGACTACCGTTGCTTCTAATGTTAAGATGGTTCCTTCTGTTGCCGGTGCCAAGTGCTTCACTTTTACTTCTGCACCCATTCCTTCTTCTGTCTCTTTCAAAACCCCTAAAATTATTTGCCGTGAAACCCACTCCATGTGATAGACCATCATTGCTGTGGAATACACGGGATGCACTAGTTTCCCTTCAAACTGAGCAAACATTTTGTTGGTAACGGTGATTTGAATGGAATGTTTTGTACCTATGGTTAGTTCCGGCTTCATGTGTTCACCTCAAAACGTATAACGTTTATTCAACGCTATAATAACATTTCGTTAAATGAACCGTCAATAAATTGTAGAAATTTTATAAATAGTCAATTAAAAATAGCGAGAAGTTAAGTAGATTGGTGATTTATCGCCGCTGTTCCTTTCCTTGGGGATGAGGACATCTCTTCTCCTGATTTCTCGGTCACTGATGTCTTCATAACGGTGATGAGGACATCTCTTCCCTTGATTTCTTGCCACTGATGTCTTCACACGGGCGATGACGACACCTCTTCTCTTGATTTCTTATCACTAATGTCTTCATACCGTTGATGAGGACATCTCTCCTCAAGATTTCTTATCACTAATGTCTTCATAACGGTGATGAGGACATCTCTCCTCAAGATTCCTTGTCACTGATGTCTTCATAACGGTGATGAGGACATCTCTCCTCAAGATTCCTTGTCACTGATGTCTTCATAACGGTGATGACGACACCTCTCCTCAAGATTTCTTATCACTGATGTCTTCATCCAGACAATCAAGAATTACACTGAAGACAATCTTCTTAAACAATAAAAAAGAGGAAGCTGCTCATGGCATCCTCCCCTCTTACATATTCAACTTAACAATGCTCTGTCGTTGGTCATTGCTTGACCGCGTATTCGCTGGAATTCAGCTAACAAACGTTCAATGGTTAGAGATTTCTTTTCTTCTTCTCCTACTTCAAGAATGATTTGTCCCTTGTCCATCATAATCAATCGATTCCCAAGATCCAAAGCCTGCTGCATGTTGTGGGTTACCATCAATGTCGTCAACCCTTTATCTGCAACAATTTCTTTTGTGATGTTGGTAATCAATTCTGCACGAGATGGATCAAGTGCGGCTGTATGCTCATCCAAAAGCAGAATATCAGGTTCTGTGAATGTTGCCATCAAAAGTGACAATGCTTGCCTTTCCCCACCTGAAAGCAAACCAACTTTTGCGCTCAATCTATTTTCCAAACCAAGGTGCAGTGTTTCCAGCACCTCTTTGAAATAGGTTTTTCTCTTTTTTGTCACGCCCATCTTTAATGTGCGATTTTTATTTCGTGAATAGGCCATTGCCAGATTCTCTTCAATCGTCATCGTAGGAGCCGTTCCTGCCATAGGGTCCTGGAACACCCTCCCGATATATTTGGCTCTTTTGTGCTCTGCCATATAAGTGACATTGCGGCCATCAATCTCTACTTGCCCGGTATCAGGGGTCAGCACACCAGAAATCATATTCATCAAGGTGGACTTCCCTGCACCATTACTACCAATAATGGTGACGAAATCTCCTTTTTTCAAAGAAAGGTTGATGGTATCAAGCGCATTTTTTTCATCTAAAGTTCCTTCGTTGAAGATTTTGTTAATCTGTGTTAAATGTAGCACGCTGATCCCCCTTTTCATTGGCAGATTGTAAAGATCCCAGTTTTAGCATCTTCTGTTTTTTCCTCTTGCGATCTTTGTAGCTATCAATTAATTTAGGGGTGATAAGGGCTAAGATAACAATCGTTGCAGTAATGGCTTTCAAGTCACCAGTTTCTAGGAATTCCACCCTTAATGCAAGCGTCACGACTATTCGATAGATGATGGCGCCACCGATAACGGCAAAAGTCGTCCATGCAATCGTTCTAGTACCAAAAATGGCCTCTCCGATAATAACAGAAGCCAATCCAATGATAATCATCCCGATCCCCATTCCGACATCTGCATACCCACCATGCTGTGCAATCAATGCACCTGAAAATGCAACCATGGCATTGGAAATCCCTAAACCAAGAATAACCAGTCCGCTAGTATTCGCAGAAAGGCTTCGAATCATTCGCTTATTATCACCCGTCGCTCTGATTGCCAAGCCGATTTCTGTTTTTAAGAATAGATCGGTTAGGATTTTTATTGCAAACGTGACAATCAACATGATGAAGATGATTCCCCATGTTCTAGGTACAAAAGCTCCTAATCCAATCGTTGAAAACATATTATTCAAAAATTCGTCTATTCCAGTACTTCCCCACCAAGTACGGATGTTGGTGAAAAAAGTATCACTATTTAATAATGGCACATTCGATCTTCCCATAATTCGCAAATTGATAGAATAAAGAGCAATCATCATTAAAATACCTGATAAAAGTGGATTAATCTTTCCGAACGTATGTAAGGAACCAGTAATGCAGCCTGCGATAAATCCTGCAAACATCGCTACCACTGTAGCTGTGACAGGACTATAGCCACTGACAATCATTGTCGCAGCAACTGCAGCACCAGTTACAAAGCTACCATCTACCGTCAAATCGGGAAAATCAAGGACCCTAAAGGAAAGATATACCCCTAGGGCCATGATTGCGTAGATGATTCCCAATTCGACTGAACCAAAAATTGCTGTTATCATGTCAGAATCATCTCCTCGTTGTCTTAAAATTTCTTATTTTTCATCATAGAACTCAGCAAACTCAGTCCAAGCATCTTGCACTTCCAAACCTTGAGCTTCAGCAGCGTTTGTATTGATAGTTAACTTCAAGCTCTGAGGATAAGATACTGGAATTTCAGAAGGGTCTTTTTCCCCTTTAAGAACTTGAACAGCCATTAAGCCAGTTTCATAACCTAGGTCATAATAGTTAAATCCACTAGCCGCGACTGCCCCAGCTTCCATGGAATCAAGATCTCCTGCAAACAAAGGGATCTTTTCATTCGATGCAACTGTAATAAGTGATTGAATAGCTGAAACAACCGTGTTATCTGTTGGCATATAGATAGCATCTACTCTTCCAATTAAAGATTCTGCAGCTTGTTGAACCTCTGCAGATGTAGAAACGGAAGCTTCTACAAGAGATCCACCTTTTTCCTCAACAAGACTTTTCACGGCTTCCACCTGCACAACAGAGTTTTGTTCCCCAGTATTATAGATAACTCCAATGTTTTTCGCACCAAGCTCGTCTACCATGAAGTTGATAGTAGTGGCAATGGCATCAGGGTGTGTATCTGAAGTACCTGTGATGTTTTCACCTGGCTTTTCAAATGATTCTACAAGTTCAGCACCAACAGGGTCTGTTACAGATGTAAAAATGATAGGAATATCTTTTGTAGCCTGCAAAGCACTTTGTGCACTTGGAGTGGAGTTAGCAAAAATCATGTCCACTTCATCTGCTACAAACTTGTCTGCAATCGGCTTGTTGTTATTCGGGTCACCTTGAGCATTTTGAACATCATATTTTACATTCTCGCCTTCTTTGTAGCCATTGTCTTCTAGCGCCTTTTTAAACCCTTCAAACGCAGCATCCAAAGAAGGATGTTCAGCGATTTGAGTCACACCAATAACCACTTGATCCTCTCCATCACCACTAGTTGAATCGGAACTACAGCCGACTAGTAAAGCTGCGCATGCCATACTTGCCAAAATAGATTTCATCTTGAACTTTTTCATAGATATCCCCCTTATATATGTTTTTAAGCTACATATAATTATGTAAGCTTTTGAAACCGTTTACATTCCGTTGTTGTCTATGATGGACAAAACGTTATTCGTTTTTTCAACGTTATATTAACACCAATAAACAAATAGTGTCAATATATTCGAAAAATTTAAATAAATATATTATTTTACAATAAATACGCCATTTTTCCCTAAAACCCTTTTTCTTTTTGTAAATAAAAAAGAAACCTCTGGATGGTTAAGAGGTTTCTTGCTATTTAGAATTGCGCCATGGCTTTATGAAGTTGCTCTTTTGCTTCCGTAATCATCTCTTCAAAAAGTTCACTTACACTTGGGATCGTATTAATAATACTTGATATTTGACCACCGTTAATAAACCCTTGTTCTAGCTCACCCTCTACTGCCCCTTTAATATGGTGATCCTCCGTAGTTAACAAATTAAACTCTTCAAGCGAAATCCCTTCCTGCTCTCTTTTAAGGAGCAAATCTGCATACGGAGTGCGAATGACCCTTCTTACTCTCCCAACAGTTCTGCCTACTATGACAGTACCCTGATCGTCAGCAGCTAAGATGGAGTTTTTATAATGGTTGTGAAAAGGGGCTTCTTTCGTAGCAATTAACCTTGTACCCATTTGTACTCCAGAGGCACCAAGAGCGATAGCTGCAGCAAGCCCTTTTCCATTCCCAATTCCCCCTGCTGCAAGAACAGGAATGGACACAGCCTCTACCACTTGTGGAATCAATGTCATAGTGGTTGTTTCAAGGTTTGAATTGATGCCGGCAGCTTCATAACCTTCTGCTACAATAATGTCAGCGCCAGCATTTTCTGCTTTTATTGCCTGCTTAGGTGAAGCCACCACACAAATGACCGTAATGCCGTGTTCTTTTAGCTTAGGAATATAAGGAGCCGGGTTCCCTGCTGACAGGGAGACCACCTGTACCTGATGTTTAATAAGGAGCTTCAAAACTTCTTTTGTGTACGGAGAAACCGACAACGCAACATTCACTGCAAAAGGTTTTTCCGTAAGTTGTTTGGTTTTTATGATGATTTCTTCCACTTCTTCCGCCTTCATCGTACCTGCCCCTATTGTACCGAGACCACCTGCGTTGGAGACAGCTGCAGTTAATGGAGCATTACTGATATTTCCCATTCCGCCTTGAATAATCGGAAAGTTTATTTTTAGAATTTCTTGTATTTTATTCATCAATTATTTCACCCCTCGTAAAAATAATGTTATACTAATTTTTATATTTAGACAATAATATTTGGGGAGTGAGTGATGAATGATTTATCCTTTTGGTGGAAAAAAACCTCAACTTCATGATTCTGTATTTGTAGCACCAGGAGCACGAATTATTGGTGACGTTACGATTGGGGAAGAATCGACCGTTTGGTTCAACGCCGTTCTTCGTGGGGATGAAGGACCAATAACAATTGGGAAAAGATGCAGCATCCAGGATAACGTAACTGCGCATTTATATGAAGGATTTCCATTGGTGGTTGAGGATGAGGTAACAGTAGGACATACTGCCATTCTACATGGTTGTACGGTTAGAAAACGATGTATTGTAGGAATGGGTTCCACGATCTTGGACGGTGCTGATATTGGGGAAGAAAGTATCATTGGTGCCAATACTTTAATTCCTTCGGGAAAAAAAATTCCTCCACGTTCGTTGGTTGTAGGGTCCCCAGGTAAGGTTATTCGCGAATTAACTGACAGGGATTTGGAGCTCATACAGTTGTCCATTGATACATATGTGCAAAAAGGGAAGGATTATCAGGAGGAATTAGGAGATAGATAGACGGTAGTTTAGGTAGGAACCGGGCTGGGTTGATGGCTCGGTTTTTTGTTTGTGGTGATAAGGACCTTTCTGAGAAGGATTAAAGAGGAGAGAGGTCTTCATGAGCATGATGAAGACTTCAGTGATGAGATGATAGGGATTGAGAGGTTCTCATAGACGTGATGAAGACTTCGATGACGGGAAAATAGGGATAGAGAGGTTCTCATGGACGTGATGAAGACTTCGATGACGAGAAAATAGGGATAGAGAGGTTCTCATGGACGTGATGAAGACTTCGGTGGTGAGAAAATAGGGATAGAGAGGTTCTCATGGACGTGATGAAGACTCTGGTGACGAGAAAATAGGGATAGAGAGGTTCTCATGGGGGTGATGAAGACTCCGGTGACGAGAAAATAGTAGTAGAGCGGTCTTCATAAAGGTGCTTTTTAATTTGATTCGATGTTTGATGAATTGATTGATCTATTGGTTCTGTCTTTTTAGATTGAGCTTGCTAGGTTCTACAACTTTATATTGATCTTCTACATTAAAATATGAACCTTCTACACTTTCTTAAGGACCTTCTACAACAAAGAACAAACCTTCTACACTTTCCAGCCGACCTTCTACCTTTCAGCAATAATCGACAACAATTACATCTCCCATAATAATGTTATGTAAACAACTATCTCAAACACCCACCACCCGAAAACAATCTAAAAAAGCACTCCCACCAACTACTTAGTGGAAATGCTCCCATCACTCCATAATATACGGGTGATTCATCACATCATACTTCTTATCCTTCAATTCCAACTCATTACCGTCCTCAAAGACCTCTTCAAAGAATCGGGAAGCCGGCTCTGCCAACTCTTTATAATATTCACTAAATAAAGAAGCTGCATGACTGCCCAGCCACATATCCGGCAACAACTCTTCTGGCAGTCCCGGATCAACGAACAAGAACTTTCTGTATTCATGGACAAGTTTGGTCCGCTCCACGAAACATTCAGCGTCTGTCATTTGACCTTTCCCGATCTTATTTTTATCGATGATATACTTCTGACTGTATTCTTGAATGAATTGTTGATATCTGCCATTAATTTCATTCAAATCCCAACTTTTCATAACAAGTCGTTCATTTTCGTATGGTCCATGATATTCAGAGATGAAAAAGTCTACATACTCTTCTATTTCGTATTTAGTAATAAGGTCTTGTACTTGTTTTTCTAGTGAGTTGGGCGAAATCCAACAGCTATTTGATAATGTACCAAAGCCACTCCACACCAATTCTTTACGCAACTCATCTCGAACACTTCTTATTTCTTCTGGAATGGTGTACATCAGCATACGCCATTTCCCATCCCAGCTATCCGTCTTCAGCTTGAAAATACGTTTAGCCGCTTCGTCAATTCTTTTCACGCCGCGTTCTGTTAAAAAATAATAACTTTTGTTTCCCTTTTTCTCCGATTGGACCCATCCCTGCTTATTCATACGTGATATCGCTGCACGCACCGCTTGATCATTGTGCCCAAATTCATTTAGTAATTTGATTAAGCTTCCTATCCAAATTTTATTGCCATAATGCCTAACATAATCACCATATAAAGTAAAAATCATTGATCTTGTATTCATTTCCTGCATCCTCTTTCTACCACATAAAATAAATCGCTATATTACAGTAATTTTATTTTAACAGAGTAACGCGTTATAGAAAAGATGGAAATGGAAACGCACCCATACTCCAATATCCACCCCAAAGAATCATAAAGCATCAAGCTCTATGATTCTTGTGGTCTCTCTACTATTGTTGCAATTCCCTGACCAACCCCTACACACATTGTCGCAAGGCCATATCGCACATCCCGCTTGTTCATTTCATGTACAAGCGTAGTTAAGATCCTCGCCCCGCTGGCACCAAGAGGATGGCCAAACGCAATCGCCCCACCGTTAACATTGACTCTGCTAGGGTCTAATTCTAGTTGACGCATACATTCAAGCGATTGGGATGCAAATGCTTCATTTAACTCAATGAGTTCAATATCGTCAACAGACAACCCTGCCCGCGAGAGTGCCTTTCTGGTAGCGTATATCGGCCCAATTCCCATAATAGAAGGAGTTAGCCCTGCAGCGGCAGACGTGACATACCTTGCTAATGGCTTTAAGCCTAGCTCTTTCGCTTTTTCTGCACTCATCAAAAGCAGTGCAGATGCGCCGTCATTCACACCGGACGCATTGCCGGCAGTGATTGTCGTACCTTCGCCAAAAATAGGATTCAAGTTGTTCAGTTTCTCCAAAGTTGTCTCAGGACGAGGATGCTCGTCGCAGTCTACAATTGTTTCTTTACCTTTTCTATCCACAATCGTGACTGGCACCATTTCTTCTTTAAAGCGGCCGGATTCCATGGCCATTTTTGCTTTTTGCTGGCTTTCATAGGCAAATACGTCTTGATCATCTCGGGAAACGGAGAATTCTCTTGCTACGTTTTCGGCCGTTTGCGGCATGGTGTCCACTCCGTACATTTTTTCAAGTTTGCTGTTAGTAAATCTCCAGCCGATCGTTGTATCCATGAGTTCCATGTTTCCGCGTGGATAGTCCATTTCCGGCTTTGCCATGACAAACGGAGCCCTTGTCATGCTCTCGGTTCCGCCTGCGATGAAAATGTCGCCTTCTCCTACCATAATTGCACGTGCCGCATAATTCACCGCATCCAGACCGGATCCGCATAAACGGTTGATCGTGGTGCCGGCCACCTCTACCGGAAGACCAGCCAATAGAGCACTCATCCTTGCGACATTGCGGTTATCTTCTCCCGCTTGATTGGCATTGCCGAACACGACTTCTTCGATTTCATTAACTGGCACACCAGGGTTTCTTTCTACTAGGGCCTTGATTACAATCGCCCCAAGATCATCCGGTCGGACGGCCTTTAAAGCACCTTTATACCTCCCAATCGGCGTTCGGCAAGCATCTACAATTACAACTTCCTTCATAATGGACACACCTCTCCCGTTGTTTATTGGTAGTCATAAACTCCTTTTCCACTTTTCCTGCCCAATCTTCCGGCTTTCACATACTTTTCTAAAAGAGGTGCCGGCCGATACTTTTCGCCTAACTTTTCATGAAGATATTTCAGGTTATTCAAACGTGTATCCAATCCCACCAGGTCTCCTAGTTCAAATGGTCCCATTGGATAGTTGAGCCCAAGTTTGATTGCCTTATCGATTTCTTCTGGGGTACCTACCCCTTCTTGGAGCATGTAAAAGGCTTCGTTTCCTACAAGGGCACTGATTCTGCTAGTCACAAAGCCAGGAAACTCATTGACAACAACTGTTTCTTTTCCCATTTTTTCTGCTACATTTCGGATATAGTCTGCCGTTTCATCGCTTGTTTCCAAACCACGGACAATTTCCACAAGCTTCATTTTATGTACTGGATTAAAAAAGTGCATCGCGATAACTTTTTCCGGTCTTGATGTGAAGCTTCCTATTTCAGTTGGGCTCATGGTAGAGGTATTGGAAGCAAAATAACAATCCGCAGGTGCACTCTTGTCTAACTTTTCGTAGACGGATTTTTTGATTTCCATGTTTTCAGGTACCGCTTCAATAACGAGCTTGGCTTCCTTAACTGCTTCCTCAAGTTCTGTGGAGTAAAAGAGGCTATCCCTTAATTCCCCTGCTGCTTGATCTGTTAATTTCCCTTTTTCCAATCCTTTGGAGATGATGGTTTCTATTTCGTTTCTAGCTCCTGCAAGTTGTTCTTCTTTTACATCAATTAAGGTTGTATGGTAGCCGCCTAGCGCGCTTACATATGCAATTCCACGACCCATGACTCCTGAACCGATAACCACTACTTTTTCCATCTAGACTCTCCTCCTTCATCATGCTGTAAAAAAAGCAAAGAGGACCATGCCCCTTTGCTCCAAAATTAAGATTTATTCTATTTATACACCAAACGGATTGAGCGGACGGTTTCCAAAATAGGAAATGATGCTCTTCGTTTCTGTGTAAAGATCAAGTGTTTCAATGCATAGCTCACGGCCGAAACCTGATTGCTTGTATCCACCGAATGGTGTTCCAGGGAATGCGGAGAATGGGCAGTTTACCATCACGATTCCAGCTTGAATCTGTTTTGCAACACGGGTTGCACGGCCATGGTCTTTTGTCCAGATGGCTGAACCAAGTCCGTATTCGCTGTCATTCGCAAGCTTAACCGCTTCTTTCTCATCACTAAATGGCATAACAACCACAACAGGTCCGAAAATTTCTTCTTTTACCACTTTCATTTCGTGCGTAACACCTGTGATGATGGTTGGCTCATACCAGAAACCATTTTCATAGCCTTCCACTTTCGCCACTTTTCCACCTAAAACGATATTTGCTCCTTCTTCTTTGGCAGATTGAACATATCCGTCAATGACATCTAATTGACCTTGATTGATGATGGCACCAATATGGGTTTCTTTTGCAAAAGGATTACCAAGAGAAAGCTTTTTCGCTTTTTCTACGAATTTCTCCATAAACGCGTCATAAATATTTTCATGAACATATAAACGGGAACGCGCTTCACAAGATTGACCTGTGTTATAGAAAATTCCAAACAAAGATCCGTCTACAGCTGCATCAATATCTGCATCTTCAAATACTAGATTAGGAGACTTTCCTCCAAGCTCCAATGTTACTCGTTTAAGTGTTTGAGAAGCTTTTTCCATGATGTCTTTTCCGATTGGAGTAGAACCTGTGAATGCTACTTTGTCGACTTGAGGATGCTCAACCAAGTAGTTTCCAACTTCAGAACCGGCACCAGGGATGATGTTAACAACTCCCTCAGGAACTCCTGCCTCTACGCAGATTTCACCTAAGACAATGGCAGTCAGCGGAGTTAGGGTAGCTGGTTTTACGACAACGGAACAACCTACTGCTATTGCCGGGGCAATCTTCCATGCTGCCATCATTAATGGATAGTTCCATGGAATGATTTGTGCACAAACACCTACAGGTTCTTTTTCTGTGAAGTTGTGGAATTGTCCTGGAACATTATTAACTGATCCACGGTGGCCAACGATAGCTCCTGCATAGAATTCAAAGTCTTCAATTGCTTGCATAACTTGCCCTTGTGCTGCTGCAAGGGACTTTCCAGTATCTAAAATCTCTAACTCTACCAGCTCATTGAAACGGGAGCGCATGATAGAGGCAATTTTATTTAATGTTCTTGCACGCTTGTTTAAAGGGAAGAGCTTCCACTTTCCTTTGTCGAATGCTTGACGAGCTGCTTGGACCGCTTTTTCTGCATCTTCCTTAGAAGCTTTCGCGATTGTTGCTACTGCTTCTCCTGTTGCAGGATTGTAAGTTGTAAACGTTTCTCCTGTGGAACTGTCCATGCGTTGACCTGCGATAATAAGTTGATAAGTGTCTCGTTTCATATCAAGTTGTTCCATCTTTTGCTCTTTAACTGTAGACATACTCTCATCTCCTTCAAGCTTTTTATTATCTTCCTTTAAATTCCGGCTTTCTTTTTTCTATAAAAGAAGTTACTCCCTCTTTATGGTCTTCTGTTAGACCGGCAATTCGCTGAGCATATGCTTCTTGCTCCAAGTATTCTTCATACGTAACATTCCAACTTGCTTGTATGGATCGTTTAATGAGTCCAATTGCTTGTGTAGGCATGTTAGCAAGTTTATTCGCAAAAGCTTCCACTTCTTCGTTCCAACTGTCTACTGGAACTACTTTCGTAACAAGCCCAAGGTCTTTTGCTTGATCTGCCTTAATTTTCTCTCCCAATATAGCTAGCTCCAATGCTTTTGCATTTCCTACTAACTTAGGGAGAAAATACAGATTACCTGAGTCAGGAATTAACCCGACATGTATAAATGCTTGAACAAAGCTTGCTTTCTCAGAGGCAATGCGAAAATCACATGCTAAGGCAAGGCTGAACCCTGCGCCTGCTGCAACTCCATTAATCGCTGCAATGACAGGCTTTTCACAACGGGCTAACTGCTTCATCATCGGGCCGTACCTTGTACGCAAGACATGCCCATGGTCCATATTTTCATCCACTTCTGCAAGATCCTGACCAGAGGAGAATGCTCTGCCTTCCCCAGTTATAACGATAGCTCGAACGCCTTCATCTCCACTTGCCTGCTTTAACGCTTTCGTAATTTCTTTATTCACCTGCTCTGTAAACGCATTCAATTTATCCGGTCGGTTCATGATGATCCAAGCAACCTGGTTTATTACTTCATATTTAATCGTTTCAAACACGATGTCTCCCCCTATTCCCCTTCAAATTTAGGCTTGCGCTTTTCTTTAAATGCACGCATGCCTTCTTTTTGATCGTTGGATGCAAACAAAAGATAAAAATTCTTTCGCTCGTATTGCATCCCTTCATAGACAGAATAGTCCACTGCCTTATGGACAGATTCTTTGATCAAACGAAGGGAAAGAGGTGGTTGTTTGGCTATTTTTTGTGCAAAAGTCATCGTTTCTTCCATTAATAGTTCTTTCGGAATAACACGGTTGATTACTCCATAGTGCAAGGCTTCTTTTGCAGTCATTCTGTCACCAGTGAGCAGCCACTCCATTGCTTTGGATTTGCCCATTAGTTTCGTCAATCTCTGGGTTCCCCCAGCCCCAGGCATGACCCCAAGGCTAATTTCAGGAAAGCCGAACTCGGCATCTTGTGCGGCAAATAAAATGTCACAGCACAGAGCTAATTCAAAGCCTCCCCCAAGGGCAAACCCTTGAACTGCACCGATAATAGGCTTCTTTACCCAAGCAAGGCGGTCCCATTCGGTGAATTGATTTAACATTTCAAGCTCGATCGCTGTTGCTTCTGCCATTTCATCGATATCTGCTCCCGCTGCAAATGCGCGTCCGTTTCCAGCCAGTACGATGGCTTTGACTTCATCATTACGGTCAAATTCCTCTAACACGGTCACAATTTCTGTAACCATAGGGCGATTGATTGCGTTCAGCACTTTTGGTCTATTGAGTTTGACGATACCTATCGAGCTTTCAATGGAAACTTCGATATATTCGTACGTTTTACTCATTCACTTCTTCACCAATCATCAAGGTGACAAGATCGCCGGCGAAGCTCATTAAATCCTTTCCAGATGCTTTCGCTTCATCCGTTCTCATCGCTTGTTTTAACGCATCATGGCTATCGTAGTACATTTCACACATTAAATAGTACTTGCCTTCTCCGCCCATTGGACTGCCTACCACTTTCGTTACTTCCATCTTTCGTAAACCAGGGATCTTAGCAGTGATAGGTGCATGCGTGTCAAAGTAGTGCTGATCGAAAGCTTCCTTGTTTTCTGGGTGTTTGTAAAGCGCGATTAATTTTACCATTCTAAATCTCTCCTTTTTATGGGCTCTTATTAAACCGCTAGGGTTTTATCAGGCCAGTTATTTATGTAATTGCCTGACAGAAGTTTTTTCTGTAAGGCAGTGGTACTTACATCATGGTTGATACAGGTTTCATTGCTTCGAAAGGGTTTTTGCATCCTTTGCAGTAAAGAATGCTTCTACAGGCGGTCGGGCCAAAGATGTTATCTAATGTTGTATAAGTCGATCCACAGTAAGGGCAATCCACATGCCATTCCCCGGTGTCATCCAGTGTCGGCGGTGGAGCAATTCCAAACTCTTGTAAATGGATTCTACCTTGTGCAGTAATGCGGTCAGATGTCCATGGTGGCTGGTAGATGAATTGAACTTCCACCTTCTTGAATAATGCTAAGTTATGAATCTCGTTTTCTACATTCTTTTTGATAATGTCCAGGGCTGGACACCCCATGAATGTAGGCAACATTTGAATAGTCACTTCCTGATCTTTTACATCAATTGCTTCCACCATACCGAGATCGACCACACTGACAGAATCTATTTCAGGATCTTTTACATGCTGCAGGGCATCCCAAACCTTCATGATATTTACTTCTTCCTGCATGATGTCATCATTCCTTTTTGTTGGGCTAAAAGGTGTATAGATTACCACACTGCTGCTGGATTGCTATTATAGACTTCGCCTAACGTTAAGAGTGCATCATCTAAATCCTTGGTATGTTCACCTTGTCTGCCGTTCCCACTTTTCATTCCCATACTACTAGGAAAAGTCATTCCCACTTTTTCAAACATATTCGTCATTTCTTCTGTAAAGCGATGTCGGATATTTTCTTCTGAATCAATTAGTTGGTGCTGTGTGATTAGAACACCACTCGACCCCAATGTCAGTACACCATCAAACTCTTCTACCACTCTATCAATCGCTGCTTTCATCCTGGTCTTAGCTTCTCCATTTGCGGTGCACAACTGTCTAAACCAAGTTCTCCAGTGCAACAAGTGGTAATAAAGTTCCATATTCACTTTTACTGCTACATGTTTCAGAGGTTCATAGGAGGAATTTTTCAATGCCTCCACTTTAATTTTCTTGGCCTGTGTGTAAAAATAATGCCTTACGACTGTGTAAGCCCAATCATATTTAGGTTCCGTGAGATAAGTACCGGATCCATTCACTTTTTCCAAAAGAACTGCATTCACTCTATCTGTTGCTTTTCTTCCATGTGCAAGTGCATCCATATCCCCTTCGCCTAAATCCTCAAGCAACTGGTAGTACATGGCAGCATGCCCCATTGTATCTTGATTTATGGAAGAAAAAGCAACGTCCTCTTCAATATGCGGGGCAAGGCCCAGCCATTCCGATCCCCTGTAGGCAATAATGAAATCGTCGTCGGCCAGTTGATATAATAACGCTGTAAGGGCCTTGTAGTAGGATGCATCCCTTTTGGCTTCTTCTATCGTTGCAATATTCATCCTTTTTTCTTCCCTCCCCAAGACATGATTTCCTGCTCATCAAGCATGCCCTGTTCATAGTGGCGCCATTTTTTCTTTAAATATCCATAGCCTTTTGTGTTTCGGTAGTCCTTATTGTCAATTCTCTGCAAGGATTGACGCTCTTCTTGAGACATCTTCCGAATATCTCCGCGTTGCACCACCCAAATATCCACGGCAGGTTCCCGCCTCATAAAGTTTTCTTGTGCCATGACAAGCGCAATCTCTTCGTTTGGAGCAAGTAGACTGAACTGATATTGCATCGGAGCTGTATGGGTTCTCTTACTAAACACTTCAAATTCTTTATAAAAGCCTTTTGTACTCAATTTTTAAGCTCCTCCCCTCACCCTGCTGATGTTTCGGAGCTTAACGCTTCACGAACCCATGCATTATTTTCGTGTGCTATTATTCTCAATCTCAAGCGATCCTGTGATTTAGGACCTTTATTTCTGATAATATCTTTAAAGTTGTTCCAATTTGGCTGTTTGTAGATCCATTTTTCTTCTTCTTCATCATAATGCATTGTTTCATCCGGCAAAGTTAAGCCAAGTGATAACACCCTTGGGATGTATTTCGTGAAAAAGTCCTGACGAAGTTCTTCATTGCTCTTCGTGCGGATATTATATTTCATGGTAATATCTTGCTTTGATGTACCAGTTGTCGAGGCATCTGCTGGTCCAAAGAACATTAACAAAGCTTCCCACCAGCGATTGATCGAGTCTTGTATCATTTCTCTTTGTTCTTCGGTTCCTTCTGCAAGCGCCATAATAATTGCTTCACCGTGTTGAGCATGAAAGACTTCTTCTGCACATATTCGCTTTAGCGCTCTTGCATAAGGTCCATAAGATGCATCTAGCATATTTGTCTGGGATATGATGGCTGCACCGTCAACCAGCCATCCGATCAGGCCTGCATCGCCCCATGTTGGAGCTTCCATATGAAACACATTATGAAACTTTAAATCTCCTGAAAATAAATCTTGCATAATTTCTTCCCGTGACTTCCCATAAGGTTCCATTAAATCTTCTGCCACTCGCAATAAAAGCTGTCCATGTCCCATTTCATCCTGGACTTTTGCCATGATCCCGAGCTTTCTTTTTAAAGTCGGTGCTTTTGGTACCCATTCCTTTTCTGGAAGCGCTCCCATTATTTCGCTGATTGCATGCATCGAGATTAGTTTAATTAATGTTTTACGATATTCTTCCGGCATCCAATCGTCTGCTTCAATCTTTTCCCCAGCCTGGATACGTTGCATAAAATGCTCATGTTTCTCTTCTTCCGTCAAGCGGTCAAACGATAATGAGTTGGTCATTTTCGCCGCCTCCTATTTCTATAACGTTTATTTAACGTCATTATAATATAATGTCATACGTTTTTCAACACAGAAAGTTCTGAGCTTTTTTAAGCATGAGAAAACCTTGTGTCGACAATACGCACCGCTTTCCCTTCAGAACGTGGGATTGTTCGCGGTTCAACAACGCTTGCTTTTACATTAATCAAGCATTTGGACTTTAAATCATATTCCACCTTTTGTGCGAGGATCTTCATTTCTTCCTGCCTTTTTGCTGGGTCTGTTTGCTGAAATGTATGCGCTTGCATTTCTACATGGACCTCTACACAATCTAAGTTTTTCTCACGAGAGACGAACAACTGATAATGTGGTGCTAAATCTTTTATTTGAAGCAAGGTATGTTCAATTTCAGAAGGAAAGATATTAACCCCTCTTATGATTAACATATCGTCGACTCTTCCTTTGACTCTCGACATTTTTATTGTCGTACGTCCGCAAACACATTTTTCTCTTTTTAAAGAAGCAATATCGCCGGTTCTATAACGAATGATTGGCATGGCTTGCTTTGTAAGACTTGTAAACACAAGCTCCCCTACTTCACCCTCTGGCAGTATTTCCATGGTCTTTGGGTCAATTACTTCTACATAAAAATGATCTTCTGCAATATGCAGACCATCCTGCGCCTCATGACATTCCATTGCCACTCCAGGACCGATTACTTCACTTAATCCGTATATATCGCATGCTTTGATCGCTAATTTATCTTCTAATGTTCTTCTCATCTCTTCCGACCAAGGCTCTGCTCCAAAAATTCCATACTGTAAAGAAGTCTCTTTTGGATTAACCCCTAAATCTACCATTCTGTCAGCAATGTTAAGTACATAAGAAGGTGTCCCACAGATCACTGTTGGCTGAAAATCCTGTATTAATTGGATTTGCCTATCTGTGTTCCCTCCAGAAACCGGAACGGTGATCATCCCAAGCCTTTCACTACCATAATGCAGCCCGAGTCCTCCTGTGAAAAGTCCATACCCGTATGCATTATGAAGGATGTCTCCTTTCTGGCCCCCAGCCATTGAAATGGCACGTGCTGCAATTTCACTCCACATATTGATATCTTCTTGGGAGTAGGCAACAACTGTAGGCTTCCCGCTGGTTCCTGATGAGGCATGAAGCCTTGTTATTTGGCTTCTCGGGATAGCAAATAGTCCGAACGGATAGTTTTCGCGCAGTTCTTTTTTAGTGGTAAAAGGAAGTTTGTGAATGTCATGGATGGTTTGAACATCAGAAGGTGTGATCGTTAAGTTAGAAATTTTTTGTCTGTAAAAAGGAACATGTTGAAAGACTTTCTGTACCGTGTCTCTCAACCTGGAGGATTGAAGGAGTTGCATCTCTGATAAAGATAGGGTTTCAGAATCATGTAAGATCATCGATATTTCCCCTTTCACTTTTTTAATATAACGAAATTATTCCGACATCATACAATATGTAATATTGCTCAACATCATAAAAATAACCTTGAAGGGAAGAAATGTCAACTGATAATTCTGAAGATTCTATTTTCACAAAAAATACAGAGGTCAATTGCTCCTCTGCTTATCTTCCTTTATCAATAATTCTAACTCATTTACTATCTTCTCCACTGGTTCTTTGCCGTAATAGGTTACATAATAGATGGTATGGTCTTTTCTGGAGAGAACAGAATTCTCCAAAACAACCATTTCATCAAAGTCAGCTGTCTTGTAGACTGTAGCATCTCCTCTACGGAGTTCTTTTTCCCAATCTATTAAATGTTGGAATAGCCTTTTAGCTAAAAATTCGTTTAGGACAATATATTTCCGAGAAGTCAAGGAAGGGCGATAAGGTCGATTTCTATTTCCCCACTGCTCTCCTTCTACCTCGACAACTTGATTTAGTTCAAATTGCTTGGGCACAAGGATGCTAGAATTTACAGAGTAATAATTGTCACGATTAACATCTTCTTCATAAAAATAGGGCTCATGTTTGGTGCTATCTGTAAAATCCTGCATTTGGATGACTGGTAGTTCCTCTTTCGGAATAGGCGGAAAACTATTTGCCAAAGTTGTATTGCCTGCTTTACTAAATTCATATATGAAAAAGACTGTAAAAAAAGTAATGATGCATAATCCTATTATCTTATTTATCCAATATTTTTTTCGGAAATCAGGTGCTGGCTGGATTCTTTTGTTGAAATGGAGTATTTTTATTAACTTATTTAAGTGGATTAGTCCCTTTAGAATTAACAAATTGATACCTATGAAGAAAAAGATTTGTATGATGGGAGACAAAAATTCATCATTGAGGTAGTTACTAACAGGATCTAATGAAAGCATGAATACACTTAAAGCGATCCCTATCAATGTGAGTAAAGCAATGAAATAAGCTCTTGTCTTTAAACTATTTTTTAATAATTTTACAGTTTCTGCTTGATGGATTGGAGCTATATGTATTTCTTTTAGGGATCTTTCGGCATGGTTATGAAAGAAATGCAGGTGACCTCTTGACGCAACATGTTTCCATCCTTCTTTTTCGTATCGTTCCAATCGTTTGAGATTTTGGCTGATTGGTTCTTTGAAAATGTCTGTTTTATAAATAATATTCTGAGGCTCGGCTTTCCTAAAATGAGCCGTCATCCTGGTCATCTTAGTAAGTTTCCAGCCTTTTGCAGCCATTTCAGAGAGCCATGCTTCTTGCTCGGCTATTTGCCATAGGTCCAACCATAAGATCTTTTTCTTTGTTTTCAAATACTAGTCATCCTTCCCAAACCGATCTTTGCTCTAACCTTAATATTATATTAGAATGATTTGGGGGTAAAGGGAATATTTTCAAAAAAAGTGGTTGGTTAATCGGGTATGAGGACTTCTATTCTCTTTTTTTCTCGTCACAAAGGTCTTCATACCTGCCATGAGGACTCCTCTACTCCTTTTTCCTCATCACTCAGGTCTTCATACCTCCGATGAGGACTTCTCTCCTCCTTTTTCCTCGTCACTCATGTCTTCATACCACCGATGAGGACTTCTCTTCTCCGTTTTCCTCGTCACTCATGTCTTCATACCACCGATGAGGACTTCTCTTCTCCGTTTTCCTCGTCACTCATGTCTTCATACCTTCGATGAGGACCTCACTCCTCCTTCTCCGCCGTCACCGAGGTCTTCATCACAACAACAAAAAAAACAGGAGACCTAATCCCCTGATTTCTCTTACACTTTATACGTCCAGAATGTTTCTCGGTATAACCAATCCTCTATTTCTGGTGCATTTTCTTTCAATTGTTTTTCCATCAGCTCCACCCAGCCGCTTGTTTGGGATTTGTGTGCTTTGATGGCTTTCAGCTTTTCTTCTGCAACGGATCGAATATCAATCGTCACATCCGGTGCGCCTAGTAGTTCTACACTGTTTTTCAGAATGGCTTTTCCATAAACAGTTGGTCTGTCCTGTTCAGGAAGTCTTTTCACTGCGATGGCGACCGCATTGCTCATGGCATCATGGTCAGGATGAACGCCGTGCTCTGGGTAAAAAGTAAGTACCAAGCTTGGGTTCAACTCCAACAGTGCTTCATGAACAATGTCAGCGAGGTATTCTTCATCCTCAAACTCCAACGTTTTATCATGAAGGCCAAGCATACGCAAATCATCTATTCCCATGACTTTACACGCATCCAATAATTCTTTTCTGCGCACTTCAGGAAGTGTCTCACGGTTGGCAAACATTGGATTGCCAAGATTTCGTCCCATTTGCCCAAGTGTTCCGCACAAATAGGTAACAGGAACTCCGCTTTGGGTAAACTGTTTGATGGTGCCAGAAGAGCTAAATGCTTCATCATCTGGATGTGGGAAAACTACTAGTACGTGTTTTTCTGCTTCCATTCTTCTCTCTCCCTTCCCTTAAAATGGCTCCCGGCTAATTTGCAAAGCCACAGCAAGTTTTCCTTCAGGATTTAAGCCAGCCAACAACAGACGATCTTTATCATCCACTTCATAATGTGTCACACCTTCTGCATAGACCCAGCCGTGTTGAAGCTTCAGTCCAATTCTATAAGGTCCGTTTCCAACTATTTTAGCTCGCTCATATTTCAATGGGACATTGCGTATGAATGCACCCACTGCTTGACCAGTATTGTGGTGGCCGGCATAGGCCCCGTTAGTCGTTTCCAAATGAACGAATACTTCCACATTTATTTGTTTGTCTAATTCGGCTTGCACATGTTTTTGGTCAATAATCTTCATTCTGTTCCTCCAAAGGTATGTACAGATTTTATTTCTTCCTTCAGTTTAATATATGAAGCAATGGAAAGAAAATGGTTTGCTCATTTATTAATAAGAAAACGGAGTGAAATTTCCCTTTCACTCCGCATTTTTCAGATGGAATCATACCATTTTTTTGATGCCTGGACTTCTGAGTGGGTTAATTGATGTCCTTGATATTCCCAATGAACCTCAACCTTGGATCCTGCAGTTACTAACAGCTTGCTTAGTTCTTCCGTTTCTGTTGCAGGACAAATCGGATCGTTTTTCCCAGCTCCGATAAATATAGGAGTTTCGCTTAAATCAGGAAGTTCGACTCCTCTTCTTGGGACCATTGGATGATACAATACAGCCGCTTTTAGCGTGTTTTTATAATGGAAAAGCAGGCTTCCAGCAATATTTGCACCATTGGAGTATCCGACGGCTATGACATTATTACGATCAAATTCATACTTTTCCGCTGCTTCATTTAAAAAGTCATGGAGTTCTTTCGTACGAAAAATTAAGTCTTCTTCGTCAAATACCCCTTCAGACAAACGTCTAAAGAAACGCGGCATACCATTTTCGGAAACATTTCCTCTTACACTTAGGACAGAAGCTTGAGAGTCAATCATTTCCGCTAAGGGAAGAAGGTCCTGCTCGGTTCCTCCAGTTCCATGCAACAAAAGTAACACTCGGTTATTGGATCCTTTTTTAAATATATGCTTCATAATCAGGCACTCCTCATCTGATAATATCTTGAATTCGAGATTAATTTAGTATAGTAAAAAAACTGCTGAACGTCAAACAATTGGTTCTAACATATTTCACTAAAGGAGAATAGTCTAAAGTAAGAAAAGTCTTATTGGAGGGACTCAACATGCTACCTTGGAACAAAATGTTTCCATTTCCGAAGGATTACATGAAACAGGATATATTTAAGCAAACAGATGTGGAAAACTGGATGTCAAAAGCAATGCAAGGAAAGTTGCCACCAAATCCACAGACATTTGGTTCCACAGATTTTTTTGCACAGTCGTTCGACCTATTGAGGTCTGCTCAAGCTAAAAGGAACAAAAAGAAAAAACCTGCATTTGAGGCAAAAGTATTTGAAACGCACGAAGAAGTATATGTCCGTTTTCCAGTTGCATCTGAAGAGCAATTGTCCCAGATCAAAACTTCTCATAATACAACTACCTTATTTATAGATAATATCCCTACTCCAGGAAGCAAGCAGAGCATTCCCCTACCATGCATGGTAAAAGGGAATAGCTCAAAGGCGAAATATCAAGATGGAGTTGTAGAAATAAGAATACAAAAAGAAACATCGATCCCCTTAACCAAGGTTCCAATTGAAATTATTAAGCCAAAACCGAAAAAATAGTGGGAGGCTTCCAGACAGTACAGGAGCCTCCCCACCATTTTTTATAGCTGCTGAATCAAGTTGTCTAAATCCACTGTCCACGGCTCTTCAATAGAACCTCTGTAAAGTTGAAAGGTGACTTGTCTTGATTCGGTACCGCTTGTATCCCTATGGATATACAGCTTAACGGTTATTGGATAATAAAGCTTTGAATCATAATCACGATCGGAAGGCAAGTCAGAAAGCCGTTTTACTAGATCAATTTCTTCCAAAAACTTAATTTTTTCATTCAACAAGACCCTGTTTTTATCATCAAGAACGGATGCAAGAATAAACCAGTCATGTTGGTGGATGGATAAAACGGTTGCATCCACAATTTCTGCTGGAGACAATTTTTCGGTATGATCTAACCACTCACCTGCAGCCTTCTTTATCATTATAGAATGTGCATGATCCATTTTACGTGATTTATGGGTGATGCTATCTTGGAAGTGTATACAGAAATGACCAGGAAAGCCATTCTGCAAGGCTCCTTTACCATGAGGCATTCCATGCATAGAGGCTGCGTATTTATGGTCTTGGGATAGAATGAGAATCGCCCTGCGGTCCCAGCTCCATGTTCCCCTGTATATTTCTTTCATTATTTTCGTATCTTTGTTTGTTAAAGGTTGTACATCTGCATGATAAGAGCCTGCTCTCCTTTGAACTTCAAAAGTCCTTCCTGTATCTAAATCCAATACGGTAAAACTGCTATAACGAGGCAATGCGCTATTCGCTTCATTCCATGTAATTAGATCTCCATAATGTATTTTATAAAGTTTCTTCATGTCTTTTGTTAATTGATGAACTGCTTTATCAGGCAATTCCAAAATGGCTTTGTTTTCCCTTAGGTCATATATATTCATTTGATGATCAATCGCGTATTTATGATCTTTATCAATATTAATGTATACATCTGTCGGAGGAACAGGGTGGCTAATTTCAACCCAATCCCCTTTTTTTATTGCTTTAATAACCGTCTTTGGAACTGGCATTTCGGAGATATATGCAGAATTAAGCGATGTCTGGGCATAATATCGTGCTGTTCCTCCCTTTTCCCCAAAGGCAGATACATAGCCCGGTATGCTCATACTAAGCAAAAATAAACTAATGACAGCTGTTATCAAGACAAAAGGATAAAACCTTTTCACATTCATTCCTCCTAACAATTGAACCAAGTACCTTTGTATTTTGTCAAAAACACAAATAAAGTATGTTGTATTTTTTTTCGTACACATTAGTAATATAAAAACTTCAAGGACGAGACGGGTGAAATTTATGACAGGGGCTTTGTTATGGGGAGCAGTTGCAGGCGGAGCTTTATTGCTTGGAGCAATTGTAGGATTATATATTCCAATTCCTCGAAAATTAACTGGATTTATTATGGCTTTTGGAACCGGCGTTCTTATTGGAGCAGCATCATTTGAACTTATGGGGGAAGTCGAAGCGGAAAGAGGACATAGCTATGTCATTTTTGGTTTTCTGATTGGGGCCACTCTGTTCACACTTCTAGAAATGGTGATTATAAAAAAAGGTGGTAAAGAACGCAAACGTTCGAAGGAAAAAAGCGAAGGACATTCTGGCATGGCTATTTTCATCGGTTCAATCATGGACTCTATTCCTGAATCCGTCATTATTGGGGTAAGCTTAATTAAATCCAATACGGTTAGCTGGGTTATTGTACTAGCTATTTTTATCAGTAATATTCCTGAAGCATTGTCAAGTTCGGTAGGTCTTAGAAAAGATGGTTATTCAAGAAGAAAAATATTGTTTCTTTGGACAATCGTCTTTATTTTAACCACATTAAGTTCTGTCTTTGGTTTTGTTGTTTTTAAAGAATTAAATGAACTATATATATATCTTGTAAGTGGACTTGCAGCAGGCGGAATCATTGCGATGGTCGCTTCCACCATGATGCCTGAAGCATTTGAAGAAGGCGGCCCCATCGTAGGCCTCCTATCAGCACTAGGCCTACTCTGTTCCTACGTCCTCTCAAGCGGAAAATTATAAAAAACCTCAACCTTTTTGAATGGTTGAGGTTTTTATTGGCTATTGTTTTATCGCACGATCGAAAAATTCTTCCAAGGTAAGATCATGCTCATCCATATAAGCAGCAACCTCTTTACCTACATAACGAAGATGCCAAGGCTCATATTGATAACCTGTAATCACTTCCCCATCCTGTGGGTAGCGGATAATGAAACCATGCTCACTTGCATGTTCTTTCACCCATTTTCCTTCAGGAGTGTTTCCAAATTCCTCTGTTAAGTCAAGCGCTGCAGATCTGCTTGAAATGTCCATTGCAAGGCCTGTTTGGTGTTCACTATGTCCTGGTATTGCAGAAACGGCATTGGTTTTCTCTTCTCCCCACTTTTTCAAATAGGTATTATAGATACCATACTGCGTTTCATAGGAACGATAACCCGATACAGCGAAAATCTCTACATTCTCAGCTTCTGCAGCAGCAAAAAGCTCTTCCAATGCACGTGCAGCTGCTTCCCTAAGATATTTTTTCTCATAGTCACCTTCAAAGGAGAATGGGACCTCTGGAATGGTCAAATCGCTTGGAACATAATCAGCTGGAAGAGACTGATTTTTATTTACCAGCACTAAAAGGTTCTCCGTATTTTCAATCACCTTTTCCTCATTCAAAACGGTGAAAAAGGGTTCTTCAAGTACGTATTGGTTCTCATTTGTTTCAGGTGGTGCCTCCGTCTGTGGGCTTTCTTCCGGTTGTTCTTCTTCCTCCACCGGTTCTTCTTCGATCGGTGTCTCCTCTACAACCTCTTCTGCTGTATCTTTGGTAAAATACTCCCAAAACTTCCAGTTGACATCATCCAATTGATTGGAACAACCTGATAACAAGAGTAATATTACCAAAACAGAGAAATGTTTCTTTTTCATAAAATAATCACCTTTTTACTATTCTAATATAATCATTATGTGTTGGTTAGTTTCTAACAATAAAAGTATCACTTCTGCGAAACATACCTAAACAGTGTACCATTAATCCATAACGCCGTAAAAAGATTTCCTTGCTAAAATAGAAGATAAGAAAAAAGTCACTATCTACACATTATGCAGTTATTCAACATCTTTGAACACTTTAATATATATTTCTCTATAACGGGGGCCATCAAATTCACAGAAAAAAATCCCTTGCCAAGTTCCAAGAACAAGCTCTCCATTTTGGATAATTACCTGCTGAGAGTTCCCAAGTGTCATTGCTTTTAGGTGTGCTGCTGTATTGCCTTCCATATGCCGGTATTTAGGATGTTCCCATGGATAAACTTCATCCAATCGCATGATTACATCCTTTACTACATCAGGATCTGCATTCTCATTAATAGTAATTCCAGCAGTTGTATGCGGACAATATACCATCACATGACCCTCTTTCACCCCAGTTTTTATAACAAGACTCTCTACCTCAGACGTGATGTCCTGCCACTCGTCCCTCTTATGTGTTTGGAGATTTAAAGTTTGTAGCATAAAGTTCATCCTTTCTTGTATTTTGAATTATAGTAAACATAGTTACTTTTGTTGATTGGTTAAATCGCTGTTCCTTTCCGCAAATGGCTGCGCTTTCCAACGGGCGACCTTGAGCCTCCTCGGCAAGCCTGCGGGGTCTCAACATTGCCGCTACTTCCCCGTACGACAAGGAAGGCTCCGGCAGCGATACTTCGCACGAAGAAAATGCGTAGCATTTTCGAGGAGTCTCCGCCATTTGCTCCAATACACAGCTATAAACTACTATAAATATAAGTATTGGTCTTTCAGGAAGTCCGTTAGATAGCTTTATTTACTTAGATGAATGGAATCACCCTGTTGATTGTAGTGGAAGGCGCGAAGACGCCCGCGGGAGGAAGGGACAGGTGAAGACCCCACAGGCGCAAGCCGAGGAGGCTCACGGACCGCCCGCAGGCAAGCGATGCGCCTGGAACGAAAATCAACTGATTAAAACTTTTCTAAATTTATAAAAAAAACCCTTGAGTGGATTCCCAAGGGCTTAGTGTGTATTATTTTTTTGTTACAGCTTCCAATGCCACTTCCATCATATCGCTGAATGTGGATTGACGCTCTTCTGATGTTGTTTCTTCCCCAGTAAGGATATGGTCGCTTACAGTTAGAACAGACAACGCATTTCTGCCGTATTTAGCAGCTAAAGTGTAAAGTGCAGCGGATTCCATTTCGATTGCTAGAATTCCATACTTCGCCCATTTCTCAAGCTCGCCGTTATCATTGTAGAACATGTCAGCCGTGAAGACATTTCCGACTTTCAAATTAAGGCCTTTTTCCACTCCGACATCATAAGCTTTTTTCAAAAGGTCGAAGTTAGCAGTCGGAGCATAATCCACTCCTCCAAATGTTAAACGGTTCATTTGAGAGTCAGTAGATGCACTCATTGCAAGGATTACATCGCGAACTTTTACATCTTTTTGGATAGCTCCGCATGTACCTACGCGAATTAAATTTTGCACGTTATATTCATTCATCAGTTCATTAATATAAATAGAAATAGATGGAACTCCCATACCAGTACCTTGAACAGAGATTCTTTCACCCTTATAAGTACCTGTATAACCTAACATTCCTCTTACTTCGTTGTAGCAGACTGCATCCTCAAGGAATGTTTCTGCGATGTATTTTGCACGTAACGGATCTCCCGGTAGTAGGATCGTTTCCGCTATCTCACCTTGTTTTGCTCCAATATGTACACTCATTATGTTACCTCCTAATAACTCTTGCCATTGTTACTCTACAACAATGACTACTATACCATATATTACCCATGTTTCAAAAGAATCTCTCCCTAAAAAAGCGCATTCTTTTACAATTGAGGTAGAAAATATAGTTGTAACTATTCAGTGAAAAAGGAGCTGAAATAAATGGGAAAGAAACACCGAAACAGAATTAATGGTCAAAAGAAGAACAATCATATCAGTCCAGATGCAATTGAAGCGGAACATACCGCCCACAAAAAAGAACATTCTCCTAACGGCCGTAAAAACGGTCCTGGAAACCATATATAAAATAAAAAGGGCAAAGTTTGACCTTTGCCCCTTCCTTATTTATCTTACAGACACACGATTTATTTTCTTCCAGCCTCCAAATTCCAACCGGTAATAGGTAATCCCCAATGTCCCTTCATCAATCATGATAATATCTCCAGTAGCAATGAACCTGCCTTCATAATCACGAGGTATGGAGTCTGTCACATTGAATTTTTTATATACTCTATCCACAATCTCCTGATGACTACTTCCCTCCATGGTTAATCGGAAAATGGGAGTGTACCCTTTGGATTCTCCATAATTTGGTGTTTGCATAATGGTCACATCATATTCCCCAGTACCCATTTTCATCATTCTTTTAAGAGCCAACATCCTTTTCACCCCTCAACCATTTCTATATATACTAATTAGCAATAAGGGGTGTCGAATCCTTCATCAAATTATAAAAAGTTTTGTCGAATGGAATAAAAATTTGCAATTATATAGTGTGACTGTTCAGTGAATCATGAAATCACCACATTTCTCATATGATAATCCGAGGTGATTTAATGTTTGGGAAGTGGTTTACAGGGACAGCAGCTAAGACAAAAAGCGAAAATTTGTTGGATATATGGTCCCATTCAGATGAAAATCAAGTAAAAAAAGAATGGTCAATTTCCCCCGTTAACCACTCACTCTCCTTAAAAGACCAAGCTTTGTTGATGAATATTCGCAGCAAGACTGCAACACTCAACCGTAACAATGTTACACGAACGCAAGCCTACTTGGATTTTTATCTAAAGCACCCAGAAGTACATTGGAGCTTCTTGGCCCACATGGTTTCTAGAAATGGAGGCTGGAATATGACAGATCTTAAAGCTAGTCACATTTCCACCTTGCTTTCCTATGAGAAGTCCTCCATCTTATTTCGTTTTCTGGAGAAAGCCAACCACCTCATTTTTCAAGATGCCTACCCACAACTACTCCTATATGCAGAAAGCAAAAAGGCTGGCAAACCTCTATTTTATCTACTCTCCGAATTTCATGTTTCCCATTTTATGAATCCGATATGGTCCCTTTTTTGGGAAAATAACAATAAAAAAGAACTACTTACCGTTTCCTTGATAATTAATGAACAGAATTTTATTGAATATAACCTCCTAAAGAATCCATATTTTCAGCAAAAAGTATTATCGAGTTTAACCTATCAACTACAGGAAAAACTGGGTTTTACTTTAGTGTTATTTCCTTATCGGAAGGGGTCAAGCACTCTTTTAACTGGTCTTGGAGTACAGCAATTTTCCAACCTTGCCAACCGCATTGAAATAGGGAAAAAGCTCTATGTCCTATTGTTTAAAAACGAGGATGTCCTGCATGGGGCTTTGCGGTTTAGCAGGGAGAGTTCTCATACCGGATCTAGGGAAGATTACCTTCCTGCCGTTTTTTCATCTAAGGCTAATTCTCGAAAAATATATAGTCCGACCATTGAAGTAGCTTGGACAGATTTCGACCACCAGTCCATTATGCCCGTTGATTGGTTTAAAGATATTCACGGAGCGACGAAGTTTTTCCATCTCCCTGCAAGTATAGTGCCCGCTGATATGGAGAAAACACATCTATATAATTTGATAAAGCTAACTGGGATTTCTGAGCTTCATGGGGTATTTTTTGATAGAAAGGATTTATAAGGTTAATCAATATTTAGATTAGTGGGGACGGTGAAAATTGTAAATGTCCGAATATTTTCCATAGTTGGCCGAAGATTTTTGAAAGCTGACCGAAGATTTCGTGATTTTGACCGAAGTTTCCCAAAAGTTGACCGAACGAATTTTTCAAATGACCGAACCTCACTTATTTATGTCCAAAGCCTAATTAGAAATGTCCGAACACCCTCTATCCGAATGATTCAATTGACCGAACCACTTCATAATTTGTCCGAACGGTTTCAGAGCCCTCTTAACTTGCTTATTTTTGATTGATTTTCATCAAAAAAGCATTAGAAAGTAGACTTCCGCCATAATTGCCCGGCAACAAAACTAAAAAAGCTACCCCTTAGGCAACAACCTCACCTAAAAAGCAGCAATCTTTATTTTATCTTATCAGTTCCTATTCTACCTCTTCATCAATAATGCATTTCTCTAGTAAATAATCAAACATGATATCCGCCAACTCTTCTATCTCGCTTTCAGCTGGAACATACCCCCGCCTTACCAGCTCATTGTAAAAGAACTCGGCTATTTCTTCTGTGTCAATGACCACTTCGATTTCTTTCACAATATCACCCCTTTTTAAAGGTTTATGTACGTCTTTAAAGATATATGTCTTACTCTCTATATTAATCCATCAGGTTGGACAAATGCTATCTTTGTTTTCAAAAATTTCAAAAAAGTGCATATCAACGTTCAAGTGTGCATACATTGGGGACATAAGGACAAGCAGTCACAAAAAAGGAGGAAATTATTATGAAGAACTATTTAGCAAGCTTAGAAAGATTAGGAGAAGAGGAAGTCTTATTGCCACTGCTAGATAAAATTTCGGACAAACTGGTATTGGCTACTGCAATCATTGGAGGTCCGTTTTTTATCTATATGATCTTTCAATTCTCCATACTATTTTTCTAGTTGACTATGTTTCTTGCCATCCATGTATTTTTTCAAATTTTTCATGACCAGATTCATCACTTCCATGTATTCCTCATCACCGAAGATATCATATAACACTTTATAATCATTATAGACATCAAGAAGTCCATCAATTATTCTTTGATATTCCTTGTTGTATTCTTCTTTTTTGAAATGTTTGTTTGATCCAGTCATCGGATTATACAACTCCAAGCTTGTATTTTCTTTGTTGAACATATAGGACAATCCAAGTTTGTGGATAAGAATTTCAGCATGTTCGTGATGGACAACCATTGTCAATTCTTCCTCTCCCGCTTCCAACCATTCCCCATCAGATAATCGAGTCAATTCATAAATGATGTCTTCCCATGAATCTTCTTTGTAACGCCATATTTCCGTGCGAAAACCGACAATTTTAAATAATTCTTTCCCATAACCTGCAACATGGACAATATCACCGATAAAATACATGTACTTGATATCAAGACGTTCGGTGACCAGTACTTTCCCCTCGTATTCAGATACAAAGGCAAGTGTCTCTTCTTGATATAGGCCTTCACTTGAATTTACTTCATATACATACGCACCATCAATTTGCTTCATGTCCGTCACTTTACCGACAGTTCCATAGATGGTGATGACGACTATGTCGCCGACTTTATATTTCGGTTTGTTTGGTTTTTTGTTCTTCCCCATATAATTTCTCCCCATTTGTCACTGTGGCTTTGATAGTAATGTATTATATGCAGCAAGATGCCAACTCGCCAAAGCGTTAGGGCAAAAAGTGGTTGTACCGATGTGTTAATAGGCGGCTGTCCCTATTATTCTCTTACTCTAATAATATAGGAAATAATAAAAATTTGTGTTGATTGCCTAAACTACGCTGTTCCTTTCCGCAAATGGCTTCGCTTTCCGCGGGACGGTGCTTGAGCCTCCTCGCTGCGCTGTGGGGTCTCAATCTACCGTTATTCCCCCGCTGGAGTCTCCGCCATTTGCTCCAATCCACAGCTAGAAGCGCCTGGAACGGAAATCAACAAAATTTATACTTATCTCAAAATAAAAATGCACCCTCATAACAGGTGCACTTTAGATAGCTAATTATTAAGCTTCTTCTTCATATAGCTCCCAGGCTTTGTCAAAGGTAGACATGCTGTCTAGGTATTGGCCGTTCATTTCTAGATAGCCGCTGATTTCATGGTAGTCCTCTGAATTTTTTGGGAAACTATGATCGTCGTATGCATGATTGGCAAATATACTAATGTCATCTTTTTTCAAAGCATGACGGAACTTCATTAAATAATGGTAAAACGACTTTCTCAAACTGCATCCACACCCATTTTTTTACCCTCATTCTACATCAGAATGAGGGTAAAGGACAACCATTAGCTTGAAAAGTCAAAGTAGTTTCGCTTTAATAGTCGCGGTTTGGCCATCAACTCATTGTAGCTTAGTTCTGCTTCCAATTCCTTTGTATTGATTAGAAACAATTGATCCTCAATTTCCTTCACAACCGCGTCTTCTTGATATTCCATTCCGCAGTCTCCAC
The DNA here is from genome assembly GCF_020524325.1 of Sutcliffiella horikoshii. Taxonomy (GTDB): domain Bacteria; phylum Bacillota; class Bacilli; order Bacillales; family Bacillaceae_I; genus Sutcliffiella_A; species Sutcliffiella_A horikoshii_D. The sequence goes on from NZ_JAIVKY010000006.1 coordinate 331,453, forward strand.
AGGTTACAGAAGGGGTTTCCGTTATGGTGACTGCTTTGGTACCATCCGGCAGTTCCCAATATACTGTACCTGATGAAGATGTTGCTTGTGAGCTTTCACACCAATTACATTTCATCAAGCACCCTCCTAACTTGATTCACTCTTGTTTTCTTCTTCTCCAACAATATATTTTTTCTGCTGGGCCTGGAATTTCTTTTCTTTTAATTCATCACGCTTGTCACGTTTATCCTTTAAAGAAGAATGTTCTGGGTTTGTTTCGTAGTCCTTGCGTCGATTCAAACGATTTAATCCTTCTGGAACGAGATTGAATTGTGAATCATTCATTAGTGCTGCAATTCCTATATTTGAACGCTTATCCTCCATGTTTGAATAAATTTCCCCAAAATATGCTTCCGCTCTTCCAGGGACATAATTTTCCGGTTCTGGATAAGTTGTGATAACCCCTTCAAAATTTCGTAACACGACTTTATTCGCACTTTGGGAGATAATATAATTTGGTTGAACGGCTATTTTACCCCCACCGCCGGGAGCATCCACCACAAATGTAGGTACAGCATATCCACTTGTATGTCCACGTAACCCTTCAATAATTTCTAGTCCTTTGGAAATAGGAGCCCTAAAATGGCCGATTCCTTCTGAAAGGTCACATTGATAAATGTAGTAAGGTCTGACACGAATTTTCACTAAGTCGTGCATTAATTTTTTCATGATTGGCACACTGTCATTGATGCCTGCCAAGATAACAGCTTGATTCCCTACAGGTACTCCTGCATTCACAAGCATTTCACAAGCAAGCTTAGACTCTTCTGTAATTTCTATAGAAGTATTAAAGTGAGTATTTAACCAGACAGGATGATATTTCTTTAAAATATTGCAGAGGTTCTCTGTAATCCGTTGAGGAAAAACAACCGGTGCCCTTGTTCCAATCCTGATAATTTCAAGATGTGGAATGGCTCGCAGGTTTTTTAAGATGTATTCAAGGATTTGATCATTGATCAGTAGACCGTCTCCTCCTGAAATTAAACAATCTCTGATTTGGTCATTGGCCGCAATATAAGCAATGGCAGCATCCAATTGTTTTTTTGGTACTCCCATTCCGATCTGGCCAGAGAACCTTCTACGTGTACAGTACCGGCAATACATGGAGCACTGGTTGGTAACTAAAAACAATACCCTATCTGGATAGCGATGCGTAAGGCCTGGAACTGGTGAATCTTCATCCTCATGAAGAGGATCTTCGAGGTCGTACTTCGTTTTATAAATTTCTTTTGATATTGGCACAGATTGCATCCGGATGGGACATCTAGGATCATCTGGATTCATCAGCGAAGCATAATATGGCGTTATATTTAAAGGAATGGTTTTGGTGGAGATTTTTACCCCTTCCTCTTCTTCCGGCGTTAAGTTGATCACTTTCTTTAAATCCTCAAGTGTTCGGATTGTATTGGTTAACTGCCATATCCAATCATTCCATTGTTCTTCGGTTACATCTTTCCAAAGTTCAAATTCACTCCAGTGCCGTGTGGGCTTATATAGATCCATTTTCATCTCTATCTCCTCCCTGTTCTACATCATGCAATAACCGTGCCAACTATGCAGATGCCCAGTTATTACTTATATATGTAGAATAGGAGAAACTTGTTATTAATCGTTGTGCCGAATTTTCAGCACTTCAGGAGTTTTGGAGTTCCCTTCTATTTTAGCAAGCTTGTATTGAAGGGTTTGACGAGGTATGTCTAACATTTTTGCTGCTTTCATTACATTCCCCTCTGACTGATACATGGCATTTTTGATCATTACTTCTTCGGTTTTCTGTAATTCCGTCCTCAATGATCCGGTATTTTTGGGATTCACCGATTGTTGATTCATTCTGTTCAACTTTAGTGGAAGATGTTTAGTGGAAATGGTTTCTTGTTTTGATTTTAAAAGAACATATTCTATCGTATTAATTAATTCCCTTACATTCCCTGGCCATTGATAAGATTGAAACATGTCTTTAATGACGTTAGGCAATTGGTAAGATAATCGAGATTGCAGTTTCTTTTCCAAAAGGAGGCGAATGTCATGAGGTCGTTCCCTTAATGGTGGAATATAGATCGGGCATGTGTTCAGTCGATAATACAAGTCTGCTCTAAAGGATCCTTTTTCTACACATTTTTCGGGAGGTTCATTCATTGCAGTGATGATCCTGACATCGACTTTAATCGTAGAGGTGCCACCTACTCTTCTTATGGATCCATCTTCAAGAACACGCAGCAGTTTCGCTTGAAGTTCTAATGGCATGGAGTTCATCTCATCCAGAAATAACGTTCCACCTGTTGCCAGCTCAAAAAGTCCCTTGCGGTCAACCGCACCTGTGTAACTGCCTTTTTCCGTTCCAAACAGAATGCTTTCTAGTAAGCTAGCAGGTATCGCACCACAATTTTGTGCAACGAAAGGTCCTTGTTTTCTAGGAGACTGATGGTGAATGCCTTGCGCAATGATTTCTTTTCCTGTCCCTGTTTCCCCCCAAATAACAACAGGTAATATGGAGGATGCAAATAACATGGCGTCTTGGAGCATAGTTACACATTCGGCATCATCAGTAATGAAATCAACTAAAGTGTAGGATGATTGGAATGAAGAGATCTTCTTTGATCCTCCTGAGCTATTTATTTTAGCTTGCAAGTCCATTAGTTTATTAGATAGCGTGTTTAAGTGGCCATAATTTTTGGCAATTTCCACTGCTCCCAATAAATGATTACCATTCAAGATTGGGATCGTGGTATTCACTGTTTCAAGCAGCTGCCCTTTTCTATTCTCATATCGTTGATTTTCATGATAAATCGGCTTTTTCGTTTTCAATACTTTCAGCAACGTACTGGTTTCCTCGGTCAAGGAAGGGAAAACATGCAAGAGATGTTTTCCTAACACTTCCTCCACTTTCATACCATCATAGCTTGCTGCCACCTTGTTATAATAGATGGTAAATCCGTCTTTATCTACGGCGTGAATTGCTTCATCAATTCCTTCTAAAATAGCGATCAGCATCTCTTTTGATAGTGTATGTGTTTGCATATACAGCACCGCCTATTTCTCGGCAATCGGTGCCGGTTTTTGGGCATCCATTTGTGATAGGTCTTTACTCCACACGTTCATATCTTCTATCTTATCGAAGATATAACAGTTATTTTTCAGTCTTCCTTTATAGGTGTAGTCTAAATTGTGCAATACAGCATTCATCCCGAACGAAAGAGCCCTTGCAATGGAGTAGCTGCAATAAATTTGTCTTTTCACTAATTCAGCTTCAAGTTCCCGAATAAGTACATTCATATATCCGCCTTTACGTTTTGTAGGCGAGGTGGCACAGTCCGTTATTTCAGCATTCCGATATGTTTCATTCATATCGGCTGATGCTGCGGCAATTATTTCTCCGTGTTCCTCCAAAAGCATAAAGATTGTTTTACTTTGGATTTGTTCTACAATATAATTCGGATCTTCAATTGGCACGGGATAGATTGGAAAGACATCCTTGTAAAAGCTGGATAGTTTTTTGGCATCGGATATCTTTGCCACACGTAACGTTAGGTTAGGGTCAAGCAGCACATCCTTTTGTTCCCTCTTCTGCCAGACCGAATTAAGGATACTATCTTCTTCACACCATTTATCACTGTTATAACGATTAATCTCTTTATATTTACATAAGAAAAAACCTTCACTACCAAGGAAATATCCAGGAATTGAAGCCTCCAGCAGAAATCCTCTTTCCATAAGGGCTCTAACATGTTCCGGTCTTGATTTAATAATTACTTTCTCTGTAAATGGCTGTTTGCTCCATTCCTCTATACTTTCGATGATTTGCTTTATATTTCCCCTGAAATCTTCTATTTTTAGTCTTTTATTATAATGATCTTCATAAGCATCCACATAAATCGTTTCGTTCTTAATCAATAAGGTTTTACCTGTTTTTGTACTCATTGTATCCCCCCTCCTAATTCAATTCGCTATAGAACAGGAAATTCCCCCATTAATTTATTTTTATTGACCAGAAACCGGATCATCGGTCAAAAAGCTTTTATTCCTTATTCCCGAACGTTTAATGCGGTAATCTGATATGACCTCCACTTCTGCTTCTGCAAAAACATCGTCCCACTCGTCTTCAATCTTTTTAAACTTCCTTGGAGATGTACGGTAAAATACCTCCCCAAACCCAAAGATATCTGTTTTATATTCATCCTGCATTTTTTTAATGGTTGCCAAAATCTTCTCTTCTATATACTTATTTAAAGCATCTTCATGATTTTCGTATGTTTGTATTTTTTCTAGATTTTGATGGCATTGTGTTCCTTGTATTTTCGCTTCTCCACTAATGTTCACTTTGATTTTCACACCGGTCGCATCTTCCGTCGTCTTCACATCTGAATGGGAATGGATGATGCGGATATCTAAAAAGTTATTTTCCTCCTCGTTCCCTTCCATATAGCAAGGTACAGTTAGACTTGTCCTGCTAAGCCCTTGTGTCCAAAGATAGTCTCTTGCTTCTTCGCGAGATAAAAATCCGATCAATTTATCTTTTTTAAAGATGGACAGTCCAGAAATAACGACCGTGGCATCCAGTTCTGTTTTGGAATTTTGTTCTATACTTTTCCCAGCTTCAGGCTTTCCTTCTATTGAGACGGCACTTGTCACCGGATGTCGGCCCTTTGAAGTCAGCGAGGAAATGAAATCTGTGAGGCGAACATAAGGGTCGCCTCCCCATTCTTCCAAATATACCTCAATTTGTTTATGAATCTTGATAGAAGGCACCAATTCTAAAGGATAGGTAGTTTTTACAATATCAGATGCTTTTGTTCCTTTAGAAATAAGGATGTTAAAGTCATTACGGAATTCTCCCGTCCTTTCTAAGAAATCCAAAACGTCTCCCACCCCCTCTTTAGCTAGTACTTCATCAATAACAATGATTCTAGTGTGGGAATAGATTAGTTTTCTAGAGAGTCCTACATTCATTCTTTCTGAGAGTTCCGCCAGCGAATTCCCTTCTTCTTGAAAAGTTATAACAGGTGTTCCGCTACCTGGCTGAGCAGCAGAAAGTTGTGGGGCGTTTATTGTCTCAACTGTGACCTTGAACTTTGCATCTTCCCCTTTTTCTATTGCAATTCCGGTAACGATGGAAATTTCATTGAGCTCTACTTTGTCCCAGCATCCTGTCAGTAATACTAAGACGGAGCAAATACATAGCCATTTCCTCATGAAAAATTCCCCTTATCTTGTGATGGACCACTGTTGTTCGCGTTATCAGATGTTTTCTTCGTATGTTTGGGTTTTAAATAGGATGGCCGAGTGATATTATCCCAAACAGGCATTCTGACAAAGACATCCTTCTGATCTTCCAGGAGAAGCGGTGCCACTGGTGCCAGATATGGTACACCATATGAGCGTAAACCCGTTAAGTGGATGACCATGATGACAACCAAAAGGAGAACGCCGTAAAGCCCAATCAATGCGCCCATTAATATAAATGCAAACCTGAGAATCCTCGTAGCAATGGAAAAGTTATAAATAGGGGAGACAAAGCTTGCGATTGCCGTTAAAGCCACAATAATAATTAAAACACTAGAAACCAAACCGGCCTCAACAGCTGCTTGTCCAATTACCAATGCACCAACAATGGAAACAGTCTGACCAACAGCCCTTGGCATTCTGACACCTGCTTCCCTTAACACTTCAAAAGTAAGTTCCATCAGCAATATTTCAATTACTGCCGGAAAAGGCACTCCCTCCCTTTGAGCTTGGACACTAATTAATAGGGAAGTGGGAATCAGTTCGTGATGATAGGTAGATATAGCTACATACAAGGATGGCAGCAACAACGAAAGCATAAAAGAAACATAACGGATAACCCTGATGAAAGAAGCCATGAAAAATGGTTGGTAGTAATCTTCTGTTGAAATAAAAAAATCCGTAAAAACCGTTGGCACACTCAAGGCAAAAGGGCTGCCATCAACTAACACTGCAACCTTTCCTTCTATAAGATTTGCCGCAATATTATCTGGTCTTTCTGTGTTATATGTAAGAGGAAAAGGTGTCAGTGTTTTGTCAGTCAGGTATTCCTCGATGTTTCCACTATCAAAAAGACCAACTACATTTACCTTTTCTATTCGACTTTTTACTTCTTGTACAAGGTCATGGTTGGTAATATTCTTTATGTACCCTATTACAACCGCTGTTTTTGTATCTTGGCCTACACGGTATTGCTCAAAACACAAGTTGGGGTTTCGAATCCTTCTTCTGATCAAACTAATATTCGTGTTCATTGTTTCCGTAAAGCTATCTTTTGGTCCCCTAATGATGGTTTGCGTACTAGGCTCGGTCACGCTTCTCTTCTCAATACTTCCCAAGTTAATGCATAAAGCTTGCTCAATTCCATCAATCACTATGACAGCATAACCATTTAGAAGCTTCCAGAATATTTGGTGATAACTTTCTGCAAATTTATAAGGAACAGAAGCAAAGTACTCTTTTCTAAATTCTTCTAAATCCCCAGTCTGCAAAACACTATCAGACCCTTCTGCAGCAACTAGAGGTTCGAATATCTCTTCTGTCAATCTTTCTTTAGCAATTAAGGTGTCAAAAAAATAAACGATGGCATCTCTTTTTCCTACAATTAATGTAGAAAAATGAAAATCAATGGAAAGTGAAAATTCTTTTTGTATAATTTCGTCATTATCTTTTAACGATTTCAGTAGTGGTTTGGGCGTTTCTTCCTCGGAATATAGCTCTTTATCTGTAGAACTGATATTCTCATTTTCCCCTAATAGAAAATTTTTTAGCTTTCCCATTCTATTTCACTCCTTTTCTTACCACTTTTTTTTCTTGTTCTGAATAGCACGATTACAAGTAATAAAAGAGGCAATGCAAACTGAAAAGGAAGGTGGACATAATATGGGACAATCTGTAACCCTTCCTCAATATGTTCAGCGAAATTATCAGTTATGATGATTGAAGACAGACAAATGATGGAACCAACAGGAAAGAGATAAGTCCGATACTCCCTTTTTGATAGCTGTTCTAAACCTTTTATTGCACCAAAAAAGAATACTCCAATTTTGACGATAATCCCGAACATGACCACAAACACAACCGCTATATCCACCCGTTCAATAAAATCCAATAACGAGATTTCACGTGCTGCGGAAAGGAGAGGAAAATTTGACCGTTCTTTCATTTCATGTCCAAGCGTCATCACTTGAATGACAGATGAATAAACCAGTACCAATGTACTGAGAATAACACTTGCTATAGCAAAGCCTTTTGCCTTCTTATATTTTGTTACTAGTGGTAATACAACCGTAAAAGCAATAAGCTCTCCATATGGAAAGGTCAACAGCCCGGGGACGATTGCATGAAAAATTGGTTTTATTCCCTCATCAAGGAAAGGCCTCATATTCTCAAATTCGATCTCTCCAGACATTAATATAAAAATCCCTACTAAAAATGTAAAAGAGAACACATAAGGAAAAAATATCTCCGAGGTTCTTGCCATTACTTCTATGCCCGAGTTCAACATGTAAATAATCGTCAGAATAATGGTGATGCTGATAATTTCAATTGGCGTATAGATAAAAATGGTGGACACAATTAATTCGCCAAAATCCCGCAAAACCCTTGAGGAAATATAGATGAAATACACGATATATAGGAAACTTACTGCTCCTCCTAACCACTTGCCCAGGCAGAATTCTATTAGAGCAAATAGATTATAGCCCTTTTTTCTACCGAGCATGAAATGCAATACATAAATATACCCTACCCCTATTAATCCAGCCAGGCTGATGGCAATCCAGACATTTTGCTTAGCCCCATCCCCTATACCTACGACAGTGGCGCTGCCCATTTCAAAAATGAGCAATAAGATAAAAAGTTGCCATAATGAAATTGTTTCTTTATTTCCCATTAGCACCTTTACCCCTGCCTTTATTATTTTTGAAACGTAAATCCTGAATGATAGCAATCGATATTCCAAATAAAAATGTCAAGTAAACCATCCACTCTCGTAACCCTGGATCAAAAATGAACAAACGTGTAAAACAATCTAAAACATTACTGTCATAGTAATAACAATCCAACATTGTCGTGAAAAGCACCAAACTTATAAATAGTAAGATAGTAAAAAATGTCACCATCAAGTTGCCTCCGGTCTTTATATACTTGATAGTATTTTCTAATTAGCACAGGATATGTAAAAAGTGTGAAATGCTGAGAAGGAAAGTCAGTTTATGTAATGGGAGAGACGGGATATCAAGAAAAAAATCAATATATCAATAAGTTTTGGGATATATCAATAAATCTCGAGATATATCAAGAATTTTGAAGATATATCAAGAAAAAACAACTAATATCAAGAAATTGACATTATTCAACAATATTCGCCCTCGACCGCTGAAATCAACATAAAAAAAGAATCTCTATAAAAAGAGATCCATTCATCTATGCTTCATCGGAAATTTCACACCAGTCCATTAACAGCAGGGCAAAAATCTCCGCTGCCTTCATCATTTCTTCAATAGAAATATACTCATTAGGATAATGCGCTACCTCCGTTGTTCCAGGCCCGCATACTACAGTAGGGATACCTGTAATTTGAGTGAATAATCCTCCATCTGTCCCCCAAGGTGATGCTTCTAAAATCGGTTGCTTCTTTTTCACTTCTGTATACGCCTTTTCCAACTTTTTAACAAAAGGATGATCTAACTCTACTGAGCCTGGAACCCACTGTGCACCAAACCATTCAACCTCAACAGGATGATCTTTAAACCACGGATCGGTTTCACTTAAATCATTCATCCACGCTGCAAGTTCCTGTTTTACATCTATTAAATTCTCTTCCGGCCCTACTCCTATCCTTCCTTCCAACACGACCATATCTGGTACAGAGGAAGGCCAACTTCCTCCTTCTACTTTTCCAATATTTATTGGAAGTGGAATCGGAATACCTTTAAATAAAGGGTCATCTACTCTTTCATTTCTTTTCGTTTCTAACTCTTGGATTTTCTCGATAACAAAGATGCTCTTTTCAAGAGCACTCACCCCTTCATACCTCGTACCTCCATGTGCAGACCGGCCCTTTACTTTTAGTCGAAACCACATGGAACCTTGTTGTTTAGGGAATATTTTCATATTAGTAGGTTCGGGGATTAATACCGCATCTGCAGAATACCCCCGGAGGATTGCAGCCAACGTTCCGGCCCCTCCACTCTCTTCTTCAATGACACTTTGGAAAATAACATCCCCTTTAAGTTTTACTCCGGTTGATTTCAATGCATTTAAAGCAAGAAGTAAGGAGACGTTTCCTCCTTTCATATCGGTACTCCCCCGACCGTATACTTTCCCATCTTCCACTTTACCTTCGTATGGGTCACATTCCCACTGCAGCAAGTCTCCTTCAGGAACCACATCGATATGACCGTTCAAAATAATGGAGCGGCCACCCCCAGTTCCTCTCCAAATTGCTACTACATTAGGGGAATCCTCAAAATTCTCGCGCGTTGAAACAAAATTTTCATGATCACTCAATTCCTTTATATTGGGTTCCCAAATATCTATTTCCAAGCCCAGTTCCCGGCACGTTTCGACTACCACTGCTTGCGCGGAACTTTCACGCCCCTGGATACTTCTTTCTTGAATAAGCTTTCTTAGGAGCTTAACAGCATTTCCCCTATTTTTACCCAACCATTCCTTAATCATTTTCTGTTTCATCCCATCCCCCCTTCACCTTTTATTAAATCGAAGGTGATAGTGTAAAAGAAGCCTCTGTTTTCTCTTTTACGAACTCCAAGCTAACACCTGGCATCAACTCCGTGAGCATCATTCCATCTTTCTTAATCTCAAAAACTGCTAAATCGGTTATAATCATGTTCACACAATTTGGTGTTGTTACAGGTAAACTGCATGACTTAACAACTTTTGAGTTTCCATATTTATCAGTATGACTCATCAATACAATCACTTTTTTAGCTTTCTGTGAAAGTTCCATGGCCCCGCCCATACCCGGAACCCTTTTGCCCGGTACAATCCAGTTTGCCAGATCACCTTTTTCAGACACTTGCAATGATCCTAAAATCGTAATATCAAGTTTTCCTCTTCTGATCATTCCAAATGCTAGCGCACTATCAAAGTAGGAAGCACCTGGCTGGATAGATACCGGAAACCCTGCTGCATTGCAAAGATTCTCATCCTCTTCTCCTGGCAATGGAGTCGATCCCATCCCTAACACACCATTTTCGGCTTGGAAAAAGACATGAGTATTTTCAGGCAAGTGATTGGGAACTAAAGAAGGAATGCCTATTCCTAAATTTACGACCATACCATTTTCTATTTCTTTCGCTGCTCTTTTGGCAATCAAGTTCCGTATGTTTCCTCCCATACCCATGTCCAGTTCACCCCCTCACTTTGAACCATATAATCCACATATACTCCAGGCACGACGATTTCTTCTGGATCCAATTCTCCTAAGGGAACGAATTCTTCTACTTCCACAATAGTCTTTGTTCCTGCCATCGCCACAAGTGGATTGGTGTTCCTGGCACTTTTGTCAAAAATAAGATTTCCATATGGATCTGCTTTTTTTGCAAAGACTATGGAAAGATCTGCCGTCAACGCCGTTTCGAGAATATATTCTTTTCCATCTGATGTAAGAATTTTCTTGTTTTTTGTTACTATGTCACTCGTAATCCCAACGTCTACTAGGATGCCGCCTAACCCGACCCCACCAGCTCTGATTCTTTCCGCTAATGTTCCCTGCGGACTGAACTCGACTTCCAATTCATTATTGGTCATCATTTTGCCTGCAACGGGATTAGAGCCAATATGGGAAGCGATTAATTTTTTTGCCTTTCCTGCACAAACAACTTTTCCAATACCTATCGTTGGAAACCCTGCATCATTTCCGATTAGTGTCAGGTTTTTGACACTAGATTCTAAGAGTGTATTAACCAGCTTTGGAGGTGTCCCTACTCCGCCAAACCCGCCAAACATCAAGGTCATTCCATCAAAAAACAGATGACGGACCACTGCCAGCTCAACAATTTTATTGAATGTATTTTCCACTTTCACCATCCCGGTCCACTCCTTACAATTCTGCTTGAAGTTCGTTTAGTGTCAGCTCTAGGATGGTAATCAGTTCATCCATTTCCTGTTGGTTGATTGAAAGCGGCGGTGCAATAATGACTGCATCTCCTCCTACCCCTTCAATACCTGCAGAGGCAGGATAGATGAGCAAACCATTCTTCTGGGCTAACTCTACAAACCTTGTTGTGACCGCTTTTTCATGTGAGTAGGGATACTTAGTCGCAAGATCTGCAACTATTTCTATTCCAAGCAAAAGTCCCTTACCTCTAACGTCGCCAATAAAGGTGTACGTTTGTTTTAATTGATTTAATTTCTGCAACAAATAATCTCCCAATTGTTCGCCATTACTTACAAGGTTTTGGCTTTCGATGTATTCTAAAACAGCCAATGCGACTGCTGCCGATTGAGGATTGGCACTGTACGTATGCCCACTCATAATTACCTTTGAACCTTTTAGAATACTTTCAACTATCCTTTCACTGACAAGTGTTGCTGCAATAGGTGTATAACCTGCACTCATGCCTTTGCCAATACAGATGATGTCCGGCGTCACGTTCCAATGTTCCATGGCAAACATTTTCCCGGTTCTTCCGATGCCTGTCATTACTTCGTCTGCAATAAAAAGAATGTCATGCTTTTTACATATCCCTGAGATCTTTTGATAATACCCATCAGGCGGACATATAGCTCCAGCTGCTGCACCGATTACCGGCTCCGCTACAAAAGCTGCGATATTCTCTTCCCCAATTTCCAGGATGGCACGCTCTAGGTCCTCTGCACATTTCAAACCACATGAAGGGTAATCCAAATTAAACGGACAACGGTAACAATAAGGCGGCTCTACAACAGGCGATTTTTCCAATAAAGGCTCAAACCTCTTCCTGCGATCTGCGTGTCCCGATAAAGACAATGCCCCTATTGTAATACCGTGGTAACTTTTCCAGCGGGAGATAATTTGGTTTTTGTCGGGTTTTCCTACCTCTTGCCAATATTGGATGGATATCTTCATCGCCGTTTCCACAGCTTCTGTACCACTGTTAACAAAAAACGACCAATTAATATCTCCTGGTGTAATGGAACTTAATTTTGTTGCCAGTTTTTCTGCTGGAACACTGCTAAACTGCGAACGATATACAAATGATACTTTGCTTGCCTGATCAGCCATCGCATCTATTACAGCTTGTACATGATGACCAATGCTTGCCGTGACAGCACCAGAAGATCCATCCAAATACTTCTTCCCAGTGACATCATACAGATAAACTCCGTTTCCGTGGCTAATCACCGGATACTCTTTATCTAATAAAGGCTTGATAAGATAGGATTGATCCATAAACGATTACTCCTTTCCACAACTGTCCTGTAACCGTTTACTAGCAATGGTTGCCCCTCTAATCAAGAGGCAGGGTAAATCCTGGCAGTCGTTAAGCTAGCTTACTTCCATTCTATGTTCAATAGAATGAAATCTTTCGTTCAATTTATGGATAAATAAACAGTCTTAGTTGTTTGTGTATCGACGCTGTTCCTTTCCGCAAATGGCTTCGCTTTCCGCGGGACGGTGCTTGAGCCTCCTCGCTGCGCTGTGGGGTCTCAAGCTACCGTTACTCCCCCGCTGGAGTATCCGCCATTTGCTCCAATCCACAGCAGGAAATTACATAAAAGTAATTTTATTGGCTTTTCAGTAACTCGTTAGATATTTTTTTTTGCCTTAAGTTGAATGGAGTCTCCTTGTTGATTGAAGTGGAAGGCGCGAAGACGCCCGCAGGCAAGCGAAGCGCCTCGAACGGAAATCAACAGTATTTGATGACATCTAAACTCAAAAAAAAAGCATCACTCCCATTATCTGAGTGATACTTCTTAAACTTATCTTATTTGCAATAGCAAGCTCCGACAATGATTAACAAAATGAATAGAACTACGATCAAAACGAATGTATTTCCACAGCCGTATGCCGGGGCAACTTGGGATGGGTAGCCGCATGGTCCACATGTGTAGTAACAGTAATCGTGCATGGTCATCACTCCTGTTTAATATTTACACTTCTACACTATGATATAGGTGGCTGTCCCGTATGTGCATATGCCCATTTTTCAAAAATCTATTTATGTTTCTCCATTTTATCAATAATTTTGACCATGCTCTCTAGTGTCTCTTCTATGTGCGTGTTATCCTCTGTAACTTGTTCGACTGTCGCACTAATTTCCTCAAGGCCGGCAGTCGCTTCTTCCATCAATGCGGCAAATTCACTCGTATAGGAGTCAGTATTTGCCGTTTTTTCTTTTACTGTTCCTGCAAAATCACGGAATTGTTGTGCATCCGTTAATAATGTTTTCAGTGTTTCACTAATCTGCTGGAAGGATTGGTTGACCTGATTTGTTGCTTCAAGGTTTTTCCCCATTTTTGTAATGTTGAGTTGCAGCTGTTGTAATACCTCTTCTTTTGTTTGGTGAAGAGAGGAAAGGTTTTCTGTAATTTCTTTTGTCGTTTCTCCAGTGGATGTGGCGAGCTTGCGAATCTCTTCTGCTACTACAGCAAACCCTCTCCCAGCTTCCCCTGCTCTAGCAGCTTCAATGGAAGCATTAAGAGCCAGCAAGTTCGTCTGATCCGTAATATTTTTTATGTGTTGAGTTAATATGTTTGTTTCATCAATCTTCTCCGTAAGAACCTGGAATACAGCATCCATTTCCGCTACATCCTGCGAAAAGCTTTTCATATTTTCCTGAAGTTCTACTGCCAGCACTTTCCCTTGATCAGCTGTGGATTTTGTTGTATTGGTTGTTTGATATAAACTATTTGATTTATCGACAACATTGTCCATCAAGATGGATACATCATTCGTCTGTTCTGCTATTCCACCAATATGATCTGCTTGTTTTGAACTTCCCACAGAAAGCTCCTGTATGGTTAGCGACACCTCTTTTTGGGATTGTATATTTAAATTTAGGCGCTCATAGACTTTATTGACTTGATCAATTAATGTCATGGCATCCCGCTGAAAGGCTTCTTGCTTTATTTGACGGTCTTCACTTGCAGCTTTCATCGTGTCTACTATGCCTTCAAATTGAGCAAACAATTTCTTCCCTATTTTCACTTGCACAAATGTAATGACAAACAACAAAAAGAATAACAGTACAATATTTCCTAACTGTCCGTCTACCATAAGGTTTCCGTTTAGAAAGGACCAAAGTGAATAAGAAAATAAAATTAAACTCCCAAAGCCTCCAACAATAAAGACATTTCTATTAAAGTAAACGGTTGCAAGCATCAAAACAAAAAAAGGCAGAATGAATCCTGATAAAGATGCCCCGCGGTTTACTAAAATGATAAAAAATACTAAAAATGTTACTCCTACTGTAAAGTATGGAACTAAATAGTGGAACCAATAATTCCATCTAGTTAGTACAAATAAAACTACCCCTAAGCATAAGGCAACTAATAAGGTCACGGTTATAACGGTTGCCGCCGGTACAAAGAAATTCACTAGAAGTCCTGCACCATACGAGATAAAAATCACGAAAAACATAAGCTTATTTTTGTTGATTAAATCTTGAAACTTTAATTCTTTTACACTTACCGCTGACATTACATAATCCCCCACTCCATCGTCCTTTGTTGCTTCTGTTGCTTTTTTCTTTTATAACTATTAATTCTTCATGTTCTTTCTGTTATCCTGCAATAATTCTGTTATTTTGTTGAATTTTGACAGAAAAAAAACCAGGCAGTAATTGCCCGGCAATTGAGATTTAGTCTTCCTATGTTTTAATACATATTATTTATCTTTTTGCTTTTGCTTCTTTTTCAAATATTCCGCACGCAATTTTTCAAGTTGCTGCTTTTTATCAAATTTTGCAGGTGTCTGTTTTTCATGAAACTTTGCCACAGCTACCTTACCTTTGTTATCCAATTGATATTTCCCCACTTGGTTCACCTACTTTTATTATTATTAAAGAGAATCTATTCACCAAGTATAATATACCTTATATTACTGAAGTAAACCGCATTTTTTATCAACTGGAGAATGATATACCCTTGTTGATTGGAGTGGAAGGCGCGAAGACGCCCGCGGGAGGAAGGGACAGGGGAGACGACCCCACAGCATAGGAGGCCACTGAAAAAGTCATTGATTTTAGATATTATTTTGCCACCGCTGTTGATATCCGCAAACGGCTTCGCTTTCCTAGTGGCGCTGCTGGAGCCTCCTCGGCTGCGCCTGTGGGGTCTCCACCTAGCGCTATCTCCCTCAGGAGTCTTCGCCTTTTGCTCCAATCAACAGCTAGAATTCACAATTTACGTGAGATTTCGGTTCTTCAGTGGCTTCCAGCGTAGCGAGGAGGCTCACGGACCGCCCGCAGGCAAGTGAGCGCCTGGAACGGAAATCAGCAGGTTTTTCTAATTCAAAAAAAAACGGAGTGTGATGTACACTCCGATAATTTTTTATGAAAATAACTTGCTGTATTCTCCATAGCCCTCTTTTTCTAGTTGGCCAACCGGAATAAAGCGAAGGGCAGCAGAGTTGATACAATACCTAAGACCGCCTTTATCTACAGGGCCGTCCTCAAATACGTGTCCAAGATGAGAATCTCCCTCTTTGCTTCTAACTTCCGTCCTTACCATTCTGTGAGTTACATCCATCTCTTCTTTGATTTGTTCTTTGTTTATTGGCTTGGTAAAGCTTGGCCATCCGCAACCTGCATCATATTTATCAAGGGAAGAGAACAGTGGCTCCCCGGAAACTATGTCAACATATATGCCTTCTTCTGTATGGTTCCAGAACTCATTTTTAAAAGGTGGTTCCGTACCATTATTTTGCGTGACCTCATACTGCATCGGTGTTAGCTTCTTTTTCAAATCTGCATGGTTTTCTTTTTTCCAATTCTCTTTAATAAAGGCAGCCCTCCCAGATCCTGTTTGGTACATCTTATAGCGGAAAGGATTTTTCTTGTAATAATCTTGATGATACTCTTCCGCAGCATAAAATGGCTTTGCAGGAAGGATTTCTGTTACGATTGGATCTTTAAATCTTCCACTTTGGGCTAAGTCATGCTTGGATTTTAAGGCGATTTCCCTTTGTTCATCGGAATGATAGAAAATGGCCGTACGATATGAATCTCCTCGGTCGTGGAATTGTCCGCCGGCATCCGTGGGATCAATTTGGCTCCAGAAAACGTCTAGTAATTTTTCATATGGGAATATTTGAGGGTTAAAAGTAATTTGTACCGCTTCATAATGACCTGTGGTTTCTGAACATACCTCTTTATATGTAGGGTTTTCTTTATGTCCACCTGTATAGCCTGAGACTACTTCTTCAATGCCATCCTGTTCGTCAAAAGGTTTAACCATGCACCAAAAACAACCTCCGGCAAACGTTGCTTTTTCTAATATGTTCATCATGTATTACCCACCTTTTTAAAAATATATTTACGTGAATTATAGCAATATCAAAGAGTATTTCCTAATGGTATGCTCTTGTTACAGAAAGATTATAGGTATGGTAAAATGAGGGGTACATATATCAGGAGGTTCCATTTATGAGTAAAAAAGTTGAAGTTTATATATTAGCTGGGTTTCTTGGGAGCGGGAAGACTACTCTTTTGACCCAAATGCTGAAACAAGAACAAGCAGAAAATAGAAAAGTGGCGGTGGTCATGAACGAGCTTGGAAAAGTCTCCATTGACTCTGATTCCATACCTGATGAAACCCCACTATCTGAACTATTTGATGGCTGTATTTGTTGTACCATTCAAGAGAAATTGGAATCAACTATGCAAGGGCTTTTACTTGATAAAGATTTGGATGCCATTTACATTGAGACGACCGGTGCAGCACATCCAATAGAAGTGCTGGACACGGTTCTTTCCCCTATATTCGCCAACAAGTTTTCTGAAGCTAGGATTATCACCCTATTAGATGTTTTACGATGGAAAGACCGTGACAACTTATCTATTCAAGTCAAACAGTTGATAAGAGAACAAGTGAAGCATGCAGATATGCTTATTTTAAACAAGACAGACTTAGTAAGTGAAGCAGAAGTTTCTAGCATTTTGTTTGAATTGCAATCCCTAAATCCACATGCTTCGCCTCTTCTAACCACCTACGCTAAGATTCCGGAAAACAGCTGGAAAAGAACAAAACAGTTAGAAAAAGGAAGCCATTCCAGTGCGCATGTTAAAGAGTCCCTTCACTTGAAAACTTTTGTCTATCAATTTACCTCTAAAATTGATTTAGATGAGTTTGAAGACTGGCTTAGAAATCTTCCCGACTCCGTCTATCGTATCAAAGGGTACCTTACTTTCGAGCATTCAAACAGTGTTTACTTGTTTCAGTATTCATATGGTACGCCTCTGTATTTAAAAGAGCTTGTTAAAGTCCCATTGAATCTTGTTATTATCGGAGAAGACTTGGATGTAGAGTTATTAACAGAACAATTACAGTCTTTAGAGAAAAACAAGCAATAATTGAAAGTGCTGTGCAAATCATGAGGATTTGTACAGCTCTTTTCATTTTTATTCAATCATCAATCCCATCCACTTGAATATGTTGATTAGTAATGAGGATTATACTGTATTTGTGAAAAGAGGGATGACATGATTGTCATAAACGGAGAATCAATTACAGAAAGTACTCTTTCTAATCTAGAAGATCTTGAAAAGACCATTTTCCAACGCATACTTAATGATTCAGAGGTATATTCTTATGATTCTATGGAGGAATTAAGATTTGAGATTGCTTTAAGGTATAACATTGTCGCAAGTGCTGCATTAATGGCACAAGGAGAAGCACGCTTTGAAACGTTTGCCGGTTCACAAGGCAACCCTGCGTATTGGAATATAACAGAGGCTGGCGGCTTTTTAATCCGGGATGATGTCAATCCATCAGATGCTATAACTGATATTTTTGAAAACAGTCAATTTTATGCGTATGAGTGCGCAACCGCCATCCTAATTCTCTATTATCACGCCATTTTGAATACAATCGGACCAAAACTTTTTAATGAGTTCTTTCAAGATTTATTACTTTACAGCTGGCATTTTGATTCAGATCTTGTCATGCAGTCTGTCTATACTTATTATACGATCCCAGGTGATGTTGTTTACTTTAAAAATCCCGATTTCAATCCATTGACCTATTGGTGGAGAGGCGAAAATGCTGTGGTGATGGGTGACGATTTGTATTTTGGTCACGGACTAGGAATAAAAGATGAAGCGAATATCATTGAGTTTTTGAATGGAACGAGAAAACCAGATGGTAATAAGCCTGCTTATCTGAGTGATTATGTTGCCCGTCCATCTTTTTCGCATTTAGCAAAGTTATTTTCGCAACAAAACAGAAGAACCAAAAACCAACATCCTGTCATTATTCATCGCAAGAACTCCATTTCCCTTGATCGGTATTTGTTCTACTTGTATCGCTCTTACCTATCAAATGAATAAAGGCCAGCTCCGACGTCGGAGCCAGCCTCTTTCATTTATAGTTTTGGACAAACCTTAAGATTTCCAAAGCACGCTCACCTTCTTTTCTAAGTAGCTCCTCCCATATCTGATCTCGTCGACAATCTAATTTAATTATATCGTAAGCAAGTTTAAATGAATCAGTATTGTGATTTTCCTGCAAGTTTATCTCCTCCCTTTTTCAATTAAGTTTGTATATTCCTTTTTCAATTCACTTAATGTATAGGTGGAAAGAACACTATGATTCATGAAAAAACCTGCATTGACAAGTTTGGAAATATAATACTCTTTTGCATCACTAATAGCTTTTTCTAAAATTTTCGCCATTCCACTCACCTCTCTTACTATCAGTTTAGTAAAAAATTAGCTTAAATTCTTTGTTTTTGTCAGGAGTTATCACATGGAAATTACAATCAACTTCATTTGACTGTAAGGATTTCTTACAAACGCACAGGAATAAACGTAAGAAATGTACTATAATAACAGTAAGAGCTCTAGAATAGGATGTGAATGGCTATGACACATGAGGATCCATCTTTGAAAGAGAGAAAAGTCATTTCAATCGGCACGGTACGCGATCTAACAGGTTTATCCGAAAGACAGATTAGATATTACGAGGAAAGAAAATTGATTTTTCCTGCAAGATCAGGTTCAGGCATCCGCAAGTATTCCTTCTCAGATGTAGAAAGGCTCATGGAAATTGCCAATCAGATGGAAGAAGGCGTACAAACTCATGAAATACGCAGAGAGTGGAAAAAGAAAGAAAAAGAGAATGAAAATTGGAAAAAACAGATGTTAAAAGGGCAAATCCAAGCACATTTCAAACAAAATAGAAACTAAGCATAATTATCTCTCTTGGAGGAAATTATGCTTTTTTTCTGTAACTGAATTTAATCTTAACGGAAATGTTTGGTTATGCTACCATTAGCACATCAGGATTTAAGTGGAGAGTGACGTATGTTTGAATTATTATTAACCATGTTAGAGCGTCTTGGCATCATTGTCACTGTTGCCTTTATCATGACTAGGCTATCTTTTTTCAGACAGTTGATCAACCGCCAGCAAATTGATCGAAAACAGCAAGCATATGCTATTCTGTTTTTTGGCTTTTTCGGCATTATCGGTACATATACAGGTCTTGCTTTTAGTACGGAAACGTTAGGTTTTAACCGTTGGATAACGGAATTAAATGAATCTGAAGCGATCGCCAATTCACGTGTGATCGGGATTGTGATGGCAGGTCTGCTCGGTGGATATAAAGTAGGGGTTGGCGCAGGGTTAATTGCTGGAATACATCGCATGAGTCTTGGTGGATTTACTGCTTTTTCTTGCGGCTTTTCTGCTATAGTAGCAGGCCTTTTGGCAGGTTTCATCCGAAGCAAATATAAGGGAAAAAGAATTAGTGTTGCAGTGGCTCTTCTTACTGGCGCATTAGCAGAATCGATTCAAATGGGTATTATCCTCCTTACTTCACAACCATTTTCGCAGGCTCTCGCGCTTGTGGAGAGTATAGGCCTTCCCATGATTTTTGCTAACGGAGTTGGATCTGCTCTCTTTTTCCTCATAATCTTAACCGTGATTAACGAAGAGGAAAAAGTAGGAGCCGTTCAAGCCCAAAAGGCCTTGTCGTTAGCAGAGAATACATTGACACACCTTAGAAAAGGATTATCGCTAGAGTCTGCTGCAGAAACGTGCAAAATAATTTACCGGGAAGTAAATGCTAGTGCTGTAGCCATAACAGATATGGAGAAGATTCTAGCGCATGTCGGAATGGGAAATAATCATCATAAACCTCTATCTCCCATCCAAACACATAGCACTAAACAAGTACTAAAATACGGAAATTTATTGGTAGCAGGAAAAAAAGACATTCAGTGTCAGGAACCGTCTTGTCCCCTTGGTGCGGTGGTTATCGCTCCGTTAAAGAAGCGGGAGGAAACGGTAGGCACTCTTAAATTTTACTTTTCTTCCGATAAAGAAATAGATAATGTCGTCATCCAGTTAATCACCGGGCTTAGCTCGCTTATGAGTCATCAGTTGGAAATATCAGAAGCAGAAAATGCATCCAAGCTAGTGAAAGAAGCCGAAATCAAAGCGCTTCAAGCTCAAATCAGCCCTCATTTTCTATTTAATTCTTTAAATGTAATTGTTTCATTAATACGCACGGATCCAAAAAAAGCAAGGAAACTATTGGTTTCACTATCGCATTTCTTTAGACAAAACCTTACGGCGACCACTGCGAAATGGACCACCGTCCAAGAAGAGCTAAAACATGTACAAGCATACCTATCGGTTGAGGAAGCAAGGTTTTCGGATCGTTTAACTGTAACCTATCATGTTGATGAATCGGCTCTTTCCTATCTTGTTCCTCCTCTTTCCTTGCAGCCAATAGTGGAAAATGGAGTGAAACACGGGCTTAGAGACCGGGAAGAAAATGCACAATTAATCATCGAAATAAAAGAGCGCACTTCCGATATTTTCATTTCCATAAGCGACAATGGAGTAGGCATGACAAGTGATCGGATAAGTGAGCTTGGCCGGGATCAAGTCTCTTCCTCCACCGGTACGGGCGTTGGGCTTTACAATATTAATAAAAGACTTATAATGATGTTTGGCAATCAAGCAAAATTGCACTTTAATAGTGAAGCAAGCATTGGTACCACTGTGTCATTTACCATTGCCAAAAAATTAACTAAGGATGATCCTACATATGGAAAATATTAAAACGCTCATAGTGGATGATGAACCATATAGCCGTGATGAATTAAAGCATTTATTAGAAGAGCATGATTGCCTGCAAGTAATCGGACAAGCATCAACAGGTGAAGACGCTCTTTTACTCTGCATGCAACATCAACCGGATGTCGTCTTTCTAGATATAGAAATGCCAAAAATGAATGGCTTGGATGTTGCCAAGCATTTAAAAGAATTAAAAAAATCACCTCTTATTGTTTTTGCGACTGCGTTTCCTAACTTTGCGGTGGATGCTTTCCGACACGAAGCGGTGGATTATCTATTAAAGCCCTTTGATGAGGAACAATTGTCCCAAACCGTGTGCCGGCTTATTAAACATTTAACTCCAGATAAGGAAACTCAACAACTACCTACTTCCTCTAAGCTTGCAGTGGAATTTGAAAATGAAATTTATTATATAGAACCACTTGACATCCTTTATATCAGTAGAGATGACCGGATTTCACGGATACATACAAACACCCGCAATTTCGAGTCAAAGCTTGCATTAAAGGACTTGGAGGAAAGATTACAAGACTACCCATTTTTCCGGATCCATAAAAGCTATCTTGTTAATTTAAATTATGTGACGAAATTGACTCCTTGGTTCAATGGTGCCTATATGCTGGAGCTTACAGGCAGCTCCGAAAAGCTCTCTGTTAGCCGTAATTATGTTAAAGCATTAAGAAAAAAACTCGAACTATAACATGTCAGTATTCGATACTGACATGTTATTTATGTTTTTGTACATCTTGACCACTCAAACACCAAATGTAAGCCTTTTCATTTATAATGAGGTTACTCCATAAAGAGAAAGGGGTCTTCATTTTGTATACATTCTTAATAGGTATTGCCTTATTAATAGTAGGTTATTTTGTTTATGGTAGATTTGTAGAAAAGGTTTTCGGTATAAAAGATTCTCGTAAAACACCCGCTTATTCCAATCAAGACGGGGTTGATTATCTTCCGTTAGGTCAAAATAAAAATTCATTGATACAGCTATTAAACATAGCAGGTGTCGGGCCAATATTCGGACCGATTTTAGGTGCCCTATATGGACCTGTGGCATTTTTATGGATTGTCTTAGGGTGTATTTTTGCCGGGGCGGTTCATGATTATTTGACTGGTATGATATCCATTCGTAACCGCGGTGCACACTTGCCTGAACTTGCAGGTAAGTTCCTCGGAAAATTCATGAAACATACAGTCAATGCATTTGCTATTTTGCTTTTACTTTTAGTTGGAACCGTTTTCGTGACGGCACCGGCAGGTTTAATTCATACGTTAGCAGAAGGTAAAGTGGCACTAAGTATTATTATTTTAGCTATTTTCATCTATTATATATTTGCAACGATGTTACCAATCGATAAGGTCATCGGTCGTTTATATCCTATTTTTGGAGCGCTATTACTGATAAGTGCTTTAGGTGTTGGTGTATCCTTAGTTGTTACAGGAGCTCCTATCCCTGAATTAAGTTTCACAAATATGCACCCAGATAACGTGCCTATCTTCCCATTACTGTTCTTAACTATCTCATGTGGAGCACTTTCTGGTTTCCATGCAACGCAAACACCTATTATTTCAAGAACTACTGAGAATGAAAAGCAAGGCCGCCGAATTTTCTACGGCATGATGATTGCAGAAGGTATCATTGCTATGATCTGGGCAGCAGCAGGAATGAGTCTGTTCAATGGGTCGGCAGGATTGAGCGAAATCTTAGCAAATGGCGGTCCTGGTGCAGTTGTAAGTGAAGTTTCTGTAACAATGCTAGGAGCTATTGGTGGAACAATGGCGGTCATCGGGGTAATTATCCTTCCTATTACTTCTGGTGATACGGCATTCCGAAGTGCTCGTATGATTATTGCTGATTACTTCAATATTTCACAAAAGAAAATTATCAGCCGCCTTTGGATTGCAGCTCCTTTGTTTGTCATTTCCTTCGTACTGACAAAAATTGATTTTGAACTATTATGGAGATACTTCTCTTGGGCAAATCAGTCCACGGCCGTTATTGCATTATGGGTCGGTGCCATGTATCTATTCATCGCTAGGAAACAGTATTACATTGCGATGATACCAGCAATATTTATGACTATGGCAACAACGACATATATATTAAATGCTCCAATTGGCTTTCGCTTACCGATTGAAGCATCTTATATTGGGGCAGCTATGTTTACGATCATTATCATTGGCTTGTTCTATGTAAAAGCTATAGCAGCAAGAAAGACAGACTTCGAACTTGATGCAATTGATATCTCAAGTGATAAAGCAGCATAATCTCTCAAACGGTTCTACTTCTGTAGGACCGTTTTTTGTTTTGCATAAAAGTTATCTGTTCAGAAAAAGCTATTATCAAAGGAGGCGGATTTGATATGGCATCCCCTTATCTATGCCCAAATTGCAAAACGAACCGCTCACGTTTTAACATTATCGAACAAGTAGCAAAGTCCGTGAAGTTAAATCCTCAATCAGGTGAGGTTGTAGAGGAATATACATCCGGCACCATGGACCCTTTTCATATTCCTTATAAAGGGCCTTCACAAAAAATCCAATGTGCCACTTGTGGCAATGTTGATGAGGAGATTACTTTCATCAAGCATGCGGAATATCAAAAAGGATAACAGGCCTATGTCGCCTTTTATCCTTTTTTCTATGTCCCCTTAAAAATCAATACTATTTCACTTTTCTTTGCATATCCATTTAGCATCAGGAATAAATGGAGGGTGTTTGCAAATATGGGCTACGATGAAAATTATTACCTCGCAGGACAGTATCAAATGCTGGCTGACTATTATAAATATAAGGATCCTCAGCGTCATGTTTATTTTTATAATATGCATTACCAACATCTTCAGCAATGGGTGAAATCTATACAGGCGGCACCTAAAAGGAACGCAAATGATAGTGACAGTTCGCGAATAAGGGTACTTCATGCATCCCCAGGAATGATGGCAGTGGATGTACATGTAAATAACAATCCTGTCTGGAAAGATCTCCGTTATACAAACAGCAGTAGTTATGTAGATATAAAACCACTAAACAATAAAATTGAAATTTATCATAATGGTCAAAAACTACTTGAAGGTACACTTCAGGCAAACATAGGGAATTCTTACACTGTTGCAATTGCAGGAACAATGGAAAACTTGGTGCTAATACCTGTTGAAGATGACTCTTCCGTTCCCCAAAGTGAATCAAAGCTTCGTTTTTGGCACTTATCTCCAGATGCACCTTCTGTTGATTTTGCCGTCAAGAAAGGAGATGTAGTTTTTTCTGATATTCCATATTCGGGAATTTCAGATTATCTTGGCATTACTCCGATGACAGTGGATTTAGAGATAAGGGTTGCAGGGACAAAGGATATCGCACTCCCCCTTAATAGAGTAAGCTTAAAACCTGATGTTGCGTATACCATTGTGGCTGTCGGACTTGTCAAAAATGATCCACCTTTGGAAGCTGTATTTTTGGTTCCGTAAAACAAAGAAAAAGAAAGTCAAATGGTATAGCACATACACTCTGGTAACAGTCAAAATGAAATCTTAGTACCAGATCCTTTGATATTTTCTTCTAAAAAATAAAAGCTTCTCTTGGTTTATTTCCTTGTCACCAAGTTCTAATCGGCCTCTCTCCTCCTTTTTCCTCGTCTTCTAGGCTTCATACTGACCATGAGAACCTGGCTCCACCTCTTTTCCCGTCACCAAGGTCTTCATATCAACGATGAGGACTTCTCTACCCCTCTATTCTCGTCACCGAGGTCTTCATATCAACGATGAGGACTTCTCTACCCCTCTTTTCTCTTCACTAAGGTCTTCATATCGGCTATGAGGACTTCTCTCTTCCTATTTTCCAGTCACCGAGGTCTTCATATCGACGATGAGGACTTCTCTCCCCCTCTTTTCCCGTCATTGAGGTCTTCATAACAGCTATTACGACTTCACTCTTCCTTTTTTCCTGGTCACTCAGGTCCTCCCTCATCACGAGGGGACAATTCGAATTTTTTACAAATTCTTAAACAATATAAAATGCTCAATCAACTAGTGATTGAGCACCCTGTTCTATTTCATTAGCACCAAGCAGCACCAACGATGATTAAAAGAATAAACAATACTACGATTAATACGAAAGAGCTTCCGTAACCACCTGGGTATCCTGCTCCTGCTACTTGACCGTAACCGCAACCACACCAACTCATAGCTGTCACCTCCTCTACAAAGGTATCTATCCAAGTTTAGTAATTAATAGTGGAGGACTCCCGCACCAACAATCACCAATAAGATAAACAGAACAACTATTAACGCGAATCCTGATCCATAACCAGAACCACCCATGCTCTACACCTCCCCCTCTTTCCTAATACATAATGTATTCATGTAGAGCGTAATGGTAAAGGCATATGCCCAGTTCCAAAAAAATTGGGTGGATTTTATCACTAAGCCCCTTGGCGCTGTAGCGCAAACAAATATCTAAAAAATAAAAATGCACAGTGAATTCTTACCATGCATTTTTAAAAATTGGAAATAATATAATACCGTTGATTTCCGTTCCAGGCGCTTAGCTTGCCTGCGGGCGGTCCGTGAGCCTCCTCAGGCTTCGCCTTCCGGGGTCTCACCTGTCCCTTCCTCCCGCGGGCGTCTGCGCGCCTTCCACTCCAATCAACAAAGTTACTTATTTCACTTAGGGATTTGTGAAAAGTTATCTAACTGAGTAAATTGTATAAGCACTAACAATTCGTCAACGTATTTTCTAGCTGTGGATTGGAGCAAATGGCGTAGACTCCAGCGGGGGAGTAACGGTAGGTTGAGACCCCGCAACGAAGTGAGGAGGCTCAAGGCACCGTCCCGCGGAAAGCGAAGCCATATGCGGAAAGGAACAGCCGCGTTTAACCAAAAAGCTAAAGTTTACTCATTTAAAAAGGACCAGGCAGTTTATGCCTGATCCTTCAAAGAGTTAGTCTTCAACCGGAACTAATAGTTTGAATTCAATGTCATCGCGTTCGACATCAAATTTTGTGAATTCCACTTTTGTATCACTCTGAAGCTCGAGTTCTTGCAAAGCAACATAAATGCTCTGCTCGTTCGGTATGATTTTCACCCATGATGGTAAGGGATAATTATCACCTACATACTTTAAAACCATCGATACAGGTACTTGCAACCTTCCAATCGACATGGAATCTTGTTTTAACACAACATCGCCGTTTTCCTGAACTTCAGGAATAAACGTCATGGTTAGGGGGATGTCTCTTTCAAAGACTGTCATTTCACCCCTGAGTTCCACTCTGTCGGTCAGTACCACTTCATAATTCAAAGGTCGCCGTGTTTCTTTTTCTAAATAATATCGTATAAGTTCATTTAAGTCTTCTTTATCAGACTGAATTGTAAATGCAACCCTTTTTCGATCATCGTCCCTGCTATTTAGGTTGAATTTCGAATTTTTTGGCAGCAGCACCAAAAAGATAGCTATTCCCGCAATTAAAATATTTAACACTAGCAGGCTTAGAAATGCCGTTTTCCAATTTATGACTTTTTTCACCATAATCCTCTCCACTACTCTTCTTCTAACATCTCTTCCAATGAAGTCTCCTCATTAAATCGTCTTATTTCCTTTACGATGTTATTCCCTATTAATTGATACCCCTTTTGGTTTGGATGAAACTGATCATCATCAAGCAAATTCTCTTCAGGGTCAATAAATATGTCTTGTATTGGGACATAGGCTGTATTAGGATATTCATCAAGGACGGAAATGGTTTGTTCATTCCAATTAGTTACTACCTCATTCATTTCTTCTATTTCTTGAAAGAAGTGATAAAAAGGATTGAATAGGCCTACAAGGTAAATTCTACTGGAGTCATTATGTTTTCTCACTTCCTCAAGGACGCTATTCAGCCTTTTAGCGTACAATTCTTGCTCTTTATCAAAGAGAGAAAATGTTAAATCTAAGAAATTCTCACGGATAACCTTCATTAAATCATTACCACCGACAGTCATGAAAATGACATCTGCTTCAGTAAGAGCCTTTTGTACCTCTGGGTCTTCCAGTCTTTTTAAGAGATGGTTTGTACGGTTTCCCCTGACACCTAGATTCGTGACACTTACATTATCTATATATGGTTTTGCTTCATAATGTTGTTTAACAATGGAAGTAAATCCGCCGTTTTTGGACTCATCTCCAACCCCTTGTGTAAGGGAGTCCCCAAAAAAGACCAGCTTAAATGATCTGTCAAAGAACTCTTCTGTAACATCCTCTTTTTCTTCAATATTCATTATTTTGCTCTGATTCTCAGCAGACTCTTCTTTAAAGAAATCTTTAAAAAGTTTTCTCTCACTTTGGCTTTCTCTTCGTTCTTTTGCTTTTTCCAAAACGTAACTGGAAGAATTTTCTGCAGAACAACTAACCATACTAATTATTATAAGGCCCAGCAAGGCTATTTTCCAAAATTTAACCATCAGGCATTCTCCTTATTTTGTTAAGGATTTAATTCGTCCCTTACATTATACGACAGTACACTTTTTATAACATACTCTAATGTATTTTTCAAAAAAGAAAAGGTTAGGAGGCCATTGAAATGAAGGAAAAAGAAATACTTGCGTGCAACGAAGAAGTATCTAAGGAGTTATTTTCAAAGGAATTACATGTAATAGTCACTGACGGATTAAGTGCCAGCAGAGAAGAAGAGCTCGAGCTTGTACATAATCAAAAGGATCACTCCTAATAAAAGGAGTGATCCTAACTACTTTACTAATTGCTTAAAAGAATTTCTACATGCTCCAATATTTCTTCGTAAGGAACATCCAATCCATCATAGCTTTTAATAATCGTACCTTCCTGGTCAATTAAATAAAAACTGGTTCCATGGACAACTTCTCCCCCGTTTTTGGGTTTAGCAACAATTGTTTTGAAGTTTTCCATTCCAAACTCTTCTATCTCTTTCTGGGTATAGCCTGTTAAAAAGTCCCAAGAGGAATAATCCGCTTCAAAGTTATTTCCAAACTCCTTAAGTACTTCAGGACTATCAACTTCAGGATCAACAGAAAAAGATACAAATTGAACATCTATTTGTTCTTCATCGGCCATTCTTTGCAACCTGGCCATGTTTGCCGTCATAGGAGGACAAACAGTTGTGCAGTTAGTAAAGACCATATTTGCCACTGTGACTTCACCTTTCAAGTCCTCTAAACTAACTTGCTCGTTATCTTGATTTATGTACTGAAAATTTGCCAGTTTCCAATCAGTAGTATCTGGAATCTCACCGCTACATGCGGCCAGAATGACTGCACACAATCCAATCAGCAGTATTTTACTGTAATTTAACACGTGCTTCACCTTTTTTCACTTGTTATTTTCCATTTTTCAATCAAATCGTACCATTTCTCACAGGGATATAAAAGGCACCGCTCATCAAATTCATAAAAATAACACATTTACCAAGATGGAGGACAAGGGATGCGAAGAGAATCCGAGAGTATTAGTATTATTTCCATTACGTCTACTTCGTTTATTCTTGTGCTTGGAAACTCGATGCTCATACCAGTATTGCCTGAAATCCGTCATGATTTACAGCTGTCACAAGTACAAGCTAGCCTTATCCTATCAATATTTTCCATAGCAGGAGCAGTTACCATTCCTTTTATCGGATATTTATCAGACAGGTTTTCTCGGAAGCACATTATACTTGCCTCTCTTTTGCTTTATGGTATCGGCGGGTTGGTTTCTGGTATAGCTTCTATCCTTCAAACATCTTTATCTTTTGAAGTAATCATTATTGGGAGGATTCTTCAAGGGATAGGGTCAGCCGGGACAGCTCCAATCGCCATGGCGCTCGTGGCAGATTTATTTTCAGGAAATAAACAGTTGAAGGTTTTGAGTCTAATGGAGACAACCAACAGTCTGGGGAAAGTTGTTTCGCCTTTGATTGGGGGTTTTATAGCGTTAATCATGTGGCATTATATTTTCTTTGTCTTCCCGCTAGCTTGTAGCATATTGTCTATTTTGTTCTATTTATATGTAAAAAACGAGGAGTCATCTTCTGAAAAATTGGTTTTCAAGAAATATGTAAGCCATTTAGCAGAGGTTATAAAAGAAAATAAGTTTTATTTACTTACAAGTTATAATGCAGGTGCCCTTTGTCTTTACCTGCTTTTTGGCATTCTGTTTTATTCTTCAGATCTTTTGGAGAGTCAGTTTGAGACGCATGGATTTATGAATGGCGTTATACTCTCTTTCCCACTTCTGTTTTTGACGGTTGCTTCTTATATTACTGGAAATGTAATTGGAAAGTTCAGCAGCTACATAAATCGAATTCTTATTGTGAATTTTTTGCTTCTGAGCCTTTTTCTAATAGGGATTTTGCTTTATGACAGCCTTTGGTGGACAATTTTAATCATATCTTTGATTAGCACATCCATTGGTATTGTTCTACCATGTATGAATGTTATTATTGTTAATTCTGTAAAAAAAGAAGCACGAGGATTTGTCACCGCCTTGTACGGGTCGGTCCGATTTGTTGGGATAGCACTTGGACCAATTGTATTTGGCTATTTTATGGATTTCTCTATTTCCACGATTTTTGTTTTATCTTCTTCGCTCTGTTTAATTCAAGCCATCCTTTGCTTCTTTTATTTAGGTAAGAAAGATAAAAACATCTCGTTTAGTGCCGTGATGAACTGGTTTTCCATATTTCAATTTCCATCAAGAAAAAAACAAAGAGGCTGACTTAATTGTCAACCTCTATCATTTATCTTCTTTTCCTGTTCTTTGCTTTTAGCAATTGATTCATACGATCCTCAGTTGCTTTTGTTTCTTTCGGCTTATCTTCTGTATCTTTTCGTGGTTTAAACTCTTTCATTTCTTTTATTTTCGGTTCTTCCCTTTTTACAGACTGATTCGATTTTAGTGGCGCTTTATTTCTTTTAATGACCGGTGTCTTCCATTTTTTCTCTGACTGGTCCTTTTCATTTTTCTCCTTTCCTTTTTTCCAGAAAGCAAATGATATCAAACCAAACCTTCTAATAAAAATCTCAATAATCAGTAAGAAAAATGCAAGGATGATAAAAGGCAGCCACACCGTCTGAGATTGGTAAACATTTTTATGATAGGAACGGAAGGCATCTTTTGGGTCTTCTATCAGCATTCCATTTTGGTTGGCTGCAATACTTTCAAGCAACTCCAAATTTACCGGCCTTTGTTCAAATTCTGTGGAAAAAGGGACAACCATTCCGCTTGTATAGGTGGAGACTATCTCCCCTTCCTCTTCTTGTGTAATATTGAGAAAGTAAATATCGGGTATGGCTGCAAATTCCACTTCATATTGTCCAGGTCCCACCATCTTACTTTTCGCGTCTTCTATAATCTGCCCCTTATTGTTTGAAACAGATATAGAAACCGGCATTAATATATCCTCAACCGCTTCCACCTTTACAGATGCTTTTCCTCCATCTACAGAGGTTGTTATGTCATAAGCTCCTTGTTCATAAGATGGCAATGACCATGTCACCATCTCGTTCCAAAAAGAGGTCCATTCTTCCCAAGAAGGGAATCCACCACTCCAAACTCCGGAAACATCGGAGGTCCAAGCGATCGTCCTCCCCAGACCATAATTCATTCGAGCGAGGATCGGATCCTCTTTTTCACTTGAAATAATCTGCTCAGCCCTAGATTTCAGAGTAGTTGCAATATAAGTATTAAGAAACGGTGTCCCACTTTCAAACCTTTTAGACCAATCATACCCTGCATAGACAGTCGGTACATGTGGATTGTCTTCAATATATGTTTGGGTGGTAAGGGCGGTTTCTCTTGAAAGAATACTCGGGACCGCACTTGCCTCATATACTTCGTAAAATCTACCTGTCCCTATTTCTGCCAGTTCTTCCAGCAGGGAAGTATCTGCATCCCCACCGATTGCTACGGTGGATAATGTTACATTGTTCGTTAAACCTTCTTCAATGATTTCTTCATAAGGTCCATCATTGGATTGTCCATCCGTTAATAAAATAATATGCTTGCGTTTTAAGTCCATCTCATTCAATTGCTCATAAGCCCTATCTAAAGCTGGAAAGATATCTGTTCCACCACCCAATGCAGTTGAACGAATTGTTTCAATAACCTCTTCTTTATTTTTGATCGGCTCTGTTTCTACGACTGTCCAAGGCTCCGTGTCAAAGGCAATGAAGCCAAATGTGTCCTCTTCTTTTAACAGTTCCACAGAACGTGCTGCAGCTTCTTTCGCTAGATCAAATTTTTCCCCCATCATACTTCCGGAACGGTCCAATACAATGATTAAACCAAGTGAGGGGATTTCCTTTTTCCCTTTTACATCCATATCCACCGGAAGTATTTTTTCAATGGGAGTCTGGAAATAACCACCGAGACCATAAGATTCATTGCCGCCTGTCATCGTAAAACCTACACCAAAGTCCCTCACTGCTGTTTCAATGAGTTCCATCTGATTACCACTTAAAAGGTGACCCGACACATTATGGAAAATAATACTTTCATATGCCAGGAAACCGCTGAGTGTCGTCGGCAGCAGGCTCGGGTGGATGCGATCAATCTTCCAGCCGCTTGCATCTAGTGCGCGGAACACATTATCCCCCTCACCCTCTTGGTCGACCATAAGTACTTTAGGCTCTCCCGAAACTTGTGTTAAAGAGTGAGATATATTGTTCTCCACAATTTTATCTACTTTAGGAAAAATCTCTGCTTTGAATGTGTACAATCCTGGATCTATTAAAGGTATGGAATAGGAATAATTATTCGATCCTTTTGCCACGACAATTTCTTCTTTAATAATGGTTTCATTATTCTGGGTAATATGCAAAGTGGCTGTTGTGTCTACATTGGCCTCTAATCCTACTTGAAATGGGACCGCTTCCCCTTCAAAGCTTGATTGTGGCGTATGAAAGGATTGAAGCGACACATCTTCCACATATGGTGATTGAAAAGCCATTGCATCCATCTCTATATTTCTTCCTGAATAAAAAGTGGATTGTTTGGCACTATTGCCGTTTGTTTCTACTCCATCCGTCATTAAAACAATTCTGCCTTTACGATCCTCCGGGATGTAATTTGCAGCGAACTTCAAACCATCTTCTAAATTTGTGAATTGAGGGCTGTCATTTACGGAAAGTTGTTGAATCATTTCTGCTTGATTGGTAAAGGAGCGTTCAAGTTTTGGCTTTTCTGAAAAAGTTACTATGCTAAAACTATCTTCTTCTTTCTTTTGCTTGATCGCCTCATTAATAGAGGAAAGAATTTCCCCTTCCATCCTCTTTACACTGTCGGACTGATCGACAAGAAAAACGGTATGAACTCCTTTTACTGGAGAAAAAAAGGATGGCATACATAACCCAAATATAAGTAACAAATAGATAATGCTTCGCAAGGAGAGGATGATATACTCCTTTTTTCGCTTTGTTTTCTTCTTACGCCAGAACAGAACAAGACTGATTAGGACCGGGATAAGAAATAAAAGCATGAGAGGGTATTCAATTTGAAATTCCACGTCTGTAAACCTCCCATTCTACCAATAGTACGACAAGAGCAAGCATCAAAAACAAATATGAGATGTTTTTGCTGGTTGTAGTCTCCTCTTCTTGATCGACCGAAGAAACAGCTGAAACGGCAAAGCTCTCTTCTGTATGAATCGACTTTTCTGAATCCTCTAACATGATGGTAAAAGCCCTTGATTCTTCCATTTGGTCCTTTGTCTCTTTTAGAGTATACAAACCTGGAGCTAGAGGGAGTTCCATTGGTTGTTCAAAGGTTTCATAAGTGAAGACAACCTTACCATCCCTATTGAGGATTTCCGCTTTTCTAACATCGGAAGCTGGAAAATAATCCATCGTCTGACCAGGATAGAAATAACCCAACATCCCCTTCTTCTGTGTCAATTCCTGTATAGAATGGAACATGAATAAAGGGAATCCCGCATGAAGTGGCCAATCACTGGAACCAAGTTCAAAAGTTACCACAATAATCGGATATCCATCGTATGTTCCTGAAAGAATCAGCGGTGTTTCTCCACGGCTTGCCACTACATCTAATGAGGAAAATTCTTTTGAAGTAAAAGCCTTTTCCACATAAACATTCTCCATTTCTACTGATTGCATTAATGGATCTGCCATACTTGCCGAAACTTTACCAGAAAGCTCCACTTCTTCTTCTCCATCTTCACCTGACAGGAACACTAGCTTAGGACCAGTCGGCCAGTCGCTTCTTTCCACGCCTTTAATGAGGTGAGCACCATCAAATTTATCTTCCTCCGCTGAATCGGAGGAAAGGTGGATGACATTGGTGCTTGCTATTTCTACAGCCTTTCTTGCAAATGGATGTATGTCTTTATGAACGTAAACTGTAGGGTCTTGTTGCTGTCCCAGAAAAGCGAATTGTTCATTGTCTAACTTATATTGCTTATCACCACTGACGACAGCTCTATACATCGTCGCAGGTGGCAGGTCTTCAAGGTAAATAGTCTTTACTTTGTTCCCTTTCACTGTTTCAGTAACTTGTTGTAAGACTTCCTCTCCATCATTAAAGATAGATAATTCAAAGTCCTTTGAATCGTCTCCTTCATTTTTCACCGTAACTACCCCAACTACTTTGTTTTCACGCATGGTTACCCCAAATGTTTCAACTGCTAAATTCTGGTGGGAATTCCCCATGTTATGTGCAAAAAAGGTGGTGTTCTCATGAAGCTCCAGTGTTGCTTCTTTGGAATAATTATCGGTTAAAAGCTGTATGTTTCCGTTTTCTTCTCCTAAAAGACTTTTCGCCATATTGATGGAATCTCTCACGTTTGCTGAAGCGTAAGAAGGTCCCAAGCTTTCCACAAGGTCGACTACTTCTTTATGGGATTGAGACCTTTCCAGTAGAATTTCGGGAGTTTCCTTGGCCACGATAACAGTCATTTCTTGATGATCCACTTTATCAAGTGTCTGCACCATTTTCTCCTTGGCCAACTCCAGGCGGGACTTTTCCCCTTCCATTGCAATCATAGATGCGGATGTATCCACAATGAAAATGATATGATCTCCCTCAATGCCTTCCTTCTCAAAGAACGGCTGAGTCAAAGTGAAAATTAGAAACAACAGCGCCAATAACTGAAGGTATAACAGCAGATGGTGCTGCAGCTTCCTCCACCAAGCTTGGGCTTCAAATTCGTTCATCCATTCCTGCCATAATAAGACAGAAGGAATTTCTTTCTTTTCATACTGCTTTCGAAAAAAATACATCAAAATAACTAAAAGTAAAAATGCACTGAACAAAAAATATATTGGTGCTGTAAAACCCATTCCCATCACCTAATCCAACCTTTAGAGGTCATCCTTTTGAATAAAATATCTTCCACTTTTTCTCCTGCATGGCACATAAGGTAAGAGATACCCCTTTCAAAACAAAAACCCTCTAGCATCTCCATCCTTTGTTGCATTTTTTCTTTATAATTCTTTCTAGCAAAATCAGAAACTGTTACATTAACTTCCTGATTGGTTTCACTGTCAACCAGCATAAAATCACCATCGAAACTTGGATCTACTTCATCCTCTTCTAACACTTGCAGCAAATAGATTTGCTGTCGATTCGCTTGTATAATTTTCAATGTGTGGATGACCGAGTCAAGAGGTTCCAATAAATCGCTGATAACGAAGGACACACTGCTTTTTCTTTGAACATGGTTTAAAACTGCCTCAGAGAATAGCAACGAGGACTCTTTGGCTTTTATCTCCTCGACATATTGAAGCATCTGATGGAGGTGTCCTTTTCCTTTGCGATATAAATAAGGGGCCTGCTCCCCATGAACATCAATAATGGATATTCGATCATCCTGACTAAGCCCAATATAGGCAAATGACGCTGCAAGTGTTTTGGCAAGGTTCCATTTGGCGGGGGAACTTGCCATGGAATTTGTACAATCCAGATAAATGGAAGCAGATAGCTCTTGTTCATCTAGATACCGTTTTATATAGTGCTTTTGGGTACGTGCAAAGATATTCCAGTCCACTTGCCTAAGGTCGTCCCCTTGTTCATATACGCGATAATCAGAGAAATCATGAGATGCTCCGAACCTATTCGACTTTCTTGTTCCTTTATGCCAGCTTCTCTTGAGCTTTCCTGCCTGAAGTGTATGGGCCTGTAGCTGCTTTGTAATGATAGAATTCAGCATACTAATCTACCTTACATTCAATACTTTATCAGTGTACTGAATGGCATCTTCTAGAATAAGATCTTCTCTAATCCCAGAAGCCTCTCCTTCAAAATTTAAGAACAACCGATGACGAAGGACAGGGATGGCAGCATGTTTAATATCCCCTTTGGAAACATGAAAGCGCCCTGAGCAAAATGCTCTTGCTTTTGCAACCTTAATTAAGCTTTGAACTCCACGCGGCCCCACACCGTATCGGACATATTTTTTAACAAGCTCACTAGCATGCTCTTCTTCAGGATGAGTTGCCATGATAAGCTGTACCGTGTAGTCTAACAACTCCTGTGAAACTAGTATTTCCTTTACTGCCAATTGAATCTTTTGCATCTTTTCTGTATCTAAGAGCTTCTGAACATGATAGGATTCCGTGCCTGTTGTCCTTTTTATAATTTCATATAGCTCTTCTTTCTTTGGATAGCCCATGTTAATTTTTAATAGAAAACGGTCCATCTGCGCTTCAGGCAGAGGATACGTTCCTTCCATATCAATTGGGTTCTGTGTAGCCAGCACAAAGAATGGGGAGGAAACCTTTCGCGTTTCGCCCATGATGGTTACCGTCTTTTCTGCCATCGCCTCTAAAAGTGAACTCTGTGTTTTAGGAGTTGCCCGGTTTATTTCATCCGCCAGAACAATATTTGAAAATATAGGACCTTCATGAAACACGAAGGACTGTTTCCCATTTTCATGGATTTCAATCATTTTCGTACCGGTAATATCTGAAGGCATTAAGTCAGGTGTAAACTGGATTCTTGAGAAGTCGAAGCTTAAAACTTCTGATACGGTGCGAATAAGCATCGTTTTTCCCACACCTGGCATCCCTTCAAGCAATGCATGGCCATCTGACACCATCGCCCAAATCAGTTGTTCAATCACTTCCTCCTGTCCAACAATCACCTTTCCAATTTCTTGTTTCACCTCTTGCAATGTATCTTGATAATATTTGAGTTCCTTTTCTTTCTCTTCCAGACTGATCACTTAATCTGCTCCCTTCGGATCCACTTCACTAAAGTATTCTTTGACGACATTTTCTAACCTTGATGGCAATTGCATTCTATCAAGTGATTCCCTGTAGGACTTTTCATAGGAAGAGAATACCTCTCCATACGGTCTTGCTTCCCCTCTTAAGGTCGGAGAATCTGGAGCATCTTCGTATTGGGATTGTCCTTCCCCTGTTGGACCGCCATCCGTTTCATTTTGGATATCGCTTTGGATGTTGGAGGGAACGGTAAAGGTTTGTTCACCTACACCAACACCAGCCCCAAGGCCGCCACCTGCTGGACCTTGGCCTTGGCCTTGGCTGCCTCCTCCTGCACCTTGACCTTGACCTTGGCCTTGTCCCTGGCCTTGTCCCTGGCCTTGTCCCTGACCTTGTCCTTGTCCCTGACCTTGTCCTTGTCCCTGGCCTTGTCCTTGTCCCTGACCTTGCCCTTGACTCTGTCCTTGGCCTGGATTTTGGTTTTGCGCGGTTTGATTTGAAGTAGGATTGTTAGAATTGGATAAAGTCAGCTTAGAAGGATTCAAACCTGCTTGCGACATTTTCCCGTGTTGATTAGAAGCTGCTGTTTGAAGAGCATTTTGTAATGCTTCCATATCTGACAGTGCCGAAATGTCCTGCAACAGTTCTTCTAGTTGTTCTAACAATGCTTCTAATTCCTCCTCAGACATTTCATCCATATCCATATTTGTTTGACCCAAAAGACTTTCCGAAAGTTCCGACAACTCTTCTTTCTCTTTATCAGATAAGGAACCGATATTTTTCTTCATTTCATTTAGAAGTTTTTCAAGTTCCTCATTTTTTTTATTTAAAGCAAGGTTCGCTATGGAGTTATCTGGTTGATCTTTTGCTAGTTCTTTTAAGCTCTCTTCCTTCTCTTGAAGCTCTTTCATCTTTTCAGCTAAGTTATTTTCTTTTTCCATTAGTTCTTTCAGGAGCTCATCTGCATCTTTTTCATTTTTAAGTTCTTTAAGCTCATCTAACTCTTCCTTAATGCCTTCATTATCTTTCAAATCCTCGGTATCTTTTTTTACCTTTTCAAGTGTTTCCTCTACAATTTCACGTTCCGCCTCTACCGCCTGTGCCTCCTGCATTTTGGTATTTGGAAACAAAATCAATAATGTGATAGCGCAGGCGGTTAAGAAGGTCATTAATAATATTTTTGGTTGAAAATGTTTTAATTTCGCTTCTTTAATGTCATTTTCTTTTCGCTTGAGATGGCTGTAAGCCTCTTTTCGCTGTAATTGTGCGACCAAGGAATTATCGTTGACGTAATCGAGAGACGTAGTTAATCTATCCTCTTCCAGAAATCCATCTGAATATTTTGCTGCATCCCATGTCGAAGGTCTATTTCTCCAATAGAGTATGAATACCGCTAAACAGACGATTCCTCCTACCCAAAGAGCTTTTTCCATTAAATACGGAGTCACCACAATTCTAGCAACAATGAGCACACTCAAAAAGCTGACGCAAAATGCCAAGATGGCAAATTGCGCCTGTTTAGAAATGCGTTGAAACCGGAGCTTTCTTCTCACGGAAATGAGAAACCTGACTATTTGATCGTTTTCCTTCATAGGTCATCTACCCTTTTCGTGATCTCATATTTGGGCGTAACTTTTTAATACTAAGTAAAATCAAGATAATAGAAATGATGAGATAGGAAATGATTAACCCCACACCAAGGTGCATATCTATTCCTGTCACATTCTTCAATTCCATTGCTGCACCAGGCTCAAACAGTGCAAGCATTACACCAAAGGGATTAAACATCGCAATAAAGTATGGGATTGGGTTTGCCTGTGGTCCAGTTGCCCCATATTGCGTAAAGCTAATTGTGAACATCGTAATAATTGCTGTCCCAGCGGCAAGGAAAAAGGCAACACCGTACGTACACACCATCGCTACAATCGTTTTACGGATAAGAGTGGAGAAGAAAACACCGATACTTCCCAAAGTAGCCATTGATAGCAAATATACTCCGAATGTCAATAGCAGCAGCTTTGGTGAAATCCCACCAAATAAAAATACGATGCTATATAACGGCAAGCTTGATATTACAATTAATAATAAAAATGACAGGGATGACACCAACTTGCTAACAATAATACTTGTTGAAGATTGCTGTGTTGTTAAAAGAATATTTAATGTCTGTTTTTCCCGCTCACTGCTGATAATCCCTGCGGTCAATCCAGGAGTCATAAAGAAAATTAGAGCAAGCTGGACAAAGGCTAAGATCATGAACATGTTCTTACTATTTTCTGCTCGGAACATACCCATCGTATTAAACCTAGTCTCCATATAGATATAGAATAAGGCAATTAAGCCTAAAACTCCTAGATAGAATAGTATTCCCAAGAAGCTTTTGAAACTCCTGAAGCGTAACTTGAACTCTTTATTTAACATGGGGTTGATTAGTTGAGCTTTCATTATTCCACACCCTTTGTAATTTCTAAGAAGATATCTTCTAGGTTAGATTCTTCTTGGCTTAACGATAGAATCATCACACCGGAATCTAATGCTTTTTTAAGCAATTCAACTTGTTCTTCGTCCGTACCTTCAAATGAGAAGGACAAGAGATTGGCGCGTTGTTCGCTTAGCTGAATGTTTGAAACACTAGGTATATCCTCGAAAAATTTAATGGCTTTATCAATATCTTTAAGTATAAGTACTTTCAATACTTTATTGGCTTGTAACTGTTGGTGGATTTCTTCTACTCTTCCTGTAGCAACAAGCTTACCACCGTTGATTACGCCAATTTCATCACACATTTCCGCAAGTTCTGGCAGGATATGAGAAGAAATCATGATGGTTTTGCCCATACTTTTCAATTCCCTCAATATTTCCCTCATTTCAATTCTAGCCCTTGGATCCAACCCCGATGCTGGTTCATCCAAAATTAATACTTCTGGGTCATGTATTAATGCTCTTGCTAGACAAAGACGCTGCTTCATCCCCCTTGATAATACATCTACGTAAGCATCTCTCTTATCTGTCAGATTTACAAGCTCTAGAAGCTGAGGAATCAGCTTCTTCCTTTCTTCCAAGGGAATGCCATAACTTGCTCCATAAAAGTCCAGATATTCATCTGTTTTAAACTGATCATAAACTCCAAAGAAGTCAGGCATATATCCAATATACTTCCTAACCATTTTGGGATATTTGGTAACATCATATCCGTTTACAAAAGCAGTTCCGGATGTAGGTGCAAGAAGGGTAGAAAGTATGGAAAACGTTGTAGATTTCCCTGCTCCATTATGTCCTACAAAACCAAATACTGTTCCTTTTTCTACCTTTAAATTTAATGAATCCAACGCTGTAAATTTTCCATATTTTTTCGTAAGATTAATGGTCTCTATCATTCTTTTACCGCTCCCTCTACCTGTACGCCCGGTACTTGAATATCTGTGTCATAATTATTTGGTATCGTTACACGAACTGTTATGCTTCCCTGTTCATTGAAATAATCAGAAAGTTTTCCCTCTAACGTGACAGATGATTTATTTTCAAGCAGTTCCGCTTCGCCTGTCTTCTGGTTAACTATAAAATACTCTACACTTCCGTTTCTTGTACGCAGTTTTAGTTTTACTTCCTTTAATTCATCTTTTGTCATATCCACCATATCCGGAAGATTGTAGCTAAAGTCATAAGTCCCCCCACCGAGGTAGACATATGGCTCTCCGAAATCCAGTCCGTTATGGTGAACCATGCCTGTTTCACCTTCTGTCACTGCTAGTTTAGGAGATAAATGTTCTTCTGTAAAACTGAAGCTTCCTCCACCTGAGTGAGTGATGGTAACTGGTAACACAACAAGATGAGATGCATTCGATTTTCCGGACTTCCCATCTACTTTTGTCCCCATAATCCCTTCTGTAACATAACCAACTAGAATAGGTTGAGAGGCTATAGAGAAGATATCTTTTCTATTTACGAGTAAATCCAGCATTTGAAACTTTTTATAGTCTTCCAGTTCATCTTTTTCAATTTGATTTGCTCCAGGTCCCTGATTATAATAACTTTGGAAATTCGGGAATGCCTTAGTAGCAGATGAGCTGCTTGGTGCAGTCAAAGCATTTGCTATGTTGCCCCCAGATACCTCATATTCCACATTTACAGATTCCCCTGCTTTAATATCTCCAAGAGCTTTAGAGTCGCGTCCTGATAGCAGAAAAGCGTCCTTTAACTCATATTGCATCTGATTGGATATTGTCCCCTGTACTTTACCGTCTTTTATAGAAAGGGCATGCTCCATTTTCCCGAGTGGCAAGGCATTTACGTTACCAATACTTGTACGAGTTGACCAATACTCTACATTATTGTATGTGATCTCTGTTCCTTTAGATAAAGAACTGACATATGCATAGTTCTTCATCAATTCAAAATTGTCGTTATATCCGTATGTCATTGGGAAAAGAGTAGTATCTTCCCCTGTCTCCATTTTATAATCTCCGCCACTATTGGTAAGGATGCTGGCTACTCCATAACCGCTGGCAGTTTGTGTATCATTGTCCAAGAGGAGAATGCTGGCTTCATTTACTTGTGTTCCTGATATTCTGTCTTTCGCGCCAATTCCGAATACAGCAATACTTGTCAAGATGGCTACAGTTGGAATGATCCACCACGCTTGTTCTCGTTTGTCCGTTCTCTTCAAAATAATATACAATACTGGAATTACTAAAATTAAATATACTGCAAAGGCTCCTATTAAAAGTGGAACCGAAACGATAGATCCCGGAAACGCTTCACCAATTGGGCTTAATTGGTGAGATAGTTCCTCCATAACAGGCACCTTATAATAATTCGGGCTCTTTGAAGTAACTTTTTGAAGCACACTACTCCACCACGTGTTTATTTCACTCCACTCTCCAAAAAGAGGGGAAGCCAAGTTACTTGTGATTTGGGTCACTGTTCCCGTGCCTGCATTCATCATAAGTGCGATGGGCGTATCTCCATCCTTTGTCAAAACAGTGGCATCCTCTATTAATTGATTACCAGTGAATACAGGAAGATCTGGAAAATTACTTTCCTTATTCAATTTTAAAAGGGATGTTTCATTCGTCGGGTCTAGTAGCTGAAATTCATGCAATTCTCCTAAATCTTGACTTAATCCTACCTTTGTATCAAACATCAAAGAACCACCGTTATTTACCCAGTCTTTAATAGCCTGTTGCTGCTGAGATGTAAGTGTGGCCAATGGAAAATCATGAACTAAAAGAATATCAAACATTTCCAGTCCATATGATTCCGTGGGGATGTTATCACCACCGATGTTTAACAATTCCATACTTTCATTTTGATATTTTACTAATTTCAAGAAGTTCACTGCATCATGATTATTGCTTAGTACTCCTAGTACAACTCTGTTATCCCCAATATATCTTGGTTGAGCATTTGCATTGCCCTTTAGCTTTACTTCTTTTCCTTTTTCTACTCCACCTTCATAAAAACTGACAAAGTCATTACGAGTCCCGGAGTAGTTATAGGACATATGATCAGAAGTCCCTTTTACTGCTAGTTCCAACGTTTTGGAACCTCCTGCTTCTATCTCGACCGGAATGACATAACTTCCGGCCATATTATATGTAGGGCTAGAAAATACGACGATATCACCTTTAATTGCATCACCTTTGTTCACCAATTCAATTTTTATCGGATGCCCCTTGCCCATTTGAACTTTATTATCAACACCAAATTCCACCTTCACTTCCAAGTTTGTTTCCGCACTCGACAGTGACGGGTATACAAATAAACCGATAACCATCAATAACAAACATTTTTTTACTAACAACCATGCTTTCACTTTTTTTCCCCCTAAATGTGACAATCTCTCTTTATATTTTTAAATAACTATATCTAAGACGTAACACTTTAGGAAAAAGTTTCAAATTCATATAAAAAATAAAAAAGAAGGGTATTTCCCCCTTCTTTTAGTCCATTACTCCCGTTCGCAATATTTCCACATTAATATTCACTTTAAACTCCGCGTTCTGGTACAGCTTTTTCCATTCTTCTTTGCTGAAAGAGTCATACCCCACTTTTGCCCGATAATAATTGCCAAAGCCAATAGGGTCAGCACCCATCTCCTTACATTTTTCCAATACCTCCATTAATTGTTTTTCCATGTCCTGTCCAATAACTTTTTCTATTCTTTTAATGGCTTCAGGATTACCAAGATCATAGTTTTCTGATATCTCTTGCATGCGTGTTTTCACATCGACTTCAATTGAGTATGACGGTATGTCTTTGTCCTCTAAAGTAATATCAGTAGTACTTCGGAGGTGATCTAGGGAAACAAATACACTTTCCGCTTGTTTATTGTTGCTAGTAAGAATATATTCTTGTAATTGTTCTTTAGGCAGGGTGATCTCCGTACTGCCCGCTTCAAATGGGTCAAGCAGCAGCTTTACAAAGAAAAAGTCTTTACTTACTAATTCACCGACAACTTTATCTTCTTGAAATAAGGAT
This sequence comes from Sutcliffiella horikoshii, assembly GCF_020524325.1. Taxonomy (GTDB): domain Bacteria; phylum Bacillota; class Bacilli; order Bacillales; family Bacillaceae_I; genus Sutcliffiella_A; species Sutcliffiella_A horikoshii_D. Next base: position 374,399 of record NZ_JAIVKY010000006.1, read on the forward strand.
ACTCCTTCTATAACAATGGTATCTTCTTTAAAGTTTACTAAAGGTAAAATTGGATCACGTCCCTCACTGTAATAGCTCTGCATAAATTCATGCAAGGTCGGTGAAAGCAGCGAATCCCCTTCTACGTTTTGGGTAATCAAATCATAAAGGAAAGTCCCCGCATTTGTTACATCTTCTGATTCCTGAGAGAGTTGCAGTAACTCATGTGCTTGTGGTCTGCTTACTGCAAGATAGGACATGGTTCCTACTTCCGCATCTCTGGATAAGGTATCAATAATGGAAATTATTCCACCCTTTGCTAACTCTTCTCCATATATTGCTACTCTCAGTTGTCCGGATACTAATCTTCTACTCGAAGCAAGATTCTCCTTTTGACGGACTCCTTTGCTTGTATGCGCTAAAGAGGTAACCATTTTCGTATTATTTGGGTGCAAAGGATCGAATTCATAATAGATGATAGACCCTTTCAACATCCCACCTTCATAATCATATCCAACGGCAGTCACTAAACCGAGTTCTTCAAGTGGTTTTTGAGCGACACAGCCACTTAAGATGATAAATAAACAAATCCATATTCGCATGTTCATATTTGTTGACCCCTGCCTTTCATTTTGTTCCGGAAGAATACTACAATAGCAAGTGCAAGGGGATATAGGAAGATAGTATAAAAACCAAACAACCCTACAATATCAACAAACTCATTGATTTGGATGCGTTTTTGAAAAAAGCAAGAACAGATAAAGACAAATACACTACATATAATAACGTAGCTTTTTTGTCTTCCATTAAATAATCTCTTCAATCCTTTTGAAGCTGCCCACAGCATAAAAAGAGTATTAGGAAGAATGATAACAAGCCATAAGGATACAGCAAGAAATTCAAATCTCTCTAGATTCGGAAATTGGACGATCTTAAACATCGATAATGTTGCCCAAATTGTTTTTTCAAGTTGTTCACCACTATAATAACCAAGCGCTACAAAAGTTACTGAAAAAATCAACAAAAATGTAAAGAACACTCCTAATTGTGCGTATCTATGCACTCTTTCCTTATCACGAATATACGGATAAACGAACAACAAAATCTCCAACCCTAAAACCGTGAAAGATGTCTTGTACGCCCCCATCAGCATTTCTTTTGGAGATGCTTCCATAAACGGTAAAAAATTTGTCCATTCCATATATCTCAAAGGAACTACAAGCATAAAAATAAGCCAAATTGTTAAAAAGAACCCTAAAAAACTGACCCCAACGATTGTTTTTATCCCTCCATATACGCCATATATGGATATTAATAGTAACAGTAAAACAATCGCCCATGTCTTTAAATCTGGAAAAATCCAAGCTTGGACAATTTCCGTATAACCTAAGAGAATGGACATAAGGCCAGCTAATAAATAGAGAACCATTATAAAATTTAAACCATTCCCAACCCACTTTCCAAAAAGCAGCTGATGAATTTGAAATAAATCCTTCGTTTCAAATGACTTGAGAATATAACACATTGCATAGACTACAACAGCCATTCCCAAATAGCTTATAATGATAGAAATCCAGGCATCCTGACCAGCCTCAAGAAAGATTATTCGTTGTACACCAGCAATCCCTACGCCATTTTGACTTGTATGAACAATAAAGAACACCAAGTATGCAGACAATACAACAGAATTTTTCTTCACAGTACTTTTCATTTCTTCACCTTATTCATCTATGTCTTGAGATTTATGATGACGAATGGAAAAAAATCCTCTCTTATCCGGATTATTTCTGATCAAATGGATGGGCATACGAAAAACAGTATTAATTGCATGCTCTTTATTAAAGGGATATATCGGTTTAAGATACGGTACTCCAATGCTTGTCAAACGAATTAAGTGAATTAATAAAAAGCACAAACCAAAACTTATACCAATTCCTCCCCATATTCCCGCTAGTATCAAGATTGGAAACCTTATTACCCTAACGGCAGTTCCCATTAAATAACTTGGAGCTGTAAAGGAGCCAAGAGCACTCAATGCTACGACAATGATGAGTATGTTGCTCGTGAATCCTGCTTCTACTGCTGCCTGTCCTAACACAATCCCTCCTACAATACCCATTGTTTGTCCCACTTTAGTTGGCAGTCTTGCACCTGCTTCTCTAAGTAATTCAATCATAACTTCCAATAATAAAGCTTCAAAAATAGGAGTGAAGGGTACTTTTGATCTTGATTCCCCAAGTGAGACCAATAAAGTAGAAGGAATCATTTCATAATGATACGTTATGATAGCAACATATGCTGGAGTCAAAAGAACAGAAAGAAACATAGTTAAATAACGTAAAAATCTAATAAAACTTCCCATATTCCAACGCATATAAACATCTTCTGTTGATTCAAAGAAATTAAAAAGTGAAGCAGGTCCAAGCAAAACCATAGGACTTCTGTCTACAAAAATTGCCACCATTCCTCTTTCCACACTGTAAGTCACCCTATCTGGCAATTCTGTTTGAACATATTGTGGGAAAATGGAGTAGCTGTTGTCTTCAATTAATTGAGCAAGCACTGAGGTATCTAGGATATCATCCACTTGTAATGAATTTACTTTGTCCCTAATCGATTGAACTATTTCCTCATCTGCCATCCCCTTTAAGTAAACTAATCTTATTTCTGTTTCGTTCTTTTTCCCCACCGACATTTTTTCGGTACAAAGGTCTTCCGAAACTATATTTTGCCTAATAATACTTATATTTGTACTAAGAGATTCGGTAAAGGAAATTTTCGGGCCGAAAACCAATGATTCAGTTTCCGCTTTTTCTAAGCTTCGTTCCACTTTTTTCCCTATGTTTATTAATAAACCTCTATCAGCCATAGGATAGAATAAAAAAACATAACCCTCTAACAATTTTATGGTCACTTCATCTAATTTACCTGTCAACGAGGATAGTGTAGTTGGTAATTGAGAAATCAATTCATCAAAATTCACATTGCAGTCCTCAGTTTTATCTATTATGGTTGGTAATATTGTTTGATTTAGCACATTAAAATCAACAAGGTTTTTCAAATAAACAAAAAGTATAGAAGAATCATTTCTTTTCATCTCATAGAAATACAAATCTGGACTATCATGAAAGGTCTTTTTAAAGTGTTCTTGAAGTTCACATATATCATATGTTGCCAGATTTTTTCTTTCCATTTTAACCGCCCTTCCATTTTACTCCCATATAATTGTATGCTTACCAAAATAAAAGATTTTATGAAATTGTATGGACATAAAAAATAAGCCTGACCTATAACGGAAGGCTTACGTGATTTCGTGGTTGTTTATTTCTAATGTCAATACTTCGACGACTCGCTTAATAAATGCATTATAATTAAATTCCATCGCAATTCGATGAACGGGATATTCAGCCAATTGAACGAAATCACGAAGATCACCAATTGTTTGCCCAAATGCTGCCCCTTTAGATGTCACAACCTTGACCGGTTTAATCTCATACATAATTTCGTTTTCATTAAAAACCCCCCATAATGTGACAACATCATGTAATGGAGCTCCAGGGATAGCGGGTATCTGTGATTTATAGAATTGCCAATAGTAGTCCATCATCGGTTTTATAATTAATCCAAGTTGATTGTTTTTACTCTTATTTATTCGATTGATTTCATTCACCATTTCTGATGTCAAAATAGCTTTTTGAGTGACGTTGAGGGGGAAAATGGTCAAATTCTTAGCATAATTGATGACAATGTTGGCTGCATATGGGTCACCAAATATATTTGCTTCCGCTACAGGAGTGACATTCCCGGGAAAATTAAATGCTCCTCCCATCACATATATCTCACTTACTTTTGCCACTGTTTCAGGATAAAGGATAAAGGAAGTAGCTAAGGACGTAAGTCTCCCCACACAGACCATTGTTAGTTCACCATCATATTTTTCGATAATATCATAAATCTGGTGAAAGTTTTCAAAAATATTGTCTTCGGACTCAAAATCCTCAGGTAAAACATAGCCACCAAATCCTTCGGGACCATGAACTTCAGGGTAATATATTGGCGGTTCGCCTGTCATGGATCTTTCAGCCCCTCCGATAAGGGGGATATCATATCTTCCAGTATTCCTTTGTAAATATCTAGCATTACGGATAGCTGTACTTTTGTCTACATTTCCATATTCAGCTACAACTCCCACAATCTCCACATGTTTTTCATAATAGGCATAAATGATCGCCATTATATCATCAATCCCAAAGTCGGCAAACAATAATACTTTTTTTTTCAAGAGTATCCCTCCTATATGTAGGGAAAAACTAATATTTTTCCAGAATTAAGACAAACCAAGACAAACATACAGGCACAAGGGACTAGGAACGAATAGTCTACTAGTGATTAATTAGGATAGGAGGAAGAAAATATGTCTCAATTTTACAATCAGTGTCGTCGTTACCAAGGACAAATGGTCACTGTAAGATGTCGTGACGGTTCATCACATCGTGGACGAATCGTAAGAGTATCTCCAAGCCATGTATACATTCAACCAACGGGCGGAAATAGATTCAATGGATATGGCATGGGATTATGGGGTGGATATTACGGAGGATATGGATACAATCCGGTAGCAGTTCCTCTTGCATTCGTAACAGGTGTCGTTTTAGGCGGTCTATTATTCTGGTAAAAATATTATTATAATGGATTTTCCCAAAAAATCTGTTCACCCTCGTTCACAATTGTGTTAGATTTTTCTGTACTCCACTATGATATAGTATAGTAGTACAGTTTATGTGAACGAGGTGTATTTTATGAAAAAATTGGCATTTACTGTTTCTTGTATGTTGGTTTTTTCCGTAGGTTGTTCCAATACAGAAACACAAAATAACGCTGCACAACATAGTGAAGAACAACATCATCATAATGAAAAACCATCATTTTTCCAAGGAGATTTAAGGGAAGAAACAGCTTCTGTGGAAGTTCTGCCTTCTTTTCTGAAGGACAAGCCTGAAGATATGCAACTTATCTATTCTGCTGCAGCACAGCATAAGGAATTACTTGAATATATTCCGTGTTATTGTGGGTGTGGCACTTCTGCAGGACATAAAAGCAGTTATAATTGCTTTGTGTATGAAAATAATGAAAATGGTTCACTTACATGGGATGACCATGGTACAAGATGCGGAGTATGCTTAGAGATTGCTGCTACTTCCGTAATGGAGTATAGCAAAGGAAAGAGTGTTAAAGAAATTAGGGATATGATTGACGAGGCCTATAAAGAAGGTTTTTCAACACCTACTCCAACACCAGAACCAGAGAACGGATAATATAAAAAGGTTACGGAAATGTCGACATTTCCGTAACCTTTTTTTCTATTCAGCATAATACATTAAAGCCATAGCACCTGGCCCTGTATGTGTCGAAATTACAGGGGTAGTATAAGCTATTTGGATATTTTCAAACCCTGAAGCTTCATAAAGAGCCTCTTTTAAAGCTTGTGCTTGTTTTAATGATCCGGCATGAGCAATTCCTACACCTTTTACCACTTTACCTGCAATATCTTCCTTGAATTGCTTGGTGAAAAACTTAATTACTTGTGACTGGCTTCTTACTTTCGTAACCGGCGTGTAGACCCCGTCTGCCAAGGAAGCGATTGGTTTGATATTCAACAATGAACCAATCAGTGCTTTACCTCTTCCTATTCGGCCACCCTTCACTAAATTGTCTAATGTATCTACCATTATGAATAGATCTGTATTGGACCGAACCTCATCTAGCTTGTTCATAATTTCCTGCAGGTCCTTACCTTCTTTGGCCATTTTTGCTGCAGCCACCACCTGGAAAGATAAGGCAAAAGAAATGAATCTTGAATCCACTACTGTAACATCACTTTCGCTAATACCAGCAGCACTTTCAGCTGAACCAACAGTCCCACTCATGCCTCCTGTCATATGAATGGATAGAATTTTGCTTCCATCTTCCCCTAACCGGTTGTACACATCTACAAAAGTACCCACAGCTGGTTGGGAACTTTTCGGAAGTTCAGTAGAATGTTTCATTTTATCCATAAATTCATCAGGTTTAATTCCAAATCGGTCTATGTATGATTCCCCGTCAATCGTAATGGATAACGGAACAATTTCTATGTTTAGTTCTTCAATGATGGACTGATCAATATCAACGGTCGAATCTGTCACTATCTTTACATTTGTCATTAAATTCACTTCCCCAATTATATCCTTTTTACTATTATACCTTCCCACAGGGCTTGTTCAAACTTAAACAAAAAAAATACAGGGTGTTGGCCCTGTATTAATATTATCATATTAACGTATGTTTAAGCATTATTTTTTAATATATCTGTTTTGACAACTTTACAATAATCAGGCCATTTCAACACTGTTCGTAAGTAATCCTTGAAGGAATAAATTTCCTTTGGTTCCTTTTCAGAAAGGATTGTTTTTATAAATCTTTCCAATCTGACTCGAACCATAAAATGATATGTGCTATCGTCCTCCAATACTGGAATTTCAATGACTTTTACCTTCTGTCCCTCATTAATCGTGAACTCTAGGCTTTTCCATAGCAAAATATCAATCCTCTTTTTTCACCCGTTTATGATTATTATACCCTAAATATTGAAATAAGTCTCAACTTTCATTAGACAAAATAGAACAAATTTAGATAGGCACTACACATTCAGGCCCATTGTTTTTTGGAGAGTTAACAACAGTGGAAACTTCATAAGCTCGCATATGATCGACCTCAAATGGTTGCAACATAGCGCTTATCTCACTCCTAGTGAGCTCTTGCCTAGAAAGCCAAATTTTTTCATGTTCTTCTTTTAATATCACAGGCATTCTATCATGGACACCTTCGACAAGTTTATTTGGCTTTGTGGTTACTAATGTACAGCTCACGATTTCTTCATCCTTAGTAACCCATCGGTCCCATAGTCCAGCAAATGCGAAAGGCTGATCATTAGTTTGTGTGAACCTTATGGGTTTCTTTTCACCGTTGTGCTTTTTCCATTCATAGAACCCATCTGCTGGTATGATACATCTTTTTCTATCTAACAACTTTTTAAAACTTACTTTTTCATGTAGTGTTTCTGCACGGGCATTAATCATTTTGTACCCAATTTTTTTGTCTTTAGCAAAACTCGGCACCAACCCCCAGTGAAGATAGCCTGCTCTGTTTTTGAATTCCCCTTGTACTATAGCCAATATGGGCTGACCTGGAGCAATATTGTAGCTTATTTGATATGCAAGGTTGTTTGCATTTTCAAGAAAAAAGCGTTCTTCTAATTTATGTAGTTCTGTTGTTAAGGAAAATCTGCCACACATTATTCGAACACTTCCTTTAAATTGGTGTTTTCATTTTACAAGAAAAACCACTACTTTTGTAGTGGCTTCAGTTAATTGTCATCCCTGTTTGATTTTCTCTTGAATTTCTATGCCTAACTGATTGCCGTCGACTTTTTCGTCTTGTGGCAGATAAATAGGATCGTGTACCGTTACTTTGACTTTAGCAGGTCGGAAACCGAATTTGCTTTCTTCCATTATTTTATAGGATCCTGAAATCGTGATAGGAACAACGGGTACTTTGCTGTCTGTTGCCAGACGTAAACCACCTTTTTTGAATTCCCCCATTTCGTCCCCTTTGCTTCTCGTTCCTTCAGGAAAAATGACCAATGAATGTCCCTTTTTCAAAGTCGCAATTCCATCTTTTATAGACTGGACTGCTTTTCTTCTATCCTTACGATCGATGAACACACAGTTCATTGCTTCCATCCATCTTGGTATGAGCGGAATCTTTTTTACTTCCACCTTGGAAATGAAACCAAGTGGCTTTTCTAAAAAGCCAATTAAAATGGGCACATCAAAGTTTCCTTGATGGTTACTGACAAAAAGTACAGGCCCCTGAGGAATTTTCTCTTGGCCAATAACCTCTACTTTTGAACCAGTAAGTTTCACCAAAGTCTTTGCCCAGTGTTTGGGCTTTTGATGCATTAGAATATCTTTTTCTTCCACTGTCATCGGAGTGTCTATTTTTTGGACTTTTTTAATTGTCGGCAAACTGTAAATTAAATAGCCGAAAAAATAAGCAAACCACCATATCGTACGTAACATTTCCTTCTCTCCCTAAAACCACATCTATTTGTCTGATTAACCTATTCTCTTATACTTTTTAAAGTAATAATCATAAGGATTTTTTTTATCCTTTATACCTTTTTCGGTAGAGATCAATTCCCAATCATGCTCATTTACTTCTGGAAAATACGTGTCTCCTTCAAATTCTTCATCTATATATGTTAAATATAATAAGTCTGCGATAGGGAGTGCTTCCTTAAAAATATGCGCTCCGCCTATAATAAAGAGCTCTTCATCGTCTTTATTCAAACGCTGAACTTCCTCTAAAGAATGAAACGTTTCACAACCATCTGCATGAAACTCTTGCCTGGATAAAATGATATTCCTTCTATTTGGCAATGGTTTTCCGATGGACTCATACGTCTTCCTCCCCATCACAATGGTGCTGCCCATGGTGATCTTTTTAAAGTAAGCTAAATCTGCTGGAATTCTCCATGGAAGATCATTGTCTTTACCTATTAAATTGTTTCTATCTGTAGCTACAATAATGGATATCATACACTGACGACCCCTTTAATATGAGGGTGTGCTTCATAATCCACAAGTGTAAAATCTTCATATTTGAAATCAAAAATAGATGTTACTTCTTTGTTTAATTTCATTTTCGGTAGTTTTTTTGGTTCACGCTCTAATTGTAAATTAACTTGTTCAATATGGTTGGAATAAATATGTGCATCACCTAGAGTATGAATGAATTCACCTGGCTCTAAGTCACATACTTGCGCGACCATCATGGTGAGTAACGCATAGGAAGCAATATTAAAAGGAACGCCTAGGAATACATCTGCCGACCTTTGATATAATTGACAAGATAATTTACCGTTAGCTACGTAAAATTGAAACATGGTGTGACAAGGCGGTAATGCCATAGAGTCGACATTCGCCACATTCCAAGCAGAGACGATCAGTCTTCTTGAATCTGGGTTATGTTTAATTTGTTCAATCAGGTTGGCTATTTGATCGATGCTCTCTCCATCTGGTGTTGGCCATGACCTCCATTGATATCCATATACCGGGCCTAGGTCTCCGTTTTCATCTGCCCATTCATTCCAGATTCTTACGCCATTTTCTTGCAAATATTTTATATTTGTATCTCCTTTTAAGAACCACAGTAATTCATGAATAATTGATTTCAAGTGTAGTTTTTTGGTTGTTACCAATGGAAACCCTTCTTGGAGATCAAATCTCATTTGATAGCCAAAAGTGCTAATTGTTCCCGTGCCTGTCCGGTCTTCTTTCTCAGTGCCGTTATGTAATATATGTTTGCATAAATCCAGATATTGTTTCATTCTCTCTTCACCTCTTGGACTGTCTTTATTCTTAGTACATTCTATCATAAAATACGAATTTACTACTAAGGCAAAAAGAAAAAACATTCCTAGGAATGCTTTTCTAATAAGTGTTGGATATAAGGTTTCTGGTTACCGGAAGTTTTTCCATGTTTTGAAAAAATAAAAATGTGTGTGGTGCTCGTTTAGCCAATTCGAATCTAGACACATCATTTAAATAGTACATGGCAAACGTCTCTGCGAAATATTCTTCTGGGAATGTGTGAAAATAGTTTCTATTTGGAAATAAGGAAGAAACCTCACTTTTCCAAGCTTTAATAAAAGTCTCGTTATAACGAACATTACCTAAGACATAATGGTCAATAGAATGTGCAAGTTCATGAAGTTCTAAATTTACAGAACCATGCCCCATCCCGTTTTTGCTGTGACCGATTTTCGCCAGTACAAGCTTAGAACCTCCAATTCCTGGAACATCTTCCCAGTTAGAGCCCTTTTCACTATATCCCCTAGGCTTTAGCCCATGCAAATGTTCAAATCCTTCCACCTCGGTAAGTTTCCCATTAAAAAGATACAAATGAACATTTTGTTGCACCAATACTTCTAGTATGTGGGACGGTATATGGGAAATATGATGGATCATAATTGCCGCTTCTTCTTCAGAAAAATTACCTGGAGGAAGATAGATAAGTTGATTTAAAGATTCTCGGTTAGTTATATCACTAAGGTGGGTATCCATTTCAGAAGATCTATACTGTTGAAGCGAGATAGCGTCCAAGCTGGCATAGGCTTTCCAATATATTGGGATTATTGTTATGGTAATCAATAGTACTATAGCAAATAAACGTTTCTTCATCTTTGTTCACCTTCACTAGTTGTCCTGTTCTTGTTGAGTGTTAATTTATCAGAAAATTCAATTCTATTATACTAGTATTATAACATCTGAGGCTTTAATTGGAATGACATTTTTGTAATCTCTTCTTAATATGTGTGATTAATTTTTTCCATCTTACTTAACAAAAAAGCACTTATCTTCGGGTAAAGTCTTCATCATGGCGATGAGGACTTCTCTTCTCCTTCTTTCTCGTCACTCAGGTCTTCATACCCGCGATGAGGACTTCTCTTCTCCTTTTTTCTCGTCACTCAGGTCTTCATAACGGTGATGAAGACTTCTCTTCTCCTTTTTTACCGTCACCCGAGTCTTCATAACAGCGATGAAGACTTTTGTACTCCTTATTCACCGTCACTGAGGTCTTAATTACGATGATGAAGACTTCATGGAGACTATCTACCCTACAATTATTTAATAATTTCTTAAACAACAAGAAAAAAGAGCAATTCTGTAACAGAACCACTCTTTTCACGAGTTCGCTTATACGATTACTTCTTCTTCGCTTAATTCAGCTTCTTCAATGTCTCTGGATCTGTGGGCAATCCGACTTGCTGCCGCTGCTGCAAGAGCACAAACTATGTCATCCATAAAGGTATGAACTTCTTCCCCTTCGTGTTCGTCCAATCTCTTGATGATTCCAAATTTCTCTTTATCGAGAAAGCCAAAGTTTGTCAATCCAATGGAACCATACACGTTTACAATCGATAAAGGGATGATTTCGTCTATCCCATATAAGGGTTCGTCTGTTTCAACCAGATATTGAAGAGGATCTGGAAGCAGTTTTTTTTCTGCTAGAATATCAAGAGACAGCCCTGTTAAAACTGCATGAACTATTTCCCTTTTCTCCAAGACCTTCTCGACGTTATGTACACAATCTTCGAGAGTGACATTACTTATATACTTTTTTTGAAGAAGAAGAACGATTTCGGCGATATCCTGTATAGTGACGCCTCTGTCTTCTAACATCTTTTTTGTTGTTTCTCTCATCTCTTTTAACGTGTATTTTCTCATTTGGCCCCCCTCTTTCTCTTTAGCTCAACCATTTAGGTGGTGTGTTCTTCGCCCAGAAAATAGATCCTAAAGCATGGTGCCCATTAAAATCATCATGATAGGTATGATAATGAAAGTTAAAATAATACCCATCAAGTGGCGGACGATCCTTCCTTACATGAAAACGAATGAGGTCTTTTCCTGTTATTGCATGATAAATGTGAAAGATCTTTTCGCTATCTCCGCCTGTCGGGTTTTCAGAAATAGTTAAATTACTGAGTTCCTCTTCAGGATGCTCTTCTGCAAGATCTTGCAACACTTGTTCCATTTTCGGGAAAATAACATCTTTAAATTCATCTTGTATTTTAGGTCCAATTCTTGAGCCGAATTTTGCAAAGCTTTGTAGTTCAGCCTGTTCGGTTGCTAAAGACAGGAATGAATCCTTGGACATCCCTTGTTCAAAGGGTTCTATAAATTCATTTGAAAAATCTTTGTTTGTTACATCGCCAAACGACGAATCATCCTTTTGATCGTCTATCGTCAAATAGGCAGGTGGTGATACTGTACCGAACGTGAGCGCTGTAATTAATACGACTAACGATTTCTTGAGCCATTTCGGCATGACAGTCTTCCTTTCCATCTGTTAAACCCCATTCTATTATTTTCTCTATTATTATGTAAAACTAGTATATCACAAAAGTAAGAAAATTTTATCAATTATATGTTAACTTTTCATTTCGCACCTTGCACGTCTTTCATCCAGTTGTTGTTTGTTACGGAATCAGTAATAATCGCTTGAAATTAGTAAAAATGATTTACAAAATGATTCATTTATTTGTGTTTTTTTGTTAATATTAATGAATAGTACATATTGGAGGTTAATATCATGGCAGATATTGCGATTTTGGTATCAAGCTTTGTTACTTTAGGTGCATTAATTTATTTATGTTTTGCTGACTGATGTGATGAAAATAAAAACTCGTGTTGAGATTATGCTCAACACGAGTTTTTTTATATAATAACTAACTAACATTCTATATAGCCAAAATGGAACTTTGCTGTTTTTCGTTTCATGACGGTAAATCCATATTGAGCAAACTTTTCGCTTTGCCAGTGATCTTTTAATACAACTCTCTTTTTGGCAACCCTCATCGCTTCTACAAGTGTCTGTTTATTAAATGCTTCTTTTACTGCTATGTTTCTAAGGGGAGCTATCCCATTAGATTCTTGAATCTCTATATCAAACATAGGGTCAAAGTACACAACATCAAAGCTATCATCTTGCAGGGCTGATAGAAAATCTTGATGCATGGCCTGTAATACTTCGATGCGTCTCATTGCGTCGTTTACCATACTATTTTCTGATTCCCATGCTGAGAGCCCTTTTTTCACAAGATAAGCTAGAACCTCATTTCCCTCAATGCCCCAAACTTTTCCCTTTTCCCCTGTTGCCAAGCTTGCCATGATACTGTCAGATGCGAGCCCAAGTGTGCAATCAAGAAAACTCATTCCTTCTACTAAAGCTGTTGCTTCTAAAAATGGCTCTGTTTCTCCTTGCAGCCATCTTTTAACTCGAAAGCCGGCGGTATTTGGATGAAAGAAAACAGGTTCTGTAGCATTCTCCCCATACCATTCATAACGGTCTTTCCCTATTACTAAGACATCTTGATTATATTCTTTTGATAAAGAAAGAATTGATTTTTTATTTCTTTGTATGTACATACACCCAAGGTCTTGTGCAATTTGCTTTGCAGTTTGAATCATTTCTTCATTAGTTCTCCCCGCGGTGGTTACAATCATAATTTTCTCCTTTATAAAAGGATGTGCGTAGTTTCATACCTACACACATCCTTGCCAATTAACAGTATTGATGAAAAGCTCCTTGAAGGTTGGTCATGATGTTTTCCATTGTGTTGGATTCAATATCATGGCGATGGATGAAGTGTACGACTTCGTTCCCTTTTAATAGCGCCATGGAAGGGGAAGATGGCGGGATATCACCGAATATTTCCCTCATCTTAGAAGTAGCTTCTTTATCTTGGCCAGCGAAAACCGTTACAAGATGATCTGGTGTTTTGTCGGCTTGGATAATGCTTTGAGTCGCTGCTGGGCGCGCCAATCCTGCTGCACAACCGCAAACGGAGTTCACTACTACTAGTGTTGTTCCTTCTACCTTATTGAAGTATTCCTCGACTTCATCGCTTGTTGTTAGTTCTTGAAATCCTGCTCTTGTTAGTTCATCTCTCATCGGTTTTACTATTTGTTTCATATATTCTTCATATGCCATCGACATGTTAATTTCCTCCTTTTATGACTCGTACACCGCAGTTGATTTCCGCAAATGGCTTCGCTTTCCTAGGGGCGCTGGTGGAGCCTCCTCACTTCGTTGCGGGGTCTCCACCTAGCGCTATCTCCCTCAGGAGTCTTCACCTTTTGCTCCAATCAACCGCTATGGTACAAAAATTACTTAGTTATTTCTTTCGGTCATTTGTTTCCAGACAGAGCCTTTTGCTTCTTCTCCGCCTTCTATGCGTTGGATGGCCATTTTTACTTGCATGCTTACTTCAAATTCTGGGTCGTTATCTGCTTCTCGGAGTGCAGGAAGCGCAGATTCGTCACCAACTTCGTATAGGAACATGGCAGCTCTCCAACGAACTAATTTGTTTTTATCTTTCAATGCTTCTATCATAGCTGGCATCGCTGCTTTATCACCAAGGTCTGACATACAGTCTCCAGCTGTTCTTCTAACTGTAACAGATTTATCTTTCAATGCTTTGGACAAGTATGGTAAAATGTCTGATTCTTCAAGCATTCCAAAATAAACCGTTGCCAACCTGCGTATAGATCCTTTTTCATCTTCTAATGCCTTAGCCAGAACAGGAATATCCTCTGGCTTTGGATCCATTTGATCAAGAGCAGCAAAGCGTTTAGACCAATCAGGGTCATCTAGCATATCAGCTGTCACTTTATAACGTTCTTTCGATTTTATTGTATTCGATTTATCCTTATTATCTTCTTGATTTAACATTTTTTCTAAACGTTCGTCTGTAAATGTGGCAGAAAGCTCTTCCACTATCTCTACCCCAACAGCCTCCAAATCACCATAGCGGACACCATGTTCCTTCCATTCACGTTCAAGCACCACATTATCTTGCTTTTCTTGTACGGAAAGAATTGCTTTCATGAACCTTTCGGGTAACCCAACACGCTTTTCCTGATCGCCGTCCGTTAGTTTCACTTGCATAGGAATTCCTTGGAACATTTGAACAAAGACTTTCACTTCTCCAAAACCTTCTAGTGACCTTTGATCTTCTGTGTCTTGATTTTCTTCCGTTTCTCCAAAAGCAGCCCTTACTTCTGAAAGAATACCTTTCCAATCAAAGCGGGCATTTCTTTCTACGGCCAGGAAATCCGCTACGTGATAAACCCCTTTTACACCTTCTATTCCCAGTATGTCCTGGATGATTTCAGGTGCCTGATCGCTGTTGTCCTTTGTATAATTGTTTCTTGAACCTGCCGGCAATTCCTCACTAAGTATAACTTTCATGGTATTAGGACTTGGAGTTGGTTCAATAGATTGTATATTCAAGAAAAAACACCCCTTCATTACTTATGATTGCTCTTTAATTTTTTCTACTTTTTCAGATAGTTCTTCCCATCTGTTCATTGCCTCTTCCAACAATTGGTTGTTTTGGTCTTGTTCTGAAAGCCACTTGCTGACCTTTTCATAGTCGCTTCCTGCATTTGCAATCTTTGTCTCGATGGTTTCAAGCTTTTCCTCAAGCTCCATAATTCGTTCTTCTATCGTCTCCCAGTCTTTTTGCTCCTGGTAAGTCAATTTCAAGGTTTTATGCTTTTGTCGTGATGCAGTCTGTGTTTCTTTTCTTGCTTGCTCTATCTGTTTTTGCTCTTTACGCTTTAGTTGTTGATCTTGAACATAGTCTGAGTATTCGCCAAAAATCCTTTTTACATTTCCGTCACCTTCAAGGATAAACAGTTCATCTACGACTTTATCTAAAAAATATCGATCATGGGAAACTGTTATTACAACACCAGGGAATTCTTCCAAATATCCTTCTAAAATGGTCAATGTCTCCGTATCCAAATCATTTGTCGGTTCATCAAGGAGCAATACATTTGGCTGGGACATGAGTATTCTTAATAAGTATAACCTTTTTCTTTCTCCCCCTGAAAGCTTGCGTATCGGAGTACCGTGGGAATGCGGAGGAAAAAGAAAGCGCTCGAGTAACTGTGAAGCACTGATGTGTTGCCCGTCTTCGCCTTTAATTACTTCAGCTTCCTCTTTAATATATTCTATCATTCTTTGGTCAAGATTCATTTCCTGCTGCTCTTGGGTGTAGTAACCAAGTTTAACCGTCAATCCTACATCCACTTTCCCTTGGTCAGGTGAAATTTTTTGAGCAAAGATATTTAAGAGAGTAGACTTCCCAACTCCATTTGGTCCGACAATCCCCACTCTATCTTTCTGCTTAATCAATAAGCTAACATTTTTTAAAATTACCTTGCTTCCAAATTGAAGTGAAACATCTTCTATTTCCATGACTTTTTTTCCAAGTCTCGCAGAGCCAGTTAGAAGTTCTAATTCACCTGCAGACGTTGAAGAGGAAACTTTCTCATCCAAATCCTCAAAACGCTTAATTCTTGCTTTTTGTTTTGTTGTTCTGGCTTTAGCTCCTTTTCGCATCCATTCTAACTCTTGACGGTAAAGGCTTTTCTGTTTTGCTTCCACTTTTAGCTCTTCTTCCTGCCTGATTGCTTTTGCTTCCAAGTAATCTCCATAATTTCCCGAATAAGTATAAATGGATCCGTTATGCAATTCAAATATTTTATTTGTTACCTTATCAAGAAAATAGCGGTCATGCGTTACAAGTAGTACCGCTCCTTGGTATTTACCAAGATAGTCTTCGAGCCATTCAATAGCCTCAAAATCAAGATGGTTGGTAGGCTCATCTAAAATAAGTAGATCAGCTGCTTCCACTAATGTTTGAGATAAGGCGACACGTTTTTTCTGACCGCCCGAGAGGTTAGATATTTGTTGGTTGGGATCCGTAATGCCAAGTTTATTGAGTATGGCCTTAGCATTTGAGCTTGCATCCCATGCTTGAAGTTGGTCCATTTGTGATTGCAGTTTAGCAAGTTGATCCTGAAGTGTTTCATTTAGAGGGTCAGCTTGGATTTGCAATAAGCACTTTTCATATTGTCTAATAACATTGTTTGTATTAGACTCTTTGCTAAAAATTTGTTCCATCACGGAAAAAGACTCATTCAATTCGGGCTGTTGAGACAGAAATCCAATTGTATAGTCATTAGAAGTAGTGATGGTTCCTGCATCAGGTGTTTCTTGTCCAGCAATGATCTTTAATAAGGTTGATTTCCCGGTACCATTTACACCTATAAGACCGACTCTTTCTTTTTCTTGTATACTGAAAGAAGCATTACCGAGCAGGACTTTTTCCACATATGTTTTTGATAAATCTTCCCCAATCAACATTTTCATCTTGTTATATCTCATTCCATTCTTTCATAAATTGATCTACAAATTTCGTCATGAATTCATGACGTTCTAACGCTATCTTTTTCGCTTCTTCCGTTTGAAGTGTATCTTTTAATAGAAACAACTTTTCATGGAAGTGATTAATAGCGGTAGATTTTTCACCACGATACTGCTCATAGGTCATATTTGTTCTGGCCTCTATTCGTGGATCATACATCGCCTGTCCTTTTGCTCCTGAGTACATGAAAGTACGAGCAGCCCCGATAGCACCTAATGCATCCAGTCTGTCCGCATCTTGGACAATTTTCCCCTCAAGCGATTCTAGGACTATCCCATTGCCACCTTTGAATCCAATGTTTTCTATTGTATAAAGAATTTCATCTATATGTAATTTGGTTAATGGCAGTTCAGACAAGAGTGCGGCTATTTCTTCTTTGGCCTTGTCCTTGTTTGCAGTTATTTTGTCATCTAGTACATCATGCAAAAGTGCTATAATTTCCACCATTAAAAGGTTGGCTTTTTCTTCTTGGCCAATATGTAAGGCAAGTCTTCTGACTCTTTGGATATGAAACCAGTCATGTCCTGTACTGTCGTTGTTGAAAATACTCTCTACGTATTCTTCTACTTTATGTATCACTAAATGTAACTCCCTTTTTGATTTGATTCCTCTTCATTTTAACATGTTAAAGTCAATATCTATACCATTTCGCAATGGATGTCATGTCTTAAGTGTAACATATGGGTTATTACTTTCATAAAATGGGCTGAGTCTTCATTTTTATTTTAGTTATTGGTTGTACACCGCTGTTGATTTCCGCAAATGGCTTCGCTTTCCGCGGGACGGTGCTTGAGCCTCCTCACTTCGTTGCGGGGTCTCAATCTACCGTTACTCCCCCGCTGGAGTCTTTGCCATTTGCTCCAATCTACAGCTAGAAATTATTGGAGCTAAATGTTAATACTTCATCAGTTAACTCTTATAAAATGCTTTTTTCTAAACCTCTCAACAAATGAGATCACTTTGTTGATTGGAGTGGAAGGCGCGTAGACGCCCGCGGGAGGAAGGGACAGGTGAGACCCCACAGGCGCAAGCCGAGTTATCATGAACGAAACTAGCTCCTTACTCGTAAAATCGTAGGTTAATTTGGTTAGAATGTTTACTGAAAAAAACAAACCAAATCAGAGCTACATTACGGAAGGAGCTAGTT